>NZ_CP137549.1:1200000-2400000 GCF_033335955.1 Streptomyces sp. N50
CGAGCCTGGACTGGTCCGCGGTGTTCCTGAAGGACCAGTTGGGTACGTCGGCCGGGCTCGCGGCGGCCTCCACCACCGGCTTCATGCTGACGATGGCGGTCGCCCGGCTGGTCGGCGACGGGGTGGTGAACCGCTTCGGTTCGGTGCGCACGGTCCGCGCGGGCGGGGTGCTGTCCGTGTTCGGCGGGCTGCTGATCGTCCTCGCGGAGAACCCCGCGCTGACGATGATCGGCTTCGCGCTGCTCGGTCTCGGCATCGCCGTGGTCGTCCCGCTGTGCTTCGCGGCGGCGGGCCGCAGCGGCCCCAACCCCAGCCAGGCCATCGCGGGCGTCGCGACGATCACCTACACGTCGGGTCTGGTCGCGCCGAGCCTGATCGGCGGGGTGGCGCAGGCGACGAGCCTGGTCGTGTCGTTCTGCCTGGTCACGGTGCTGGCGGGCGGCCTCGTGGTCTTCGCGGGCGTGCTCCGCGCCGGGGACCGCGACCGCCCGAAGGTCAGCCCGCCGAGCGCAGCAGTGTCCGGCCCACGGCCCTGAACCCCTCGCTCCAGGGCGCGGGCCGCAACGTCCCCGCGTCCAGCCGCACAAGCACCCGGGTGCCGGTCGCGTACGTCGTCACCCCGTCCGCCGAGCAGAGCCGGAAGCCGTACGTCAGCCCCGTCGTCCCCAGCCGGTCCAGCCACAGGTGTACGGCGTACGCCCCCGGCCTGGTGACCGGCGCCTCGTAGCTGATCAGCAGTTCCTTCACCACGTTGCAGGCGTCCCCGGCGCTCGCCCAGTCGCCGTCGAAGCGGACCCCGTGCTCCTGCCACAGCTCGGTCCAGGCGCGCTCGACGAGGAGCGGGAAGCGGGCGTTGTGCAGCATGCCGAGTGCGTCGAGATCGTCGAAGTGCACGGTCACGGCGACGAGTTGGCCGTACGACAGGACGGTGGCGGACGGGGATTCGACGGTCACGGCGGGGCTCCCGAGCGGTGCTGGTGGGGCGGTGGAGACTGTGGGGACGCCCCATTCTAAGCGACCGCTCAGGAGCCCCTGTCAGGAAGGCCCTGGTCAGGCCGGTGACCGGCGGGCGGTCACCCGGCGATCGAGTCCAGCTGCTCGGCCGCCGGACGCAGCGCCCACAGGTCACCGCCGGGCGGCGCCTCCAGCTTCGGCACGGCGGCCTGCGCCTTCTTGTCCCCCGCGTCGGCGGCCGCGTGGACGACATCGCTCGCCGCGTACCGGTAGAACTCCAGCTCCGGGTGCGACCACGCGGCGGCCCCGGTGGCGGCCGGCAGCAGATAGTCCACCGCCTTCGACAGGCCCTGCCCGTCCGGCCCTTGATAGGTCCACAGGTTCACGCCCACTTGCCGGCCGATGGCGGCGAGCCGGGTGTACGCGACCAGGTCGAAGGTCGAGTAGTGCCAACTCCGCGTCCGCGCCAGCTCCTGCGGCTGACTGCCGTCGCCCGCGATCTGCGGGTCGATGCGCTTGGCACGCGCGTCCAGCACGGTTCGCCTGGCCAGCGCCGTGTCACCGGTCGCGTAGGCGAGGGCGGCCAACTCCATGTCGTAGAAGGTGCCGTGGTTGTTGGCGGCGGCGCCCTCCTCCTTGCCGAAGGCGCTGTTCTTCAGCCAGCCGAGGAAGGCGGAGTTCCAACTGGCCATCGCGGTACGGTCGTTCTTCGTCCAGCCGGGGGCGCCGGCGCCGAGGATCGCGATGGCGTCGACGACGCTGGTGTACGACTGGGAGAAGTCGATGATGCCGATGGCTCGGCCGTCGTACTTGCACGGGATGAACTGGGCGTGGTCCAGGTTGGGGTTCATCTTCGTGGCCGGGTCGAGGAACCAGGTGCGCAGGACCTGGTCGGCCTTCCGCGCGTACCGCCTGTCGCCGGTGTAGTACCAGGCGAGCGCGAGGTCGTACGTCGAGTCGAAGACCTTCTCCACGTCCTGGCGGTCGGTCCCCGTGTCGACCTCGGGGTTGCGCTGCCCGTCACGCTGGACGTACGGGCAGCCCCACGGATTGTCGGCGGTCGGGGTGGTCGTGGGCCACCAGTAGGGCGCCTGGCTCAGGTACTCGTGAACGTCCCCTCCGGGGGCGGGTTTCGGCTTGTCGACGACCGTCCAGGGGCCCTGGTGCAGCCAGTTGTCGGCACGGGCCGTCAACTGCTTCAGCGCACGCCGGAGTTGGGGGTCGCCGTGGTCCAGACGGACTTTCGCCTCCTGGAGGCGGGTGCCGTCGAGGACGGCGGTGCGCGGGACGGCGGGGGCCGTGTGCGCGGAGGCGGAGGGGGCGAACAGGGCTGTCAGCGTCGCCGCGGCCACCAGCAGAACACTCAGCCGGGGTCTTCTACTCACCGATCAACTCCGATCAGATACGTGAACGCAGTTCATGAGTGGAACCGTGCGAGCGTAGAACCCCGAGGTAGCCGTGACAATGGTCCGGACCGACTTCAGATAGACAGAATTCAGCTAGCGAATTCAGCTACAGAGAAAGCGAACCCCACCATGGACCTCGGCGTGCGCTGGAAGCTGCACGGTGACGGGCACACGCCCGCACCCGGAGCGGTCGTCCGCCCCGACGAACGGCTCTCCTGGCCGCGCACGGTCGGGCTCGGCGCCCAGCACGTGGTGGCGATGTTCGGGGCGTCCTTCGTCGCCCCGGTCCTCATGGGTCTGGACCCCAACCTCGCGATCATGATGTCCGGCGTCGCGACCGTGATCTTCCTGCTCGCCACCAGGGGCCGGGCCCAGCTACCTCGGCTGCTCCCTGTCCTTCGTGGGCGTGGCCGCCGTGATCCGCGCCCAGGGCGGCACCA
Source organism: Streptomyces sp. N50 (assembly GCF_033335955.1). Lineage (GTDB taxonomy): Bacteria > Actinomycetota > Actinomycetes > Streptomycetales > Streptomycetaceae > Streptomyces. The sequence continues at coordinate 1,202,801 of NZ_CP137549.1, forward strand.
GCGCGACGGTGACCGGCGCGGTGTTCGTCGTCGGGGTCGTGCTGTTCCTGGTCGGTGTCGCCGTGCAGCGGTTCGGGGCGCGGATCATCCACGCCGCGATGCCGCCGATCGTGACCGGCGCGGTGGTGATGCTGATCGGCTTCAACCTCGCCCCGGTGACCGCCGCCACCTACTGGCCGCAGGACCAGTGGACGGCCCTGCTGGTCATGGCGTTCACCGGTCTGGCCGTCGTCTGTCTGCGTGGTTTCTGGTCCCGGGTCGCGATCTTCCTGGGCCTGGTCTTCGGCTACGGCATCTCCTGGGCGTTCGACCGGATCTTCGGCCGCATCCACTCGATGAGCGCGAGCGGCGAGGTCACCGACCACTGGCGGCTGAACCTCTCCGCCGTCGGCAAGGCCGACTGGGTCGGGCTGCCGTCCTTCCACGGACCGACGTTCCAGTGGTCGGCGATCCTGGTCGCGCTGCCGGTGGTGATCGCGCTGGTCGCCGAGAACGCCGGGCACGTCAAGGCAGTTGGGGAGATGACCGGCGACTCACTGGACGACAAGCTGGGCACGGCGATCTCGGCGGACGGCGTCGCCTCGATGCTGTCGACCGCCGTCGGCGGCCCGCCCAACACCACCTACTCCGAGAACATCGGCGTGATGGCCGCGACCCGCGTCTACTCCACCGCCGCCTACTGGGCCGCCGCCGGCTTCGCGCTCCTCTTCGGCCTCTGCCCCAAGTTCGGCGCGATCGTGGCCGCGATCCCGGGCGGGGTGCTCGGCGGGATCACCGTCATCCTCTACGGCATGATCGGCCTGCTCGGCGCGCAGATCTGGCTCAACTCCGGTGTGGATCTGCGCAATCCGCTGAACCTGGTACCGGCCGCGGCGGGCATCATCATCGGCGTCGGCGGTGTCACCATCAAGTTCACCGACAACTTCACGCTCAGCGGTATCGCCCTGGGCACGCTCGTCGTCATCACCGGCTACCACGCCCTGCGCTTCCTCGCGCCCGCCCATCTCAAGACGGACCAACCGCTGCTGGACGAGGGCACGTCGTCGTACGACACACCCCACGACCCCGGTCAGCGCGCCAAGTCGTAGGCGTACGACGCCGTGAACGTACCGGCCGTACCCCGGCAACCGTCCGACTCCCCCGGCAACTTGACCCACAGATAACCGTCGATCCGCGCCTCCCCGGTGTCGAGAGTCGGCGCCCGGCCGATCTTCCGGCCCGCCGGGTCGCACCACTGGCCGTCGGCCGGGGCGCCGTTGCCGTTGCGGCTGGTGTCGATGACGGCGCCGAGGTTCGCGGGGCCGCCCAGAGCGTCCAGGACCTGGCGGTCGTAGGCGATCTCCGCCGAAGTGGTGTGGAAATTCGAGACGTTGCTGAAGATCCCGTCCGAGGAGGCGGCCGAGGCCGCGCCCGCCTGCTTCAGCAGGGCCGCCTGCTGTGCGGCCGGGTTCCAGTCGGAGTGGCCCGCGTCGTAGTAGACGCGGGCCTTCGGATCGGCGGACTTCAGAACGCGGCCCGCGCGGGCCAACGCCTCGAAGCGGTCGGCGCGTTGGGCGGCGGAGAGGCAGTCGGCCTGGGCTATCGAGTCGGGTTCGAGGACGACCACGACCTCCCGTGAGCCCAGGCCCGCCGCGAAGTCGTCGATCCAGCCGTCGTACGCGTCGACGTCCGGCGCCCCGCCCTCGGACGCCCCGCCGCAGTCCCGGTCCGGAATCGCGTACGGCACGACCACCGGCACCCTGCCCTGTGCCGCCGCCCCCGAAGTCACCGCGCGCACCCGGTCGGTGATCGTCGACGGCGTGAAGTCCGCGAACCAGACCGCCGCCGGCTGGTCGGCGATCCGGGACGCGATGACCTCGGTACGGGGGTCGTCGGGGTGATCGCGGACCCAGTCGAGGACCTGGGAGTCCGAGTGGCGGTAGAGGCGGGAGGAGGTGATGCGGGGCGGTTTCCGGGTGGGGCCGGTCGTGGTGGTCTTCTTCGGATGGGCCGACGAACTCGCCTTCGGGGAAGGGGAGTTCAATGTAGTCGGCACATCGGGCCACGGCAGCAGCACGGTCGCGTCGCTCGCGTCCGGCCGGGTCCGGTCCGTGCCGCGTTCGTCGTCCAGCGCTCTGATCGCCCCGGTCATCGCGCCGAGCGTGACCACGATCGAGGCCGCCACGACCAGTACGCTCCGCCGTCGGTCCCGCGAACCCGACACACCGCCCCCTCACACCGGACCCGTTCCCCCGTTCTGGGGAAGTCTCGGGCCCGGCGGCGCCTCGGCCAGCCTAGGGCTGGGACGCTGCCCCCATGGGGCAATTGGCACACTTCACCACACCCGTGACACCCGTGGACAAGGTCGTCTCCCGGCTGCGCGCGCTCGACGAGGAACTGCCCGCGCGGGACGGGATCGCGGTGTTCAACCGCGTCTACCTCGCCGTCACGGAGGCGGTCGACCGGAGCGTCGACGCCGGACGGTTCACGGACGCGCGGGCCATGATCACACTGGACGTACGGTTCGCGGAGCGGTACCTCGCCGCCGTGGACGCGGCGGCCAACGGGCGCCGCCCGCCCGCCTGTTGGCGCCCGCTGTTCCAGCTCCGCCGCCATCCCGGCGTACGACCGCTGCAGTTCGCCCTGTCCGGCATCAACGCGCACATCGGCCACGATCTCGCGCTCGCCGTCGTGGACGCCTGTCGCACGCTGGACTGCGAACCGGCCGAGCTGGAGGACGAGTTCGACCGCGTCGGCGATCTCCTCGTGTCGCTGGAGGAGCGCGTCCGCGAGGAGCTGATGCCGGGGCCCGACCTGTTCCAGATCGCCGATCCGCTCACGCATCTGCTCGGCTCGTGGAGTCTGGAGCGCGCCAGGGAGGCGACCTGGACGGCGGCGCGGGCCCTGTGGGCGCTGCGTGGACTGCCCGACGTGGCCGAGGAGTTCACCGAACGGCTGGACGCGGCGGTCGGACTCGCGGGCCGCATGATGCTCACGCCACTGCCGGACTGATCCAGCCATACCCGGGAGCGGGACCCGACCGCACGCCGTCGGGAGAGTTACGTTGACGGTTCAAGTGCCTGTTGCGAAGGAGCACGAGCATGGCCACCAGGTTGGGTCTCACTCTTCCCCAGACGCACCAGTACGACATCGGCAAGGACGTCCCGGACGTGGCCCGCGCGGCCGAGGAGATCGGCTACGAGAGCCTCTGGGTCTTCGAACGCGCCCTCTTCCCGGAACCCGCGACCCAGGGGCTCTACAACATGGAGGGCGTCCCGTGGCCCGACGAGTACCGCTCGGTCGCCGAACCCCTGGTGACGCTGGCGCTGGCCGTGTCGGCCACCCGGCGGGCCCGGCTCGGCACCAGTGTGCTGGTGGCCCCGCTGCACGGACCGTTCCAACTGGCGCGGACGCTCGGCACGTTGGACGCGGCGAGCGACGGCCGGGTGGTGGCCGGGTTCGGCACCGGCTGGTCGCTCGACGAGTACGCGGCGGCCGGGATCGCCCCGTTCAAGGACCGCGGCAAGTCCCTGGACGAGGTGCTGGACGTGTGCCGTGCGGTGTGGGGCCCTGACCCGGTGACGTACGAGGGGACGCTGACCACCATCAACTCCTCGGTGGTCGGACCCAAGCCCGCACGACCGATCCCCATTCTGCTGCCCGCGATGAGCAAGAAGGCGCTGACCCGACTCGTCGATCGCGCCGACGGCTGGCAGCCGGTGGCCATGGGCGCCGGGCAACTGGCCGCGGAATGGCGGGCGTTGCGGGAGCTGGCCGCCGAGCGCGGCCGTACCGAGCCGCTCCAGTCGGCGGCCCGGATCAATCTGCGGTACACGTCCAAGGCCTACGAGGGCGCGGACCGCCCGCCGTTCGCCGGCAACATCGACCAGATCGTGACGGACCTCGTGGCGCATGTCGAGGTCGGTCTCGACGAGTACTTCTTCGAGTTCGCCGGTGCCCCGCGGGACGCCGAGGAACTCAAGGACCTGGCCGCCGAGCTGTACACGGCGGCCCGCGCGGCCGGGGTCTGAACTCCCCTCAGTCCTCCGGGAGTTCGACCGGCGCGATCTCGTCGTAGACGTCCCCGGGCCCGGGGTTGGTCGGGTCGGTCGCTCCCCCGAGTTGGTGCATGACGCCCCAGACCGCGTTCAGCGCGGTCTGGACGGCGCCCTCGGCCCAGCCGGCCGTCCAGGAGATGTCGTCGCCGGCGAGGAAGACGCCCCGCTTGTCCGCGGGCAGCCGGTCCTGCATGAAGTGGGTGAACAGGCGCCGCTGGTAGCGGTAGTGGCCGGGCAGGTTGGCCTTGAACGCGCCCATGAAATAAGGCTCGTTCTCCCACGACACGGTCACCGGGCTGCCGATGACGTGCTTCCTGATGTCGACCTTCGGGTAGATCTCGCCGAGCGACTTCAGCATGACCTCCATCCGCTCGTTCGCCGACAGCGGCAGCCACTTGAGGCTGTCGTCGCACCAGGTGTACGAGAGGCAGATGACGGCAGGCTTGTCCGGGCCGTCGTCGAGGAGGTAAGTCCCGCGCGTCATACGGTCGGTGAGGGTCATCGACATGACGTCCCGGCCGGTCTCCTCGTCCTTGTCGAGCCAGAACGGCCGGTCGACCGGGACGAACAGCTTCGAGCTCTCCATGTAGTGGGTGCGCTCGATCGCGGTCCAGTGGTCGATCGGGAAGAGCGAGTCGTCGCAGGCGATCTTCGAGAGCAGCATCCAGGACTGGGCGGTGAAGATCGCGGCCTGGTAGGTGCGGATGTCGCCGTTGGCGTCCGTCACGGTGATCCCGTTGCCGGCGGTGCGGTGCAGCCGGGTCACGGCCGGGCGGGGTTCGCCGTTCACATGCAGGGACGCCAGCGAGGTGCCGTAGGGCCAGTGGACGATCTTCTGCGGCTCGCGGTCCCAGAGGCGGAGCGGGAGTTGCTGGGAGCCGCCGACGATGCCGCGGTGGTGGTCGTCGGCCTCGGTGTAGACGACGCGCAGGATTTCGAGGATCGAGTTGGGGAAGTCGGTGTCCCAGCCCCCCGTTCCGAAGCCGACCTGGCCGAAGATCTCGCGGTGCCGGAAGGACTTGAAGGACTCCGAGTCGCAGAGGAAGCCGTAGAAGGTCTGGTTGTCGAGCTTCTCGACGAGCTTCGACCAGATCTCGCGGATGCGCGGGACATCGCGTTCGCGCATCGCGCGGTTCATGTCGGAGAAGTCGGCGCCCTCTTCGAGGCAGGCGTTCCAGGCGTGCATCACGTCGCGGTAGACCTGCGGGAGGTCGTCGACGGTGGTCGCGTAGTGGGACTCGCCCTTGAGGTCGACGACGGTCGAAGGGGTCGCCTCCGCAAGGGGGTTGGGGAACGGCCGGGTCTCAAGGCCCACCAGGTCGATGTAGTGCTGGAGGGCGGTGGAGGAGGGCGGGAAACGCATCGCGCCCATCTCGGCGGTCAGCGACGGATCGCACCCGTCGAAGCCGACGGTACGCAGCCGCCCGCCGATCTGGTCGGCCTCGTAGACAACGGGCTTGAGGCCCATCTTCATCAGTTCGTAAGCGGCCACGATGCCGGACAACCCGCCGCCGATGACGGCGACTTCGGTGCCGTGCTCGGTCGCGGGTATCTGGCCGAGGCCCGCCGGGTGGGCGAGGAAGTCGTCGTACGCGTAGGGGAAGTCCGGCCCGAACATGGTGATCGGCGGCTGCCGCTCGTCGGCGTGCTGGACGGCGTTGGGCACCGTGGACGTCATGGGGTACGGACTCCTAGCGGAACAAGAACAAGTACAAGTGCGGGAACAGCAGGGGGGATTCAGGCGAGGGACCCGTAGAGGCCGGGGCGACGGTCCGTCAGATACGGGTTCGCCGCACGGGAGTTGGCGAGCAACTCGGAGTCGACGTCCGCGAGAAGGAGTTCCTCGCCACGGCCGGCGCGGGTGCGGGCGACTCCGTCGGGACCGGCGAGGGTGGAGAGGCCGAAGAAGTCGAACTCCCCTTCCTGGCCGATGCGGTTGATGTACGCCACGTACATCTGGTTCTCCCAGGCGCGCACCGGGACCAGTGCCTCGGCGACGAACTGGAACGGGTGCATGTTCGCCGTCGGGACGAGGAGCAGGTCGGTGCCGGCGAGGGCGTGGGCGCGGACGGGCTCCGGGAACTCGACGTCGTAGCAGATCATCAGGCCGACGGTCAGACCGTTCAACTCGGCCTGGACGACCGGCTGTTCGCCGGGTGTGAAGTGGGCGCGCTCGAAGTCGCCGAAGAGGTGGGTCTTGCGGTAGTTGGCCAGGCGGGTGCCGTCGGCGGAGACCAGCTGGGCCGAGTTGTACACGGCGTCGCCGTCGCGCTCGGGGTAGCCGTAGGCGACGGCAAGTCCGTGCCGGCCGGCGATCTCGGCGACGGCGTCCGCGGAGTCGCCGTCGGCGGGCTCGGCGAGGCGGCCGACGTCGTCGCCGATCGCGTATCCGGTGAGGAACATCTCCGGCGCGGCGAGCAGCGCGGCACCGCCGGCCGCGGCGCGGCCCGCCGCCTCGTCGAGGACCTTGAGGTTCTCGACGACGGAGCCGGGGCGCCCGGAGCTCTGGAGGAGGGCGGTGCGCATGTCTTGTTCCTCACCGGTACGAAAGGGCTGAAGCGGTTGAAAAGGCTGAAGAGGTTGAAGAGCCACCTATCGGGGCCCACCTAGACGGTACGGCCGAGGGGCCGGGCCGGACAAGAAGGAGCTGTTGCGCGCCGGTGAGCGGTTTGTTGCGTGCGGGTGGGGCGGGGTGGCGATTCGTTGCGTGCCTGGTGGGAGCCGGTGGTTCCGGAGCGGTGCACCCGTTGTCAGTCCTCGGGCGTAGGTTTCCGCCCATGAATCCTGAACTGATCAACCGGCTCGCGCCGTTCCGTGCGGAGGCGCTGCGGCGCGGGATACCGCGCGAGGACGTCGAGGGCTGGATCGCCGACGCCCGTCCCTGCGCGACCCTCGTCACCCGTGGGGACGGGCCGGTCGTCGGCAGGTTCGGCGGGCCACTGCTGCTGCCTGCCGACGTCCCCGACCCCTGGTTCCCGTTACTCGCCACCCTCGACTGCGCGGCCCTGCCGGAGGAGGTGACGGGCCTTCCGCTGCCTGCCGACGGCCGCCTGCTGCTCTTCGGCTTTCCAGAACTGCCGAGCTACATAGGACCGGCCGGAGAGGTCGTGTACATCCCCGAGGGGACACCCGTCGAGGAGCGGAGGCCGAAGAACAACTACGACTACGAAGAACTCATCTGCGAACAGTTCCCCCAGGAGGAGCTGCGGCTGGCGCCCGATATCTCCATGGCGTCCCACTCCCTGTTCTGGACCGAGGAGCGCGGCGGGGAGGTCGTCACGCTCCCCGGCCATCCCCATGCCGGTGAGCTGGCCGAGACGTGGGAGCAGACGTACGGCGACATCGTCGTCGACGGACCGCTGCACATCGGCGGCTACGCCTCCCACGAGTGCACGGAGACGGACCCCGTCCTGGACGCGGCCGACGAGGCGAAGGACTCACGACGGTTCCGAGGCGACACCACGGAGCTGCCCGCCCCCGAGGACTGGGTACTGCTCGCCCAGTGGGACATCGGCCTGGACGGCCGCGAGGGCTCCACCCTCCACTGGGTAATTCCACGACAGGATCTGACCGAGCGCCGCTTCGACCGCGCGCATGTGTCCTTCTTCTGGAACCCCTGATGGCTTGACAGGCGGCCCGGCAACGCGCCCCAAAGGGGCGCGGGGAACTGCGCGCCCAGCCACAACGGACCCGCAGCCGACATACCGACCTTCCAGCGGCGCACTTAACTCCGGGGCACCACGAACACCGTAAGAACAGCCGCATGGTCAGACGGCCAGCAGTTACCGGCCACATCCGGCCAGGGGCTAGGCGTGCCGACCACGAACGTACGAGAGTCCAGCACGCTCAGCCCCCGGTACAGGACGTAGTCGATCCGGTCCTGCGGCTCATCGCGCCCACTACCGTCCTCGTGCACAGGATGAATCGGCGACCAGGTGTACCCAGGCGACGCGACCGGGTCCGGATGAACCTCCCGGTACGAGTCCCGCAACCCCGCATCCGCCGCCGCCTTCGTCACCGGCCACTCCACACCCGCCCAGTCCAGATGCGAAGGGCAGTTGAAGTCACCGACCAGCACAACGGGAACGGCGTCGTCGCCCACCTCCGCGATCCTGCCAAGGGCATCCCGCATCTGGGCGAGCCGAACGCCCTCATGAGCGATCAGATCAGCGGCCGGAAGCCCGTCGAACGCGAACTCGTAGGGGCCGTAGGGCGTGTAGTCGAGATGGCAGGTCCACACATCGACCTCACGCCCCTCCCCCACGGCGATCCGGACACCACCCGCGCCATAGAAGCCGACATCCGGGTCGCCGAAACGCGCGGTGATCGGATGGCGGCTGATGACACCGAGGTTCTCGCCCGCCCGGTGGTGGTACCAGCCGAGCGCCTCGGCCAGTTCCTCCGCCGCCGTGCCGCCCGTCTCCTGGAGGCCGACCACGTCCGCGCCGGTCTCCGCGATCGCCTTCAGCTGCTTGGTCCGGTGGTCGTCGACCTCGCTGCCGCCGAGCCAGAGGTTCCAGGTCAACACGCGTAGCTCGTACGGCCGTTCGCGCGTCACCATCGCGCGCAGGGCCGCCGGGGTGACCCCGACGAGACTGTCCCGTACGGTCCGGCCGGGGGCCGCGTCGATCGGGGCCAGCGACGGCACCGCGAGGACCGCGCAGCCGGCCGCCTCGGCGGAGCTGACGCCGGTCTGGGTGTCCTCGACGGCCACGCAGGCCGCCGGTTCGACGCCGAGGGCGCGGCAGGCGGCGAGGTAGGGGTCGGGCGCGGGCTTCGTGCGCCCGGTGTCGTCGGCGGTGACGGAGACGGCGAAGCGGCTCGCGCCGAGGGCTTCGAGGACGGTGTCGGCGACCGCGCGGGGGGACGCGGTGACGAGCGCCGTGGGGACGCCGTCGCGGGCGAGGGCGTCGAGCAGGGCGAGCGCGCCGGGCCGGGGCACGATGCCGGTGCGGACGCGGGCGGCGAACTCCCGGTGGAGCTCGACCGCGAGGTCCGCCGCCGACGCGCCCGTGGTCCGGGCGAGCCAGTCGGCGGTGTGCTCGACCGGGCGGCCGAGCACCTCCGGCTGGTCCGCGTCCGTCAGGGTCCTGCCCGCGACCTGCTCCACCGCCTCGCACCACAGCCGCTCGGTGTCGACGAGCGTTCCGTCCATGTCGAACAGGACGGCCTGGAGCGGGAGTTGGGTGTGGGGGGTCACGTTTCTCTCTTTCAGTACGGGCACTACGGGCCACCATGGCCCCAGGTCAGATGCGTTCTGCCACGAGTACCGGCCGTTCCGGCAGCGACACCCGTACGGCGACGCCGGCGCCCAGCCCCGCGGCCTCGTGCGCGGGCAGGTCGGCCTTGACCTCGGTGGAGTCGGCGAGCTGCACGGTGAGGCGGACGACCGAGCCGAGGAAGGCGGTGGCGACGACCCGCGCGTCACCGGCGGCGTCGGCCCGTACGTCGATCGCCTCGGGGCGTACGAGGACGTCCACCTCCGTCAGCGCGGGCGCCTCGCCGTCGACCGGCAGCCGCTGCCCGAGCACTTCGACGACCCCGTCGGTCAGGTGCCCCGGGAGCCGGCTCATCGTGCCGACGAACTCGGCGACGAAGGCGGTCGCGGGCCGGCCGTACAACTCGGCCGGTGCGGCGCACTGTTCGAGCTTTCCGGCGCGCATCACGGCGACCCGGTCGGCTATGGACAGCGCCTCTTCCTGATCGTGCGTCACGAAGAGGGTGGTGATGCCGAGTTCCTGCTGGAGGCGGCGGATCTCCTCACGCAGGGACAGCCGCACCTTGGCGTCGAGCGCCGAGAGCGGTTCGTCCAGGAGCAGGACGCGCGGGCGCAGGGCGAGCGCGCGGGCCAGCGCGACACGCTGCTGCTGGCCGCCGGAGAGCTGGTGCGGGAAGCGCTCGCCCTTGTCGCCGAGCCCGACGAGGTCGAGCAACTCGCCCGCGCGGGACCGTCGTTCGGCCGTACGTACCTTGCGCATGCGGAGGCCGAAGGCGACGTTGTCGAGAGCGTTGAGATGCGGGAAGAGGCTGTACGACTGGAAGACCATCCCGGCGTCGCGGCGGTGCGCGGGCACGTCGGTGACGTCCTTGCCGTCCACCAACACCTCACCGGACGTGGGGTGTTCGAAGCCGGCGAGCATGCGCAGGGCGGTGGTCTTGCCGCAGCCGGAGGGGCCGAGCAGGGCCAGGAACTCGCCGGGCCGCACGGTCAGGTCGAGTCCGTCGAGGGCGACCGTGGGGCCGAACTCCCGGCGCAGGCCCCGGAATTCGACGGTGGCGGCGTTGTCCGTCGTGGTCTTCTCAAGCGTGGTGGCGGTCATGGTTCATCCCCGGGACGAAGCGGTTTTGTCACGTCCGCCGACACCGGCGAGCGTGAGGAGGAGTGCCCAGGTGACGACCAGGCTGAGCACGGAGACGGCGACGGAGAGCTGGGCGTTGGACCCGCCGACGCTGTAGATCCACACGGCGAAGGGCTGGAAACCCAGGAGTTGGGCCACGGTGAACTCACCGAGGACCAGGGCGAGCGTGAGGAAGGAGGCGTTGAGCAACGCGCCGCGCAGATTGGGCAGTACGGTCCGCACGAGTGCCTGCGGCCAGTTCGCGCCGCAGCTGCGGGCGGCCTCGACCAGGGTCTTCACGTCGATGGCGCGCAGCCCCGAGTCCAGCGCCCGGTACACGAACGGCAGCGCCATCACGACGTAGGCGAGGACGAGGATGAACGGGAAGCTCGGGTTCTGGATGGCCACGAAGGTCTCGAACAGCGGGGTGCGGGACAGGTAGTCGGGGCCCCACTTCAAGACCGTTGCGATACCGGCGACGAAGGCGATCGGCGGCACCACCAGCGGCAGCGAGCAGATCACCTCGACGACCGGGCGCAGCCGGGGCGCTCCGAGCCGTAGCGCGACCATGGCCGGGACCATCAGGAGCAGGACGACGGCGATGGTGGCGGCGGCGAGTTCCAGCGAGAGCACCAGGCTGGAGGTGAAGCCGTCGGCGGAGACGATCTGGGTGTAGGCGTCGAAGGTGACGCCCTCGCCGGGCACGTCGACCGTGAAGACCACGGACGCGGCGAGCGGGACCAGGAAGTACAGGGCGGCCAGGCCGAGGACGACCCACCGCCAGAGGTTCAGGCGTCCAGCCATCGCGCGCTCCGTCGTTGCAGGGGCAGGTACACGGCCATGACCACACCCGCGACCAGGACCATGTCGAGGCTGAGGGCGAGGGCCACGTTCTCCTGGCCGACCAGCACGTTGCCGGAGATGGCGTCGGCGATCTGCAGGGTGACCAGCGGGATCGAACTGCCCACCATGGCCGCGGCGGTGGCGTACGCGGCGAACGCGCTGCCGAAGAGGAGGACGAACCCGCCGAGCAGCGAGGGCAGCAGCACCGGCAGGGCCACGTGCCGCCAGTACTGGACGCCGGTCGCGCCGTTGTTCGCGGCGGCCTCGCGCCACTGGGCGCGCAGGCCCTCCAGGGCCGGGGTGATGGTGAGGACCATCAGCGGGATGAGGAAGTACAGGTAGACGAGGACCAGGCCCGAGAAGCTGTAGAGGTCCCAGCCCTTGTCCTTGAGGCCCAAGTGGGTCGTCAGCACACCGGCGTTGCCGAGGGTGGCGACGAACGCGAAGGCCAGCGGGACACCGCCGAAGTTGGCGAGGACGCCGGACGCGGTGAGCACGGCCTCGCGCAGCGCGCGGAAGCGGGAGGTGACGACGACCTGCGCGAGCGGAAGACCGAGCAGGGTGCCCAGGGCGGCCGAGAGCGCGGACAGCTTGACGCTGCCGATCAGCGCGGTGAGGTAGGCGCCCTTCAGGGACTCGGTGAGGTTGGCGGTGCTGTACGAAGTGGCGCCCGCCGTCTGGTTCTTGACGGTGAAGGCGCCGTTCAGCATCGCGACGGCGGGCACCCCGAAGGCGACCGCGACGAACACGAGCAGCGGGACCACGGCGATCCAGCCGGGGACGCGGCGCCGCCGCTTCACGGAAGCGGCGGCGCCGACGTCGGCCCGCGTGAGCGTGGCCGTCATCCGGAGACGGCCTTCGCCCAGCCGGACGCGATGACCGTCTTGGCCTTGCTCTGCTGGGCCTCGGTCGGGAAGGACGGGGTGCCGGAGACCGCGGGAAGCTTGGCGGCGGCGGTCTTGTCGAGCGTGCCGGCCGACTCCATCGAGGTCATCAGGACCGGGCGCGCGTAGCCCTTGAGCCAGAGGTTCTGGCCCTCGGCGCTGTACAGGTACTCCTGCCACAGGCGGGCAGCCGCCGGGTGCGGGGCGTCCTTGTTGATGGCCTGCGAGTAGTACTGCGCGTACTGGCCGTCGCTCGGGATGGAGACCTTCCAGTCGACGCCCTTGGACTTGAACTCGTCGGCGTAACCGGCGTTCAGGTAGTCCCAGTCGATGGAGATGGGCGTCTCGCCCTTCTCGACGGTCGCCGGGGTGGACTCGACGGGCGTGTAGTTGCCGTTCTTCTTCAACTTGGCGAAGAAGTCCAGGCCGGGCTGGATGTCGTCGAAGGAGCCCTTGTTGGCGAGCGCCGCCGCGTAGACGCCGCCGAAGGCCGAACCCGACTTGGTGGGGTTGCCGTTGAGGGCGACCTGGCCCTTGTACTGCGGCTTCAGCAGGTCCGCGAAGGTGGTCGGGCAGGTCTTCACGCGCTTGGCGTCGCAGCCGATGGAGATGTAGCCGCCGTAGTCGTTGAACCACTGCCCCTTCGGGTCCTTCTGGCCCTCGGGGATCTGGTCGAAGGAGGCGACCTTGTACGGCGCGAGCAGGCCCTGCTGGGCGGCGCTCAGCGCGAAGGAGGAGCCGAGGTCGAGGACGTCGGGCGCACGGTCCTGGCCCTTGCGGGAGGTGACGGCGTTGATCTCGTCCTGGCTGGAGCCGTCCGGGTTCTCGTCCGTGATCTTGATGCCGTACTTCTTGGTGAAGCCGTCGATGATGGCGCCGTAGTTGGCCCAGTCGCGGGGCACCGCGATGATGTGCAGCGTGCCCTCCTTCTTGGCCGCCTTCACCAGGGCGTCCATGCCGCCGAAGTCGGCGACGGAGGTGGCGGTGGCGGCGTTCTTGCCGTCGGCGGTGGTCGACGAGTTGGTGGGAGCGGCGCCGCAGGCGCTGAGGGCGAGCGCGGCGACGACGGCGAGGGATCCACCCAGGACGGCGTTTCTCGGCGGGGACACGGTCACGGTCTCTCCAGGGGTGCGCACGAGGGTTAGAGCAGAGCGGAGAACTTGTCGGCAGAACTTGTCTGAACAAGTTGGCCTCAGTACGCCGGGTGATGGTGTCTTGTTCGTAAACATTGGCGAAACCGTGACCCCTTCTTCTCTGCACACTCCTGGCTGACACGGATCACCGGGGGAACTCGACTACGCTGCTCACGCTGTGCACAGTGGTCAACTCGGAGGGGAAGCATGACGGCGCGACACGAGGAGATCGCCGACGAGCTGCGCAGGGCCATCGACCGCGAGGAGTACACAGTCGGCAGCCTGTTGCCCGCGGAGACGGACCTCGCGGCGCAGTACGGCGTCTCGCGCGGCACGGTCCGCCAGGCCGTCGCGGCCCTCACCGCCGAGGGGCTGATCGGCTCCCGCCAGGGCGCCCGCCGGGTGGTGCTGGCCAGCCGCCGCAGCCAGAGTTTCGCGGAGCTGCGCAGCTTCGCCGAGTGGGCCCGCGCGATGGAGCGCGAGGCGACCGGGCACGTGGTCGCGCAGGAGTACCGCCCGGCCACCGCCGAGGACGCCGTACGCCTCCAACTCGCCGCGGGGACACCGGTGTTGCACGTGCTCCGGGTCCGCGGCCTGGACGGCGAGCCGGTCCTCCTGGAGCGGACGGTGTACGCCGACTGGATCTCCCCCGCCGTCGAGGCGATCGAGCCGGAGTGCCCGTCGGTGACCCAACGCCTGTACGACGACACGGGGTTGGTCTTCGCCTACGGCGAGCACGTCATCGACGCGGTCGCCGCGGGCGCGCAGGACGCGGAGCTGCTGGGCATCCGCCGGACCAGCCCGCTGCTGCGGGTGCGCCGGGTCACAACGACCCGCGAAGGACGACCAGTTGAGTGGTCGGACGACCGCTACCGCTCGGACGCGGTGAGCTTCAGCGTGCACAACTCGATAGGGAACAACGCGCTGGCGCGCAAGACGGCGGAGTGAGTCCGGAGCCTCAACTGCCCGCCACGCAGAACTCGTTGCCCTCGGGATCGGCCATCACGACATGGTGTCCGTCGAACTCGGCGAGCACCCGGCCGCCCGCTTCCACCAGCCGCGCGGCCTCCGCTCTGATCGCTGCCCACCGCTCCTCCGGGCCGCCCCGCACCGGCACCCGGATGTCCAAGTGCAGCCTGTTCTTGGCCGACTTGGGCTCGGGAACCTTGAGGATGGACAGGCGCGGGCCGACGCCGTCGGGGTCGCGGAGCCAGGCGCCGTCGTCCTCGGAGTCGTCATCCACCGGCTCGAACTGAGCCGCCCACTCGGCCCGCGTGGCGAAGGGCGCGGGCGGCGGCTCGTCGACATAGCCGAGGGCCGTCTTCCAGAACGCGGCGAGGCGCGGGGCGTCGTCGCAGTCCAGGGTGAGATCGATGCGTGCTGCCATGCCCTCGACCGTACGGCGCCCCACTGACAGTCGCCCCCGAATGCCTACGTCGGCGAGCCGGACGAGAAGCGGCGCAGCAGTGGGGAGAGGACGAGCACCGACTTGGTGCGCTCCACGAAGGGCTCCCCCGCGATCCGCTCCAGCACCCGCTCGAAGTGCCGCATGTCGGCGGCGAAGACCTGGACGACCGCGTCCGCGTCACCCGTGACCGTCGACGCGGCCACGACCTCCTGGTAGCGCTCAAGCCCCCGCCGGATGGTGTCCGGGGACGTGTTGTGCCGGCAGTAGATCTCGACGAACCCCTCGGTCTCCCAGCCGAGCGCCGACGGGTCCACCCGGACGGTGAAGCCGGTGATGGCGCCGGTGGCCCGCAGCCGGTCCACGCGCCGCTTAACGGCGGGCGCGGACAGGCCGACGAGCTGCCCGATGTCCGCGAAGGAGCGGCGGGCGTCCTCGGCGAGGGCGTGCACGATGCGTTCGTCGAGTTCGTTCAGCACGGTGGATCGATCACTTCTCGGGTGGTGCGGTGGGTGCCAGTCGGGAGCGCCGGTGGCCGTATACGAAGTAGAACACGAGCCCGACGGCCATCCAGATTCCGAAGACCACCCAGGTGACGGCCGAGAGGCTGCCCATCATCCACACGCACAGCCCGAAGCCCACGGCGGGCAGGACCGGCGACAGCGGTACGCGGAAGGTGCGGGACATGTCCGGGCGGGTCCGGCGCAGCACCACGACGGCGATGTTGACCAGCGCGAAGGCGAAGAGCGTGCCGATGCTGGTCGCGTCCGCGAGCTGCCCCAGCGGGATGGCGGCGGCGAGGACCCCGCAGAACAGGGACACGATGACGGTGTTCGCGCGGGGCGCCCCGGTCTTCGGGTGGACCTTGCCGAACACCTTGGGGACCAGCCCGTCCCGGGACATCGCGAAGAGGATGCGGGTCTGGCCGTAGAGCACGGTCAGGACGACGCTCGCGATGGCGATGACCGCGCACCCCGCGAGCAGGGTTCCCCAGAAGGACTGGCCGGTGACGTCGCGCATGATCTGGGCGAGGGCGGCCTCGGAGTCGTTGAAGCGGCGCCAGGGCTTCGCGCCGACGGCGACGGCCGCGACGAGGACGTAGAGCGCCGTCACGATGACGAGGGAGAGCATGATCGCGCGGGGCAGGTCGCGCTGCGCGTTCTTCGCCTCCTCACCGGCCGTGGAGGCGGCGTCGAAGCCGATGTACGAGAAGAAGAGCGTCGCCCCGGCCGCGCTGACGCCCGCCATGCCCAGCGGCATGAAGTGGTCGTAGTTGCCGGACCTGAAGCCCTGGATGCCGATCGCGCAGAACAGCACCAGCGCGGCGATCTTCACGCACACCATGACCGTGTTGGCGCGCGCGGACTCCTTGGCGCCGCCGAGCAGGAACGCCATCGCGAGGAGCACGACGATCAGCGCCGGGAGGTTGAAGACGCCGCCGTCGCCGGGCGGGGCGGACAGCGCGTCCGGGATGGTGACGCCGATCGTCCCGTCGAGGAGTTCGTTGAGGTACTCGCCCCAGCCGACGGCGACGGCGGCGACCGAGACGCCGTACTCCAGGACCAGACACCAGCCGCAGATCCAGGCGATCAGCTCGCCCATGGTGGCGTAGGCGTACGAGTACGAGGAGCCGGCGACCGGGATGGTGCCCGCGAGTTCGGCGTAGGAGAGGGCCGAGAACAGGGCGGTGAGGCCGGCGATCACGAAGGAGAGGGTGACGGCGGGACCGGCCTTGG
Organism: Streptomyces sp. N50; assembly: GCF_033335955.1. Classification (GTDB taxonomy): domain Bacteria; phylum Actinomycetota; class Actinomycetes; order Streptomycetales; family Streptomycetaceae; genus Streptomyces. Next base: position 1,219,177 of record NZ_CP137549.1, read on the forward strand.
GGACGGCTTCGCCGAGGACGACGAAGATGCCGGTGCCGAGGGTGGCGCCGATGCTGATCATCGTCAGCTGCCAGAGCCCGAGGGAGCGGCGGAGCGAGCCGCCCTCGCCGTGGCCGCCCTCGGCGACCAGGAGTTCCACGGGCTTGCGGCGCATCAGACGCGCGCCGAGCCCCGGGGACGGCTCGGCGGTCTGACGGCGGTCGTGCGGGGGTGCGCCTTGGTCGAGCACGCGGTGGCTCCTTGTCGCTGCCGGTCACGGCGGCAGGGACGGGCGGCGCGGAGAGGGCCGCCGAGCGGAGGTCCTGCCGCGCGCTGGGTACAGCGCTCGACCTTACGAGGCCGCGCGTCCCGGCCGTAATGCGGCAACCTTGCGCGTCTCCGCAAGATCGTTGCGTTCGTGGGACGCGGGTGTTGATTCGTTGCGTGGTCGGTTTCGAGCGTTGCGCGATGGCCTCGATCGTCGGATTACGCCCTGGTCAGCCCTCGTCCGGCTCCCCCGCGAGGGCCCGTGCCGCGGCCAGATCCTCCTCGTCGAACCCGATCCGGCCTGGCTGTCCGAACACCTCCGCCTGCGCGTCGATCCACCGCGTGTGCGCCTCCCAGGCAGCCTGCTTGCTCATCCCCAGCGCGGCCCCGATCTGCGTCCAGGAGGCACCGGCCTCGCGGGCCGCGCGGACGGTGAGCTGACGGCCGTAGGCGGCCTTGCGGGCGACGACCTCGGTCAGGGCGAGCAGTTCCAGCGTCTCGGACCGGTCGAGCGCCTCGGCGTCGCTGCCGAAGCCGGCGAGGGACTCGCGGGTGCGGAGGTGGTCGAGGCGGGCTACCGCGGTGAGGAGGGTGTGCTCGGGTTCGATGCTCTGGGGTGTGGTCATGGGTGCAGCGTCGCGTCAAGGCCGCTTGACGTCAAGAGGGCCTGACGACAGCTCCTTGACCAGGAACACACAGGGGTCGGCATGCTCGTGCCGCACGCCCTCGGCGTCGAGGTGCGCGTGACGGTCGACGTACGTGACCGTGGGCCGGTAGCCGAGCCGCGCGTACAGCGCTGCGGCACGCGGGTTGCCGTCGCCGACGCCCAGGCCCATGACGTCGATGCCGCGCAGGCGAGCCAGCCGCTCGGCCTCGCGGACCAGGGCGGCACCGACACCCCGCGAGCGGAGCGCCTGCGGCCAGACGAACAGGCCGTTGATCTCCGGGCAGCCCGCCGGCACCTCGGGCGCCGCGCACCCCGTCCAACGGACCTCCGCGTGCCCGACGGGACGACCGTCGAGCCAGGGGATCAGATAGGTGCTCTCCCCGGCCTCCTGCCGCGCGAACCCGGGCCCGGTGGTTGCCGTCGACGCTGTACGACGGCAGGAGGCGGTCCAGTACGGCGATGTCCTCAGCCCTGCACACGGCTATCTCCATGCCCCGACGGTAGGACCCCGGACACGCCGACGGCCCCCGAATATCCCGGGCGCCGGGACAACAGGGGCCGAACAGAAGGGAGTTCGTCAGCTCCAGCTGGCGTGCAGGGGCTTGCCCTCCGCGTAGCCCGCCGCGCTCTGGATGCCGACGATCGCGCGGTCGGCGAACTCCTCCAGGGAGGCGGCGCCGGCGTAGGTGCAGGAGGAGCGGACGCCCGCGATGATCGAGTCGATCAGGTCCTCGACGCCCGGGCGGGCCGGGTCGAGGAACATGCGGGAGGTGGAGATGCCCTCCTCGAACAGCGCCTTGCGGGCGCGGTCGTAGGCCGACTCGTCCGACGTGCGGTTGCGCACCGCGCGGGCGGACGCCATGCCGAACGACTCCTTGTAGAGGCGCCCGTTGGCGTCCTGCTGGAGGTCGCCCGGCGACTCGTACGTGCCCGCGAACCACGAGCCGATCATCACGTTCGACGCGCCGGCCGCGAGGGCCATGGCGACATCGCGCGGGTGGCGGACACCGCCGTCGGCCCACACGTGCTTGCCGTACTTCTTGGCCTCGGCGGCGCACTCCATGACGGCGGAGAACTGCGGTCGGCCGACGCCGGTCATCATGCGCGTGGTGCACATCGCGCCGGGTCCGACGCCGACCTTGATGATGTCGGCGCCCGCCTCGATGAGGTCCTTGACGCCCTCGGCGGCGACGATGTTGCCCGCCACGATCGGGACCTGCGGATCGAGGGCCCGCACCTGCCGGATCGCGCTGATCATCGACTCCTGGTGGCCGTGCGCCGTATCGATGACGAGCGTGTCCACGCCCGCGTCCAGCAGCTGCTTGGCCTTCTGCACGAAGTCGCCGTTGATGCCGACGGCGGCGGCGATGCGCAGCTTGCCGTCCGCGTCCACGGCCGGCGAGTACAGCGTGGCGCGCAGCGCGCCCTTGCGGGTGAGGATGCCGGCGAGCCTGCCGTCCTGGTCGACGGCGGGCGCGTAGCGGCGGTTGGCCGCGTCCAGCTTGTTGAACGCCTCGCGCGGGTCGATGTCCGCGTCGAGCAGCAGCAGGTCACGGGACATGACCTCGCCGAGCTGCGTGAAGCGGTCCACCCCGGTCAGGTCGGCGTCGGTGACGACACCGACCGGGCGCTGCGCCTCGTCCACGACGACACCCGCGTTGTGCGCGCGCTTGGGCAGCAGGGCCAGCGCGTCGGCGACGGTCTGGTGCGGGGCCAGCCGGATCGGGGTGTCCAGCACGAGGTGGCGGCTCTTCACCCAGGACACGACCTCGGTGACGACCTCGATCGGGATGTCCTGCGGGATGACGACGAGCCCGCCGCGCCGGGCCAGCGTCTCGGCCATGCGGCGCCCGGCGATGGCGGTCATGTTGGCGACGACCAGCGGGATGGTGGCGCCCGTGCCGTCCGGGGAGCTGAGGTCCACGCCCTGACGCGATCCGACCGCGCTGCGGCGCGGCACCATGAAGACGTCGTCGTACGTCAGGTCGTACGGGGGCTGGATGTCGTTGAGGAAACGCACGTGCCGCACATCCCAGTCGATCAGAGGTGGTCCCCGGACAGGTCAGCCAGGGGGAGGAGCACGTACTTCATTGTCCCATGTCGGGCGTCATGCCATGCCTCGGATCATCGTCCAGGCAGGTCGACGGCCTCCCTGGAGGAACGCCCAAACGAATCCGTGATTCACATGGGGGCAACCTTCGGGACACCTCACGTATCGAACGGGCATGACTTCCCATCGCACGGTGCTGGGGACGGCGCTGGCCGCCGTGGTGCTCGCCCTCGCACCAGGATCCGCGGCCCTGGCCGCCAGTCCCTCCCCCCTGCCGACGCAGTCCTACGCCGTGATCGACGCGGACAAGCAGCTCAACGTGGGGGCGTCCGCGCAGTCGGTCCACGTGGGCTGGACGTTCTACGACGGCGGGGCGAACGTTCCCCTGCAGACGAACGAGACCCTCGTCATCGATGCCCGGGACCTGTCCGGCATCGCCAGCGTCACGGTCGACGACGCGAGGTGCACGGCCGCCGGGCAGGTCTTCACCTGCGTCAACAAGGACGTCGCCCAGCCGCCGTACGTCGACTTCACCGTGCGGGCGGACCCGGGCGCCGCGGTCGGCGCCACCGGCACACTCAAGTACGCCGTCAGCGCGGACCACGGCACCGGTGCCACCGCGGAGGCGAAGGTGGTCGTCGGCGTCCCGGACCTGGTCGTCGGCAAGGTCCCGGACGTGACGCACGCCAAGCTCGGATCCCGGATCGAGCTTCCGCTCCGGCTGCGCAACACCGGCGACCTGGCCACGGACCGCCGCATCATGCTGCGCTGGGAGGAGGTGGGCGGGCTGGTCTTCGACCGGAAGTTCTCCAACTGCGCCTACGGCGACGGCGACGACCCCGTCGAACCCGGCAGCCAGGCGTCCGTCACCTGCATCTTCACGGCCCCCGTCGCCGCGGGCGCCACCGTCGAGCTGAGCAGCCCGCTGACCGCGACGGTCGGCAAGCACGTCCTGACCGCCGTGACCGACTACTCGGCCGAGCTCCTGAAGCCCGGCGTGGACCCAGGTGGCGGCGTCCACCAGGGCACCGGGCCCGCGCTCACCCTGGTGCCCGCGTCCGGTGCGGGAGACGGCTTCGAGAGCGGTGCCACGGGCCAGGTCCGCGTCTCGGCCGACAGCTCCGCGGACCTCGCGGCCACCGCCGCGGTGACACCCCGCGGTACGGCCGGCCAGTGGACCCTGACCCTCAACGCCGTGAACCACGGCCCGGCCTCCGCGTACGGCGTCGGCAACAAGGCCGTCGCCCTGCTCGACGTGGTCCTGCCCAAGGGCACGGTCGCGACCGGCAACGCCTTCGAGGAGGGGGAGGACGGCCCCTACGGCGAGTGCTTCCTCTGGGTCAGCGACACGAAGACGGCCCCCTTCGCCGCGGGCCACCGGCACTACGTCTGCCCCGTGCCGCGCGGTGTCGCCGCCGGGAAGAGCCAGCTGTTCGTGCTGTGGGTGAAGCCCGCCAAGGACTACACGGACGCCAAGGGCACGGCGACCGTACGCCCCGGCCCGGCGGGCATCGCCCTCCATGACCGGAACACCGCCAACGACAGCGTGACGTTCGCCTTCGACAAGGCGGCCGCGTCACCGACGTCGAGCACGTCCGCGTCCTCGCCCACGTCCGGCACGTCCCTCACCCCGGGAGCGTCGGGCGGTACGTCGGCCACACCGACCGCGACGGCCGCGCCCGGCGGCACGCTGCCGCACACGGGCACGGGCCCCATGGCCCTCATCGCCGGCGCGGCGGGCGGGGCCGTGGTGCTGGGCTCGGCGGCCCTGCTCGTCGCCCGCCGCAGGCGTAACTCCCGCTGATTAAAAGGCAGTTCAGTACAGGAAGCGATGCAAGGGAGCCGACTCGGTGAGCAGCATCGTGAGCCGGTGGGCGAGGCGCTGCCATGCCTCGTCCTGCCCGTAGCTGAGTCTCACGTCCTCGCCGCCGGCCGCCTCGATCGCCGCGAAGAGGGTGGCCGTGTCGGCGTCGGGCGTGAGATCCACCAGGGAGAGCACCCGCGCCAGCGCGCCGACCAGGCCGACGGCGGTCTTCTCAGGGGTCAGGACGGTGCCGCGAACGGTGGCCACTACGCCGGACGGGTCGGGCAGATCGGGCGGGGCCACGAGGAGTCCGGACAGCTCGCGCAGCAGCGCGTACAGCAAGTCCGTGTCCTCCGTGGGCAGTTCGACGATGCGCAGACCCTCGTGCTCCCAACGGCCGTTCGGCGACCACACCTTGGGCCCCCGCGCCACCGCGTCGGCCAGTGTCTCCCGCACCCGCCGGAAGACGGCGAGCCCGTCCGCGAACAGCGGGTGCCCACCCGCTCCCCCGACGATCTCGGCCAGGGGCGCCAGCAAGTGCTCTTCCACCCGGTCGCACTGCGCTTCGAGGTCCGGGTCCACGACCACGAGACGAACCGACGTGCGCTGCTCCTGTTGCTCCATACCGAACACTCTGCCAGCCGCCTCGGACAATCGGGCTAGCGCCCGCTCCCGCCCAGCGCGAGCACGACGGAAAGCTCCGGCGTCGCGTCGACCGCGTCCCCGAAGACACCGACGGCGATCTCCCACTCGTCGGGCCGCGCCTTGGCGTACGGCTGCCAGTTCCGTACGACGACCAGCAGCCCCCGCTCCACCGCGCCCTCGGGCCACACGGTGTGGTCGCCGAGGCTGTCGGCGAGGGCGTCCCAGTTCCGGCCGAACCAGTCGGGCAGGGACAGCGCACGGGCACAGCGGTCCATCAAGCCGGCCTTGTCCGTGACCCCGTCGAGGTCGAGCGTGACCGCGAGCTCCGTCATCTCAGTACCGTCCTGAACGACTTGTAGTGATCATCGGTGTAGTAGATCTCGCCGTCCTGCCCGGTGACAATGCGCCGGGCCCCGCGATCGCGCGAGCCCGGCGTCCTGACGGTGTATTCGTGGTAGTAGCCGCGCTTTTGCTGGGGCAGCAGCTTCTCGTAGTTCCCGAAGACGACCCCGTCCTTGGCGTACGGGAAGGGTCCGCCCTTGTCGATGAGAGCGACGGTCTGCCGTGCCTCGGCGGGGAGTTGGGAGAGCTTGACGCTACTCGCGTCGGTACCGCTGGTGGCCGTGGAGGAACAGCCGACCGGCAGCAGTACGGCCAGGCAGACGAGAAGAACCCGGCAGGCGAGAAGCACTCGGGGGACGAACCGCAGCAGCATGCGCCCGATGCTGCCACGGCCGTCCCCTCAAGGCCTGTTGTCCGGGTCCGTCAGATCCCGTCGGGGTCCGTCCGGCTGAGCGCCGACTTCGGCGGTGAGCCGGCCGTCATCAGGTAGTCGGCCGCCGCGGTGTCCGTCACCAGGCTGGTGACCAGACCGGACCGCAGCACCGCGTCGATCGCCGCCGCCTTCCGCTGCCCGCCCGCGATCGCGACGACCTCGGGGATACGGCGCAACTGGTCCGCCTTGACGGTGATGCACCGCTCGCCCAGGTCCCGGCCGACCCGGCGGCCCTCGGCGTCGAAGAGGTGCGCGGACGTCTCGGCGGCGACACCGAAGGACGAGTAGTGCGCCCGCTCCTCGTCGCTGAGCATGTCGTAGACCGTCGAGATGCCCGGCTCCCACGAGCCGATGGAGACGCAGGCGACCGTGACCTTGTCGAAGTACTCGAAGGCCCGGGCGATCCCCGTCTGGTGGCGCAACGCTTCTGCGGTGGCCGCGTCCGGCAGCAGCATCGGCGCGTAGATGGGGTGGGCGTCGCCGCCCGACACCTGCGCGGCCCGCCGTACGGCCTCGACCGAGCCGCGCTCGGCGGTCCCGGCGTCGTACACGCCCGTCAGCTGGACCACCGTGCAGGGCGGCAGCCGGTCGAGGGCGGCCGCCATGTGGATGGTGGACCGGCCCCAGGCCAGGCCGAGCACATCGCCCTCGTTGACCAGCTCGCCGAGCAGGTCGGCCGCGACCTCCCCGAGGTTCTCGGGATCGGGCGACTCCTCGCTGACCTCGGCCGGGGACTCGACCACGACGGCGTGCCTCAGGCCGTACCGGGCACGCAGCGCGTCCGAGCGCTCCGCGTCCAGTTCGGCCGGTACTCGGATCTCGATCCGTACGAGATCCCGTTCGAGAGCGGTCTCCAGGACCCGGGCCACCTTGAAGCGGCTGACGCCGAACTCCTCCGCGATCTGGATCTTGGACTTGCCCTCGAGGTAGAAGCGGCGGGCCATGGCCGCCGCCTGCACCAGCTCTGCGGGTCCCATCCGCATGGCTGACCGGCCCGCCGACATACCCGACACGGCGATCTCCTCACTGCTGTTCACACTCTGGATTCGCCGTTCATCCTCGCAGATCCGGCGCACTTGATCAGCCTTGATGGCCGCCGTTCACATACCTGCCGCTCAGTGGTCGCACGCCCAGGATGCCTTGCCGGTGGCCCCCTCCGCCTGCGTGCGCAGTGCACGTACCGCCGCGGCCGGGTCGGATGCCCCGTAGACCGCCGAACCGGCGACGAACACGTCCGCGCCCGCGTCCGCGCAGCGCTCGATCGTCGCGGCCGAAACTCCCCCGTCGACCTGCAGCCACAGCTCCAGTCCGTGCTTCTTGATCAGCTCCCGGGTACGGCGGATCTTCGGCAGCATGATGTCGAGGAACGACTGGCCACCGAAGCCCGGCTCCACGGTCATGATCAGCAGCATGTCGAGTTCGGGGAGCAGATCCTCGTACGGCTCGATCGGCGTCGCGGGCTTCAGCGCCATGGACGCGCGCGCTCCCTTGGCCCGAATCTCACGGGCCAGCCGCACCGGCGCACCGGCCGCCTCGACGTGGAAGGTGACGGAGGAGGCACCCGCCTCGACGTACTGCGGTGCCCAGCGATCGGCGTCCTCGATCATCAGATGGCAGTCCAGCGGGGTGTCCGTCGCCCGCGCCAGCGACTCTACGACCGGCACGCCGAGGGTGAGGTTCGGGACGAAGTGGTTGTCCATGACGTCCACGTGGAGCCAGTCGGCTCCTTCTACCGCCTTCGCCTCTTCGGCCAGGCGGGCGAAGTCGGCGGACAGGATGCTGGGGTTGATCTGCACGGGCATGCCCCAAGCCTGCCATGCCCTCCGGGGGTTGGCCGCATCGGTCCGTTGTGGATGCGCCCGGTTTTCGGGTGCCGGTCGAGTGTGGCTGATCGCGCCCCGCGGCGGAGCCGCACATCGACACTGCCCCGCGCCCCTTACCGGCGTTGCACTGGACGGGGTGGAAACAGTGGCCGTTCCGGTGAGTGGACTGAGGCGTGACCCCGTGCCCAGGGCGGATCCGTGCTCGGGGCACGTCACGCGTGGAGGAGCCCAGGGCGTCAGGGAGCTGCCGGTCCGGCCGGCCCCCGCGACACCCTCCGCCTGACCCGGGGTGCGAGAATCCTGCACTTCACCGGCTTTCAGCAGCGGGCAGGGCACCTCAGCGCAGAGGGAGATGGCATGGGCACGGGACAGCCGTTCGGCTCCTACCAGAACGAGATCTACCTGAACGGGCTCGGCGGCATCGTGCCGTCCTACCCCATGGCCTTCGCGGAGCTGGAGGACCGGGCGAGCTCCGCGCTGCCGCCCTCCGTGTGGTCGTACGTCGCGGGCGGCGCCGGAGACGAACGCACCCAGCGCGCCAACGTCACCGCCTTCGACCACTGGGGCCTGGTCCCCCGCATGTTCGTCGGCGCAGCCGAACGCGACCTGTCCGTCGACCTGTTCGGGATGCGGCTGCCCTCCCCCGTCTTCATGGCCCCGATCGGCGTCATCGGCCTCTGCGCCCAGGACGGCCACGGCGACCTGGCGACCGCGAGGGCCGCCGCGCGCACCGGAGTTCCGATGGTCGCCTCCACGCTGACGGTCGACCCGCTGGAGAAGGTGGCAGGCGAGTTCGGCGACACACCGGGCCTGTTCCAGCTCTACACCCCCACCGACAAGGACCTCGCCGCGAGCCTCGTCCAGCGCGCGGAACAGGCGGGCTACAAGGGCATCGTGGTCACCCTGGACACCTGGGTCACCGGCTGGCGCCCCCGCGACCTGTCCACCGCCAACTTCCCCCAGCTGCGCGGCCATTGCCTCGCCAACTACACCAGCGACCCGGTCTTCCGCGCCCGCCTCCCCCGCACCCCGGAGGAGGACCCCCAGTCCGCGGTCCTCCTCTGGACCCAGCTCTTCGGCAACCCCCTCACCTGGGACGACCTCCCCTGGCTACGGTCCCTCACCGACCTCCCCCTGATCGTCAAGGGCATCTGCCACCCCGAGGACGTACGCCGCGCGAAGGACGGAGGCGTGGACGGCATCTACTGCTCCAACCACGGCGGCCGCCAGGCCAACGGCGGCCTCCCCGCCCTGGACGCGCTCCCCGCCGTGGTCGAGGCGGCGGACGGCCTCCCGGTCCTGTTCGACTCCGGCATCCGCAGCGGCGCCGACATCGTCAAGGCCATCGCCCTGGGCGCCACCGCCGTAGGAATCGGCCGCCCCTACGCCTACGGCCTCGCCCTCGGCGGCACGGACGGCATCATCCACGTCCTCCGCTCCCTCCTCGCGGAGGCCGACCTGATCATGGCGGTCGACGGCTACCCGACCCTTGCCGACCTCACGCGGGAGGGGCTTCAGCGCGTGGGGTGACGACGACGGGGGCGCGAGCGGGCCGACGCGGTTCGCCAGCTGAAGACAGTCCGCGATGCCTGTTCGGTCACGGTGTGAAAACGGCGGCGGGGTGGGTGGCGGTAGTTGGCGGTGGTGGTTGGCGGCTGGCGGTGGCGGCTGGCGGTGGCGGCTGGGGTGCCAGACGTCGGCGTGCCAGGCGGCGGACAGCGGTTGGCATGCCGAACGCTCGCCTGACGGCGGACGGCGTGCCGGCCGGACTGCGGTTGGCAGTTGGCAGTTGGCGGTTGGCGCGCCAGACGGCCGACTGCCAGCAGACGACATGCCGCGCCACCGCGCCACCGCGCCACCGCGCCACCGCGCCACCGCGCCACCGCGCCACCGCGCCACCGCGCCACCGCGCCACCGCGCCACCGGCATGGCCCTACACCACCCGGGCGTTCGACAGCCGCCCCCAGCTCACCGAGCCGCCGCTCAGCCGACGGCCCCCGTAGGACGTCGTCACCTACGACGACCGGCCGGCCCTCCGAGGCCCAGCCCCCGTGCGGCCGTCAGGTCACCCGGTGCGGCGGATCAGCGCCAGATACATCGCGTCGGTCCCGTGCAGGTGCGGCCACAGCTGGACGTCGGGACCCGCGCCGAGTGCCGGGACGTCGGGCAGGAGCGGGCGGGCGTCGATCAGTTCGGTGTGCGGGTACTGCTTGAGGATGTCGTCGACGACGGCCCGGGTCTCGGCGAGGTGCGGTGAGCAGGTCGCGTAACCGACGACCCCACCGACGCGCACGGATTCGAGCGCGGTACCCAACAGGTCACGTTGCAGGGGCGCGAAGCCTTCGAGGTCCTCGGGGCGGCGCCGCCAACGGGCCTCGGGGCGACGGCGCAGGGCACCGAGCCCCGTACACGGCACATCCATCAGGACGCGGTCGAAGCTCCCGGGACGCCACGGCGGCCGGGTCCCGTCGGCGGCGATGACCTGGTACGGCCCCGGGTTCCCGGCAAGGGACTTCGCCACCAGCCCTGCCCGGTGCGGCGCCTTCTCGGAGGCGAGGAGCATCGCCCCGCGCTCGGCGGCCACGGCGGCGAGCAGCGCGGCCTTGCCACCGGGCCCGGCGCACCCGTCGAGCCATTTCTCGTCCGGCCCGTCGAGGGGCGCGTTGGCCAGCGCGAGGGCGACCAGCTGACTGCCCTCGTCCTGCACCCCCGCACGCCCTTCCTTCACCGCTTCCACGGCCCCGGCTCCCCGCCCTCGCTGAGCCGCACGGCGTACGGCGACCAGCGCCCCGGCACCGCGGCCTCCTCGCGGAGCAGCTCCTCGGTGGTGGACCGGCCGGGCCGCGCGACCAGGGTCACCTCGGGCCGTTCGTTGTCGGCCTCCAACAGGTCCTCGATACCGGCGCGGCCGCCGCCGAGCGAGTCCCACAGCGCGGAGACGACCCAGCGCGGGTGCGAGTGCACGATGGCGAGGTTGTCCTCGGGGTCGTCGTCGTAGGGCGGCGCGACCCGTTCGATCCAGGTGTCGAGGTCGTCCTGCGCGACCTTCCGCAGCACGGCGTTGACGAACTTGGCCCGCCCGTCGCCGAGAACGACCCGGGCGAGTTCGACGGAGGCGGACACGGCGGCGTGCGTCGGGATCCGCGTCCCGAGCAACTGGTGCACGCCAAGGCTGAGCACATCCAGCACCGGCGGGTCGACCTCACGCAGCGGCCGGTCGACGCACGAGGCGATGATCGCGTCGTAGGTCCCCTGCTTGCGCAGCGTCCCGTACACCAGCTCGGTCGCGAGCGCGGCGTCCCGGGCGTCGAAGTCGCCCTTCTCGCGCGCCTTCCGCAGCAGCGGCGGCAGGACGAGGTTGGCGTACGCGTCCCGCTCGTCCACGGCCCTCAGCGCCTCGAAGGCGAGGAAACGGACGGGGTCCTTCTGCGGCCGGCGGTAGGGCTTGCCGGGCTTACGGGGTCGCGGGGACTGCTCGCTCACGAAAAAGGTGCTCCGGATTTCTGGCTGAGATGTGCACCCAGCGTACGTCGCACTGCCGTGGGTGTGCGCGGGTGTGGGGTGCGTGGGGTGCGTGGGGTGGGGGGTACCGGGGTGGGGGGCGGGTGCGGGTGCGTCGTGGCTGGTCGCGCAGTTCCCCGCGCCCCTTGGGAGGGCATGCTGGGGCGGGGTGCGGTGGGTGCCGGAAGTCCCACAATCCCCGCAGGTACCCAGAAGCCCCGCCGGCAGCCGGCCTCGGAGGCCCCCCGGTACCCCTGTACCCAGTACCCAGGTATCCGGAAGCCCCAAGCGGCGGGTGTCTAAGAAGCCCCGAGCGCCCCCACGCTCTCCCCCGCCCCGATCCGCGCCCCGCGCGCCCAGTCCGCCGCGCGCATCGGCTTCTTGCCCTGCGCCTGCACCCACAGCAGCTCGACGGCGTACGAACCGGTGCCCACGTACACGTTGTTCTTGCCGACGGCCAGCGCCCCGGGCGCGAGGTCGGTCCGCTCGGGCACGGGAACGGCCTGGATGAGCTTGAGCCGCTCACCGCGGAACACCGTCCAGGCACCCGGGGCCGGGGTGCACCCGCGCACCACCCGGTCCACCCGCAGCGCCGGAGCCGCCCAATCCACCTGCGCGTCCTCGACGTTGATCTTCGGGGCGAGGGTGATGCCCTCGTTTGGCTGCGGTACGGCCTTCAGCGTGCCGTCCTCGATGCCGTCCATGGTCGCCGCGAGCAGCCCCGAGCCGGCGAACGCGAGCCGGGTGAGCAGGTCGCCGCTGGTGTCGGTGGGGCGGATCTCCTCGGTGACGGTGCCGTAGACCGGCCCGGAGTCGAGTCCCTCCTCGATCAGGAAGGTGGAGGCGCCGGTGATCTCGTCGCCGGACATGATGGAGTGCTGCACGGGGGCGGCGCCGCGCCAGGCGGGGAGCAGCGAGAAGTGCAGGTTGACCCAGCCGTGGGCGGGGATGTCGAGGGCGACGCGGGGCAGCAGGGCGCCGTAGGCGACGACGGGACAGCAGTCGGGCGCGATCTCCCGCAACCGCTCCAGGAACTCCGGGTCGCGCGGCTTCACGGGCTTCAGCACCTCGATGCCCGCCTCCTCGGCCCGCTCGGCGACGGGACTCGCCACCAGCCTGCGCCCACGCCCGGCCGGCGCGTCGGGCCGCGTGACGACGGCGGCCACCTCATGCCGCCCGGAGGCGATCAGGGCGTCCAGGGCGGGAACGGCGACCTCGGGGGTACCGGCGAAGACGAGCTTCATGGGAGGGTTCGGGCCTCTCGGGCGGAGGGTGGGCGGGCAGCGCACCAGTCTATGGCGCACCCCGGCACGACCGCCCGGCGGCTCACACCCGTCAACTCCCCTCCATTCCCGTCCGTTCCCGTCCGTTCCCGTCCGTTCCCCTCCGTCAACTCACCGACAACGCACCGGCGCCCGCAGCGCACACCGGTTCGGCGGGGGCGTACGCATATGCCCCTACGCCCCCTTCGCGTGACCAGCGGAGCGCACAGGCGTTGGTCAAGAAAGAGTTGACCTCCTTGGGCCGCATTCGCGTGGCCCGATCCTTTTCAACGCCGGTTCGAGAGGCTTGTTCATGGCCGACCACGCAACCCACGACGCCCAGGCTCGGGCCAGCCTGCACTTGCTGGTGCGGGACATCGAGCGGGTCCGCCGGCAGGTGGACGCACTGCGCACGCTCACCGCCCAGCTGGGCAACGTCTACCGCCCGCGCCGCTCCGGCCCGTCCACGGGCTTCGTCGTCTACGGACGCGCTCCCGCCCCGACGGTCCGTCTCGCGCAGGAGCTGCGGGACAGTGTCGAGACCCTGGTCACGGCCGCCGTGGACTTCGACCGCTCACTCGGCTTCTCGTGGGACGCGGTGGGCTCGGCCCTTGGTGTCACCAAGCAGGCCGTCCACCGCCGCTACGGCGCCCGCCGCGCCGCGACCCAGGCCGCGGCCGACGCCGAACGCACGACGGAGGCGGCGACGACCCGCCCGGTGGGTGTGAACACGGGCCTCCCCACGATGCCCGCCATGCCCACGATGCCGACCCTCCCCACGGTCCCCGCGGCCCGCTCCATGCCGACCCAGCCCACAGCAGGCAGCCCCACCCTCCGAGACGAGGCCAGGCCCACGGCTTTCCCGGGCCCCCGCAACGGCTGACCCCACCCGAACCCCACCTGCCTCCCGGCCCAAACCCGGGAGGCAGCGGCATGCAATAACCACTTCGCCCGCACTGCGGACCACACCACGCACGGCCACCCGCCAACGACAAGAACCCCCGCGACAAGGCCCACACCTCAACCAGCCGTGAACGCCGGGATCACAGACGCGCGCACATCCGACAGCCGCCAACGGCGAGAACCCCGACGGCAAACGTCCACCTCTCAACGAGCGGTGAACGGGCGGTGCGCGGGTGGGAGACACCCCAAGGCCGAAGGCCGAGGGGCCGGCTCACCCAATATCCGGCGGATCAACCCGCACCCGCACCACATCCCCCCCACCCCGAGCCATCCGAGCAGCCTGCGCGGCCTTCAACGCCGCAGCCAACGCCCCCCATTCCCCGGCCGCACCCGAATCAACGCCCGCACCCACTCCTCCCCGACAGGCGGATCCCCCACCCGCCGAGCCCGCCCCGCCGAAGCAACCGGCACCACCATCGGAACGGGCCCCAACACCTCAGCATCAGAAGGCAGTTCAACGGCAGCAAGAAACTCCGCGACACCGCCCGCACTCCCCGCCACCGCAGCCATCCGAGAAACCGGCGGAAACCCCAACTCCCCCCGCTCCGCAAGCTCCCGCACCGCATGCCCGACGGGATCCCACCGCACCAACGCCTGCACAGGCCGCAAGGTAGGTTCCGCAACGACAACCACGGTCCCCCCGACCCCCTGCGCCCGCACCAGCGAACCCGCCGCGATCCACCGCCGCAACGCATCCTCCCCGGCCCGCAGATCAGGCCGCCCCAGCATCGCCCACCCATCCAGCAACAAGGCCGCCGCATACCCCCCTTCGGCAACCGGCTCGGCCCCCGGCGTACTCACGACCAACGCGGGCGACCCCGGCACGGTGTCCAGCACCTGCTCCCGCCCCGACGTCCGCACCGGCACCGCGGGAAACGCCCGCCCCAACTCCTCCGCGGTCCGCCGCGCCCCCACGATCTGCGCCCGCAACCGGAACCCCCCGCACTCAGGACAGTGCCAGGAGTTCTCCTCGACCCCGCACCACCCACAGCGCAGCACCCCCGCGTCCTGCCCCTCCAACGGCCCGGCACAATGCCGACACCGCGCGGCGGCCCGACACTGCGCACAAGCCATCCGCGGCACATACCCCCGCCGAGGCACCTGCACCAGCACGGGCCCGTGCTTCAACCCCTCCCGCACCGCCTGCCAGGCCAGCGTAGGCAACCGCGCGGCCCGAGCCGCCTCGTCCCGCGCCAGGTCCCCGTCCCCCACGGTCCGTACGAGCGGCGCGGCCACCCGCACCTGGTCCCGCGACGCGACCAACGGCCGGGCCCACCCGCTCTCCACAAGCTGCGCCGCCTCCACGGTGCAACTCCAACTCCCCAGCAGAAACCCGCACTTGTCCAACGCGGCCCGCAACAGCAACACGTCCCGCGCATGCGGCTGCGGGGCATGCGGCTCACTGTGACTCCCGTCCCCGTCGTCCCAGATCGCGACAAGCCCCAGATCCTGAACGGGAGCGAACATCGCGGCCCGCGTCCCGACCACCGCACGCACGGCCCCCCGCCGCACGGCCAGCCACTGCCGATACCGCTTCTCGGGCCCGGCATCGGCGGTGAGCACCGCATGCCGCCCCTCCCCAGCAGCGCGGTCAACGCGGCATCGACCCGCCCGGCGGCCCGCCCGTCCGGCACGACGACGAGCGCCCCCGCCCCGAGGCGAGCGTCGCGGCGACGGCCCGAGCGATCTCCTCACTCCACTCGGGCCCAGGCAGCGCGTTCCACACAGCCCGAGGCGCACCCCCGGAGGCCAGCGCCTCCAGGAACCCGGCCCCCCGCTCGTACCGCCCCCAGGACCCCACCTCGGGCACCTCGGGCGGCGGCAACGGCGCAGGCGAAGGCTTCTGCTCGGCCCGAGCACTGCGCGGCGGCACAGCCAGCTGCAGCACATCGGCAAGACTCCCGGCGTACCGATCGGCAACGGCTCGGGCAAGCCCCAGAAGCTCCGCACTCAGCACAGGCTCCGGCGACACGACCTGCGCCAGCGCGGCAAGCGGCCCGGAGTAATCGGACGCGGCCAGCCGCTCGACGAGAAACCCGTCGATCAGCCCCCCGCCCTCACGCCGCCCGTCCCGCACCCGATGCCGCCCGGCCCCGAACCTGACCCGCACCCGCACCCCGGGCTGCGCATCGGCGTCGAGCTCCTCAGGCACCGCATAGTCGAAGTACCGATCAAGATGCAGCACGCCTTTGTCGACCAACACCCGCGCGACCGGCAGCTCCCCGGCGAGCGCGGCCCCCCGCCACGTCCGCGGCTTGGCCTTCGGCCCCTTCGCCTGCCGCACACTCTCCCGAATCAGCGCAAGCTGCTCAGGCGGCGCGCCCTCCGCCCCACCGTCCCGTTCCCCGTCCTCGCTGCTCACGCTTGCATTCTTACCAAACGCCACTGACAACGGCCGACCGCCGGCGTAGGCACTCGACCTTCTAGCCCTCGGCCAGGAGCCTGCCGATGAGCTCTTCCGCGAAGGCCATGTCCGCGTCCGGATCACCGTCCCGGAACCGCCCCCCGGCCTCCGAGGCGGCGAACCCGAGCATGAACGTCGACAACAACCGCTCGGCCCGCGGAATCCCCTCCTCCTGAAGACCGGCGGCGCGCAGGGCACCGTAGACCGCGTTGCGAGGCCCGACGGCCTCGGGTGTGACCGCGGGCCGCTGGAAGAGCAGCAGAAATAGATCAGGATGGCGGCGGGCCGCGGCTCGCATGCTGTGGGCGAGCGCGCGCAGTTGCTCACGCCAGTCGGCTCCAGGTCCAGGCACCTCGATCTCCAGCAACAGCCGCTCCACGAGCCCGTCGAGGAGTCCCTGCTTGTCGCCGACGTGCCGGTAGAGCGTCATCGGGTTGACATCCAGCTCCTGCGCGACGGCCCGCATCGTGACGGCCGACAGCCCTTTCCGGGTCGCCAACTCCCAGGTCACGTCCAGCACTTGATCACGACTGATCCGCCGTGGCGTCACTTGACATCCTCCCTCGAAGCTACGTATACACAGTATACGTATACGTTGTATATATCGAGGGAGCGACCATGCTGACCGTCAACGGCCTGCGCAAACGATGGGGACCCGTCCAGGCCCTCGACGGCTTCGACCTGCACATAGAACCCGGCGAGATCTGCGGCCTGATCGGCCACAACGGCGCCGGCAAAACCACCTTCGCCCGCATAGTCGCCGGCCTGGAGCGCCCGGACACGGGCACGGTCCACGCGGCCGGCCTGAACCTCGCCACCGCCCCACGCTCCACCCGCCGCCTGATCGGCCTGGCCCCCCAGGAACTGGCCCTCTACCCGACCGCCACCCTCCGCGAGAACCTCCGCCTCTACGGCGGCCTCGCGGGCCTGCGCCGCACCGAACTCCGCGCCGAACTGGCCTCCGTAGCCGAGGAGTTGCTCCTCACCGACCTACTCGACCGCCCCGTCGCGACGCTCTCCGGCGGCCAGCAGCGCCGCGCCCAGGCAGCCACCGTCCTCCTCCCCCGCCCCCGCGTGCTGCTGCTCGACGAACCCACCGTCGGCGCCGACCCCACCACCCGCGAAGCGCTGCTACGACTCGTCAGGACCCGCGCCGACGAAGGCGCCGCGATCTGCTACACCACGCACTACCTACCGGAGTTGGAGCACCTGGACGCCACACTCGCGGTCGCCGCGTCCGGCCGGGTGATCGCCCGCGGCAACCGCGCCGACCTCCTGGACGGCCTGCCCGGCGAGGTCACCGTGACGTTCAACGGCCCCGTACCCGGGCACCTGGCACAGCCCTCGACCGCCCCCGGCGAACTGCGCCTCAGCACCACGGACCCGGCACAGGAACTGGCCCGAATCCTCCGGGACTTGGGCCCCGACACCACCCGGGTCCGCTCGGCCACGATCCGCGAACCCTCGCTGGACGACCTCTACCGCGGCCTGGCCACCGGCCAACTCCCCACGGAGACCCACGATGCGGCCTGAACTCACGTCAACCACGGCCCGCGAGACCTGTGTCATGACCCGCCACACGCTCGTCCTCCTCATCAGGGACCCGGGAACCCCAGTCGCCTACACCGTCATGTCCCTGGTGCTGCTGAGCGTGCTCCACCCGGTGTACGACCGCTTGGCCACCCCCGGCGCAGCGGGCATCGTGCAGGCCGCTCCGGGCATCGCGGTGATGTTCACCCTGCTGGCCCTGGACGTGGCAGGCCAACTCCTGCTCTCCGAACGCACTTGGCACACCTGGGACCGCCTACGCTCCGGCCCGGCGTCCCCTTCCGCGATCCTGGCCGGAAAAGCGGCCCCCTTGATCACGCTCTTCCTGCTCCAGCAGGCCATCCTCTTCCTCTTCGCGACCGCGGCCTTCGGCTTCCCTCTCACCGCCGGCACCTGGCGCCTCCCCCTGCTGGCCCTCCTCTGGGCGGCCTGCGTCACGTCCTGCGGCCTGGCACTCGGCGTACACGCCCGCACCCAGGGCCAGTTGGCCGCCGCCTCCGACATCGGCGCCCTCACGATCACCTGCCTCAGCGGCTGCCTGGTCCCCCTCACCGTCCTCCCCCACTGGGTTTCCACGGTCGCCCCCGCAACCCCGGGCTACTGGGCCCTCCACAGCTTCCAGTCAGCCGTCACCGGCAACACCCAGGCCTACGCCCACTCGACGGCGGTCATCGCAGCCATCACAGCCGCGGCACTCCTCGTCACGGCCCGCGGCATCCGCCACTGACCCACCCGAACAGCCCCCGCCAACCGCCGACTTACGACCGGACCTGGCCGGCCGTGGACGAGATCAGGCGCCGCTTCGAACCCGAGCGGGCGGCACAGGCGGACGACGGACCGGACGGCTCTACTCCGCCCTCGGACAACGAGCCCTCGCCCTGGCACATCACCGAGGCCCGGCTCCCCCAAGGGAAACCGGGCCTCGCAGAACCTGACGAACGACGCGGAACCTACAGCCCCGCGGCCTTGCGCAGCGCGTCCACGCGGTCGGTGTTCTCCCACGTGAAATCGGGAATCTCACGGCCGAAGTGGCCGTACGCGGCGGTCTGGGCGTAGATCGGGCGCAGCAGGTCCAGGTCGCGGATGATCGCGGCCGGACGCAGGTCGAAGACCTCGTCGATCGCCTTCTCGATCCGGTCCGTGTCGACCTTCTCCGTGCCGAACGTCTCGACGAACAGACCCACCGGCTCGGCCTTGCCGATCGCGTACGCGACCTGTACCTCGCAGCGCGAGGCGAGGCCCGCGGCGACGACGTTCTTGGCGACCCAGCGCATCGCGTACGCCGCCGAACGGTCCACCTTGGACGGGTCCTTGCCCGAGAACGCGCCACCGCCGTGACGGGCCATGCCGCCGTACGTGTCGATGATGATCTTGCGGCCGGTCAGGCCGGCGTCGCCCATCGGGCCGCCGATCTCGAAGCGGCCGGTGGGGTTCACGAGCAGGCGGTAGCCGTCGGTGTCGAGCTTGATGCCCTCTTCGACGAGCGCCTTCAGCTCGGCCTCGACCACGAACTCGCGGATGTCGGGGGCGAGCAGCGACTCCAGGTCGATGTCGGACGCGTGCTGCGAGGAGACGACGACCGTGTCGAGACGGACGGCCTTGTCGCCGTCGTACTCGATGGTGACCTGGGTCTTGCCGTCGGGGCGCAGGTACGGGATCGTCCCGTTCTTGCGGACCTCCGAGAGGCGCTTCGACAGGCGGTGCGCCAGGAAGATCGGGAGCGGCATCAGCGTCGGCGTCTCGTCCGTCGCGTAGCCGAACATCAGGCCCTGGTCGCCCGCGCCCTGCTTGTCGAGCTCGTCCTCATCGCCCTCGACACGGTTCTCGTACGCCGTGTCGACACCCTGCGCGATGTCCGGGGACTGCGCGCCGATGGACACCGACACGCCGCAGGAAGCGCCGTCGAAGCCCTTCTTGGAGGAGTCGTAGCCGATCTCGAGGATCTTGTCGCGGACGAGCTGCGCGATGGGCGCGTAGGTCTTGGTGGTGACCTCGCCGGCCACGTGCACCAGGCCGGTCGTGATCAGCGTCTCGACGGCGACCCGGGAGGTCGGGTCCTCCGCCAGAAGCGCGTCGAGAATGGTGTCGCTGATCTGGTCAGCGATCTTGTCGGGGTGACCTTCGGTCACGGACTCCGAGGTGAAAAGGCGACGGGACACAACGCTCCCTGAGGTTGCAGCGGCTGCTGGCTGATCATTGGCGGACGGACGGGAGCTGCGCCCGACATCGTCCGAGAACAGTTTATCGGTCGCGGTCGACAGACGGTCCACCTGTCTCGCCTCTCGGGAAACGCTGTGACCTGCGGCACGCGCATTTTGCCGAATGCCGGGTGCCGTTGGCCAGAGCCGCCACGCACCAATGTCAGGTTTCGGCGAACTGACAGACGACTGACAGACGGCTGAAACAAATCAGGAGAGACGGTGTACGACCAGGTCCCACACGATCTCTGCCAGGGCTTCCTTCGGACCGTACGGAACGGCGGTCTCGCTTCCGTCGACGCCCAGTACAACCGCCTCGTTCTCCTCGGAACCGAAGGTCTTGCGCTCCCCCACCTCGTTCACCACCAGCAGATCGCACCCCTTTCGAGCCAGTTTGGTACGGCCGTTGGCGAGGACGTCGTCCGTCTCGGCGGCGAACCCGACGACCACCTGTCCGGGGCGGGCGCGGTCGGCGGAGATCTCCGCGAGGATGTCCGGATTCCGCACCAGGACGATGGGGTCGGGTTCCTTGTCGTCCTTCTTCTTGATCTTCCCGGTCGCGTACTCGGCCGGCCGGAAGTCCGCGACCGCCGCGGCCATGACGACCGCGTCCGCGTCCGCGGCGGCCTTCAGCACCGCCTCCCGCAGCTGTACGGCGGTCCCGACCGGGACGACGTCCACGCCCGCCGGGTCCGGCAGCCCCGTGTTCGCGGCGATCAGCGTGACCCGGGCGCCCCGGGCGGCGGCGGTGCGCGCGAGGGCGTAACCCTGCTTGCCGGAGGAGCGGTTGCCGAGGAAGCGGACCGGGTCGAGGGGCTCGCGGGTGCCGCCGGCGCTGACGACGACGTGCTGGCCCGTGAGGTCGGGCTCGGTGACGCCCCGCGCGAGCACCCTGCGGCAGACCTCGAAGATCTCGGTGGGATCGGGCAGCCGCCCCTTGCCGGTGTCGACGCCGGTCAGCCGGCCGACGGCGGGCTCGATCACGACGGCGCCGCGGCGGCGCAGTGTCGCCACGTTCTCCTGGGTGGCCGGGTGTTCCCACATCTCCGTGTGCATGGCGGGCGCGAAGACGACCGGACAGCGGGCGGTGAGAAGGGTGTTGGTGAGGAGGTCGTCGGCGAGGCCGTGGGCCGCCTTCGCCAGCATGTCGGCCGTCGCCGGTGCCACGACCACCAGGTCGGCGCTCTGGCCGATGCGCACGTGCGGGACCTCGTGGACGTCGTCCCACACCTCGGTCGAGACGGGGTGCCCGGAGAGCGCGGACCAGGTGGCCGCGCCGACGAAGTGCAGGGCGGACGCGGTGGGGACGACACGGACGTCATGGCCCGACTCCGTCAGTCTGCGCAGCAGCTCACAGGCCTTGTACGCGGCGATGCCACCGCTGACCCCCAGAACGACCTTGGGCTTGTCCACCGTCTCTCCCCGAGTTCGGAAACGTTCGCGCGGCTCGTGCGACCCGTACGACTCCATGACACACCACAGGCCCGACAGTCGCTGCCGGGCCTGTGGATAAAGCTGAGCCTGTGGATAGAGCTGCTGCGGCTCAGGTCGCGGGGCCCTCGACGGCCTCGGACGTCAGCAGACCCGCGTTGATCTCGCGCAGGGCGATGGAGAGCGGCTTCTCGTGGACGTGGGTGTCGACGAGCGGACCGACGTACTCGAGGAGGCCCTCGCCGAGCTGCGAGTAGTACGCGTTGATCTGACGGGCACGCTTGGCGGCGTAGATCACGAGGCTGTACTTCGAGTCAGTGGCCTCGAGGAGCTCGTCGATCGGAGGGTTGATGATGCCCTCGGGAGCGGTGATGGAAGAGGACACGCTCTGCCTTCCGAAAGATGGGATGAGATCGGAAAAACGATCACACAACTTCCATCAAGGCTAGCAGCTCGCGCGCTACGTCCTCGACGGAGGTGTTGACCAGGGTCGCGTCGAACTCGGGCTCCGCCGCGAGCTCGATCTTGGCCGCGTCCAGGCGGCGCTCGATCACCTCGGGCGGCTCGGTGCCCCGTCCGGTGAGCCTGCGCACCAGCTCCTCCCAGGACGGAGGAGCCAGGAACACCGAGTGCGCCTCGGCCATGGACTCGCGGACCTGCCGGGCGCCCTGGAGGTCGATCTCCAGGAGGACCGGTACGCCGGACTCCAGATGTTCGAGAACGGCCGTACGCGGTGTGCCGTAGCGGTTGCCCGCGAACTCGGCCCACTCCAGCAGCTCGCCGTTGGCGATCAGCTTGTCCATCTCCTCGTCGGAGACGAAGAAGTAGTGGACGCCGTGCTTCTCGCCGGGGCGCGGCCTGCGGGTCGTCGCCGACACCGAGAGCCACACCTCGGGGTGTTCCTTGCGCATATGGGCGACGACCGTGCTCTTGCCGACCCCAGAGGGGCCGGAGAGCACGGTCAGCCGCGGACGTACGTCCGGGGGCTCGGGGGTCGTCCCCCGGAATGTTGCAGCCATGCAGCGATTATTCCAGCAATCCCGGTGTGCCCGGGACTCCCGGTCCGGAGTACCCGGACTCAGGAACCAGTGCTGCCGAACTCACGCTCCAGGGAGGCGATCTGGTTGGAACCAAGGCCACGGACACGGCGGCTCTCGGAGATACCGAGTCGCTCCATGATCTGCTTGGCGCGGACCTTGCCCACGCCGGGCAGGGACTCAAGCAGGGCGGAGACCTTCATCTTGCCGATGACGTCGTTCTCCTGGCCCTGCTTGATGACGTCATGCAGGGAGGCGCCGGAGTGCTTGAGTCGATTCTTGACCTCGGCCCGCTCCCGGCGAGCCGCGGCGGCCTTTTCGAGCGCGGCTGCGCGCTGTTCAGGGGTAAGGGGCGGAAGAGCCACGCCTACGTCACCTCGGATGTCGAACTGTCGGATACGGACCGGTGAGGAACCTAGTCGCCCCACACCTGGGGAGCTACGAGCAACACGCTTGCCCGTTGACTCTGCTCGGAGACTAGCGGCCAGGGACGCCGGAGTCAGCGAGAACAGAGGAAAAGTCCTGGTCAGCCTGCGCCAGGCCGGACATTTCCGGCAAAACGCCCCTGATTTGAGGATGTATTCAGACTCAAGTCGCTCCGGAGTCGCCCGTCGAGCCACTCATCGGAGGACTCGATCGACCCGTTCGAACACCTCAGACGGTCGCAAAGGCGACGCGAATGTCCTCCGCGAAGCCTTCCGAAGCCGCTCGGAGGGCTCCCACATCGGGACCGTGACGTAGAACACTCCGGCTCACGTTCGGGACGACATTGCGCAGCACCGCTCCGAAGACCCCGGGAAGATCGGCCGGAGTGGCCCCCTGCGCTCCGATGCCGGGCGCGAGGATCGGACCGTTGACCGCGAGGTCGTACGACGACAGATCGCCCAGCGTGGCGCCGACGACGGCCCCGAAGGAGCCCAGCGGGGTCTCCCCCGCGTTCTCGGCGGCCAGGTGGGCCAGCATGGTCGCTCCGACGTTCCGGCCGTCCGCGCGGAGCGCGTGCTGCACCTCGCCGCCCTCCGGGTTGGAGGTCAGCGCGAGCACGAAGAGGCCCGCGCCGCTCTCCCGCGCCAGTTCGATCGCCGGGGCGAGCGAGCCGTAGCCGAGATACGGGGAGACGGTCAGCGCGTCGGAGAAGAGCGGGGAGTCCTTCCGGAGGAAGGACTCGGCGTACGCGGCCATGGTCGAGCCGATGTCGCCGCGCTTGGCGTCCATCACGACCAGCGCGCCGGCCGCCCGTGCCTCCTCGACGGACTTCTCCAGGACGGCGATCCCGCGCGAGCCGAAGCGCTCGAAGAAGGCGCTCTGCGGCTTGAGGACGGCGACCCGGTCGGCGAGTGCCTCGACGACCGTGCGGCTGAACCGCTCCAGCCCCGCCACGTCGTCGTTCAGGCCCCAGTCCGCGAGCAGCGAGGCGTGCGGGTCGATGCCGACGCAGAGGGGACCGCGTTCGTCCATGGCGCGGCGGAGACGTGCGCCGAAGGGTTCCAGGGGGCTCATACCGGCTGCTTCCTTACGTCGGCGCCGACCGCGTCGGCGAGGGTGGCGTACGGGCTCGTGCGCAGGCGTGCGGCGAGGCCCTTGTGGATCGCGCGGCCCCAGAAGGGCCCTTCGTAGATGAAGGCGCTGTAGCCCTGCACGAGGGTGGCGCCGGCGAGGATGCGCTGCCAGGCGTCCTCCGCGTTCTCGATACCGCCGACGCCCACCAGGGTGATGCGGTCGCCCACGCGCGCGTAGAGGCGGCGCAGTACCTCCAGGGAGCGGGACTTCAGGGGCGCTCCCGACAGTCCGCCGGTCTCCTTGACGAGTTCGGGTTCGGATGTCAGACCGAGGCCCTCGCGCGCGATGGTCGTGTTCGTCGCGATGATGCCGTCCAGGCCCAGCTCCACGGCGAGGTCGGCGACCGCGTCCACGTCCTCGTCGGCGAGGTCCGGGGCGATCTTCACCAGGAGCGGGACGCGGCGGTCGGTCACCGCGCGGTCGGCGGCTTCACGCACGGCGGTCAGCAGCGGGCGCAGTGCCTCGGTCGCCTGGAGGTTGCGCAGCCCGGGCGTGTTGGGCGACGACACGTTGACGACGAGATAGTCGGCGTGCCGGGCGAGCCGCTCGGTCGACTTCACGTAGTCGCCGACGGCCTCCTCCTCGGGGACGACCTTGGTCTTGCCGATGTTGACGCCGACGACGGTCCTGAAGACCGCCTCACGAGCCTCCAGGCGGGCCGCCACGGCCGCGGAGCCCTCGTTGTTGAAGCCCATGCGGTTGATCAGCGCCCGGTCCGGCACAAGGCGGAACAGCCGCTTCTTGGGGTTGCCGGGCTGCGGCTCCCCCGTGACCGTGCCGATCTCGACGTGGTCGAAGCCGAGCATCGACATGCCGTCGATCGCGACCGCGTTCTTGTCGAAGCCCGCCGCGAGCCCGAACGGGCCGTGCATCCGCAGCCCGAAGGCCTCCGTCCGCAGCTCCTCGAACCGGGGCGCGAGAGCGGCCGCGACGAACGTGCGCAGCACGGGGATGCGGACCGCGAGCCGGATCCAGCGGAAGGCGAGGTGATGGGCCTGCTCCGGGTCCATCCGTTTGAAGACGAGGTTGAAGAAGATCTTGTACATGGTGTCCTCATGGAGGAGGGGGACACCGTTTCCGGTGTCCCCCTCAAGGCTGCTAGTCGCGGGCCGCGGTCAAGTGCTGTGCGTGTTCCTGGAGTGAACGCACGCCCACGTCACCGTGGTTGAGGGCGTCGATGCCCTGGACGGCGGCGGCGAGCGCCTGGACCGTCGTGAGGCAGGGCACGGACCGCGCCACGGCGGCGGTGCGGATCTCGTAGCCGTCGAGGCGGCCGCCGGTGCCGTAGGGGGTGTTGACGATGAGGTCGACCTCGCCGTCGTGGATGAGCTGGACGATGGTCTTCTCGCCGTTCGGGCCGACGCCCTCGGACTGCTTGCGGACGACCGTGGCGTTGAGGCCGTTGCGCCTGAGGACCTCGGCGGTGCCGGAGGTGGCGAGCAACTCGAAGCCGTGGGCGACCAGTTCGCGTGCCGGGAAGATCATCGAGCGCTTGTCGCGGTTGGCGACCGAGATGAACGCGCGGCCCTTGGTGGGCAGCGGGCCGTAGGCGCCCGCCTGGGACTTGGCGTACGCCGTGCCGAAGACGGAGTCGATGCCCATGACCTCGCCGGTGGAGCGCATCTCCGGGCCCAGCACCGTGTCGACGCCGCGGCCGTGGATGTCGCGGAAGCGCGACCACGGCATGACGGCCTCCTTGACGGAGATCGGCGCGTCCAGCGGGAGTTCACCGCCGTCGCCGTGGGCCGGGAGCAGCCCCTCGGCGCGCAGTTCGGCGACGGTCGCGCCCAGCGAGATGCGGGCGGCGGCCTTCGCGAGCGGCACCGCGGTCGCCTTCGAGGTGAAGGGGACCGTACGGGACGCGCGCGGGTTGGCCTCCAGGACGTAGAGGATGTCGCCGGCCATCGCGAACTGGATGTTGATCAGTCCGCGGACGCCGACACCCTTGGCGATGGCTTCGGTCGACGTCCGCAGGCGCTTGATGTCGAAGCCGCCCAGGGTGATCGGCGGCAGGGCGCAGGCCGAGTCGCCGGAGTGGATGCCGGCCTCCTCGATGTGCTCCATGACGCCGCCGAGGTACAGCTCGTGGCCGTCGTAGAGGGCGTCCACGTCGATCTCGATGGCGTCGTCCAGGAAGCGGTCGACCAGGACCGGCCGCGAGGGGCTGATCTCCGTGGACTCGGCGATGTACGACTCCAGGCGGGTCTCGTCGTAGACGATCTCCATGCCGCGGCCACCGAGGACGTACGACGGGCGGACGAGGACCGGGTAGCCGATCTCGTCGGCGATCGCCTTGGCGCCGACGAAGGTGGTCGCCGTGCCGTGCTTGGGGGCCGGGAGGCCCGCCTCGGCGAGGACCTGGCCGAAGGCGCCGCGGTCCTCGGCGGCGTGGATCGCCTCGGGCGAAGTACCCACGACCGGCACGCCGTTGTCCTTCAGTGCCTGCGCCAGGCCCAGCGGTGTCTGGCCGCCGAGCTGAACGATGACGCCCGCGACGGGACCGGCCTGCTGCTCGGCGTGGACGATCTCCAGCACGTCTTCCAGCGTGAGCGGCTCGAAGTACAGGCGGTCGGAGGTGTCGTAGTCCGTCGAGACGGTCTCGGGGTTGCAGTTGACCATCACGGTCTCGTAGCCCGCGTCGCTGAGCGCGAAGGAGGCGTGGACGCAGGAGTAGTCGAACTCGATGCCCTGGCCGATGCGGTTGGGGCCCGACCCCAGGATGATGACCGCGGGCTTCTCACGCGGGGCGACCTCGTTCTCCTCGTCGTAGGACGAGTAGAAGTACGGCGTCTTCGCGGCGAACTCGGCGGCGCAGGTGTCGACCGTCTTGTAGACCGGGCGGATGCCGAGCGCGTGCCGGACCTCGCGGACGACGTCCTCGCGCAGGCCGCGGATCTCACCGATCTGCTGGTCGGAGAAGCCGTGCCGCTTGGCCTCGGCGAGCAACTCCGGGTCCAGCTTGGCGGCGGCGGCCAGCTCGTCGGCGATCTCCTTGATGAGGAAGAGCTGGTCGACGAACCAGGGGTCGATCTTCGTGTACTCGAAGACCTCCTCCTGGGTGGCGCCCGCGCGGATGGCCTGCATGACGGTGTTGATCCGGCCGTCGGTGGGCCGTACGGCCTCCTCCAGGAGCTGGACCTTGTCGCCGGGCTCGCCGACGAACGTGAACTGGCTGCCCTTCTTCTCCAGGGAGCGCAGCGCCTTCTGGAAGGCCTCGGTGAAGTTGCGGCCGATGGCCATGGCCTCGCCGACCGACTTCATGGTGGTCGTGAGGGTGGAGTCGGCGCTCGGGAACTTCTCGAAGGCGAAACGCGGGGCCTTCACTACGACGTAGTCGAGGGTCGGCTCGAAGGAGGCCGGGGTCTCGCGCGTGATGTCGTTCGGGATCTCGTCGAGGGTGTAGCCGACGGCCAGCTTGGCGGCGATCTTGGCGATCGGGAAGCCGGTCGCCTTGGAGGCCAGCGCCGAGGAACGCGACACGCGCGGGTTCATCTCGATGACGATGACGCGGCCGTCGACCGGGTCGATCGCGAACTGGATGTTGCAGCCGCCGGTGTCGACACCGACCTCGCGGATGATCGCGATGCCCACGTCGCGCAGCACCTGGTACTCGCGGTCGGTCAGCGTCATCGCCGGGGCGACGGTGATCGAGTCACCGGTGTGCACGCCCATGGGGTCGAAGTTCTCGATGGAGCAGACGACCACGACGTTGTCGTTCTTGTCGCGCATCAGCTCCAGCTCGTACTCCTTCCAGCCGAGGATGGACTCCTCCAGGAGGACCTCGGTGGTCGGAGACAGCGTGAGGCCCTGGCCGGCGATGCGGCGCAGCTCCTCCTCGTCGTGCGCGAAACCGGAACCGGCGCCGCCCATGGTGAAGGAGGGGCGGACGACGACCGGGTAGCCGCCGAGCGTGTCGACACCGGCGATCACGTCGTCCATGGAGTGACAGATGACCGAGCGGGCGGACTCGCCGTAGCCGATCTTCCGGCGGACGGCCTCGACGACGCCCTTGAAGAGGTCGCGGTCCTCGCCCTTGTTGATCGCCTCGACGTTGGCGCCGATCAGCTCGACGCCGTACTTCTCCAGGGTGCCGGCCTCGTGCAGCGAGATGGCGGTGTTGAGCGCCGTCTGACCGCCCAGGGTGGGCAGAAGCGCGTCCGGGCGCTCCTTGGCGATGATCTTCTCGACGAAGTCCGGGGTGATCGGCTCGACGTAGGTGGCGTCGGCGATCTCCGGGTCGGTCATGATCGTCGCCGGGTTCGAGTTGACCAGGATGACGCGGATGCCCTCGGCGCGCAGGATGCGGCAGGCCTGGGTGCCGGAGTAGTCGAACTCGGCGGCCTGGCCGATGACGATCGGGCCGGAGCCGATGACCAGGACGGACTGGATATCGGTGCGCTTAGGCACGCTGGCCCTCCATCAAAGACGTGAAGCGGTCGAACAGGTAGGCGGCGTCGTGCGGGCCGGCCGCCGCCTCGGGGTGGTACTGGACGCTGAACGCCGGCCGGTCGAGCAGCCGCAGCCCCTCGACCACCTGGTCGTTCAGGCAGACGTGCGAGACCTCGGCGCGGCCGTACGGCGTGTCGGAGACCTTGTCGAGGGGCGCGTCGACGGCGAAGCCGTGGTTGTGCGCGGTGACCTCGACCTTGCCCGTCGTACGGTCCTGGACGGGCTGGTTGATGCCCCGGTGGCCGTACTTCAGCTTGTACGTGCCGAAGCCGAGCGCGCGGCCCAGGATCTGGTTGCCGAAGCAGATGCCGAAGAGCGGGGTGCCGCGCTCCAGGACGGCCCGCATGACGGCGACCGGGTGGTCGGCGGTGGCGGGGTCGCCCGGGCCGTTCGAGAAGAAGACCCCGTCGGGCTGGACGGCGTAGACGTCCTCGACGGTCGCGGTGGCCGGGAGCACGTGCACCTCGATGCCGCGCTCGGCCATGCGGTGCGGGGTCATGCCCTTGATGCCGAGGTCGACGGCGGCGACGGTGAACTTCTTCTCACCGATCGCGGGGACGACGTAGGTCTCCTTGGTGGCGACCTCGGCGGAGAGGTCGGCGCCCGTCATCTCGGGGGCCTGGCGCACCTCGGCGAGCATGGTGTCGTCGTCGGGCAGCGCGGGGCCGGAGAAGATGCCGACGCGCATGGCGCCGCGCTCGCGCAGATGGCGGGTCAACGCGCGCGTGTCGATGCCGGAGATCCCGACGACACCCTGGTTGCGCAGCTCCTCGTCGAGGGAGCGGCGGGAGCGCCAGTTGGACGGCACGCGCGCGGGGTCGCGCACCACGTAACCCGCGACCCAGATGCGGGCCGACTCGGGGTCCTCGTCGTTCACACCGGTGTTGCCGATGTGCGGGGCGGTCATCACGACGACCTGGCGGTGGTACGACGGGTCGGTCAGGGTCTCCTGGTAGCCGGTCATGCCGGTGGAGAACACGGCCTCGCCGAAGGTCACCCCCACGGACCCGTAGGCACGGCCGCGGAAGATCCGGCCGTCCTCCAGGACGAGTACGGCGGGAACCTTGGCGGCTCCCCTGGTGGAGGTGGTCATCGTGCGCCTTCCGTGTCGGTCGTCTCGAGACTCTTGTTGATCATGCTGTTCAGGGTGTCGACCCACTCGCCGTGCTCGGCCGCGGTGTCGGACCGGAACCCGGAGTCGATCAGCCGGTCGCCGTGCGCCCACGTCACGACCAGGAGACCGCCCTCGCTGAGGACCTTCCCGGCGATGCCCTTGCCGAGCAGGGCCTCGCGCAGCGCCCCGGCCGGGATGAAGAAGTCGGTGGCTCCCGGTCGTACGACATCCAGGCCGGCCTCCGTCAGGGTCAGCTCGACCCGGCTGCGGGTGCCCAGGCCGTGCGCCACGATGCGGTCGAGCCACTGCCCTGCGGTGGTTGAGCCGTGGTAACGACCGCTCATCGTCAGTTTCGCCGGACCGGGGTCGGACGGCGCGGTGGGAAGCTCCGGCACATCGCCCTGGAGCGTGCCGCGCCACTTCCAGCCCTCGCGCATCAGCCAGTAGACGAGCGCGATGAACAGGGCGAGGCCGACGAGCCAGCCGATACGGGCGGCCCAGTCGGTCACCGGGGCGGACTTCTCCCCGGCCGCGAGGTGGGTCAGTTCCAGAGGTGTCACGTGAGCTTCCCGTCGACGAGCGTGGCCTTGCCCCGGAGCCAGGTGTGCGTCACACGGCCCGGCAGCTCACGCCCCTCGTACGGGGTGTTGCGACTGCGCGAAGCGAAGCCCGCGGGGTCCACCGACCCACGGTATTCCGTGTCGACGAGCGTGAGGTTGGCGGGCTCACCAGCCGAGACGGGACGCCCGTGTCCGGTGGCCCGGCCGATCTCGGCGGGCTTGGCGGACATGCGCTCGGCGACCCCGGTCCAGGTGAGGAGCCCGGTGTCCACCATGGTCTCCTGCACCACTGACAACGCGGTCTCCAGGCCGACCATCCCCATGGCGGCGGCGGCCCACTCGCAGTCCTTGTCCTCGTGCGGGTGCGGGGCGTGGTCGGTGGCGACGATGTCGATCGTGCCGTCGGCGAGCGCCTCGCGCAGGGCCAGCACATCGCGCTCGGTGCGCAGCGGCGGGTTGACCTTGAACACCGGGTTGTAGGAGCGCACCAGTTCATCCGTGAGGAGGAGATGGTGCGGGGTGACCTCGGCGGTCACGTCGATGCCCCGGGACTTGGCCCAGCGGACGATCTCGACGGACCCGGCGGTCGACAGGTGGCAGATGTGGACGCGGGAACCGACGTGCTCGGCGAGCAGGACATCCCGGGCGATGATCGATTCTTCGGCCACCGCGGGCCAGCCCCCGAGCCCCAGCTCGGCCGAGACGACACCCTCGTTCATCTGGGCGCCCTCGGTCAGCCGCGGCTCCTGGGCGTGCTGGGCGACGACTCCCCCGAAGGCCTTCACGTACTCCAGCGCCCGGCGCATGATCACCGCGTCGTCGACGCACTTGCCGTCGTCGGAGAAGACGGTGACCCCGGCGGCCGACTCGTGCATGGCGCCCAGCTCGGCGAGCTTCTTGCCCTCCAGGCCGACCGTGACGGCACCGATGGGCTGGACATCGCAGTAGCCGTGCTCCTGGCCGAGCCGGTAGACCTGCTCGACGACACCGGCGGTGTCGGCGACCGGGAAGGTGTTGGCCATGGCGAACACGGCCGTGTAACCACCGCTGGCGGCGGCGCGGGTACCGGTCAGGACGGTCTCGGAGTCCTCACGGCCGGGCTCACGGAGGTGGGTGTGCAGGTCGACGAGACCGGGGAGGAGGACCTTCCCGTCGGCCTCGACGACTTCGGCGCCCTCGGCGCTGAGACCGACACCGACCTCGGCGATGGTCTCCCCGTCGATCAGGACGTCCTGCGGCTCGCCGCCGAGCACCTTCGCACCACGGATCAGGATCTTGCTCATGTGACTTACTTCTCCTCGATACGGGCGTGGCTGACGGCGGGTTCGTTGCCGCCCAGAAGCAGATAGAGCACGGCCATCCGGATGGACACTCCGTTTGCGACCTGCTCGACGACGGTGCAGCGGTCCGAGTCGGCGACCTCGGCGGTGATCTCCATGCCCCGGACCATCGGCCCCGGGTGCATCACGATGGCGTGCTCGGGCATCTTCGCCATCCGGTCGCCGTCGAGGCCGTAGCGCCGCGAGTACTCGCGCTCGGTCGGGAAGAACGCCGCGTTCATGCGCTCGCGCTGGACGCGCAGCAGCATCACCGCGTCGGACTTGGAGAGCGTGCTGTCGAGGTCGTACGAGACCTCGCAGGGCCATGCCTCGACGCCGACCGGCACCAGGGTCGGCGGGGCGACCAGGGTGACCTCGGCGCCGAGGGTGTGCAGCAGGTCGACGTTCGAGCGGGCGACCCGACTGTGCAGGATGTCACCGACGAGCGTGATCCGCTTGCCCTCCAGGTCCTGCCCGATCCCGGCGTCCCGGCCGACGAGCCGGCGCCGCATGGTGAACGCGTCCAGCAAGGCCTGCGTCGGGTGCTGGTGGGTGCCGTCACCGGCGTTGATGACGGCCGCGTCGATCCACCCGGAGGTGGCGAGCCGGTACGGCGCTCCGGAGGCACCGTGCCGGATGACGACCGCGTCGACGCCCATGGCCTCCAGGGTCTGCGCGGTGTCCTTCAGGGACTCGCCCTTGGAGACGCTCGACCCCTTGGCGGTGAAGTTGATGACGTCGGCGGAGAGGCGCTTCTCGGCGGCTTCGAACGAGATACGCGTGCGCGTGGAGTCCTCGAAGAAGAGGTTGACCACGGTACGGCCGCGCAGGGTCGGCAGTTTCTTGATCGGCCGGTCGGCGACCCTGGCCATCTCCTCGGCGGTGTCGAGGATCAGGACGGCGTCGTCGCGGGTGAGGTCGGCGGCCGAGATGAGATGACGCTGCATCTGTCAGGCTCCGTAAGGCAGTTCAGGTTTGGGGAGAATCCGGGCAGGCAGGGGCGGCGGCGCGTACGGCGGTGCCGTACGCGCGCGTGCTACTGCTGCTGCTCGCCCGAGGAGGTCCGCTTGGCACCGAGCAGCACGGTGTCGCGACCGTCCTCCTCGGCGAGCTGGACCTTGACCGTCTCCCGCAGCGACGTGGGGAGGTTCTTGCCGACGTAGTCGGCGCGGATGGGCAGTTCGCGGTGGCCTCTGTCGACCAGGACCGCGAGCTGCACCGCGCGAGGGCGCCCGATGTCGTTCAGGGCGTCGAGGGCGGCGCGGATGGTGCGGCCGGAGAAGAGCACGTCGTCGACCAGGACGACCAGGCGGCCGTCGATGCCGTCACCGGGGATGTCGGTGCGGGCCAGCGCGCGCGGCGGGTGCATGCGCAGGTCGTCGCGGTACATCGTGATGTCCAGAGAGCCGACCGGGATCTTGCGGTCGGTGATCTCCTCAAGCTTGGCGGCGAGCCGCTGGGCGAGGAAGACGCCCCGGGTCGGGATGCCGAGGAGCACGACGTCGTCGGCGCCCTTGGCGCGCTCGACGATCTCGTGGGCGATGCGGGTCAGGACCCGCGCGATGTCGGGGGCCTCGAGAACGGGCCGGGCATCGGACTCGTACTGCTGGGTGTCCATAAGAAACGGACCTCCTTCTCCGCCTCACGGGACGGACCTTAAAGGACGTCGGATTTGCGCCATCCACGGTAGCAGGCCGGGGCGACACCCCTGATCACCCCTATGGAGTAATCGGACACCGCTACCACGGAAGAGCCGGTGCGGACCATTCGGCTTGACGCGGCAGCGTAACGCTGCGTAACCTCACAGTGAGTTACCAGCCGCGCGGCGCGGAAACACTGCAGCCGCGTCGACACAGTGTCCGGGAGCTATATGTCCAGCGAATACGCCAAACAGCTCGGGGCCAAGCTCCGGGCCATCCGCACCCAGCAGGGCCTTTCCCTCCACGGTGTCGAGGAGAAGTCACAGGGACGCTGGAAGGCGGTCGTGGTCGGGTCGTACGAGCGCGGCGACCGTGCCGTGACCGTGCAGCGTCTCGCCGAGTTGGCTGACTTCTACGGGGTTCCGGTGCAGGAGCTGCTGCCGGGCACCACGCCGGGCGGGGCCGCCGAGCCGCCGCCGAAGCTGGTCCTGGACCTGGAGCGGCTGGCCCACGTGCCCGCCGAGAAGGCCGGCCCGCTCCAGCGCTACGCGGCGACGATCCAGTCCCAGCGCGGTGACTACAACGGCAAGGTGCTCTCGATCCGCCAGGACGACCTGCGCACACTCGCCGTCATCTACGACCAGTCGCCCTCGGTCCTCACCGAGCAGCTCATCAGCTGGGGCGTGCTGGACGCGGACGCACGTCGCGCGGTCTCCCACGAGGAGAACTGAGCGGCTCCCGCCGAGCCGCTTCCCGTCTCAGCAGAAACGTGCCGCCGGGGTGGCCGGAACTTCACCGTTCCGGCCACCCCGGCGGCTTTCTGCGGGCCTCAGGAGCCTCATGCGCACGGGAACGCCCTCATGCCTACGAAACCGCCTGCGGGAACGCCGGAGGGCCCGCAGCGGTCGTGCTGCGGGCCCTCCGGCGTTTCGCTCGCGTACTCGCGTCCTCTGCCTACGCCTCGTCCCGGCGCAGCGAGGGCTTCAGGTCCTTGAAACGGCCCAGCAGGCCGTTCACGAACGAGGGCGACTCGTCCGTCGAGAACTCCTTCGCCAGCTGCACCATCTCGTCGAGGACGACGGCGTCCGGCGTCTCGTCGGCCCAGATGAGCTCGTAGGCGCCGAGGCGCAGGATGTTGCGGTCCACCACGGGCATGCGGTCGAGCGTCCAGCCGACCGAGTACTGCGCGATCAGCTCGTCGATGCGGCGCGCGTGCTGCGCGTACCCCTCGACCAGCTCCATCGTGTACTCGCTGACCGGCGGCTGCCGGGTGTCGTCCCGGGAGAGCCGGATCCAGTCCGCGAGGACGGTCTGGACGCCGACACCGCGCTGGTCGCCCTCGAAGAGGATCTGGAAGGCGCGCTTGCGGGCCGTATTGCGGGCAGCCACGGTTAGCTGTTCACCCGGCCGAGGTAGTCGCTGGAGCGGGTGTCGACCTTGATCTTCTCACCGGTGGTGATGAAGAGCGGGACCTGGATCTGGTAGCCGGTCTCCAGGGTGGCGGGCTTGGTGCCACCGGTGGAGCGGTCGCCCTGGACGCCGGGCTCGGTCTCCTGGATGACGAGCTCGACGGCGGCCGGCAGCTCGACGAAGAGCACTTCGCCCTCGTGCTGCGCGACCGTGGCGGTGAAGCCCTCGATCAGGAAGTTGGCGGCGTCGCCGACGGCCTTGCGGTCGACCATGAGCTGGTCGTAGGTCTCCATGTCCATGAAGACGAAGTACTCGCCGTCCATGTACGAGAACTGCATGTCGCGCTTGTCGACAGTGGCCGTCTCGACCTTGACGCCGGCGTTGAACGTCTTGTCGACGACCTTGCCGGAGAGCACGTTCTTGAGCTTGGTGCGCACGAAGGCAGGGCCCTTGCCGGGCTTGACGTGCTGGAACTCGACGACGGACCAGAGCTGGCCCCCGTCGAGCTTGAGCACCAGGCCGTTCTTGAGGTCGTTCGTGGAAGCCACGGTTGCGGAATCTCCTGGACTGACGTGGACGACCACGGGACACGCGCACAGCTCGGAAAAGCTAGAGCGCGAGCAGCTCCTTGGTCGTGATGGTGAGTAGCTCGGGTCCGCCGTCCGCCTCAGGGCGTACGACGAGCGTGTCATCGATCCGGACACCGCCCCGGCCCGGGAGGTGAACCCCCGGTTCGACGGTGACCGGCACGCAAGCGTCCAGTTTACCCATGGCCGCGGGGGCCAGCTGCGGCTCCTCGTCGATTTCGAGCCCGACACCGTGGCCGGTGAGGGCTGCGAGGCCCTCCGAGTACCCCGCGGAGTCCAGCACCTGGCGGGCCGCGCGGTCCACATCGCGGTAGGCGGCGCCGGGGGTCAGGGACTCCCTCGCGGCCCTCTGGGCGGCGAAGACGAGGTCGTAGAGCTCGATCTGCCAGTCCGCGGGAGACGTCCCGATGACGAACGTACGGCCGATCTCACAGCGGTATCCGCGATAGGTGGCGCCGAGGCAGACGGAAAGGAAATCTCCTTCCTCGACCCGGCGGTCGGTCGGCCGGTGGCCGCGTCTGCCGGAGTGCGGGCCGGTGGCGACGGAGGTCGCGAAGGCGGGGCCGTCCGCGCCGTGGTCGACGAGCCGTCGCTCCAGTTCGAGGGCGAGGTGGCGTTCGGTGCGGCCGACGAGGATCGACTCCAGCAGCTCTCCGAGGGCCTGGTCGGCGATCTCGGCGGCGATTCTCAGACAGGAGATCTCCTCCTCGTCCTTGACGACCCGGAGCTGCTCGACCGCGCCGCCGATGTCGGTGAGGCGGAGCGTGGGGGCGACCGAGCGGAGGGCTCGGTGGCGGGCCACGGTGAGGTGGTGTTCTTCTACGGCCATGGATTCGGCGCCGTGCGCCGCCGCGAGGTCTGCCGCCGCTACGGCGGGGTCGCCGCCGGGGCCCTTGAGTTCGTGGATGCGGAGGGCCTCGTCGGGGCGGCCTTCGGTGGGGCGTTCGTCCAGCGGGTCCGCGCAGACCAGCATGTCCTCGCGCTTGCCCAGCAGCAGGACGGTGCCCTGTGGAACCGGGCCCGACAGGTAGCGCACGTTGGCTGGGTTGGTGACCAGCGCGGATTGGCTGCCGCCGGCTTGGGCTCGGTCCCTGAGCCTTGCTCGGCGGGCTGCGTAGACCTCTGACATGAGATGAGCGTAGGAGCGGTGGCTGGATTGTGCTGGTTGGGAGGGTGCCGTTCGGGGGACGGGGGTGGGCTTTTGGTGTTCGCCGGGTGCGCGCCGGTGGGGGCTGAGCGCGCAGTTCCCCGCGTCCCTTAGGGAATGACCCTCCCCTTGGCTACCAGCTCGGGGGGCTTGCTATGGAGCGTGCCAGGACGTCATCCAGTACCCGGGCCGTCTGCGGGACGTCCATCTGGGAGTTGTCGATGATCGGGAGGCCCGAGCCGTACCAGCCGGCCATGCGGCCGTGGATGCGGGCGACCTCCTCGTCGGTGAGGCGGCGGTTGCCGGAGCGTTCGGCGTTGCGTTCCAGGACGATTTCCAGGCCGGGGAGGAGGACGACGGGGAGGAGGCCGGGGCCCACGTGTCGTTTCCAGCCGCCGAGGCCCACGACCGGGCGGTCGGGGAAGACCGCGTCGTCGAGGATGCAGGAGATGCCGTTGGCGAGGAAGTTCCGGGCGGCGAAGCCGCAGGTGCGGCGGGCCAGGCGGTACTGGGCCTCGGAGTGGTCGTTCCAGCCGGACTGGGGGTCCGCGAAGCCGGAGCGGACCCATTCGCGGACGTCGTCGAGGCTGATGTGGGCGGTGGGGACCCGGCGGTGGTCCGCCCAGTACTTCGCGACGCTCGTCTTGCCCGCGCCGGCGGGGCCGATGAGCAGCACCGCGAGGGTCGTGGAGGTCGGGTCGGCCGCGGCCTGCGCCGGTGGCGCGCTGGGCATGGGGACGGGGCCGCCCGGCGGGAGCTGGACGTGGCCGGTGGTGTCCGGTGCGCGGCGCGGAACCGCGTGCGGCAGCGGCGGGGTGGGCGCGAAGCCCGGGGCCGGTGGCGGGGGCGGCACGGGTGCCGGGCCCGGATGGGGCGGTGGGCCCGAGTGCTGTCCGGCCGGGGACCAACCGGTGGTCGGTCCCTGCCCCGGCTGGTGGGGCGGCGGCAGCGGAGACCCCACTGCGTGCTGCATCCGGTGCCACTCCATCTCGTACGGCGATTGGCGCTGGCAGCGGGCCCGAACCCCCGCTCCCTACCGAACGGTACCTTCCCCGGCCGCCATTTGGTGAACGGCCAGGGAGGGGCCGAAGTGCCCATCCGCGCAAGGCAATTCGGGCGGAAGGGTCTTGGCGGTACTTACTCGCCCACTTCGCCGTACGCGGCGAGCAGGACGGCCGGGTCAGGACCCTCCAGGACGGTGGGCTTGGCGAGGCCGTCGAGGACGATGAAGCGGAGCATGTCGCCGCGCGACTTCTTGTCGACCTTCATGGTCTCCAGCAGCTTGGGCCACTGGTCGTAGCGGTAGCTGAGCGGCAGGCCGACCGATTCGAGGACCGTGCGGTGGCGGTCGGCCGTCGCGTCGTCCAACCGGCCCGCGAGACGGCCGAGTTCGGCCGCGAAGTGCATGCCTACGGCGACTGCGGCACCGTGCCGCCACTTGTAGCGCTCGTTCTTCTCGATGGCGTGCGCGAGGGTGTGGCCGTAGTTGAGGATCTCGCGCAGGCCCGACTCCTTGAGGTCGGCGGAGACGACCTCGGCCTTGACCTTGATGGAGCGTTCGATGAGCTCGGCGGTGTGCGGGCCTGCCGGGGTGCGGGCGGACTCCGGGTCGGACTCGATGAGTTCGAGGATCACCGGGTCGGCGATGAAGCCGGCCTTGATGATCTCGGCGAGCCCGGAGACGTAGTCGTTGACCGGGAGGGAGTCCAGCGCGGCGAGGTCGCAGAGCACACCGGCCGGCGGGTGGAAGGAGCCGACCAGGTTCTTGCCCTCGGCGGTGTTGATGCCGGTCTTGCCGCCGACGGCCGCGTCGACCATGGCGAGCACGGTCGTCGGTACGGCGATCCAGCGGACCCCGCGCAGCCAGGTCGCGGCGACGAAGCCGGCGAGGTCGGTGGTGGAGCCGCCGCCGACACCGACGATGACGTCGGAGCGGGTGAAGCCGGACTGGCCCAGCGCCTTCCAGCAGTAGGCGGCGACCTCGGCGGTCTTGGCCTCCTCCGCGTTCGGCACCTGGATGGCGACGGCCTCGAAGCCCTGCCCGGCCAGGTCGGCGCGCAGCGCCTCACCCGTCTCGTCGAGCGCCTCGGGGTGGATGATCGCGACCCGCTTGGCCCGGTCGCCGACCAACGCGCCCAGTTCGTCCAGGAGTTGACGGCCCACCAGGACCTCGTACGGGTCGCTGCCCGCCGTGCCGCCGACCTGGATCCGCGTCACTGACTCGCTCATGCTTCCTTCAACTCCAGTGCGTCCAGGACGGCTTGGGTGACGTCCTCGGGGGTGCGGCCGTCGGTCGGTACGACGGCCTGCGCGACCTCGGCGTACAAGTGCCGCCTGGCTTCCATCAGTTCGCGCCACTGCTTGCGCGGGTTGATCGCGAGCAGCGGGCGGGCCGCGTTGAGACCGGTGCGCTTGACCGCCTCGTCCACGTCCATCGAGAGGTAGACGACCCGGTGCCCCGCGAGCAGCGCACGCGTGTCCTCGTCGAGGATCGAGCCGCCGCCGAGCGCGAGGACGCCGTCGTGCCCGGCGAGTGCCTGGTACACGGCGCGCTTCTCGATCGCGCGGAAGACGGGCTCGCCCTCGTCCACGAAGATCTCGGCGATGCTGCGGCCCTCGGTGGCCACGATGTCGTCGTCGGTGTCCCGGTAGCCGACACCGAGCCGCTCGGCGAGCTGCTGCCCGACGGTGGACTTGCCGACACCCATGGGACCGACCAGGACGACGAGCGGGGTCGCGGTCACCGGATGGCCAGGTTCTCGAGGTACGAGCGGACATTACGGCGCGTCTCGGGCACCGAGTCGCCGCCGAACTTCTCCGCGACGGCGTCCGCGAGAACGAGGGCGACCATGGCCTCGGCGACGATCCCGGCGGCCGGCACCGCCGACACGTCGGAGCGCTGGTGATGTGCCTGCGTGGCCTCACCGGTGACGACGTCGACGGTCTGCAGGGCGCGCGGCACGGTCGCGATGGGCTTCATCGCGGCACGGACGCGCAGCAGCTCACCGGTGCTCAGCCCGCCCTCGGTACCACCGGAGCGCCCGGAGACCCGACGAATACCCTCATCGGTGTTGACGATCTCGTCGTGCGCCTGCGAACCGGGCACCCGGGCCAGCTCGAACCCGTCACCGATCTCGACGCCCTTGATCGCCTGGATACCCATGAGGGCACCGGCGAGGCGGGCGTCCAGCTTCCGGTCCCAGTGCACGTGCGACCCAAGACCGACAGGAACGCCGTAGGCAAGGATCTCGACGACCCCGCCGAGCGTGTCGCCGTCCTTGTGGGCCTGGTCGATCTCGGCGACCATCGCCTTCGACGCGTCGGCGTCCAGGCAGCGCACGGGATCGGCGTCCAGCTTCTCGACATCGGCCGGCGTGGGCAGGACACCCTGCGGCGCCTTGGCGGAAGCCAGCTCGACGACGTGCGAGACGATCTCGATCCCGGCCGTCTCCTTGATGTACGACCGCGCGACCGCGCCCAGTGCGACACGGGCCGCCGTCTCCCGCGCGGAGGCCCGCTCCAGGATCGGCCGGGCCTCGTCGAAGCCGTACTTCTGCATACCGGCGAGATCGGCGTGGCCGGGCCGCGGCCGGGTCAGCGGAGCGTTACGGGCGAGCCCGGCCAGGATCTCCGGATCGACCGGGTCGGCCGCCATGACCTGCTCCCACTTGGGCCACTCGGTGTTGCCCACCATGATGGCGACGGGCGAACCGAGGGTCAGGCCGTGCCGGACACCGCCGAGGAAGGTGACCTCGTCGCGCTCGAACTTCATGCGCGCACCGCGTCCATAGCCGAGCCGGCGCCGGGCCAGGTGGTCCGCCACCATGTCCGTGGTGATCGGCACACCGGCGGGAAGACCCTCCAGCGTCGCCACGAGTGCGGGACCGTGGGACTCCCCCGCGGTCAGCCAGCGCAACCTGCTCAACGGTGCTCCTCATGCTCGCGCCCTGGTACTGCTGCGTACGCGCGTCCTCGCATACGCCGGCGGCGCGACCGGGTGCGCGACCCTGGCCCGCCGCCCCCGATCCTCCCACGTCCGGGACGCGGACCTGGCCTACGGTCCAGGGGGCGGACGAGACGCGACCAAGCCGCTCGACGCTCCGGCGCGCACGATGTCTCCCGGATTCCGCAAGAGGTTCGTTCAACAATGCAGACACATCCGGCAAATTAATAGAAATAAGTACAGTGCACCACGATCGACAACCGGCGCCCCTTAGTGATGCAACGGGCCGGTTTACCTCGCGTTCAGGATGTGTATGCTGCGGCTTGGTTCGATCATGCAATCAAAGGGGGATTCATGGCCATCTGGCACCGAGTGGGGACGTGGCTCACTACCGCAGTCGTTATGACGGGCGGAGCACTACTGGCGGGCGCCGGGACGTCGTCCGCTGCAGACCAGTTCACGTACAAGGTATTCGACGACGGCAAAAGCTTCGGGGTCGCCGTGTACAACAACGGCCACTATGCAGGCCTGGCCTCCTGGAACGCGGACCCCATTGGCGACATACCGGGCGATGCACTGCAGGCCGTCGATTCGTACGCGGATGGCTGGGGGATTCAGGCCGAGATGTGGACGCCATGGGAGTCCGACCTGAACTATCGCGTGACGACGACAAAGGGGCACTCCGCGCCCTATTCAACGCCGTGGAAGTCGGGCAACCTGAAGGAAGGGGTCGACGTCCACATTCAGGTTTGCATTTTCCAGGGTAACGACTATTCCAACTGCGGCGGCTCGACGGCCGGTAAGGCTTAAGATCGCACCGCCCCGAGCGGTCCGCACGATCCTTTTCTGATGTGGCTTCGCCGTCGACCGGCGAAGCCACATCGGCATTTTCTCTCTACTTCAACCCTGAGGCCGCTTCCAAGCGTTCATTTCCCATTCCCAGACGCACTCACTGCAGTTTTCACCGCGGCACGCATCGCCGAGATCGGGACCGCGGGGCATCCGGTCATCTGTCCAACCTGCAGCACGGCCTGGTGCACCAGCAGGTCGAGCCCGCTGACGACCGCACCGCCGTAGCCGGACCAGCGGGCTGCCAGTTCCGTCGGCCAGGGGTCGTAGAGGACGTCGAAGAGGGTGGCGGGGCGTTCCGGTACGGCGGCGGAGAGAGCGTCCGTGGTGCCGGCGGGGGTGGTCGCGAAGACCAGCGGGGCGCGCAGGCCTTCCGCCGCGTCGGACCAGTCCGCCGTGCGGACCTCCACGTCGAGCCGCTCGCCCCATTGGCGCATCTCGGCAGCACGGGCCTCGCTGCGAACGTAGGCGACGACCTCGCCGGCGCAGATCCAGGAGAGGGCGGCGAGCGCGGACGAGGCGGTGGCGCCGGCGCCGAGGATCGCGGCCGAGTCGACCTGTTCGATGCCGTGTTCGCGGAGGGCGGCGACCATGCCGGGGATGTCGGTGTTGTCACCGATGCGCCGACCGTCATCGGTGAACACGACCGTGTTGACCGCGTCCACCGACGCCGCCGTCTCGCTGATCTCGTCGAGCAGCGGTATGACCGCCCGCTTGAGCGGCATGGTCAGCGACAGGCCCGCCCACTCCGGGCCGAGGTCCTTGAAGAACGCCGGCAGGGCCGCCTCGTCCACGTCGAAGCGGTCGTAGGACCAGTTGTCCAGCCCCAGCTCCCCGTATGCCGCGCGATGCAGCACCGGGGAGAGGGAGTGGGCGATGGGGGAACCGAGCACGGCGGCGCGGCGGGCGTCAGTTGCCCGAGGTGGCATTGAACTTTTCCTTGAGTGCCTGGAATTCGGCGTACGTCTTGGCGAATTCGGTCTTGTTCTCACCGTCGGTCGCCACGAAGTAGATCCAGCCGTCATGGGTCGGATTCAGTGCCGCTGCCAGAGCCTCGTCACCGGGGTTGTCGATGGGACCGGGCGGCAAGCCCTTTTGGGTGTAGGTGTTGTACGGGTCCTTGTTGCTGTTGATCTCGGACTCGCTGATGTGGATGTTGCTCTGACCCTTCAGGTAATTGAAGGTCGAGTCGAATTGCAGGTAACGGTTGGTCTCGGTGTTCGTAGTCTTGAGACGGTTGTAGACCACTTCGGCCATCTTGCGGAAGTCGTCGTGCGTCTTGCCCTCGGCCTGGACGAGGCTCGCGACCGTGATGACCTGCAGCGGGTCTTCCAGATTGAGCGCCTTGGCCTTCGCCTCAAGGTCGATCGTGCCGTATTTGTCGCTCGCCTGGGCAACCAGCTGCTTGAGGACCGATTCGGGTTTCATACCCTTGGCAGCGGCATAGGTACCCGGGTAGAGGAAGCCCTCCAGTGGGTCCTTGATGTCCTTGTTGCTGTTCGCCCAGCTGGGCAGTCCGAGGCTCTTGTACTCCTTCTTGGCGACAGCCTTGGTGGTGCCGTCGGGAACCTGGAGTTTCTTGTCGATTGCCGCGTAGACCTGGGCGTTACGCCAGCCCGGAGCGACGATCAGATTGTCCTGGCTCTTGCGGTCGAGCATCAGCTTGACGGCGGCTGCGGCGGACATTTCCTTCTTCAGCAGAAAGACGCCGGCCTGGATCTTCTTGCCGTCGGGATTCTGCGACTGAGCGGCGACGAACGCGTCGACGCTCTTCACGACGCCCTGTTTCTTCAGCTCCTGGCCGATGGTGTAGCCACCCGCACCCTTGGGGATGGTGACGCTCACCGAACCGGTGCCGTCGCCCGCGTAGTCCGGCGCCGAGCCGAAACGGTTCTGGTAGAACTGGTAGCCGAAGTAGCCGACCGTGGCCAGGCCGCCGCCGAACACCATGACGACGACAAGGCAGGCGCAGCCGTTGCGGCGCTTCCTCTCCTTGCCGCCTTTGTCCTTGCCTTTGCCGCCCTTGCCCCGCCGGCGCCCGTCAGGCTCG
The DNA here is from genome assembly GCF_033335955.1 of Streptomyces sp. N50. Classification (GTDB taxonomy): domain Bacteria; phylum Actinomycetota; class Actinomycetes; order Streptomycetales; family Streptomycetaceae; genus Streptomyces. Next base: position 1,262,159 of record NZ_CP137549.1, read on the forward strand.
TCGTCGGCCTCGTCATCGTCGTCGCCACCCGCGAAGAACGCGTGTTCGCCCTGATCGGGTCCCGGGTCCCAGTCGGTCTGCTCCGGTTCCGGCTCGGTGCGTCGCTTGCCGGGCGGCTCGGGCGGCGGGAACGCGTCGGGCGTGCCGTAGAAATCGGGCTGTTGTTCGCCATAGGCGGCGGCCTGCTGTGCGTACGGGTCGCCGGGGTCCGCGGCGTACGGGACCTGCGCGGGCGCGCCGGTGCCGTCCCAGCCGCCCTGCTGATATTGCTGCTGCTGAGCGGCGTACTGCTGATGGCTCTGATCGGCGTACTGCTGCTGGTCGGCCCACTGCTGCTGGTCGGGGTAGTGCGGGTTGCCCTGTTCGTCGTAGACCGGGTACTGCTGCTGCGCCTGACCGTAGTCGGCCTGCTGGCCATGGCCCCAGTCGCCGTACTGCTGCGGCTGCTGCGGCTGTTCCGGATAGTGCTGCGGCTGGCCGCCGTAGGAGGACTGCTGCCCCATCTGGGCCTGCTGTCCTTCCCATCCGACGTCCCCGAACAACGGGTCCTCCGGATGCCACGGTTCGGAGCCTGGGCCCCGGCCATACTCAGTCATCGATCCCCTAGAGCCGCGAGGCGGCGGTCGCGGCGCTTGCGGCTCCGGCTCCCGTCCCGCCTCTTGCTGTGCCATGGCTGTTCGAACACCATCGCATCGCGCGGAACGTTACCGTATCGCGATCAGATGACCACTTCGACGCCCTCGCCGGGTGGTTTACCTGACACCCGTTCGGATTCCAGCGCCTGCTGGAGGATGATGACCGCGGCCGCCTGGTCGATGACCGACCGGCCCTTCTTGGACTTCACCCCTGAGGCGCGCAGTCCCTGACTGGCCGTCACCGTGGTCATCCGTTCGTCCAACAGTCTGACCGGTACCGGGGCGATGCCCTTCGCGAGTTCCTGGGCGAAGGCCCGGACCTTCACTGCGGCCGGTCCCTCGCCCCCCTTGAGGGAGCGCGGGAGGCCGACGACGACTTCGATCGGTTCGTACTCCTCGGCGAGCTGCTTCAGCCGGCGGTGTGCCGCCGGGATATCGCGGCCGGGGACCGTCTCGACGGGAGTGGCGAGGATCCCGTCGGGGTCGCACGAGGCGACCCCGATCCGGGCGTCCCCGACGTCGATCGCGAGTCGACGTCCTCTTCGCATGTTCTCGGCCGTTTCTTACTTGGCCGTGTCGGCGACGAGGCGCTCGACAGCGTCCACGGCCTCGCCGACGGCGGCCGGGTTCTGGCCACCGCCCTGGGCCACGTCCGGCTTGCCGCCACCACCGCCGCCGAGGGTCTTGGCCGCGGCGCGCACCAGGTCGCCGGCCTTGAGACCGCGCTCGCGGGCGGCCTCGTTGGTGGCGATGACGGTGAGCGGCTTGCCGTTGTTGACCGTGAAGAGGGCCACTACGGCGGCCCGTCCGCCCTGGATGCGGCCGCGCACGTCGAGGACCAGCTTGCGCAGGTCGTCGGCGCTCGTGCCGTCCGGGACCTGGCCGGTGACCAGCGCGACGCCGTGCACGTCCTTGGCGGACTCGACGAGACCGGCCGCGGCCTGCAGCACCTTCTCGGCGCGGAACTTCTCGATCTCCTTCTCGGCGTCCTTCAGCTTGCCGAGCATGGCGGAGACCTTCTCCGGAAGCTCCTCCGGGCGCCCCTTGATCAGCTCCTGGAGCTGGGCGACGACCGTGTGCTCACGGGCGAGGAAGTTGTACGCGTCGACACCGACGAGCGCCTCGATACGGCGCACTCCGGAGCCGATCGACGACTCGCCGAGCAGCTTGACCAGGCCGAGCTGGGAGGTGTTGTGGACGTGGGTGCCGCCGCACAGCTCCTTGGAGAAGTCGCCGATGGTCACGACGCGGACCCGCTCGCCGTACTTCTCGCCGAACTCGGCGATGGCGCCCTGCTTCTTGGCCTCGTCGAGGCTGAGGATCTCGGCGTGCACGTCCAGGTCGCGGGCGAGCACCTCGTTGATCTTCTGCTCGACGTCGGTCATCACGGCTGTGGGAACCGCGGACGGCGATCCGAAGTCGAAGCGGAAACGGCCCGGCTGGTTCTCGGAACCGGCCTGCGCGGCCGTCGGACCGAGGGCGTCACGCAGCGCCTGGTGGGTGAGGTGGGTGGCGGAGTGCGCGCGGGCGATGGCGGTACGGCGGCGGATGTCGATCGCGGCCTCGGCCTTGGCGCCGACGGTGACCTCGCCGTACTGGACGACGCCCTTGTGGACGTAGACCCCGGGCACCGGCTTCTGGCAGTCGCGGATCTCGATCACGGCACCGGACTCGACCTTGATCCGGCCGGTGTCGCCGATCTGGCCGCCGCCCTCGGCGTAGAAGGGGGTCCGGTCGAGGACGATCTCGACCTCGTCGCCCTCGGTCGCGGCCGGGGAGGAGACGCCGTCGACGAGGATGCCGACGATGGTGGACTCGCCCTGGGTGTCCGAGTAGCCGATGAAGTCGGTCTCGCCGGCCTTGTCGGCGATCTCGCGGTAGGCACCGACGCCCGCGTGGCCGGTCTTCTTGGCCTGCGCGTCGGCCTTGGCCTGGTCGCGCTGCTGCTTCATCAGGCGCCGGAAGCCGTCCTCGTCCACGGAAAGACCCTGCTCGGCGGCCATTTCGAGGGTGAGGTCGATCGGGAAGCCCCAGGTGTCGTGGAGCAGGAACGCCTTGTCGCCGGCGAGGACCTTGCCGCCCGACTGCTTGGTGTCGGCGATGGCCGTGTCGAGGATGTTGGTGCCGGCCTTCAGTGTCTTGACGAAGGCGGCCTCCTCGGCGAGGGCCACGGTCTCGATGCGCTGGCGGTCGGTGACGAGCTCGGGGTACTGCTGGCCCATCATCGCGATGACGGTGTCGATGAGGTCCTTGACGACCAGGCCGGTGGCGCCGAGGAGACGCATGTTGCGGATGGCGCGGCGCATGATGCGGCGCAGGACATAGCCGCGGCCCTCGTTGCCGGGGGTCACGCCGTCACCGATGAGCATCACGGACGTACGCATGTGGTCGGTGACCACGCGCAGGGAGACGTCGGACTCGTGCGAGTCGCCGTACTCGACACCGGTCAGCTCGGTGGCCTTCTTGATGACGGCCATGGAGGTGTCGATCTCGTACATGTTCTGCACGCCCTGCAGGATCATCGCGAGGCGCTCCAGGCCGAGGCCCGTGTCGATGTTCTTGCTGGGCAGCTCGCCGAGGATCTCGAAGTCCTCCTTGCCGATGCCCTCGCCGCGCTCGTACTGCATGAAGACGAGGTTCCAGATCTCCACGTACCGCTCGTCGTTGACGGCCGGGCCGCCCTCGACGCCGAACTCGGGGCCGCGGTCGTAGTTGATCTCGGAGCACGGGCCACACGGACCCGGAACGCCCATCGACCAGTAGTTGTCCTTCTTGCCCAGGCGCTGGATGCGCTCGGCCGGGACGCCGATCTTCTCGCGCCAGATGGTCTCGGCCTCGTCGTCGTCGAGGTAGACCGTGATCCACAGGCGCTCGGGGTCGAGGCCGTAACCACCCTTGTCCTGGGGCGAGGTGAGCAGCTCCCAGGCGTAGGTGATGGCGCCTTCCTTGAAGTAGTCGCCGAAGGAGAAGTTGCCGCACATCTGGAAGAAGGTGCCGTGGCGGGTGGTCTTGCCGACCTCTTCGATGTCGGGCGTGCGCACGCACTTCTGCACGCTGGTGGCGCGCGGCCACGGCGGCTTGACCTCGCCGAGGAAGTACGGCTTGAAGGGGACCATGCCGGCGGGGACCAGGAGCAGAGTCGGGTCGTCCGCGATGAGCGACGCCGAGGGGACGACGGTGTGGCCGCGCTCCTCGTAGAAGCTCAGCCAGCGGCGGCGGATTTCAGCCGACTCCATCAGTGGTCCTCATTCCGGTTGTACGAGTACGTCGTCCTGTCGTTTCTTCCGACGGACATGGGGGTGTTGCGGTTCTCGATGGCGATGTGCGCCCGGGGCGCCGGGAGTTCGGGGTCCACGGGGGCGTTGATCCCCAGCGCGTCGCCGAGTTCGGCCTCGCGCTGGGCCATGCCCGCGCGGACGTCGAGCGCGAAGTGCACCGCGCTGTCCTTGAGCTTGTGGCCCGCTGCGAGCGCCTTGTTGGCCGCGGAGACGGCGAGGTGCTCGGGGGTCAGCTGCTTCAGTTTGCGATTGACCTTGGTGGTCGCCCAGACACCGGCGGCTACGCCCGTGCCGAACCAGAACGTACGGCGGAACATGGCTCGGTCAGTCCTTCTTCCGGGTGCGCTTGCCCCGCCGTCCGGCCGGGACGGTACGGCCCACGATGACCGTACGACGGGACGCCCCGGACGGCGCGGGCACGTCCTCGCGGCGGCCGCCCAGGGCCCGGCGGACGCCGTAGCCGAAGGCCGCGACCTTGACGAGCGGGCCGCCGAAGGTGGAGGCGACGGTGGTGGACAGTGCGGAGGCGTTCGACGTGACTTCCTGGACGTCGGTGGCGATCGCGTCGACCCGGTCGATCTGGGTCTGCGCGGAGCGCACCGCCGCGGAGGCGTCCGCCAGCAGCGGCACAGCCTGGTCGGTCACGTCCGCGACCAGCTTGGTGGTCGCCTTGAGCGTCTGGGCCAGCCTCACCAGTGCGACGGCGAGGAACGAGACCAGGATCGCCCAGAAGACGGCCACCAGGATCCCGGCCACCTCTCCACCGGACACCTGACACCCGCTCTCATAAACGCTTGTTGATGACTCGTCCCGAGCCTATCGCGCCGGAGGCGGCGCCCCGTGAACACCTGTGGATAACCGCTGCCGAGCCTATCGCGCCGGGGGTGGCGCTCCGTACCGCATTACCGCCCCGCGCACACCGGAGTTGCGCGAAGCGATTGTACGGACTGAATACGGTTCAGTACGCTCCGTGTTCCATGCGAGCTTCCCCTGGCGGCGACGCCACCGCGGACGGCAATCTGCCCCTCGAACCCGACCGGTTCGTGGGCCGCTCGGCCGAACTCACCGAGCTGGCGCGGGCTCTCGACGCCTCGCGTCTGGTCACGGTGACCGGGCCCGGCGGAGTCGGCAAGTCACGGCTCGCGGCCCACGCGGCGGCCCGGTCCGCGCCCCCGGACGGCGTGTGGCGGGTGGAACTGGCGCCGGTGCGCGACCCGGAACTCGTGGACTTCACCGTCGTGGAGGCGCTGGGGCTGACGGATCACACCGCGCGGTTGCCGCGCGAGGCATTGCGCGACCATCTGACTGACCGTCAACTCCTTTTGGTGCTGGACGGGTTCGAGCATCTCGTCGAGGTGTGTGCCGAGCTGGTGGCCGAGTTGCTCGGGCGGGTGCCGGGGCTGCGGGTGCTCGCGGTGGGGCGGCGGCCGTTGGAGCTGGCGGGTGAACGGGTCGTCGCGGTGGCGCCGTTGGGCGAGGACGAGGCGGTGGAGCTGTTCGCCGACCGGGCCGCACAGCAGGGGGTCGTCCTCGAAGACGGCCCGGACGTACGGGAGTTGTGCCGTCGGTTGGACGGGATTCCCCTTGCCGTCGAGCTGGCGGCGGGGCGGCTGCGGGCACTGGCACCCGGGGAGTTGCTGGCGCGGTTCGACGACCGGTTCCGGCTGCTGGCGGGTGGGCGCAGGGACGCGCTGCCCCGGCACCAGACCCTGCGGACGGCGATCGGCTGGAGCCATGAACTGTGCACGCCCGAGGAGCGGTTGCTGTGGGCGCGGCTGTCGGTGTTCGCCGGGCGCTTCGACCTGGAGGCCGCCGAGTACGTGTGCGGTGGCGACGGACTGCACTCCGACGGCGTTCTCGACGTGCTGTCCGAACTTCTCGCGCAGTCTGTGGTCGTCCGCGAGGAGACGCCGACGGGCGTCCGCTACCGCATGCTCGACACGATCCGGGCCTACGGCGCCGACTGGCTGGAGGCGGCCGGGGACGCGGCCCGGCTGCGGCGCAGACACCGCGACTGGTATCTGGGCCTGGCCACGTGGTGCGAGCTGGACTGGTTCTCGCCGCGCCAGGGCGAGGTCGCCGCGCGGGTCGAGGCGGAACTGCCGAATCTGCGCGGCGCCCTGGAGTACTGCCTGACCGAGCCGGACGAGACGCATCTGGGCCAGTACCTGGCGGGCTCCCTGTGGTTCTACTGGGCGGGCTGCGGGCGCCTCGCGGAGGGCCGGCACTGGCTGGAGCAGGCCGTACAGCTGGACGCGGAGGACACGGCCAACGACCAGTCACGTCTGAAGGCCCTCTGGGTGCTCGGCTATGTGGCGATCCTCCAGGGCGACACCGTGCCCGCGCTGGCCGCCCTCCAGGAGTGCCGCGAGGAGGCGGACGAGGCCGCGAACCCCACGGCGGTCGCCTACGCCGAACACCGCACCGGCTGCCTGGCGCTGGTCACGGACGACATGCCACGGGCGGAGACCCTGCTGCGCTCGGCGCTCGACCGCTATCAGCAGATCGGCGAGCTCAACAGCAACGTGCTCATGGGCCAGGTCGAACTGGCGATGGCCCGGGCGTTCCAGGGCGATCTCGCGGACGCGGTGAAGCTGTGCGAGGACGTCCGGCGCGTGTGCGAGGACCACGGCGAGCGCTGGACCCGGGCGTACGCGCTGTACGTCCTGGCCTACGTCGCCTGGAGCGACGGCGAACTCCCGCTCGCCCGCGACCTGTTGGCGGACTGCCTGGGCAGCGCGCACGGCTTCCGCGATCTGCTCGGCTCGGTGCTCGCGGTCGAACTGCTGGCCCTCGTCACCGTGGCGGAGGGCGAGGCCGCCGAGGCCGCGCTGCTGCAGGGCGCGGCGGGCGGGATGTGGCCGTCGGTGGGACTGCCGCTGTTCGGCTCGGCGTACTACAACGCGCCGCACGAGCTGTGCGAGGCGATGGCCCGGGAGCGGCTGGGTGACGAGCGGTACGAGGAGTGCGTACGGGAGGGAGCACTGCTGGGCCGGGAGGCGGCCGTGGCGCGGGCGCTGGGGCCGTCGCGGGCGCTGGACGCGGTGCCGGTACCGCGCGGCCCGGTGCGGCCCACGACCGTGCGCGTGGACATGCGAAAGCCCGCCGCCTCGCCCACCCGGAAGGGCGGGGAGACGGCGGGCTGACGTGGTGCAGGTGGTGCTACGTCCGTGAGGTGATCAGCGGGCGTAGTACTCGACGACGAGCTGCTCGTCGCAGATCACCGGGATCTCCTTGCGGTTCGGCTCGCGGTCCAGGCGGAACGCCAGGGCGCCGAGGTTCACCTGGAGGTAGCGCGGGGTCTCGCCGTCGGGGGCGAAGCCACCGGCGCGGGAGACCTCGAACAGCGTCTTGCTGCGGCTGCGCTCGCGGACCATGACGACGTCGTCGGGCTTGACGCGGAAGGACGGCTTGTCGACCTTCTGGCCGTTGACCTCGATGTGGCCGTGGACGACCATCTGGCGGGCCTGGTAGATCGTGCGGGCGATGCCCGAACGAAGGACCAGCGCGTCGAGACGACGCTCCAGCTCGATGATCAGGGCCTCACCGGTCTTGCCCTGGACCTTGGAGGCACGCTCGTAGGCGCGGACGAGCTGGCGCTCGGACACGTCGTACTGCGCGCGCAGACGCTGCTTCTCCAGCAGACGGACCTTGTAGTCCGAGTTCTGCTTGCGGCCACGACCGTGCTCACCCGGCGGGTAGGGACGGGCCTCGAAGTACTTGACGGCCTTCGGGGTCAGCGCGATGCCGAGGGCACGCGACTTCTTGACCTTGGGGCGGGACTGATTCGCCACGATGTCTCTTTCTGTCTGTCGGCTTGTCAGGGTGGTGAGGGAGGTCGCATCCGCAGCCGGGGAAACCCGCCGGGACCCTTACGGGACCTGGTGGGCAGCCGCTCCCCTGATCTGGGCACTACGTGCAGCACGCGAGTGGCCCACCGACCGGTCCCGCCGTGCGGCGGATGGTGGTGGGCTGCCCGCGACACCATTCGAACGGTGCGCGACGCTCCTGGAGCCGGTCCGAGAACGGGGTCCTTTGACTGGCTCCGGCTGACCGTCCCGTTCTGACAGCACGGGACACAGCGCTTCGGGGGATTCTACAGGGTGCTCAGGACCGCTTACGACCAAGGTGTTTTCTGGTCCACTCCACGGCGTCCGCGTATCGTGCCTCGGCACCGTGCCGGGTCGGCTCGTAGTACTCGCGGTCCTTCAGCTCCTCCGGGGCGTACTGCTGCTCGGCGATCCCCTCGGGCAGGTCGTGCGGGTAGACGTACCCCTGGGCGTGACCGAGCTTGGCCGCGCCCTTGTAGTGCCCGTCCCGCAGATGCATGGGCACTGGGCCCGCGTGCCCCTTGCGTACGTCCTCCATGGCGGCGCCGATCGCGTTGGTCGCCGCGTTCGACTTGGGCGCGAGGGCGAGCGCGATGGTGGCGTGGCTGAGGGTGAGCGCGGCCTCCGGGAACCCGATCATCGCTACGGCCTGGGCGGCGGCGACCGCGATCGGCAGGGCGTTCGGATCGGCCAGGCCGATGTCCTCGCTGGCGGAGATCATCAGGCGGCGGGCGATGAAGCGGGGGTCCTCGCCAGCCTCGATCATGCGGGCGAGGTAGTGCAGGGCCGCGTCGACGTCCGAACCCCGGATGGACTTGATGAGGGCGCTGGCCACGTCGTAGTGCTGGTCGCCGTCGCGGTCGTACTTCACCGCCGCACGGTCGACCGTCTCCTCCAGGGTCTGGAGGGTGATGTCCGGCTCGCCCTTGTCGAGGGCGGCCCCGGCGGCGGCCTCCAGGGCGGTCAGCGCGCGGCGGGCGTCACCACCGGCGATGCGCAGCAGGTGGTTCTCACTGTCCTCGGGGAGCGTGACCGCGTCCTTCAGACCGCGCTCGTCGCTCGAGGCCCGGCGGAGCAGGGCGCGCAGGTCCTCGTCCGTGAGGGGTTCGAGGGTGAGGAGGAGGGAGCGGGACAGGAGCGGGGAGATCACCGAGAAGTACGGGTTCTCCGTGGTCGCCGCGATCAGGGTGATCCAGCGGTTCTCGACGGCCGGGAGGAGGGAGTCCTGCTGGGCCTTGCTGAAGCGGTGGATCTCGTCGAGGAAGAGGACGGTCTCCTTGCCGAAGCCTCCGGTTGCGCGGCGGGCGCCGTCGATGACCGCGCGGACCTCCTTGACCCCGGCGGTGATCGCGGACAGCTCGACGAACCGCTTGTTCGTCGCCTTGGAGACGACGTACGCGAGGGTCGTCTTGCCGGTGCCGGGCGGCCCCCAGAGGATCACCGAGGACGGTCCGGCCGGGCCGCCCGCCCCCTCACCGACCAACCGGCGCAAGGGCGAGCCCGGCTTCAGCAGGTGCTGCTGGCCCACGACCTCGTCGAGGGTGCGCGGGCGCATCCGCACCGCCAGGGGACTGCTGGACGGGTCCTTCTCCTGGCGTTCTTCCGCGGCGGCGGTGAATAGGTCGGGCTCCACGTCCAAAACCCTATGTCACGCCACTGACAATCCGGTCTGGCCGGGGTACGGCCTGTCCGGCGGATCAGGTCGCAGGAAATCAGCGGGGCCTGATCGGCGCCGGTGAGCGGGGCGTGGTGCGTACAGCCGCAAGGCGGAGGAGGGAGGCGACGCGGAGCGATGGGGGTCCCTCCCGGTCGAGCGAAGCCGAGACTGGGGGGAGACCGACGACAACGCGGCAGATGTGCGTGCCACGCCCCGCGTCTGCGACCTGATCCGCCGGACAGGTCCTAGGCCCAGAGCTGGGTGCCCCAGCGGGTCAGGATCAGCATGGCGATGATGCCGACGTGGGTGACCGGGAGGACCCAGGTGAACTCGCCCAGGAAGTTCTTGACCGGGCGGGGGGCCTTCAGGAAGTCGTTGCGGATGTTGAACGACGTGACGTACCAGAACATCGTGATCGTGGCGACCCAGGCCAGTGAGCACCACAGGCACAGCGCGTTGATCCGGTACAGCGACTGGAACTGCAGCCAGGTGCAGAAGGCCACCCCGAAGAGCGTGCCGAAGTTGAAGGTCAGCCAGTACCAGCGCGGGAACTGGACCCGGGTCAGCAGGCTGACGCCGACACAGATGACGATGCCGTAGGCGACCAAGCCGAGCATCGGGTTCGGGAAGCCGAAGGCCGCGGCCTGCTTGCTCTCCATGACGCTGCCGCAGGACACGATCGGGTTGATGCTGCAGCTCGGGGTGAACGTCTTCCCCGCGACCTTGCCCTCAAGGATCTTGAACTTGTCGATCGTGATGACCCAGGCGGCGAGCAGTCCGGCCGCTCCGGTGATCACCAGCAGCAGGGCGAAGGCCCGGCTGCCGCCCACCGTGCGCGGCTCTGCGGCCGTGTGCTCCGGCTCGGAGTCGGTGGAGACGTCCTTCACTGTCGTCTTGCTCATCACGCCGATCCGTCACTTGAGAGTTGGACCTTCTTCGGGCACGGCCATTGTGCCGCACGCGCACCTCTGTCCACCGTTCGATGGACATAAGGAAGTACGCACGGTCGTCCCTGAGCGCTCGATTCCGGACGATGCTCGTCGCATGACAACACAGGCGAACGAACTCGCAGTGGATGTGCGGGGGCTGCGCAAGCAGTACGGGGACGTGACCGCCGTAGACGGAATCGACCTGGAGATCCGCACGGGAGAGGTGTTCGGCCTGCTCGGACCCAATGGGGCGGGCAAGAGCACCACGGTCGAGATCCTCCAGGGCAACCGCGGCCGGGACGCGGGCGAGGTGTCGGTGCTCGGCTCGGACCCGGCGACGGGCACGCGCGCGTGGCGTTCGCGGGTCGGGATCGTCTGGCAGGACGAATCGGCACCCGCGGAGTTGACGGTCGGCGAGACCGTACGGCACTTCGCGCGCTACTACCCCCGCCCGCGCGACCCCGAGGAGGTCATCGGCCTGGTCGGTCTTGAGGCCAAGGTGGACAGCCGCATCAAGGCCCTGTCGGGCGGCCAGCGCAGGCGGCTCGACGTGGCCCTCGGGGTGATAGGCGGCCCCGATCTCCTCCTCCTGGATGAGCCGACGACCGGCTTCGACCCGGCGGCCCGGCGCCAGTTCTGGGACCTGATCCGCAAGCTCGCCGACGAGGGCACCACGATCCTCCTGACCACCCACTACCTGGAGGAGGCGGAGAACCTCGCCGACCGCCTGGCGATCGTCGCCAAGGGCCGCGTGGTCGCCGAGGGCGAACCGGCCGCCCTGCGCGAACGCCACGGCACCGGAGCCACGGTCGAGTGGACGGACCTGGACGGCACCCCGCGCGCGGAGCACACGGACACTCCGACCAAGGTCGTAGCCGAACTCACGCGCCGCTTCGACGGCGAGATCCCCGGGCTCCTGGTGAGCCGCCCCACCCTGGAGGACGTCTACCTCCGGCTGACCGGACAGGAGGACGCGCGATGACCACAACCACGGACACGACTGCTGTACGGCCCCGGACGAAGACCTCCGGAGAGCGACTCCCCAACGCCTGGGGACTCGGACTGCGGCGCGGGTCGCTGGAGCTCAAGCAGTTCTTCCGGCAGCGCGACCAGGTGGTGTTCACCTTCGCCTTCCCGGTCGTCTTCCTGTTCCTCTTCGCGTCGATCTTCAAGGACGACGTCCGGGGCGCGGGCGTCAACGCCTCCCAGCTGTACGTCCCGGCGATGATGGCCGCCGGCATCATGTCGACGAGTTTCCAGTCCCTCGGTATCTCGATCGCGATCGAGCGGGACGAGAAGGTGCTGCGCCGGCTGCGCGGCACGCCCATGCCACCGGCCGCGTACTTCCTCGGCAAGATCTGGCTGGTTCTGGTCACGGGCCTGATGGAGACGGCGATCCTGCTCCTCGTCGGCACCACGCTCTACGACGTGGACCTGCCCTCGTCCGCGGTGAAGTGGCTGGACTTCGCATGGATCTTCGTGCTCGGTCTGACGGCGTGCGCGCTGCTCGGCATCGCGGTCAGCTCGGTCCCGAAGTCCGGCAAGAGCGCGACCTCCGTGGTCGTACTCCCCTTCCTGGTCCTGCAGTTCATCTCCGGGGTGTACATCTCCATCGACACCATCCCGGACTGGATGCTCAACATCGGCGCCCTGTTCCCGCTGAAGTGGATGTGCCAGGGGCTGCGCGGAGTGTTCCTGCCCTCGTCGGCGCAGGTGCTGGAGCAGGCCGGGAGCTGGGAGTTCGGGAAGGTCGCCCTGGTGCTCGGGGCGTGGTGCGTCGGAGGATTGCTGCTGTGCCTGCTGACCTTCCGGTGGAAGAACCGGCGCGACGGATGACCGCTCCGCACGGGCCGTCGGGCTCGTACACCTGGGACCGCTCCTTCCGGCTCTGGGACACGTACTTCGCCCTGATCTGGCTGGCCACCCTGGTCTTCGTGCTCGGCACGAGCCAACCGGGGTGGCCGGTACGCGTCACGGCGGCCGCACTGCTCGTCCCGCTGATCCCGCTCTACGTCTGGATGGGCCGCCCGGTGCTGCAGGGCGACCCACCGGACGAGCGCCGGGCGGTCGGCTACCTGATCGCGGAGATGGCGCTGTTCCTCCCCTCCGCGGTCCTGGTCGGCGAGACCCGGCTGCTGGCCTTCGCGCTCGTCCCGCCCTGTTTCATGGTGCTGCGGCTGCGCTGGGCGCTGATCGCGGTGACCGTGATCAACATCGCGCCCGTGATCGGCTGGGCGCTGCTGTGGTGGCCGGGCGCGCAGGACGTGTTCTTCAATTCCGTCTTCGCGGTGGTCACCCTGGTCTTCTCGATGGCCCTCGGTACCTGGATCATCCGCGTCATCGAACAGAGCCAGGAGCGCGCGGAGTTGATAGCCGAGCTGGACGCCAGCCGCCACGAGGTCTCCCGACTCTCCTCGGCCCACGGTGCGTTGGCCGAACGGGAGCGGATGGCCCGCGAGATCCACGACACCCTCGCGCAGGGCTTCACCAGCCTGCTGATGCTGATCCAGGCGGTGGAGGCGGAGCTGGACGACGATCTGCCGCAGGCCAGGCGGCACTTGACCCTGATGGACGAGACCGCCCGCCAGAACCTGGCCGAGGCCCGCGCCCTGGTCGCCGGCGGCACCCCGGCCGACCTGGAGGGCGCGTCCCTCTCCGACGCCCTGCGCCGGCTCGCCGCCCGCCATGACGCGACACTCCAAGTCACCGGGCCTGCGCGTGCGTTGCCCGCCGGGCCGGAGGTCGTAGCTCTTCGTTCCTGCCAGGAGGCTCTCGCCAACGCCCGTAAGCACGCGGGGAGTTCGGCGAAGGTGAGCCTCGCGCTGGTGTACGCCGACGAGCAACTCACCGTGTCGGTACGGGATGACGGGTGCGGGTTCGATCCGGGGGCGGTGTCCGGTGGTTATGGTCTGGCGGGGTTGCGGACGCGGGCGGCGGAGGTGGGTGGGACGGCGGTGGTACGGAGTGCGGTGGGTGAGGGGACGACGGTGACGGTACGGCTGCCGATATCGCCCGCGTCGCCGGCAACCCCCGTGTCACCGATATCGCCGGTGCCGCCGGTGCCGCCTGTGAGGAGTTCTCGATGATCCGGATCGTCCTTGCCGACGACCATCCCGTCGTACGGGAAGGCCTGCGCGCGATGCTCAGCGCCGAACCGGATCTCGATGTCGTCGCCGACGCGTCCAGTGGGCCGCAGGCGGAGGCGCTGGCGGCTGAACTCCGGCCGGACATCGTCCTGATGGACCTGCGTATGCCGGGCGGCGGGGGCGTCGACTCCATCGTGCGGATGAGTGCGGCCGGGTTGCCGTGCCGGGTGATCGTCCTCACGACGTACGAGACCGACCGGGACATCCTGCGGGCCGTGGAGGCGGGGGCGGCGGGTTATCTGCTGAAGGATCTGCCGCGGGGTGAACTGGCGGACGCGGTACGGGCCGCCGCGCGGGGCGAGACCGTGTTGGCTCCGTCTGTGGCGGCGCGGTTGGTGGACCAGTTGCGGACGAGGCCGGAGCGGCCTCGGTTGTCGGAGCGGGAGACCGCGGTGTTGCGGTTGGTGGCGGAGGGGTGCACCAACGCGGAGATCGGGCGGCGGTTGTTCATCGGGGAGTCGACGGTGAAGACCCATCTGTTGCGGGTCTTCGGGAAGTTGGGGGTCGACGACCGAACGGCCGCGGTGACGAGTGCGATGCGGTACGGATTGCTGGACTGAGGATTCTCGCCCCCGCCGCCCCTACCCGTCCCACCCCTGGGGGCTGCCGCCCCAGACCCCCGCTTCGGCCTGAACGGCCTCGTCCTCAAACGCCGGACGGGCTAAAAGATCAAGCCCCGGCTGGTGACAACTCAGCCCCTCCGGCGTTTGAGGAGCGGGGGTCCGGGGGCTGGCCCCCGGCGGGGTCTGGGGCGGAGCCCCAGAAGGATGGGACGGGTAGGGGCGGCGGGGGCGAAAAACCCCGTCCTCAGCCCAGCTTCGACTCCAGCTCCGCCACGATCTCGTTCACCCCGACCGCCGTCTGCTCCCCGGACTGCATGTCCTTGAGCTGCACGACCCCCTCGGCAAGGTCACGCTCGCCCGCGACGATCGTGTAGCGGGCGCCACTGCGGTTGGCGTTCTTCATCGCGCCCTTGAGCCCCTTGGAGCCGTAGGAGAAGTCGGCCGCGATACCGAGCTTGCGGAGTTCGGTCACCTTGGTGAAGAGGACCCGGCGGGCCTCGTCGCCGAGCGGGACGGCGAACACGCTGGTGGACGCGGGGAGTTCGAGTTCGACGCCCTCCGCCTCCAGGGCGAGAACCGTACGGTCGACGCCCAACGCCCAGCCCACGGAGGGCAGCGCGGGCCCGCCGATCATCTCGGACAGGCCGTCGTAGCGACCGCCGCCGCCCACCGCGGACTGGGACCCCAGACCGTCGTGGACGAACTCGAAGGTCGTACGGGTGTAGTAGTCGAGGCCGCGGACCAGCTTGGGGTCGTCCTCGAAGGAGACGCCCGCAGCCGTGATGAGCTCGCGGACCTCCTCGTGGTACGCCTTGCACGCGTCGCACAGGTAGTCGCGGAGCAACGGCGCGTCCGCCAACTGCTTCTGGACGTCGGGGCGTTTGTCGTCGAGGACACGGAGCGGGTTGATGTCCGCGCGGCGCAGGGTCTCCTCGTCGAGGTCCAGGCCCCGGAGGAAGGTCTGCAGCGCCTCCCGATAGACCGGACGGCACTCCTTGTCGCCCAGGCTGTTGAGGAGGATGCGGAAGTTCCGCAGCCCCAGGGAGCGGTACGCCTGGTCCGCGAGGATGATCAACTCGGCGTCCAGCGCCGGGTCTTCGGCACCGATCGCTTCCGCGCCCACCTGGGAGAAGTGGCGGTAACGGCCCGCCTGGGGCTGCTCGTACCGGTAGTAGGAGCCCGAGTACCAGAGCTTGACCGGGAGGTTGCCCTGCCTGTGCAGGTTCGCCTCAAGGGCCGCGCGCAGGACGGAAGCCGTCCCCTCGGGGCGCAGGGCGAGCTTGTCGCCGCCCTTGGTCTCGAAGGCGTACATCTCCTTGCTGACGATGTCGGTGGACTCACCCACACCGCGTGCGAACAGCTCCACGTTCTCGAAGCCGGGGGTCTCGACATAGCCGTAGCCGGAATTGCGCAGCGGTGTCGCGATCGCCTCGCGCACCGCGAGGAACTTCGCCGACCGCGGCGGAATCAGGTCGTACGTGCCCTTAGGGGCCTGAAAGGTGCTCACGAAAATCTCGTCACATTCCTCGTCGGGGAGCGTCCTGGGCTCCCTGGCCGCCGGAGGCCACCTCCCGCAGATACGGGTTGGTGGCGCGCTCCTGGCCGATGGTCGTCTGGGGGCCGTGGCCGGACAGCACCACGGTCGAGTCGTCGAGCGGCAGGCACACGCGGGCCAGCGAGTCGAGGATCTCGGCGTGGGAGCCGCCGGGCAGGTCGGTGCGTCCGATGGAGCCGGCGAAGAGCAGATCCCCGGAGAAGAACACGGACGGGATGTCCGTGGTCTCGGGCATCTGGAAGGTCACCGACCCCTTCGTATGGCCCGGCGCGTGCGCGACCGAGAACTCCAGTCCCGCCAGCTCCAGCCGCGCTCCGTCGGTCAGCTCCTTGACGTCGTCCGGCTCCCCCACGGTCAGCTCGCCCATCAGCGGCATCCCGATCGAGCGGCCGAGCGCCTTCTCGGGGTCGCTCATCATGTAGCGGTCCTCGGGGTGGATCCATGCCGGCACGTCGTGCGCGCCGCACACCGGGACGACCGAGGCCACATGGTCGATGTGACCATGGGTGAGGACGACCGCGACGGGCTTGAGCCGATGCTTCCTGAGCGCTTCCTCGACTCCCTGGGCGGCCTGATGGCCCGGGTCGATGATCACGCACTCCTCACCGGCGGCGGGGGCGACGAGATAACAGTTCGTCCCCCAGGCCCCGGCGGGGAACCCGGCAATGAGCACGATCGTCCTTCGTTGTGTCGATACGGGTGGGGATAAGGATCCCTGCGTCAGTGGTCAGAGCCTACCGGCGCTGCCGAATCCTCAGCGAACCCATATACGGTACGGGGCACACGCAGGCGGTCGGCTCACAAGACGCACGCGTCCCAGTCGACGTACGAGACGCATGAGGAGAGAATCCGGTGGTCACCCAGGAACAGCGGAAGCGGCAGCTCGCGCGGGAGAAGTTCTTGCGGCAGCAGCAGCGGCGTACGTCCGCTCGACGCAAGGCGCGCATGCGCAACTCGGTGATCGCGTCGGTGCTCGGCGTGATCGTGATCGGCAGTGTGGCGCTGTACACGACCGGCGTCCTGAAGAACGACGACGACAAGACCAACGCGAGCGCGGACGTGACGCCCACGCCCAGCGCCTCGGCGACGAAGAAGGCGCCGGACCCGTGCGCCAAGCCGGCGGCCGGCAAGATCAAGACGGAGACGTGGAAGAAGGAGCCGGCGGTCACGATCGACAAGTCGGCCAAGTACACGATGAAGCTCGCGACGACCTGCGGTGACATCGACATCGCGCTGAAGACGTCGGCCGCGCCGCACACCGTGAACTCGTTCAACTTCCTTGCCGCCAAGGGCTTCTTCGACCACACGAAGTGCCACCGGCTCACCACCAGCGGCATCTACGTGCTGCAGTGCGGCGACCCGACGGGCGCGGGCAGCGGCGGCCCCGGGTACACGATCCCGGACGAGAACCTGAAGGACGCCAGCCTCAAGGGCGGGACGTACCCGGCGGGCACGGTGGCGATGGCGAACACCGGTCAGAAGCACACCGGCGGCAGCCAGTTCTTCCTCGTGTACAAGGCCAGCACGCTGCCGGCGAGCTACACCCCGTTCGGTACCATCTCGGCCTCCGGGATGAAGGTCCTGAACAAGATCGCGGCCGCTGGTGAGAGCACGGGCGCGGGCGACGGAGCACCGAACGCGACGGTCGTGATCAACAAGGCGACCGTCACGAAATCCTGACCGTCAACAGCGAAATTTCGGTCGCGCGGGATGCGGACAGGCAACCCGCCGGTCGCCTATGTTGGCCGTGACGAAACTGTGGACGATGCCCGGGGGCACAGAGGCCCTGTGCAGGCATCATGTGGAGGAGGCGCTGTGAGCAGCGACCCGTGGGGCCGCGTCGACGAGACGGGGACCGTGTACGTGCGTACGGCCGACGGCGAGCAGGTCGTCGGTTCCTGGCAGGCCGGCTCCCCCGAGGAGGCGCTGGCCTACTTCGAGCGCAAGTACGAAGGCCTGGTTGTCGAGATCGGCCTCCTCGAGAAGCGCGTGAAGACCACCGACCTGTCGGCGAAGGACGCGCAGGCCGCCGTCGACCATCTCCGTGAGCAGGTCGACGCCCACCACGCGGTGGGCGACCTGGCCTCGCTCGGGGTCCGGCTGGACAAGCTGGTGGAGACCGTCGAGGCGCGCCGCGAGGAGCGCAAGCAGCAGCGCGCCAAGCAGTCCGACGAGGCCCGGCACTCCAAGGAGGCGCTGGTCGTCGAGGCGGAGGAGCTGGCGCAGTCCGACCAGTGGCGGGCGGCCGGTGAGCGGCTGCGCGCGCTGGTGGACACCTGGAAGGGTCTGCCGCGCCTGGACCGCAAGTCGGACGACGAGCTGTGGCACCGCTTCTCGCACGCCCGGTCGGCCTTCTCCAAGCGCCGCAAGGCGCACTTCGCGTCGCTGGACGCGCAGCGCGAGGACGCCCGCAAGACCAAGGAGAAGCTGGTCGCCGAGGCCGAGGGTCTGTCGGCCTCGACGGACTGGGGTCCCACAGCCGCGCGCTACCGCGAGCTGATGGCCGACTGGAAGGCGGCGGGCCGCGCCCAGCGCGAGCACGAGGACGATCTGTGGAACCGCTTCCGCGGCGCCCAGGACGTCTTCTTCGCCGCCCGCAGCTCGGTCTTCGCCGAGCGGGACGCCGAGCAGACGGAGAACCTGAAGCTCAAGGAGGAGCTGGCCGAGGAGGCCGAGAAGCTCCTGCCGGTGACCGATCTGAAGGCGGCCCGCGCGGCCTTCCGCTCGATCAACGAGCGCTGGGAGGCCATCGGCCATGTGCCGCGTGACTCCCGCCCGAAGGTCGAGGGCCGGATGCACACGATCGAGCGGGCCCTCCAGGAGTCCGAGGAGGTCGAGTGGCGCCGGACGAACCCGGAGGCACGCGCGCGTGCCGAGGGTCTCACCGGTCAGCTCCAGGCCGCGGTGGACAAGCTCACGGGCCAGATCGAGCAGGCGCGCGCCCAGGGCAACACCTCCCGCGCCGACAAGCTCCAGCGCGAGCTGGAGGGCCGCCAGGCCCTGCTGGAGCAGGCGCTGAAGGGCCTCCAGGAGTTCGGCGGCTGAGCGTCCGCACGCACGCGTGAAGAGGGGCTCCCCGTACGGTGACGTACGGGGAGCCCCTCTTCGTATGAGTCGATGAACCGACGAGCCGAATGCGCTACGTCTTGTTGCGCGCCGACGTCACGCGGTAGACGTCGTAGACCCCCTCCACGCCCCTGACGGCCTTCAGGACGTGGCCCAGGTGCTTGGGGTCGCCCATCTCGAAGGTGAAGCGGGAGGTGGCCACGCGGTCGCGCGAGGTCTGGACGGCCGCGGAGAGGATGTTGACGTGCTGGTCGGACAGGACGCGGGTGACGTCCGAGAGGAGCCGGGAGCGGTCCAGGGCCTCGACCTGGATGGCGACCAGGAAGACCGAGGACTGGGTGGGCGCCCACTCGACTTCGAGGATGCGCTCGGGCTCGCGGGACAGTGACTCCACGTTGACGCAGTCGCTGCGGTGAACCGATACACCGCTACCCCGCGTGACGAAACCGATGATGGGGTCGCCGGGGACGGGCGTACAACAGCGGGCCAGTTTGACCCACACGTCGTCGACACCCTTGACGACGACACCGGGGTCGGCGTTCGACCGGCGCTTGCGCCCCCGGCCGTGCGCCGGCGGCACGCTCTCGTCGATCTCCTCGGTGGCCGCCTCCTCGCCACCGAGCGCCTGCACCAGCTTCTGTACGACGTTCTGCGCGGCGACATGGCCCTCGCCGATCGCCGCGTACAGCGAGGAGATGTCCGGGTAGCGCATCTCGTGCGCGAGCGTGACCAGGGAGTCGCCGGTCAGGATGCGTTGGATCGGCAGGTTCTGCTTGCGCATCGCGCGGGCGATGGCGTCCTTGCCCTGCTCGATCGCCTCGTCGCGGCGCTCCTTGGAGAACCAGGCTCTGATCTTGTTGCGGGCGCGCGGCGACTTCACGAAGCCGAGCCAGTCGCGGGAGGGGCCCGCGCCGGGTGCCTTGGAGGTGAAGACCTCCACCAAGTCGCCGTTGTCCAGGGTGGATTCGAGCGGTACGAGGCGGCCGTTGACCCGTGCTCCTATGGTCCGGTGGCCGACCTCGGTGTGCACCGCGTACGAGAAGTCGACCGGGGTGGCGCCCGCCGGCAGCGCTATCACGTCGCCCTTGGGCGTGAAGACGAAGACCTCGTTGCGGGACAGGTCGAAGCGCAGGGACTCCAGGAACTCGCCCGGGTCCTCGGTCTCCTTCTGCCAGTCGAGCAGCTGGCGCAGCCACGCCATGTCGTTGAGGTGGTCGTCCTTGCCGGTGGTCCTGGGCGTCTCCGCGCGCACCTTGGAGGTGCCGGCGACGGCCTCCTGCTTGTACTTCCAGTGCGCGGCGATGCCGTACTCGGCACGGCGGTGCATGTCGAAGGTGCGGATCTGGAGCTCAACGGGCTTGCCGTTGGGGCCGATCACCGTCGTGTGCAGCGACTGGTACATGTTGAACTTGGGCATCGCGATGTAGTCCTTGAACCGGCCGGGGACCGGGTTCCATCGCGCGTGCACGGTGCCGAGGGCCGCGTAGCAGTCGCGGACGGTGTCCACGAGGACGCGGATGCCGACCAGGTCGTAGATCTCCGCGAAGTCGCGGCCGCGGACGATCATCTTCTGGTAGACGCTGTAGTAGTGCTTCGGGCGGCCGGTGACGGTCGCCTTGATGCGGGCGGCGCGCAGGTCGGTCTGGACCTCGTCGGTCACTATGGCCAGGTACTCGTCACGCTTCGGTGCCCGCTCGGCCACCAGCCGGACGATCTCGTCGTACATCTTGGGGTAGAGGATCGCGAAGGCGAGGTCCTCCAGTTCCCACTTGATGGTGTTCATGCCCAGGCGATGGGCGAGCGGCGCGTAGATCTCCAGCGTCTCGCGCGCCTTCTTCTCCTGCTTCTCGCGCTTGAGGTAGCGCATGGTGCGCATGTTGTGCAGCCGGTCGGCGAGCTTGATGACGAGAACCCGAGGGTCCTTGGCCATGGCGACGACCATCTTGCGCACGGTCTCGGCCTGCGCGGCCTCGCCGAACTTGACCTTGTCGAGCTTGGTGACGCCGTCGACGAGGAGGGCCACGGAGTCACCGAAGTCGCGGCGGAGCTGGTCGAGGCCGTACTCGGTGTCCTCGACGGTGTCGTGCAGCAGGCCGGCCATGAGCGTTGCCGGGTCCATGCCCAACTCGGCCAGGATCGTGGTCACGGCGAGCGGGTGCGTGATGTACGGGTCACCGCTCTTGCGCTTCTGGCCGCGGTGCCAGCGCTCGGCGACCTGGTAGGCGCTCTCGACCTGGCGGAGGGTGGCCGTCTCGATCTTCGGGTCGTTGCTGCGCACTATCCGCAGCAGGGGCTCCAGGACCGGGTTGTACGGGTTGGAGCGCTGGACGCCGAGGCGCGCGAGGCGGGCACGGACGCGGTTGGAGGAGCCGCCGGTGCGTGCGGGCTGGCCTGCCGTGGGACGGGGCGCGGGAGTGGCCGCCGGGGCCGGCTTGGGGCGCGCGGGCTCGGCCGCCTTGTCGGCGGGCGCCGACCGGTCGTGCTCCGCCGCCGGGCGCGGTTCGGCCGGTGCGGTGCTCGCGCTCGTGGCGGGCTCCGCCGCGGGGCCCGGGGTGGGCTCGGGCTTGGCGGCGGTCAGGGGCTGGGCCTCGTCTGCCAAGAGGACTCCTCGTGCGCGATCCGGGTCCCCCGGTCAGGCTCCGGAGTGCCCATGGTAGCGATCCCGGGCTCCGGGCTCGCCTTCAGGCCGATGTGAGGGCCGTCTACCGCTGAAACGTAAGGGGCTGCCGCCGGCATTCCTGAGGTGGCGTGAGGGTGCCTTGGAGGTGTCCGGCGGGGGTGCGAGGGGGCCGATGAGGTGCGTGGCTGACCGCGGCGCCGTTGTGGCCGGCCGCGCAGTTCCCCGCGCCCCTTAGGGGGTAGCGCATACGCCCGTGACATGCGCAACGGCCGTCCCCTGGTCCAGGGGACGGCCGTTGCGTCGCGCGATCGCGTCAGACTACGAGCAGTGCCTCCAGCGGAGCCCCGTCCAGGGCCGGTTCCAGGCGGGCGCGGCCTGGGAGGAAGCCCAGTTCCATCAGGACCGCCACGCCCGCGACCTCGGCGCCCGCCCTGCGGATCAGCTGGACGGAGGCCTCGGCGGTGCCGCCGGTGGCCAGGACGTCGTCGACGACCAGGACGCGGTCACCGGCGCTCAGGTCCTCGGCGTGCACCTCGATCTCGGCGGAGCCGTACTCCAGGTCGTACGCCTGGCTGAGGGTCGCTCCGGGGAGCTTGCCCGCCTTGCGTACGGGGATGAAGCCGACGCCCGCGCGGACGGCCACCGGGGCGCCGAGGATGAAGCCGCGGGCCTCCAGGCCCACGACCTTCGTCGCACCGGTGCGCACGACGATCTCGGCGAGCGCGTCCGTGAGCGCCGTGAACGCGGCCGGGTCCGCCAGGAGCGGGGTGATGTCCTTGAACATCACGCCCGGCTCCGGGTAGTCGGCCACATCGCGGATACGGCTGAGCAGCAGCTCCTGAATGTCCGTCATCGGCGCTTCCCCGAGGGGCGGCCCCGACCGCGGTTGCGGGACGCCGGCTGGGTGCGCGGGCCGACGACGGCTGCCGCGTCCTCGGGCTCGTCGTCGTAGTCGTCGTCCGAGCGGTTGGTGACCTGCGACTCCGCCGGCTCGCCCTGCGCGGCGGCCTGGGCCCGCTTGGCGAGGACGCGCTTCTTGAGCGCCTTCATCTGCGGCTCGGCCTCCTTGAGGTCGGCGACGAGCGGCGTGGCGATGAAGATCGAGGAGTACGCACCGGCCGCGAGGCCGACGAACAGCGACAGCGAGATGTCGTTGAGGACACCCGCGCCGAGGAAGCCGCCGCCGATGAACAGCAGGGCCGCGACCGGCAGCAGCGCGACGACCGTGGTGTTGATGGAACGCACCAGGGTGCCGTTGATCGACCGGTTGGCGATGTCGCTGTAGGTCCAGCGGGTCTGCTTGGTGATGTCCTTGGTCTGCTCCTTGAGGCTGTCGAAGACGACGACCGTGTCGTAGAGCGAGTAACCGAGGATGGTCAGCAGACCGATCACCGTGCCCGGCGTGACCTCGAAGCCGACGAGGGCGTAGATGCCGATGGTGATCGTGATGTCGTGGATCAGGGCGACGAGAGCCGCCAGCGCCATGCGCCACTCGAAGGCGATCGCCAGATAGATCACGACCAGCACCATGAAGATCGCCAGGCCCTCCCAGGCCTTGTTGGCGATCTGGTCACCCCAGCTGGGGCCTACCAGGTCGGCGGCGATGTTCTCGGAGTCGACGTTCAGGTCCTTCGACAGCTGCTTCTTGATGCTGTCGGACTTGTCCGTGTCGATGCCGGCGATCTGGATGCGCAGGCTGCCGTCGCCGAGCTTCTGGACGACCGCGTCGTGACCGGAGGCGTCCTCGGCGTACTTCTCCGCCTGGCTCACCGAGGCGGACATGCCCTTCGGCGTGGTGAAGGCGGCGCCGCCCTGGAACTCGATGCCCATGTTCAGGCCGCGCACCGTCAGGCCGAGGATGGCCGTGATGGTGATCAGGATCGAGATGCCGTACCAGATCTTGCGATTGCCGACGAAGTCGTACCCGACCTCGCCACGGTGCAGCCGGGCGCCGAGGTTGCCGAGCTTCGACATCTCACGCCTCCTTCGGGTCGACAGGGCCCGCGGCAGAACCGGCGGGACGGCGGGTACGGCGCAGCGGCGGCTTGGCGCCCAGCGCCTTCGGGTCGATGCCGGACCACTTGTGGCCGTCCGCGAAGAACTTCCTGCGCGCCAGGATGGTCATCAGCGGCTTGGTGAAGAGGAAGACGACGACCACGTCGAGCACGGTGGTCAGACCGAGGGTGAACGCGAAGCCCTGGACCTTGCCGACGGTGACGATGAACAGCACCGCGGCGGCGAGGAACGACACGAAGTCGGAGACCAGGATGGTGCGCCGGGCCCGGGGCCAGGCCCGCTCCACGGAGGGACGCAGCGAGCGGCCCTCACGGATCTCGTCCCGGATGCGTTCGAAGAACACGATGAACGAGTCCGCGGTGATACCGATCGCGACGATCGCGCCGCAGACGGCCGGCAGGTTCAGCGCGAAGCCGATGCCCGGGCCGAGCAGCGCCATGATCACGTACGTGAGGATCGCGGAGACGAGCAGCGAGGGGATCGCGATGACCGACAGGCCGCGGTAGAAGATCAGCAGGTAGATGACGACCAGCGCGAGACCGATCGCGCCCGCGATCAGACCGGCGTGCAGCTGCTCACCGCCGAGGGCCGCGGTCACCGTGGTGACGCTGTCCGTCTTGAAGGTCAGCGGCAGGGCGCCGTACGACAGCATGTTGGCGAGGCTCTGGGCCTCCTCCTGGGTGAAGCTGCCGGAGATCTCCGCGCTGCCGCCGGTGATCGACGAGCTGACGGAGGGGCTGGAGACGACCTGGCCGTCGAGGACGATGCCGAACTCGTTCTGCGGGGCGGTGTTCTTCGCCAGCTCACCGGTGACCTTGGCGAACTTGTCGCCGCCCTTGCCGGTGAAGTCCATGGTGACCTGCCAGCCGGCGGCGGTCGTCGTGTTCAGGACGGCCGCGGCCTTCTTGACGTCGGTGCCGTCGACCGCGGCGGGGCCGAGCACGTACTTGTACCAGACGCCCGAGACCTGGCCGCAGGCCACGGTCGCGTCCTCGGCCTTGGCGTTCTTGCCCGCGGTGTTCTGGACCGACTTCTTGGAGCAGTCGAGCGCGGTGTACTGGGCCTCCAGCTTGGCGGCCGCCGCGCTGGCGGCGGCGCTGCTGGTCGCCGACGGGGTGGCGCTGGCCGAGGCCGTGGCGCTGGGGCTCGCGGACGAGGTGGCGTCGGCCTTCAGGGCGTCGCTGGCGGCACGGCCCTGAGATGTGGCGGTGGCCGTCGGGGTCGCGGAGCCGGTCTTCGACGAGGAAGCGCTCGCCTTGGAGCTGGGCGTGCTCGACGGGCTGCTGGAGGCACTGCCGGTCGCGCTGGCGGACGGGGATGCCGTCGCGGCGCCCGTGGAGGCCTCCGTGGCCAGGACCGGGCGGAAGTACAGCTTGGCGGTCGTACCGACCTGCTGCCGTGCCTCCTCCGAGTTCGTGCCCTTCGGGATGTTGACGATGATGTTCTTGGAGCCCTGGGTCTGGACCTCGGCCTCCGAGACACCAAGACCGTTGACACGGCGGTTCATGATGTCGACCGCGGTGTCCATGTTGGTCTTGTTGATCGACGACGCCTCGCCGGGCTGGGCCACCGCCCGCAGGGTGATGCTCGTACCGCCGGCCAGGTCGATGCCGAGACGCGGAGTGGTGTGCCCGGATGCGAACATGCCCCCGGTGAGCGCCACGATGGCGATCAGGATGAGGGCCAGCGAGCGCCACGGCTTGCTCTGGGCGCTCGCGCTGCGGCCCCTCTTAGGTGCTGCCACCTTCTCGTACTCCCTCTCGGGCCGCTCCGCGCCGGGTCAGCGCGGCTACGGCCATGACATGGTGTCGGGATCCCGTACGAACGACGCACGTACCCGGGGTGCGCGGGGCGCGAGCGGGTCGCGCCGCGCTCCCGGGACGTGACTACTTCGCGTCGGACTCGCCGTCGGACTTCTTCGGCTCTTCTTCCGTCTTCGCCTCGGCGGGCTTCGCCGGCTCCTCGGTGGCGTCGGCCGGCTCGTCGGCCGCGTCCTTCTTGCCGAGGTCGATGGGCTTGTCGTCGGAAGAGTCGGCGGCGGGCTCGTCGGTCTCGGTGAGGGAGGAGGCGTCGTCCGGGACGATGTCGGCGTCGTCCTTCAGGTCGTGCTCGACGCCGTGGACGATGCGGTTGTACTCGTCGTCGGTGAGGACGGCGCCGATCGCGTTCTTCGCGAAGAGGAGCTCGACGCCCGGGCCCGCGTCGAGAAGGACCGTCTCCTCGTTGACCTCCTTGACCGTCGCGTACACGCCCCCGATCGTGCGGACGCCGGTGCCGGGCTGCATGTCATTACGCATCGACGCGGCCGCCTGCTGCTTGCGCTTGGCAGAGCGGGTCATCAGGAACATGGCCCCGATGAGCACGATGAACGGGAGGAGGGTCACGATATTCACGGGACGGAATTTCCTTCGCACGACCGCGGCGGTGAGCGGCCTGGTGGATGGGGGTGGTCGGCGCCGCCCACAAAGGCGGCATCGGCGGAGTCTAAGCGAGTCCACGCTGATGGAACAACGCTCAGCATGGCACCGGGGTTCCTGACCCGGCCAGTGCCCCCGCCGTCACGCCCCGAACAGGTCCCCTTGTCCGTTTCCCCCGGTTGACGAGCGGGGCGGGGTGAGGCCCAGATGCGCCCACGCGGCCGGGGTGGCGACGCGTCCGCGCGGGGTACGGGCCAGCAGTCCCTCCCTCACGAGGAAGGGTTCGGCGACCTCTTCGACGGTCTCGCGCTCCTCCCCCACGGCGACCGCGAGCGTGGACAGGCCGACCGGTCCGCCGCCGAACAGCTTGAGCAGCGCTTCGAGGACACCGCGGTCGAGCCGGTCGAGGCCGCGGCCGTCGACCTCGTAGACCTTGAGGGCGGCTCCGGCGATGTCCTGGGTGATGAATCCGTCGGCCTTGACCTGCGCGTAGTCCCGGACGCGGCGCAGCAGCCGGTTGGCGATGCGGGGGGTGCCGCGGGAGCGGCCCGCGATCTCGGCGGCGCCGGCGGGGTCGATCTCCACGTCGAGGAGGTTCGCCGAGCGGTGGATGACGCGCTCCAGCTCGGTGGGTTCGTAGAACTCCATGTGCGCGGTGAAGCCGAAGCGGTCGCGCAGCGGGGGCGGCAGCAGTCCCGCGCGCGTGGTGGCGCCGACCAGGGTGAACGGCGGGAGTTCGAGCGGGATCGCGGTGGCGCCGGGGCCCTTGCCGACGATGACGTCGACGCGGAAGTCCTCCATCGCCATGTAGAGCATCTCTTCGGCGGGCCGGGACATGCGGTGGATCTCGTCGAGGAAGAGGACCTCTCCCTCCTGGAGGGAGGAGAGGATCGCGGCGAGGTCGCCGGCGTGCTGGATGGCGGGCCCGCTGGTGATGCGGATCGGGGCCTCCATCTCGGCCGCGATGATCATCGACAGGGTGGTCTTGCCGAGGCCCGGGGCGCCGGAGAGCAGCACGTGGTCGGCGGTGGCGCCACGCGCGCGTGCGGCGCGCAGCACCAGGTCGAGCTGTTCGCGGACCTTCTCCTGGCCGATGAACTCGCCCAGGTCCTTGGGGCGCAGGGCGGCCTCGACGGCCTGGTCCTCGCGGTCGGCGACCGAGCCCACCAGCCGCTCGGCGGCGGTCTCGTCGGTCGTGTCGTCCCAGTTCACTGAAAGGTCTCCTAGCGGGCGCGGTTCAGGGTCTGCAGGGCCGCCTTCAGCAACTGCCCGACCTGCGGCGTGCCCTGGGCGGCCTCGGCCTGCGGTGCTACGGCGGCCACGGCCTCGTCGGCCTCGCGGGTGGCGTACCCGAGGCCGATGAGCGCGGCGTGCAGCTGATCGCGCCAGCCGCTGGTGACCGGGGCGCCGATCGCCGGGGCGGACCCTACGGGAGCGCCGAGCCGGTCCTTGAACTCCAGCAGCAGCTTCTGGGCGCCCTTCTTGCCGATGCCGGGCACGGCCATCAGCGCCTTCTCGTCCCCCGCCGCCACTGCTCGACGCAACGCGTCCGGGGTGTGCACGGCGAGCATCGCCTGCGCGAGCCGGGGGCCGACACCGGTCGCGGTCTGGAGCAGCTCGAAGATCTGGCGTTCGTCGTCGTCCACGAAGCCGTACAGGGTGAGCGAGTCCTCGCGGACGACGAGGGAGGTGGCGAGCTTGGCCGGCTTGCCGAGGCGGAGCGTGGACAGCGCGTTCGGCGTGCACTGGACGGCCATGCCGACACCGCCGACCTCCAGCACCGCGGTGTCGGGGGCGAGTGCGGCGACCGTGCCACTGACGAAGGCGATCATGCGGTACGGCCTTTCGATACGTGCGGGGTCTTCGGGACCTGCGGGGCTTGCGGGGCTTTGCGCGCGCCGGCCGCGTGTTGGGCGACCGCCTGTTGCAACCGGTTCTGGGCGACGGCCTGTTGGAGGCGGTTGGTCGCGGGGCCGCGCCAGATGTGGCAGATGGCGAGCGCGAGGGCGTCGGCCGCGTCGGCGGGCTTGGGGGGCGCGTCGAGCCGGAGCAGCCGGGTGACCATGGCCCCGACCTGGGCCTTGTCGGCGCGACCGCTGCCGGTGACGGCGGCCTTGACCTCGCTCGGGGTGTGCAGGGCGACGGGGATTCCGCGCCGGGCGGCGCACAGCATCGCCACGGCGCTGGCCTGGGCCGTGCCCATCACCGTACGGACGTTGTGCTGGCTGAACACCCGCTCCACGGCGACGAATTCGGGCCGGTGTTCGTCCAGCCACGCCTCGATGCCCTGCTCGATGGCGACGAGGCGCAGGCCCAACTCGGCGTCCGCCGGGGTCCGTACGACACCGACGCCGACCATGGTGAGCGGCCTGCCCGCGACGCCCTCGACGACGCCGACACCGCAGCGCGTCAGACCGGGGTCGACTCCCAGTACCCGCACACCAACCCCCCATTCTTTGCGGCTAAACCGCCGCCGCTCTCGCGGACCTGGCTGAGCACCGTCGGGGTTCCTCAATTGATGGTTGCGGCCCGCGGTCGGTGATCTTTGACTTCCGCCAGGCTATCCGGTGCCACCGACAACGGCGGCGGGCCGACGGGACGTGTCCCGTCGGCCCGCCGAAATCCCACTCAGCTCGCGGCAGCGCTACGCGTCGACCTTCTCCATGACCTCGTCGCTGACGTCGAAGTTGGCGAAGACGTTCTGCACGTCGTCGCTGTCCTCCAGGGCGTCGATCAGCTTGAAGATCTTGCGGGCGCCGTCCTCGTCGAGCTCGACCTGCATGGTCGGGACGAAGTTGGCGTCGGCGGAGTCGTAGTCGATACCGGCGTCCTGGAGCGCGGTGCGGACCGCGACCAGGTCGGTGGCCTCGGAGATGACCTCGAAGGTGTCGCCCAGGTCGTTGACCTCTTCGGCACCGGCGTCGAGCACGGCACCGAGGACGTCGTCCTCACCCAGTTCGCCCTTGGGGACGATGACGACGCCCTTGCGGTTGAAGAGGTACGAGACGGAACCGGGGTCTGCCATGTTCCCGCCGTTGCGGGTCATGGCGACTCGCACGTCCGAGGCGGCGCGGTTGCGGTTGTCGGTGAGGCACTCGATGAGCACCGCGACACCGTTCGGGCCGTAACCCTCGTACATGATCGTCTCGTAGTCGGCGCCACCGGCTTCGAGACCGGCACCGCGCTTGACCGCGGAGTCGATGTTCTTGTTCGGGACCGAGCTCTTCTTGGCCTTCTGAATGGCGTCGAACAGCGTCGGGTTGCCGGACACATCGGCACCACCGGTGCGGGCCGCGACCTCGATGTTCTTGATCATCTTCGCGAAGAGCTTGCCGCGCTTGGCATCGATCACGGCCTTCTTGTGCTTCGTCGTAGCCCATTTAGAGTGGCCGGACATCTGCCTGTCTCCTTCGCGTAACCCAACTCTTTACGAACCCCAGAGATCCTACTAGGACCCCGGAGCCAGGTTCGCGCGCACCATGTCGACGAACAGGGAGTGCACGCGGTGGTCGCCGGTCAGTTCCGGGTGGAACGACGTGGCGAGCGCGTTGCCCTGGCGGACCGCGACGATGTGGCCCTCGTGTTCGGCGAGGACCTCGGTCTCGGCACCGACGGACTCGACCCAGGGGGCGCGGATGAAGACGCCCTCCACAGGATCGCCCTCGATGCCCCGGACGTCGACAGCTGCTTCGAAGGACTCGTTCTGACGTCCGAAGGCGTTGCGGCGCACGATCATGTCGATGCCGCCGATCGTCTCCTGGCCCGAACGCGGGTCGAGGATCTTGTCGGCGAGCATGATCAGGCCGGCGCAGGTGCCGTAGACGGGCATTCCGGCACGTACGCGTGCACGGAGGGGATCCATCACTCCGAAGAGGACGGCCAGCTTGGAGATGGTGGTCGACTCACCCCCGGGGATGACGAGACCGTCCACCTCGGCGAGTTCCTCGGGGCGCCTGACCTGCCTGGCCACGGCGTCGGCCGCGGCCAGGGCTATCAGGTGCTCCCGCACGTCGCCCTGGAGGGCGAGCACTCCGATGACGGGAGTGGTCATCACCAGCCCCGGTTCGCGTAACGCTCGGTCTCCGGGATGGTGTCGCAGTTGATGCCGACCATGGCCTCGCCGAGGTTGCGGGACGCGTCCGCGATGATCTTCGGGTCGTCGTAGAAGGTGGTCGCCTTCACGATGGCGGCGGCGCGCTTCGCCGGGTCGCCGGACTTGAAGATGCCGGAGCCGACGAAGACGCCCTCGGCGCCGAGCTGGCGCATCAGCGCGGCGTCGGCGGGGGTGGCGACACCGCCGGCGGAGAACAGCACGACCGGGAGCTTGCCGAGCTCGGCGACCTCGCGGACGATCTCGTACGGGGCGCGCAGCTCCTTGGCGGCGGCGTACAGCTCGTTGTTGTCGAAGCCGCGCAGCTTGGCGATCTCGTTCTTGATCTGGCGCAGGTGGCGGACCGCCTCGACGACGTTGCCGGTGCCTGCCTCGCCCTTGGAGCGGATCATCGCGGCGCCCTCGGCGATGCGGCGCAGGGCCTCGCCCAGGTTGGTGGCACCGCAGACGAAGGGGGTCGTGAAGGCCCACTTGTCGGAGTGGTTGACCTCGTCGGCCGGGGTGAGGACCTCGGACTCGTCGATGTAGTCGACGCCGAGGGACTGCAGGACCTGGGCCTCGACGAAGTGGCCGATGCGGGACTTGGCCATGACCGGGATGGAGACCGCCTCGATGATCTCCTCGATCATCGTCGGGTCGGACATCCGGGCCACGCCGCCGTCCTTGCGGATGTCGGCGGGGACCCGCTCCAGGGCCATGACGGCCACGGCACCGGCGTCCTCGGCGATCTTCGCCTGCTCGGCGTTGACCACGTCCATGATCACACCGCCCTTGAGCTGCTCGGCCATCCCGCGCTTCACGCGCGCGGTGCCGGTCTCGGGAGTCTGGGCGGAGCTGGGGGTGCTGGACACGGGGTGACCTCACTCGGTGAAAGAGGGTTTCTGCAGTACCGAGCAAACGCGAGAGGTGCAGGCCACAGCAAGGGCCAATGGGGAGGCGGTGGATCGTTTTCGAACCCCCGTACCTTACGGCTGTGCCCTAGGGCCATGGTCTACGGCGGTTCTCCACGGCTGTTTTCTACGGCTGTGCCGTGCCGTTGTGTTCTACGCGGCCCGGTCCACCAGTGCCGCCGGTGGCTCGTCGTCCATCTCGAAGGCCATCGGGAACGGGGCGTGTCCGGCCAGCCGGAACCAGCGGACCTTGCGGTGCCGGCGCAGGGCGCGGGCGGCGCGTACGGAGTCGTTGTGGAAGCGCCGGGCCATGGGCACCCGCCGTACCGCCTCGGTGAGTTCGTGGGCCGCCGCCTCTCCCCCGGGTGCCTCGCGGACGCCCTCGACCTGCGGGGCCTCCGCGAAGACGGCACGCAGGGCCTGGCTCAACTCGCTCTCGGCGACCTCCCGTTGCTCCTCCTCGGCCTGCCGGGCGGCGTGCGCGGCCTCGTAGAGGACGATCGAGGCGGCCGGGTCGAGAACGCCGGAGGTGGCCAGTTCCTGGGTCACGGAGGCGCGGCGCAGCAGTTGGGCGTCGAGGGCCGCGCGGGACGCGTCGATCCGCGCGTGCAGCCGGTCGAGCCGTCCCGCGGTCCAGCTCAGGTACAGGCCGATCGCGACGACGGCGACGAGGATCCAGATCAGGGTTGCGGTCACGGACGGCAACCCTACGGGGCCGTTCCACTTGGGTTGACCGGGATTCGTGCGGGGTGTTGGGGTGCGGGGTGTTGGGGTGAGCGTTGTGGGGGCTGCCGCCCCCACGCCCCCGCTTCGGCCTGGACGGCCTCGTCCTCAAACGCCGGACGGGCTGAGTGTGGCCGGCCTTGGCTGGGAGGAGCCGCCGATCGCGTTCCCGCCGAAACCCCCCAACCCTCAGTCCCTCGCCAGGCCGAACCTCGCCCGCAACCCCGTCCGTTCGTCCGTCGCCACCGCCGCCGCGCCCGCCGTCACCGTCTCGTACACCGACAGGATGTCCGCCCCGACCGTCGACCAGTCGAAGCGGCGTACGTGGGAGCTTCCGCTCCGGCGCAGCTCCGCCAGGCGCTCGGGGTCGCCCAGGAGTCGGACGGCTGCCTCGGCGAGGGCGTCGGCGTCCTCGTTGGGGAACAGTTCGCCGGCGCCGCCCTGGTCGAGGACCTGGGCGAAGGCGGGGAGGTCGGAGGCGAGGACGGGGGCGCCCGCCGACATGGCCTCCACGAGGATGATGCCGAAGCTCTCGCCGCCGGTGTTGGGGGCTACGTAGAGGTCGATGCTGCGCAGGAAGCGGGCCTTGTCGTCGTCGCTGATCATGCCGAGGAACTCGACGCGTGAACGCAGTTCCTTGGGGAGCGATTCGACGGCCTCCTCCTCGTCGCCGCGGCCGGCTACCAGGAGTCGGGCGTTCGGGCGCTCGGCGAGGATCTTCGGGAGGGCGTTCATCAGCACCGGGAGGCCCTTGCGGGGCTCGTCGATGCGCCCTATGAAGCCGATGGTCTCGCCCTGCCACTCGGGCTTGGATTCGGCTCGGGCGAAGAAGTCGACGTCAACGCCGTTCGGGATCACCACCGCATCGCCGCCCAGGTGTTCGACCAGGGTGCGGCGGGCGTACTCGCTCACGGCGATCCGCGCGCTGATCTTCTCCAGCGCCGCCTGGAGGATGGCGTACGCGGCGATCATCGCCCGGGAGCGCGGGTTCGAGGTGTGGAAGGTGGCGACGATCGGGCCCTGTGCCGCCCAGCACGCCAGGAGGCCCAGGGACGGCGAGGTCGGTTCGTGGATGTGGATGACGTCGAACTCGCCGTCGTGCAGCCAGCGTCGGACCCGGGCGGCGGACAGGAAGCCGAAGTTCAGGCGGGCCACCGAGCCGTTGTACGGCACCGGGACGGCGCGGCCGGCCGAGACGACGTAGGGCGGCAGGGGGGTGTCGTCGTCGGCCGGGGCCAGGACGGAGACCTCGTGGCCGAGCCGGATGAAGTACTCGGCGAGGTCCCTGATGTGGAACTGGACGCCGCCCGGCACGTCCCAGGAGTAGGGGCAGACGATGCCGATCCTCACGAGGGCCCCTTCGTGGGGTCGAGATCCGCGAGCCACAAACGCTGCAGCATGTGCCAGTCCTCCGGGTGGTCGGCGATGCCGGTGGCGAAAGCGTCTGCCAGCGCCTGTGTGATGACAGACGTCTTCTCGGCCCGGTCACCTGACTCGGGCACCTCGACCGGCGGATGGACGCGGCCCTTCATGACCGGTGAGTCGTCGTACCAGAGGGTCACGGGGAGCAGGAGTGCGCCGGTCTGCTGGGCCAGGAGGGCCGGTCCTGCGGGCATACGGGTGGGCTCGCCGAAGAACTTGACCTCGACACCGGAGGCGGACAGGTCGCGCTCCGCGACGAGGCAGACCAGGCCGCCGTCGCGCAGGCGCCGGGCCAGGGTGCCGAAGGCGGTGCCGCCGCTGTGCGGGAGGACCTCCATGCCGAGGCCCTCGCGGTAGGCGACGAAACGGTCGTAGAGCGTCTCCGGCTTGAGGCGTTCGGCCACCGTGGTGAACGGGGTCTCCAGCTTGGTGGTGACCCAGGCGCCGGCGAGGTCCCAGTTGGC
This sequence comes from Streptomyces sp. N50, assembly GCF_033335955.1. GTDB lineage: Bacteria > Actinomycetota > Actinomycetes > Streptomycetales > Streptomycetaceae > Streptomyces. The sequence continues at coordinate 1,295,481 of NZ_CP137549.1, forward strand.
CATGTGGGGCAGCGCGAGGATGACACCGCGGTCGGAGGCGATGCCGTCGGTGAGGTGGTGGACGTCCTTGGGCTCGAAGCCCGTGCGGATCCGTTCGGCGCTCCAGGCGGGGAGCCGGAAGGACTCCATCCAGTAGCGCAGGTACGACCGCATGCCCGCGCGCGAGAGCTCGGCGAGCCGCTCGGGGCTCGCGTCGGGCACCACGCGCGCGTAGTTGCTCTCCAGCCGCCGCACGCCCTTGCCGCGCCGCTTCCAGGCGAGGTCGGCGACGGTGCGGCCGAGCCGGACGGCGGCCGGTTCGGGGAGCTTCTTGACTGCGCTCCAGCCCAGGCCGTAGAGCGCGTCCGTCAGCCGCTCCTGGGCACTGCTCACGGAGTCGCCCCGCTGCTGTGCTGTTCCGGGGCCTCCTGCGCCTCCTGGGCCGCCGTGGCGTCGGCCTCGGCGGCTTCCCGGCGGACGGTGACGACCCGCTGGATCAGCGTGACCAGGCTGCCGACGGCGACGATCCACAGCGCGATCGGCAGCAGCCACTGGATGCCCGGGACGCCGAACTTGTGCAGACCGGCGAGACCGCAGGCGACGAGGGAGATCACCAGTCGCTCGGCGCGCTCCACCAGGCCGTTGACGGCGACCGGCAGGCCGATCGACTCGCCGCGCGCCTTGGTGTACGACACCACCTGGCCGCTGGCCAGGCAGAAGATCGAGACGGCGCACAGGGCGATGTTGTCGCCGCCGCCCGCGTACCAGAGGGCCAGGCCGCCGAAGACCGCGCTGTCAGCGACCCGGTCCAGCGTGGAGTCCAGGAAGGCGCCCCAGCGGCTGGAACGGCCCAGCTGGCGGGCCATGTTGCCGTCGACGAGGTCGGAGAACACGAACAGCGTGATCACGACCGTGCCCCAGAAGAACTCGCCCATGGGGTAGAAGACCAGCGCGCCCGCGACCACTCCGGCGGTGCCGAGGAGGGTGACCGTGTCGGGGCTGACGCCCCGGCGGATCAGAAACGCGGCGAACGGCGTGAGGACACGCGTGAAGAATGCACGCGCGTACTTGTTCAGCATGGCCTTCCCGGAGGGTCGGTGTCGCCGCGCGGCCCCTGCTGGCCACCGGCTGGCCCATCGTAGCCACGCGCGCGCGTGGGCGACGGCCGGGCACCCGTGCGCCCGTGTTCTGAATGGCTGCGGCACGACTCGATGCCATCGGTCCCGGCGGCCGGATCGCGTCCGCTGTATGGACGCACCGTGACCGGAGTGGAAAGCTCGAAGCACCGCGGGCGTCATCGGAGCCGCCACCGCACGCGGCTGCGTGTGTCCGCGCCCACAGTGACCTCACCGTGTACGGGAGGCAAGGCCATGGGCGACAAGGCGAACGCACACCCCGGAGCCGCCGGCAGGGCTACGGCGGCCGACCAACCCGCGTCCGTACGGAATGTGGTGCTGGTCGGCCACTCCGGATCGGGCAAGACGACTCTGGTGGAGGCCCTCGCGCTGACCGCGGGGGCGGTGAACCGGGCGGGCCGCGTGGAGGACGGCGGCACCGTCTCCGACTACGACGAGATCGAGCACCGGCAGCAGCGCTCGGTGCAGCTCTCCCTGGTGCCCGTCGACTGGGACGGGTACAAGGTCAATCTTCTCGACACCCCCGGGTACGCCGATTTCGTCGGCGAGTTGAGGGCCGGTCTGCGCGCGGCGGACGCGGCCCTCTTCGTCGTCTCGGCCTCCGACGGGGTGGACGGCTCGACCCGCATGGTGTGGGAGGAGTGCGCGGCGGTGGGCATGCCGCGCGCCATCGTCATCACGCATCTGGAGTCCGCCCGCGCGGACTTCGAGTCGATGACCCGGTACTGCGCGGAGGCCTTCGGCGCGGACGACCCCGACGCGGTACTCCCCCTGTACCTCCCGCTGCACGGCGCGCCGGGGCCGGACGGGCACGCGCCCGTGGCCGGTCTGGTCGGGCTGCTGTCGCAGAAGCTGTTCGACTACGCGTCCGGGGAGCGCAAGGAGTCCGAGCCCGGGCCGGACCAGCTGCCGCGGATCGAGGAGGCCCGCAACCGGCTCATCGAGGGGATCATCGCGGAGAGCGAGGACGAGACCCTCATGGACCGCTATCTCGGCGGCGAGGAGATCGACGTCAAGACGCTGATCGGCGACCTGGAACGGGCCGTGGCACGCGGGGTCTTCTTTCCCGTTCTGGCGGCCGCTCCCGCCGCCGAGGGCGCCCGGCAGGGTCTGGGCACCGTCGAGCTGCTGGAGCTGATCACAGGCGGCTTCCCGACCCCGCTGGAGCGCGCGGCGCCCGGGGTCACCACGGTCGACGGCAGGGCGCGGGAGCTCAAGCCGTGCGACCCGAACGGTCCGCTGGTCGCCGAGGTCGTGAAGACCGCCTCCGACCCGTACGTCGGCCGCGTCTCCCTGGTGCGCGTGTTCTCCGGGACGCTGCGGCCCGACGCGACCGTCCACGTCTCCGGGCACGGGCTCGCCGACCGCGGGCACGAGGACCACGATGTCGACGAACGCGTCGGCGCCCTGTCCGCGCCCTTCGGCAAGCAGCAGCGGGCGCTCACGCACTGCATCGCGGGCGACCTCGCGTGCGTGGCGAAGCTGGGCCGCGCGGAGACCGGGGACACCCTTTCGGCCAAGGACGACCCGCTCCTCATGGAGCCCTGGGAGATGCCCGACCCGCTGCTGCCGCTCGCCATCCAGGCGCACAGCAAGGCCGACGAGGACAAGCTCTCGCAGGGCCTGAGCAGGCTCGTCGCCGAGGACCCCACCATGCGCCTGGAGCAGAACCAGGACACCCACCAGGTCGTCCTGTGGTGCCTCGGCGAGGCCCACGCGGACGTCGCGCTGGAGCGGCTGCGCAGCCGCTACGGCGTCCAGGTCGACCTCGTGCCGCACAAGGTCTCCCTACGGGAGACGTTCGCCGCCAAGGCGCAGGGGCGCGGCCGGCACGTCAAACAGTCCGGCGGGCACGGGCAGTTCGCGATCTGCGAGATCGAGGTCGAGCCGCTGCCGGGCGGTACGGGCATCGAGTTCGTGGACAAGGTCATCGGCGGCGCAGTGCCGCGGCAGTTCATCCCGTCGGTGGAGAAGGGCGTAAGGGCCCAGGCGGCGAGGGGAGTCGCGGCCGGCCATCCGCTTCTCGATGTACGGATCACGCTCCTGGACGGCAAGGCGCACTCGGTGGACTCCTCGGACGCCGCGTTCCAGACGGCCGGGGCGCTCGCCCTGCGGGAGGCCGCGGTGGACGCGAAGATCCATCTCCTGGAACCGGTGGCCGAGGTGACCGTGCTGGTCGGCGACGACTACGTGGGCGCGGTCATGAGCGACCTCTCCGGGCGCCGGGGCCGCGTGCTCGGCACCGAGCAGACGACCGGCGGCCGCACCCTGATCCGCGCCGAGGTACCGGAGATAGAGATCGGCCGCTACGCCGTGGACCTCCGCTCCCTCTCGCACGGCACCGCGCGCTTCAACCGCGCCTACGCCCGCCACGAGCCGATGCCTCCGCAGATCGCCGAACGGATCCGCGAAGAGGCGGGCGACGCCTAGGAGTTGATGCCGTGAGGCCCACTTGTGGCGCGCGGCGACCCACAAGTGACCTAAAAGGAACGATCAGTTCCGGGTCGGCGGGCAGCTTGTGCTGTCCGCCGACGAATGTCAGTGATGGCCGATACGCTGATGACCTGATCAACAGGTGTGCGGAGCACGGAAGTCGGGAAAGCCGCAGAAGCGGGAGCAGCGGCGATCGGGGGCGGTAATGACCGTTGACAGCGGTTACGCGGACATCTTCGGACCACAGGTGCCGCGTACCGGCGACGAGGGGCAGACGGCGACCTTCGCGCTGGCCTCGGCGGCCTACCGGGACAACCCGGTGGCCGACATCAAGAAGGCCGACAACGAATGGCACCAGACGGCCGTCAACGAGGGCCGCAAGTGGGCGACGATCTTCCGCCCCAACCTCGGCGAGGCGTTCTCCGGCGCCCTGGTGGCCCGCATGCTCGGCCCCGGACGCAAGCCGCTCATCCAGTCGTTCGGCACCGAACCGCAGTCGGTCGTCGAGCACGCCCTGGCGGCCAACAACATCCGCCGCGCGCGGGACAACAGGCTGTCCATGATCATGGTGCTGTGCGGCCTGCTCTTCCTGCCCGGGCTCATCGTCTGGCTGCTGGTCTTCCAGCTGCGCAGCCTGGTCGACAAGCGCACCCAGACGAACAAGAGGGCCGGCGCGATCGCCACGACCCTGCTCGTCGCCGTGGGTGCCGTCGCCGTGATCTTCCTGATCAAGATGCCGTTCCACGGCTTCTGGTCCTGGTACGCACGCGCGTGCGTCATCCTCCCCGTGGTCGGCTGGCTCTGGGCCAAGCAGGTCTGCGAGAACACCGCGAAGGATCTGCGCGGACGCTGGGACAGCCTGCTGTCGGGCAGCAGCGTCGGCGCCAAGGTCCCGGAGGCGGTGCCGACCAGCCCCGGCGAGACCCAGGCCGAGCAGCTCCGCCAGTCCCTGGCCACGCTCAGCGCCGAGCAGCAGTCCAACTCCATCTTCTACGCAGGTCCCAAGGGCATCCTCGGCATGGGCACCCGCTGGGGCAGCTGGCAGCTCGCCGAGGACCTGATCGCTCGGGACGCCTCCCGGGAGATCCACCCCTTCCGCAGCTGGGACGTCATCCGCAACATCCACGACGACCTGCGCATGCTGGAGCGGAACACGATCAACACCGGCGGCTTCCCCAAGGCGTCCATACGCCACTGGGTCGTCACGCCGATCGGCGAGGGCGCCAAGGCCGTGTCCCGGCCCGGGGGCACGGACGTCGACGCGTACCAGGTCAAGACACACGCGATACAGGACATCTGCAACAAGCAGCAGTTCGGCGCCGGCGACCGCCATTACCTAGGCGTCCAATGGACGCTCTGGGAGGGGCAGTTGGTCATCACGATGATGATCACGGTCACCGTGCTGCACAAGACGCTGCGCATCGAGATCACCGGGCACGCCCTGGGTCCCGTGAACTCCCTGTTCACCGGGAAGCCCGAGGCCCCCTCGAAGGACGTCCAGAAGACCCTCAAGCCGTGGGAGACCCGCAAGGTCAAGCTCCCGCTCGTCCCCGCCGACGAGGTCGTACGCCTCGCCGTCCGCGCCCCGATCACCTGGTACCCGCCGCTGCTGAACTGGCTCGGCGGTTCCATATCCCTGCCCGAGCCGTTCGGCCTGCGGCACGCCTGGGCCGACCAGCCCTGGCGCCACCGCTTCATGGCGGACGACGCGCTGCGCGCGGCGACCCCGGTCCTGCGCGTGGTCCACGCCGCCGCGATCCGCGTCCTGGACGAGAACGGCGTGGACACGGAGAAGTTCGGCAACCGCTCGTCGTTCCTCAGCACGAACGTGCAGGACGCGTCACCGCGAAAGGCCGACCTCTACGACGCGTAGGCCTCCGGCGGTTGGCCGGGTATGCGCGGGTCCGTTGCGGCTCGGGTTCCTGGGGGCTGCGCCCCCAGACCCCCTTCGGCCTGAACGGCCTCGTCCTCAAACGCCCGACGGGCTGGGTGATGCCGGCCGCGGGATCCAAACCCGAAGCCAAGCCACGAGATTCAAGCCGTGGGCCACGCCTCCGCCAGCATCTTCCGTGTGTCCGCGAGGAGTTGGGGCAGCACCTTCGTGTGGCCGACCACCGGCATGAAGTTCGTGTCGCCGCCCCAGCGCGGGACGATGTGCTGGTGGAGGTGGGCGGCGATACCCGCGCCCGCCACGCTGCCCTGGTTCATGCCGATGTTGAAGCCGTGGGCGCCGGACGCGGTGCGCAGGGCCGTCATCGCCTGCTTGGTGAGCGCCGCCAGCTCCACGGTCTCCGCGTCCGTCAGGTCGGTGTAGTCCGCGACGTGACGGTAGGGCACGACCATCAGATGGCCGCCGTTGTACGGGTACAGATTGAGCACCCCGTACACCAGCTCACCGCGCCTGACGATCAGCCCGTCCTCGTCCGATTTCGCCGGAATCGAGCAGAAGGGGCAACCGTCGTCGGCACCGGGGCCGGTCGGCTTGTTCTCGCCCTGGATGTAGGCCATCCGGTGGGGCGTCCAGAGGCGCTGGAACGCGTCCGGCGTGCCCACTCCGATCTGCTGCTCCGGCTCACTCGTCATGCAGGGAAGCATATGGCTTCGCCCGTTCGCGGCGTGTCGCCGGGGTTGCGCGAAACCCCTCCCGCGCCAAGCTGGGCCGATGGACGACGACAGCCGCAAGGCCCGCTGGGAGCAGCGCACGGAGGTCCCCCTAGCCGTGGCGTCCCTGGTCTTCCTCGCCGCGTACGCGGTACGCATCCTGGCCCACGGCCTGCCGGACACCTGGCAGGACCTCTGCCTCGCCGTGCTGTTCGCCGCGTGGGCGCTCTTCGCCGTGGACTACGCGGTCCGCTGGCGGCTGAGCCGCGAGCACCTGCGCTTCGTCCGCACGCACTGGCTGGACACCCTGGTCCTGCTCCTGCCCCTCCTCCGGCCACTGCGCGTCGTCAAGGTGTACGAGGCCGTCCAGCGACGGCACGGCCAGCCCCGGCTCGCCCTGCACGCGCGCGTGATCGTCTACGCCGGCCTGTCCACCGTTCTGCTGGGCTTCGCCGGCGCCCTCTCCGTCTACCACGAGGAACACGCGGCCCCGGGCGCGACGATAAAGACCTTCGGCGACGCCGTGTGGTGGACCTGCGCGACCTTCGCGACCGTCGGCTATGGCGACGTGGCCCCCGTCACCCCGCTCGGCCGCCTGATCGCCGTAGCCATGATGGCCATCGGCCTGGCCCTGCTCGGCGCGGTCACCGGAACCTTCGCCTCCTGGCTGCTCCAGGTCTTCACTAGGGAGGACGACGAGAGGCCCCCGGGGAGCTGAAGAACTCCCCGAGGGCCTCTCAAAGCAACAGGATCAGACCTGCACGCGGTCCGCCACGACCTGCTCGATCTTCGCGATGGCGTCGTCGAACGCGATGCCGTTCTCCTGCGAGCCGTCGCGGTAACGGAAGGACACCGTCCCGGCGTTCATGTCCTCGTCGCCGACGATGACCATGAACGGGACCTTCTGCTTCTGCGCGTTGCGGATCTTCTTCTGCATCCGGTCCGAGGACGAGTCGACCTCGACGCGCAGCCCCTTCTTCTTCGCCGCCACGGCGAACTTCTCCAGGTACTCGACGTGCCCGTCCCCGATCGGGATCCCGACCGCCTGCACCGGCGCCAGCCACGCCGGGAAGGCACCCGCGTAGTGCTCAAGAAGCACCGCGAAGAACCGCTCGATGGACCCGAACAGCGCCCGGTGGATCATGACCGGCCGCTGCTTGGAGCCGTCAGGACCGGTGTACTCCAGGTCGAAGCGCTCCGGCAGGTTGAAGTCCAGCTGGACGGTGGACATCTGCCAGGTCCGGCCGATCGCGTCCTTCGTCTGGACGGAGATCTTCGGGCCGTAGAACGCGGCACCGCCCGGGTCGGGGACGAGCGGCAGACCCTGCTTCTCGGCGACCTGGCGCAGCGTCTCCGTGGCCTCTTCCCAGACCTCGTCCGAGCCGACGAACTTCTCCGGGTCCTTGGTCGACAGCTCCAGGTAGAAGTCCGTCAGGCCGTAGTCCCGCAGCAGGTTGAGGACGAAGGTGAGCGTCTTGTCCAGCTCGTCGGCCATCTGCTCGCGCGTGCAGTAGATGTGCGCGTCGTCCTGCGTGAAGCCCCGCGCGCGGGTCAGACCGTGCACGACGCCCGACTTCTCGTACCGGTACACGGTCCCGAACTCGAAGAGGCGCAGCGGCAGTTCACGGTACGAGCGGCCGCGCGCGTCGAAGATCAGGTTGTGCATCGGGCAGTTCATGGGCTTGAGGTAGTAGTCCACGCCCTCGTCGAGCTGCATGGGCGGGTACATGCCGTCGGCGTACCAGTCCAGGTGCCCGGACGTCTCGAAGAGCTTCCCCTTCGTCGCGTGCGGGGTGTAGACGAACTCGTAGCCCTCCTCCTCGTGCCGGCGCCGCGAGTAGTCCTCCATGACCCGGCGGACGACACCGCCCTTGGGGTGGAAGACGGCCAGGCCGGAGCCGATCTGCTCCGGGATGGAGAACAGGTCCAGCTCGCTGCCCAGCTTGCGGTGGTCGCGCTTCTCGGCCTCGACCAGGAAGTCGAGGTGCGCCTTCAGCTCCTCCTTGGAGGGCCAGGCGGTGCCGTAGATGCGCTGGAGCATGGGGTTCTTCTCGCTGCCGCGCCAGTAGGCGGCCGCGTTGCGCATCAGCTTGAACGCCGGGATGTTGCGCGTGGTGGGCAGGTGCGGACCGCGGCAGAGGTCCTTCCAGCACAGGTCGCCGGTCTTGGCGTCGAGGTTGTCGTAGATCGTCAGCTCGCCGCCGCCGACCTCGACGTCCGCGCCGTCGTCCGTGGACGCGGAGCCCTTGATGCCGATGAGTTCGAGCTTGTACGGCTCGTTGGCCAGCTCCTCGCGGGCGTCCTCGTCGGTGACGACACGGCGCGAGAACTTCTGCCCCCGCTTCTGGATCTCCTGCATCTTCTTCTCGATGGCCTTGAGATCCTCGGGCGTGAACGGCCGCTCGACGTCGAAGTCGTAGTAGAAGCCGTCCTTGACCGGCGGGCCGATGCCCAGCTTGGCCTCGGGGAACAGCTCCTGCACGGCCTGCGCCATGACGTGCGCGGTGGAGTGGCGCAGGATGTTGAGGCCGTCGGTGGAGGAGATCTCGACGGGCTCGACTTCCTCCCCCTCGGAGACGACGTACGCCAGGTCCTTGAGCTCCCCGGCCACGCGCGCGGCGATGATCGAGCGCTCGCCGGCGAAGAGTTCCGCGGCCGTGGTGCCCGTCGTCACCGTGCGCTCTTCCCGCTCGGAATCGCGTTGGATGATCACACGGACGTCTGACACGGGTCTCTCCTGACTACAGGGTGGATGCGGCGCCATACCGTGAGCGCGCGCAATAGGGGATCGTACCGACCCTAAGGGGCCCACCGCGAAACGGTCGCCCCGCTCCCCTCCCTCAGTCCTCCTCCCCGCTGCACGCCTCCTCGAAGAAGTCGAGGTTCTCCTGGAGGGACTTCATCAGCCGGTCCCGCTCCGCCTCGTCCACCTGCACGGGTACGACCCCGGAGGCACCGGTCAGCCGCCGGAACCCACCCCGGCTCTCCAGCCGCCCGTGCACCCGCACCGGGAGCCCTACGAGGTGGGCGTGCCCGGCTATGCGATACGACTCCTCGTCCAGGGTCATCCGGACGTGCCCGACCTCGGCGCCGGCGATCACCTGCATCCGTACGGTGCCCTCGCCGCGCGGCCCCGACCGGCGCATCCGCACCACCGAGCCGGTGATGCGCACGGGCATGGACGGTTCCTCGCGCAGATAGCGGGCCCCGGCCGCGCGCAGCACGGGCAGGTCGCCGGGCGAGAACTCGACGGCCTCGGCGGGCGCGGCACAGCCCTCGGGGACGCCCGCGCCGGGCGCCCACTCGACGGCGATCCGGGCGCCCTCGGTGCCGCGCACGAGCGCGACGACGGCTTCGGTCAACTCCCGGCTGACGCCCGCCTCGACGGCTCCGTCGAAGGCGTCCATGCCGCCGGTGGCCCGCTCGTAGTCGATGGCCTCGCGGGTCGCGTACAGGGCCTGGTGGAGGCGTACGGCGAGGGCGCGGCCGGTGTCGACCGGGACGAACGCGGTGAGTTGACGGCCGCCGGGCGCGGAGCCGACGAGGACGTGCTCCAGGGACGCGGCGGCGGGGCGGCGGTGGCGGGCGCCGTAGTAGCCGGCACGCGCGCGTGTGGCGAGTGCGGCGGCGAGCAGCATCTGGCGGGCGGCGGCGCGGAGTTGCTCCTCCACGGTCCAGGACGCGGCGCCCGCAGGGCCGGTCGGGATGTCGCGCCACCAGCGGATCTCGTCGCTCGGTACGGCGAGGCCGACGAGGACCTCGCGGGCGGAGGGGGTGTTGCTGCGGGCGAGCGCGATGAGCGCCTCGCCGAGGAGGTCGTCGCTGTCGGGGAAGGCCCGGCTCTCGGGGACCAGCAGGCTGGTGCCCGAGCCGCCGGGCCCGGGTGGGGTCCAGCGGCCGTACCGTCCGGCGGCGCCGCCGCGCCGCTGCCAGCCGTGCCGGCGCAGCAGGGCGCCGAGGACGGCGGGGTCGACCTGGTCGGGCTCGGGGGCGCGGTCCCAACTCGCGTCGCCGGCATGGTCGTCGGGATGGGGTCGTACCGTCCGCAGGTGTTCCTCGACCGAGCGGTGCCTCATGGCCTGCCTCCCGTCCCGACCCGCGTCATGATCTCGCACAGCGCCCGGTCGTCGAAGATGCGCGAGGTCGGTATCCGCACGGTGGTCCGGGTCCGGCCGGTGATCGCGTGACCGGCGAGGTTGACCCAGTAGCAGCAGTGCCGCAGATCGAGCCGGTCGTGGCTGGCGCGCAGCCAGTCGTCCTGGGAACGCGGGACGAGCATCACGACAAGGATCTTGTGCACCGAGACCGGTGTGCGGGCGAGCTTGCGCAGATGGTCGTTGTCGAGCGTGAAGGAGAAGGAACGTCCCGGCGGATTCGGCGGGATCTGGTAAGTGCACTTGAGCTGCACTTTTATCGTGACCTCGTCGTCCACCGTGTGCCCGGGCGAGCCGTGACTGACGTGCCAGTCGATGCCGTTGTCCGGGAAGGGTTGCGACAGCGAGCAGCCGGCCGCGGCGGCGACGGCGTGCAGATAGCCCACCTGCAGAGTCTCCATGCAGGCGGTGGTGGCGAGCGATCCGCGATGGGGTGCCGTCCGTTCGGGCAGCAGCCCGCCCCGCTCGGGCTGCGCTATCACCATGGCCAACAGCCTTCCAAGTTCAGGTGAATTGTGGTGCAGAATGCCTGCTCCGGGTCGCTGAACTGCAAAGACCCGCACTCCTGTTGTGTCCTTCCGGCGTACGGCGCAAACAGCCCGGGTATCACCAAACTGGCAGAAGACGGTGCGTCAGCTGCCGTGGGTGAACGAGGAGTTGTGTACGTATGACGTGCTGGTACGAGGGCCCGTTGGCCGCGTTCGACACGGAGACCACGGGCGTGGATGTGGAGACCGACCGGATCGTGTCGGCCGCGATCGTCGTCCAGGACGCCCCCGGCACCCGGCCCCGGGCGGCCCGGTGGCTGGTGAACCCGGGGGTGCCGGTGCCCGCCGGGGCGACGGCGATCCATGGACTGACGGATGAGCATCTTCAGCGCAACGGCCGCTGGCCCGCGCCGGTGATGCACGAGATAGCCGACGAGCTGGCCGAACAGGCCGCGATGGGACGCCCGTTGGTGGTCATGAACGCACCGTTCGACCTGACCCTGCTGGACCGCGAACTGCGCCGCCACCGCGCGTGCTCGCTGGACCAGTGGTTCGAGTCGACGCCCCTACAGGTCCTGGATCCCCGGGTCCTGGACAAACATCTGGACCGCTACCGCAAGGGCCGCCGCACCCTCACCGACCTGTGCGCGCACTACGGCGTCGAGTTGGAGGGCGCGCACGACGCGGGCGCGGACGCGCTGGCCTCCCTGGAGGTGGTCCGCGCCCTGGGCCGCCGCTTCGCGACCCGCCTGGAACGCCTGTCCCCCGCCGAGCTGCACACCCTGCAGTCGACGTGGCACGCGGCCCAAGCACGCGGCCTCCAGGCGTGGTTCGCGCGCAGCGGCACCCCGGAACGGGTGGACCAGTCGTGGCCGCTGCGCCCGGGTCTGACGGCGGAGGCCGCGTAACCGCACAGGCACGACAACCGCACAGGCACAGCAAAAAGCCGGTCCGCTGCTGCGGACCGGCCTTTCCCGGTGGGCGATACTGGGTTCGAACCAGTGACCTCTTCGGTGTGAACGAAGCGCTCTCCCACTGAGCTAATCGCCCGGGAACGCACCGAACAATACAGGCCCCCGCCGGTTTCCTTCAAACCGCTTCCGTCAGGCCGCTGCCAGGTGGGCGAGGAGCCCGCGCCGCCCGGCCCGCATCATCAGCGCGTGGTTGAGGCGGAACACCGGCCGCCCGGGTACGGCGAACCACCTGAGCAGCGGCCGGTTCAGGTCGACCTCCTGGTCGTAGCGGGCGAGCGTGCCGGAACCGTCGGCGGTGAGGGTCCAGCGCGCCCAGCCCACCAGATCACCGGTCATCGCGATCTCCAGCACCCCGGCCGCCGGATCGCGCCGCACTTCGCGCGCGGTGAAGGTCAGGACGTACGGCAGGCTCGCGCGGATGCGGATGACGCCGGTCGTGTCGTCGACGCGGTCGACCGCGCGCACCTGCGGCCACCAGCGCGGATAGTCCTCGGCCCGTTCCAGGACCGGGTACACGACGGCGGGCGGCGCGGGCAGGGACCACCGGGCGCGGAAGCGGTAACGGTTCCAGTCCATGGCGGGAGTCTGCCCGGTCCCGAGCCCGTCTCCCGGCCACCAGGCGCGTTTGAGTACGCGTACTCATGTCGTACGACGTGACGGGCGCCACACTCCGAGTCATGACGCACATTCCGCCCCCGGCCGTGGAGCTGGGGATCCTGGACGCCGAGCTGCGCCAACTGGACGCCCGCCGGGCCCAGTTGCTGCACCGGCGAGCCTGGCTGCTGACCGTGCTCCAGCCGGTCCGGCCCGCACCCGTGCTGTCGCCGCCGCCCGCCGCACCGCCCCGGCGTGAGGCCACCGCACCGAGCGTGCAGAACGTGCTGCTCCTCCTCGGCGCCACCCTGCTCATCCTCGCCGCGATCGCGTTCACGCTGGTCAGCTGGGGGTCGATGGGAATCGCGGGCCGGGCGCTGGTGCTCGGCGCGGTGACCCTGGCGACGCTCGGCGCACCCGTCGTGCTGCTGCGCCGTGGCCTGCGCTCCACGGCCGAGTCGCTCGCGGGCCTCGGTCTCGCCCTGACGGTGCTGGACGCCTACGCGCTGCACGAGGTCGCGTTCCCGGACGGGGACGGCGTGACGTTCGCGGCAGCGGCGGCGACGGCGCTGACGGCACTCTGGACTGCGTACGGCATCGGACTCGCGGCGCTCCCGAACCCGGCCGACGCCCGCACGGAACAGGCCGGCGTCACACACCCGACCGACCCCCGCACGAACCCGGCCGACATCGCGGCACACCCGAACCCGACCGGCCCCCGCCCGGACGCCACCGGATCCGCGGCGCTGCCGAGCCCGCCCACCTCCCGCGCGGACCAGCCCTCACCGACCCTTCTCCTCCCCCTCCCCGCCGCGCTCGCGGTCGCCCAACTCCCCTTGCTGCTCTGGGCGATCGCGGCCGGCGGGGGTCCGCACACGATCACGGCCGCGCTGTTGCTGACCGCCGTGACCGACATGGTTGTCGCGCTCCGGGTCTCCCCGAAGGCCGTTCGTCTCGTCGCCGCCGGCGGGGCGTTCGGCATGGGCGGCTGGGGCGTGCTGGCGGCCGGCGTGATCTCTTTGGACGCGACCGGTCCGGGCGCCGCCGCCCGTGCGGCGGCGCTCTTCGTCCTCGCTGCGGCAGGCGCGTTCGGCGCCGCGTGGCTGGCTACCGGCCGGGGGCTGAGGACGGGTACGGCCGCGGCGGGCGGCCTGTTCCTGGTCGCCGCGCTCGGTGGCGTGCTGCGCGCGTCGCTGCCCGCCGACTGGACGGTTCCCGGCTATCTGGCTTGTGGGGTCGCCCTGTTGGCGCTCGTACGGGGCCGGCTCCCCGAGCCCGTACGGCACGGTCTCGGCTGGGCCTCCGGCGCCGTACAGGCGAGCGCGGTGCTGTGGACGCTGCCGGTCGTCGGGGTCACACTGCTCGGTCCGGCCGCGTGGCTGTCGCACGCCTGGTCCGGTGCACCGGGCGACGCCCGTGACGCGGCGGCGGTGGGCGCCTTCTGGCCCGCGCATGCCGCCACAACTCCCCTGGTTCTCGCGGCGGTTGCGGCAGTCCTCGCCCGCATGGTCCGCAACGCCGAGTGGCAGCCCCAGGCACGGACCGCCGCACTGACCCTGGCCTGGGCCACGGCGATCACCGTCCCGCCCGCACTCCAACTGCCCTACAGCGTCGGCCTGTTGGTGCAAGGGCTCGCGATCATCGCCCTCCTCGCCCTCGCGCACCGCGCCGCGACACTCCTCGCCCTGCTCGCCTCCCTCAGCCTGGCCGCCCTGTCCCTGGCCACGGAGTCGGGCACCCTCGTCGTACTCGCATCCCTGACCGCCGCGTTCGCGGTGGCCGCCCGGCGCGACCGACTCGCACCGGCGTCCGCCGCCGCCTCGCTCGGATACGCCACGGCCCTCGCCTGCGCCGTGGGCGCCGCCCTGGACTGGCGGCCGGAGCACACCGCGCTGCTGGTGCTCGCCGTGCCGGTGGCCGCCGCGCTGCTCGCCGCACGCCTCCGCGAACCCGCGACAACGACGGCCGTCGAGATCACGGGCACTGTCGCGGCCCTGGTCGCGATCGGCCTCTCCTCTCTCGAACTGCCCATGTTCGCCCTGGTGTCGGCCCTGTGCGGAGTGATCGCGGCGGGCACGGCGCTACGGCCCGAGCGCAGGAACGTCGGCTACGCGGCCGCCGCCCTGTTCATCCTCGCCACCTGGGTACGGCTGTCCGCGTGGGACGTCGGCAGCCCCGAGGCGTACACACTGGCGGTGAGCGTCCCGGCGCTGCTGGTGGGCGCGCTGCGCAGGCGCCGCGAACCGAACACCTCGTCCTGGACGGCGTACGGCCCCGGGCTCGCCGCCACGCTCGCGCCGAGCCTCCTCGCGGCCTGGGCCGACGCCCACTGGACCCGCCCCCTGCTGCTGGGCACAGCCGCACTGCTGGTCACCCTGATCGGCGCGCGGCACCGTCTCCAGGCACCGCTCCTCCTCGGCGGCGCCACCCTCGTACTGGACACCCTGCACGAACTCGCCCCGTACCTCGCCCAGGCCGTAGGCGCCCTGCCCCGCTGGGCGCCTCCCGCCCTCGCCGGAGCCCTGCTGCTCGCACTCGGCGCGACGTACGAGCAGCGGATCCGGGACGCCCGGCGGGTGCGGGAGGTCCTGGGGAGGATGAACTAGCCCTGCGCTAGGGCATCTTGTCGCCGAGCAGGGCGAGGTTCTCGATGGCGGCGAGGCCGTACAGCGCGGTGTCGTTCGAGGACACCCACGCGGCCTCGCTGCCCGGGACTAGCGTCACAGGCCCGGTCAGCGGCTCCGTCTTCCACGGCGAGGACTCCATATACCCGTCCGAGCCGTAGAACTTCGTCCAGGCCCGCTTGGCGAGCGTCGCGTCGTCGAGTTGTACGGCGGCGTAGGCGTCGAGGCGTGAGTGGCCCTGGAAGAGCAGCAGGGTGCCGAAGTTGGAGCCGTAGCGGGCCGCCTGTTCGGTCTTGGAGGCGTTGAAGTAGCGGCAGTAATCCATGTACACCTCCTTGAACTTGGGCAGGTCGACGAGGTAAATCAGCTCCGCGCACAGCTCGTTGAGGCCGAAGACGGCCGAGAGGTGCGAGACGGAGACCACGGGCGCGGACGCGACGGCGAACTTGCCGGTGTCGAGGTCGTAGAGCCCGCTCCCCTGCACAAATCCGTTGGGCTGGGCGGCAATTGTCTCCATCGTCGACAGGACACGCGCCTTGGCCTTCTCCCACTTGGGGCCCCTGCGTTCCCACTCGGTCAGCCACGCCGACACCAACCCGCTCCAGTCCGTGCCGAATCCGATCGACAGGGCGTGCCGGTCGGGGGTGTACGGCGCGGTGCGGATCTTGCGGATCGGGTCGAGGACGAGGAACGTCTCGTCGGAGTCGACGTTGGCCGCCATGAGGTCGCCGACGCGTTCGTCGGCGGTGAGGAAGTAGTAGTAGCGCCGGTAGGTGGTGTTGGCGATGCGCTGCTGCTTGGCGCTGTCGGCGTAGTGCTGGACGCCGTGCCGGGTGCCCAGGCCGGCCCACTGGCCGAGGTGGTAGACGTCGACCTCGCCGGTGTGCCGGGTGAGCGCCTCGGCGAAGCGGAAGATGTCCGAGCGGCCCGAGCGGATGTACGCGAACCAGAGCCAGATGTCCGGCGACAGCTCGGAGTTGTCCCAGGCGTAGCCGCCGATGTCGTACCGCCACTGGTGCCGCACGGTGTCGTACGAGTGCATGAAGTCGCCGTAGTCCCAGAAGCCGTACCAACGGCGTTGCGCCACCTGGTCCTTGTAGTAGGTGAAGAGGAAGTCGAGGTGGTCCTCGATCTTCGCCTTGGCGGTGGTGGAGCGGTCTGGTTCGGAGTAGAGGCCGGGTCCGAAGACCTTGGACTTGATCAACTGCGCGGGCGGGGCGGCGAGTTGGGGCAACACCCTTACGGCGTCCACCTGTTGGGCCAGGGCTTCCGCCGAGGGCGTCGACTCGTTGGCCCAGAAAAGGAGTTCGGAGGTGCGGGCGATGCCGTACGGGGTGCCGAATTCGGGTTCGTAGTCCTCATAGGTGATTTCGAGGCCTTCGAGCTGTTTGGCGTACGTGTCCAGACCCATGCCGTCGTGGTAGAAGCGCAGGTCCATCGGCTGGGCCTCGGGCGACCAGAGCCAGAGGGTGACCTCGGCCTCGTCGGTGTGGGCGTCGCGGATGTCGAGCTGCGCGGGGAACTTCTCCCAGAAGTCCCTTAGCCCGAAGGAGAATCCGCCGCTCGCCCCGCCGACGTAGCCGAATCCGGAGGCGTGTCCGCCGCCGCCGGCGGGGATCCAGCCGTGGCCCTTGGTGGTGCGCTTGCGGAGGGTGAAGCCGTCGGCGGAGAGCTGGGAGAGGGTGTAGTCGCCCCACTGGGGGATGTACTGGAGGCGGCTCGTGACGCGCTGGTCCCAGGTGGACGGGTCGGCGAGCTTCTGCCCCGCGTACTGGGCGGCCTGGACGGTCGCGCCCGGGTCGCGGCGCAGGCCCGTGATGCCCTGAACTGCCTCGCGCAGCAGGCCAGTTCCTTCGCCGCCGATGCGGATGTGACGGTCGTAGGCCGCGTCCCGCATCGGGACGGTGAAGCGAACCCCCAGCCCGCGGATGAAGTCACCGCTCGCCTTCCCCGGTTCCACCGTGCCGTCGAAGGTGATCGTGTGCACCATGCGGAAGGAGTCGGCGCCCGCGTAGAAGTAGAGGCGGATCGAGAACGGCAGCCAACTCCGGCCGCCCTTGCGGTGTTTGCCGTCGATGCGGACCACCGCCCTTACCGGGCCGTCCTGTTCGACGGTGACCTCGCCGATCACCCCGTCGAAGCGCTCGGTCTTCACCGCGCCCTGGTCCTCGTCCTCGATCTCGGGCTGGCGGATGAGGACGAGCCGGCCGTTCTTCGCGATCTCCGTGCCGCCCCTGGTGACCGACTTGATGAGGGTGGAGCCGTTCTTGCCGATCTTCGCGGTGATGACCCCGGTCGACACGTCGATGGTGCCGCCGCTCTTGTCGACGGTGACCTTCTTGTCGGGGGCGGTCGTGTCCCCGGCGGTGAGGGTGAGCTTGCCGGAGCCCGAACTCACCGCGTGGGCCGTCCACTTGAGCGATCCGTCGGGCCAGTAGGCGAGCGGCCAGGACTGCACCGGCACGGCCGTGCCCTCGGCGTCCGTCAGCGCGAAGGTCTGGTCCTCCTGGTAGGTGCCCATCGGCCACGGCACACCGACCGTCGATCCGGGGGCGGCACCGAGACCGCCGTCTTCCAGCCAGTCGAGGGTCACCGGGCCGCCGTCGGCCGCCGCGGCTCCGGGCGCGGCCTGGGCGTCCTTCGCCCCTAGCGCCCAGCTGAACTGCGCGGCGGCTCCGGCGACGGCGGCCGCCTTGAGAAGAGACCTACGGGGAATGGGAGACATGACCTTTCCACCTTTCCTTTCCGTGCGGGAAGCGTTCGTCACGTGCGAATAGTCAGGGGCATGACAGACAGAGGTACGGCGCTCCGAACGCGTCGACCTCGTGCAAGGCACCGTCCGCCCGTCAGCGGTGCCGGTACCGCTCCTCCACGGCGACGGCCGCCGCGGCCACGGCCCCCAGCACGGGAACCGCCAACGGTGCGATGAGCAGGGCGGAGCAGCCGACGAGGACCAGCCCGCCGACGAGCAGGAAGGAACCGGCCGGGTCGAGGACGGTACGGCGACCGGCCTCGGCAAGCAGCACCCGCCAGCTGTCCCCCGGCGCCCAGACCGCCGCCGCGCGTATCCCGGCGACGACGATCCCGAGCAGCGCGAACACCCCGACGGCACCGACGAGTTGCCCACCGGGCAGCCCGGCACGCACGGCCTGGACGTCCACCCATCCGGCGGCCACCACGCCCCACCCGGCAACCCCGACGACCCACCCGCCTCGCAGCGCCACCCTGAAGTCCGCGACGAACTCCCGCCAGCCACCGCCCACATGACCGGTTCGGCGCCTCAAGTGCCGTGCCCCGGCGGCGAATGCGGCGGGATAGGTGACAACTCCCGCCGAGGCGACGGCGATCCACACCCCGGTGAGCAGACATTCGGCGAACACCCCGAACCGCTCGGCGAAGACCGACTCCCTGCGTGGTTTCACGCGTGCTTCGGCCACCGTCTCAGCCCTTCAGTCCGGAGGTCGCCATACCGTCGATCAGGTACCGCTGGAAGGCGAGGAAGAACAGCAGCACCGGCAGCAGCGCGACGAGCGACATGGCGATCATGCCGCCGTAGTTCGCGGCCACGCCGTCCGAGTCGCGGAACATCATCAGGCCCAGTGAAACCGTGTATTTCCCGGGCTCGTTGAGGTAGATCAGCGGGCCCATGAAGTCGTTCCAGGCGTTGATGAAGGTGAAGATCGCGCTGGTGATGAGCGCGGGCCGGCACAGCGGCAGCACGATCGACCAGTAGATCCGCAGGTGCCCGCAGCCGTCGAGCCGGGCGGCCTCGTCCAGTTCCTTCGGCAGGTTGCGCATGAACTGCACCATGAGGAAGACGAAGAAGGCCTCGGTCGCCAGGTACTTGCCGATGAGCAACGGGACGTAGGTGTTGACCAGTTGGAGCTTCTGGAACATCACGTACTGCGGGATCAGCAGCACGTGGTACGGCAGCAGGAGCGTGCCGATCATCAGGGAGAAGAGCAGGTTGCGGCCTGCGAACCGGATGCGGGCGAAGGCGTAGGCCGTCAGGGAGCAGGAGATGAGGATGCCGAGGACCGAACCGAGCGCGTAGAAAAGGGAGTTCTGGAAGAAGGTCCAGATCGAGATGTCGGCGATGCCCTTGGCCAGGCCCTTGAAGTTGGTGAGGATCGGGTGGCCGGGGAAGAGCTGCAGGCTGTTGATGACGTCCTTGCTCGGCTTGAACGAGGCGCCGATGACCCAGACGACCGGGTAGAGGACGACAGCGAGGACGGCCAGGGCTCCGACGTGCCAGACGAGCGAGCCGGTGCGTTTGCGTCCCAGCCCCGGGGACTTCGGGGCAGTCGTAGCACTCATCGGGCGTCCTCCTCGTAGTGCACCCACTTCTTCTGCGACCAGAAGAGGACGGCCGTCACGAGCGCCACGGCGAGCAGCAGCATCCAGGCCATCGCGGACGCGAAGCCCATCTGGGCGTTCTTGAAGCCCTGTTGGTAGAGGTAACAGGTGTAGACGAGCGTGGCGTCGGCCGGTCCGCACTGGGAGTTGGAGACGACGTACGCGGAGCCGAAGATCTGGAAGGAGTGGATGGTCTCCAGCAGCACGTTGAAGAAGAGGACCGGCGAGATCATCGGCAGCGTGATGTTCCAGAACCGGCGGAAGGGTCCGGCCCCGTCCATCGCGGCGGCCTCGTACAGCTCCCTCGGCACCTGCTTGAGCCCGGCGAGGAAGATGACCATCGGCGCGCCGAACTGCCAGACGGTGAGCGCGACCAGGGAGTAGAGGATCCAGTCGGGGTCGCCGACCCAGCCGCCGACGTGGGAGCCGAAGAGCGACTGCGTACGGTCCACGACGGCGCCGTCGGAGAAGAGCGTCCGCCAGACGAAGCCGATCGAGACGCTCGCGCCGATGAGCGAGGGGGCGTAGAAGGCGGCCCGGTAGAGGGCCTGGCCGCGGCGGCTCTGGGCGAGCAGCATGGCGACGCCGAGGGCGAGGAGCAGTTTCAGCGGGGTGCCGATGACGACGTATTTCGCCGTCACCTCCACCGACTTCTGCCACCTCGGGTCATCGAACATCCGGGTGAAGTTGTCGAAGCCGATCCACTTCGGGCTGTCGAAGAGGTTGTAGTCGGTGAACGCGAAGTAGAGGGAGGCGACCATGGGGCCCGCGGTCAGCAGCAGGAAGCCGGCGATCCACGGGGACATGAAGAGGTAGCCGGCGAGGTTCTCCCGGCGCCCCCGCCGCTTCTTGGCGGCGGGGGCGGCGGAGCGGGTCTGCCGGGTGGCGGGCGGAGCGTCGTCGACGAGCGTCACGGCGGTTCCCATCAGGCGGAGAAGGCGGCCTGCGCCTCGGAGAAGAACTGCTTGACCGCGTCGGCGACCTTGGTCTTGCCCAGCGCCATGTCCCCGCCGATGCGGAGGAAGGCGGACTCGGCGGTGTCGGCGCCGGACGGGTGCGGGGTGATCGTCCCGAGGACACCGGCCTTGGCGGTGTCCGCCTCGTACTGGGCGATCTCCTTCTGGACGACGTCGGTCGGCTTGAACGCGTCGTACTGGTCGGTGGTCGCGAGGATGCCCCGGTCGTAGCCCATGATCTTGCCGACCGCGGGGTCGTGGACCATGAAGTCGATGAACTGGGCGACTTCCTTGGGGTGCTTGGTGCGCGCGGAGCCGCTGAGCATCAGGGACGCGAGGTACTGGCCGGTGTCCTTGCCGTCGGTGGTGGGGATCGGCGCGAGGCCGTAGTCGCTGGTGCCCTCCGCCGTGTAGCGGACGGTGAAGTTGTCCCAGGTGAATTCCGAGGCACCGTGTCCGGCCGAGAGCGAGGACTTGGGGGTGTCCTGGGCGACGACCTTCGGGGAGGTGACGATCCCGGCCTTCACCCGGCCGTACCCGTCCGTCCACCACTCCGTCAGATCCGACTCCTCGAAACCGAGTCCGTCCTTGGTGAAGAACGCCTTGCCGTTCTGCCGGAGGTAGAGGTCGTACAGGTACATGATGCCGAAGTAGCCCGTGTCTCCGGGGACTCCGGTCTTGTCGTGGATCGTCTTGAGGGCTTTGAAGTACTCGTCCCAGGTCCAGCCCGCCGTGGGGTCGATGCCCGCCTTCGTGTAGACCTTCTTGTCGATGACCAGCGCCATGGTGTTCGAACCGACCGGAACACCGAGTTGCTTGCCGTCGACCTGGCCCACCGCGACCACGCCCGCGCGGAAGTGATCCATGCTCAGATTTCCCGCGTCGATCTGCGATCTGAGATCGAGCAGGACGCCTCTCTTGTCGTACTTCCGAAGAAATCCGACGGCGTTCTGGAATACGTCCGGCGGATTTCCGCCCGCGGCCTGCGTCTGGAACTTCTCCCAGAAAGAGGGATAGTCCTGAAAGTCCGTCTTCACCTTGATCTTCGGATACTTCTTTTCGAAGAGCGCGATGGACTGATTGATCTTTTTCGCCCGCTCCTCGGCACCCCACCACGAGTAACGGATCGTCACATTCCCGTTCGCGGACGTGCCGTCGTTCCCGCCGCATCCCGTCGCCGCCAGCCCCAGCGTCGCCGCCGAGACCCCGGCGGCCTTCAGGACGGTACGCCTCTCCACATTCGTGCGGGTTCCCATGATGGGCCCTCCCCGTAGCGTCGTTGCCACCTGCATGAATCGTTTCAAGTAAGCGCTTGCTGGCACAAGGTACGGAGGCCCTCGGGGTGCGTCAATGATTCGGACAGGAATTTCTTGTGGACCGGCTGAGCGCTACGACGGCGCCGCCGGGGGCGTTGCCGGAGCAACGGGACGGACACCGCAGGTGAGGCGCGTGCGATCGGCCGGCCGAACAGGAAGCGGTCTGCCGCACTCCGCCGGCGACCGGCCGGAAAACGCCTGGGCGGTGGGGAGTTGACGGCGCGATCCGGTGACCGAACGACGACGGCCCGCCTGTGTGATCACAGACGGGCCGTCGGTCCGGGTGGGCGATACTGGGTTCGAACCAGTGACCTCTTCGGTGTGAACGAAGCGCTCTCCCACTGAGCTAATCGCCCGGGCGCACGGAGAACATTACCCCATGTCAGCAGGTGCCCCGACCAGCACCGGAAGGCCCCGGGAGGCCGTCAGCGGGTCACTGGTCCTTGATCTTCCAGGGCATCACGACGCCGAACTTCCAGACGTAGACACCGACCAGGGCGATCACGATCACCAGGCCGATCGAGGTCAGGACGATGTTGCGGCGGCGTACGGCGGGGTCGAGCGCACGCTGTGCCGCCTCGGTGACCTTGCGTTTCGTCCAGCGGAGCACCAGCTGGGCCCAGACGAACTCGGTCGCCCAGATCGCCATGCCGCCGAAGATCACGACCCAGCCGGGTCCCGGCAGCGGCAGCATGATGATGCCGGCGACGACGACCGCGAGGCCGATCACGAAGACGCCGACCTGCCAGCTCAGATGCAGCGCACGACGTGCCTTGATGAATTCCGGCGCCTTGGAACCGAGCCCTTGCCCGTCCCGCGCCCCGTCCGCCCGCTTCTCGTCGGCCGCCCCGTCCGACGCCACGACAACCTCACCCGGCTCGTCACTCCCCGTATTCATACGGACAAACCCTACCCGAGGGAAACCAGTCACCGGAATGGCCCCACGGAGCGATCGAGCCCTCGGCCGGAAGAGTTACGTAAAGGCACGCAAAACACTCAGAGGGGTTTACAACGGCACCGTAGGTGGCATGTCGATTTCGCCGACGTGCGAATCCCCGAGCGCACACTGAGCGAAAGGCCCTGGCGCTTATGAACACCACGGTCAGCTGCGAGCTGCACCTGCGCCTCGTTGTGTCGAGCGAGTCATCCCTGCCTGTCCCCGCAGGCCTGCGGTACGACACGGCCGACCCCTACGCCGTGCACGCCACCTTCCACACCGGAGCCGAGGAGACCGTCGAGTGGGTGTTCGCCCGCGACCTTCTCGCGGAGGGCCTCCACCGGCCCACCGGCACCGGCGACGTCCGAGTCTGGCCATCCCGTAGTCACGGTCAGGGCGTCGTCTGCATCGCGCTGAGCTCTCCCGAGGGCGAAGCCCTGCTGGAGGCTCCCGCGCGGGCTCTGGAGTCCTTCCTGAAGCGGACGGACGCCGCCGTGCCACCCGGCACGGAGCACCGGCACTTCGACCTGGATCAGGAGCTGTCGCACATCCTGGCGGAGAGCTAGAGCGAGGTCCCATCCAAGCCGCCCGGCGCCGTCCGAACTCGGGGAGACGGCTCGGGCTCAGACAACCGCATAAGGCACACACCGGCGCCGTCGCCGCGATTCGTCGCGGGGGCGGCGCCGGTGCGCGTGCGGCCCGGTCGCGCGACTCTCCGTGACCCGGGGAACCACGCGGGACGCCGTCCCGTTCTCAGAGACAGGGGGCCGCCCTCCGGGAAGCCACTACCATCGGCCAGCATCGGCGGGCGCCCGCCCGACCCCCAGGCCAGGGAGCGAAACGTGCTGATCACCCACGACACCCGGTGCGCCCTCGACACCGTGGTCGATCTGGTGAACACCGCACCGGAGGACGCCGCGGCGCCGGACGGACTGCAGGATGTCGCGCTGCTCGCGGATTTCGTACGAAACCACGAGATCAGCGATGTCGGGGTGCTGTCGGAGTTCGACCTCTCCGCCGTGCGCAAGATCCGCGGCCGGTTCACCGCGGTCTTCTCGGCCCCGGACCCCCGGACCGCCGCCGGGCTGATCAACGACCTGGTCGCCGCCGCGGGCACCACACCCCGGCTCACGGACCACGACGGCTACGACTGGCATGTGCACTACTTCGCGCCCGGCGCCTCGGTCGCCGACCATCTCGCCGCCGACTGCGGGATGGCGCTCGCGTTCTTCGTGGTGGCCGGCGAGCAGGAGCGGCTGCGCCGCTGCGAGGCCCCGGACTGCCGGCGTGCCTTCGTCGACCTCTCACGGAACCGCTCCCGGAGGTACTGCGACAGCCGGACCTGCGGGAACCGGCTGCATGTGGCCGCGTACCGGGCACGGCGCAAGGAAGCGGCAGGCTGAGGCCCGGCGCCGATCGCGTCACTCGCACAGGGATGAGGTCGCGGCCCCCGACGGGTGACGTCGGGGACCACGAGTACGGCTCACAGCATCAGCAGGTCGTGCAGCGAGGCCATGAGCAGCAGACACCCGATCACCGCTAGGAAGATCATCAGCGGTGGCTGGGAAAGGGCGAAAAGGCACCCGCGCGGCTCGTCCTTCGGCGGCGCGGCGTCGCTCTGTGTCGTGTCCAGCATCTCGCGGCGATGATGACGCAGCGGAGGCCCCTGACGCGATCAACACGCCCGCTATGAGAGGGAGTTCGCCGAATTCCGTGATGTCCGTTTCGAGTCGCGACGACTCCTGAACGCTTACCGGCGGACCTGGCTCACTCTGTGTCGTTTCCGTCGCGGTCCCGTCCGACCGTCATATGCCGTGCTTCTTGAGGATGGCCTCGATGTCGCTGAAGTCGTCCCCGCCCTGCGCGCGGGGCGCGGCCGCCGGCCGGGTCGCCGGGCGCTTGGCCGGACCCAGCGAGGGTGCGGAGGCCGCCGGAGCCACCGCGTCCGACTGGCCCGAGGCCCGGGCCGCCTTGCGTTCCTTACGGGTGCCGCCACCGCCACGGCGGCGTTCGACGGCCCGGGTGCCCATGAAGAGCAGCCAGGCGCCGCCCAGCACCACGAAACCCGCCCAGGCCGTGGGACTGAACGCGGTGTCGGCCGCCCAGCCGACGACCCCGGTCATCACCAGGCCGACCGGCACCAGCGAATAGGCGGCGATACGGGCGGCGGAGAGAAATCGCTTGCGATACGCCGTGACCGCCGCGATGCCCAGGCCGGCCGCGGAGACGGCGGAACAGACGGTCTCGGCAATCATCCGGTCCTCCAGGCAGATCCGTCGGGCAGGCACAGGTCGGGCGTGCACTTCGTCCCTTCCATCCTGCACCGTCCGGTCCCCGGGAGGCCATGCCCCGGTAGGACATCAGGGACATCTCCGGGTCGCATCCTCCCCAGGTGCCGGTCGGCGTCGTACGGCTGCGGCCCCTAGGTGACGGTCGGTGTCGTCCGCGTACGGCCCGTGGCCCTGGTTGGGAGCGGTGCGGCCGGGCTGGGAGACTGGGCGCATGAGTGACCTCCCCTCCGTGCGCACCCCCGTCCTCGACGTCTGGTGCGAGCTCCAGTGCCCGGACTGCAACACCGCCCTGGACGATGTACGCGCCCTGCGGGCCCGCTACGGCGACCGGCTGGAGGTGCGGCTGCGGCACTTCCCGCTGGAGAAGCACAAGCACGCCTTCGCCGCCGCGCAGGCCGCCGAGGAGGCCGTGGAACAGGGGCGGGGCTGGGACTACGTCGAGGCCGTGCTCGGCCGGGTCGCGGAGCTGGACCGTAAGGGAGAACCCTTCCTGGTCGAGGTGGCCGGTGAACTCGGTCTGGACGCCGAGGAGTTCGACACCGCGCTGATCGACGGCCGGCACATCCTGATCGTCGACGCCGACCAGGCCGAGGGCAAGGCCATCGGCGTGACCGGCACCCCGACGTACGTCATCGGCGGCGAGCTTCTCGACGGCGGCAAGAGCCAGGACGGGCTCCGCGCCCGTATCGAGGAGATCGCCGACCGGTTGCTCGCCGGGGGTGAGTGAGCCTCGGGGCAGCCGTCAGAGCAGGCTCTTGTACAGGTGGTAGGTGGTCGTCTCGTAGCCGAGTGACTCGTAGAGCCGCTCGGCCGGGGCGTTGCCCGCGAAGACGTTCAGCCGGATGACCGGCAGACCGGTCGCGATGCCCTGCGCCTCGGCCAGGAGCATCAGGGTGCGGCCGTGGCCCCTGCCCCGATGACGCGCGTCGGCCTCGACCTTGTAGACGAAGGCCTTGCCGTCACGGGGGCCCGTCCAGAGCGTGCCGACCGCGGTCCCCTCGTGCTCCAGGACGCTGAACGCCATGTCCGCGGTGTCCACTCCATGGGGCAGCAGAGCGGCATTGCCCTGAAGCGCCTTCGTCCTGGCCTCCGCCTCGGGCACCCCGCGCTCGGTCCAGCTCTCGATGAAGGACTCTGTGTCGAGCACCTGCCAGGGGCCGAACTCCTCCCGGGTCATCGGCCGGCCCCGGCTTCCCGCGGGCAGTTCGGGCGCGGTGGCGCCGAGGGGCTTCTCCATGTGGCGGTTGCGGACGACGTATCCGAGGTTGGTCGCCAATTTGAGCGCCACCTCCGCCTCCGCCGGCACGGACGCCTCGATCCGCGCGCAGCCCCAGCCCCGCGCCACCTCCTCGGCGGCGAGCGCGGCCACGGTGCCCCGGCCGCGCCGACGGTCCGGCTCCTCGATGCGCAGGTCCCGGATCTGGGCCACCGCAGCGCCGAAGAAGGGACTCGTGCCGAGGTGTATCGAGCCGACGGGACGGCTGTTCACGCACACCTGGTAGCGGCGCGAGCGGGTCCCGTCGGCCTCCTGCTGAAGCGGCTCGGTCGGCCGCAGGGTCGTAGTCATCAAAGGAGTTCTACCCGGACCGGAGCCCCAGGTCAGCCCATTAACCACGGCCCCTATGGGCCCTACGGATCGAGGTCGTCGCCCGACCGCTCGTCGAAGACACGCATGGCCTTGGCGGTCACCGGGCCTGCCGCGCCCGGGAGTTGACGCCCGTCGACCAGGTGGACGGCCTGGACGTCCCGCAGGGACGACGTGAGGAAGACCTCGTCGGCGCGTTCCAGGACGTCCAGCGGGAGGTCGGTCTCCTTGGCGCCGGTCCATTCGACGGTCAGGGCGCGGGTGATGCCCGCGAGACAGCCGGAGGTGACCGGCGGGGTGTGGATCTCGCCGTCGAGGACGACGAAGACGTTCGACCCTGTGCCCTCGCAGAGTTGGCCGACCGTGTTGGCGAACAGGGCCTCGGAGGCGCCGTGTTGGTGGGCGCGGGCGAGGGCGACGACGTTCTCGGCGTACGACGTCGTCTTGAGGCCGGTGAGGGCGCCGCGTTCGTTGCGGGTCCAGGGGACCGTGACGGCGGCCGTGGAGTCGGGGCGGCGGTTCGCCTCGCCGAGGGCGACGACGAGGGTGGGGCCGTGTTCGCCCCGGTCGGAGCCGAGGGGGCCGTGGCCACCGGTGTACGTGATGCGGAGCCGGCCCAGCGGCATCGGGTTGGCGTCGAGGACGGCCGCGCAGCCGCGGCGGACCTCGTCCAGGTCGGGGTCGGGCAGCCCGAGGCCGCGCGCGGAACGGGTCAGCCGGTCGAGATGCCGGGTCAGCGCGAACGTCCTGCCGTCCGTCGTCTTCACCGTCTCGAAAATGCCGTCGCCCACGGTCAGTCCGTGGTCGAAGACGGAGACACGGGCGGACTCGGTGTCCTGCAGCCCGCCGTCGAGCCAGATCTTCATGAAAGAGCCTCTCCGCTCACCTCGTACGCGCCCGACGCTATCGCGAGCAGCCGTGACGCCTTCAGCTCGGTCTCCCGCCACTCCCCCTCGGGGTCCGAACCCCAGGTGATGCCCGCGCCGGTGCCGAAGCGCAGCACGCCGTCGGCGCGGTCGATCCAGAACGTGCGGATGCCTACGGCCAGTTCACCGGTCCCCCGGTCCGCGTCGACCCAGCCGATGCCCCCGCAGTAGGGACCGCGGGGCGCGGTCTCCAGGGCGTCGATGATGCGCAGGGCGCTGGACTTGGGCGCGCCGGTGACACTCCCGGGCGGGAACGCGGCGGCCAGCAGCTCCGGCCAGCCGGCGTCCGCGGGCAGCTCACCCCGCACCGTCGACACAAGGTGGACCAGTCCGGGGTGCTTCTCGACGACGCACAGGTCCGGCACGGTCACGGTCCCCGTGGCGCACACGCGGCCGAGGTCGTTGCGGACCAGGTCCACGATCATCACGTTCTCGGCGTAGTCCTTCTGCAGCAGATCCGCCTCCGTCCGCCCGGTGCCCTTGATCGGGCCGGACTCGACGACCTTGCCGGTGCGGCGCAGGAAGAGTTCGGGGGAAGCGGTGGCTATCTCCACGCCGTGGTCGGGCAAGCGGATCGTTCCTGCGTACGGCGCCGGGTTGCCGCGTGCGAGCAGAGCGGTGAGGGCGTCGACGTCCGCGTCGGCGGCTACCGGTGCGGACAGGACACGGCACAGGTTGGCCTGGTAGACCTCGCCGGCCGCGATGTGCTCCCGGATACGGCGGACGCCGGCGGTGTAGGCGGCCCGGTCGAGGGAGGAGGTCCAGGCCTCGGTCGCGGGGGCGCGCCAGGCGCCGGGGGCGGGCGCCGGGACCGGTTCGTGCCGTACGTCGCGGAAGCGCGCGCAGGTCAGACGGCCCTCGAAGTCGGCCGCGACCGCCCAGAAGCCGGTGGAGTCCAGGGCCGCGGGGTCGCTGGTGACATCGAGGAGACCGGTGGCGACACGGCCGCCGAAACGGACGAGAGGGGCGAGGCGGGACACGCCGTCGAGTCTATGGCGGGTGTCTTCCAGGTTGCCCGGCCGTGTCCCCGTGACCGCCCTGACCATGTGTTCCCGTAGTCGCAGGCCAGCACGCTGCACAAACGCGTTTTTGTGCTGGCCCCGGAATCCGCTAGAGTTCAACTCGTCGCCGCGACGCGCAAGCCGAGCGGAAACGACAAGCGGACGTAGCTCAGTTGGTAGAGCGCAACCTTGCCAAGGTTGAGGTCGCCAGTTCGAACCTGGTCGTCCGCTCGCAGGAAAGTGGGGGATCTTCCCGACCCCCCGCACTCCTGGTGGAGTGGCCGAGAGGCGAGGCAACGGCCTGCAAAGCCGTCTACACGGGTTCAAATCCCGTCTCCACCTCCAAGGACGATTAGCTCAGCGGGAGAGCGCTTCCCTGACACGGAAGAGGTCACTGGTTCAATCCCAGTATCGTCCACTGGTCCGCAAGGACTTGGTCCGCAAGGATCCCCGCGCGATTAGCTCAGCGGGAGAGCGCTTCCCTGACACGGAAGAGGTCACTGGTTCAATCCCAGTATCGCGCACGCAGCACTACCCATGATCTTCGGATCATGGTCCCGAGGACGATTAGCTCAGCGGGAGAGCGCTTCCCTGACACGGAAGAGGTCACTGGTTCAATCCCAGTATCGTCCACACTCCGAAGCCCCCGGCCGTCTCGTACGGTCGGGGGCTTCTTCGTGTGCCCGTGTATATACCGGTCAGCTGGAGAACAGCATGTGGCCGAAGCTCTTGTGCCGGTGGTGGCCGCCGTGACCGCCGTAGTGGCCACCACCGTGACCACCACCGTGCGGGGCGCCCCAGGCGGGCGCGGGCGGGGCGGGGTAGGCCTGCGGGCCCGGGGGCGGCGGGGCGGGCTGCTGCCACTGGGACTCCACGCGGGTCAGCGCCTCCAGCTCGCCGTAGTCGAGAAAGATCCCCCGGCAGTTGCTGCACTGCTCGATCTGGACACCGTTGCGGTTGTACGTGTGCATCGGCGCATGGCACTTCGGACACTGCATGCTCGGCTCAACTCCTCGCCCATCGGGACATCTTGGTGTTTCCCCAGGACAGACTCCGTCCGACCCCGGTCGGTTGCACCCTACTTCGCGGATCCGGGCGCCAACTCGGGCGGTACGGAACCCATTCGGTCACACGCGTCCACGACGGCCTGCTCCACCTCGTCGAGCGGCCGGCCCGCTGTGACCGCCTTGACGATCGCCAGGGCGGCGGTCTGCACGGTGAGGGCGCGGGCCGGGATGTCCAGGGCGGGCCAAGGGTCGCCGGTGGCGGGAACGGCCGGGCCGCCCGCCTCGCGGTACGCGGTCAGGAAGCGGGTCCACTCGTCGGGCGGGAGCAGGCCGCAGGCGTACCAGGCGGCGGGGCGGGCGAGGTCCCAGCCGGGGACTCCTACGCCCAGGTCGTCGACGTCGATCAGCAGCCACGGGCCGTCGGGGGCCGGGTGGCGGACGAGTTGGCCGAGGTGCAGGTCGCCGTGGCAGAGGGTGGTGGTGTCGGGCTGGGGGGCCTCCGCGCGGGCCCAGGCGGGGAGGCGGGTCCAGGCGCGCAGGACGGGGGCCGCGGCGGGGTGGGGGCCGGCCTCGCGGAGCCGGGTGATCGCTCGGACCGCCTTGAGGGGGCCTCGCATGGGTGGGAGCGGGGTGGGGGCCGGGGTGCGGTGGAGGTGGGCGAGGAGGGTGGCCGCGGCTTCCCAGGGGGCCGCGTCCGGGTCGTCCGGGTCTACGGGGGTGCCGTACGGCCAGCACGTCGCCCAGCGGTCGTGCAGGTGGAGGGGGGTGGGGTCGAGTGGGGGCAGGAGGATGCCGGGGAGTCGTGCGGCCGTGGTGAGGCGGACGGTGAGGTCGGTGGGGTCCGTGTTCGGGGCGTGGGCCTTCGCGACGGTGTCCTCGTGGCGGACGACTGTGCCGTCGGGGCGGTCGGTGAGGGTGGGGGTTGCTCCGCAGGGGCAGGGGGTTGTGCGCGCGTGGGCCATGGTCCTGGCTCGGGTGGTGAGGGCGGAGAGCAAGGGGGTGCGGGGCATCGCGCTTCCTGGGGCGGGGGGTTGGGGGGGTGGGGAGTTCGTCGCGAGCGTACTTCTACGGCGGGTTCGGGCGGGCTGTGTGGGTGGGCCCAGGGTTTTCGCCCCCGCCGCCCCTACCCTTCCCATCCTCCAGGGGCTGCCGCCCCTTCGACCCCGCCTGGGGCTGCGCCCCAGACCCCCTTCGGCCTGAACGGCCTCGTCCTCAAACGCCGGACGGGCTGGATATGCCGGCCGGCGCTGAAAAGTGGACGCCGGAGGGGCTGAGTGAAGCCTGCCTGCGCTGAGCAGTGGACGCCGGACGGGCCGAGTGATGCGGAGCGGGCCGGTGCTTGGAGGCACTGGCCCGCATCACGAAGGAACCCGTCAAAAGGGCAAAGCAAAGCCGGCGCAGCTCCCCAGCTGCGCCGGCTTTTTTGCCGTCCGCCGCACCCCCGTCCCCACGGGGTTTCATGGGTTGATGTCCCCGCCCGGACCGCTCTTCCGGGCCTGGGGTCGCCGCTCAGCGCCCCAGCATCACTCCCACGGACGACGCTTGTGTGGCCACGGTCTCCCAGCCGTCGAAGACGACGAGGAGCAGGACCGCCAAGGGAAGTGCCATCAAGGTCGCCACCAGTGGGTGGCGACGGCCCGTGCGGCGGGTGTGGAAGGCCGCGTTGTACGCCTTGCGTCCCTCTTCGCGGATCAATGCCCGCGGTGCCGTGTGGGCCATGGTCCCTCTCCTGACCGTGCTCCGTTGACCAAACTCTGTTGTCGTTGGCAGCGGCGGGTGTCTGACCTCGGGGGACGAGTGCTGCACCCGCCGCTTGACCTCAAATCTAGGCGTGCGGCGGGTGCGGGTCGTCATGCCCTCGTACCGATTGGCGGGCCTCCCGGAGGATGAGCGATGACCTGCGGAGTACTCCCCTGGGTGGAGACCGGGTCCTACGTCTCGGGGTCTTCCCGGAGGGGGAGTCCGGTGTGCCCCGCTTTCTCTGAGCTGTCCTCGCGCGGGACCGGCTGCTCGACCAGGGCGAGGACCCTGGTCGCCATGAAGCGGGCGGTACGGACGACGGAGCCACTGCGGGTGACTTCGCTCACTTCCACCACCCCTCGGCGCACCGCCGTCTCCACCCGACGGCCCGCCCTGCTCGCCACCACCTCGTACGTACGTGTTGTGTCGCCGGCGTCCACCACTATCTCGACGCGATCACCCTTCACGCGCTCAATCCCCCTTCTGTGATGGTTGGTTGGGGTTGGAGGCAGTACGAAGTCCTGCTGCTCGCAACGCCTCTGACCACTCTTCAAGTTTCCCACCCGGCACTGACAATCCGTCGGTTCGAGAGGGCGCGGCCTTTGCGCGCGGGCGCCCGTGGAAACGTAAGCTGTCGCTCGTCACACGGACCGGGCAGCGGGGATGAACATGGCGATGATGCGCCTGAGGCGCGAGGACCCGCGCGTCGTCGGCTCGTTCAGGCTTCACAGACGGCTCGGCGCGGGCGGAATGGGCGTCGTCTATCTGGGCTCCGACCGCAAGGGCCAGCGGGTCGCGCTGAAGGTCATCCGGCCGGATCTGGCGGAGGACCAGGAGTTCCGTTCGCGGTTCGCGCGCGAGGTCTCGGCCGCTCGGCGGATTCGCGGGGGATGCACGGCCCGGCTGGTCGCTGCGGATCTTGACGCCGATCGGCCGTGGTTCGCCACTCAGTACGTGCCCGGGCCGTCGTTGCATGACAAGGTCGCCGACGAAGGCGCGCTGGGAGCGGCTGAGGTCGCCGCGATCGGGGCCGCTCTGTCCGAGGGGCTCGTCGCGGTGCATGAGGCCGGGGTCGTCCACCGGGATCTCAAGCCGTCGAACATTCTGCTGTCCCCCAAGGGTCCTCGGATCATCGACTTCGGTATCGCCTGGGCCACCGGTGCGTCGACACTCACGCATGTCGGTACGGCGGTCGGGTCGCCCGGGTTCCTCGCGCCCGAGCAGGTGCGGGGGGCTGCCGTCACTCCGGCTACCGATGTGTTCTCGCTCGGGGCCACGCTCGCTTACGCCTCGACCTCCGACTCGCCCTTCGGGCACGGTAGTTCCGAGGTCATGCTGTACCGCGTGGTGCACGAGGAGGCGCAGCTGCACGGGGTGCCGGACGCGCTCGCGCCGCTTGTCCGCGCGTGCCTCGCGAAGGATCCCGAGGAGCGGCCCAGCACGCTTCAACTGTCCTTGCGGCTCAAGGAGATCGCCGCGCGTGAGGCTCAGGGGATGGCCGATGTGCGGCCGCCGGGGCCGCGGGCGGCGGAGGCGGATCGGCCTACCGGGCGGCTCACCGACAGTTATCCGGAGCAGCAGCGCACCCAGAGTCAGCGGCGGCCGCAGAATCCTCAGGGTTCTCAAGGGACGCCGGCGCCTCGTGGTGCCGCGCCGTCGTCCCGGGGTGGTGGGAGTCCGTCGCGTGGGGGTGGCGGTGGGGTGCCGTCACGTGGGAGCGGGGTGCCGTCCCGGCCGGGTTCTCCCCGGCCCACTCCGTCCGGCCGTAACACCACCCGGTCCGGGTCCGGTAGTGGGAGTCGTCCTGCGCCTCGTAGTGGGGCCGGGCGGCCTGGGCCTCGGACCACGGGGACCGGGCGGCGGCCTGCGAATCCGCGGTTGCTGCGGCAGCGGTTGTTCGTGTTCGTGGTGGTGACTCTGCTCGTCGCGCTGGGGATTGCTGTGGCTCAGGGGTGTTCGGGGCCGGCTCATGGGCTTGGGCGTACGGGGGACGGTGTGCGGCAGGGGTACGGGAGTGTCGTGCGGGCGGACGGGTTCGGCGGGTAAGGGGTGGTTTTCGCCCCCGCCGCCCCTACCCTTCCCGTCCTCCAGGGGCTGCCGCCCCTTCGACCCCGCCTGGGGCTGCGCCCCAGACCCCCTTCGGCCTGAACGGCCTCGTCCTCAAACGCCGGACGGGCTGAGTGCAGTCCGCCTGCGCTGAAAAGTCAGCCTCAGCCCGGTTCCTACAGCCCCGGCAACACGTGCTCGAAGAACTCCCTGTCCGCCGCGAACGCCGGAGTCATCGTCAGGAACTCCGTCGGCGTCACCCAGCGGACCTCCGAGACCTCGCCCGGGTCCGGGATGATCGTGCCGTCGCCCGTTTCCGTGGCGGTCCACCAGTGGAGGCGGAAGGTGCCGTCGTCCGTGTCGGACTGCCAGACCTTGGAGAGGGGGGAGACCGTGAGGCCCACCTCCTCCTTCACCTCTCTGACCAGGGCCTCTTCCTGGGTTTCGCCTGGTTCCAGTTTGCCGCTCAGGGGTGCCCAGTAGCCCGCGCGGGCCGAGTCGGGGCCGCGGCGGATGACCAGGACGCGGTCTGCGCGTCGGAGTACGGCGACGATCGCCTCGCGCTGGGCCAAGCGGGCTCCTAGAGTTCGGGGCGGCCGGTGGCCACCGCGTAGAAGGCGACCGCGGCCGCGGCGCCCACGTTGAGGGAGTCGACGCCGTGGGCCATCGGGATGCGGACCCATTCGTCTGCCGCCACCAGGGCTTGGGTCGAGAGGCCGTCGCCCTCTGCTCCCAGCATCAGGGCCACCCGGTCCATGCGGTGCGGGGCCGCCTCGTCCAGGCTCTTCGCCTTCTCGTCGGGAGTCAGGGCCAGGAGCGTGAAGCCCGCCTCCCGGACCGACTCCAGACCCTTGGGCCAGCTGTCCAGGCGGGCGTAGGGGACCGAGAAGACCGCGCCCATGGAGACCTTCACGCTGCGGCGGTACAGAGGGTCGGCGCAGTCGGGGGACAGCAGGACCGCGTCCATGCCCAGCGCCGCCGCCGAGCGGAAGATCGCGCCGATGTTGGTGTGGTCGTTGACGGACTCCATGACGACCACCCTGCGCGTGGTCTGGAGGAGTTCGTCCGCCGTGGGGAGCGGTTTGCGTTGCATGGAGGCCAGGGCGCCTCTGTGGACGTGGTAGCCGGTTACCCGTTCGGCCAGCTCCGGGCTCACCGCGTAGACGGGAGCCGGGAGTTCGTCGATGACGTCCCGCATGACGTCGACCCACTTCGCGGACAGCAGCATCGAACGCATCTCGTAGCCCGCGTCCTTGGCCCGTCTGATGACCTTCTCGCCCTCGGCGATGAACAGGCCCTCGGCCGGTTCACGCTTGCGGCGCAGCTCTACGTCGGTCAGGCCCGTGTAGTCACGCAGGCGCGGGTCGTCGGGATCCTCAACGGTGATGAGATCGGCCACAGGGTGATACTGCCTTGTCCTGGGTGTGGTGCCAACGGCTGGGAACGGGTTGTGTTACCCGGGGTTACGCAACTGCCTTCGGGCCTACGGTGACCACCGCGCCGATGACGATCACCGCGGGCGGTTTCACGTCCTCGGCGCGTGCCGTCTCGCCGACCGTCGCCAGGGTCGCGTCCACCCGGCGCTGGGCGGCCGTCGTGCCCTCCTGGATCAGGGCCACCGGGGTGTCGGACGGCTTGCCGTGCGCGATCAGGGTTTCGGCGATCTTGCCGATCTTGTCCACGCCCATGAGGATCACGAGGGTGCCGGTGAGCTTCGCGAGGGACTGCCAGTCGACCAGCGAACGCTCGTCGTCAGGGGCCACATGGCCGCTGACCACCGTGAACTCGTGTGCTACACCGCGATGGGTGACCGGGATGCCCGCGGCCCCGGGTACCGAGATCGAGCTGGAGATGCCCGGCACGACCGTGCACGGGATGCCTGCCTCCGCGAGCGCCTGCACCTCCTCCATGCCGCGGCCGTAGACGAAGGGGTCGCCGCCCTTGAGGCGGACCACCGACTTGCCCTGCTTGGCGTGTTCGATCAGGGCGTTGTTGATGGCCTCCTGGGCCATGTAGCGGCCGTACGGGATCTTCGCCGCGTCGATCACCTCGACGTGCGGG
Organism: Streptomyces sp. N50; assembly: GCF_033335955.1. GTDB lineage: Bacteria > Actinomycetota > Actinomycetes > Streptomycetales > Streptomycetaceae > Streptomyces. Next base: position 1,330,686 of record NZ_CP137549.1, read on the forward strand.
GGGAGTTCGGCGAGGAGGTCGCGGGGGCCGAGGCGGTCGGCGATGACGACGTCGGCCTCGGCGAGGAGGCGGCGGCCGCGGACCGTGATCAGGTCCGGGTCGCCGGGGCCGCCGCCGACCAGGGCGACGCCCGGGGTGCGGGTGCGGTGGTGGGGGGCGACGAGGGTGCCGTCGCGCAGGCCCGCGACGACCGCGTCGCGGATCGCGGCGGTGTGGCGGGGGTCGCGGCCCCGCGCGTCGGTCGTGAGGACGGCGACCGTCACGCCCTCGCTGTGGCCCGTCGCCGGGGTCCATGCGGTGGCCTGGTCGGCGTCGTCGGAGCGGACGCACCACACGCGGTGGGCCTCGGCTTCCGCGGAGGCCCGGGTGTTCGCCTCCGGGTCCGTCGTCGCGATCAGGGCGTACCAGGCGTTCGCCAGGTCGCCTTCCGCGTACGGGCGTCGCTCCCAGGTGATCTCGCCCGCGTCCGCCATCGCCTCGACGGAGGGGGTCGCCTCCGGGGAGACGAGGGTGATGTCCGCGCCGGCCGCGATGAGCGCCGGGAGGCGGCGCTGGGCGACCTGGCCGCCGCCCAGGACGACGACCCGGCGGCCGGTGAGGCGGAGGCCTACGGGGTAGGCGGGGTGTTCGGCCATGAGGGTGCGGCTCCTCTTTTGCGGCGGGTCTCCCCCGCGTGCTTTCACGGCGTGCGGTGGCCCTGACGTGCAGATTTTAAGGGCAGGGCGTCAGGGCGGCCCAGCCGGTCCACCGGCTGGGCCGCATCGCCTACTGCGGGCGCCTACTTTTCCGTCACCCCTGCGGAGTCGAACGTCGCCACCTCGTGCATCGCCCGCGCCGTGCTCTGCACCAGCGGCAGGGCCAGCAGCGCGCCCGTGCCCTCGCCGAGGCGGAGGTCGAGGTCGACCAAGGGGCGCAGGCCGAGCTTGTTCAACGCGGCCACGTGGCCCGGTTCCGCGCTGCGGTGGCCCGCGATGCAGGCCGCGAGGACCTCGGGCGCGATCGCGCGGGCCACGAGAGCCGCGGCGCCCGCGCTGACGCCGTCCAGGATCACCGGCGTACGCAGGGACGCGCCGCCGAGCAACAGGCCGACCATCGCCGCGTGTTCGAAGCCGCCGACCGCTGCGAGGACGCCGATGGGGTCGGCCGGGTCCGGCTGGTGGAGGTCGATCGCGCGGCGCACGACCTCCGTCTTGCGGGCGAGGGTCTCGTCGTTGATGCCGGTGCCCCGGCCGGTGACCTCGGCGGGGTCGGTGTCCGTGAACACCGAGATCAGGGCCGCCGACGCCGTGGTGTTCGCGATGCCCATCTCGCCGGTGAGCAGCGCCTTGTTGCCTGCCGCCACCAGGTCGCGGGCCGTCTCGATGCCCACCTCGATGGCCTGCTTGGCCTCCTCGCGGGTCATCGCGGGACCGGTCGTCATGTCGGACGTGCCCGCGCGGATCTTGCGGGGCAACAGGCCGGGCGTGGCCGGGAGTTCGGACGCGACGCCCACATCCACCACGCACACCTCGGCGCCCACCTGGCTCGCGAAGGCGTTGCAAACGGCGCCCCCGCCAAGGAAGTTGGCGACCATCTGGGCCGTGACCTCCTGCGGCCAAGGGGTGACCCCTTGCGCGTGCACGCCGTGGTCGCCGGCGAAGATCGCGACGGCCGCGGGCTCCGGGATCGGCGGCGGGCACTGCCGGGAAAGACCGGACAACTGCGCGGAGATGATCTCCAGCATGCCGAGCGAGCCCGGCGGCTTCGTCATCCGCTTCTGCCGCTCCCACGCCTCGCCGAGCGCCTTCGCGTCCAGCGGGCGGATCCCGGCGACGGTTTCGGCGAGCAGGTCGTGCGGGTCCTCGCCGGGCAGCGCGCGACGGCCGTAGGTCTCCTCGTGCACGACCCACGACAGCGGGCGGCGCTTGGACCAGCCGGCCTGCATCAGTTCGGGCTCGTCCGGGAACTCGTCGACGTAGCCGACGCAGAGGTACGCGATGACCTCCAGGTGCTCCGGCAGGCCGAGCGCGCGGACCATCTCGCGCTCGTCGAAGAAGCTGACCCAGCCGACGCCGAGGCCCTCGGCGCGGGCGGCGAGCCAGAGGTTCTCGACGGCGAGCGCGGCGGAGTACGGCGCCATCTGCGGCTGCGTGTGCCGGCCCAGCGTGTGGCGGCCGCCACGCGTCGGGTCGGCGGTGACGACGATGTTCACCGGAGTGTCGAGGATGGCCTCGATCTTCAGTTCCTTGAACTGCTTCGCCCTGCCCTTGGGCAGCGACTTCGCGTAGGCCTCGCGCTGGCTCTGCGCCAGTTCGTGCATGTTCCGGCGGGTGTCGGCGGACCGGATGACGACGAAGTCCCACGGCTGCGAGTGCCCGACGGACGGCGCCGTGTGGGCCGCCTCCAGCACCCGCAGCAGCACGTCGTGCGGGATCGGGTCGCTGCGGAAGCCGTTCCGGATGTCCCGGCGCTCGCGCATCACCTTGAGCACGGCCTCGCGCTCGGCGTCGTCGTAGGCGGGAGCCGCGGGGCCGGTGGACTCTCGTACGTCTTCCACTACGGCCGTGCTCTCTTCTTCCTGGTCAGCGGCCCGGGTGTCCAGGTCGTCCACGTGCTGTACGAGTTCCGGGTCTGCCTCACGGGGGGCGGGAACGGCGGCGAAGGGTTCCTCCACGACGCCCGGCTGCTCCTCCGCGGGGAGGACGAGCGGGTGCGGCGGGGTCGGTGCGAGGTGGGGGGTGGTGGGCACGGAGCCCTCCACCGGGACGAACCGGCCGAGGGAGTCGTCCGGGTGCGGCTGCGGCTGCAACTCCGGCTGCAACTCCGGCTCCGGCGCGGCCGTCTCCGTCACGTGGGATTCGGCTACGACGGGCTCGGGGGCCGGGGTGACTTCGGCTTCGGGGGCGACCGGTGTCTCAACTGCCATGAATGCGGCCGGAGTTGGTTCGGCCTCCTGGATGACCGGCGGCTCGTCGACCGGGGTGACCTCGGGGACGTGCAGGGCTTGCGGGGCGTGCGGGGCTTCGAGAAGCGGCTCGGGCGCGGGGGCGTACATGACGTCCTCCGCCTGGATCGGCTCCGGAACGGCTACCGCCTCGGGGGCGGCATCCTGCGCGAGTACCTCTTCGGGAGCCTCGACCACGGGCTGGGCGACCTGCTCGTTGGCGACAGCGAATCCGGCGTCGAAGCTCTCTTCGGCTCCCGGCACCTCGACGGCCTCCGGCAACACCGCACCCTCGGAAGCGACCGCCGCCTCGGGAACCTGCACGACCTCAGGTTCCGGCACGGCCTCGGGCTCCGGCGCGACCTCAGGTTCCGGCGCGACATCCGCACCCGGTACGGGAACCGCGACGGCGACCTGCTCCGGTTCCTGCTCGGCAGCCACGACGAACGCGTCCTCGGGAACCGGAACCGGAACCGGCGCGGCCTCGAAAGCGCCCGCACCCTCCGGCAGTTGACCCGCCTCGGCGACACCGGCGTGTCCGGAGCCCTCCGTGCTCACGTGGGCGAACGCGGCCGCGGGCTCCCCGTCGAACGGCTGCCCGTGCCCCTGCCACGCCCCACCGGCGTCGGGGGCCTTCGCCAGGTCTGCGTCCTTACCGGTGCTCGCGCCGACGCCCATGAACTGAGCCGGCTCGGGCTGCGGCTGCGGCTCCGGTACGACCACCCCGGCGTCCAGGGCCATGGCGATCCCCCCGCCGACGGGCTCGGCCACGAGCTCGCCGTCAGGTTTGCCAACCGGAACAACCGTTTCCGCTGTCGGCACCCCCGCGCTCACCGGAGCCTGGGCGCCCCAGGGAGCCGCGCCCTGCGGGGGCAGATCGCGGAGTTGGGGTGCGTCGAAGTACTCGGGGCCGGTCGCCGGCGTGGCCATCTGCCGTACCGGCGCGCCCGCGGGGCCGCGGTCGGCGAGGGAGCGGACCGGGCTCGCGGAGGTGTCGGGGAGGGGCGGGCCGAGGTGCAGCGGACGGCGCGGCGGAACCGGCGCGGGCGGCGGCGGTGCGGGGAGGCGGACGCCCCCCAGATCGACCGAACCGCTGTCACGGCCGGCGGTCTCATGCGGACCCGGCTCGTGCACGGCGGCCTCGGGCGGAGCGGTCTCCTGCAGAACCGGCTCCTGCGGCGCGGCGGCCTCGTGTGCGACGGCTTCGTGTGCGGCAGCCTCATGCGCGGTCGGCTCGGGCAGGGGAGCCTCGTACGCGACGGCCTCGTGCGGAACTTGTTCCGGCGGAGCGGGGGCGTACACACCCGGCTCCTGCGCGGCAGCCTCGTCCGGGCCCGGCTCGTACGCCGCCGGTTCCTGCGGAGCCGGCTCGTGGACCGCCTCGAGAACGGGCTCGGGGGCGGGAGGCTGGACCTCGTTGCCCCAGGCGCCCTGGGCGCCCGGCAGCAGCAGGAGGTCTTCGTCCTCGGCGGTGGTCTCGGAGAGGTAGGTGTACGCGCCGTGCGCGGGAACGCCTGGCTGTTCCACCATGCCTGCGTTCTCCGGCAGCCCCTCGGCCGGGATCTGGCCGGTGTCGGTCATGCGTACCCCTCGCCCATCGGTTAGTGCTTCTACGACCCGCTCACCGGGAACGGCGCACCGACCGCCCCGCAGTGGAGAACGAGCGTGCCTGTCCAGCGGCACGAACGACCCGACGTCAAAAGGCGACAAAGCCATTTAGACGACAAAGCCATTGACTGGCATTGTCGCGGCCGTTCGGCCGTCGCGACAGGTTGACCCGCGACGGCCCGCTGTGGACTGCGCCACGTTGCGCGTCCTCCGGTTCCGCCGTACCACACTCACCCCAAAACGGGCGGGTTTTCCGGACATTGACGAACGAAGTGCCGGGTCACCCGATGCGGTACAACAGTCCGCCAGCCTACCGCGCGCAGTACGACAACAGGATCACGGGGACGGTACGAGGGGTCAGGAAACGCGCTCCGGAAGGAGGCCGCTGAGCAGGAACGCGACGCTCCGTTCCGTCTCCGTCCAGGCCCTGGTGTCGAGTTCGACGGACTGGAGGAGGGCGCACTCCACGTGGTAGCCGTGCTCCGTGAGGTCGCGGCCGACGAGTTCGGCCTCGTCGCGGGTGGAGGCGTGCGCCACGATGCGCTGCGGGCGCCGGTCGGCGACCGCGGAGACGACGGCCACTCCCCCGCCGCCGACCCGTACCACGTCAGGTTCGGGGAGGTTCTCCAGGATGTGCGGGGCGTCGCCCTGGACGATCTGGAGGTGGACGCCGAAGCTGCGTGCGGCGGAGTCGGTGCGGGTGCAGGCCTGGGTGTCGCGGTCGACGGCGATGACGGCGGCTCCGGCGCGGGCCGCCTCGATGGCGAAGGCGCCGCTGCCGCAGCCGATGTCCCACACGAGGTCTCCGACGCGCGGGCCGAGGCGGGCGAGCTGGGCGGCACGGAGCAAGTCCGTTTCCCCTTCGCCCAGTTGTCCGCCGTAGGCCTCGGCGGGGAGGGTCCAGCCGCGGGCGACGGCGGACGGGTCGCGGCCGGCGATCCAGCCCTCGGCGGTGGTGCCCGTGACGGTCGGGCCGACCGGGCCGCCCATGACGATGACGACGTTGGGGTCGCGCCAGGTGCGGTCGGCGGCCTTGTCCGAAGTGAGGACGGTGACCTGCTCGTGCTCGGTGCCCAGTTCCTCGCAGATGACGAAGGTGCGGTGGACGCCCTCCATGAGGAGGCCGAGTTCGGCGGGTCCTGCGCCCGGTGAGGTGAGGACGGCGACTTTTGTGTGAGCCCGGCACACGTTCACCGCGCGTCGCAGGGTGCGCCTGTGTGCGACGACCACCTGTGCGTCGTCCCAGGGCATCCCGGCCCGGGCGAAGGCGGCGGCCACGGAGGACACCGCGGGGACGACCTCGACCTCCAGGCCGAACTCCGGGTCGCGCAGGGTCCGTACGACTCCGAAGAAGCCGGGGTCGCCGTCGGCGAACACGACGGCCGTGCCGCGGTGGCCCGCGATGCGGCGGGCGGCGAGGGCGACGCTGCCGAGGCGGATGCGCTCGGCGCGCTCCGACACCTCGGGGAGCGCGAGATGGTGGGGTGCGCCGGCCACCAGGGTGGCGGCGGCGAGGGCGGAGCGTGCCGCGGCGGTCAGCGGAGAGCCGTCCCAGCCGATCACCGTGACGCGGTCGGCCATCGTCGTCAGTCTCCAGGGGTGGTTCGCGGGTCGTCGGGGAAAGCGGCCCGTACGCGGGCACCGTGAGGGTACCTGGTGCGGCTGGGCGGTGCTCCCGTGGTCGTACCCGCCGGATTCAGTTCCAGTCGGCGAGTGACGTGAAACCGTCGACGTCTTCGAGCTGTTCGGCCGTGCCCTCCAGGTCCTCCGGCAGGAGGCTCCACACGATGAAGTCGGTGCGGACGTCGCTCCAGGTGCCGTCGTCGCCATGGACATGCGCTATGCACGCGCCCCGCAGGACGCCCTCGCTGATGCAGCCGATCTTCTGGGCGACCTGCTGGGAGGCCGTGTTGTCGGCGGCGGTGCGCAGCTCGATGCGCTCCAACTTCTGGTCCCCGAACAGCCATTGGGCGGTGGCGAGCGCCGCCTCGGAGGCATAGCCCTCGCCGCGGGCCCAGGGCGCGACGATGTAGGACAGCTCGGTGGACCGGACATGCCAGTTGGTCTTGCTCAACTGGACGATGCCGACCAGCCGTTGGGTGAGGAACTCGGTGACGGCGAGGTCGAGGCCGCGGCCCGAAGCGCGTTCGGTGGGCGCGTACTCGGTGATCCAACGGCGGGCCTGAGCCTCGGTGTAGGGCTGGGGGACGTCGGTCCAGGACCCGACCTGTTCGTCGTTCATCATCTCCGTCAGCGCGGGGATGTCGTCCTCGTCGAGGGGCCGGAGCACCAACCGCTCCGTGTTGATGGAGATGTTGGGGAAGGTGCTCGTCATGCGCCGCTCCGTAACCTTCGGAAAATGTTCAGGGCCTACCTGAACTGCCCAGCATGCAGCATGAAAGCGGGGAACCGCACCACGGGGTCCACTCATGGTGAGGGCGTGGACCCCGTGCGTGGTGATACGCCGTATACGCCCCCGTCAGCCGGAAGTGACCGGCAGGACAGAGCCCTTGTACTTCTCCGCTATGAACTTCTTCACGTCGGAGGAGACGAGAAGCTGCGCGAGCTTCTCGACGCGGGGGTCGTCCTCGTTGCCGCGTTTGACGGCCAGGAGGTTGGCGTAGGGGTTGTCCTTCGCCGACTCCAGGAGGATCGCGTCCTTGGCGGGGCTGAGGCCCGCGTCCTGGGCGTAGTTGTTGTTGATGACGGCCACGTCCAAGTCGTCCAGCGAGCGCGGCAGTTGGGCCGGGTCCAGCTCCTTGAACTTCAGGTGCTTCGGGTTGGCCGCGACGTCAGCGGGGGACGCGTCCGTGCCCGCCCCCGCCTTGAGGGTGATCAGCCCCTTGGCGGCGAGGAGTTTGAGGGCGCGTCCCTCGTTCGTGGTCTCGTTCGGCACGGCGACGGTGGCTCCGTCGGCGAGCTTCCCGATGTCCTCGACCTTCTTGGAGTACACGCCCATTGGCGGCAGATACGCCTTGACGACCGAGACCAGGTCGGTGCCCTTGGACTTGTTGAACTCGTCCAGGAAGGGCTGGTTCTGGTAGAGGTTCGCGTCCAGCGAGCCCTCCTGGAGCGCGGTGTTCGGCAGGACGTAGTCCGTGAACTCCCGTATCTCCAGCTTCAGTCCGGCCTTCTCGGCCAGGTTGTCCTTGATGTACGTCAGGACCTCGCCGGCCGGCACGGCGGTGGCGCCGACGACGAGAGTGCCGTCCTTGCCACCGCTGTTGCCGGAGCCCGAACCGCAGGCCGTGAGGCCGAAGAAGGTCACGGCCAGTCCGGCCGCCGTGACGGCGATGCTCTTGCGCATGGTGATTCCCCCGGCTCTGTTCAGAAGGACGGTCAGAACGACGGGATGACGGAACCGGCGTACTTGTCCTCGATGAACTTCTTCACCTCGGGCGAAGTCAGCAGCTTCGCGAGCTTCTTGACGCGCGGGTCCTTCTCGTTGCCCTTCTTCACGGCGAGGAAGTTGCCGTACGGGTTGTTCTTCGCCGACTCCAGGATGAGGGCGTCCTTGGCGGGCTTCAGGCCCGAGGAGATGGCGTAGTTGCCGTTGATGACGGCCGCGTCGACGTCGTCCAGGGAGCGCGGGGTCTGGGCCGCCTCCAGCTCCTTGAACTTGAGCTTCTTCGGGTTCTTGGTGATGTCCGCGGGGGTCGCCTCGTTGCCCACACCGGACTTGAGGGTGATCAGGCCGTTGGCCGCGAGCAGCTTGAGGGCTCGGGCCTCGTTCACGCTGTCGTTCGGGACGGCGACGGTCGCGCCGCTCTTGAGGGCGTCGGCGCTCTTGACCTTGTGGGAGTAGAGGCCGAGCGGCTCCAGGTGGACCGTGACGACGGGCACGATGTGGGTGCCGTTCTTCTTGTTGAAGTCGTCCAGGTACGGCTGGTTCTGGAAGTAGTTGGCGCCCACCGAGCCGTCCTCCGTCGCCGTGTTCGGCGTGACGTAGTCGGTGAACTCCTTGACCTCCAGGTCGAGTCCGGCCTTCTTCGCCAGGTTCTTCTTGACGAAGTCCAGGATCTCGGCGTGCGGGGTCGGGCTCGCGGCGACGACCAGCGGTCCGCTGTAGTCGGAGGAGGACGAGGAGGAGCCGTTGCCCGAGCCGCAGGCGGAGAGCGCGAAGGTGAGGGCTCCGGCGGCGAGGACGGCGGTGGTGAGCTTTGCGGTGTTACGCACGAAAAGTGCCTTTCCTGAAGGGTGTCGCGTATTACAACCCCGCGGTGGGTGGTGCGGGGAGTCTTGGAGGGGGAGATCCCGGGGTGCGCTTACGCGGCTTTCAGCAGCCGGAGTCTCGGCGCGGGTCCCGACCGTCCGCCGCGCCGGTGGACGGAGCGGGCCGCGTAGTCGCCGGCGAACTGGATGAGGGAGATGACGACCGCGAGGATCGCCACGGTGATCCACATCAGCTGGGTCTCGAAGCGCTGGTAGCCGTAGCGGATGGCGATGTCGCCGAGGCCGCCCGCGCCGACCGTGCCCGCCATCGCCGAATAGCCGATGAGCGCGACGATCGTGGTCGTGGTGCTGGAGATCAGCGAGGGCAGGGACTCCGGTACGAGGACCTTGCGCACGATTGTCCAGGTGTTGCCGCCCATCGACTGCACGGCCTCGACGAGCCCGCCGTCCACTTCGCGGACAGCCGTCTCAACAAGGCGCGCGAAGAAGGGAATCGCCCCGATCGCGAGCGGCACGATCGCCGCCTCGCGGCCGATGGTCGTCCCGGTGATGGTCCGGGTGAAGTTCATCAGCGCGACCATGAGGATGATGAACGGCAGCGAGCGGGCGACGTTCACGATCTGCCCGATGACCTTGTTGGCGGCGACGTTCTGGAGCAGTCCGCCGCGGTCGGTCAGGACGAGCAGGATGCCGAGCGGGAGTCCGCCGACGACCGCGATGACCGTGGACCAGCCGACCATGTAGAGGGTGTCCCAACACGCCTGGGACAGCAGAGGCTGCATCTCCGACCAGGTCACTTGGCACCTTCCTTCAGCAGTACAGGCTCCTGGCCCAACACGTCGATCTGCAGGCCCTGTTCGCGCAGGAAACCGATCGGCACCACGTTGTCCTCGTAGCGGCCGGGCAGTTCGATGCGCATGCGGCCGACCTGGAGTCCGCCGACGGTGTCGATGGCGGCGCCGAGGATCGAGATGTCGATGTTGTAGGTGCGCGAGAGCTGGGAGATGACGGGCTGGGTGGCGGCCTCACCGTGGAAGGTGACGTCGACGACCGTGCTGTCCGCGCCGTGCGCCTCGCCGGTGACGGGGAAGAGCGCGGAGGCCAGCTCGGAGCCGGGGGTCGCGAGCAGTTCGCTCACCGTCCCGGACTCGACGATGCGGCCGTTCTCCATGAGCGCGGCCGAGTCGCACACGTTCTTGACGACGTCCATCTCATGGGTGATGAGCAGGACGGTCAGGCCCAGCTGCCGGTTCAGGTCGCGCAGCAGCTGGAGGATCGAGCGGGTGGTCTCCGGGTCGAGCGCGCTGGTGGCCTCGTCGGAGAGCAGCACCTTGGGGTCGCCGGCCAGCGCGCGGGCGATGCCGACGCGCTGCTTCTGACCGCCGGAGAGCTGCGCCGGGTAGGCCTTGGCCTTGTCGGCGAGCCCGACGAGGTCGAGGAGTTCGAGGGCCTTGGCGGACCGGTCCTTCCCCGACTTGCCGAGGATCTCCAGCGGCAGCTCGATGTTGTCCTGCACGGTCCGCGAGGAGAGCAGGTTGAAGTGCTGGAAGACCATGCCGATACGGCTGCGCGCCTGCCGGAGTTCCCGTCCGGCGCGCGGTCCGCGCCCGGCGAGGGCGGTGAGGTCCTGCCCGGCGACGGTGACCGTGCCGGCGGTGGGCCTCTCCAGGAGGTTGACGCAGCGGATGAGCGAGGACTTGCCGGCGCCGGACTGGCCGATGACGCCGTAGACCTCGCCTTCGCGGACGTGGAGATCGACGCCGTCGAGGGCGGTGACCTCACGGCCGCGTGAGCGGTAGACCTTGGTCAGGCCCGATGTGGTGATCACTGGGGTTCCATGACTGTCGGGTACGCGGGCGTGGGTGTGCCCGGGGTACGAGGGGGGAAATGTGCGCGGGGCGGCGTCAGTCACGTACGAGATGCGACGCACGGACATGCACATGCCACGGCGGCTCGCTTCGGGGCGCGAGGCTCGGGGGTGGTGCGGGGGCCCTCTAGAAGGCGCACATTCGACACATACAACGAGCACCGGGCGTCAGGGTCGCCTCGGTCGCAAGGGTGCGGTAGCTCGTCGTGGTCATGGAATCAGTAAAGCAGACGTACGGTCCTGACAAAGGGCCGCTGTCCGCATCCCGGACAGCGGCGGACGTCCGTCAGCCGCGTACGGAGATCTCCACTCCCCCGTCGCTGACCAGCGCGGACAGGGCTGACAGGTCACTCACAACAAGGTCGGCGTCGAGCTCGTGGGCCTCGTGCGTTGTGGCCAATGCCACGGTGATCATTCCGGCCGCGCGGCCCGCCTGGAGTCCCGCCGGGGCGTCCTCGAAGACGACACAGCGGGCCGGGTCGACGCCCAGCTGGCGGGCTGCGAGCAGGTAGGGCTCGGGGTCGGGCTTGCCGCGCGTGACGTCCTCGGCGACCACGAGGGTCTTGGGGAGGATGCCGGCGTGCGCGAGCCTGGCCTCGGCGAGGCGGCGGGTGGCGGAGGTGACGACGGCCCAGCGGTCGGCGGGCAGCGAGTCGAGGAAGTCCCGGGTGCCGGGCAGCAGGGTCGCGCCGCCGTTGGGCACGTCCTCGACCTCCAGCGCCTCGATCCGCGCGACCGCGGCCGGGACGACATCGGCGGGCAGCAGGTCGGCGGCTATCGCCACGGCGGTCCGCCCGTGCAGCTCGGTCCGCGCGAAGTCCTCGGCCGTGATCCCGAACTCCTGTGCCCACCGGGTCCAGCACCGGCGTACGGATTCGAGGGAGGAGACGAGCGTGCCGTCGTTGTCGAACAGGAGGGCCTCAGCGTGGATCTTCATGTTCCCGACCCTACGGTCACCTGCCGTTTGGCCCGTAATAGGGTCACTCCATGCTTGATGCCCTGACGCTGGCGACCGGTGTCGCCGCGCTGCTGCTCGCCGCCTGGTGCGGGTGGGCGGCCTACCGTGATCAGCCGACCAAGGACTGGCACTTCATCGGCATGGCCGTCGTCACCCTGCTGGCCACGGTCCAACTGGTCGTCGGCATCGTGCAGTTGGCGCGCGGTGAGAAGGCGGAGCAGGGCACCGTGATCTTCGTGGCGTATCTGCTGGGCGCGTTCGCGTCCGTCCCGGCGGCGGGCTTCATGTCCCTGACGGAGCGCACCCGCTGGGGTTCGATCACGGCCGCGGCCGGCGGTGTGGTCCTCGCCGTCCTCGAAGTGCGGCTCTACGACATCTGGGGAAGCTGAGATGACCACCGTGGAAGAGAACACCGTGGAAGAGAAGCCGAAGCGGCTCATCAGCGGGCCCGGCATGCTGCTCGTCTGGTTCTACGGCGTGATGGTCGTCGGCGCGGTCTCCCGCTCCGTCTACCAGATCGCCACCGAGTTCGACCGGGCCCCGCTCGCCTACTCCCTGTCGGCCGTGGCGGGCGTGGTGTACGGATTCATCACGTACTCCCTGATCCGCGGCGGCGAGACGGCCCGCAGGGCGGCACAGGTCTGCTGCGCCGCCGAACTCGCGGGTGTCCTCGTCGTCGGAACGCTGACCGTCATCGACAGCTCGGCGTTCCCGGACGCGACGGTCTGGTCGTACTACGGCGCGGGGTACGTCTTCATCCCCGTGCTGCTGCCGCTGTCCGCGCTGTACTGGCTGCGGAAGAACCGCACGGCCGACAGCACCGACACCGTCACGCCGTAGCGACGTACGCCTCGACCGGCTTCTCCAGGACGATCATCGGTACGCCGTCGTCGCCCTGGGAGGTGCCTACGGTCTCGTAGCCGACGCGGCGGTACAGGCGGAGGTTGCCCTCGCTGCGGTGGCCGGTGTGGAGGCGGAACTTCTTGGCGCCGCGCTCCCCGGCGAGGGCCGACTCCGCCGCGCGGAGGAGGCGGGCGCCGATGCCGTGGCCCTGGAGGCGCGGGTGGACGCAGAGTTTGCCGATGGCGGCCGCGCCGTCCTCGGTCACCGTGCCGCGGACCGATCCGACCACCTCCTCGCCCAGCCGGGCGACGAAGACGCAGTCGGAGCCGACCTCGCTCCGGACCGAGTCGAGGCTCTGGACGAGCGGGTCGATGCGGTAGTTGCCGTACAGCGCCGCCTCGCTCTGGAAGCACAGGTACTGCAGCCTGAAGATCTGCTCTGAGTCCTGCTCGGTCGCCACCGAGATGGTCACGCTCATGCCCATGTGCGCACGCCTCCCGCTCACCTGATCGCCACTTGATTCCTCACTCCTATCCCCGCGCTTCGTGGGCCGCAACCTCCGGCGTCAGCAATCGCCGAAGACATCCCAGACATCTGGAACGTTCCGGGCCGAGACTGCCCTGTGAGATACCCAACTCCCCCGCGATCTCGCGGTAGGTGAGGTCCTTGGGCGACAGCAGCGCCTCCATCAGCCGCGGGCAGCGGCCGGGCAGTCGGCTCACCGCGTCGTGCAGCGCGCGATGCCTCGCGGCCGTGATCGCGGCCTGCTCGGGACCGCGGTCGCTGTCGTCGACGGGCTCGTCGCCGTACGACTGCTCGATGCGGGCGGTACGGCGGGTGCGGCGGGCCTCCGAGCGGACCGCGCGGCGGAGCCAGCGCTGGGGGTCGACCGGGGGGCCGGAGGCGTCGAGGAGCTCCAGGAGGCGGAGCCAGACGGCCTGTTCGAGGTCGCCGGGCTCGGTTCCGGAGGCATATGCCTCGGCCGATGCCTCGGCGGCGAGCAAGGGGCGCAAGGTGGCGACAAGTTGGTGCGTCATATGCGGCACGACGCGGCCGCCCCGGCACGAGGTTGCCGGGGCGGCCGTCTGTCACTCCAACGGGGCGCGGGGCTCAGCCGTTGACGAAGTCCGCGCGGGCCAGCAGACCGGTGTCGGCGTTGTCGGTGAAGACGCCGTCGATGCCGGTGGCGAAGTACCGCTTGAAGGCGCCGAACGCGTCGCCGTAGGCGTCCGCGGCCGTGCCCTTGCGGTACTCCAGCGGCAGGAAGGGGTTCTCGTTGCGCATGGTGTAGGGGTGCAGGATCAGGCCCGCCTTGTGCGCGTCGGCGACCAGGGTGGTCTCCTTGTTCAGGCTGCCGTCGGCGTTCTTCGTGATGATCAGGTCGAGCGTCGGGCCGAGGCCGTCCGCGTACTTCGCGATCTCGGCGAGGCCCTTGGGCGTGACCAGGTCGTCGACCGTGCGCGGGTCGCCCTGGTCGATGAAGTCGAAGGGCTGGGTGCCCGTGCCGGACAGCAGCACGACCAGCGGGTTGCCGACGAGCTTGTTGATCTTCGCGATGCTGGTCGGCTCGAAGGACTGGATCAGAACCGGCGAGTTCTTACGGTCCTTGCCGTGCTTGCGCAGGATCGTCGAGAGCAGCTTCTCCATCTCGAACCCGCGCTTGCGGAAGTAGGTGGGGTGCTTCATCTCGGGGTAGATCCAGACCTGCTTGCCGCGCTTACGGGTCTGCTCGTCCTGCCACTTGAGCACCTCTTCGAAGGTGGGGATCTCCCAGCGGCCGTTGTAGAGCGTGTTGTGCGGGCGGTTGGCCGGAATGCGCTCGATCGCGCGCAGGGTCTTCAGCTCGGCGAGCGTGAAGTCCTCGGTGAACCAGCCGGTCGTGGAGACGCCGTCCAGCAGCTTGGTGGTCTTGCGGCTCGCGAACTCGGGGTGGTCCGCGACGTTCGTCGTGCCGCCGATCTCCGGCTCGTGCCGGCAGACCAGGTGACCGTCCTTGGTGGGGACCAGGTCACCGGCCTCGACGATGTCGGCGCCCATGTCGAGGGCCAGGTTGTACGAGCCGAAGGTGTGCTCCGGGCGGTAGCCGCTGGTGCCGCGGTGACCGACGATCGTCGGCTTGGGCAGGTCCTTGAGGCCGCCGCCATGACGGGCCGACGTGGCCTCAGCCGCTCTCGCGGTACCCGCCGGTCCGAGTGCGGCCACTCCCGCGCCGAGTACGGCGGCGCCGAGCAGCGCCCGCCGTCCGGTGCCGTTCGCTCGCTCGTTCGGCCCCTGCGTTCCCTGCGTGTCCATGAAACCTCCTGGCGTCGCCCCGTCGCTGCGCGCCGATCGTAGGTGCGCGTAGATGACGGGCGGGAGACCTCGGCCGGAACACGGCGGTGACGCTGGATGTCGTACCGGTCGGCAGGTTTGACACTCCGTCACCGAGGAACGCGAGATGCGTCACAACATGGCGGCCCGGTTACGGGACGGCTCTCGCGCGACACCGCAGGTAAACGTGCGTCAACACTGCGTAAGACCTCGGTGAACCCGATGTGCAATACCCCCGGGGCCGCGAGTATCGTCCTCACCTGCACAGATTTATATCGAACCCCTTGACACCGGAGGGCCCGTTGTCCCGCTTCGCGCTCATCAAGGCAGTGCTCGGACCGATCATGCGCCTGATGTTCCGCCCCCGGGTGGAGGGAATCGAGCACATCCCGGGAGACGGTCCGGTGATCCTGGCCGGCAACCACCTCACCTTCATCGACTCGATGATCCTTCCGCTGGTCTGCGACCGGCAGGTGCTGTTCATCGGCAAGGACGAGTACGTCACCGGTGAGGGGTTCAAGGGGCGGCTCATGGCCTGGTTCTTCACGGGCGTCGGCATGATCCCGGTGGACCGCGACGGCGCGAACGGCGGGGTCGCGGCCCTGATGACCGGCCGGCGGATCCTGGAGGAGGGCAAGGTCTTCGGGATCTACCCCGAGGGGACGCGGTCGCCCGACGGGCGTCTGTACCGGGGGCGGACCGGGATTGCTCGGCTCACGATGATGACGGGTGCGCCGGTCGTGCCGTTCGCGATGATCGGTACGGACAAGTTGCAGCCGGGTGGGGCGGGGTTTCCTCGGCCGGGGAAGGTGACTGTCCGGTTCGGTGAGGCGATGGAGTTCTCTCGGTATGAGGGGATGGACCGGGACCGGTATGTGTTGCGGGCTGTGACCGACTCTGTGATGACTGAGGTCATGCGGTTGTCGGGGCAGGAGTACGTCGACATGTATGCGACCAAGGCGAAAGCCGCTTAAGGGTTCGTTGTCGGGTGCGGGTGCGTGGGGGCTGGTCGCGCAGTTCCCCGCGCCCCCCCCTAAAAGCATCCCCTCAGGCGGCGTTTTCCAGGTTCTGCCCCTTGAGCATGAACCATGCTGCAACTGCCGTTGCCAGCAAGACCATTGCGCCTACCGCCGATGCCACGCTGAGGCCGCTGACGAAGGCTTCTCTCGCCGAGGTCAGCATTTCCTGGGCCGCTTGGGTCGGCATGCTGCCCGCCGCTTCCACCGCTCCGCCCAATGACTCGTGTGCCCCGCTCGGTGTGCCCGCCGGAGCCGCGAAGCCCCGGTACACGCCTGTCACGATCGAACCGAGTACGGCGATACCGAGGGCCGCGCCCAACTCGTAGGCCGTTTCGGACACCGCTGATGCCGCGCCCGCCTGTTCCTTCGGGACGGAGGACAGGATGACGTCCGCCGTCACCGTGAAGGAGAAGCCGGCGCCTACGCCGACCACCAGGAGGGCGGCGCCCAGGAGCGGGTAGCCGGTCGACTGATCGAGGGTTGTCAGTACGGCCAGGGCCAGGCCCACGGCTGCCAGGCCGCCGGCGACCACCGCGCGGACCGAGTAGCGCCGGGCCACCCTTCCCGCGATCAGGCCGGCCGCCACCGCGCCTACGGCGGCGGGGATTTCGGCCAGGCCCGCCTCGAACGGGCCCCTGCCCTGGACCAGTTGAAGGTACTGGGAGAGAAAGAAGACCAGGCCGGACAGGCCGAGGATGGTCAGGAGGTCGGCCAGGACGGCCGCGCTGAAGCCTCGGTTGCGGAACAGGCGCATGTCCAACAGGGGGGCCGGGAGCGTGAGTTGGCGGCGTACGAACCAGTACAGGGCCGCCGCGCCGAGCATGCCTACCGCGAGTGAGGGCAGCTCGAAGCCGTGGGTCGCGGCCTCCTTCACCGCGTAGACCACTCCGATCACGCCGATCAGGGACAGGACCACGCTGATCAGGTCCCACGGGCCCGGGTTGGGGTTCTTGGACTCGGGGAGGGTTTTGATGCCCACCAGGACCAGGACCGCCATCACGGGCAGGTTGATGAGGAAGACCGAGCCCCACCAGAAGTGTTCGAGGAGGAAGCCGCCCGCCACCGGGCCGACTGCCGTACCGGCGGAGGCCGTTGCGCCCCAGATGCCTACGGCGAGGCTGCGTTCGCGCGGGTCGTGGAAGAGGTTGCGGATCAGGGCGAGGGTGGCGGGCATCAGGGTCGCGCCCGCGACGCCGAGCAGCGCCCGGGCCAGGATCATCAACTCCGGTGTCGTGGCGTAGGCGTTGAGGAT
The DNA here is from genome assembly GCF_033335955.1 of Streptomyces sp. N50. Classification (GTDB taxonomy): domain Bacteria; phylum Actinomycetota; class Actinomycetes; order Streptomycetales; family Streptomycetaceae; genus Streptomyces. The sequence continues at coordinate 1,347,639 of NZ_CP137549.1, forward strand.
CGATATCGCGCCGAACGCCGCGGCTCCGATCAGCAGGATCTTCTTGCGGCCGATGCGGTCGCCGAGGCTGCCCATCGACACGAGCAGGCCCGCGATGACGAAGGAGTAGACGTCGCCGATCCAGAGGAGTTGGGTGCCGGAGGGCTTCAAGTCCTCGCTGATGTACGGGGTCGCGAGGCCGAGGACGGTCGCGTCCACGGCCACCAGCAGCACGGCGAGCACGAGGACGGAGAGCGCGAGCCAGCGGCCCGGGCGCTTCTCCGTCTCAGTCGCGATCGCCGGCCGCAGGGTGCTGGTCATGATTCCTCTCTCTGTGGTGCGTCTTGCGTTTCGTCTCGTCGCAGTGCGCCGCCGAGCAGCAGCTCGGCGATCATGCGGGTGAAGTCCTTGGGGGCGCCCTTGCCGCTCTGCACCATCCAGGCACCGGAGGCCAGCAGGCCGAACAGCGCCTCGGTGAGCCAGGCGGGCGTCAGGTCGATGCGGAACTCGCCGTGCTGCTGGCCGCGCCGGAACACGGCGGTGATGCGGTCGTCGATCCGGGCCCAGCCCGCGTGCTGTTCCTCGCCCTCGAACAGCTGGTTCTCGGTGTAGAGGAAGGCGAGCAGACCGGCGGCCGGTTCGACCTCGCGGACGAGCCGCCGTACGGCGTCCTCCGCGTGGCCCTCGTCCAGCCGGGCCGCCTCCAGCGCGGCCTCGCACTCCGCGATGCCCAGCGCCTCCAGCGCCCGTACGAGCGCGTCGCGGCCCGCGAACTGGCGGTGCAGCGTGGCCCGGCTGATCCCGGCCGTCTTGGCGACCTCGTCCATGGTCGCGGTGGATTTACGGGTCAGCAGGGCCGCGGCGGCGCGGAGTACGTGGTCACGGTCGAGAGCCATGAGACAACCATAACCCACATGAGACACTCATGTCTCATCGCGGGCATGGCTGTCTCATGGGTGCGGCTGTCTCACGGGGAGGGTAGGGCGGTCGCCCGGAACCGCTCAGTGCCAGGGCAGCTGTCCGCGCTTCTCCCAGTACGCGTGCGGGTCCTCGGCCAGCGCGCCGAGGCGGGCCAGCTGGTCCTCGTCGAGGTCCACGACCGCCGCGTGCAGGTTGGAGGCCAGTTGCCCTGCCGTCGCCGCGCCCGAGAGGGCCACGCCCGCCCACGGCTCACGCAGGATCAGGGCCAGGGCGATCGCGTCCGTGCCGAGTGAGGTCTCTTCGGCCACGGCCTTCAGGGCGTCCGGCGCGTACGGTTCCGCGAGCCTGCCGTTGGCCATGCCCTCCTTGACGATCACCGCGAGGCCGGCGTCATGCGCCTCTGCCAGGACCGGGCCCGCCGAGGTCTCCAGGGCGTTGTACGTCGACTGGACCGTACGGAAGAGGGGTTCGCCGTCGACCGTCACGGCGAGGGCGGCTCGGATGGCGTCCGCCTGGGCGGGGCCACTGGTGGAGAAGCCGATGGTCACGCCCGTCGCCGCCAACTCGGCCAGTTTCGCGTGGAGTTCCTTGTCGGTGAGGGCCGGGCTGTCCGGGGTCACCGAGTGGATCTGGTAGAGGTCGAGGCGGTCGCCGAGGAGGTTCGCGGTCTCGGCGCGCTGGCGGTCGTAGGTCTGGACGCTGTGGTCCTTGACCTCGTGCGTCTCGGCGTCCGCCGACCAGTCCGCGGTGTAGGTGTAGCCCCACTTGCTGCCGACCACGATGTCGTCCCGGTCGGGGTGGGATTTCAGCCAGTCGGCCAGGAACTCCTCGGAGCGGCCGTAGGAGCGGGCGGCGTCGAAGTAGCGGACGCCTTGTGCGTAGGCGGCGTCCAGGAGTTCGTGGGTTCGGGTGCGGAGGGCTTCTACGGTGCGGGTCTCTCCGAGGTCTTTTTCTCGGCCCAGGTTGATGTAGCCGGGGCGGCCTACTGCGGCGAGGCCCAGTCCGATGTGGCTGGTGGGGGTTGTTGCTGTGGCCAGTCGGGCGAAGGGCATCGCGGGCTCCGGTCGGTCGGCTGTGGTGCGGCTGCGACCAACGTAACCCGGGATGACCTTCGCCTTGGAGCTCGGGTTGTTGCGGTGCGATGGGCGGGTGCGGGTGCGTCGTGGTTGCTCGCGCAGTTCCCCGCGCCCCTAAGAACACTTAGCTCTTGGCTGTTGACCAGGCGTGCTGGGTCTCCACATCCCGCTTCACTTCCGCCAGTTGGATCGCCACCGCGCTCGGGGCCGTGCCGCCTCGGGCGTTGCGGGAGGCGAGGGCGCCGGGGACGTTGAGGACCGAGCGGACCTCGGGGGTGAGGTGGGGGGAGATCTTGGCGAACTGGTCGTCCGTCAGGCCGTCCAGTTCGATGCCCTCGGACTCGGCGACCTTGACGCACTCGCCGGCGACCTCGTGGGCCACCCGGAAGGGGACGCCCTGCCTGACCAGCCACTCGGCGATGTCCGTGGCGAGGGAGAAGCCGGCCGGGGCCAGTTCTTCCATGCGGTCGCGGTGGATGGTGAGGGTGGCCATCATGCCGGTGAACGCCGGGAGCAGGACCTCGAGCTGGTCGATGGAGTCGAAGACCGGCTCCTTGTCCTCCTGGAGGTCGCGGTTGTAGGCCAACGGGAGGGCCTTGAGCGTTGCCATCAGGCCCGTCAGGTTGCCGATCAGGCGGCCGGACTTGCCTCGCGCCAGTTCCGCGATGTCCGGGTTCTTCTTCTGCGGCATGATCGACGAACCCGTGGAGAACGCGTCGTGCAGGGTCACGAAGGAGAACTCCTTCGTGTTCCAGATGATGATCTCCTCGGCGATCCGGGAGAGGTTCACCCCGATCATCGCCGTGATGAAGGCGAACTCGGCGACGAAGTCACGCGAGGCCGTGCCGTCGATCGAGTTGGCGACCGAACCGTGCTCGAAGCCGAGGTCCTTCGCCACCGACTCCGGGTCCAGGCCGAGGGAAGAGCCTGCCAGTGCGCCCGAGCCGTAGGGCGAGACCGCCGTGCGCTCGTCCCACTGGCGCAGGCGTTCCGCGTCCCGGGACAGCGGTTGCACGTGGGCCAGCATGTGGTGGGCGAACAGCACCGGCTGGGCGTGCTGGAGGTGGGTGCGGCCGGGCATCGCCACGTCGGAGTGAGCCTCCGCCAGGCCGACCAGCGCGTCCTGGAGATCGGCGATGAGGCCGCCGATCGCGCGGGCGTGGTCGCGCAGGTACATCCGGAAGAGGGTCGCGACCTGGTCGTTGCGGGAGCGGCCCGCGCGCAGCTTGCCGCCGAGGTCGGGGCCGAGGATCTCCAACAGGCCGCGTTCCAGGGCCGTATGGACGTCCTCGTCGGCGATCGTGCCGACGAGGGAGCCGTCGGCGACGTTCGCTGCGAGCTGGTCCAGGCCCGCGAGCATGCGGTTCAGCTCGTCGTCCGTGAGGAGGTTCGCCTTGTGCAGCACGCGCGCGTGGGCGCGGGAACCGGCGATGTCGTAGGGCGCGAGCCGCCAGTCGAAGTGGACGGACGCGGACAGCTTCGCCAGGGCCTCGGCGGGACCGTCGGCGAAACGACCGCCCCAGAGCCGTACGTCACCGCTGTTGCTGCTCACTTGCGCTGCTCCTCTAAGGCTGTGGATGGGGGTCGTCGTTCTGTGGTGCCCCTGCATTGTCTCGCATGCATGATTATGCAGAGCTATGCATGATTCGTCAATTTGAAAGAACCTTGAACATCGGCAACCGCTTTCCCGTACCTCTCGCCGAACGCAGGCGCCGCGTTTCCCCCCACGAGTCACCCCCTGTTCACCCCTGACCCGAGTGAGGCATTCGCATGTCCAGGGCTCTCCCCAAGTACAACAAGCGTCGCGTCGTGTTCATCGGCGGTGCCGCCGCCGTGGTGCTGTCCGGCGCGGTCATCGCCGGGTCCGCTCTCGCCGGGACGCCGGACAAGAGCAGCACCGCGCAGAGCGCCCGGACGTTGTCCGACCCGGGGACGATCTCCTGCCCCGACGTGAAGTCGCAGCTGCCTGCCGTTCCGGCTTCCGCGCAGGCCGAGGTCGACCGGAACCTGACCCTCCTCGACACCCAGATCGCCGAGGCCAACAAGCGGCTCGTCGACACCGTCGGACAGGGCGGCGCGAACTTCGTCCAGAACGCGATCCTCGGCCCGCTGAAGGACAAGCGGGTCTCGACGATCGACCGGATCGCCATCGCCATCGGCCGTCAGGGCACCAAGCCGACCGGGCTCGACTCGCTGGCCACCTGCGCCCTGAACACCGGTGGGACCGACGTCGGTGGGACCGAGACGGGCGGGACCGACACCGGTACGGATACCGGAGCGACCGACACCGCGACTCCGAGTGCCACGGCGTCCGCCGCCGACGACGCGGCCGGCGGGACGGACACCAGTACGGCGGTCGGGACGATCTCCTGCCCCGACGTGAAGTCGCAGCTGCCTGCCGTTCCGGCTTCCGCGCAGGCCGAGGTCGACCGGAACCTCACCCTTCTCGACACCCAGATCGCCGAGGCCAACAAGCGGCTCGTCGACACCGTCGGACAGGGCGGCGCGAACTTCGTCCAGAACGCGATCCTCGGCCCGCTGAAGGACAAGCGCGTGTCCACCATCGACCGGATCGCCATCGCCATCGGCCGTCAGGGCACCAAGCCCTCCGGTCTCGACTCCCTGGCCGCCTGCACGCTCACCAAGTGACGTGACAGGCAGCCGTGGCCGCCCCGATGAACGCCGGCCGGGGCGGCCACGGTCATGCCTGGGCCGGATGCGTCTTCCCTGTTTGGCCCATCTGAGCTGCCGTCACCTCGTGCGCGCTCTACCGTCTGAGCCATGCGTCCCGGTGTCCTCGCCCTTGCGTCCGCGTCCCTTCTTCTGCTGCTCGGTGCGGTGCCCGCGCATGCGGTGGAGCCTCCGTCGCCCTCGTCGCTCGCGGATACCGGGGGTGGGAGTCAGCTGATCCTGGCGGAGGCGCCGCATGCCAACTCCACTGTCGGGACGTTGAGTTGGTGGGAGCGGCGGGGTGGGGTGTGGGTCAAGGCCGGTTCTGCCGCTGCTCGGTTCGGGGCGAAAGGGCTCGTTGAGGGTGGGTCCCGTAAGCAGGGGTCCTCCACGACTCCCACGGGGTTGTACGACCTGCCGTATGCCTTCGGGATCAAGGCGGCTCCGGGTGGGACCCGCGCCAAGTACCGGCGGGTGGGCGGGAGTTCGTGGTGGTGTGAGGACACTCGGTCTCGGGTCTACAACCGGTGGAGTGAGCCCCTGGCGAGTGATTGCAGGGCGTCGGAGTCCGAGCGGTTGATCTCGTATCCGACCCAGTATGCGTACGGGTTTGTCGTTGGGTTCAATTACGCCAAGCCGGTGAAGGGGCGGGGGGCTGGGATCTTTTTGCATGTCAACGGGCGTGGGGCTACCGCCGGTTGTGTGTCTGTGCCGGGGGATGCGATGCGGAGGATTCTTGCGTGGGTTGTTCCTGGGCGGGGGCCGCATATTGCTATCGGGACGGTTAGCGGGGCTACGGCCATTGCTCGGTACTGATGCGCGATCGCGTCGTTCAGGTGTCGGTTGTACGGCGGGTACGGGCCCGTTGTGGCTGGGCGCGCAGTTCCCCGCGCCCCTAGGTGCGTCCGCCTGATGGAAGTTTCACCGTGAACGTCGTCGCCCCCGGGTGGCTTTCCAGGGTCACGCTTCCCCCGTGTGCCTCCGCCACCGCCGCCACGATCGACAGGCCGAGGCCCGCTCCTCCTCCGCCGCCCTCTGTTCGGCGGCGGTCCGCTCGGGTGAAGCGTTCGAAGACTCCCGGTTGGATCTCGGGCGGGACTCCCGGGCCGTCGTCGTGGACCACCAAGTAGGTCACGCCGTCGCCCGTCTCCACGGTCACCGTCACCTTTGTGCCGACCGGTGTGTGCAGACGGGCGTTGGCCAGCAGGTTGGCCAGGAGTTGTTGGAGGCGGTGGGCGTCGCCTGTGACCGTGACCGGTTCCTCGGGGAGTTGGAGGGTCCAGCGGTGGTCGGGGCCGGCGGCTCGGGCGTCGGAGATCGCGTCGAGGACGAGGTGGGTGAGGTCGACCGGGCTGCGTTCCAGGGGGCGGCCCGCGTCGAGGCGGGCGAGGAGGAGCATCTCGTCGACCATGACGCCCATGCGGGTGGACTCGGACGCGATGCGTTCCAGTGCCCGGGTGACCTTGGGCGGGACGGGGTCCGGGTGCAGCAGGGCGAGTTCGGCGTGGCCCCGGATCGACGCCACCGGTGTGCGCAGTTCGTGGCTCGCGTCGGCGGCGAAGCTGCGGAGGCGTTCCTCGCTGGCGTGCCGGTGGGTGAGCGCGTCCTCGACATGGCCGAGCATGCGGTTGAAGGCACCGGCGAGGCGGCCCACCTCGCTGCGCGGATCGGACTCGGGTGCCCGGGGCGGCAGGGTCACCTCCCCACTGGCCAGCGGGAGTTCACTGACCCGGGTGGCCGTGGCGGCGACGCGGCTGAGGGGGCGTAGCGACCAGCGGACCCAGAGCGCGCCCGCGAAGCCGGTGATCAGGAGGGCGGCGCCGAAGACGATCGCCTCGACCGTCTCCAGCCGGTGGACGGTGGCCTCCACCGACTCCAGTGGCAGGCCGGTGATCAGTACGTCGCCGTCCCGGCCCTCGGAGGCGAGGACGCGGTATCTGTCCAGGGAGGAGAGGTGGAGGGTGCGGGCCCTGCCGTCGGCCGGTACGGCGGCGAGTTCCCGCCGGTCCCGCGCGGTCAGGGTGACCTTCAGGTCGGTCGTGGTGTCGTCCTTGTCGGCGGGCACGACCGCCGCGTTGGTGACGGTGCCGTCGACCAGGCGGGCGCCGAACGTGCCCGGTGCCTGGCGGCGGGTGTCGCCGCGTTCCCGGTCGTCGGCGTCGTGGTCCGTGAGTGTCTGGCCCTGGTGCTCCAGGCTGGCCGGGAACTGGGTCCCGACCTCGGTCAGCTGCTGGTCGAGGCGGCCGGTGAGGAAGCCGTCCAGTTCGATCACCGCGGCCACCCCTACGGCCGCGCAGCTGACCGCGAGGAGTACGACCAGGCCCGCCGTCAGCCGTGCCCGCAGGGTGTGCGGCCAGCGCGGTCCCCGCATCAGGGCACCGGCTTGAGCACGTACCCGGCCCCGCGCACGGTGTGGATCATGGGGGCGCGGCCCGCGTCCACCTTCTTGCGCAGGTACGAGATGTACAGCTCGACGACATGGGCCTGGCCGCCGAAGTCGTAGGACCAGACGCGGTCGAGGATCTGGGCCTTGCTGAGGACGCGGCGCGGGTTGCGCATGAGGAAGCGGAGGAGCTCGAACTCGGTCGGCGACAGCTCGACGAGGTCGCCCGCGCGGGTGACCTCGCGGGCCTCCTCGTCCATGACCAGGTCCCCGACAGTCATCCGGGGGCCCTCCTCCTGCTGGCGGGCCATGCCCGCGCGGCGCAGCAGTCCGCGCAGCCGGGCCACGACCTCCTCCAGGCTGAAGGGCTTGGTGACGTAGTCGTCGCCGCCCGCTGTGATGCCGGCGATGCGGTCCTCGACGGTGTCCCGGGCGGTGAGGAAAAGGACGCAGACATCGGGCTTCACCTCGTGCAGGGAGCGCAGCACGGCGAAGCCGTCGGTGTCCGGGAGCATCACGTCGAGGACGACGGCGTCGGGCCGCAGCTCGCGCGCCCCGGCGAGCGCGGAGGCGCCGTCGCCGGCCGCGCGGACCTCCCAGCCCTCGTAGCGCAGGGCGCCGGACAGCACCTCGGCGAGGTCGGGGTCGTCGTCGACGACGAGGACGCGCACGGGGGTGCCGTCGGGGCGGGTGAGGGCCGGTCGGCCGGAGCGGGTCGTGTTCATGGCACTTACCAGCATCTCCCCTCGTGGCGTCCTCGGCCGCCGTGAGCGGCTCTGAGTTTCCTCTGAGAAAGCTGAGAAAGGCGTTCGCTGAGAGATCCCTCAGAGGTTCGGCCCGCACAGTTGCGTGCAGGACGGGTGAAAGGACGCACACATGACCACGGTGTACGAACGGCGGGCGGCACCGCCGGTGGCGCCGGCCCCCCGGCGTTCACCGGCGGGCGCGGTGCTCGGGCTGCTGTGGGCCGGAGCGGCGGCCGCAGTCGCCCTCTGGTGGGCGGACACCGGGTCGGTGGTCGGGGCGGCGGGCTGGCTGACCGGGATCGGACGGATCGCCGGGCTGCTGTGCGGGTACTCCTGTGCCGTGCTCGTGGGTCTCATGGCGCGGGTGCCGCTGCTGGAGCGCCGGGTCGGCTCGGACCGGGTGGCGCGCTGGCACGCGATGGCCGGGCGCTACACGGTCTGCCTGCTGGTCGTGCACGTCGTGTTCATCCTGCTCGGGTACGCCGCCCAGGACCGCGCCTCGATCGTGCACGAGGCGGTCACGGTCGTCCTGGACTACCCGGACATGCTCAAGGCGACCTTCGGGGCGGCCGTTCTCTTCGCGGTCGGCATCACCTCCGCGCGGGCCGCGCGGCGCAGGGTGAGTTACGAGTTCTGGTACTACGTCCATCTCCTCACCTACGTCGCCGTGTTCCTCGCCTTCTTCCACCAGCTGTCCCTGGGCAACGAGTTCAACGGCCACGCGGGGGCGACGGACGCCTGGTACGCGCTGTATCTCGGCGTCGCGGCCCTCGTCCTCTGGTACCGGATCCTCGCCCCGGTACGGCTCAACCTGCGGCACCGGCTGCGGGTCGAGTCCGTGCACCGGGAGGCGCCGGGCGTGTACTCCGTCGTCGTACGCGGCCGGCATGTCGACGAACTCGGCGCGCAGGCAGGGCAGTTCTTCCGCTGGCGGTTCTTCGGCGAGGGCATGGGGTGGACGTCGACGCCGTACTCCTTGTCGGCGCCGCCCCGCAGGGACCTGTTGCGGATCACGGTCAAGGCGCTCGGCGACCACAGCGCGGCCGTGCCCTTGCTGCGGCCGGGGGCGCGGGTGTGGGCGGAGGGGCCGTACGGCTCGCTGACCGCCGAACGGCGCACCGCGCAGCGGTCGTTGCTGATCGCGGCCGGGGTCGGGATCACCCCGCTGCGGGCGCTGTTCGAGACGCTGCCGGGTGAGGTGACGTTGCTGTACCGGGCGCGCTCGGCTCAAGACCTGGCGCTGGGCGCCGAGTTGGAGGCCATCGCGCAGTGGCGCGGGGCGAAGGTGTTGTACGCGCTCAACGGGCCGCAGGGGCAACGCCCTTCGCTCGGCGCGACGGCGCTGCGCCAGGCCGTGCCCGATCTCGCCGGGCACGACGTGTACATCTGCGGCCCGCACGCGTTCGCCCAGGAGCTGTACGGGGCACTGCGCGCCGCCGGTGTGCCGGACCGCCGTATCCACCACGAGTCGTTCGAGCTGTGAGGCCGTCGTGCATCCGTTGAAGAAGAGCCGGCCGCTGCGCCGGATCGTGCTGGCGAGCGCGGTCACCGCGTCCGGTCTGGTGATGCTGCTGGCGCTGAAGCCGCACACGGCGCCCGCGATAGCGGCGTCACCCGCGACCGCGCCGTCCAGCAGTTCCAGTTCCGGTACCGGTACGGGGTCCGGCGGTTCGAGCGCCACCGGCACCAAGACCGTCACCGGCGAGACCGCGCAGACCCGTTGGGGTCCCGTGCAGGTGAAGATCACCGTGAAGAACGGCAAGATCACCGATGTCACCGCGGTCCAGTCGCCGTCGGACAATCCGCGCGACCAGGAGATCAACTCCTATGCCCTGCCGGAGCTGAGGCGCGAGGTGCTGTCCGCGCAGAGCGCGAGCATCGACACGGTCTCGGGCGCCACCTACACAAGTGACGGTTACCGCCAGTCACTCCAGTCCGCACTGGACTCCGCGGGACTCTGAACGCACAGGCGCAACGGCACGTACTTCAGGGCCAAGGGACCAGCCCACCCCCCTTGCCCCGTCCACGGAGGAACCGTGACCACCACGCTCGCAGGCGGACGTGCCGCCCGCCGACAGACGATGCGCCGCATCCGCCCGCGCCGCTCCCCAGCGACCCTGCTGCTGCTCGCCGTCTGGGCGGGCGCGGTCGGGGTGCTGTGGCTGTGGTGGCACAACACGCCGTCCATCGCCGACCAGAACGGCAAGATCCTCAACGCGGGCCGTATCACCGGCCTGTTGGCCGGTTATCTGATGGCACTCGTCGTGCTCCAGATGGCCCGCGTGCCCGCACTGGAGCGCCGGGTCGGCTCCGACCGGGTCGCCCGCTGGCACGCGATGAGCGGTCGCTACACGCTCTGTCTGGTCTTCGCGCACGTCTTCCTCATCATGTGGGGCTACGCCCTCCAGGCGGGCAAGACGCTGAGCGACATCGTCCAGCAGACCATCGACTCGGTGAACCAGCTGCCCGACATGGGCAAGGCCGCGATCGGCACCGGCCTGTTCCTGCTCATCGGCCTCTCGTCGATCGGCGCCGTCCGCCGCAGGCTGCCGTACGACCTGTGGTACCACGTGCATCTGCTGACGTACGCGGCGGTGTTCTTCACCTTCTGGCACCAGATCAGCACCGGCAACGACTTCGCGCTGACGCCGATCGCCAAGACCGTCTGGTACGGGCTGTACGGCTCGGTCACCGCGCTGGTCGTCTGGTACCGGATCCTCACCCCGATCCGCCTCAACATGCGGCACCGGATGCGGGTCGAGGCGGTCATCGAGGAGACGCCCGGCATCGTGTCCGTGCTGATCAGCGGGCGCAAGCTGCACCGGATCGGCGCGGAGGCCGGGCAGTTCTTCCGGTGGCGGTTCCTGGCGCCGGGCATGCGGTTCAGCTCGCACCCGTACTCGCTGTCGGCGGCACCCCGTCCGAACATGCTGCGGATCACGGTCAAGGCGATCGGCGACCACAGCGCCCGGCTGCGCGAACTGCGCCCCGGCACCAAGGTGTGGGCCGAGGGCCCCTACGGCGCGATGACCTCCCAGCGGCGCACCCGCGGCAAGGTGCTGCTGGTCGCGGGCGGCGTCGGCATCACGCCGATGCGGGCCCTGTTCGAGACGCTGCCGGGGGGCGCCGGTGACATCACGCTGCTCTACCGCGCCAACACCACCCAGGACCTGGCGCTCTGGGACGAGCTGGCGAAGATCGCCGACGAGCGCGGCGCCCGCCTGATGTACGCGGTCAACAGCCCCGGCGGGGAGCGCCCCGACATCTCGGCGGACTCCCTGCGCCGGAAGCTGCCGGACATCGACAACCACGACGTCTTCATGTGCGGGCCGCCCGGCTTCGCGCAGTCGGTCTACGAAGCACTGCGCGGCGCCGGGGTTCCCGCCCGCCGTATCCATCACGAGTCGTTCGAGATGTGAGCGACGGGAGTCAGGAGCGATGAAGAAGAGCCACCCCATCCGGCGTGTTCTGCTTGCGAGCGCCGCCACCGTGTCCGGGATCGTGCTGCTGCTCTCCCTGAAGCCGGCGACCGACTCCTCGTCGGCGTCCGCGCAGGGTGCGGGGACCCAGGGCGCCGCCGCCGCGCAGGAGTCGCCCCAGGGCGGTGCCGCCGCGGCCGGGACCTCGACGGTCACCGGCGCCGTCGCCCAGACCCAGTACGGGGTCGTCCAGGTGCGCCTGACGGTCGCGAACGGCAAGATCACCAAGGCCGAGGCGGTCCAGGCGCCCAAGGGCGGCACCAGCGACCAGAAGACCGCGCTGTCCGTGCCCAAGCTCAACCAGGAGGTCGTGGCCACCCAGAGCGCGGACATCACGTCCGTGTCCGGGGCGAGCTACACCAGCGCCGGCTACAAGCAGTCGCTCCAGTCGGCCATCGACAAGATGAAGGCCGCCGGCGCCAACACGGCCGCCCCGTCCCAGAGTTCGGCCGCCGGGTCGGGTCAGGCCGCCCAGGCCAAGACCGTCACCGGTGATGTCGTGACGACCGAGTACGGGCCCGTCCAGGTCCGGATCACGGTCGCGGGCGGCAAGATCACCAAGGCCGACGCGGTGCAGGCGCCGAGCGGCGGGACCAGCGACCAGAAGACGGCGCTGGCGGTCCCCAAGCTCAACCAGGAGGCCGTCGCCGCAGGGAACGCGAACATCGACTCCGTGTCGGGCGCCTCGTACACGAGCGGCGGCTACAAGAAGTCCCTGCAGTCGGCGCTGGACAAGGCCGGTGGCTGACACGGTGACCGATCCCGCGGCGGCTCCCGCCGAACTGCGGCACGCCGAGGAGGTCATGGGGACGGTGTTCTCCTTCGACATCCGCGGCGGGGAGCCCGAGGCCGTCCGCACCGCGCTGGAGCAGGCGATCGCCCAACTGCACCGCGTGAACGAGGTGTTCAGCACCTACCGCGACGACAGCCAGGTCTCCCGGCTGGCCCGCGGCGAGCTGACCCTGGCCGAGTGTGACGCCGAGGTCGCCGAGGTGCTGGAGCTGGGCGCCGAGGCGGAGCGGGTGAGCGCCGGCTGGTTCAGCACCACGTACGAGGGGCCCCTCGACCCGACCGGCGTCGTGAAGGGCTGGGCCGCCGAGCGCGCGGCCGAGCTGATCGCGGCGGCGGCCGGGGTGAGCGGGGTCAGCGTGAACGGCGGCGGCGACGTCCAGATGTTCGGCACCCCGGGACCGCACCGGCCCTGGCGGGTCGGCGTCTCCGATCCGCTCCGCCCGGGCGGTCTCGCGGCCGTCATCTCGGCCGCGGGCACCGACGAGCTGGCCGTGGCGACCTCCGGTACGGCCGAGCGCGGGGCGCACATCGTGGACCCGTCCACCGGCAAGTCCGCGGTGACCGACCTGGTCGCCGTCACGGTCGTGGCACCGCGTCTGACCTGGGCCGACTGCTGGGCCACGGCCGCGTTCGCGATGGGCTCGCGGGAGGGTCTGGCCTGGCTGGAGTCGCTCCCGGACGTGGAGGCCCTGCTCATCACGGCGGGCGACGAGGTGCGCTGCACCGGCGGCCTGGCGGCCAGACTCGGCTGAAGCCCCATGCGAGTCGGGGGCGCACCGGACAACTCCGGTGCGCCCCCGACTCGTTGGTCTGTATCCGTCTTTTCGCGTACGTCAGTGGTCGTTCTGCGCCAGCCGCAGCAGATGGTCCGCGAGTGCCTGGCCGCCGAGCGGGTCCCGGCTGATCAGCAGGAGCGTGTCGTCGCCGGCGATCGTGCCGAGGATGTCCTGGAGTTCGGCCTGGTCGATCGCCGACGCGAGGAACTGGGCGGCGCCCGGCGGGGTGCGCAGGACCACGAGGTTGGCGGAGGCCTCCGCGGAGATCAGCAGCTCGGAGGAGAGCCGCCGCATCCGCTCCTCCTTCGCCGACTCCCCCAGCGGCACGCGCGGGGTGCGGAAACCGCCCTCGCTCGGGACCGCGTAGATGAGGTCGCCGTCGTTGTTGCGGATCTTCACCGCGTTCAGCTCGTCCAGGTCCCGGGAGAGCGTCGCCTGGGTGACGCTCAGCCCGTCGTCGGACAGCAGCTTCGCCAACTGGCTCTGGGAACGCACCGGTTGCCGGTTGAGGATGTCCACGATCCGGCGGTGGCGGGCGGTGCGGGTCTGCGGCACGGCGGGCCCCGCGGTGTGCTCGTGCTCCTGCGCCTGACTCATCGTCGACTCATTCTCCGGATCATCCGTCCCCCTTGGCCACGTCCAGAACACCGGGCAGCGCCCGGAGGAACGCGTCCGCCTCGTCGTCGCCGAGGTTCAGCGGTGGCATCAGCCGTACGACATCGGGGGCGGGCGCGTTGACCAGGAAGCCGGCGTCCTGAGCCGCCTGTTGCGCCTGGGGCGCGAGCGGCTCGGTGAGCACGATACCCAGGAGGAGGCCCGCACCCCGGACATAATCGATCAACGGGTGGCCCAGCGACTCGATTCCGTCCCGCAGCTTCTCGCTCTGCCGCTTGACGTTCTCCAGCAACCCCTCGTTCGCGATGGTGTCGAGTACGGCGAGTCCGGCGGCGCAGGCGACCGGGTTGCCGCCGAACGTCGTGCCGTGCTGGCCCGGCTGGAGCAGGTCGGCGGCGCGCCCGAAGGCCACGGTGGCACCGAGCGGCAGCCCGCCGCCGAGCCCCTTCGCGAGGGTCACGACATCCGGGAGTACGCCTTCGTGTGCCTGGTACTCGAACCAGTGCCCCGTACGGCCGACCCCGGTCTGCACTTCATCCAGGACCAGCAGCGCGCCGTGCGCGGCGGTGATCGCGCGGGCCGCCTTCAGGTACCCGGCGGGCGGTACGACGACGCCGTTCTCGCCCTGGATCGGCTCGATGATGACGAGCGCGGTGTCGTCGGTGACGGCGGCGGCCAGCGCCTGCGCGTCGCCGTAGGGCACGTGCGTGACGTCGCCGGGCAGCGGCAGGAACGGCTCCTGCTTGGCGGGCTGGCCGGTGAGCGCGAGGGAGCCCATCGTCCGGCCGTGGAAGGCGCCTTGGGTGGCGACCATGTGCTGACGGCCCGTCAACCGGCCGATCTTGAAGGCGCCTTCGTTGGCCTCGGCACCCGAGTTGCAGAAGAACACCTTGCCGTCCCGGCCGAACCGCTCAAGCAGCCGTTCCGCGAGCGTGACGGGCGGTTCGGCGATGAACAGGTTGGAGACATGGCCGAGTTGGGCGATCTGCGTGCTGACGGCTTCGACGATCGCCGGGTGGGCGTGCCCGAGGGCGTTGACCGCGATCCCGCCGACGAAGTCGACGTACTCGTTGCCGTCGGCGTCCCACAGCTTGGCGCCGGCACCGCGGACGAGGGGGAGCTTCGGGGTGCCGTAGTTGTTCATGAGCGACCCCTGCCAGCGCTGGGTCAGCTCCTCATTGGCGGTCATACGGCATCCCCCTGCTTCTTGCCGGCCTTCTTGGCGTTCTTCTTCTTCGCGGGCTTCGCGTCGGGCAGCTCGTCCGGCACGACCATCGTGCCGATGCCCTCGTCGGTGAAGATCTCCAGCAGGATCGAGTGCTGGACCCGGCCGTCGATGACGCGGGCGGTGGTCACGCCGTTGCGCACGGCGTGCAGACAGCCCTCCATCTTCGGCACCATCCCGGAGCTCAACTCCGGGAGCAGCTTCTCCAGTTGGGTGGCGGTGAGACGGCTGATCACCTCGTCGCTGTTGGGCCAGTCCTCGTAGAGACCCTCGACGTCCGTGAGGACCATGAGAGTCTCGGCCCCCAGCGCAGCAGCGAGAGCCGCAGCAGCCGTGTCAGCATTGACGTTGTAGACATGTCCGTCGTCCTCGCTCCTGGCGATCGACGAGACGACCGGGATACGGCCGTCCGCGAGCAGAGCCTCGATCGCGCCCGTGTCGATGGCGGTGATCTCACCCACCCGCCCGATGTCGACCAACTCCCCGTCGATCTCGGGCAGATGCTTGGTGGCGGTGATGGTGTGCGCGTCCTCGCCGGTCAACCCGACGGCGAGCGGCCCGTGTTGGTTGAGCAGTCCGACCAACTCGCGCTGCACCTGCCCCGCGAGGACCATCCGTACGACGTCCATGGCGTCCTCGGTGGTGACCCGCAGGCCGGCCTTGAACTCGCTGACGATGCCGTGCCGGTCGAGGGCGGCGCTGATCTGCGGGCCGCCGCCGTGCACGACGACGGGCTTGAGTCCCGCGTGGTGCAGGAACACGACGTCCTGGGCGAACGCGGCCTTCAGGTCCTCGTCGATCATGGCGTTGCCGCCGAACTTGATGACGACGGTCTTGCCGTTGTGCCGGGTCAGCCAGGGCAGCGCCTCGATGAGGATCTGCGCCTTGGGCAGCGCGGTGTGCTTGCGGGTAGTGCTCATGACGAGTACGCGCTGTTCTCGTGGACGTAGTCCGCGGTGAGGTCGTTGGTCCAGATCGTCGCGGTCTCGGACCCGGCGGCCAGGTCGGCGACGATGTGCACCTCGCGGTAGCGCATGTCGACCTTGTCGCGGTCCTCGCCGACGCCCCCGTTCTTGCAGACCCACACACCGTTGATGGCGACGTTGAGCTGGTCCGGCTCGAAGGCGGCCTTGGTGGTGCCGATCGCGGACAACACCCGTCCCCAGTTGGGGTCTTCACCGTGGATCGCGCACTTGAGGAGGTTGTTCCGGGCGATGGAACGGCCCACCTCCACGGCCTCGTCCTCGCTCGCGGCGTTGACGACCTCGACCTTGATGTCCTTGCTGGCGCCCTCGGCGTCCCGGATGAGCTGCTGCCCGAGGTCGTCGCAGACGGCACGCACGGCCTCGGCGAACTCGGCCTGGTCCGGGGTGACCTGGGAGGCGCCGGAGGCGAGCAGCAGCACGGTGTCGTTGGTGGACATGCAGCCGTCGGAGTCGACACGGTCGAAGGTGGTGCGGGTGGCGGCCCGAAGTGCCGTGTCCAGTACGTCACTTGCGACATCGGCGTCGGTGGTGAGGACGACGAGCATGGTGGCGAGACCGGGGGCGAGCATGCCGGCGCCCTTGGCCATGCCGCCGACGGTCCAGCCGTCCTTGGTGGTCACGACGGCGGTCTTGTGGACGGAGTCCGTGGTCTTGATGGCGATGGCGGCCTTCTCGCCACCGTGCGGGGAGAGTTGACCGGCGGCGGCCTCAACTCCCGGCAGCAGCTTGTCCATCGGGAGGAGCAAGCCGATGAGACCGGTCGAGGCGACGGCGACCTCGGCGGCGTTCAGCCCGAGGGTGTCGGCGACCTTCTCGGCGGTGGCGTGCGTGTCCTGGAAGCCCTTCGGACCCGTACAGGCGTTGGCGCCACCGGAGTTGAGGACGACGGCGGAGACCTTGCCGCCCTTCAGCACCTGCTCGGACCAGAGGACCGGCGCGGCTTTGACGCGGTTGGAGGTGAAGACGCCCGCGGCGGCGAGGCGGGGCCCGGTGTTGACCACGAGGGCCAGGTCCGGGTTGCCGTTCTCCTTGATTCCGGCGGCGATTCCCGCGGCCGTGAATCCCTGTGCTGCCGTCACACTCACGGCGCGACTCCGATCGTGGTCAGCCCGGTGGACTCGTCGAGCCCGAGGGCGAGGTTCATGCTCTGTACGGCACCGCCCGCGGTGCCCTTGGTCAGATTGTCGATGGCGCTGATCGCGATGATCCGTCCCGCGGCCTCGTCGTACGCGACCTGCACCTGAACGGCGTTGGAACCGTAGACGGACGCCGTCGCGGGCCACTGCCCCTCGGGGAGGAGGAAGACGAAGGGCTCGTCGGCGAAGGCCTTCTCGTACGCGGCGCGCACGGACTCGCCGGTGACACCGGGCTTGGCCTTGGCGCTGCACGTGGCGAGGATGCCGCGGGGCATCGGCGCGAGGGTGGGCGTGAAGGAGACGGTGACGGTCTCACCGGCCGCCTCGCCCAGGTTCTGGATGATCTCGGGGGTGTGCCGGTGCCCGCCGCCGACGCCGTAGGGCGACATGGACCCCATGACCTCGGAGCCCAGGAGGTGAGCCTTGGGCGCCTTGCCGGCCCCCGAGGTCCCGGACGCGGCGACGATCACGGCCTCGTTCTCGGCGAGTCCGGCGGCGTAGGCCGGGAAGAGCGCGAGCGAGGCGGCCGTCGGGTAGCAGCCGGGCACGGCGATGCGCTTGGACCCCGCCAACGCGGCGCGGGCGCCCGGGAGTTCGGGCAGGCCGTAGGGCCAGGTGCCGGCGTGCGCGGAGCCGTAGAACTTCTCCCAGTCGGCCGCGTCCTTCAGCCGGAAGTCGGCGCCCATGTCGACGACGAGGGCGTCCGGGCCGAGCTGCTCGGCGACGGCGGCGGACTGGCCGTGCGGGAGCGCGAGGAAGACGACGTCGTGTCCGGCGAGGACTTCGGGGGTGGTTTCCTGGAGGACCCGGTCGGCGAGTGGCAGCAGATGCGGTTGCAGCGCGCCGAGTCTCTGTCCGGCGTTGGAGTTGCCGGTCAGGGCACCGATCTCGACCTCGGGGTGCGCCAGGAGCAGACGCAGGAGTTCCCCGCCCGCGTATCCACTCGCTCCGGCCACCGCCGCACGTACCGCCATGGAACCCTCCTCTTCGATGGCATGACTATACGTTTCGCTGCACGTTTATGCAATCCGAGTGAGTGGGTATGCACTCACGTCGGTGTGGCCGAGCGTGCGTCACCAGCGGCCAGGCATGGCCCGGCCCGGGAAGGCGTGCGCCGCGGAAGGCCTGCCAGGTGGCAGCCCGATTGGTGCCCGCGGGGTGTCCGCAGTCGGGGGTCAGGTCGGCCCGCCGGTCGGCCTTGACGTGCTGGCGGCAGCGCTCGCACGCGTACCAGAGCCCGGACGCGATGGGGCCAGCGAAGGTGAAGCCTCCAGTGGTGCCCGGGACTTCCGCCGACGGCGTGGGCTCCCCCGTCGGGAAGGCCACGCCGCCTGTTCGGGGACCTCTCGGCGAAGAGATCCGTCCGGCAGAGGTCGCGGAAGGTCCCGCCGACTTCCATCCGCCCTGCGCGGACCCTGGTTCCGCTGGACCGGCCAGGGGGAGCCGTCAGCTCGGGTCGGAACTCGTCTGTCCTCTCGACGAACGCGCATTGACCGCCCGGGTCACCGCGGATGTGAGCAGCTCTCCGTCGAAGTAGCCGCCGATGGAGAGCTGGGCGGCGTTGGCGCGTGCGCTCAGCATGCGCTTCGTCATTCGGACGGCCGCAGGGTCCCGGCGTGCCATCGTCCTGGCCAGACGGCTGACGGCCGCGTCCAGACCGTCCCGTGGAACGACATTGTGGAGGACGGAGAGTTCCCGGGCCCTGTCGGCACCGAAAGGCTCCGAGGTCAGCAGGAGGTAGCGGACCCAGGACTGTCCCACTTCTGTGGGGAGACGGTCCAGGACGCCTCCCCAAGCAGGCGGGAGCCCGAGCCCGAGCTCGGGCATCCGGAAGCGGCAGGTGTCGGCACCGACGCGCAGATCGCAATAGATGGCGAGTCCCAAGCCGGCCCCGATGACGTCTCCTTGAAGCCGGGCGATGGTGACCACCTCCAGTCTGGAGAGCGCGGCGCACACACGCTCAGCCTTGGCGGCGAGCGCGCGAAGTGAGCCGCCGGAGGGGTCTTCGGCCAGCAGGGCGGGAAACTCGCTGCGGTCGCCTCCCTGGCAGAAGTCATCTCCTGCTCCGGAAAGCACCATGACGCGAATCGTGGTGTCTTCCTGAAGCCTGTTCAGCACCTCCAGGAGGTCGGTGAGAACCTCTCCGGACAGGGCGTTTCCGCTCTCGGGCCGGTTGAGCTGCACCTGGAGGATGGGGCCCTCTTCGACCACGCGCAGGCTCTTGAAGTCGGTCGGCATGTCAGCTTCCTTGGAGTGGGTGGAGGTCATTCGAGGACGAGTTCCAGCGAGGTCGTGCGCCGGAAGGCGATCCGCGATGCCCACTGGACAGGTGCGTTGACGCGAAGGCGCCCGGGGCGCTTGAGCAGAGATGTGAGAAGGACTGTCGCTTCCAGGCGTGCGAGCTGGCTGCCAAGGCAGTAGTGAATTCCGGCGCCGAAGCTCAGGTGCGGGGGTCCGGCCGTCTTCATCTGGCGACGACGGACATCGAAGCGGTGGGCATCCGTCCACTGGGCCGGGTCGTGATGCGCTGCTCCCACCATGAGTTGGACCATCCCGCCTGCGGGCACACGGATTCCGCCAAGGTCGGTGGTGGTGCCGGCGATGCGGCTGATCATGTGAATCGGCGGGTCGTAGCGCAGGGCCTCTTCGACCGCGTCCGGTACGAGGTGAGGGAGCTGGCGCAGCCAATCCTCCTGCTCGCGGTGGCTGAGCACGAGACGAAGCGTCGCGGACAGTACGTGGCTCGTTGTCTCCAAGGCCGCGAGAATCATGAACAGGGCTATGGAGTGGACAGCCTCGTCGACGGTGGCCCGGTCGCGCTCTCGTTCATCCCAGATCCTGAGCCAGTTCGAGATGGGATCGGTGCCAGGATTCTCCCGGCGGTCATTGATCAGTGCGGAAAAGTAGGACCGGAGTTGAGCGGTCGCGGCATCCGAGAGTGACAGCTCGGTCGCGGACGGAAACAACTCCTGGGTGAAGACCTGGTCGTGGGTCAGGGTGCGCAGGAGGCCGTAGTCGGATGAAGGCAGGCCCAACCACTCACCGATCGCGATTACGGGAAGTTCCTCACCGACGCTCTTCACGAAATCCGCCGGCCCTTGACTCAGCTCCTCGAAGAATTGGTCAAGGAGACGGTCGACTGTCTTTTGTACCGAAGAACTCAACTGCGGGAGTAGGCCTTTGTGGAACACGCGACCAAGGATTTCCCTCGTCTGCGTGTGAAGCGGAGGATTCAGCATCGGCAGGGTGGCAGCCATCTGGAACGATGCGGCTGAATTCCATCGATTCGAGCCCGTCTGGCTGGCGCGCCATTGACGATCGGGAACCCTCCACGACTTATCTCGTAGAATGCTGTGACACAGCCGATAGGAAGTTACCAAATGCCCTCCCCACGGCGCCGGGATCACTTCGCCAAGCGACCTGAGCTGATCGTAGATGGGTAGCGGATTGGACTGTCCCTCGCTCCTGCGAAGACGAGCGAAAAGCGAAACCAGTGCGCGTCGGTCGACGTTGCTTGAAGCAACTATAGATTCCAAAGCAACTCTTCCTTTGGCAGCCAGGACGTAACCGCAGGCCTGCATACCCCTGTGATTGAACGTTCATGCGCGGGGCTGCTGTTGTGCGGATCACGTTTGACCGATTCAGGCTTTCATCATCGAATCTGACCTGCCAAGAACGACCTCCCCCGGTTCGTCTGCGCGCCCCTATTTCAAGGGAAGCGACTGCCGGTGACGCGCGAGGCACGGACGTGCGCCGCAGGCAAGACCACAGTGGACTTTCACAGGAAATCGCGGGCATTCAGCCCCCGCCAAAGCGTCTCGCCGCAGGTAAATGCACATCAGGCGGGGCGTGGCCCGCCCACATCGTCCTGCGGACGGCCGGGACGAACAGCGTTGGGCAACTGGGGGAGGTCTGACGGGACCTGGAGGAGCAATTGGAATTTACTCAGGTCGCCGCTTATTGCCCGCCCCATGAAAGCCAGACCGGACCATGTTCCAGCGATTTGGACGGCGTGATCCTCCAGGACAATATGCGGCCTCAGCTCACCCTGCTGTTCCACTTCGGCCAGTTGCCGCTACCAGGGCAAGCTCATTGGACCCTTTTCCAGAAAACCTGACCAGCCGCGTCGAGAGTCCGGGACCTTGTCTCCGGCGCCCGCTGCTGCGGACGCCGGGGCCGCGTATTCTCTGCGCGATGGTCGTTCATGGGTTGCCACCTTCGAAGGGCTTACGGCAGTTCAATACGAGAAACCTTCAACGTCACCCATTCTAGATTATTGCCGCAATTCTTTGGGCAGGCACGGGGTTCCTCGAGTTCGCTCAATGTCCGCATGGAAACGTCCAGCGAATCGCAATCGGCCGGGCAGACCTCGTACCCGCTGATCAACTCTTGGGTACCGCCCGGCATTTCCCAGGGGTACGCGGCATCGAATCCGTCCGCATGCGCGTGCGCCGTTCCACCGCGTCGACTCCGTCGCCCGGATCCGAGGCCCGTGGCCCTGCGGAACACGCCCACAGCCAGCTCATGGAGCGGCCGCCCGGGGCGCAGGTCGCCGGGTGCCGACGCAACGCCTTCGCGCGACACCGACCGACCGGCCCGCAACACTCCTCGACGGATGAGCAGCACCCTGAGCGTCCCCGTGAGCATTCGCCCTCTGCCTCCACTCATACCCCTAAGATCGCATGCCGCGAGCTGCCAGAAAAGACCACCTCGTCCAAACTGTGCACGGCGGTCTGCGGACATTGAGAACTTTCCGGTCCTACACACTTGCAGGTGGCTGGATCAAAGAGGCTGCCCGGTCCAAAAGAGCCCGACCGGTACACGTCGGACCTCGGAACAAGAGGGAACGGGCTACTTGTCCGGGGAGGAGTTCCGGGCGGCGGGCATCACCGCGGGCGTCGAGATCGTGTTGTTCGCGTTGGTGGCCTGGCAGAGCGCCGCATTCAGCCGCTCCCGATCCGTGCCGGGTCAGGCACCGGTCGTACGGGCCGAGCGGGGCTGAGCACGCAGGGCGGGCAGCCGGGCACAGTCCTCAGCGCTCGCCAGGCCCTCGCCCAGGGCCAGCAGCGAGAGGAGCTGCACCGGGCGGCCGGCGGTGGCCGCGGCCTCCAGTTTGTGGTGGCCGTCGAGGAGGAAGTGCGTCAGACCCCAGTGCTGGGACTGGTCGTCCCCGAAGGCGATGGCGGGCTCGCACACGTCCAGCGTCGAGACCGCCACGGCCGTCGGGACCGCACCCCGGTCCATGAGCTCGACGTACTCCTCGACGCGCTCCCGGTCGTTCCACGTCGGCGGAACCATCGGCACGACGAACTCGTACAGGTGGGCGGACGCGTCGACCACCGTCTCGAAGGTCCGGTAGTACGGCGTGTGCGGGTACTCCGGGAGGCCCCAGAACTGGTCGATCCCCCAGGAGTCCACCTGCTCGCCGCTGAAGTAGTCGCCTTCCCGGCCCGGGATCACCAGCCGGGGCTCCACACGCAGCAGCACCGGAAGGTACTCGCCCTGTGGCAGCAACGCGCCGAACGCGTCGATCACACCGCCGTCACCGGGCTCGGCCAGCGTCCCGGTGAGCCGCTCCCGTACGTCCTCCAGCGACAGCTTCTGATTCGCGGTCACCAGCCGGCGGAACAGCAACGGGCACGTCCCGCACCAGTAGCTGAGCTCGAACGCGGGCTCCCCGTCGACCACGAGCAGTCTCCGCCCGGTCCGACCCCCGCTCCGCTGCGGCTCCGCCTCGAAGCGCAACCGCGCCTCGGCGTCCGGGACTCCGAGTCCGCGCGGCTCGTCACATCTGATCATCACGGACCGACCGTAAGCGGACCCAACGGTTCGGCACCACCGCTCACGGACGCGACGCCCTACTGTCGTCGGCATGACGGAGCCCGTCGCAGCGATGCGCACACCCGAGCACTCCCCCGGCACGGCACGCCTGATCGCGCTGTCCGACGGGATATACGCCATCGCGATGACGCTGCTCGTCATCAACGTCGCGGTCCCCTCGAATCTGGGCGACGCCGCCTTCCACAAGGCCCTGAGCGACGCCCTGCCCAGCCTCGGCGCCTTCGCGCTCAGCTTCACGCTCATCTCCGGCTTCTGGCGTGACCACCGCCGCATCCTCACGGCACTGCCCGTCGAGACGACCGTGGTCACCCGGCTGACCCTCCTCGGTCTCGGCCTGGTCGCGCTGCTGCCCTTCCCCACCGGGCTCCTGGCCGAGTACGCCTCCCAGCCCGACGCCGTAGCCCTCTACGCGAGCGCCATGGCCGCGATCCACGCGGTGCACGTGGCCCTGCTCCTGCTCACCCAACGCCAGGTGCACCCCTCACCCGAGTCCCCCGCCGCCAGGGCCCGCCGCCGCTTCACCGCCCAACTCGGCTCCAGCGTCCTGGTGTTCGGCCTGTCCATCCCCCTGGCCTTCCTCAACACGAAGGCCGCCATGTGGTTCTGGATCGCGCTCGTCCCCGCGCACTACGCCCTCGGCCACTACCGGCGCCGGCCGGCGCGGGACTGACACCTCCCGCTCGGTCAGGACCGCTCGGCGAGTACGGCTTCGAGGTGGGCGACGTGGCGGGCCTCGGCCTCTTTGCGGACGGCGGCGAAACGGCGGTCGACGATCAGCACGGGGATCAGCCAGAGGTAACCCCACACGCTGAAGTGGTCCACCACTCCCGTCCGCCGAAGCGCCGTGTTGGTGGCGAAGCACAGGATGAGGCTGACCGCCCACGCGGCCGTCCGGTACCGGCCGAGGAGGCGTACCGGCGCGTTCCACGGGCCGGACAGCGCCTCCAGGGTCGTGGCACGCACGGTGGCGGCCCGGTCGACGCTCCCGGCGCCCCGCGTGATCGCGCCGCCGCCGTCGCCGCCGTCGCCGTCTCGCTGCCGAAGGTCCTCGGCCAGGGCGCGGGCCTGGGCCTCGGTGTCACGGCCCTGAAGCGCACCGACCACCGCCCTCATCCTGATGTCGTCCCAGTAGCCGCGCCGGGCCCAGCGCTCGGCGGCGGCGAGCTGCTCGGCCTCGGCGGACTCCGGTGCCAGTTCCTTCAGGCGCCGGGAGAGAACGGAGGCCCGCGCGGCACGGCCGGGGTACTCGAACGCGTCGGCGCGCAGGCACAGTTCGGCGTAACCGGCGAGGAGCCCGAGATGGTCGGCGTCGAGCCCGAGCCCCGCCCGGAACGCCTCCTCCGCGCGGTCGTCGTGGTCGTCGTCGTCCTCGACGGCATGTCCGAGGGCCAGCCAGCAGTAGAGATCGGGCTGCGGCCCCAGCTCGTCCAGCCCCTCCTGCGCGGCACGCCGGACGGCCGCGTTCCCCCCCGCCAGGAACAGCTGCTCGCAGCGGTCCTGGTACACGTCGACCGCGGTCGTCCCGCTCATGTGGAATTCCCCCTCGCCCACTCCCTCCCCGGGAGCCGGACAAGTGTGCGGGGCGGGTAATCCCCAGGTCAAGCGCGGTTCAACGGTTCGGATCCGGGTCCCGCGCCCGCAGTGGTCCCCGGCCCGCTTGACCTGGAGTGCGCTCCAGGTTCTACGGTTGTGTTCATGAGCAGCGGACAGCCCCCGGAACCCCTCCCCCGGGACCGGGAACCCACCCTCACCATCGCCCAGGTCGCCGAGCGCACCGGTCTCTCGCACGACACGCTGCGCTACTACGAGAAGGCCGGCCTCATCGAGCGGGTCGGACGGACCACCGGCAACCAACGGCGGTACCAGGCGGCGGACTTGGCCTGGCTGGAGTTTCTGCTGCGGCTGCGCGAGACGGGTATGTCGAT
The DNA here is from genome assembly GCF_033335955.1 of Streptomyces sp. N50. Taxonomy (GTDB): domain Bacteria; phylum Actinomycetota; class Actinomycetes; order Streptomycetales; family Streptomycetaceae; genus Streptomyces. Next base: position 1,372,189 of record NZ_CP137549.1, read on the forward strand.
CGCCGACATGCAGCGGTTCGCGGGGCTGCGGGCGGCGGGGAACGTCACGGTCGCCGACCGGCTGGCGATGCTCCGTGAGCACCGCGCCGAACTGGCCGACCGGATCAGGGCGTTGCGCCGCAACGCGTCCGCGCTGGACAACAAGATCGACCACTACGAACAGCTGCTCCTCGACGAGGTCGAGCACGAGCGGCCGGGATCGGATGAACCGACATGAGCGCGAGCACCACCCGTGAAGAGCGTTTCACCCACGGCCTGGAGGTCCTGAAGCGGGTCGACGGCGAGGCCGGGCAGCGCGTCGTCGACTCGCTCGCCGACATCAACCCCGAACTGGGCCACCAGGTCGTCGCCTGGGCCTTCGGCGAGATCTACGACCGTCCCGGACTCGCCCCGCGCGACCGCCAGTTGGTGACGCTGGGCATGCTCACCGCGCTCGGCGGCTGCGAGGCGCAGCTCGACGTGCACGTGAACGCGGCACTGAACGTGGGCCTCACGCCCGAGGAGATCATCGAGGCCCTCACGCACTCCGCCGTGTACTGCGGCATCCCCAAGGCGCTCAACGCCACCTTCGCCGCGAAGAAGGTCTTCGCCGAGCGCGGACTGCTGCCGCTGGGACAGCAGCCCACGCCGGACACCCAAGCTGGAGTCACCTCCGCCTGATTCTCAGGGAGTTGCTACTTCTGCGGGATCCTCAGGAACGTGACGGAGTTCGCCGGGAAGGTGTAACTGAACCTGTCGGCAACCCCGTTGACGGTGGACACGACCGGCGCGACCGCCGTCGCCGTCTCGCTGTTCACCGCGTCGGGCGCGGCGGCGAGCGTGGTCACCTTCGCCCTGGACACGACCTTGGCGCCGCCGAGATCGATCGCCGTACGGGCCGCCGAGGACTGGTCGTTGACGACCTTGACGATCAGGTCACCGGTCTTCGCGTCCTTGGTGACGACCTGGCGGAACGGCTCGGCCGGCTTGTCGTCGGCGAAGCTGCCCCACTCCTGGCCGTCGAGGTACAGGGTGACCTGACGGCCCCTCACCTTGATGTCGACGTCGTAGGCACGGCCCGTCTCGATGGTCCCCGGCTTGGCGATCAGCGTCGACTTGCCGCCGTCCACGGCCTGTTCGACCGCGGTCTGGGTGTTGTTCCAGCCGCCCAGGTTCCACCAGTAGTAGTTGCCGGTGTCCTTGACCCCGAACGCGACCAAGAAGCCTTCTTTCCCTGCCTTCTTGGTGGCCTTCACGTGCAGGTCGTAGTCGTGCCAGGCCGGGTCGCCCGCCGACACCATGGTGTTCTCGGCGGCGGTGTCGGTCTGGACGTACTGCCCGTCCTCAAGGCTCCAACTCCCGCCGCCCGTATGGGTCCACCGGTCCGTCGTGTCACCGGAGAAGTCGTCGGAGAACACCGCCGAACCGTCCGCCGCCGTCACCTTCACATCGTCGTACGCCGCGCTCGTCGCCCAGGTCGACAGGCCGACCGCTCCGGAGATCGGGGCGGCAAGTGAGGGGGTGCCGGTGGCAGTTGACGGCACCACCCGGCTGCCGACGTTGTTCATGAACAGCTTCTGGACCTCGTAGTTGGCGGAGCCCCAGGACGCGTGGTTGTTGAACCACACCAGGTCCGGGCGCCACTGGACGTAGTCCTCGTTGGCGAACAGCGGTGCGTAGGAGGCGAGTTTGACCACGTCGGCGTTGCGTTCCAGGCCGGTCATGTAGGCGGCCTCGGCGAGGCCGTTCTTGAACGCGTTGCCGCCGGAGGCGTATTCGCCGAGGAAGACCTTCGGGCCGGTGCGGTCGTAGGAGTCGTAGCGGTCGTTGTTCTGCAGGAACCACTGCGGGCTGTTGTAGTAGTGCTCGTCGACCATGTCGACCTTGGCGTCCTTGTTGAGCTGCCAGGCCGTGTCGAAGGTCGAACCGCTGTCGTCCGGGCCCGCGTTGGAGATCACGGTCATGTACGGGTACTTGGCCTCGATCGCCGTACGGAACCGGGTGAAGCGGGCGAAGAACTCGGCGGGGAGGTTCTCTTCGTTGCCGACCTCGATGTGGGTGAGGTGGAAGGGCTTGGGGTGGCCCATCTCGGCACGCAGCCCGCCCCACTTCGACGTCACCGGTCCGTTGGCGAACTCGACGAGATCCAGGGTGTCCTGGATGTGCCGCTGGAGCAGCGCCGGGTCGTCGACGGCCTTGTTCTGGCCGCAGCCGGTCACCAGGGCCGGTACGACGGGCAGGGGCATCGCGCCGATGTCCTCGGCGAAGCGGAAGTACTCGTAGTAGCCGAGGCCGTAACTCTGGTTGTATCCCCAGAAGTTGGAGTTCGTGGCGCGGGTCTCGACCGGGCCTACCGTGTCCTTCCACTGGTACGAGCGCTTGCGCTGGTAGCCGGAGGCGGCGCTGTAGTCGTCCATGGAACCGGTGTTGACCAGGCAGCCGCCGGGGAAGCGCACGAAGCCCGGGTGCAGGGCGGCGATCTTCTCGGCGAGGTCCTTGCGCAGGCCGTTCGGCTCGTGCTTGTAGGTGTCGCGGGGGAAGAGGGACACCATGTCGAGGGCGGAGGCGTCGGAGGTGCCGACGGTGAGGCGGCCGGTGGCGCTGGTGCGGGTCGCGGTGAACGTCGCCTTGTACTGGGCCCAGCCGTTCTTCCTCACCCGCAGCTGGCGTGCCGTCGCCAGGGTGCCGCCGGTGTCCTGGAGGCTCACGGTGAGGGTGGTGCCGCTGTCGGCGCGGGCCCAGACCGAGAAGTCGTACTTCTTGCCGTCCTCGACGGCGATGCCGGTGTTGTAACCGGCGTTCGTGACGGACGAACTCGCCGCCAGGGACAGGTAGTCGCGGTTGGTCTCGTTGAGGCGGCCGGCGTCGTTCACCACCTGGGCCGTGCCCGCGACCGTCCAACCGGTCAGCGGGGTGTACGACTTGTTGTCGTCGGTGGAGTACTCGAAGGACCGGTTCTGCACGAGCTCGGCGTACAGACCGCCGTCGGCCGCGCGGTTGATGTCCTCGAAGAAGACGCCGTACATCGTCCTGTCGATCGCGGCGCCCCGCGCCGACGGGTCGACGGTGATCGCGTAGTCGGTGACGTCCGTGACGTCCTCGGCGTGGGCGGGTGCGGGGACGACGGCCGTCGCCAGCAGGAAAGCGCTTGCCCCTAAGGCAAGTCTCAGGCGGGTGCGGCTGGTGCGTGACATGGATACTCCGCGGCTCTTGAAGGTGCCCTAAAGCGGCTCCGCAACTGCCCGGAAGCCGCTCTGAGGTTGTTCGAAATACCAGACATCGGTCAGCACTTCGAACGGCAAGATAGGGAAGGGTCGTGAGCACGTCAACAGGGCCGGGGCGTGGAGGGACGTAGGGTCGAGGGCATGCACGCGCTGTTGCCCTACCTCGTCACGCTCGGCGCCCTGGCCGCGTACGAGGAGGTCTCCCGGGCCACGAGGCCACGCGTCGCACTACGAGATCCGGGCCCAGGGCGCACGCAAGGCGCCTACCGACTCGCCGGACGGACGGCGTCGTCGGCGGCGCGGGAAGGGGTGAAGATGGGCGGGTTCTGGCCGGTGCCCGATGTGTTGGCGTATCTGTCCGGGAGTTGGCGGGTGCGGAGGTCGGTACGAGACCTGGCGAGCGGGGACGAGGGCGACTTCACGGGTACGACCGTCTTCAGCGCACTGCCCGAAGGAGGCCTGCTGCACACGGAGCTGGGCACCTTCACCTGGCAGGGCGTGGCCCGCCCCGCCGAACGGACCCTACGGTTCCTGCCGGGCGGGGCCCCTGCGGCGGCCGACGTCCGCTTCGGCGACGGGCGGCCGTTCCACGACCTGGATCTGACCTCGGGGCACCATGTGGCCGACCATCCCTGTTCGGCGGATCTGTACCGGGGCGAGTTCACGGTTCTGGACGCGGACCACTGGCGGACGGTGTGGCGGGTGGGCGGTCCGGCGAAGGATCTGGTGCTGAGTACGGAGTATGCGCGCGGGAGTTGAGGGTCGGCGGCCCGCCCTACACGCGCCTCGACTGAACCCCCGCCCCGTCGAACCGCAGGTTCCACCGCCCCGCATGCCCGGTGACCGTGGTCGTCGACAGTGGGCGTACGTCGAAGTTCCAGTAGGTCGACGGGGGTGCCTTGAGGGCGTAGACCAACGCGGCGCGGATGACGGAGGGTTCGGCTACGGCGACGATGCGGCCGCCGTCGTCGTCCGGGCGGGTGTCCAGCCAGCCGCCGACGCGGGCGATGAAGGCCAGCAGGGACTCGCCGCCGTGCGGGGTCGAGCGCGGGTCGGCGAGCCAGGCGTCGACCAGGGCCGGTTCGCGGGCCATCGCCTCCCCCAGGGTCAGGCCGCGCCAGCGGCCCATGTCACAGTCGCGCAGGGCGAGTTGCACCAGCGGGGTGTACCCGAGGCCGTCGCCGGTGGTGCGGCTGCGCGGGGTCGGTGAGCAGTAGCGCAGCTCCGCCGCCGCCAAGGGCAGCAGGACCGGGGCGGCGCGCTGCACCTCGTCCCATCCCGCCTGGTCCAGCGGGCGGTCGTCCTCGAAGCGCTCCGCGAGCAACGGGGAGCTGCGCGCGGCGGCGACGAACGTGACCCGAAGTTGCATGCGGCGATCGTGATCCCGCCGAAGTACGCAGGTCAAGGGGGGCCGGATGAGAGTTACCCAGGGTGGGCGAAACCTCACCTCGAAGGTCGGGACCAGGCGGACAACTCACTCCAAACCGAGGGCCATCCACCGGTCGGGCCGCTCCAACGGCTTGAATCCGACCTTCTCGTACACCCCGTGGGCGTCGTGCGTGGCGAGCAGGATCCGCCGCAGTCCGAACGGCCGCAGCTCCTCGCACACGGCGCCGACGAACGCCGTACCGATGCCCTTGCCGCGCGCCGACGGGTCCACGTACACGTCGCACAGCCACGCGAACGCGGCGTGGTCGGTGACCACGCGCGCGTACGCCACCTGCTCCCCCGAAGCCGTGTCGTACACCCCGAAGTTCATCGAGGACGCGACCGCGCGCTCGTGCTTCTCGCGGGGCCGGTCCTTCGCCCAGTAGGCGTCGGTGGACAGCCAGCGGTGGGTGCGGGCGATGTCGACGCGGGCGGGGTCGGCGGAGAACTCATAGCCGTCGGGGAGGCTCGGGATGTCGTTCATGGCGGGAGAATCACAGGTCGGAGGGCAGGGTGTCGAGCGGTTTTCACCTGCGGAACGGGCGTTGTCAGTGGTGCGTGGCAGGCTTCGAGACATGACCCGGATGACGACCGCCGCCGACTACACCTGGCTCCAGACGGAGCATTCCCCGCTGATGCACGCCTACTGCGTCACGCTGGTCCGGGACATCACACCGGACCGGCTGCTCCATGAGCTGGGAGCGGAGCCGGAGTTGATAAGGGTCAAGGGTGTCGAGCCCCTGCGCGAGCCGTCGTACACCACCTGGGGCGAGCATTACGGGGACCCGCTGTTCGTCGGTGTCGCCGCGATCGGCGACTGGTCGCTGATGGTCGAGCACAACGGCTATCTGGGCGTCACCAGCGCGGCCATGCTCCCCGTCTCGCGCGGGCGCACAGTGGTCTCCCACTTCCGCAACGTGAACGCGGTGGACCGCTTCTACTGGTTCGAGGACGGCGAGACACGGCTGCGCTTCGAGCCGCTCTTCGCCTACTCCCGGGACGGCAGTCACGCGGACGAACCCGAACTCCTCGCCGGGATGCGGGAGTCGGGCTTCGATCTGAGGGAGGGCGACGACCGGAGCTACGACCTGCACACCGAGGCGGCCTTCGCGCTCGCCCATCGCCTCACGGGCGTCCATCTGACGCCGGAGCTGTTCGCGTCCCTGGAGTTCACCGGTGCCCTGGTCTAGCGCACCTCGTCATGGGCCGCCCGAAGCCGTCGTACGCCCTCCACGATCTCCCCCGTCCCCGCGACCGCCGCGAAGCTCAACCGGACGTGGGCGGCCGGGGGTTCGGCGCTGAAGTAGGGGCGACCGGGGGTGATGGCGACGCCCGCGCGGAGGGCCGCGATCGCCAGGGACTGCTCGTCCATGCCGTCGGGGAGTCGGAGCCAGAGGTGGTAGCCGCCGGAGGGGATGTGCGGGAGGGAGAAGGCGGGGAGTTCCAGGCGCAGGGCGGCCGTCATCGTGTCGCGGCGGGTCTTCAACTCCGTTGAGATCGCCCGGAGATGGCGTGGCCAGGCCGGGGAGCCGACGAGTTCGAGGGCCGCTTCCTGGAGCGGGCGGGGGACGAAGAAGGTGTCGACGACCTGGATGGCGCGCAGCCGTTCCAGTACGGGGCCGTGCGCGGCGAGGGCGCTGACCCGGAAGCTGGGCGAGGTCGCCTTGGTGAGCGAGCCGACGTGGACGACGACTCCGTCGGGGTCGTCGGCGGCGAGCGGACGCGGCAGCGGGCCCGCGTCCTCGTGCACCAGCCGTCGTACGAAGTCGTCCTCGATGACGAACGCGCCCGCGTCCCGGGCGATGCGCAGGACCTCCGGGCGGCGGGCGGGGGCGAGGACCGCGCCGGTCGGGTTCTGGAACAGGGGCTGGCAGACGAAGACCCGGGCGCCGGTCGCGCGGAACGCGTCGGCGAGCAGGGCCGGTTTCACGCCGTCCGCGTCCACCGGTACCGGGACCGGGCGCAGACCGGCTGCCCGCGCGATCGCCAACATGCCCGGGTAGGTGGGCGATTCGACCAGGACCGGTGCGCCGGGCGGGGCGAGCGCCCGCAGTGCGGTGGTGAGCGCGGTCTGGCCGCCCGCGCTGACCAGGACGTCGGCGGCCGTCACCGCTCCGCCGACGCTGCGCGCGAACCACTCGCGCAGTTCCGGCAGGCCCTCCATCGGCGGTCGGCCCCAGGCCCCGGGGCGACGGCCTGCCCGGGACAGGGCCGCGGCCATCGCGCGCTCGGGCTGCAAGGAGGGGTGCAGATAGCCGCCGTTGAACTCGATCACGCCCGGCGGCGGGACGGCCAGCGTGGCCAGGACCGCGGACGCGTCCACCGTGCGCGGGACGAAGTCGGCGGTGCCGTCCGCGCTGAGCGCGACCTCCTGCCAGGAGGTGTCCCCCGAGGCGGTGGCGGTCGCGGGGCGGGGCGTCGCCCGGAAGGCGCCGGCGCCGGGCCGGGTGACCACCAGCCCCTCGGCGGCCAGCTGCGCGAGGGCGCGCGAGACGGTCACGGGGCTCACCCGGAACCGTTCGACGAGCGCCCGGCTCGACGGCAGCTTTCCACCGGGAGAGTAGCGGTTGAGTTCCTGTCGCAGGTGATCCGCCAGTTCACCGACACTGCTACGCTCTTGCATGAGAGCACACGATAGCGCTACTGCCCCGAGCCCGATAGCGGTCAGCACCACCGGTCCCATTCCCACCGCACCGGCCCCTGCGCTCGGCGTCCGCGCCGGTACGGTCCAGGCCGCGCTCGGTGTGATCGCCTTCTCCCTCACCTTCCCCGCCACCGCCTGGGCGCTCGAAGGCTTCGGCGCCTGGTCGCTGGTGGCCGTGCGCAGCGTCCTCGCCGCGGTCATCGCGGGCGGCTGTCTGCTGGCGCTCCGCGTCCGCGTGCCCGGCCGTCGGCACTGGGGCGGGTTGGCCGTCGTAGCCGCCGGAGTGGTGGTCGGTTTCCCGCTGCTCACCACGCTCGCGCTGGAGACCTCGACCACCGCGCACGCGGCGGTGGTTGTCGGTCTGCTGCCGCTGACGACCGCCGCCCTGTCCGCGCTGCGCACCGGCATCCGTCCCTCGCGCACCTTCTGGACGGCCGCGCTCGCGGGCGCCGGCGCGGTGCTCGCCTTCACGGTCCAGCAGAGCGGCGGCGCCGTGACCACCGCCGACCTGTATCTCCTCGCCGCGCTCCTGGTCTGCGCGGCGGGTTACACGGAGGGCGGCCGACTGGCCCGGGTCATGCCCGGCTGGCAGGTCATCGCCTGGGCGCTGGTCCTCTGCCTGCCGCTCACCGTGCCTGCCGCCACGCTCGCCCTGTCGTACGACACCCCGCACCTCACCGCGCACAGCGTGGCCGGGCTGCTGTGGGTCGCCGCCGGTTCGCAGTTCCTCGGGCTGGTCGTCTGGTACCGGGGCATGGCGGCGATCGGCGTCCCGAAGGCGAGCCAGCTCCAACTCGCCCAACCGCTCCTCACATTGGTGTGGTCGGTCCTGCTGCTCGGCGAACACCTGCCCGTGGCGGCCCCGTTGACCGCGGCGGCGGTGCTGGTGTGCATCGCCGTCACGCAACGGGCCCGGAGTTGAGAGGCCAAACGCCGCTTCCGGAAAGGGAGTTCAGCGCGGAGCCTTCGCGGGCTCCTGGTAGTGATCGGCGACCACGCGTGCCATCGCCCCGAACGAGTCCACGGCCACATCCCGGGCCGCGAAGAACACATGCCCGCCGACCTCGGGGTACTTCGCGGCGAGAGTGAGGTGCCGGGACAGCTCGGCCGGGTCCTGCCAGGCCGCGGGCTGTGCCGGGTCGCCCGCCTTGTACAGCGCCTCACCCGCGTACAACCGCGTCTTCGTGCCGCGCGCGACCTCCGCCCACCAGGGCACCAGCTTCGCGTAGTCGGCGGCGGCGAAGCCGATGTTCCAGTACAGCTGCGGGACGATGTAGTCGATCCAGTTCTCGCGCACCCACGTGCGGGTGTCCGCGCAGAGGTCGTCGTACGTCTGCACCCCCGCCCGGGTGTCGGAGCCGCGCGGGTCGGTCGCGATGTTGCGCCACACGCCGAAGGGGCTGATCCCGAAGCGCGTGCCCGGGCGGATCTGCTGGATACGGGCCGCGGTCTCACGGATCAGCTTGTCGATGTTGTCGCGGCGCCAGGCGGCCCGATCGGCGAATCCGCCGCCGTACTTGTCGTAGGCCGCGTCGTCGTCGAAGGTCTGTCCGGCCACCGGGTACGGATAGAAGTAATCGTCGAAGTGGACCCCGTCCACGGGGTACCTCTTCACCGCGTCGAGGATCGCGTCCTCTACGAAGGCGCGGACCTGGGGCAACCCGGGGTTGTAGTAGAGCTTCCCGCCGTACGCCACCACCCAGTCCGGGTGCTTGCGCGCGGGGTGCGAGGCGACGAGCTTGGTCAGGTCGGTGTTGTTGGCGATCCGGTACGGGTTGAACCAGGCATGCAACTGAAGCCCCCGCACATGAGCCTCTTCCACGGCCGTCCCGAGCGGGTCCCAGCCGGGGTCCTGGCCCTGGGTGCCGGTCAGGTACTGCGACCAGGGCTCGTACGGCGAGGGCCACAACGCGTCGGCGGTGGGCCGTACTTGGAACATCACCGTGTTGAGGCGGTCGCGGACAGCCGTGTCGAGGTGGGCGATCAGTTCGGTGCGCTGCTGTGCCGCGGTGAGCCCCGGGCGGGAGGGCCAGTCGCGGTTGGCGACCGTCGCCAGCCACACGCCCCGCATCTCGGTGACCCCGCGCGGACGACCTGCCGGCCTCTGCGCGTACCCGGTGTCGGCCGCCGCGCTGCCCGTCGTGGCCAGCGTCGACAGCGCGGCCATCGCGAACGCCCGACGTGACAATCGCCCCATCTGCACACCCCCATACGCTGTGGATCCGTGCCGTCACGGATCGTCTCCGCGCCCCAGAATGCCCGACCCCGGCGATCGATCATCGATACTTGCGGGTAACGTGCACGATCGGAGCAGGCACCTGGACTACGGGATCCTGCCACTGCCGTAGATCTCAGCGAAGGGGACGATGTGACCGACATCGAGCGCGTCGGAGTGGTCGGCTGCGGCCAGATGGGCGCGGGTATCGCCGAGGTGTGCGCCCGCTCCGGCCTGGACGTGAAGGTCGCCGAGACCACCGGCGAGGCCCTGGAGATCGGCCGGACCCGGCTGTTCAACTCGCTGGCCAAGGCCGCCGAGCGCGGCAAGATCACCGCCGAGGAGCTGGCGGAGACGCAGGCGCGGCTCAGCTTCACCACCGATCTCGGCGAGTTCGCCGACCGCGACCTCGTCATCGAGGCCGTCGTCGAGAACGAGCAGGTGAAGACCGAGATCTTCCAGGTGCTCGACCAGGTCGTGACCCGCCCCGACGCGATCCTGGCCTCCAACACCTCCTCGATCCCGCTGGTCCGGCTCGCGGTCGCCACCTCGCGCCCCGACCAGGTCATCGGCATCCACTTCTTCAACCCGGCGCCGGTGCAGAAGCTCGTCGAGCTGATCCCGGCGCTGACCACCTCCGAGGGCACGCTCAGCCGCGCCCAGCTGTTCGCCGAGAAGGCGCTCGGCAAGCACGCGATCCGCGCGCAGGACCGCTCCGGCTTCGTGGTCAACGCGCTGCTGATCCCCTATCTCCTGTCCGCGATCCGGATGTTCGAGTCGGGCATCGCCAGCCGCGAGGACATCGACAACGGCATGGAGCTCGGCTGCGCCCACCCGATGGGCCCGCTGAAGCTGGCCGACCTGATCGGTCTGGACACGGTCGCGTCGGTCGCCTTCTCGATGTACGAGGAGTACAAGGAGCCGCTCTACGCCGCTCCCCCGCTGCTCCAGCGCATGGTCGACGCGGGGCGCCTCGGCCGCAAGTCCGGCTCGGGGTTCTACACCTACGCCTGAGCACTTCCCTCGCGGCAACTCACCGTAATACTTTGGCGGTTGCGGGCCCGGCACTCTTCGGAGTGCCGGGCCCGCGCCATTCACACACCGTGTGCGCGTCGGGCCCGCATATGCCGCTCGCACACTCTCCCCCGGTGTCCACCAGGCGAGTTGACTCTTCATGCGCATGCAAGGGATGTTCCGACTACGGAAAGGAGCGGACCCGTGACCGCCGACCCCGAGCATCCCGTGGTCCATGGAGAACTCGCAGAGTTACGCCGCCGCCTCGACGTCGCGTACGCGCGTGTCGAGGGTGGGCTGGCCCTGCTCAGTCATCGCACCGAGGAGACGGACAAGGAACTGGACGATCTGAGCGCGCGCATCGTTGCACTTGAGCACACCAGGTGGCCGCTGCCGGCCATTGCCGCGCTCACCGCCGTGGGTGCCCTTGTCGTCACGGTCTGGCAGGTGCTGGGACGTTAGCGTTCGAAGGGCGGTCGGTTGGCTGCGGGTTCGTCGTGGCTGGTCGCGCCGTTCCCCGCGCCCCTACGGGGCGCCCCTCAAGTGGTGCAACAGCAGTAGTGCGGCCGCCATGTTGGCGGCCGGGACCTCCCCGCGGGCGACCATGTCGGGTACGAGTTTGAGCGGCACCCATTCCCGGCGGTCCGACTCGAAGTCGTCCACGGGGTGTCCGGTGTACTCGCCCTCGTCGGCCCAGTAGATGTGGTGCCGGGCGTCCGTGAGCCCGTTGGACGGCTCCACGCTCATCAGGTGGTGCAGGGGCCCCGGCCGCCAGCCGGTCTCTTCCTCCAGCTCCCTGGCGGCCGCGCGCGCGATGTCCTCGCCGTCCTCGACGACTCCGGCCGCGAGCTCCCACCCCCAGCTGTCGGTGATGAAACGGTGCCGCCACAGCAGGAGAACTTCGTTCGCCTCGTTGACCACCGTCGCCACGGCCACCGGACGCAGCCGTATGAGGAAGTGGTCGAGGTGTCGGCCGTCGGGTAGTTCGACATCCGCGAGATTGACGCTGAACCAGCGGTTTGAGTACACAGTTTGTTCGTTCTGTTTCGTCCACTGCACGGTTCTGCCACCTTCCGTCGAGTAAGTGGCAATATCGCAGCAGGGACTGTGGTGTGGTCTACGGCGCTTTCCAGGGCGCTCTACAGGGGTACGCGCAGTGCCCCGTCGATGAGTTCGGCCGCCTCGGTGGTACCCGCGCAATCGCTGCGCACCAGGTACTCGCGGACCGCGCGGAGTCTGTCGCGCAGCCGCTGGGACTCCATCCCCCGTGCCTGCTCGGCCATCTGCACCGCCGTGGCCACCGCTTTGTCGGCGTTCCCCTGGCGCAGTTCGATCTGGCTGAGCATCGCCAGCCGGTGCACCCGGCCCCGGTCGTGCGCCGGAGTGTCCACGGCCGCGTGGGCGTGTTCCCCCGCCGCCGTCAGATCGCCGAGGCTGAGCAGCGCCTCCGCCACCTGGACGTTGACCAGGCCCGGCTGGACATAGCCGGTCTCGTCGGGTTCGTATCCGCGCCGGATGCGTTCGGCGGCCTGCTCGGCACGCCGGATGCAGGACAGGGCGCTCGTGCCGTCGCCGAGGTGGGCGTACGCCTTCGCCTGCATCGCGTACAGGTCGGAGGCGAGCGCCGGGGTGATCTGCCGTCCCGCGGCCCGCAGCGCGGCCTCCGCGAAGGCGACGGCCTGGCGGAACTCCCGCATGAACAACGACTGGTTGACGAGCAGCGCGATGACGTAGGCGCCAAGTCCCCGGTCATTGCTGGCCTTTGCGAGCCGCAGCGCCTGATGGAAATAACGCTGGGCGAGGCCGTGCGCGTCGGAGTCGTAGGCGCAGATGCCCGCGATGGCCACCAACCCGCCGGTGGCGCGGTGCAGTTGGCGGCCGGTGGCGTCGGTGTAGCTGCCGCGCAGCAGGGGCGCGGTCTCGGAGTTGAGGAAGCCGACGATGCGGGTGCGGGTCGCGACGCCGCCGGCCTTGCGGTACATCTGCTCGTAGTGGGCGCGGGCCGCGCGCAGCATCTCGATGTCGGCCATGCTCACCCGGTGCCGGCCGCCGCGCGAGACGTCCACGTCGTCGGGCGGGTTCTCCCACTCCCATACGGGCATCACGGCAGGGGTGCCGGTGACCGCGGGGGCGCCGAGGATGTGCGGGCGCTGCTGTTCGTCGGAGCGCCACAGGGCGGTGGCCCGTTCGACGAAGCCGGAGAGGGAGGTGCCGTGCGGGGTGGACGGTTCGCCCGGTACGCCGAGGCCGATGTCGTCGAGGGTGACGGGTCTGTGGAGCCGGGTCGCGAGCACTTCACAGATCAGGTCCGGGACCTGCCCCCGTGGCCGCTGACCCTTCAACCACCTTGCCACGGCGGTGTGTTCGTACCGTAGCGCGAGCCCTCGGGCCCGTCCCGCCTGGTTCACGTGGGCGGCGAGTCCCGCGTGCGAGATTCCCGCCTCGTCCAGGATCGCGTCGAGGAGTGTGTTGGGCTGCATGGGAGGCCCCCCGGTGACTCGGTGCGGACAGAGTAGTGCGGTTCGGTTCACACCGGGTGTGAACGGAGTGCGCGAATCCGTGGTGTGTGCGCGCTGTTGCGGAGAGTTCCGAACCGGTTGACTGGATTGCCTCGCAAGAGGCCGGCCGGGCCGCCGGCTCCCCCTCGTAAGTGCGGCGGCCTGGCTTTGCGGGCGACTAGACGCCGTTGGGCTGTCGGTCGTTTGTCGGGTGCGGCGCCGTCGTGGCTTGTCGCGCCCCCGCGGCGGAGCCGCTGATGTCACAGCCCCGCGCCCCTAGGTGGGGATGCGCCAGCTTTCTGTCATTGCTGAGGACGAGTATCGCTACGTCGTCCGTGGGTGTGCCGCCCGCGTGGCGGAGCAGGGCCGTGAAGACTGAGCCCAGTACGGACTGCGGTGCCGGGAGCGGGTGTTGAGACGCCACCCCCGCCAAGACCTCCCTCAACGGGAAGAAGTGACCCCTCGCGTCACGGGCGTCCTCCGCTCCGTCCGTGTAGAGGAACAGGGCCTCGCCCACGAGGAGTTGACCGCAGCAGACGAACGGCAGCTCCGCCGGCAACGGGAACGGGCCGAGGGGCGGAAGGGGATCGGCCCGGGCAAGTGGCTCGACGCTCGCCCCGCTCAGCAAGTACGGCCACGGGTGACCGCAATTGAGCCCCCGCACCTCTCCATCTCTGCCGATCTCCAGCAGCAGTACGGTGACGAACTCCTCGGCGACCGGGCTGTCGGGGTCGAGGCCGCCCGAGGCGGGGTGTTCCGCGCGGGCGCGTTCGCGGAGGTGACGGGCGAGGGCGCGCTCCAGTCGTCGTAGGACGCCTTCGAGGTCGGGTTCGTCGTGGGCGGCCTCGCGGAAACTGCCGAGGACGGCGGCGACCGTGCCGATCGCGGAGATGCCGTGGCCGCGGACATCGCCCATCACGACCCGGACGCCGTGCTCGGTGGCGATCACCTCGTACAGGTCACCGCCGACCACCGCACCGCGCTCCGCGGACAGTTGGGCGGCGGCGATGTTCAGCCCGTCGAGGCGGGGTGGGAGTGGGCGCAGCAGGGCGTTCTGCGCGGCGCCGGCGATCTGGCGGATCTCCCGGAGTTCGCGGAGCAGGGAACGGCGGACCTGGACGATGAGCCCGGTGCCGACCGCGAAGAACACCGCGCTGGTGACGATGCGGGCGCCCAGGCTGTTCTGCTGGGCGAGCGGGCAGGTGAGTTTGTAGGTGATCGCCATGGCGCCCCAGACCGTGGGCAGCCCCAGGGCGAGCGCCCTGCGCAGCGGACGGCGGGCACGCGTCCTCGGGCGCGTCCTGCGGGGCACCCCAGCCTTGATGCGGATCATGCCTGTGGCCCCCCAAATAGGCCCCGACAGCGCAATCGGACCGACCCCGAAAGGCCGGTCCGATTCTGTCGACCACATGCCCCGATCGGGCCACATCACCCAGACTTCTCACCCGAACGAGTGAGGACGCCTTTAGGGGCGCGGGGAACTGCGCGACCAGCCACAACGAGCCCGCAGCCGGCAAACAACAGCAGCTCCCCACCCCTTAGCCGCGCATCACCCCCGCAGCACAGCCCCGGTCAGCTCAGCGGCAAGCGAAACCGCCGCATCCCGAGCCGCAGACGCCTCATCGACAGTCAACGTCCGATCAGCCGCCCGGAACCGCAACGCATACGCCAGCGACTTCTTGCCCTCGCCCAGCTGCGCGGCATTCTCATAGACGTCGAACAGCCGGATCGACTCCAGCAGTTCACCCGCCCCCTCACGCAACGCAGCCTCAACACCCGCATGCGGCACAGCCACATCGACAACGAGCGCGACATCCTGCGTAGCGACAGGGAACGTCGAGATCTTCGGCCCCTTGGGAACCCCCGAAGACGCCAACTCAAGGACATCCAGGTCGAGTTCCATCGCACTGGTACGCGCGGGCAGCCCCAGCGTCTTCAGCACACCCGGGTGCAACTCCCCCGCGTACCCGATGACTTGCTCAACACCCTCGACGACAACGGCGAGTTCCGCACACCGCCCCGGATGCCAGGGCCCGTACTGCCCACCCCGCACAACGAGTTCGGTCCCGGCCTCACGCGCCAGCACCCGCGCCGCCTCGACCGCGTCGGCCCAGTCGGACGGACGCCCCTTGCCCCACCACCCGGCCTGCTCACGCGCGCCCGCGAGGACGACCGCGGCATGCCGGGGCTGGACGGGCAGCGCCTCGGTGAGAGAAGTGATCTCCTCGTCGGTGGGACGCCGGTCGACAGGCAGCCGTACCGCGATCTTCAGCTCTTCACGCGGGTGGAAGACCAGCCCGGTCTCGAACAGCGCGAGGTCGTGCGAGCCCCGACCATCATTGCGCCGCAAGGCACCCAGCAGCCCCGGCAGCAGCGTCGTACGAAGCGCCGGCTCCTCGTCCGAGAGCGGGTTGACCAGCTTGACGACCTTGCGGTTCGGGTCGTCGGCGGTCAGGCCGAACTGGTCGAAGACGTGCTCGCCGATGAAGGGGTAGTTCGGCGCCTCGACGTAACCGGCACCGGCCAGCGCGCGGCCGATGCGGCGGTGCAGGCGCTGGCGGTCGGTGAGGCCCCGGCCCGCGGGGGGCTTGGGGAGCGTGGAGGGCAGGTTCTCGTAGCCCTCCAGACGGATGACCTCTTCGGCCAGGTCGTTCGGGTCGGTGAGGTCGGGGCGCCAGGACGGGACGGTGACGATCAGCTCGTCCTGCCCGTACACGTCGCAGCCGACCTCCTGGAGACGCCGTACGACGGTCTCGCGGCCGTACTCGACACCCGCGACCTTGTCCGGATGGTCCGCCGGGATGGTGATGGTGTGCGGGGCCGAGGGCGCGATGACCTCGGTGACGCCCGCGTCCGCCGTGCCGCCGGCGAGGAGGACCAGGAGGTCCACCGTGCGCTGGGCTGCCGCCGAGGCGGCCTGCGGGTCGACGCCGCGCTCGAAGCGCTTGGACGCCTCGGAGGCCAGCTTGTGGCGGCGGGCCGTACGCGAGATGGAGAGCGCGTCGAAGTGCGCGGCCTCGACGACGACCTCGGTGGTGGTGTTCTCGGTGTCGTCGATCTCCGTGTTGGCACCGCCCATGACGCCCGCGAGGCCGATGGGGCCGCGGTCGTCGGTGATCACCAGGTCCTCGGCGTCCAGCGTGCGCTTGGCGCCGTCGAGGGTGGTGAGCTTCTCGCCCTGCGTGGCCCGGCGCACGCCGATCGGTCCCTGGACGCGGGAGCGGTCGTAGGCGTGCAGGGGCTGGCCGAGCTCCAGCATCACGTAGTTGGTGATGTCGACGGCGAGCGAGATCGGGCGCATGCCCGCCTTCTGGAGGCGGCGCGTGAGCCAGAGCGGGGAGCGGGCGTCGGGGTCGAGGCCGGTGACCGTGCGGGCGGTGAAGCGGTCGCAGCCCATCGGGTCGGCGACCTGGACCGGGTAGCCGAAGGCGTTCGGCTGCGGGACGTCCAGGAGGGCCGGGTCGCGCAGCGGGAGGCCGTAGGCGGTGGCGGTCTCGCGGGCGACGCCGCGGATCGACAGGGCGTAGCCGCGGTCGGGCGTGACGGCGATGTCGAGGACCTCGTCGACGAGCTGGAGCAGCTCGATGGCGTCGGTGCCGACCTCGTGCTCGGGCGGCAGCACGATGATGCCGTGCGAGCCGTCGTCGCCCATGCCCAGCTCGTCGCCGGAGCAGATCATGCCGTGCGAGGTCTTGCCGTACGTCTTGCGGGCGGCGATCGCGAAGTCGCCCGGCAGGACCGCGCCGGGGAGGACCACGACGACCTTGTCACCGACGGCGAAGTTGCGGGCGCCGCAGACGATCTCCTGGGGCTCACCGGTGCCGTTGGCCTGGCCGACGTCGACCGTGCAGAAGCGGATGGGCTTCTTGAAGCCCTCCAGCTCCTCGATCGTGAGGACCTTGCCGACGACGAGCGGGCCCTTGAGGCCGTCGCCCAACTGCTCGACGGTCTCCACCTCAAGGCCCACGGAAATGAGCTTGGCCTGGACGTCGCGGCCGGTCTCCGTCGCCGGCAGGTCGACGTACTCCCGCAGCCAAGAAAGCGGGACGCGCATCAGATCTCCATCCCGAACGGCCGGGTGAACCGGACGTCGCCCTCGACGATGTCTCGCATGTCTTCGACGTTGTGGCGGAACATCAGCATCCGCTCGATGCCGAACCCGAACGCGAATCCGCTGTACTTCTCCGGGTCCACACCACAGGCCACGAGCACGCGCGGATTGACCATGCCGCAGCCGCCCAGCTCGATCCAGCCCTCGGAGGAGCAGGTACGGCAGGGGCGGTCGGGGTTGCCGACGGACTCGCCCTTGCAGACGTAGCAGAGCATGTCCATCTCGGCGGACGGCTCGGTGAAGGGGAAGTAGTTCGGGCGCAGCCGGGTCTTCATCTCCGCGCCGAAGAGCGACTGGACCATGTGGTCGAGGGTGCCCTTGAGGTCGGCCATGGTCAGGCCCTCGTCGATGGCGAGGAGCTCGATCTGGTGGAAGACCGGGGTGTGCGTGGCGTCCAGCTCGTCCGTGCGGTACACGCGGCCGGGGCACACGATGTAGACCGGCGGCTCGCGGTCCAGCATGGCGCGGGCCTGCACGGGCGAGGTATGCGTCCGCAGGACGACACCGGACTCGTCGCCCTCGGTGCCCTCGGGGCCCTGGACGAAGAAGGTGTCCTGCATCTGCCGGGCCGGGTGGTCCGGGGTGAAGTTGAGCGCGTCGAAGTTGAACCACTCCGCCTCGACCTCGGGGCCCTCGGCGATCTCGTACCCCATGGACACGAAGACGTCGGCGACGCGCTCCATGAACGTGGTGAGCGGGTGCCGGGCGCCGGCCGGTACACGGTCGTACGGCAGCGTGACGTCCACCGCCTCCTCGACCAGGACGCGGGCGTCGCGGTCGGCCTCCAGCTCGGCCTGGCGGGCGGCGAGGGCCTTGTTCACCGCGCCCCGGGCCTGGCCGACGAGCTTGCCGGCCGCGGCCTTGGCCTGCGGGGGCAGCGCGCCGATCTCGCGGTTGGCGAGGGCGAGGGGGGAGGTGCCGCCGGTGTGGGCGACCTTGGCCTCCTGGAGCGCGTCGAGGTCGCCGGCGGCGGCGAAGGCGGCGAGCGCCTCGTCCCGCATGCGCTCGATCTCTTCCGGTTTCAAGGCCTCGACCTCTACAGGGTCGTACGACTTATTCGGTGCCGACATCTCTTCCCGTGCTTCCGGTTGGCTGGCGGATGGTCCCCGTCCCGACTCGACTCGGGGGACGCGTCGTCGTCCCTGAAACGGGGACGCAAAGGTGCCAAAGGCCGAGTCTAACGGGGGTGAGGCAGGTGACCTCGCCCGTGGGCCCTCGTCGGCGACTGCTGCAGGGCTACTGCAGATACGCCGGGGTGCCCACGGGCAACGTAAATCGGAACTCGGCGCCGCCGCCCGGGGCGCGGCCGACCGTGATGGTGCCGCCGTGGGCTTCGACGATGCCCTTGACGATGTACAGGCCAAGTCCCGTGCCGCCGCGCTTGCTGCCCCGCCAGAAGCGGGTGAACACGCGGTTCATGGACTCCTCCGGGATGCCTGGGCCCTCGTCGCTCACCGTCACGGATGTGCCGGTCTCCTCGCCCTCACGCGGGGACGCGGAGGCCGTGACGTCGATGGTGACGGTTCCCTCGCCGTGGCGCACCGCATTTTCCAGCAGGTTGCTCAGCACCTGGTCGACCTTGTCGGGGTCGGCCCACAGATCGGGCAACGGCTGTTCCACGCGGAGCAGGAACCGGTCGGCGGTCTGACCCGCGGCGACGTACGCCTGAATATGACGGCCGACGGCCGCGCCCATGTCCACGGGCTGGCGACGCAGCTCCAGCCGCCCGGAGTCGATGCGGGAGATGTCGAGCAGCTCGGCGATGAGCCGGGTGACGCGGTTGGCGTCGGCGTCGACGGTCTCCAGCATCAGCCGCTTCTGGTCGTCGGTGAAACGTTCCCACTTGGCGAGCAGGGTGGCGGTGAACCCCTTGACGGAGGTGAGCGGCGAACGCAGCTCGTGCGCGACGGTGGCGATCAGCTCGGCGTGACTGCGCTCGGTACGACGCCGGGCCTCGGTATCACGAAGGGAGACGACAACCCGCCGAACCGGCCCGAGAGGCTCGGTACGGACATAGCGCGCGGTGACGAGGACTTCATGACCACCGGGCAGCAACAAATTCCGCTCGGGCTGCCGCACCCGGATGGCCAACCCGCCATAAGGATCGGTCAGTTGCCACCAACGGCGCCCTTCCAGGTCCTCTAACGGAAGGGCCTTCTCCAGCCGCTGCCCGAGGGCGTCGGAGGCGGCGAGGGAGGTGATGCGCTCGGCGGCGGCGTTGAAGCAGACGACATGCCCGTGCTCATCGGCGATCACGAGACCGTCGGCCAGTTCGTCGGGATCGATGCCGAGGTCGTCGTGCCGGGCCTCGGACGGCCGGGGCACACCCCGTGCTCCCGGCGCGCTGCTCGTGCCGACAGTCATCCCCGTACCCCACCTCTTCTCATACGGCGCAGGTGGCCCCCGAGCTGGTCACCCTACTAGCTG
Organism: Streptomyces sp. N50; assembly: GCF_033335955.1. GTDB lineage: Bacteria > Actinomycetota > Actinomycetes > Streptomycetales > Streptomycetaceae > Streptomyces. The sequence goes on from NZ_CP137549.1 coordinate 1,391,729, forward strand.
CCGGTGACAGAGCGGCACCCTCCGGAGGCGCGCTGTGCACGCGCCGACGCATAGAGACATACGGCGGCGGCGGTGGCGAGGTTCAGGCTCTCGGCCTTCCCGTGGATCGGAACCCGCACAACGGCGTCCGCAAGCGCCCGGGTCTCTTCCGGAAGCCCCCACGCCTCGTTCCCGAACACCCAGGCGGTGGGCCCACCCATGGTCCCCTGATCCAGCTCGTCATCGAGGTCATCGTCCCCGGCCCCATCAGCGGCAAGAATCCGCACCCCGATCCCCTTGAGCCCGGCCACAGCCTGCTCAACGGGCACCCCGACAGCAACGGGAAGGTGAAAGAGGGAGCCCACGGAAGCCCGTACGGCCTTGGGGTTGTAGAGATCGACAGAAGCATCGGTCAGTACGACAGCCTCGGCCCCGGCGGCATCGGCACACCGCAGAACGGTGCCGGCGTTCCCGGGGTCGCGCACATTGGCAAGAACGGCAACGAGCTTGGGGCGGCTACGGAGGATCTCCTCGAACGGAGTGTCGAGAAACCGACAAACCCCGACGAGCCCTTGCGGAGTGACAGTCGTAGAGATATCGGCGATGACCTGCTCATCCGCGAGATGCACGCGCGCACCGGCATCACGGGCCTCGCCGACGATATCGGCGTACCGCTCGGCAGCCTCAACGGTCGCGAACAACTCAACGAGCGTGTCCTTGTACCCCGCCGCTTCCCGCACAGCCTGCGGCCCCTCGGCAAGAAACAGCCGCTCCTTGCTCCGAAAATTCCGCCGCTCAAGCCGCCGAGCAGCGGCGACGCGAGCGGAGCGGGGCGAGATGAGCTCGGGACCGTGAGGGGACATTCTCTACTTCACCTTCAAATCTCAGGACGCGCGGATTTCCCTAAGGGGCGCGGGGAACTGCGCGACCAGCCACAAATGACCCGCACCCGAACAACTACCAGGGCGGGCCCAGCAACAAAGGGCCCGCAGGCAAAAACCTGCGAGCCCTTCAAGTCACCGCTCAAGCCAGCGCAGCGTCACGCGGCCTTGGGCGCGTTGACATCGCTCGGCAGAGCCTTCTGCGCAACCTCGACCAGCGCAGCGAACGCACCGGCGTCGTTGACAGCCAGCTCGGCAAGGATCTTGCGGTCGACCTCGATGTTCGCCGCGTTCAGACCCTGGATGAAGCGGTTGTACGTGATGCCGTTGGCGCGGGCAGCGGCGTTGATGCGCTGGATCCACAGCCGACGGAAGTCGCCCTTGCGCTTCTTGCGGTCGTTGTAGTTGTAGACCAGCGAGTGGGTGACCTGCTCCTTGGCCTTGCGGTACAGACGCGAACGCTGACCGCGGTAGCCGGAGGCGGCTTCGAGGATCGCCCGGCGCTTCTTGTGGGCGTTGACTGCCCGCTTGACGCGTGCCACTTGTTTAACTCCTTGTAGCGGGGCCGTGGTTGGACTCACACGGCCCGGAATCGATGGGGTCCCGGTCCAGACGTACGGCGCTCAACAGGAGCGCCGCGTACGTCACTTGCCGAGAAGCTTCTTGATCTTCTTGGCGTCGCCCGGGGCCATCTCGGCAGTGCCGGTGAGGCGCCGCGTCACACGGGACGACTTGTGCTCGAGCAGGTGGCGCTTGCCGGCACGCTCGCGGAGCACCTTGCCGGAGCCGGTGATCTTGAAGCGCTTGCTGGCACCGCTGTGCGACTTGTTCTTCGGCATAGCGCCGTATCTCCTCGTCGGTGGCGCTCCGGTGCCCGGTCGTGAAACCGGGCACAGGTGGAGCGTCGCTCTTGTATCGGTTACTTCCCTGGACTGGCGTCCGGGGATCAGGCGTCGGCGCGAGCCTCGGCCGGGGCCTCGACGGTCTCGACCTCGTCGACGGTGTCCTCGTCCGCGAGGTTCTCGTCGTCGAACTCGGACTCCGCGGCGTTCTGCGACTTGCCCGGGTTGGCCTTCGCTTCCGCCTTGCGGGCGGCCTGGGCCTCACGGGCCTCGGCCATCGCCTCGGTCTTCTTCTTGTGCGGGCCGAGCACCATGATCATGTTTCGGCCGTCCTGCTTCGGGTTCGACTCGACGAACCCGAGGTCGGCCACGTCCTCCGCGAGACGCTGCAGCAGTCGGTAGCCGAGCTCCGGCCTGGACTGCTCGCGACCACGGAACATGATCGTGATCTTGACCTTGTCACCCTGCTTGAGGAACCGGACGACGTGACCCTTCTTGGTGTCATAGTCGTGCGGGTCGATCTTCGGCCGGAGCTTCATCTCCTTGATGACCGTGTGCGCCTGGTTCTTGCGCGCCTCACGGGCCTTCATGGCCGACTCGTACTTGAACTTCCCGTAGTCCATGAGCTTGCAGACCGGCGGACGTGCACTCGCCGCAACCTCGACCAGGTCCAGGTCGTACTCCTGCGCAAGCTCAAGGGCCTTGGCAAGCGGAACAATTCCGACCTGCTCGCCGCTCGGACCGACAAGTCGCACTTCGGGAACGCGAATCCGGTCGTTGATACGGGGCTCGGTGCTGATGGATCCTCCTCGGTTAGCACCAACACGGCCATCTGGCGGACGGCCGCGTTTGTCTTCGGTAGACAGACCTAACCGCGCCGGAACACAAAAAATGCCCCGGACGATCACAAGACGGGGCTCCAAAACACTGCCGGAGCACCGCCGCGATGATCGCGGGGCGCGCTTTCGGGCGACTCCATCGTCCGTACGGAACGATGGTGACCGCCTGACCGGGGTGACCCGCCGTCCGTGAGGACAGTCAGGTGGGAGATCGGAGCCTCCACTTGTTGGCCGGGCACCACAGTGCCTGGCCGGTCATCACACAAGGTTAGCAGCTCCCCGGGGGTGGTGCGAACCGCCGTACACCGGGCCCTATCGTGTGGGGCATGAGTGACACGCCTCCCGAGTCCCCGAATGTTGACGCCCCCGACTTCGACGCCATGGCCCGCGACATCGCGGAGGTCCCGGCGGTCGAGGTGATCGTGACGGTCGCCGTGAACCTGATGAGCGCCGCCGCCGTGAAGCTGGGTCTGACCGAGGAGGGCGACAAGTACAAGGACCTGGACGAGGCCCGGAAGCTCGTCACCGCCCTGGCCGGTCTCCTCGACGCGAGCGCGACCGAGATCAGCTCGTTCCACGCGGCCCCGCTGCGCGACGGCCTGAAGTCCCTCCAGCTGGCCTTCCGCGAGGCGTCCCTCGTCCGCGACGAGCCGGGCCAGGGCCCGGGCGAGAAGTACACGGGCCCGATCTACGGCTAGCAGCTCACCCCATACGTACGTACAAGGGCTCGCCCGGAGGCGTCGCCCCGGCCGGCAGCAGTGCCAGGTCGAGGCCGCGCACCAGGCGGGCCCTCAGCGTCTCGTCGTCGGCGAGGCGCCGGGCCACCGCGCGGGCGGCCTCGGCGGCGGGCGCGGCCGGGTCGAGCACGAGCGCGAGGGTGCCGTCGGCCTGACCCGGCCCGAGGTGGGCGCGCAGTACGGCGGGCTCGGCGGCGACCGCGGTCCGTACCGCCTCCACCACCGCCGGATCGGTGAGCGGATCGGCGGTCGTCCGCCCCTCGGCCACCGCGAGCAGCGCGGACCCGCTCAGCTCGTACGGCACGGGCCCGGCCAGGTCCAGCACGATCGTGTCCGCCTTCTCGTGCACGGCGGCCTGGAGGGCCTGGTGCAGCGGTACGGCCACGGGTCGCGCCGCCGGGTCCCAGCGGGCCAGCGAGTCGGTGGACGTGAAGGCGGGCAGCGCGGTCCGCCCACCGGCCTTCAGCGTGGGGACCGCCATGTCGCTGGTCTTCTCGCGGCGCAGCCCGTTCTCGTCCTCCTCGACCTCTCCGAGGACGGCCACCACGGGCACGAGCAGCCGGGCGCCCTTGAGGGCCGCCAGGACGGGTCCTACGGCGGTACGGTCCTCGGCCCAGGCGGCGAGCGCCGCGCTCAGTGCGGGGTCGGCCGTGCCGTCGTCGTCGGAGTAGCCGGAGTCGGGAATGTTCTTGTTCGCCACGGTGACCGACCCTATCGGGGGGATGCTGCAGGGCTTGTGCGGGTCCTGAAACCCGGAGGACACAGCTTTCACACGTTTCTCAGACACAGTTGACAGACATCTAACTTTCATCTCACGTGTCGCACAGTCGCCGCCACCACGATCGCGGGCATGGAGTCTTCCAGAGCCGCCCGCCGAAACCACCGCGCGCGTCCCTCCCGGCGCCGCCCGCTCCCCTACATCGCCCTCGCCACCGTGGCGGTCGTGGGTGCTACGGCGGCGGGCACCGTGTATGTGAAGGCACACGCTCACTCCGGCGCCGTATCCTCGTCGGCGGCACCGTCGGCCTCGGCGTCGGCGTCGGGCAGCCAGGAGGCGACGGTGGAACCTGTGACGCAGCCGACGGTGGACTACGACGCGCTGCTGGCCAAGGCGATGGGTTCGGTGACTCCGACCGGCGACCAGAAGGTGTCGGTGGCGGTGCTCGACCTGACCTCCGGCGAGAGCGCCACGTACGGCAGTGCCGCCTTCGACACGGCGAGCATCGTCAAGGTCGACATCCTCGCGACGCTGCTGCTCCAAGCACAGGACGCGGGCCGCCAGTTGACCTCGACGGAGAAGTCGTACGCCACCACGATGATCCAGAACAGCGACAACGACTCCGCGACGGCGCTGTGGAACATCATCGGCACGGCGGACGGGCTCGGCAAGGCGAACAAGACGTTCGGGCTGACCGGCACCACGGGTGGCGCCGGCCCGCTCTGGGGCCTGACCCAGACCACGGCCGCCGACCAACTCACCCTGCTCCAGCAGGTGTTCGGGGACGACTCGAAGCTGAGCTCGGCCTCGCAGTCGTACATCCAGGGTCTGATGAAGGAGATAGAGGCCGACCAGCAGTGGGGGGTGTCTGCCGCGGCCGACGGCTCCAAGTGGGCGCTGAAGAACGGGTGGTTGGCGCGCAGCACGACCGGTCTGTGGGACGTCAACAGCATCGGCCGGGTGACCGGCACGGACGGCGACACGTACCTGGTCGCCGTGTTGTCGAAGGGCAGCACGACGCAGACCAAGGGCATCACGCTGATCGAGGCGGCGGCGAAGGCGGGGGTCGCGGCGTTCGGCGAGGACAGCGGTTCGACCAAGAACAGCGGTTCGTCTACGGCGGCTTCGGCGTCGGCGACGGACTGAGTGGCCGCCTGACGTCCGCGGCCAACTCCCGCTGCTCACCCCTGTGTTCAGAAGGCCGCGGGGCGTCGGCGCCGGCCGCGCCACAGGACGACCGCGGCCACCAACAGGACTCCGCCGACGCTGCCCGCGAGGGGGCCCGCCCAGTCGGACGTGCTGCTGTCGGTCTTGGCGGCGTCCGGTCCTGAGCCGAAGTACTTCTTGCCGTAGGCGGCGGAGCGCAGGCCGGTGGGCTTGAGGGCGGCCGCGGCCTTGATGGCGGCGGCGGGGTCGATGAAGCCGTAGCCGCGGGAGTCGTCGCGGCCGCCGGCCGGGGGGTTGCGCGCGGTGTCTTCGAGCAGCTTCTTGATCTGGGCCGGGGTCAGCCCCGAGTGAGCCGCCTTGATGAGCGCGACGGCGCCCGAGACGAAGGCGGACGCGGCGCTGGTCCCCCACCCCTCGTAGTACTTGTGGTCGGGGTCGGCGATGACGACGTTGACGCCGGGGGCGCTGACCGTGGCGTACCAGCGGCGGGTGGAGAAGGAGGCGCGGGTGCCGAACCGGTCCACGGCGGTCGCGGCGATCACGCCCGGGTAGGCGGCCGGGTAGGAGACGTGGTCGCCCTTCTCGCCGCCGTTGCCGGCCGAGGCGACGACGGCGACGCCCTTCTTCAGGGCGTACTGCACGGCCTCGTCCTCGGCGGGCTCGGGGTGGGCGGAGGCGGAGTCGTCGCCGAGGGAGAGGTTGATGACGTCGGCGCCGTGGTCGGCGGCCCAACGGATGCCGTCCGCAAGGGCGTTGCCACGGGTGGTGCGGGCCTTGCCGCGGGCCGAGTCGCCGTCTTCCAGGATCACGCGGACAGGGAGGATCTTGGCCTCGGGGGCGATACCGATCACGCCGTCATCGTCCCCGGGGCCGTGTCCGTGGCCGGCGATGATCCCGGCCATGGCGGTGCCGTGCCGGGCCCAGGCGCGGTCGCCGGGCTTGGCCCCGAAGCCGACCATGTCCTTGCCGGCGAGGACGTTGCCGGCGAGGTCGGGGTGGTCGGCCTCGACGCCGGTGTCGAGGACGGCGACGGTGATGCCCTTGCCCTTGGTGGTCTGCCAGGCCGCCTGGGTGTGCATGGCGTCCAGGGCCCACTCCTGGGCGCGTATGCCGTCGGCGTGCGCGACGGTGGACGGGACCAGGGCGAGGGAGGCGGCGAGGAGACCGCTCAGCAGACCGGCCCGGCGGGCGATGACGCTCATGAGGTCTTCTTCTCCGAGGTCTCTGAGGCCGTCGAGGTCTCTGCGGTCTTCGATGTCCCCGAGGGCGAGTCGACGGTCTTGCGCAGGCTCCGCTCGACGCGGTCGGCGAGCCCCTGCGCCTCGTTGCCGAGACCGGCCTGGGCGGGGGCTTCGGTGCCGCCGGACGTGACGGCTTGGTCGGCGGGTTCGGGTGCGTCGACCTTGCGGCCGTCCGCCCAGCCGGAGACGGCGTAGACGACGACGGGGGCGTCGGTGAGGACGGAGACGGTCCACGAGGCCCGCTGTTTGTCGCCGAAGCCGGCGGCGAGGGTGCCCTTGGCGGCGTACGGGCGGGGCATGAGGTCGGTGCGGTTGCCGAGGTTCTCGTTCTTGAACCGGGTGGAGAGGGCGGTCATCGCGGCGATGTCGCCCTTGGCGAAGAGGATGCCGACGGTGGTGACATAGCTCTGGGTGGCGTCGGTGTAGGTGGCCCGCAGGAGCCGCTGGCAGCCGACGGGGGCGAGCACGTCGCGCAGCAACGGGTCGAAGGCACCGGTGCACCCGGTGTCCGGGGCGACGGCGATCCGCGTCCAGGTGCGGTCGGCGCCGCCGGGCCCGGCCCCCTGCCCTTCCACGGTGGGCGGAAACAGCTGGTCGACGGGCACGCTGTGCCACAGTTGCCCGGCGGCGGCGAAGGAAGTGGCGCCACTGTCCGCTCCATCGTCCCCGGTCAGCCAACTCCCGGTCACCGCACCGCCGATGAGCCCGAGACCGAGCACGACACAGACACCGACAGCGGCGGTACGCGAGCGCATCCGCGCCGCCAGCGGCCGCGGCCGCGCCCGCTCGTCGTACCCCTCGGGCTCCCCGAACGACACAACGGGCCGTCCTTCACCGGGGTTCACGGGCGAACTCCAGGAAAAGGCGGGGTCGGGGCTGGAGTTGAGGGCGGGACGGGGCATCTCGGAGGCGGGGCGGGTGGGGGTGCCGGGGGGTGAGGGGGTCCAGGCGGGGGTGGGCTCGACCGGGGTGCGGGGGGCGGTAGTTGACCAGGCTCGGGTGTCTGTGTTGTCGGTGTTGTCAGGGGTGGGGCTGCCGACTGGCTTACTGGGGGCGGACGTTGACCAGGCACGGGCGTCGTCGGCGGCGGGCGTGACTGGGGTGCTGGGAGCGGTTGCTGACCAGGCCCGGGCGTCGGTGTCGTCCACGGCAGGCCCAACTGGCTTACCGGGGGCGGTCCGTGACCCGGGGGCGGTGTCATCGACGGTGGAACTCTGCGCTGCGGACCCGGAGGCGCCGGGGCCGACGGGGTGGGCGTCGGTCGGGCGAGGGCCCGAGGAGTACGGCGCAGCGGGGTGGGTGTCGGAGGGGTAGGGCGGGTTGCCACCGGAGGGCGACCACGCACCACGGCTGGGCGCGCCGCCCGTGGGATCCGTGAACGACTCGCCTCGCCAAGGGGTTTCCGGCCGGCCCCGATCCGTGGTCTCCGAGGAGGGCTCGGGGCCGGCGCCCGAAGGGGGAGTTGGTGGGCGAGTCGGGGCGGGGCTCCGCAGGTCGGATACCGGGGACGAGGGCTCGGTTGTCGGGCGGGGCGGGATGTCGGCGTGGCCGGGAGGTGTTGCCGGGCCGTCCGAGTCCTGGCGAAGCCGGTCGGACAGCTGGGGCGCGGGCTCGGTTGCGGGGCGAGGCGGGGTGGTGGAACCGGCAGATGTTCCCGGACGGGTAGGGACATAGCGCTGCCGGTCGGACGACTGACGCGCAGGCTCGCCATCGGGACGCGGCGGCGCGACCGGGGCGGAAGACGTCGCCGAACGGACCGAATCCCGATGAGGCCGGTCGGACGGCCGTGGCGGAACCTCGGCCCCCGCACCGGGCGGAGTGCCGGAACCGGCAGACGCTCCCGGACGGGTCGGAACGTAGCCCTGCCGGTCGGACGACTGACGCGCAGGCTCGCCATCGGGACGCGGCGGCGCGACCGGGGCGGAAGACGTCGCCGAACGGACCGAATCCCGATGAGGCCGGTCGGACGGCCGTGGCGGAACCTCGGCTCCCGAACCGGGCGGAGTGCTGGAACCGACAGACGCTCCCGGACGGGTCGGAACGTAGCCCTGCCGGTCGGACGACCGACGCAGAGGCTCGCTCTCAGAGCGCGGCGGCGCGACCGGGGCGGAAGGCGTTGCCGAGCGATTCGAGTCACGGCCAAGCCCGTCGGACGACTGACGCGCGGGTTCGCCCTCAGGACGCGGCGGCGCGACCGGGGCGGAAGGCGTTGCCGGGCGGGTCGCATCCTGGCGAGGCCGGTCGGGCGACGGATGCGGGGCCTCGCTCGCAGGGCGCGGCGGGTTGCCCGAGCCGGCAGATGTCCCCGGACGGGTCGGGATGTACCGCTGCGAGTCGGACGACTCACGCCGTGCCTCGGGCGCCGAACCGGATGAGGTAGCGGCGCTGGCAGATGTTCCCGGGCGCGTGGGGACGTAGCGCTGCGGGTCGGAGGACTGACTCGGCGCCTCCCCCTCGGGGTACGGCGGAGTCGCCGGGCCGGGAGGCGTTTCCTGGCGAGCAGGGTCCTGGCCGGACCGATCGGACGCTTGAAGCGGAGGCTCGCCCGCAGGACCGGGCGGAGTGGCGGAGCCGGAAGGCGCTACCGGGCGCCCGGGGGCATGGCGAAGCCAGTCGGGCGACTGACCAGGGCCCTCGCCCGCGGTACGCAGCGGAACACCCGGGGCAGAAGGCAACCCCGAACCAACCGAATCCTGACGCGACCAGTCGAACGCCTCGCTCGGAACGTCACCCACAGGACGCGGCGGAGCAGCAGCACCAGGAGGCGCTACCGGACGCCCGGAGACATGGCCAAGCCGATCGGACGACCCACCAGAGGCCTCACCCACAGCGCGCGGCGGAACACCCGGAACAGAAGGCAGCCCCGAACCAGCCGAACCAGCCGAATCCTGACGCGACCAGTCGAACGCCTCGCCCGGCATCTCACCCACGGAGTGCGGGGCCCCATCCTGGCGAAGCCAGTCGGACGACGGACGTGGGCCCTCGTTCGCAGGGCGCGGCGGGTTGCCCGAGCCGGCCGGTGTGGTCGGGCGGAAAGGGGTGGCCGACTCCGAACTGGGTTCCCAGAGCGCCTCGTTACCGCCTGCCGCCGCCGTAGGGCGGTGAGGCGGCCGGGGTGGAACAGCTCCCCGCGCGGCTCCATCGGCGTTCGCGCGGAGCGCCTCGCCGCCCGGCGCGGGCGGGGTGTCCGGAAAGCGTGCCGATGCTGGAGGAGGGGGTGGGGATGGGTTCACGGAGTCCATGGCACGGGGTGAGAAAGGCCGGAGGCCGGGAAAACGCGGCCGTCCGTCAGAGGCGACCGGGGCGGAACCGGACCCGAACCCGTCACGGCCATCGGAACCGTTGTTCCGAGACGCGTCACGAGGATCAGGACCGTTGCCCGGAAAGTCCGCGCGGGCATCAGGGCCCGAGCCACGAGACACCGTGCGGGCATCAAAACCGTCGGCCGAAGACCCAGTACTCGAAGACCCGGTACTCGAAGACCCAGTACTCGAAGCCCCGGTACTTACACCGAAACCGGTACTCAAAGACACCCCGCCGACATCAAACCCGTTGCCCGGAACCCCAGTTCGCGCATCGGGACCGTTCCCCCGGAACACCTCCCCGGCATCGGACCCACCGTCCCGCGGTGCCGGACGTCTCCCGTTGCCGCGGTCCCACCACCCCGTGCTGAGCCCGTCACCCGCGCCCCCGTTCCCGCTCCCCGCCGAAGCCGAACCGGAACCCGGCGCGAACGGCTCGCGCCCGGTCCGCGAAGCTTCCGCAGCCCCAGAAGCCCCCGAGTTACCCGACCCCAACACACCCGCACCCGTACCCGCACCCATGCCGTCGCCCGGTCGCGGCGCATCCCCCGCCGCCCGTCGCCCCCTCGCGTGAGCGCCCGAGGCAGGCCGCCGCTCCGACGCTCCGCCGTTCGTGGACGCACCCGGCATCCCCGGCGCACTCCACGCGTCCCACGCACTCGAAGTACTCGACGCACCAGGCCTGTTCGACGCACCCGGCGTCCCCTGCACACCCCTCGAAGCGGAACCCGAAGCGGAACCCGGAGCCACCCCCGAGACCGGACCCGAACCGGAACCCGGGACCGGCCCCCAAGCGGACCCTGAGGCCGGGCCAGAAAAAGAACCCGAGCCCGGAGCCGAAGCGGAACCCGAGCCCGAGCCCGAAGCTGGACCCGGAACAGAACCCGAGGTGGCCCCGGACGCAGCCGCCCCCGTAGTCCCCCTCGCCCCCGCCGTCCCCGAATCCCCCACAGAACCAGAATGCGGTCGGTCCAAGTCCTCGCCCGTTGCCTCGTCGGCCGTCGGCCGCCCCGCCGAGTCCGTCACGTTCCCCGAATTCGTCCCGTTCGTGCCATTCATGCCGTTCGCCGGATTCACGGGATTCACCGACCCCGGCGGCCGGTGCGGCGGCGTCGAACCCGCCGGTCCGGGGGCGCGTCGCGCTTCCGTGCTCATGCACCCCCCGTTTCCTCGTACCCGGGCCACCGTTCGTCCGTACGCGGGCCGGTGTACTCCTGCCCGTGCTCGTATACGGACCGGCGTCCACCCCGCTCTCACCCGGCACGACACAAAAAACAAAGACACGAGAACAAAGTCGTCCCGGGCACGCATACCCGCGGCGGCGGACCGCCATCCCGGGCGCGGTCGAACGACCGGCGGCGTTTCCTCCGTGCGTGCGCGTCACTCTACGGGTTGACCCCGCTCGAACGGGAACCAGTCCACACCCCCGGGGCATCTGCCCGGAACGTCCCCCTACCCTGCGGTAATCCTGTCTGGCAGGCTGCGTTCATGACTGCGCGCGCCGCCGACCGGGCCCGTTACGACCGGGCCACCGCCCACCTCGACGCCCCTCTCGCGATCGTCGACCTGGACGCCTTCGATGCCAACGCGGACGACCTCGTCCGCCGGGCCGGCGGCAAGCCGGTCCGCGTCGCCAGCAAGTCCGTCCGCTGTCGAGCGCTTCTCGAACGTGTCCTGGCCAGGGACGGCTTCGCGGGCCTAATGTCCTTCACCCTGGCCGAGTCGCTCTGGCTCGCCCGCTCCGGGTTCGAGGACGTCCTCCTCGCCTACCCCTCCGCCGACCACGCCGCCTTCGGCGAACTCGCCAACGACCCCAAGCTCGCCGCCGCCGTCACCGTGATGATCGACGACCCGGCCCAGCTCAGACTCATCGACGACTCACGCGACGGCGGCACCGAAGTCATCCGCGTCTGCCTGGAGTTGGACACCTCGCTGCGGATGCTCGGCGGCCGCGTCCGCGTCGGCGCGCTCCGCTCCCCCCTCCGCACCCCCGCCCAACTCGCCGACATCGCCCGGACGGTGTCCCGCCGCCCCGGCTTCAAGGTCGTCGGGATCATGGCCTACGAAGGCCACATCGCCGGTGTCGGCGACTCCGTCGCGGGGCGGCCGTTCCGCTCGCGCGCCATCCGGCTGATGCAGGCCACCGCCAAGCGCGAACTCGCCGAGCGGCGCGCCGAAGTGGTGCGCGCGGTCAGGGCAGTCGTGCCCGACCTGGAGTTCGTCAACGGTGGCGGCACCGGCAGCGTCCAGCACACCGCCGCCGAGGACGCCGTGACCGAGATCGCGGCCGGTTCCGGGCTGTACGTGCCGCGCCTCTTCGACAACTACACGTCGTTCCACGGCCGTCCGTCCGCGCTCTTCGCCATGCCCGTCGTACGGCGCCCGGGCGTCGGCGTGGTCACCGTCCTCGGCGGCGGCTACCCCGCCTCCGGCGCCGCCGGCCCCGACCGCCTCCCGGTGCCGTACCTCCCGGAGGGCCTGCGCTACGACCCCCAGGAAGGACCCGGCGAGGTCCAGACGCCGCTGCTCGGCTCCCCCGCCGACGACCTCCTCATCGGCGACAAGGTGTGGTTCCGCCACGCCAAGGCCGGTGAACTGTGCGAGCGCTTCGACGCGTTGCACCTGATCGAGGGTGACCGGGTGACGGCGACCGTCCCGACCTACCGGGGCGAGGGCATGACCTTCCTGTGAGCACTCACGGGGTCAACTGCCCCCGCTCCGGCGGGGGTTCACGGCCTACATCGGTGTGACGTACGCCCCGGAGATGCCACCGTCGACCAAGAAGTCCGCCGCGTTGACGAACGACGAGTCGTCACTCGCCAGGAACGCCACGGCGGCGGCGATCTCGGTCGCCTCCGCGAAACGGCCGACCGGGATGTGCACCAGGCGGCGCGCGGCGCGCTCGGGGTCCTTCGCGAACAGCTCTTGCAGGAGCGGGGTGTTGACCGGTCCCGGGCAGAGCGCGTTGACGCGGATGCCCTCGCGGGCGAACTGCACGCCCAGTTCACGGGACATGGCCAGCACCCCGCCCTTGGAGGCGGTGTAGGAGATCTGGGACGTAGCCGCGCCCATGCGCGCCACGAATGACGCCGTGTTGATGATCGACCCCTTGCCCTGGCGGCGCATGTAGGGGATCGCGGCCTTGCAACACAGGTACACGGACGTGAGGTTGACGTCCTGGACGCGCTTCCAGGCCTCAAGTCCCGTGTCCAGGATCGAGTCGTCGTCCGGCGGCGAGATGCCCGCGTTGTTGAAGGCGATGTCGACGCTGCCGTAGGTGTCGAAGGCCGTCTTGAAGAGCGCCTCGACCTGCTCGGGGTCGGTGACGTCGACCTTCACGAACAGCCCGCCGACCTCGTCGGCCGCCGCCTTGCCGTGCGTTTCGTCGATGTCGCCGCAGACGACGTTGGCCCCCTCGGAGGCGAGCCGCCGCGCGGTGGCGAGGCCGATGCCGCTGCCGGCTCCGGTGATGACGGCGGTACGGCCGACGAGTCGCCGGCAAACAATCTCTGAGGTCACTGTGCGGGGCCCTCCGTGCTGGTGGAGACGTTACTGATGGGGGTGTCGCTGATGAAGACGTTCTTGGTCTCGGTGAAGGCGGTGAGCGCGTCCGGGCCGAGTTCGCGGCCGATCCCCGACTGCTTGAAGCCGCCGAAGGGGGTCCAATAGCGGACGCTGGAATGGGAGTTGACGGACAGGTTGCCCGCCCGGACGGCCCCCGAGACGCGCAGGGCGCGGCCGACGTCCCGGGTCCAGATGGAGCCGGAGAGGCCGTAGTCGGTGGCGTTGGCCAGGGCGATCGCCTCCGCCTCGTCCTCGAAGGGGAGGACCACGGCGACCGGGCCGAAGACCTCCTCGACGGCCACGCGCGCGTGCGGGTCGACGCCGGTCACCACCGTCGGCGGGAACCAGAAGCCGGGCCCCTCGGGCGCCGTGCCGCGCATACCGCCGAGGTCGTCCGTGACGTACGAACGGACCCTCTCCAGCTGCACCTTGGAGATCAGCGGGCCCATGTCCGTCTTCTCGTCGGCCGGGTCGCCGACCGTCACCCCCTCGATCGCGGGGGCCAGGAGCTCCAAGAAGCGGTCGTGGACGGATCGTTCGACCAGGATGCGGGTGCGGGCGCAGCAGTCCTGGCCGGAGTTGTCGAGGAAGGACATGGGGGCTGCGGCTGCCGCGGCCTCGATGTCCGCGTCGGCGAAGACGATGTTGGGGCTCTTGCCGCCGAGTTCGAGGGTGACACGCTTGAGGAGCGCCGAGCCCTTCGCCAACACCTGTTTGCCCACGGCCGTCGACCCGGTGAACACGATCTTCGCGACGCCCGGGTGCTCGACGAGTGCGGTGCCCGCGACCGGGCCGCGGCCGGGGAGGACCTGGAAGAGGTCCTCGGGAAGGCCTGCCTCCAGGGCGAGTTGGGCCAGCCGGAGCGCGGTCAGCGGGGTCGTCTCGGCCGGCTTGAGGATGACCGCGTTGCCGGCCGCGAGCGCCGGTGCGGTGCCCCACGCGGCGATCGGCATCGGGAAGTTCCAGGGGGCGATCACGCCCACCACGCCCAGCGGTTCGAGGATCGTGATGTCGAGGCCGCCCGCGACCGGGATCTGACGGCCCGTCAGTCGCTCCACTCCCCCGGCCGCGTAGTCGAGGAGATCGCGGACGTTGCCGGCCTCCCAGCGGGCGTTGCCGACGGTGTGCCCGGCCTCGCGGACCTCCAACTGGGCCAGTTCTTCGAGGTGTTCGTCCACCGCCGTGGCGAAGCGGCGCAGCAGCCGGGCCCGGTCGGCGGGCGGCAGGGCCGCCCACTTCGCCTGGGCTCGGGTGGCGCGTACGACGGCTGCGTCCACGTCGGCCGCGGTGGCGGCGGGGACGGTGGCGACGACCTCCTCGGTGGCGGGGTTCAGTACTTCCAGCGGGTGCTCGGCAGGCAAAACGGTCCTCACAGACGTTCGAAGGAGCGACGCAGCTCCCAGTCGGTGACGGCGGCGTCGAAGGCGTCCAGTTCGACGCGTGCCATGTTGCGGTAGTGCGCGACGACCTCGTCGCCGAAGGCGGCCTTGGCGATCGGGCTGTTCTCCCACAGCTCGGCGGCCTCGCGGAGATTGGTGGGGACGTGCGCGTAGTCACCGCTGTAGGCGTTGCCCGCGCAGGCCTCCGGCAGCTCCAGCTTGTGCTCGATGCCGTAGAGCCCGGCCGCGACGAGCCCCGCCACCGCCAGGTGGGGATTCACGTCCCCGCCCGGCAGCCGGTTCTCGAAGCGCATCGAGCGGCCGTGGCCGACGACCCGGAGGGCGCAGGTGCGGTTGTCGTACCCCCAGGCGACGGCGGTCGGCGCGAAGGAACCCGGCTGGAACCGCTTGTACGAGTTGATGTTCGGGGCGTAGAGCAGCGAGAAGTCGCGGAGCGCGGCGAGCTGTCCGGCGAGGAAGTACCGCATGACCTCCGACATGCCGCCGGGGTCGTCCGAGGACCCGGCCATGGCGTTGCCGCCGTCGGCGTCGGCGAGCGAGAGGTGGATGTGGCAGGAGTTGCCCTCGCGCTCGTTGTACTTCGCCATGAAGGTCAGCGAGACGCCTTCCTGGGAGGCGATCTCCTTGGCACCGGTCTTGTAGATCGCGTGCTGGTCGCAGGTGACGAGGGCGTCGTCGTAGCGGAAGACGATCTCGTGCTGGCCCGGGTTGCATTCGCCCTTGGCGGACTCGACGGTCAGTCCGGCGACGGTCATGTCGTTGCGGATGCGGCGCAGCAGGGGCTCGATGCGGCCGGTGCCCAGCACCGAATAGTCGATGTTGTACTGGTTGGCCGGGGTGAGCCCTCGGTAGTTGGCGTCCCAGGCCTGTTCGTACGTGTCCTTGAACACGATGAACTCCAGCTCCGTACCGACCTGCGCGGTGAAACCGTGCTCGGCGAGGCGCTCCAGCTGGCGGCGCAGGATCTGGCGGGGTGCGGCGACCACCGGCGATCCGTCGTTCCAGGCGAGGTCGGCGATGAGCAGGGCGGTGCCGGCGTTCCAGGGCACACGGCGGAGGGTGGTCAGGTCCGGGTGCATGGCGAAGTCGCCGTAACCACGTTCCCAGGAGGACATGGCGTAGCCGTCGACCGTGTTCATCTCGGTGTCGACGGCGAGGAGGTAGTTGCAGCCCTCGGTGCCGTGCCGGAGCACGTCGTCCAGGAAGAACTGGGCGGCGAACCGCTTGCCCTGCAGCCGCCCTTGCATGTCGGGGAAGGCCAGGACGACAGTGTCGATCTCACCACTGGCGACGAGGCGTTGAAGTGCCTCGACGCCCAGTGGGGGTGTGCGGTCTGCCACGGGAAAGCCTCCTTCGGCTTCTACGGTCAGCCGGAAGCCATAAGGTATTGCGGAGAACCATTGCTTGGGAAGGGGGTGCCGCCATATGTCGCTGGAAGCGGAGAACGGGCTTGAGGACCGGTTGACCCCGGTACTGCGGCCGGTGCGGGCGGGCAACGGATTCGAAGAGGCGCTGGAACAGATACTGCAGGTCGTACGGCTGGGCCTGGTGCCGGGGGGCGAACGGTTGCCGGCCGAGCGGGAACTGGCCGAGCGGCTCGGGATCAGCCGGGTGACGCTGCGCGAGGTTCTGAAGGTACTGCAGGACCAGGGTCTCGTGGAGTCGCGGCGCGGACGCTACGGCGGGACGTTCGTGCTGCCGAAGTCGGACGCGGGCGGCGAGGACGAGCTGCGGCGGCGGATCAGCGCGGTCGACATCGAGGACGTGCTGCGCTTCCGCGAGGTGCTGGAGGTCGGCGCGACGGGCCTGTGCGCGACCCACGGCCTGAGCGACGAACAGGCGGCCCGCCTGCGCGACGCCCTGGCCCGCACACACGACGCCCCGCTCGCCGACTACCGCCGCCTGGACACCCTGCTCCACCTGACCCTGGCCGAGCTGTGCGGTTCACCGACCCTGACCGCGCAGTACGCGGCGGTACGGGCCACGGTGAACGACCTCCTCGACTGCATCCCCCTCCTGGTCCGCAACCTGGAGCACTCGCAGCGCCAGCACATCGCGCTGGTCGAGGCGGTCCTCGACGGGGACGCGGACGGGGCGCGGGAGATGATGCGGGAGCACTGCGCGGGGACGGCGGCGCTGCTGCGCGGGTTCCTCGCATGACCGCCTGACCAGCGGGGTAGTTCAATGGTTCGCACGGAGTCCATTCAATTCGCTTCACGTCGGAGGGGCGCATGGCGGGCAGGCCGCTGATCGGCATCAGTACGTATCTGGAGGCCGGAGCACGCTGGGGCACCTGGGAGCTGGAGGCGGCCCTGCTGCCCGCCGGCTACCCCCGGCTCGTCCAGCGCGCGGGCGGCCTCGCCGCGATGCTGCCCCCCGACGCCCCCGAACACGCGGCGGCGACCGTGGCCCGCCTCGACGGCCTGGTGATCGCCGGCGGCCCGGACGTGGAACCGATCCGCTACGGCGCGGAGCGCGACCCCCGCTCCGGCCCGCCCGCCCCCGCCCGGGACGCCTGGGAACTCGCCCTGATAGAGGCCGCGTTGACGGCGGGCATCCCCCTCCTGGGCATCTGCCGGGGAATGCAGCTCCTGAACGTCGCCGTGGGCGGCACCCTCGTCCAGCACATCGACGGCCACGCGGAAACCCCGGGCGTCTTCGGCAGCCACCCGGTCAAGCCGGTACCGGGAACCCTGTACGCCTCAGCGGTCCCGGAGGAGACCTCGGTCCCGACATTCCACCACCAGTGCGTGGACCGCCTGGGCGCGGGCCTGACGGTGTCGGCCTGGGCCGAGGACGGCACCCCGGAGGCCGTCGAACTCCCCTCCGCCGACTGGGTGTTGGGGGTGCAGTGGCATCCCGAGATGGGTGAGGACCTGCGCGTGATGCGGGCGTTGGTGGAAGCGGCCGCGAAAACCCGCTAGCCCCGCGTCAGCGAGAGCAGCTCCCGCGCCGGTCCCGTCGGCCGGTGCCCCGTGGGCCACACCGCTCTCAAGTCCCGGGCGAGCGTGACCCCTTCGACCGGGATGCGCACCAGCCTCCGCGTCGACAGCTCCTCCCCCACGGCGAGTTCACTCAACACCGCGGGCCCCGCTCCGCTCACCGCCGACGCCTTGACCGCCGTAGTGGACGACAACTCGATGAGGGGGCGGGCCAGTCCGCCGAGGGCCGCGTCCAGTACCTGTCTCGTGCCCGAGCCCTTCTCCCGCAGGATCAGCGGCGTGGACGCCAACTCGGCCGCCGGTACCGGGCGTTGACGACGCGCCCACGGATGGGTCGGAGCGGTCACGACGATCAGGTGGTCATGGGCGATCACCGTGAAGTCCAGCCCGGGAGGCACGGAGAGACCCTCCACGAAACCCAGGTCGGCCTCGTCGGCGAGGAGCCGTTCCGCGACCGTGGTCGAGTTGCCGGCCAGCAACGAGACGGCTGTGTCCGGGCGTTGGGAGCGGAGGGCGAGGAGCCAGCCGGGGAGGAGGTACTCGGCGATGGTCATGCTGGCGGCGACCCGGAGCCGAGAGTCACGGCGGTGTCGTAGCGCCTGGGCGCCCGCGTCGAAGGCGGCCGCCGCCTCGACGACCCGGCGGGCCCAGTCCGTGACCAGGGCACCGGCGTCGGTCAGGGTCGAGCCGCGCGGCGAGCGGTCCACCAGGGCTACGCCGAGCTGCCGTTCCATGGAGCGGATCCGGCTGCTGGCCGCCGGCTGCGTGATGCCCAGCTCGCGGGCCGCCGCGCCGAGGCTGCCGAGCCGGGCCACCGCCAGCAGCAGTTCCAGCGCGCCGAGGTCCGGCACCCGGTGTGCTATCGACCCCTCCCGCCGCTCACCCATCTCACCGTTGCTCATAAATCCAGTTTATGTCCCCATAGACACATACTCCCTGGTCGCGTGTCTCAGTCGGCGAGACGGTGGAGGCATGGTCACCGCCGTACGTCATCTCGGACCCAACTGGTACGCCTCCGTCATGGGCACCGCCATCGTCGCCACGGCCGGTGCCGGGCTCCCGCTCCACGTCCCGGGACTGCGCACGGCCTGCACCGCCGTCTGGGCCCTCTCCCTCGCGATGCTGCTGACCCTGCTCGCCGCCCGCGCCCTGCACTGGACCCACCACCGCGACCAGGCCCGCGCCCACCTCGACGACCCGGCGATGGCCCCCTTCTACGGCTGCCTCGCGATGGCCCTGCTGGCGGTGGGCGGCGGCACGCTGGTCGTCGGGCAGGACTGGATCGGGCTCCGGGCGGCGGTCGTACTCGACGCCGTGCTGTTCGGCGCCGGAACGCTCATCGGGCTCACGGCGGCCGTCGCCGTCCCGTACCTGATGGCCGTACGGCATCACGTGCATCCCGCGCAGGCGACCCCCGTGTGGCTGCTGCCCGTGGTCGCGCCCATGGTGTCCGCCGCGCTCGGCCCGCTCCTCGTGCCGCACCTCCCCGCCGGCCAGCCCCGGGAGACGCTGCTCCTCGCGTGCTTCGCGATGTTCGGACTGAGCCTGCTGGCAACGCTGTTGATGCTGCCGCTGGTCTTCGCCCGGCTCGTCACCGGCGGCCCGCTGCCCCTCGCACTCACCCCGACGCTGTTCCTGGTCCTGGGCCCGCTGGGCCAATCCACCACCGCCGTAGGCAAGTTCGCGGACTTCGCCCCGGGAGTCGTACCGGCCCCCACCGCCCAGGCCTTCAGCCTCCTCGCCGTCCTCTACGGCGTCCCCGTCATGGGCTTCGCCCTGCTCTGGCTCGGCCTCGCCACCGCGCACGTCGTCCGCGCCCGCCGCCAGGGCATGCGCTTCACGATGACCTGGTGGGCCTTCACCTTCCCGGTCGGCACCTGCGTCACCGGCGCCGAGTCCCTGTCCCACCACACCGGCCTCGCCGTCTACGACGGCCTCGCGATCGTCCTCTACGGCGTCCTGGTCGCCGCCTGGGCCACCGCCGCCGTGCACACGGCCCGCGGCCTGCTCAGCGGCGCGCTGCTCGCAGGGCCGCGCCCAGCACCCGTGGCGCTTCGCCCAGTGACGGCCCGTACCACGTGAGGTGCCTGCCGCTGACGAGCGAGCAGGGCAGGCCGGTGAATGCCTCGGGTCCGTCGTCGGCCGTGAAGCGGTAGGGCTCGTCCGGGAGGACCACCAAGTCCGGTTCCGCCGCGCGTAGTTCGTCGATCGTGACGCGCGGGTAGCGGTCGGCGTGCGTCGCGTACGCGTTGTCCACGCCCAGCCGGGACAGCACGTCGCCCGCGAAGGTGTCCCTGCCGAGGACCATCCAGGGACGGCGCCAAATGGGGACGACGGCGGTGATACGGCGTTCCGGTTCCGGCAGTTGAGCCCACGCCTCCTCCGCCTCGTCCAGCCAGCGCGGACGGGACGGCGCTCCGCACGCGTCGAGAACCCGGGCGAGTTCACGGAAGGCCTGCGGGACGTCACGCACCTCGGTGACCAGGACCTCAACTCCCGCCTCACGCAGGGCCGTCAGGTCCAGTGCGCGGTTCTCCTCCTCGTTGGCGATCACCACGTCGGGGGCGAGGCTGATGATGTGGTCGAGCTTCGGGTTCTTGGTGCCGCCGACGCGGGTGACGCCGAGGTCGGCCGGGTTGCTGCACCAGTCCGTCGCGCCGGCCACAACTCCCGGCAGGGTCAGCGCGATCGCCTCGGTGAGCGACGGTACGAGTGAGACGACGCGCATCAGCGCTGACGGTCCTGGACCGCCTCGATGTGTTCGGCCACCGCGACCACGACCACCCGGGTGTCCGGCACGGTCGCGCGCCAGCGGTGGCGGACTCCGCCGGTGAGGTACATCGTGTCGCCGCGCACCAGGCGGTACGCGCGCCCCTCCGCCTCGATCTCGACGGCGCCGTCGGCGACGTACATCAACTCGTCGTTGCGGTGCTGGAATTCGCGCCCGGCGTCGTGGTCGCCGGTGAACTCCGAGGCGTGCAACTGGTGATGGCCCCGTACCAGGGAACGCATCCGGGGTTCCGCCGACTCGGGCTCCTCCGCGCGGACGACGTCGACGCTGCACGCGGGGTCGGCGGCGGCGAGGAGTTCGACGGCCGTGGTGCGCAGGGCGTCGGCCACCTTCTCCAGGGAGCTGCGGCTGGGGCGGGCCCTGTCGTTCTCGACCTGGCTCAGGAAGGGCACCGAGAGGCCGCTGCGCTCGGCCACGACGGCGAGGGTCAGCGACAGCGCGCGGCGGCGGCGCCGTACGGCCGCACCCACCCGAAGGGGCTGTTCTTTGTGGTCGCCCATCGCTCCGGCTCCCTCCTTCGCTCGTCGGTCTGCAAGTGTCGCGGAAGCCGCTTCCGAAGCTGCCTCTGATGAGTTCTCTGCACCCTACGCATGTTCGTCAAACCGTTTCATGCGCCTGTCACATCCACGTCACACAGCGTGCGATCGGACGTCATGGTTCTGGCCAGTCCGCGACGGTCCGCCGACCCTCGATCAGCGCGAGACTTCGTCTCTACTCTTCAATGCGTACGCGGTCGCCGGTGTTCCCGCTCATCCCTCAGGCCTGATTGCGGGGTTTCGTAGCGCTATGTGGTTGGCCGGATCCTTTTCGTACCGGATCGGGGCACAAAAGAGGTGGGCCCCGCCGCACGAAGGGGGGAACGTGCGGCGGAGCCCACCTCTGGGGCGGCGGCTGCGGGACTGTCAGGTCACCCGGCCGCCTGGCTCTTCGGGTCCTACTGGCTCTTCTGGTTCTTCGCGACCGGGGCCAACTGGTCGACGAGGCCCGGGTGTTGCTTCAGCCAGGTGCGGACGGCGTCCTGCTCCCCGCCCTTGCCGGACTTCTGGATCTGCGCCTCAAGGCCGGTGAGCTGGGACTCGGTCAGCTTGAAGTCCTTCAGCCACTTGCCGACGTCGGGGTTGTCCTCGGCGAAGCCCTTGCGGGACAGGGTGTGCACGGCGTCGCCCTTGCCCCAGGCGTTCTTCGGGTCCTTGAGCTTCTTCAGCTTGTAGTCGCTGTACGCCCAGTGCGGCGACCAGAGCGTGACGACGATCGGCTGCTTCTTGGCGTACGCCCGCTTCAGCTCGGCCAGCATCGCCGGGGTGGAGCCGTCGACGACGTCGTAGCCCT
This sequence comes from Streptomyces sp. N50, assembly GCF_033335955.1. Taxonomy (GTDB): domain Bacteria; phylum Actinomycetota; class Actinomycetes; order Streptomycetales; family Streptomycetaceae; genus Streptomyces. The sequence goes on from NZ_CP137549.1 coordinate 1,413,461, forward strand.
GGAGGCCGTACTCCTTGAGGACCTTGGTCTTCAGGAGGCCCATCATTCCGGCGCTCGGTTCGATGCCGGTGATCTTGCCGCCGAACTCGGAGGCGTGGGTCTTGAGGTCCGCGAGGGTGTTGACGTCCTTCACGTACGACGGGACGGTCAGCTCCAGGGACGTGGAGCCGTACCAGCTGCCGAGGTCGTCGAGCTGCTTGCCGTACTTCTTCCAGTACTCGGCGTGCGTGGTGGGCAGCCAGGAGTCGGTCTGGAAGTCGACCTGGCCGGTGGCGAGGCCGGTGTAGAGCGGGCCCGCCGCGTACTGGGTGGTGGTCACCTTGTAGCCGCGCTCCTCCAGGATCTCCTTCCAGAGGAAGGTGGAGGCGATGCCCTCGTCCCAGGGGATGTAGCCGATGGTGATGTTCTTGCCCTTGCCGACGTCATTGGCGGCGGTCGCCTTCGAGCCGGAGGAGGAGCCGAAGACGCCGATGCCGCTCGCCACCAGGGCGAGGACGACCACGCCGATCACGGCGAACGCGGGGCGCGGACGGTAGTTCCAGAGCTTGGCGCCGTCGCTCGCGCGGGCCTTGGCGGCGGCCCTGCGGCCGAGCGGGGAGATCTGGGTGCCGAGCGCGCTGGTCATGCGGTCGAGGTAGATCGCGAGGACGACGATCCCGACGCCCGCCTCGAAGCCGAAGCCGATGTCGAGCTGGCCGATGGCCTCGTTCACGGCGCCGCCGAGGCCGCCGGTGCCGACCATGCCGGCGATGACGACCATCGACAGGCCCAGCATGATGACCTGGTTGATGCCCGCCATGATCGTCGGGAGCGCCAGGGGCAGTTGGACGCGCAGCAGGGTGTCCCGTGGTGACGTGCCGAACGCCTCGGCGGCTTCCACGAGTTCGGCGTCCACCTGGCGGATGCCGAGCTCGGTCATGCGGACGCCGGGGGCGAGCGCGAAGATCAGGGTGGCGATGACGCCGGCGGAGGTACCGAGGCCGAAGAAGAGGATCGCCGGGATCAGCAGCACCATCGACGGCATCGTCTGGAGCAGGTCGAGGGCGGGCCGTACGACCGCGCTGACCGTCCTGGAGCGGGCCGCCCAGATGCCCAGCGGGATCGAGATCACCAGGGCGATGACGGTCGCGACGAGGACGAGGGCGAGTGTCGACATCGCCCGGTCCCAGAGGTCCAGCGAGTCGATGAGCAGGAATCCGGCGAAGGCCAGGACACCCGCGACCAAGCCGCGCAGCCACCAGGCGATCACGGCGAAGATGCCCGCGAGGAGCAGGGGTTCGGGGGCGGTGAGGACCGCGTTGATGCCGTCGTACATGCCCTCGACGACCGTCTTGATCGCGTCGAAGAGCCAGGACATGTGGGCGAGGAGCCAGTCGACACCGGAGTCGACCCAGTCCCCGAGCGGGAGCCTAGGCATGGGCGGTCACCTCCTCAACGGAGTCCCCGCCGAGGAACGCGACAAGGCGTTCCTGCGGTACGACTCCTACGACCTCGTCGGCCGCGTCGACCACCGCGACCGGGTGGGTCAGGCGAGCGCTGAGGGCGCACAGGTCGGTGAAGGGGGTGTCCGGGGTGGCGGTCGCGCAGTCGCAGTCGGCCTCGTGACCGTCGACACCGGTGTCCATGACGGAGCTCGCGGTCAGCACCCGGGAGCGGTCGACGTCCTGGATGAAAGAGGCGACGTAGTCGTTCGCGGGGCGCAGCAGGATGTCCTCGGCACTGCCGGTCTGGACGATCCGGCCGTCGCGCATGACGGCGATGCGGTCGCCCAGGCGCATGGCCTCGTTGAGGTCGTGCGTGATGAAGACGATGGTCTTCTTCAACGACTGCTGCAGTTCCAGGAGTTGGTCCTGCATGTCCCGGCGGATCAGCGGGTCGAGGGCGCTGAACGACTCGTCCATGAGGAGCAGGTCGGCGTCGGTGGCGAGCGCGCGGGCCAGGCCGACGCGCTGCTGCATGCCGCCGGACAGCTCGTCGGGCCAGGAGTCCTCCCAGCCGGCCAGGCCGCACAGGGCGAGCGCCTCGCCGGCGCGCTTGAGGCGCTCGGCGCGGGGCACGCCCTGCACTTCAAGACCGTAGGCGGCGTTCTCGCGGACGCTGCGGTGCGGGAAGAGCGCGAAGTGCTGGAAGACCATGCTGATCTTGCGGGCGCGGACCTCGCGGAGTTCGCGGTCGCCGAGCGCGGTCAGGTCCTGGCCGTCGAAGAGGACACGGCCCGCGGTGGGCTCCAGGAGTCCGTTGAGCATCCGCAGGAGGGTCGACTTGCCGGAGCCGGACAGGCCCATGACGACGAAGATCTGCCCTGGCGCGACGGAGAAGGAGGCGTCGATCACGGCGGCGGTGGTGCCGTCGGCGCGCAGTTCCTCCCGGTCGGCTCCTTCGCGGAGCCGTTCGACTGCCTGGTCGGGTCGTCTGCCGAACACCTTGTACAGATGCTCGGCTTCTAGCCTGGCTGACACGCGTACCTCTCGGTCGGGGACAGGACGGGAGGCGACGGCGACGGACCTGGAAGGCCCCTCGACGGCTGAAGACGGTTGAATGTGCAACCGGCATCGCTCCGAGGCCGCGCCTGCCCATGCCTGTCGCGGGCAAACACCGGAGTGGTCCAGCTCACCCACCAGCGGTATTGGTCCCACCGGGTGACACGGAGGGGTGATCGTCGCCCTGTCGTGCGGCATGATGCGAGGCGTGACCGGACGACTGATGCTCCTCGACACCGCCTCGCTCTACTTCCGCGCCTACTTCGGCGTCCCGGAGTCCGTGAAGGCACCGGACGGGACGCCGGTGAACGCCGTACGCGGGCTGCTGGAGTTCATCGACCGCCTGGTCAAGGACCATCGCCCCGACCAGCTCGTCGCCTGCATGGACGCGGACTGGCGCCCCCAGTGGCGGGTCGACCTCATCCCCACCTACAAGGCGCACCGCGTCGCCGAGGTGCGCGAGAGCGGCCCGGACGCGGAGGAGGTGCCGGACACGCTCTCCCCGCAGGTGCCGATCATCGAGGCCGTCCTCGACGCGGTCGGCATCGCGCGCGTGGGCGTCGAGCCGTACGAGGCCGACGACGTGATCGGCACCTTCACGGCGCACGCCAAGGGCCCGGTCGACATCGTCACCGGCGACCGCGACCTGTACCAGCTCGTCGACGACGCCCGCGGCGTCCGCGTCCTGTATCCGATCAAGGGCGTCGGCTCGCTCCAGGTCACCGACGAGGCGTTCCTGCGCGAGAAGTACGGCGTCGACGGGCGCGGCTACGTGGATCTGGCGCTGCTGCGCGGCGACCCGAGCGACGGTCTGCCGGGCGTCCCCGGGATCGGCGAGAAGACGGCGGCGAAACTCCTCGCCGAGTTCGGTGACGTGCCCGGGATCATGGCCGCGATCGACGACCCGAAGTCCAAGCTGACCCCTTCGCAGCGCAAGCGCCTCGACGAGTCACGGCCGTACGTCGCGGTCGCGCCCAAGGTCGTCAAGGTCGCCGACGACGTTCCGCTGCCCGATGTCGACCCGACGCTGCCGCACGCCCCGCGTGACCCGGAGCTGGTGAACGCGCTGGCGGAGCGGTGGGGGCTGGGCGGATCATTGCAGCGGCTGCTCACCACGCTGAGCGCATAAGCATTGTTCTTGCCCTCGCTTTGTTGCTTTTACCGAAGAATCTAGTGCTAACTTAGGTAAGCCTAAGCATGGGAACCTGGGAGGCCGTCATGGCAGAACGTCCGGCACGGAAGCCGCGTAAGCCCCACTCCGCGCAGGTCGTCCGCACCGAGCGCCTGACTCCCCATATGCAGCGCGTGGTGCTCGGTGGCGCGGGTCTGGCCGAGTTCTCGGCGGACACCTGCACCGACCATTACGTGAAACTGCTGTTCCCCGCCGGTGGCGCGGTCTACCCCGAGCCCTTCGACGTGGAGCGCATCCGCGCCGAGTTCCCGCGCGAGCAGTGGCCGGTGACCCGCACCTACACCGTGCGCGCCTGGGACCCCGAGCACCTCGAGATGACCCTGGACTTCGTGATCCACGGCGACGAGGGCCTCGCCGGGCCGTGGGCGACCCGCGTCCAGCCGGGCGAGACCGTCCACTTCATGGGCCCCGGCGGCGCCTACGCCCCCGACGCGGGCGCCGACTGGCATCTGCTCGCCGGGGACGAGAGCGCGCTGCCCGCGATCGCCCGGGCGCTGGAGTCGCTGCCCGAGGGGGCGACGGCCCACGCCTTCGTGGAGATCTCCGGCCCGGAGGAGGAGCAGAAGATCGACTCCGACATCGAGGTCGTCTGGCTGCACCGCGGCGACCGTCCCGTCGGCGAGACACTCGCCGAGGCCGTACGGGCACTGGAGTTCCCCGAGGGCCGGATGCACGCCTTCGTGCACGGCGAGGCGGCCTTCGTGAAAGACCTCCGTGCCCTGCTCCGCGTCGAGTTGCAGATCCCGCGCGAGGACCTGTCGATCTCCGGCTACTGGCGCCTGGGCCACAACGAGGACGGCTGGCAGGCGTCGAAGCGGGAGTGGAACGCGAAGATCGAGGCGGAGCAGGAGGGCGTTGCCGCGTAGGTGGCGCCTATGGGGGTGCCACGACGGACCGTTGGCGTGTGCGGCTCCCGTCGTGGCTGGTCGCGCCCGCGCGGCGGAGCCGCAAATCGACACAGCCCCGCGCCCCTTTGGGGCGCGTGTCTCGGGGCGCTTACACAGACCGCTGATACGACCTGAACGTGCGGATCGACAGCCATACCGCTGCCACCGCGAGGCCCAGTAGCGCGCCGCCCCTGCTGAGGACGTCGCCCCAGTCGGGGTGCTCGCTCATCGCCGAACGGCCCGCCACCATCGCCCAGTTGAGCGGGTTGAAGTCGGCGATGTGCCGCATCCACGAGGGCATCTGGGACGGCGCCATGAACGCGCTGGACAGGAAGGTCAGCGGCAGCAGCAGGAAGGTGTTGATGCCGATGATCGACTCCCGCTGTCGCACCAGCATGCCGAGCGCGTTGGAGAGCGCCCCGAAGATGGTCCCCAGGAGCACGGACGCCACCACCAGGACAGCGATGCCGCCGATGCCGCCCGGGTAGTCGGCGCCGCCGAGCAGTCCGAGCAGCACGATGATCGCGGACTGGAGCGCGGTGACAAGGCCGTTGTTGACGACGTTGCCGTTCATCAGCGCGGCCCGGCTGACCGGAGTGGTCAGGAAGCGGTTGAGCGTGCCGCGTTGGATCTCCTCCAACGTGCCCATGCCCGCCCACATGTTGGAGCTGAGGGCGCTCATCACGACCACGCCCGGGACCAGGTAGTCCAGGTACGAGGTGGTGCCGAAGCCGCCGAGTTCGACGACCTTCTTGAAGAGGTTGCCGAACAGGAACAGCCAGATCACCGGCTGGATGAGGGTGATGACCGCGAAGGCGGGCTGCCGTGCGAACACCATGAGTTGACGCTGCGTCATGTACCAGGTCTGGGATACGGCGGTGCTCATCGCGCACCTCCGGCGACGGCGACGGCAAGCTGCCCGGTGCTGTTCGTGTCGGCCTCGGCGTAACGGCGGCCCGCGTAACGGAGATAGACGTCGTCCAGCGAGGGACGGGCGACCGTCGCGCCGGCGACCCCGACGCCGGCCCGCTCGAACGCCGCCAGCAGGACGGGCATCGCGGCCGCTCCGTCGTCGGCGCGGGCACTGACCCGGCGCCCGTCGACCAGCACCTCGTGCACGCCCGGCAGTCCGACGAGGGCACCCCGGAGCAGCGTACGACCGGCGTCACCGACCGCTTCCCGCAGCTCCAAGTGGACGGCGTCGCCCCGGAGTTCGCCCTTGAGGGAGTCGGGAGTACCTTCCACGACGACCCGGCCGCGGTCGACGATCGCGATGCGCTCGGCGAGCCGGTCGGCCTCTTCGAGGTGGTGCGTGGTGAGCAGGATGGTCAGCCCCTCCTCCCCCGCCAGCCGGCCGATCTCGTCCCACATCGCGGTGCGGGCCTCCGGGTCGAGGCCGGTGGTGGGTTCGTCGAGGAAGAGCACCTCCGGCCGGTGCACCAGGCCGAGCGCCACGTCCAGGCGGCGGCGCATACCGCCGGAGTAGCCCTTCACCGGACGCTTCGCGGCGTCGGCGAGGGTGAAGCGGTCGAGGAGCTCGTCCACCCGCTTCGCGAGGGCGGCGCCCCTCAAGCCGTAGAGCCTGCCCTGGAGTTGGAGGTTCTCGCGGCCGGTCGCCGTCGGGTCGGCGCCGGAGTTCTGGGCGACCACGCCGATCGCGCGCCGGACCCGGTCGGGGTGGCGCAGCACGTCGTGGCCGGCGACGGTGGCCGTGCCGGAGTCGGGCCTGGCGAGGGTGGTGAGGATCTTGACGGTGGTGGACTTGCCGGCGCCGTTCGGCCCGAGGAGGCCGAAGACGGTGCCGGGCTCGACGGTGATGTCCATGCCGTTGAGGGCGGTGACATCGCCGGAATAGGTCTTGATCAGGTGACGCGCCTCGACCGCGGGCGCACGGGTACTGCCCATGACAGCTCTCCAAGGAATGAGCGGATGTGCGATGTGAAAGGTCACGACTGATCCGCGTGAAGAGCGCCCGGCTATCCTGAGTGTGCCGCACCTCGATCGCCTGGCTTCGCCGCACGGCGGGTCAGTTCGGGGTTCGTGACCCCGGCGGGGCTGCTCCAACAGCCCGGTCGGGGTTCTTCGTGTCTAGGTGAACTCCGTCGGCAGCTCCCCCGTCTCGTGGAAGTGACGCCATCCCTCGACGCCGGGCAGTGAGCCCTTCTTGATCTCGTCGACGAGACCCCGGATCCACTCCGCCTGCGCCCGGACCATGTGCAACTGGTACTCGCTCTCCACCAGGAAGAGCCGGGGCAGCGTCTCGTAGAGCTTCTCCAGCGCACCGCGCGCACTGGCCGCCTGGAGGTCGAGGTTCTGCACCCGCTCCTCAAGGAGGCGCACCACCTCGTCGGGGTGGATGACTCCGACGAGCGGGAGCGCGGTCTCGAAGATCGGGAACTCCTTGACCGGCACGGCCAGCAGGTCGGAGAGCCACTCGACGGCTTCCTCGCGCCCCGCGTCGGTGATGCGGTAGACCGTGCGCTCGGGGCGGTTCCCCTGCCGCTCCACGTCGGTGACCTCGACGAAGCCGTGTTTCTCCAGGTTCTGCACGACCGTGTAGAGCGAGCCGTAGTTGATCTTCGTGGTGCTGTCCTTGCCCTGGCGGCGCAGGGTCTGGGCGATCTCGTACGGATGCATCGGGCCCTGCCAGAGGGTGACCAGCACGGTGAGTGCCAGCGGGTTGCCGAGCTTGCGGCGCTTGGGCGGCATGGCCATACCTCGCTTCCGAATATCCGTGGCCGAACATATCGCGAGTGCGCAGCGAGCGTCAACACACACGATGTATCGCGTATTGGCCGCGAAGGCAAGGGCGTGAGGACTTAGGCCCGCCGCGGACACGGCGGCGTGACGCGACGGAAACAGGCCATCCCTAATTTCTGTCACCCGACAGGAATTCAGCTGTCGGGTCAGGATTCCGCTCTCCTGCGCCGAAGGCAGGTGCCGCCGTGACCACAACAGCCCCCTCCGACATACGCCCCGATCCGCCCAACTCCCCCTCCCCCGAGGACGGCTCCCTCGCGGAGTTCGGCTACCGCCAGGAGCTGCACCGCAGCCTGGGCCGGTACGCGTCGTTCGCGGCCGGGTTCTCCTTCATCTCCGTACTGACGACCGTCTTCCAGTTCTTCGCCTTCGGGTACGCGTTCGGCGGCCCGGTCTTCTTCTGGGCCTGGCCGATCGTGCTGGCCGGCCAGCTCCTGGTGGCGGCCTGCTTCGCGGAACTGGCCGCGCGCTACCCGATCTCGGGCGCGATCTACCAGTGGTCCTCACGCCTCTCCAACGCGACCTTCGGCTGGTTCGCGGGCTGGATCATGGTGATCGGCCAGATCGTGGTGGTGGCGGCAGCCGCCCTGGCCCTCCAGATGGTGCTGCCGGCGATCTGGTCGGGCTTCCAGCTGGTGGGCGGCGACCCGGCCCCCACCTCACCGGACGGCGCGGCCAACGCGGCGGTCCTGGGCGTGATCCTGCTGGTCCTGACGACGCTGGTGAACATCCTCGACAACCGCGTGATGTCGGTCATCAACCGGGTCGGCGTGACGGCGGAGATCATCGGCGCGATCCTGATCGTCGTCCTCCTCCTGACCCACTCGAAGCGCACCCCGACCATCACCTTCCACACCACCGGCAGCCTGGAGGGCGGACTGCTCGGCGCCCTGCTGGTCGGCTCGTTCACGGCGGCGTACGTGATGATCGGCTTCGACAGCGCGGGCGAGATGAGCGAGGAGACCCACAACCCCCGCCGCACCGCGCCCCGCACGATCCTCACCGCGCTCACCGCCGCCGGCCTGCTCGGCGGCCTGATCATCCTCGGCGGCCTCCTCGCCGCCCCCAGCCTGACCGACGGCCACCTGGGCGTCGACGGCCTCAGCTACGTCCTCACGAGCAGCCTCGGGGACGGCGTCGGCAAGGCGTTGCTGGCGGACGTGGTGGTGGCGATCGCGGTAGCGACGCTGGCCATCCAGACGGCGGCCTGCCGCATGCTCTTCTCGATGGCCCGGGACGGCCGACTCCCGTTCTCCGCCCGTCTGTCCAAGGTCAACCCCCGCACGGGCATGCCCAGCGCCCCGGCCATCGTCGTGGGCGTCCTCTCGGCCGCCCTGCTCCTCCTCAACTTCGCCTCCCCCGACGCGTTCCTCGCCATCGGCACGACCTGCATCGTGATGCTGTACCTGGCGTACGCGATGGTGACGGGACCGCTGCTGTTCCGCCGTGTGCGGGGCGAGTTCGAGGTGGAGGGCACGGACGAGACGGGCGCGCGCCTGTTCTCCCTGGGCCGGTGGGGGGTACCGGTCAACGCGCTGGCGCTTCTCTACGGCCTTGTCATGACCGTCAACCTGGCGTGGCCGCGGGCCGCCGTGTACGACCCGGCGGGTGGGCACTGGTACTTCCAGTGGTTCACGGTGTTGTTCCTGGCGGTGACGGTTGTGTTCGGAGCCTTGTACCGGCTCATGCGCGCGCGGCGCGTGCGCTCCGCGACCGAACCTGCTCGGTCTCTTGCGGATTCTACTCAACTGCCGCCTGAATAAGCCTTGTTGTGGTCGGTTGGCGGCGCATGGACGGCGCACTGGACGGAGCGTGAAGCCGCGCATCCGGCAAGCGGAGAACCGCTCCATGCGCCGGGGTAGCACCATGCGCCGGGGCAGCACGCCCTTTTGGGGAGGCATGGGCCGTCGCATGGTCCGGAGCAAGGGCCTTTCAGGGCGTATTGACGACATGACGCGATGTCGCACCCGTGCCCGTTGGAGGTGGTGCCCGGATGCCCGCGACGGCCGGCGGCTCAACTCCTCGCGACGGCGCCTTGCTTGAGTTCCGACCGGCCTCGAACAGTTGACTGGACCCGCAGGCACATCGGAAGGTGGAGACGCCCCGCGACCGCACCGTCCGGCGGTCGCCGCCATGGCCGAAACCATGGCTGACGTCACCACCCGGCACGCGGTCGACGATGCCCGCGCGACCGGTTCGGCCCGCAGGTCTTGTCCGTGTACGAATCAGCCACGCCGCCGTCACGGCGCAGGGAGTACAGCGCGCAGTTCGTGGACTTGGTCGACTCCGTCACCCGGAGGGCACCGTCAAGGGCTCCGCCCCCACCCAGGGGCCGTAGCCCTGGCCGTCGGCTGCGTACGGCGGCCCGAGGTCACCCTCCGCGAGTCTCCGATTCCGTGCTCCGCCCAAGCCGAAAGGCCTGACAACCACTGCTGATGCCAGGTCTTGCGTCCCGACAGGAGATCAGCACGATGAGCACATCCGCGCTCCGAGCGCACTACACATGGCAGGGGAACCCGAACGTCGACCTGCTGAATCGCAGCGGCGACGACTGGACGTACGACATGGGGCTCCTGCCCGTCGCGGCCGACCCCGAGGAGTGGGCGGCCATCGGACTCGCCGACTGCACCGCGTGGTGTTACCCCGGCGCGGACAAGGACGAGCTGTTCCTGGCGTACCACCTCTACGCGTGGATGTTCGCCCTCGACCTGCTGTTCCCGCGGACGTTCAAAGCCGAGCGCGACCTCCAGGGAGCGCGGGCCCTGGTCGACCGGCTGTCGCTGTTCATGCCGTTGCACGGCACCTCCCATGCGATGCCGAAGCACCCGATAGAGAAGTCCCTTGCCGATTTATGGATACGGATGACGCCCACGAGGTCGGCGGAGTGGAAACGTAACATGCGGAGCGCCGTATTGGAATATGCCGACGGCCAGTGCTGGGAGCTGGAGTGCATGCGCTCCGGGCGTATCCCTGATCCGGCCGAGTACCTTGTCCGGCGCCGCGGCTCGTTCGGCGGCCAGGTCGGGATCTGTCTCGCCGAGCACGTGGCCGCCGCGGAAGTGCCGGCCCGGGTGCGCCGCTCCCGTCCCTTCCGCGCGCTGACGGACGCCTGGATAGACCTTCAGACGCTCTACAACGACGTCCGCTCCTACCGTCGAGAGGTCGAGAAGGAGGACGAGATATGCAACTTCGTCCTCGTGTTCGCGAGGTTCCTGGACATCTCCATCGACGAGGCCGCGACCGTCATCACCCGGCTGCGCACGGCCAGGCAGTCGGAGTACGAACACCTTGAGAAGACTCAACTCCCGGACATCTGCGAACAGTTGCGGCTGAACGGCAACGACCGTGAGCAGTTGTCGGCCGTCGTCGAAGTGATGGGTTACCACCTCGCCGCCGTCGACGCCTGGACGACCACCGCCCCGCGGTATCAGGCGCCCGCCCCGGGAGACGTGCCCGCCGCGGTTCTCGGATCCTGAGGACCCGAGCCGCCGCGTACGCTTGATCGTGATGAGACGCCGTACCCCGCCCCCGCCCTCTCCGCTGCCCCAGCGCGACGGAGTGGACCCGGTGCGGGTGCGGCTGCCGGCCGGGAACGCGTGGGCGACCGTGCGGGATCATCTCGTGGCGCGGCTCGCGGCCGGGGCCGAGGTGATCGACACCATGCTCGCCGAGGGACGGATCGTGGACGTCACCGGGCACCCGGTGTCGCGGGACACGGCGTACGCGCCCGGGACGTTCGTGTGGTTCCACCGGGAGCTGCCGGACGAGGAGCGCGTGCCGTTCCCGATCGGCGTCGTGTACCGGGACGAGCACGTGGTGGTGGCCGACAAGCCGCACTTCCTGGCCACCACCCCGCGCGGCAGCCACGTCGCCGAGACGGCCCTGGCGCGGCTGCGGCGGCAGCTGGGGATCCCGGCACTGGGCGCGGCCCACCGCCTCGACCGGCTGACGGCCGGGCTGGTGCTGTTCATCGTGCGACCGGAGGAGCGCGGCGCGTACCAGTCGCTGTTCCGCGACCGGCGGGTGGCGAAGGAGTACGAGGCGGTGGCCCCGTACGACCCGACGCTGACCCTGCCGCGCACCCTGCGCAGCCGGATCGTCAAGGAGCGCGGGATCCTGGCGGCCCAGGAGGTCGAGGGCGAGACCAACGCCATCAGCCGGGTCGAGCTGCTGGAGCACCGGCACGGGCGGGCCCGGTACCGGCTCACTCCGCGTACCGGGCAGACGCACCAACTGCGGGTGCACATGAGCGCGTTGGGCGTGCCCATCCTCGGCGATCCGCTCTATCCGGTGGTGACCGACCCCGTGCCGGCCGGTGATTTCCGCCGTCCGCTCCAACTGCTGGCGCGGGTCCTGGAATTCACCGATCCGGTCACGGGGTGCGAGCACCGGTTCGTCAGCCCGCGGGTGCTGCGGGCCTGGTCGTCGTACGAGGAGTGGGCGGGGTGACCCCGGTGGCCGGTCGTCTCATTCGCCGTGCCACCAGCGCAGGAAGCGGCGCAACAGGCCCGGTCGGTGGGCCGGTTCGGGCACCGGCGCCGCGGCGGGCACGGCGGTGGGCTCGTCGACCGGGGCGGCGGGCGCCGGAACCGTGGGCGGGGTCGGCACGAAGCTGACCTGCCAATCGTTCGGGCGCTGCCGCAGCGCCGGGTTGACGGCGGGCTGCTCGGCGACGTCCTGCTGGGCCTTCGGCGTGAACCGCACCGGCAGCTCCACCAGGTGCCGGTTCCCGATGGACGACCGCCAGCGCAGTTCGTCCTCCTCGCAGGCGAGCTGGATGTCCGGAACCCGGGTCAGCAGCGCGTCGACGCCCACGTCGGCGATGGCACGGCCGATGTCCTGGCCCGGGCACTCGTGAGTGCCGCCGCCGAAGGCGAGGTGCGAGCGGTTGCCCATCATGTTGGCCTTGAGGTCGGGCCGCACCCGGGGGTCCACGTTGCCCGGCGCCGGCGCGAACAGCAGTCCGTCGCCCTTGCGGATGCGCTGGCCGCCCAACTCCGTCTCCTGCTTGGCGAAGTAGGCGAAGACGGTGCTGAACGGCGGCTCGTCCCACAGTGACTGCTCGACCGCCTCGGGCACGGTCATCTGGCCGCCGTTCAGCTGGGCCCGGAAGCCCGGTTCGGTGAGCACCATGCGCAGCACGTTGGCGAGGAGGTTGGCCGTGGTCTCGTAGGAGGCGAGGAGCACCACGCGCAGGTGTTCCCTGACCTCGTCGTCGGTGAGCCCCGCCGGGTGGGTGACGAGATGGCTGGTGAAGTCGTCCTGCGGCTCGGCCCGGCGCCGCACGGCCAGCCGGTTGAGGACCTCCATGAGGTAGGCGTGGCTGGCGAGCGCGGTCTCGGTGCCCTTGAGGCAGTCGCGGGCGGCCTGTACCAGCCGGTCGCCGTACTCCTCGGGCATGCCGAGGATCTCGCACATGACCGCCATCGGCAGATGCTCGGCGAACTCGGCGACCAGGTCGGCGTCGCCGTCCTCACAGAACTGGTTGACGAGGTGTTGGGTCGCACGGTAGATGTGCCGGCGGATGCCCCGGTGGTCGATGGTCGACATGGCGCCGGTGACCGCGCCGCGCAGCCGCAGGTGCTCGTCGCCCTCGGCGTGCGCGCAGATCGGCTGCCAGGCGAAGTGCGGCATCAGCGGGTGATCGGGCTTGACCGTGCCGTCCAGCATGGCGGTCCACAGCCGGCTGTCCTTGCAGAACTGCGAGGGGCTGCTCACCATGTGCAGGTTCTCGCCGTGACCGAGCACCACCCAGATCGGCACGTCCTGGTGCAGCAGCGCGGGGGCCACCGCACCGTGCTCGGCGCGGAGTTGCTCGTACACGGCTCCCAGGTCCTGGGCCTCGGGACCGTACAGCCGGCGCAGCCCGCCGGGGCCCGTGCCGTGTGCGGGGCAGCCGGGCGGCGGGCCGAGCCTGGTGTCGTCCGTGCCGGTCGGGGAATGAGGTTCAGGCGTCACAGTGATCGCTCCGGGAACTGAAGTGGATCCGGTGTCGGGGGAGTTGGGCGGGTCAGGTGAGTGAGCCCGTCATCGCCAGGGAGTGCAGGAAGCGCATCAGGGTCATCAGCACGTCCCGGCTGGAGGCACGGCGGCGCGCGTCGCACTCGATGATCGGGATGTCCGGGGACAGGTCGAGCGCCGTGCGCAGGTCCTCGACGGGGTAATGCGGGCCGTCCGGGAAGGAGTTGACGGCGATCACGAACGGCACCCCGCGCTCCTCCAGCCGTCCTATGACGTCGAAGCTGACTTCGAGGCGCCGCGTGTCGATCAGCACCACCGCGCCGAGCGCGCCCTCGAACAGCCCGTTCCACAGGAACCAGAAGCGTTCCTGGCCGGGGGTGCCGAACAGGTACAGCACCAGTTGGTCGGTGATGCTGATCCGGCCGAAGTCCATCGCGACGGTGGTGGCCGTCTTGCTCTCCGAGCCGTAGTTGTCGTCGACGCCGACGCCGGCCTGCGTCATGGTCTCCTCGGTGGTCAGCGGCCTGATCTCGCTGACCGAACCGACCATGGTCGTCTTGCCGACCCCGAAGCCGCCGACGATCACGATCTTCACCGCGGCCTGGGCCGTGTGCGGGAGATGGTCCTCGGTGCGAGGGCCCGTGATGGTGTCAGAGCTTTTGAAGTCCATGCATCACCGCTTCGAGGAGGGAACGGTCGGGGAGCGCCTGGCGGACGATCGGGGCGCGCGCCTGCACCAGTTCGGCCGTCAGCAGCTCGGTGAGCAGGACGGTCACCACGCTGTACGGCAGGTTCAGGTAGGCCGACAGCTCGGCCACGGACAGGGGGGCGATACAGAGCCCGAGCAGGGCCGCCTGCTCGGGAGTGGCCGACTGCGGCGCGTCGGAACGCGCCACGATCAGCGTGACCAGGTCGAGTTCGGCCCGGTCACCGTCCTCGGCCGCGCCGGTGAGCACGTACAGCCGCTCCGGGATCTTTCCTTCGCCCTGCTTCTTGGCGGGCTCGGGCGGCGGCCCATCCTTCGGATGTCGCCGCTGGCGTTGCGGAGGAGTCATACGGTCTGCCCGTTGCGCCTCGGCGGGCTGGTGAGGTGGGCGCCGATTCTGACGACGAGGTCACGCATGCGGTTGCTCATCAGGCCGGGTTCGGCGACCACATCCGACAGCACCGCCAGGTAGGCGTTGGCGCCGGCGGCCATCAGATAGAAGTAGCCGCCGTTGATCTCGATGATGACCATCTTCATCCGGCCGTCGCTGCCCGGGATCTCGGAGGCGACGGCGCCCGCCAGACTCTGCAGTCCGGCACAGGCCGCGGCGACGCGGTCGGCCGCGTCCGGGTCGCCGCCGTAGCGGGCGATGCGCAGCCCGTCGGCGGACAGGACCACGATCTGCTGGATGCCGGGCACGCCGTCGGCGAGATCCTTGAGCATCCAGTCGAAGTTGGCTCGCTGCTGGATCACTTGAGGTCCCCCTCGTCGTCGGCCTCGACACGGGCCGGCTCGGTCTTCTGGATGAAAGCGGTCGGGTCCGGGTCACCCTTGAGGCCTTCCATGAACGCCTCGACCCACAGGCCCGGTTCGGGTTCGTCCTTCTTCTCCGGCTCGGGCTCGGGCACGCCCCAGGCGGAGCGGGCCTCCCGTGCGGCGGCCTCGGCGCGCTCGGCGGCGGCCTGTTCGGCGTACCGCTGCGCGAGCGGGACCTTGACCCGGCTACGGCGCTGCGGCAGACCGCCCGCCGTCCACTCGGTGACCTCGGGAACCTCGTCCTCCATGCTCACCGAGGCCGGGATGCGCGGGCTCGTGGGACGGCGCCGCTTGATCGTGCGCTTGGGGCCGTCGACCGCGCCGAGTTCGGCCTTGGGCATGGCGGTGGCGCCGATGCCGTGGGCGAGTCCGGGTGCGGTGCCGGGCGTGAGCATCTCGCTGGGCACGATGAGGACGGCGCGGACGCCGCCGTAGGCCGAGGCGCGCAGCGAGATCTGCATGTTGTACGTCGCGCAGAGCCGGCCGACGACCTGGAGGCCCAGGCGCGGACTCTCACCGAGGTCCTGGAGGTCGGTGCCGGCCTTGGCGCGCTCCAGCATGCCCTCGGCCCGCGCCCGCGACTCCTCGCTGAGGCTGACGCCGCCGTCCTCGATCTCGATGGCGACACCGGTCTGCACCTCTACGGCGGTGACGTGCACCTTGGTCTGCGGGGGCGAGTACCGCGTGGCGTTGTCGAGGAGTTCGGCGGCCGCGTGGATGACCGGCTCGACGGAGATGCCGCGGATGTTGACCTTGGCGATGGAGTGCAGCTCGATGCGCCGGTACTCCAGGATGCGGGACATGGCGCCGCGCAACACGCTGTACAGCGGCACCGGTTCGGGCCACTGGCGGCCCGGGCGGCCACCGCCGAGCACCGAGATGGAGTCGGCGAGACGGCCGATCAGCGCGGTGCCGTGGTCGATGCGCAGGAGGTCGTCGAAGACCTCCGGGTTACGGCCGTGGTCCTCCTCCATCTCCCGGAGTTCCTTGGCCTGTTGGTGGACGATGGCCTGGACGCGACGGGCGATGCTGACGAAGGAACGCTGCGCGGAGTCACGCATGTTCTCCTCGCGCTCCACGATCCTGAGCACGGTCCGCAGCAAGTCGCGCTGCGGATCGGGAAGTTGCCGCCACTCCGGATCGGCGTCGACGACTTGGCGAATCACCTCTCCGGGGGATTCTCCAGTGCTGAGCCGGTGCAGCGTCGCGGGCAGGATCTCCTGACCGAGGCGGACCATCTCCTGCTTCTGGTCGGCGATCCGCCGTTCCAGATACGCGGTGTGACGGTCGTGCTCGGCGCGCAGGACCCGCAGGTTGCGTCCGCGACGTACCGCTTCGGCCGCCGTCATGATCACCAGCAGGGTGGCGACGGCTCCGCACCAGCCGACGGCGATCCGGGCAGGCCCCGCCACCAGGGCGACGGCGGCCCCGGTCGCCGCGGCCATCACTATGGCGGGCGGCAACAGCACGCGCGCGTAGGGAAGTTCACGGCCACCGGGGGGCGATTGAACACTCACCATGTATGCCCTCTAAAGACAGGTCGGCTGGGGGGATGGGGGAAATCCGGGGGGAGCTTCTGTATCTTTTGCATGTTTGGGAACAAGCGCACGAATACAGCCCAACTCGGTGCGCTGCGGGCGAGCTTAGTCCGACCGGATCACCGCTGTGTCATATTCAGCAAGCCCCTGAAAAGGGACACGGAAGGGGAGTACCCTCAGCCCATTTACACGCTGCGGCTTCAATCGCACACAGCGAGTCACCATGAACGGGCATGCGAAAATCACTCACCGTAATGAGTGAAGCATCGGTTCCGGCCGGGGTTCCGGCTCAGATTCCCGCGATGCGCAACGCCGCGTCGGCCGTCGCCTCCGCGAAGGCGGACACCGGCCGCTCGGGGTCGGAACGGTGCACGAGGATGACCCCCTCGATCAGCCCGAACACCAGATCCGTCCGCAGCTCCAACTCGCTCTTGGCGAGCGCGCCACCGGCCGCGGTCGCGGCGAGCAACTGCCGGTACGCGTCCTTGAGTTCGGCGCGCACGGCATGAAAACCGGCGAACCGCTCGGCGCGCACTTCGGGCAGCAGATACAGCCCGCCGAGGTTGTGCGAACCGCCGCACAACAGCTCGACGTCGGTACGGCACAGCTCCCACAGCCGCCCCTCGGCCGGGGTCGCGTCGTCCGCGAGGAGTTCCCGGGCGTACGTCAGCGAGGGCGTGACCGTGGACTCCAGGAGGTCCGCGAGCAGCTCCTCCTTGCCGGAGACGTAGTGGTACATCGACGCCTGCCGCATGCCCGCGCGCTCGGCGACGGCCCGGGTGGTGGTGGCCGCGTAGCCCCGGGTGGTGAACAACTCGGCGGCGGCGGAGAGGAGTTCGGCACGCGGGGTCAGTCCGCTGTCCGGCCGCTGATCGGCCCGCGGCCTGCCGACCCGGCGGCCCCCCTGTGCACCTGGTGTCCCCATGCGTTCGATCCTCGCACACGGCCCCGCACGGCGACGGCCCGGCGATCTTGGTGAGGGCTCGGTAACCGACCGGCAACACCCGGGCAACCCCGGTGACCCGCCCGCCTCCTAATTTCTGTCGAGCGACAGAAATACCGCACGACCACCACGTCCCCGCAGCCGGAGGTCCCCCGCGATGGCGACAGCGACCACTTACGGAGCCCGCGACCACGCCCGCGCCCAGGAGGGCACACGGGCCGAGGCGATGCCCGTCGTCCCGGCCGGCGACTGGCCGGCCCCGCCCTGCGAGGCGGGCCACCTGGTGTGGGCCGAGACGGTGGCGGGCGGCAACTACACCCACCGCGTCCTGGCCCGAGGCACCGAACTCCGCCTGACCGACCTGCGCGGCGACGCCTGCGCCCACCTCCTCCTCTACGCGGCCGACCGCCCCTGGGAGCGCCTGAACGTCGCCGACACGGTCAAGGTCCAGTGGAACGCCTACCTCGGCGAGGGCCAGCTCCTCCTCTCCGACCAGGGCCGCGTCCTCGCCTCCCTCGTCGCCGACACCTCCGGCCGGCACGACGCGCTGTGCGGCACCTCCACCCTGGTCCGCAACACCGAGCGCTACGGCGACGGCACCCCGCAGTCCGACTCCCCTGCCGGACGTGAGCTGTTCAAGCTCGCGGCCGCCAAGAACGGCCTGGAACCACGGGACTTGCCGCCCTCGCTCTCCTTCTTCCAGGGCGTCGAGGTCCGCGACGACGGCTCCCTCGACTTCACCGGCTCGACGGGCCCCGGCGGCAGCGTGACCCTGCGCGCCGAACAGGACGTGACCGTACTGATCGCGAACGTCCCGCATCCGGCCGACCCGCGCGACGACTACGTCAACTCCCCGCTGGAGGTGCTCGCTTGGCGCGCCGAGGCCACCGAGCCGGGCGACCCGCTGTGGGAGGCCACGCCCGAAGGCCGCCGCGCGTTCCTCAACACCACCGAATTCCTTGCCGCGAGGGGGCTCATATGAAGACCGAAGACGCACCGGCCGTGAAGACGGTGGACGTACCGGCCCGCGCCGCCTGGTCCGCCGTGATCCGCACCGGCGAGACCCTCACGATCACCGACCTGCACGGCAACCAGGCCGTCGACTTCCTCGTCTACGACGCCCACGACACGTCGGTCCGCTACAGCGCCCCCGACACCATCCACGCCCAGGGCAACCTCTTCCTGACCACCGGCAGCGTGCTGATGTCCAACGAGCACACCCCGCTGATGACCGTCACGGACGACGAGGTCGGCCGGCACGACACGGTCGGCGGCGCCTGCTCCAAGGAGTCCAACACCCTGCGCTACGGCCACCACACCTGGTCGCAGCACGCGTGTGTGGACAACTTCCTCGCGGAGGGCGCCCGTTACGGCCTCGGCAAGCGCGACCTGGTCTCCAACATCAACTGGTACATGAACGTGCCGGTCGAGAAGGACGGCACCCTCGGCATCGTCGACGGCCTCTCCGCCCCGGGCCTGAAACTGACCCTGCGCGCCGAACGCGACGTCCTCGTCCTGGTCTCCAACTGCCCCCAGATCAACAACCCTTGCAACGGCTTCGAGCCGACGGCAGTGGAGATGACGATCACCGGGGCCGCCTCCCAAGGGGATGCCGGATGACCTTCGACACACTGCTGATCGCCAACCGGGGCGAGATCGCCGTCCGCATCATCCGCACGGCCCGCGAACTCGGCCTGCGCACGGTCGCCGTGTACTCCGACGCCGACCGCGCGGCACCCCACGTACGGCTCGCCGACGAGGCGGTACGACTCGGCCCGGCCCCCGCCAAAGAGTCGTACCTGGACGCCGACTTGGTGCTCAAGGCGGCCAAGGACACGGGCGCGGGAGCGATCCACCCCGGCTACGGCTTCCTCTCCGAGGACGCGGCCTTCGCAAGGCGCTGCGAGGACGCCGGAATCGTGTTCGTCGGCCCGACTCCCGCACAGTTGGAGCTGTTCGGCGCGAAGCACACGGCACGGGCGGCGGCCGAGGCAGAGGGTGTCCAACTGGCCCCTGGTACAGGCCTGTTGGCGAACCTGGACGAGGCGCTCGCCCAATCGCGGCTGATCGGCTACCCCGTCATGCTCAAGGCGACCGGCGGAGGCGGCGGCATCGGCATGTCGGCCTGCCACTCCCCCGCCGAACTCACCGAGTCCTGGGAACGGGTGCAGCGCGTGGCCGCCGCCTCCTTCTCCTCCGCCGGCGTCTTCCTGGAACGCCTCGTCGAGCACGCCCGCCATGTCGAGGTCCAGGTCTTCGGCGACGGCAAGGGCAGGGTCGTCACCTTCGGCGACCGCGACTGCTCCCTCCAGCGCCGCAACCAGAAGGTGGTGGAGGAAGCCCCCGCACCAGGCCTCCCCGACCACATCCGCACCCAACTGGCCACCTCCGCACGCGACTTGTGCGCCTCGGTCGGCTACCGCTCCGCAGGCACGGTCGAGTTCGTCTACGACGCGAGGCGCGAGGAGGCCTACTTCCTGGAGGTCAACACCCGCCTCCAGGTGGAACATCCGGTCACCGAGGAGGTCTACGGCGTCGACCTGGTCGCCTGGATGCTGCGGCTGGCCCAGGGCGAGCCCGACGTCGTCCACGCCCCCGGCACCCCGCGCGGCCACGCCGTCGAGGCCCGCGTCTACGCAGAGGACCCGTCCCGCGAACACCGGCCCAGCGCCGGCCTGTTGACCCGGGTCGAGTTCCCGGACGGCGTACGCGTCGACGGCTGGGTGGAGACCGGCACCGAGGTGACGACGTCGTACGACCCGATGCTCGCGAAGGTCATCGCCTACGGCCCCGACCGCGCCCACGCGCTCAGGCGCCTCGACGAGGCGCTGGCCCGCACCCGAGTGGACGGCATCGAGACGAACCTCGGCCTGGTCCGGGCGGCCCTGGCGGAGCCGGACTTCCGCGCGGCCACCCACTCCACGGCAACCCTCACCACCGTCACGGACCCCACCCCCCGCATCGAGATCGTCTCCGGCGGCACCCTCACCACGGTCCAGGACTGGCCGGGCCGCACCGGCTACTGGCAGGTCGGCGTCCCGCCGTGCGGCCCGATGGACGACCTCTCCTTCCGCCTCGGCAACCGCGCGCTCGGCAACGAGGAGGGCACCCCCGGCCTCGAATGCACCCTCCAGGGACCGACGTTGAGGTTCACCCACGCCACCACGGTGTGCGTGACGGGCGCCCCCGCACCGGTGACCGTCGACGACACCCCGGTCCCGCAATGGGAGCCGGTGACGGTACCGGCGGGCGCGACCCTGGAGATCGGCACCCCGGCCGAACACGGCCTGCGCACCTACGTGTTGGTCGCGGGCGGCCTGGACGTGCCGGCCTTCCTCGGCAGCGCGAGCACCTTCACCCTGGGCCGCTTCGGCGGCCACGGCGGCCGAGCCCTGCGCACCGGCGACGTCCTGCACGGCGGCACGGTCACCGAGGGCACACCCGTACCCACCGCCGACCGCCCGACCTTCGCCGCCGTATGGGACGTGGCGGCGGTCGAAGGCCCGCACGCGGCACCGGAGTTCTTCACCGAGGACGACATCCACGACTTCTACGCGGCCGACTGGAAGGTCCACTTCAACTCGGCCCGCACGGGCGTCCGCCTGGTCGGCCCGAAGCCCCGCTGGGCCCGCACCGACGGCGGCGAGGCGGGCCTGCACCCGTCCAACATCCACGACACCCCGTACTCGGTGGGCGCCGTCGACTACACCGGCGACATGCCGGTCCTCCTCGGCCCCGACGGCCCGTCCCTGGGCGGCTTCGTCTGCCCGGCGACGGTCATCAGCCAAGAGCGCTGGAAACTGGGCCAGTTCAGGCCCGGCGACACGGTGCGCTTCACCCCGGTGAACGTCGACGGCTCACCCCGCCCCGACATCGTGGACGGCGGAATCCTGGCGAGGGACGGAGACGTCACCTTCCGCCGCAGCGGCGACGACAACCTCCTCGTCGAATTCGGCCCCATGCAACTGGACTTGGCGCAGCGCATGCGGGTCCACGCCCTGATGGAGGCGGTGGCGGAGGCCGACTTCGAGGGCGTCACGGACCTCACCCCGGGCATCCGCTCACTCCAGATCCAGACGGACCCGGCCCGCCTCCCCCAATCCCAACTCCTCACCTCCGTAAGGGAGATAGCGGCAGCACTGCCACCCACGGACCAACTGATCGTCCCCTCCCGCACGGTCCACCTCCCCCTCTCCTGGGACGACCCGGCGACCCGCGAGGCCATCGCCCGCTACATGGCAGGCGTCCGCGACGACGCCCCCTGGTGCCCCTGGAACATCGAGTTCATCCGCCGCGTCAACGGCCTGGACGCGGTCGAGGACGTCTACGGCACGGTCTTCGACGCGGAGTACCTCGTACTGGGCCTGGGAGACGTCTACTTGGGCGCTCCCGTGGCAACCCCGCTGGACCCCCGCCACCGCCTGGTCACCACCAAATACAACCCGGCCCGCACCTGGACCGCCGAGAACTCGGTAGGCATCGGCGGCGCGTACCTCTGCGTCTACGGCATGGAGGGCCCCGGCGGCTACCAGTTCGTGGGCAGGACGACCCAGGTCTGGTCGGGGTGGCAGCAACGCGGCGCGTTCGAACCGGGCTCCCCGTGGCTCCTCCGCTTCTTCGACCGCATCAAGTGGTACCCGGTGGAGCCGGACGAACTCCTCGAACTCCGGGCCGACATCACCTCCGGCCGCTTCGTCCCGCGCATCGAGGAGGGCACGTTCTCCCTCGCCGAGTACGAGGCCTTCCTCGCCGAACACGCCGAGTCCATCGCGGAGTTCAGGTCCCGCCAGCAGACGGCGTTCGGCGCGGAACGCGATGCCTGGGAAGCGGCGGGCGAGTTCACCCGGGCGGAGGCGGCAGCCGCCCCGGCCCCACCGCAGGCCGAGGTGACGGTCCCGGCGGGCGGACGCCTGGTGGAGGCCGAATTCGCCGCGTCCGTCTGGCAGTTGAACGTGGAACCGGGCGACGAGGTGACGGCGGGCCAACCCCTGCTGGCCCTGGAGGCGATGAAGATGGAGTCCAGGGTGCACGCGCCCATGGCCGGCATAGTCACGGAAGTCCTGGCCAGGCCCGGCGACCAGGTGGAAGCGGGCACGGCGCTGGTGGTCCTGGCCCCTGCGAGCTGAGCCAGAACACCGAACCCAGCAAGCCGCACGGCGCGGCGCCCGCCCTCGCCCCCGCGCACCAAGCCCGGACCCCC
The DNA here is from genome assembly GCF_033335955.1 of Streptomyces sp. N50. GTDB lineage: Bacteria > Actinomycetota > Actinomycetes > Streptomycetales > Streptomycetaceae > Streptomyces. The sequence continues at coordinate 1,435,944 of NZ_CP137549.1, forward strand.
GCCCCCGTCGCAAGCCGAACCGCAAGGAGCACCAGAGATGTCGACCACCGTGTCCCGAGTCCGAGCCGCCTACGCCCGCATGGAGGCGGTGAACCGCCCGGAGATCTGGATCGACCTGCGCCCGCAGCCGGACGTGGAGTCCGAGGCACGGGCCATCGACGAGCGAGTAGCGGCGGGCGAGCAACTCCCCCTCGCCGGGCGTCTGTTCGCGGCCAAGGGCAACATAGACGTCCACGGCCTCCCGACCACGGCGGGCTGCCCGTCGTACGCCTACGCCCCGGAAGCCGACGCCCCGGTGGTGGCCCGTCTCCGCGCGGCGGGCGCGATCGTGCTCGGCACCACGAACCTCGACCAGTTCGCCACGGGCCTGGTCGGCACCCGCTCCCCGTACGGCGCGGTCCGCAACGCCCACGATCCCGAGCGGATCAGCGGCGGCTCCAGCGCGGGTTCGGCCGTGGCCGTGGCCCTCGGCATCGTCGACTTCGCCCTCGGCACCGACACCGCGGGCTCGGGCCGGGTCCCCGCCGCCTTCAACGGCATCGTCGGCCTGAAGCCCACCCGGGGCCTGGTCCCGACAGTGGGCGTGGTCCCGGCCTGCGCGTCGATCGACTGCGTGACGGTCTTCGCCCGCACCCTCCCCGAGGCCGAACAGCCCCTGGCCTTCATGACCTCCCCACCGACCCGCGACCTCCCGCCCCTCCCCCAACGCACCCCGGGCCCCTGGCGCATAGCGGTCCCCCCACGGGACCAGCTGGGCGAACTGGACGAGGGCTGGTCGGAGGCCTACGAGGGGGCAGTGACCCGCCTGTCCGACGCGGGCGCCGAGATCCGCACCCTGGACCTCACCCCGTTCACGGAAGCGGCGGCGATGCTCTACGAGGGCGCGTTCGTGGCGGAGCGCTACACAGCGGTAGGGGCATTTGTCGACAAGGCGATCGCCTCCGGCACCGAGGGCCTGGACCCCACAGTCGCCGGCATCATCACCCGAGCCCGGGACATCCCGGCCCACCAGCTGTACGCGGACGAGGAACGCCTGGCCGCCCTCCGCACCCGGGCCCTCTCCGAACTGGCAGACGCGGACGCCCTGTTGCTCCCGACAACTCCGGGTCACCCCACCCTGTCCGAGGTGGCGGCCAACCCCCTGGGCGCCAACGCCCGCCTGGGCCGCTTCACCAACTCCACGAACCTCTTCGACCTGGCGGCGGTGGCAGTCCCGTCGGGCGAGGTGAACGGGTTGCCCTTCGGCGTCATGCTGATCGGCCCGGCATTCACGGACGACCGCTTGGCGCGAATAGTCCGCGAGTTGGAGCCGGAGACCCACATAGCCGTAGTCGGCGCCCACCTGACGGGGCAGCCCCTGAACCCCCAACTACTCTCCCTGGGCGCCCGCTTGGACCGCACCACCACAACGGCCCCGGTCTACCGCCTACACGCCCTCACAACAACTCCGCCCAAGCCGGGCCTGGTTCACGTCGGCGAGGGCGGAGCGGCAATAGAAACGGAGGTCTGGCGCCTACCGGCAGAGGGCCTGGGCCACTTGCTGGCGAGCCTGCCCCGCCCAATGACACTGGGAAGCGTTGAACTGGCAGACGGCACAAGCGTGCCGGGCTTCCTCTGCGAGCCGGCGGCGCTGGCAGACGCAGAGGACATAACAACCTACGGCGGCTGGCGAAACTACGTGAGGTCTTGAGGAGCGCAAGGGCAACCCCCTCAGGGGCGCGGGGAACTGCGCGACCAGCCACAACGCACCCGCACCCGCCAACGACCCCGTCACCCCACAGACGAGTAGGCCACAACCCCCCGCAACAACAGCTCAACAGCCTTCCGCGCATTCTTGGCCACGGTAGAAGCCGCCTCGCCCCCAGTGACCGGCGCCGCAGCAGAAATCTGCCCCAGCACATCGATCACCTGCTTACACCACCGGACAAAGTCCCCCGCAGGCATCTCAACCTCCCGAAGCACCTCGTCCAACCCCTTCCCACTGGCCCACATATACGCGGCCCAGGCAAACCCAAGATCAGGCTCCCGCTGCCCGACCCCCTCGGTCTGAGTGATCCGGAAGTCTTCCTCAAGGGCGTCAAGCCGCCCCCAGATCCGCACCATCTCCCCCAGCGCGGCCTTGGCCGCACCCGACGGCACCTTGGGCACGGTCGCGTCGTCACTGACCCGCGCCTCGAAGACCAACGCCGAGACACACGCGGCGAGTTCAGCAGGAGAAAGCCCCTCCCAAACCCCCTCGCGCAGACACTCACTGGCCAGCAGATCAAGCTCGCCGTACAGCCGCGCCAGCCGCTTCCCGTGCTCGGTGACCTCGTTGCCCCGCAGATAGTCCAGGTCGGTCAACAGCGCGACGATCCGGTCGAAGGTACGGGCGATCGTGTTCGTCCGCCCCTCGATCCGCCGCTCCAACTGCGTCGTGTCCCGCTGCAGCCGGTGATACCGCTCGGCCCAACGCGCGTGATCCTCACGGTCGTTGCACCCATGACACGGATGCGCCCGGATCGCCGTACGCAACTGCGCGATCTCCCGGTCGTCCGCGGCCTGTGAGCGCTGCTTGCGGGCCCGTTCCGGCGGGATGTGCCCGGCCTTGGTGCGCAGCGCGGACGCCAGGTCCCGACGGGACTGCGGGGAACGGGCGTTGAAGGACTTGGGGATCCGCATCCGGTCCAACGCCTCGACGGGGACGGGGAAGTCCATCGACGCGAGCCGCTTGACCTGCCGCTCCACCGTCAGGACCAGCGGACGCGGCCCGTCGTGCTGCTCGAAGCCGCGATGGCCGTTGGACCGCCCCGCGGGCAGTCCCGGGTCCAGCACCAGTGCCAGGCCCGCGTACTTGCCGGTCGGGACATGGATGACGTCACCCGGCTTGAGCTTCTCCAGCGCCACGGCGGCCTCGGCGCGCCGTAGCGCCACGCCCTGCCGGGCCAGCTCGGTCTCGCGGTCCTTGAGCTCGCGGCGCAGCCGCATGTAGTCGTCGAAGTCGCCCAAGTGGCAGGTCATGGAGTCCTTGTAGCCCTCCAGACCCTCCTCGTTGCGCTGCACCTGCCGCGAGATCCCGACGACCGACCGGTCCGCCTGGAACTGCGCGAAGGACGTCTCCAGCAGCTCCCGCGACCGGTGCCGCCCGAACTGCTCCACGAGGTTGACCGCCATGTTGTACGACGGCTTGAAGCTGGAGCGCAGCGGGTACGTGCGCGTGCCGGCCAGTCCCGCGAGGTGCTCGGGGCTGATCCCGCGCTGCCACAGCACGACGGCGTGGCCCTCGACGTCGATGCCGCGGCGGCCGGCCCGGCCGGTCAGCTGGGTGTACTCGCCGGGGGTGATGTCGGCGTGCTGCTCGCCGTTCCACTTGACGAGCTTCTCCAACACCACCGAGCGCGCGGGCATGTTGATGCCGAGCGCCAGGGTCTCCGTGGCGAACACGGCCTTGACGAGCCCGCGCAGGAACAGCTCCTCCACGACCTCCTTGAACGTCGGCAGCATGCCCGCGTGGTGGGCCGCGATACCGCGCTCCAGGCCTTCCAGCCACTCGTAGTACCCGAGGACATGCAGGTCCTCGTCGGGAATGGACGCCGTGCGCTCCTCAACGAGCGCCCGCACCTTCTCCCGCGCCTCGTCGTCGTTGAGCCGCAGCCCGGCGTACAGACACTGCTGTACGGCTGCCTCGCAGGCGGCGCGGCTGAAGATGAACGTGATGGCGGGCAGCAGGTCCTCGTTGTCCAGCCGCTCGATGACCTCGGGGCGGCCCGGTGTCCACACCCGCGAACGCGATCTGCGCTCCCGCTCCCGGTCGGCCTCGCGCATGGCACGGCCGCGCTTGCGGTCCTGGTACGAGGGGCGCTGGGCCTCCATGCGGGCCAGGCGGGTGAGGTCGGGGTTGACGGCCTTCTTGCTGCCCTCGCCCTCCTCGAAGAGGTCGTACATCCGCCGTCCGGCGAGCACGTGCTGGAAGAGCGGCACGGGCCGGTGCTCGGAGACGATCACCTCGGTGTCGCCGCGGACGGTGTCGAGCCAGTCGCCGAACTCCTCGGCGTTCGACACGGTCGCCGACAGGGAGACCAGGGTCACCGACTCGGGGAGGTGGATGATCACCTCTTCCCATACGGCGCCGCGGAAGCGGTCGGAGAGGTAGTGCACCTCGTCCATGACCACGTAGCCGAGGCCGAGGAGGGTCTGCGAACCGGCGTACAGCATGTTGCGCAGCACCTCGGTGGTCATGACGACCACCGGGGCTTCGGAGTTGACGCTGTTGTCGCCGGTGAGCAGGCCGACCTTGTCCGCGCCGTAGCGGCGGCACAGGTCGGCGTACTTCTGGTTCGACAGCGCCTTGATCGGGGTCGTGTAGAAGCACTTCTTGCCCTGCTGGAGGGCGAGGTGGACGGCGAACTCGCCGACGATCGTCTTGCCGGAGCCGGTGGGCGCCGCGACCAGCACGCCCTTCCCCGCTTCGAGCGCCTGGCAGGCCTCGATCTGGAAGGGGTCGAGACCGAAGTCGTACATCTCGCGGAAGTCCGCGAGCGCGGTGGCCTGCTCGGCTGCCCGCAGGCGGGCTGCCGCGTACCGCTCGGCCGGGGAGAGGTCCTCTGTCATCGTGCTTTCGAGCGTACCGGGCGCCACTGACAACAGGACGATCATTATCCGTTCCCATGGATCCTCCACACACGGAGACCGGCCGCCCGCAGTGCGGGAACGGCCGGTCTCGGCGGAGTTCGGGAAGGTGCTCAGGTCACGTCGTCGTATCCGTTGACCCGGTCGGAACCCGTGCCGCTCGCCTGCTCGGGCAGGGCTGCCCGGCCGGCCGAGACGGTTTCGATCTCGCCGATGTCCTCGGGGGTGAGGTCCAGGTCCGAGGCCTCGTCGTCGTCCGGTCCCTCCGCGTCGCGACGGCGCTTGCGCCGGTCGTTGAGCAGGGAGAAGACGACGGCGCCGAAGTACAGCACCCAGATCGGCCCGGCCAGCGCCAGCATGGTCAGCGGGTCGGTGCTGGGGGTGGCGACGGCCGCGAAGACCGTGATGCCGAGGATCATCGCGCGCCACCAGCCGAGCATCCGCTTGCCGGTCAGCGCGCCCGTGAGGTTGAGCATGATCAGCAGCAGCGGCAGCTCGAAGGAGAGGCCGAAGACCAGCACCATGCGCGTGACCAGGTCGAGCAGGTCGTCCAGCGGCAGCAGGTTGCTGACGTCCTTCGGCGTGAAGCCGAGCAGGACCTTCGCGGTGGTGGGCAGCACCCGGTAGGCGAAGTAGGCGCCGGCGAGGAACAGCGGAACGCCGGTACCGACGAAGCCGAGCGCGTACTTCTTCTCGTTCTTGTGCAGGCCCGGAGCGACGAAGCCCCAGAGCTGGTAGAGCCAGACCGGGGACGCCAGGACGACACCGGCCATCAGGGACACCTTCAACGCCAGCGTGAACGGCGTCAGCAGACCGTTGATGGTGATCTGCGCGCACTGGTGCGTCTTGTCACCGGCCTTGCGCAGTTCCTCGAAGGTCGAGGCGCAACCGACCGAGTCCAGCACCGGCTTGGTGATGATGTTGACGATGTCGTTGTAGAAGAAGGCGGCCACGCAGGTCACCACGATGATGGCGAGCATCGCCTTCGCGAGCCGGTTGCGCAGCTCGCGCAGATGGTCCGCGAGGGGCATCCGCCCCTCGGGGTCCTTCTCCTTCTTGCGGGCAGACTTAGGCAACCCACGTCCTCATCTCGTGCGGCAGGCCGAGGGGGTCCCGGCCCTGCGTCAGCGCTTGGTCGTGTCCGACGGCTCGGTGACGGGACGCGCACTGGTCACGTCGCCGGGGGCCGCCTGGATGGTGCGCTGCACGGACTCGTCGGTGTTCGGCGGGCCGGCGGGGGTGGGCGTGGTGTTGCCCTCTTCCTTCATCGCCTTGGCTTCGCTCTTGAGGATGCGGGCGGACTTGCCGAGCGAGCGGGCCATGTCCGGAAGCTTCTTCGCGCCGAACAGGAGCACGATGACGACGAGGATGAGAATGATCTCGGGTGCTCCGAGCCTTCCGAACATAAGTCTTTACCTTCTCACCGAGGCGGCTGGGGTGGGGTGCTGTCCGATCGATCGGACATCTGTCCGACCTTCGTGCTGCCAGCGATCGTAACGCTCAGGGGTAAACGTGAGGCAATCCCCGTGCGTACTCCCGGTCCGCGCTCCGGGCCTCGTTATCCGGACCGCGATCAGCAGCGTACCCGCCTCCACCGACAACGTGACAGGGCAAAGTGACGCGAAGCGCATGAGGCGCGCAACTCACACCCCGCCCATATGTGACTCACAGTGCGTCCACGGAACGCGCGGTGGACACCGCCGCTCGCTCCAGGTCCTCGGCCGCCCGGTTGATGCGGTGCGCGGCGTCCGCGACCTGGAGCCCGAGCCGCCGCGCCTCCAGGAAGACCCGGACGGCGAGCACGCCGAGCACGGCGAGACCCAGGAAACCCACAGCTACCGCGACCATCGCCCAGAACATGGGGCGAGCCTAGACCCTGCTACCCGACGGAGGTCAGCCGCAGGGTCCTGACCCCGCCGCCGGTGAGCAGCTCGACGATCCGCTCGCCCGCGGGCTTGCGTACGGCCGCGCCGCAGTCGGGACAGGTGAAGGAGTAGAAGGTGGTGCGGCTGGTGGCACCGATGGCGAGACGCAGGGCGCTCGCCGCCAGTTCGAAGTTGCTCCGGCAGTCCGGGCAGCCCGCTCTGAACATCACGGGCACCACGCTCTTCATCCCGGCGAACGCGGCGGCCACCGTCATCTCCGGACCGCTCGGGACACCCGGGACACCAGTCGTCATCGACTCGCTCACAGCCCCTGCTCCTCTTCCTTTGGTCGTTCGCCTCCGGGGCGCCTTCTGCCGTTACCGAGAGGGCGACCGTGCTCACCCCTTCGGACCGTCGTACGCCGCCAGCGCCTCGCGTGCGGCCCGGCGGGCGCTGTCGGCGAGGTCGCTCGGGGAGACGATCCGGCCGTCGCGCCCGAGCCGTAGGGCCAGGCGTCTCAGGGACGTGGGGTCGGGGGTGCGCAAGGTAATACGCAGCCCGCCGTCGGGAAGCTCATCGGCACTGTCGTGCGGGTAGTACTCGGCGACCCAGCGCCCGCCCGGGCCGACCTCCACGACGACCTCGGGGTCCTCTGCGGCGGGCTGCACCAATGCCTCGGACAGGTCCCGCAGTTCGATCTCGGGCGGGGCGGACGGCTCGTCGAGGATCTTGATCTCGGCGACCCGGTCGAGGCGGAAGGTACGGCGCGCCTCGGAGCGGCGGCACCAGGCCTCCACATACGTGTGCCCGACGCTGACGAGGCGGATGGGGTCGATCTCGCGCTCGCTCAACTCGTCGCGCGCCGGTGAGTAGTAGCGGATCCACAGGCGGCGGCGCTCCGAGATCGCGCGGTCGACGTCCGCGAAGACCCCGCCCTCGGACTCGAAGGTCACCGACAGGCGCGCGCTGGCCCCGGCCGCCTCACCGGCCGCCGCCTCCACCTTGGCGTTGGCCCGCAGCAGCGCCTGCCGGTCGCTCTCGCGCAGGCCCGGGAGGGTCGACACGGCGCGGGCGGCCACCAGGAGCGCGGTCGCCTCGTCGGCGGCGAGCCGGAGCGGTTCGGCGACGTCGTCCGGGTTGTGCCACCAGATGCGGTCGCCGTCGGTGTCGATGTCGAGCAGGTCACCGCCCCGGAAACTGGTCCCGCACATGGGCAGCACGTCGAGGTCGGAGACCAGCTCGTCCTCGGTGATCCCGAAGGCACGGGCGACGTCCTCGATCCGTGCTCCGGGGCGCTCCTTGAGATAGGTCACCAGGGAGAGCATCCGCCGGGTCTGGTCGATGGCGTTGACGGGCCTGACCGGTTTGCCTGCCACAGTTCTCTTCCGCTCCCCCTCAGCCCTTGGCCACGGCACGCAGCCGGTCCACCACGTCGGCCCGCAGCTCGGCCGGCTCCAGGACGACCACATCAGGGCCGAACTCCACCAGCCAGGCGTCCAGCCCGTGGCCGTACGGAATCTCCAACTCGTCCCAGCCGTCCCCGAGTTCCCGAACCGACACGGCTTTCGCCCGCAAGGGGTAACCGGAGCCCGTGCGCAGCCGGATCAGCGCGGAGCGGTCGGCGGTCTCGCCCGCCCAGCTCGCGACGGTCTCGCGCACGGTGACGACGTCGGGGATGTCCGCGGTGAACCGCCCGTTGCGGGACCGCACTTTGCCGGTGATCCGGGACAGCCGGAAGACCCGCTCGGCGCCCCGGTCCCGGTCCCAGCCGGCGAGGTACCAGTGGCCGCGCCAGCACTCCAGCGCCCACGGCTCGACGGTGCGGGGTTCGGGGCGGGCGGCGGTGGCCTTGCGGTAGTCGAAGACGACGGGACGGCGGTCGCGGCAGGCCAGCATCAGCGGCTCGAACGACGCCTCGTGCACCGGGATCCGCGGCTCCAGGGCGCCGTGCGGCTCGTACGGGTCGAGGTCCTCCGGCATCCCGGCCGCGCGCAGCTTCTGCAGGGCGCCGCTCGCGGCACCGGCGAGCCGGGCCTGCTGCCACACCTTGGCGGCGAGACCGAGCGCGGCGGCTTCTTCGGCGTCGAGGGTGATGGGCGGGAGGCGGTTGCTGTCGCGGCGGGCGAGATAGCCGACCTCGCCGTCCAGGTTCTCCACCGTCTCGATGACCAGCCCGAGTTCGCGCAGATCGTCCTTGTCGCGCTCGAACATCCGGTTGAAGGAGTCGTCGCTGCCCGCTTCGAGGTAGGCCTCGATGGACTCGCGCAGCTCACGCTTGCTGAGCGGCCGCCGCGTCCCGAGCAGACACAGCGCGAGGTTCATCAGCCGCTCGGCCTTGGCAATGGCCATCGACGCCCTTCGCCTCCCTGTATGTGCTTACGAACGATGACCGTACCGCCCCGCGCAGGCCTGGCAAAAGCCGAGGGCCCATGCCCTCACAGGCATGGGCCCCAGGTGATCGGGTCCGGTCGGAACCGGTGATCAGACGGCGATGAGGTCGACCACGAAGATCAGGGTCTCGCCCGGCTTGATCGCCGGGGTCGGGCTCTGGTTGCCGTAGGCGAGGTGCGCCGGGATGGTCAGCTGGCGGCGGCCGCCGACCTTCATGCCCTGCACGCCCTTGTCCCAGCCCTTGATGACACGGCCGCCACCGAGCGGGAACTTGAACGGGGTACCGCGGTTCCAGCTGGCGTCGAACTCCTCGCCGGTGCTGAAGGCAACGCCCACGTAGTGGACGGTGACGTTCTGGCCCGCCACCGCGATCTCGCCGTCACCCTCCCAGAGATCCTTGATCTCCAGGTCGGCCGGGGCTTCGCCCTCCGGGAAGTCGATCTCGGGCTTCTCGATGCTCACGTCTCTGGCTCCTGCTATGTGTACGACAAGACAACTCGGACAGTCTCGCATCCCGACCGGTGTCGCGCTCCGGCAAGGCCCATCCCCGCAGGGGTCACATGGCCGCCAGGATGTCCACGGAGAACACCAGGGTGTCGCCCTTCTTGATGGCGCCGCCGCTCGGCGGGGTGTCCCCGTAGGCCAGGTCCGCGGGCGCGACGATCATGATGCGGCTGCCGACCTTCTTGCCGGTGATGCCCTGGGCCAGGCCCTTGACGACCGACAGCATGTCCTTGAGCGCGAACTGGCTCAACCGCCCCTGGGAGTACGTCGATTCGAACTCCTTGCCGGTGCTCCAGACCACGCCCTTGAACTGGCAGAGGATCGACTGGTCCGCCTTGACGACGGCTCCGTCGCTCTCCAGGACGTAGTTCGACACCAGCTTCTTCGGCGGGTCCGCCTTGGGGATGGTGACCGAGGGGGCCTTGCCGTCGGTGTTCGTGCCGACCTTGGGCAGATCGGCGTCGGACTGCGCGACGGTCGTGCCCTTGGCGGAGCTCTTGGCGTTCAAGGCGTCCTGGATGTCGATCACGAAGACCAGCGTGTCGGTGCCCTTGATGCCCGCCTGGGGGCTGCCCGCCGTGCCGTATCCCCAGGTCGGCGGGATCGCCATCTCGACGCGGCTGCCGACCTTCCTGCCCGCGAGGCCGTAGCGCCAGCCGTCGATGATGCCGCCCTGGGCGAGCTGGATGACCAACGAGGTCTTGCGGTCGTAGGAGTTGTCGAAGACCTTCGCCGTCGACCAGATCTGGCCCAGGTAGTTGACCTTGACGAAGTCGCCTTCCGCCACGGCCTTGCCGCCGCCCGCGATCACCGTCTTCACCGCGAGGTTCTTCGACGGATCGCCACTGCCCTTGGCGACGGTCGGCTTCTCGTCGAACTTCGTGCCCGCGGTGATAGCGGGCAGCGGACCGTCGACGAGCTTCGGCGGCGGCGCGGTTGACGCCGAGGCGGACGGTGAGGGCGACGGCGACGCGCTGGCCTTGCTGGAGGAGGAATCGCTGTCACCGCACCCCGCGATCGTCACAAGTCCTGCGGGAACAGCGATAAGAACGGAGCGTCGGCGCACGGTGAAGGCCTCGTAATCGGTCGATCTTGTTGATGGCGTGCGCGCAACTCTACGGCGTGGCACGGGCCCCGTACGTGAAACGTACGGGGCCCGTGTGGCGTACCGAATATGTATCCGGACGTCGGTATCCGGATGTTTTTGCCTACATTCCGGCGATCAGTTTCTCCACCCGGTCGTCCACCGAACGGAACGGGTCCTTGCACAACACGGTGCGCTGGGCCTGGTCGTTGAGCTTGAGGTGGACCCAGTCGACGGTGAAGTCCCGCCGCTGTTCCTGAGCCCTGCGGATGAAGTCGCCGCGGAGCCTGGCCCGAGTGGTCTGCGGCGGAACGGACTTGCCCTCGAAGATCTTCAAGTCGTTGCAGATCCGGGCGGCTTGGCCCTTCCTCTCCAGGAGGTAGTAGAGCCCTCGGCGACGGTGGATGTCGTGGTAGGCGAGGTCGATCTGCGCCACTCGCGGGTGGGACATGGTCATGTTGTGCTTCGCCCGGTACCGCTCGATGAGCTGGTACTTCATTACCCAGTCGATCTCGGTGCCGATCCGGTCGAGGTCCTCGGCCTCGATCGAGTCCAGCACCCGGCCCCACAGTTCGAGGACCTGCGCGACGGTGCCGGTACGGATGCCGCGGCGGTCGACGAAGTCCACGGCCTTCTCGTAGTACTCGCGCTGCACCTCGATCGCGGAGGCCTCGCGGCCGCTGGCCAGACGCACCTTGCGCCGGCCCGTGATGTCGTGGCTGACCTCGCGGATCGCCCGGATCGGGTTCTCCAGGGTCAGGTCGCGCATCACCGTGCCCGCCTCGATCATGCGCAGCACCAGGTCGGTGGCGCCGACCTTGAGCAGCATGGTCGTCTCGGACATGTTCGAGTCGCCCACGATGACGTGGAGACGGCGGTAGCGCTCGGCGTCCGCGTGCGGTTCGTCCCGCGTGTTGATGATGGGCCGGGAACGCGTCGTCGCCGAGGAGACGCCCTCCCAGATGTGTTCGGCGCGCTGGCTGACGCAGTACACGGCGCCGCGCGGAGTCTGCAGCACCTTGCCCGCGCCGCACAGAAGCTGACGCGTGACCAGGAACGGGATGAGGATGTCCGCGAGCCGGGAGAACTCGCCGTGCCGTGCCACCAGGTAGTTCTCGTGGCAGCCGTACGAGTTGCCCGCCGAGTCGGTGTTGTTCTTGAAGAGGTAGACGTCGCCCGCGATTCCCTCCTCGTGCAGGCGTCGTTCGGCGTCCACCAGGAGTCCTTCGAGAATGCGCTCGCCGGCTTTGTCGTGGGTGACCAGTTCGGTCACGTTGTCACATTCGGGGGTCGCGTATTCCGGATGTGAGCCCACGTCGAGATAGAGCCGGGCGCCGTTTCGCAGAAAGACATTGCTGCTGCGGCCCCATGACACGACACGGCGGAAGAGGTACCGAGCCACTTCGTCGGGAGACAGACGCCGCTGTCCCCTGAACGTACACGTGACGCCGTACTCGTTCTCCAGCCCGAAAATGCGGCGGTCCATGACTGAACATTACGCCCGATCCCCTGTGCTGAAACGGGGTTCGACCGCTCGGTTTGGATCATTTTCCGATGAAGCCGCAACCACCGCACCCCCGCCGGGAGCTGCGAGGACCCGTCCGGTGGCCAGCAGGACCAGCAACGACACCGCCCCGGCGACCCCCGGCACGGCGAACCCCCACAGCGCGCCACCGGCCTGTACGACCGGCCCCGCGACGCCCGTTCCGACCGACGCCCCCACGGTGAACGTCGTCACAAGCCACGAGAAAGCCTCGGTGACCGTGCCCTTGGGCGCGTGCCGGTCGACGATGATGAAGGCGCAGGCGAGGGCGGGCGCGAGGAACACCCCGGCGAGCACGGTGAGCAGCACCATGGCGACCGCGCCCGGCATGAGCATCAACGGCAGGTAACACACCGCCAGCAGCCCCACCAGGACCCGCAGTCGCCGCTCCGGCACCCCGGTCCACTGCCGGGCCCCGTAGACGGTCCCACCGAGGAGCGCGCCCAGCCCGATCGCCGCCATCAGCCAGCCGTACACGACGTCACCGCCGTGCCCGTCGGCGTACGACACCGACGCGACGGTGATCGAGCCGAGCGCCATCCCGACGAACAGGAAGGCGCCGAGCAGCGCCAGGAGTCCCGGCGAGCGCAGGGCGCCCAGCCAGTGCGCCTCGCGCGGAGCCGAACGCCACGCGCGCGAGGGGGGCGACACGACTACGGAGAGGGCGCCCAGCACCCCGATGACGTTCAGCACGAGCAGCGCCACGGGGGCGGACCACAGCGACACGAACACGGTCACGAGCAACGGCCCCACGGTGAACATGACTTCCTGGGCGACCGCGTCCATGGCGTACGCCGTGTGCACCTGCTCCTCGCGCCGCAGCACGGCGGGCCACAGCGCCCGGAGACCGCCCTCCAGGGGCGGCGCGAAGAGACCGGCGGCGGCGACAGCTATGTAGGCGAGGGGCAGCGGATCGGTGCCCCCGAAGGCGAAGACGGTCATCGCGAGCGCCGACAGGACCGCGGCGGGCAACTGCACGCGCGGCTGTCCGTGGACGTCCACCAGGCGCCCCAGGAGGGGCTGTCCGACCGCGTTGGCGATGCCGTACACGGCCGCCAGAGCGCCCGCGAGGCTGTAGGTGCCGCCCTCCGCGCGGATGAACAGCACGATCGCGATCGCGGCGGTGGCGTTCGGCAACCGGCCCACCAGCGTGCCCACCAGCAGCCGGGTGGCGTGCCTCGCCCTGAGGATCTCCAGATATCCCACGGCCTCGAACCGCCCTCCCCCTCACCGTCACGCATGAGGTTTTACGTATAACGTCGTCTGTCATACGTACCATGTGCGCTGTTCACGCGTCCATACGGAGTCCCTACGGATCCTCACCAAGGAGCAGGCCGACCGTGGCACCAGCCAGCACCCGCCCCACGAGCCGCGACGTCGCGCAGGCCGCCGGCGTCTCCCAGGCCGCGGTCTCCCTGGTGCTCGGCGACAAGTGGCGCGGCCGGGTCTCCGCCACGACCGCCGAACGCGTCCGCGAGGCCGCCCGCGACCTGGGTTACCGCCCCAACCTCGCCGCCCGCAACCTCCGCCTCGGCCGCACCCGCACGGTCCTCCTCGTGGTCCCGGTGCTGACGACGGAGTTCTTCGCAGGCGTCTACACGGGCGCCGCCCGCGTCGCCGCCGAACACGGCTTCGGCGTCGTCCTCTACCCCTCGCCCGAGGGCATCGGCCCCGCCCGCGACCCCTTCGCCTCCGCCCAGGCCGCCCTGGACGGCGTGATCGCCTCCTCCATGGCCGCCGACGCCCTCACCACGATCCGCGGCGACCAGCTCCCCTTGGTCATGCTCGACAGCGACCCCGAGGGCAGCCTCGGTGCCGCCACCGTCAACCTCGACATCGCCGACGGCATCCGCCAGGTCGCCGACCACCTGCTGACCCTGGGCCACCGCCACTTCCTGCACCTCGCCGCCGACGTACCGTCCTGGACCTTCGAGGTACGCGCGCGTGAACTGGCCGCACGCGTCGGCTCCGTGACAGGCACTTCGGTACGGACGACCCGCGCCCCCATCTCCATCGAGGGCGCCCTGGCGGCGGCCGAGGCCGCGCTCGCGGCCCCGGGATCGCGAGTGACCGCCCTGGTCTGCGACGACGACAAACTCGCCGCCGGCGCCTACAAGGCCGCCCGCCGCCTGGGCCTGCGCATCCCCGACGACCTCTCGATCACCGGCCTCGACGACCTCGCCCTGGCCACCGCCATCGACCCGGAACTGACCACGGTCCGCCTCGACGCCGAACTCTTCGGCGAACACGGCATGCGCGCCCTCCTGGCCGTCCTGGACGGCCGCGTACCGGAGGAGGGGGACATCCCGGTGGAACTGGTCGTCCGAGGCTCCACGGCGCCACCAGGCGCCCCCTGAGGCCTCTGCGGCCCCCACAACGCCGTGCGCCCCGGCCGATGACCGGCCGGGGCGCACGAAAGGCTAAGCGAAGGTCGACTCACTCCTCGTCGTCGCTGTCGGACTCCTCCGACGACGTGTCCGCGTTCTCGCCCTCCAGCAGGCGGGACAGCTGACGGCCGACGATGCGCTTGAACTTGCGGGCCTGCGGACGCGTACGGTCCAGGACCGCGACCTCCAGGCGCTCGGCGGGGATCTCCCGCTCACTGCCGTTCGTGTCACGGGACAGGGACTGCACGGCCAGCTTGAGCGCCTCGGCGAGCGTCATGCCGTCACGGTGGCGCTGGTCCAGATAGGTGCTGATCGTCTCGGCGTTGCCACCGACCGCGACCGAGCCGTGCTCGTCCACGATCGAACCGTCGTGCGGCAGCCGGTAGATCTGATCGCCGTCCGGAGTGTCCCCGACCTCCGCGACGACCAGCTCCACCTCGTACGGCTTCTCGGCCGCACTGGAGAAGATCGTGCCGAGCGTCTGGGCGTAGACGTTGGCAAGACCGCGGGCGGTCACATCCGCACGGTCGTAGGTGTAACCGCGCATGTCGGCGTACCTGACGCCGCCGATCCGCAGGTTCTCGTACTCGTTGTATTTTCCGGCGGCCGCGAACCCGATCCGGTCGTAGATCTCGCTGAACTTGTGCAGCGCGCGGGACGGGTTCTCGCCGACGAAGACAATGCCGTCGGCGAACTGCAGCACGACCAGGCTGCGGCCACGGGCGATGCCCTTGCGGGCGTACTCCGCCCGGTCGGCCATGGCCTGCTGAGGTGAGACATAGAACGGCGTCGACACCGGTATCCGCCCCTCTCTTTAAAGTTCCGTCGATGTCAGTGGATCACCTTGATAAGAACGTGCCCTCGGTCAGAGCAGCGCGGCGCGCGGGCCGTCGGGCTGCTGCAGTCGCCGCTCCAGGATCGAGCGGGCGATCTCGGAGGACTCGTCGTCGGTGAGCCGGCGGAAGCCGTCCTCGGTGATCACGGTGACGATCGGGTAGATCCGGCGGGCGACATCGGGACCACCGGTCGCCGAGTCGTCGTCGGCCGCGTCGTAGAGCGCCTGGACCACGAGGGTCGTGGCCTCGGCCTCGGTCAGCTGGTCATGGAAGAGCTTCTTCATGGCGCCGCGAGCGAAGACCGAACCGGAGCCGGTGGCCGCGTAACCGAGCTCCTGGGAGCGGCCGCCCGTCACGTCGTAGGAGAAGATGCGGCCGATGCCGCGGTCCACGTCGAAACCGGCGAAGAGCGGGACCACGGCGAGGCCCTGCATGGCCATGCCGAGGTTGGAACGGATCATGGTGGACAGTCGGTTCGCCTTGCCCTCCAGGGAGAGTTGGGCGCCTTCGACCTTCTCGAAGTGCTCCAGCTCCAGCTGGAAGAGCTTGACCATCTCGACGGCGAGTCCGGCGGTGCCGGCGATGCCGACGGCCGAGTACTCGTCCGCGGGGAACACCTTCTCGATGTCCCGCTGCGCGATGACATTGCCCATGGTGGCCCGCCGGTCACCGGCGAGCACCACGCCACCGGGGAACGTCACGGCGACGATCGTCGTGCCGTGCGGTGCCTCGATGACGCCCTGCATGGGCGGCAGTTGCCGGTTGCCCGGGAGCATCTCCGGCTGATGGTCGGAGAGGAAGTCCATGAAGGACGACGACCCAGGCGTCAGGAAGGCAGCTGGTAGACGCCCGGGGCTACGAGTGTTGGCTTCCACGAGGATCCTTCCAAGTAGGCGGCAGCCCGACGAACAGCGTCGGGATCATCTCCCAACTTGCCGATGGCCGAATTGCAGTTGAAGCACAGTACGCCACGGACCCTACCCGTCTCGTGGCAGTGATCCACATGAACCGCAGGAGCTTTCAAACAGATCACGCAGAGCCCCATTTGAGAGGCGACCATCGCGTCACGCTCGGCTTCGGTGAGGCCGTACTGACGCTTCAAATGATCCTCGCGTCCCTTGATGGCCCTACAAGCCTTGCACCGGGTGGACAAGCCGTCCGATGCCGACGAGTTTCGGTGCCACTCACTGTGCGGCTTCACTTCCCCGCAGGCTCGGCACAGCTTGTGCCCTGCGGGGACATCCACCTTCTCGCGCACAGTCCTGCCGAGCGCTTCCCTGCGTTGTCGGTAGTACGCGGCAGAATATTCCGCCACGCACTCCCGACAACGCACCTGCAGTCCGTCACGCCGATTCCTATCGGCGGCGAACGAACCGAGCGGCAGCCCTCGCCCGCATCCCGTACACCGCTTCAATTCAAGCGGGTCCGACATGCCCGTTATTGCCCGCCCTTTTGCACAAATGACCGAACGAAGTCCTCGGCGTTCTCTTCGAGTACGTCGTCGATCTCATCCAGAACCGAGTCGACATCGTCGCTCAGCTTCTCGTGGCGCTCCTTGAGGTCGTCGGTCGCCTGTGCTTCTTCGACCTGCTCTTCGACCTCCTCCGTGGAGCGCGTCGCCTTCTGCTGTCCGCCGCCGGTGTCCTTGGTCGCCATAACCCTCACCCCGCTCGGTTCGACGTTCTTGATCAGACCCTACTTGCAGGGACTGACATCGGCCCCGCAGTTCCTACAACGTACGGCGGCCACCTCGATGATTCCCGGCCACCGGACATTCCACCCTGTCCGGCGCCCCGGATCCGAGGGTCCTGTCAGCCGCCCGACAGGACCCTGACCAGGTCTTCCGCGGTTCGGCAGCGGTCAAGGAGCTCCTTGACGTGATTACGCGTTCCGCGAAGCGGTTCGAGGGTTGGGACCCGCTGGAGCGAGTCCCGGCCCGGGAGGTCGAAGATCACGGAGTCCCAGGAGGCCGCCGCGACGTCGTCGGCGTACTGCTCCAGACAGCGTCCGCGGAAGTACGCGCGCGTGTCCTCCGGAGGCGTCGTACGCGCCCGCTCGACCGTGTCCTCGTCCAGCAGGCGCTTGATGCGCCCGCGGGCCACCAGGCGGTTGTAGAGACCCTTCTCGGCCCGTACGTCCGCGTACTGGAGGTCGACGAGCTGAAGGCGGGCCGCGTCCCAGTCCAGGCCGTCGCGGCGTCGGTAGCCCTCCATGAGCTCCCGCTTGGCGACCCAGTCCAGTTCGCCGGCCAGGCTCATCGGGTCGTTCTCCAGGCGGTTGAGCGTGTCCTCCCAGCGGGCCAGGACGTCCTTGGTCTGGTCGTCCGCGTCGGAGCCGTAGCGCTCCTCGACGTATTTGCGGGAGAGCTCGAAGTACTCCATCTGGAGCTGGACCGCGGTGAGGGTCCGGCCGCTGCGGAGGGTGACCAGGCGCTTGAGGGTCGGGTCGTGGGAGACCTGGTGGAGGGTGCGGACGGGCTGGTCCACGGCCAGGTCGACGGCGATGAAGCCGTCCTCGATCATGGAGAGGACCAGCGCTGTCGTGCCCAGTTTGAGGTAGGTCGAGATCTCGGAGAGGTTCGCGTCGCCGATGATCACGTGCAGGCGGCGGTACTTCTCGGCGTCCGCGTGCGGTTCGTCGCGGGTGTTGATGATCGGGCGCTTGAGGGTGGTCTCCAGGCCGACCTCGACCTCGAAGTAGTCGGCGCGCTGGCTGAGCTGGAAGCCGTGCTCGTGCCCGTCCTGGCCGATGCCGACGCGGCCCGCTCCGGTGACGACCTGTCGGGAGACGAAGAAGGGCGTCAGGTGGCGCACGATGTCCGAGAAGGGGGTCTCCCGCTTCATCAGGTAGTTCTCGTGCGTGCCGTACGAGGCGCCCTTGTTGTCGGTGTTGTTCTTGTAGAGGTGGATCGGCTGGGCGCCCGGGAGTTGGGCGGCTCGCTCCGCCGCTTCCGCCATGATGCGCTCGCCGGCCTTGTCCCACAGGACGGCGTCCATGGGGTTGGTGACTTCCGGGGAGCTGTACTCCGGGTGTGCGTGGTCGACGTAGAGCCGTGCGCCGTTGGTGAGGATGACATTGGCGAGGCCGATGTCCTCGTCGGTGAGCTGGCTGGAGTCGGCGGCCTCCCGGGCGAGGTCGAAGCCTCGCGCGTCCCGCAGCGGATTCTCCTCCTCGAAGTCCCAGCGGGCCCGCCGGGCCCGGTGCATCGCCGCCGCGTAGGCGTTGACGATCTGGGACGAGGTGAGCATGGCATTGGCGTTGGGGTGGCCGGGGACGGAGATCCCGTACTCCGTCTCGATGCCCATTACTCGCCGTACGGTCATGCGGCCCTCCTTGCCCGGCGGCGCCCTCGGTCGGGGACGCTGCTCAAGTACCGCTGGCGCTCCGGTGCGTGTGCGGTGCCCGTCCCCGCACTGCGCGACTCGGCGGTACCGAAGAGCCTAGAACGGCTTTGCGCTGGTGGGGAGATCATTTGCGTCATTGCCTCGCGCGCCCCTTGTTCGGTCATGGCCTGAAAAACAGTCGGCTGCGGGTACCCGCTTAGGGCACCCGCAGCCGCCCTGCTTTCTACAGGTACTGACCGGTGTTCGCCACCGTGTCGATGGAGCGTCCGGTGTCGGCGCCCTGCTTGCCGGTGATGAGCGTACGGATGTACACGATCCGCTCGCCCTTCTTTCCGGAGATCCGGGCCCAGTCGTCCGGGTTGGTGGTGTTGGGCAGGTCCTCGTTCTCCTTGAACTCGTCCACGCACGCCTGGAGGAGGTGCGAGACGCGGATGCCCTTCTGCTTGTGGTCGAGGAAGTCCTTGATGGCCATCTTCTTGGCCCGGCCCACGATGTTCTCGATCATGGCGCCGGAGTTGAAGTCCTTGAAGTAGAGGACTTCCTTGTCACCGTTGGCGTAGGTGACCTCCAGGAAGCGGTTCTCCTCGGATTCCGTGTACATGTGCTCCACGGCCGTCTGGATCATGCTCTGGACGGTGGTGGTCTTGTCGCCGCTGTGCTCTCCGACGTCGTCGGGGTGGAGCGGGAGGCGTTCGGTGAGGTACTTGGCGAAGATGTCCTTGGCGGCCTCGGCGTCGGGACGCTCGATCTTGATCTTCACGTCCAGGCGGCCGGGGCGCAGGATGGCGGGGTCGATCATGTCCTCGCGGTTCGAGGCGCCGATGACGACCACGTTCTGCAGGCCTTCCACGCCGTCGATCTCGGCGAGCAGCTGGGGGACGATGGTGTTCTCCACGTCCGAGCTGACACCGGAACCACGGGTGCGGAAGAGGGACTCCATCTCGTCGAAGAAGACGATGACGGGGGTGCCCTCGCTGGCCTTCTCACGAGCGCGCTGGAAGACCAGGCGGATCTGCCGCTCGGTCTCACCGACGTACTTGTTGAGGAGCTCGGGGCCCTTGATGTTGAGGAAGAAGCTCTTGCCGGTGGCCTGGCCGGTGACCTCGGCGACCTTTTTGGCCAGCGAGTTGGCGACGGCCTTGGCGATGAGCGTCTTGCCGCATCCCGGGGGCCCGTACAGCAGGACGCCCTTGGGCGGCCGCAGTTCGTGCTCCTTGAAGAGGTCGGGGTAGAGGTACGGCAGTTCGACCGCGTCGCGGATCATCTCGATCTGGCCGCCCAGACCGCCGATCTGCTCGTAGCCGATGTCGGGGACCTCTTCGAGGACGAGTTCCTCGACCTCGCTCTTCGGGACGATCTCGTAGACGTAGCCGGAACGGGGTTCGAGCAGCAGGGCGTCGCCGGGGCGGATGGTGATGTCCAGCAGCGGCTCGGCGAGCCGCACCACCCGCTCCTCGTCGGTGTGCCCCACCACGAGGGCGCGTTCGCCGTCCTCGAGGATCTCCTTGAGGGTGACGATGTCGCCGACGCGCTCGTACTCCATGGCCTCGACCACGTTGAGCGCTTCGTTGAGCATTACTTCCTGGCCGCGGCGGAGCTCTTCGAGTTCCACGCTTGGGCTGACGTTCACCCGCAGTTTGCGACCGCCGGTGAAGATGTCCGCTGTGCCGTCCTCGTTGGCCACGAGGAAGACACCGAAGCCGGCCGGCGGCTGTGCGAGCCGGTCGACTTCTTCCTTGAGGGCCACGATCTGGTCGCGGGCCTCACGGAGCGTGTTGGCGAGTCGCTCGTTCTGGGCGGACACCCCGGCCAGATTGGTCTGCAGCTCGACGATCCGCTCTTCGAGAATCCTCGTGTGTCGCGGAGAGTCGGCGAGCTTACGTCGCAGGACGGCGATCTCCTGCTCAAGGTAGGCAATCTGCCCGGACGGGTCGTCGGACCCTCGTCCCGGGCGGATGCCGCGGTTCATGTCGTCGTCGTGGGCTGCCACGGTCCTCACCTCCTCCAAGGGGAGCTGGACGCTTCCAGACCCTACCTGGGTGGGTGTCGATTGAAACCCCTAGATCACAAAGACTGTCAAGGTGTGTCGTCGGTCACCCTGCGCTCTCCCTCACGCCGTGTGGATACCCACTCAACGTGATTCAGAAGCGGACTGTTCCAAGGCCGGGTTGGTCAAAACCCTTCACGGTGGACGTGAGTTGCCGTGCGGGCGGGTTCTTCACCCGACGGAAACCGGCCAAGGCGCCCCTGACTGAGAGTGTCCATGCGGACAGTGTCCGTCATGCGGGGGCGTAAAACCTGAGATCGCGGAGAAAGGTCGTTCGGGCGGGCGGAGGTAGGGTCGACGATGTCCAACACCCGGCGGAAACAGGAGACATCACCGTGCAGGACGAGGCCGCGGCCGACGGCGAGGCGCTGGAGGTCTGGATCGACCAGGACCTCTGTACCGGCGACGGGATCTGCGTCCAGTACGCCCCCGAGGTCTTCGAGCTGGACATCGACGGCCTGGCCTATGTGAAGAGCCCGGATGACGAGCTGCTGCAGGACAAGGGCGCCACCACGCGCGTACCGCTGCCGTTGTTGGTCGATGTCGTGGACTCCGCCAAGGAGTGCCCCGGTGACTGCATCCATGTGCGCCGGGTCGCGGACCGGGTCGAGGTGTACGGGCCCGACGCGGCCTGAGATTCAGCCCGCGGTCAGACGTTCTGGGCGTTGCCAGGAGTGGAGCGGACGAACGAGCCGTTCTGCCACTGCCACTTGGCGGTCTCCTTGACGTCGGGGCAGCAACTGGGCACGTCCGCCGTCGAGTAGCCGAGCAGTGTCGCGAGCACCGCGCCGTCGCGTAGGGCGAAGTCGGTGACGGTCTCGCGGGCCTTCGGGGCGACCAGGGTGGCGACGACGCGCGGCTTGGCGGCGCCCGCTCCCTGGGTGAGGACGTAGACGCCGTCGGGCGGGGTGCCCATGCCCGCGTCGCAGTGCACCACGGCGACCGTCTCCGGCCTGCCGTCACCGTCGAGGTCCCCCGATGCCTTCTTCTGTACGACGGCCTTCACGGGGCCGCAGTCGAGCGGGAAGGCGACTCCGGTGGTCGCGGGGGCCGAGGCGGCGGGCGCGGACTTGGTCTGCGGGCCGGCGGCCTGGGCGGCGTGCGCGGAGTCGGGCTGCATGCCCGAGGAAAGGGCCACGACACCGGCGAGAGCCGTGGCGGTGGCGACCCAGTGGATGGGGCGGGTGGTGGTGTGTGCCAGTTCCAGTTCCGGGACGGCGGAGTGCTGCACTAGGAGTGTCTCCTGTGAGGGCTGTGCCGGTGGGGGTGGCCTGCATGCTGCCACACGGCACGGTGCGGGGGAACGGCGGGGTCGACAGTTCGTTCGCCCGGTCGCACGGGAGGGTTCGGCGGCAATCGGTTCTTCAGGAGTCGGTGCGTCAGAAGAAAGACGCCGTGGCCGGGTTCCGGAGGATTTCCGGGAACTCGGCCACGGCGTTCGTGCGTTGAGCGCGGCACAGGGCCGCCCTTGCGTGCGGCTCAGCGGCCGGCGGCGCCACCGGCCGCGTTGGGGCCGTCGTAGTCGTCGCCGTAGGCGCCCTTGGCGGGGCGGCGGCGGCGCATGGGGGGCTCGACGCCGTCCGCGAGGCGGCGGGCGGTGAGGAGGAAGCCGGTGTGGCCGATCATCCTGTGGTCGGGGCGGACGGCCAGGCCCTCGACGTGCCAGTTGCGGAGCATCGTCTCCCAGGCGGTCGGCTCGTTGAAGGAGCCGATCTCGCGGATGGACTCGACGGTCCGCGCGAGCTGGGTGGTGGTCGCGACGTAGCAGCAGAGGATGCCGCCGGGCACGAGCGCCTTGGAGACGGCCTCCAGGCACTCCCAGGGGGCGAGCATGTCGAGGATGACACGGTCGACGTCCAGGTCGGACAGGTTGTCCTGGAGGTCGCCGACGGTGAGCTGCCAGGCGGGGTGCGGGCCGCCGAAGTAGCGCTCCACGTTCTGCTGGGCGATCTCGGCGAAGTCCTCGCGGCGCTCGTAGGAGTGCAGCATGCCCTGGTCGCCGATGGCGCGCAGCAGGAAGCTGCTGAGCGAGCCGGAGCCGACGCCCGCTTCCACGACGCGTGCGCCGGGGAAGATGTCGGCGAAGGCCAGGATCTGCCCCGCGTCCTTGGGGTAGACCACGGCGGCGCCGCGGGGCATGGACAGGACGTAGTCGGGGAGCAGGGGGCGCAGCGCGAGGTAGGCGACGTTGCCGGTGGTGCGGACAACGCTGCCCTCGGGAGCACCGATCAGTTCGTCGTGCGGGAAGGAACCCTTGTGGGTGTGGAAATTCTTCCCGGCTTCGAGCGTGAACGTGTAGTGGCGGCCCTTGGGGTCGGTCAGCTGAACCTGGTCCCCGACCTTGAAGGGCCCGCGCCTGCGGGCGGCACCGGTCGGTTCGGACATGTGACCAGCCTACCGGCGTTTGCGGGGGCCGCCGACCACGCGCGCGTGCGTCAGTTGGGGCGTGCCATGGCCTTCACGAACGCCCGCTCGACATCGGCGGCGGACAGGACGCCGTAGATCTCGCCGGTCTCCTCGACGACGAGGTACTCGGTGGCGGGGGTGGCGCGCAGGGCGTCCAGGAGGTCCTCCCCCGCGAGTTCCGCGGAGACGCGCATGCCGTCGGTGAGGTCCTGGGCGAGGCCGCTGACGGTGACCCAGGGGCGGCGGTGTTCGGGGACGCCGACGATGGCGGCCTCGCGGACGAGGGAGAGGGGCTGGCCGTCGGCGTCGACGACGACCAGGGCGCGGGCGCCGGCGGCGTTGGCACGGCGCAGGGCCTCGGAGAGCGGGGTGGTGGTCTCGACGGGGACCGCGCGGCGGGTGAGGTTGCGGGCGCGGAGCTCCGGGAGGTGTTCGCGAAGGCGGGCCATACGGAGGCTGTTGCCCGCGCCGGTCCAGATGATCGCGGCGAGGATCGCGGCGAGCAGGGCGTCCGTGACGGTGTCCATGCCGCTGATGTCCTCGGTGTTGGTGCCGAGGGCGCCGGTCTGGGTGAGCAGCGGGAGGCCGATCAGCACGGAGACGGCGAGGGCGCGGCCGACCCAGGCGGCGGCGAGGGTGCCGCTCATGGGTCTGCCGGTGATCTTCCAGACGACGGCGCGGAGCATGCGGCCGCCGTCGAGGGGCAGGCCGGGCAGGAGGTTGAAGGCGGCCACGATGAGGTTGGAGACCATCAGGCCGGCCAGCAGGACGCCGGGGACGGTGCCGGGTTCGGTGGGCAGCATGGCCAGGTAGAAGATGCCCGAGAGGATCAGCGAGAGCAGCGGGCCGACGAAGGCCAGCACGAACTCCCTGCCGGGGGTCTCGGCCTCCTTCTCGATCTCGGAGACTCCCCCGAAGAACTGCAACTGGATGCGGCGGACCGGGAGTTTGAAGCGGAGCGCGGCGACGGTGTGGGCGAGTTCGTGCACCAGGACCGAGCCGTAGAAGGCGACGGCGAAGAAGAGGGCCACGAGGTAGCGGGCTGCGCCGAGTTCGGGCAGCACGCGGTCGAGCTGCCCGCCGAACACCCAGGTGATGAGCGCGGCGACGAGGAACCAGCTGGGCGCGACGTACACGGGCACACCGAAGGGCCGCCCCATCAGCAGTCCGCCACCGGGCTCCTTGGGGCGCTGTGGGGGGCGTCCCTTGGCGATACGGGGGTCTGCGTGGGGTTGGGCGTTGGGGTCGGTGTGGGCGTAGGGGAGGTTCGGGTGGCTGGGGTGGTTGGAGGTGCCGTCGTGGTCGCTGCCCGTGGGCGCGCTGTCACGTTTCGGCTCACCGTTCAGGTGCGCGGGAGCCGGGGCGGGCGACGTGCCGGTCGCCTCGGGCGTCGTGCGGTGGTGCGTGGCGGGGTCGGAGGAACCTGCGGGCGTCTCCGTCTCGGGGGCGCCGTTCGCGGCGGAGACAGACGCCGATCCCTGCTCCGTACGGTCCTCCGCGGCAGGCCCGGACGAGGTGCCCGGCTCCAAGTCGCCGTCACCCGTGGTGTGTTCGAGCGACGTGGCCGCCTCCTCGCGGTCTCCGGACGGCGTACCCGTGTCCCCGTGCTCCGCGGACGACGTGCTCGCGTCCATGCCCTCTCCGGACGGCGCACTCCCCTCCCCGCGCGCCTGCATGGAGGTCTCGGGCTTCTGGTCGGTGGAGTCGTCGGGTTTCGGTTCGGGGGTGCCGGGGGCGGTGGCCGGGGTGGTGGCACCCGGGGCGTGTTCGGTCGGCTCGTTGGTGCCGGACCGCGGCTGCCCGTTCCCGCCGCTCTCGTCCACGGTGTCCCCTCGTTCGAAGCATCCTCCGCGCCAGCCGGGGCGGAGGGGTCTCGGGTCGATGGTATGCGGCGGTCGCGACGCGTTCCGCCCCGGCACCCCCCGCGTTTCCCCGGCCGACGCGGGCTCGTCGGCCGGGATCGGGTCACTGTCAGTGGCGGGCCGTAAGGTCTGTGGGCATGGAGACCAGTGCGGAGGGCGTCGCGGGGACAGCCGGCGACGAGGGCGCGGCGGCTGAGCCGACCGCGGCGGTGACGGTGGAGACGGGGATGGTGGAGACGGGGACCGTGGACGTGGTCGAGCGCGTCGCCATAGCGCCTGCCTCGCTGTCGCCCTCGCGTGCCAGTGACTTCATGCAGTGCCCGTTGCTGTACCGGTTCCGGGTGATCGACCGGCTCCCGCAGAAGCCCAGCGAGGCGGCGACCAGGGGGACGCTGGTGCACTCGGTGCTGGAGCGGCTCTTCGACGCGCCGGCGGCCGAGCGGACGGCGCCGCGGGCCAAGTCGCTGATCCCCGGGCAGTGGGACCGGCTGCGGGAGTCCCGGCCGGAGGTCGTGGAGCTGTTCGCCGACGATCCGGAGGGCGAGCGGCTGGCGCGCTGGCTCGGGGAGGCGGAGCAGCTGGTCGAGCGGTGGTTCTCCCTGGAGGATCCGACACGGCTGGAGCCCGCCGAGCGGGAGATGTTCGTCGAGGCCGAGCTGGATTCGGGGCTGAAGCTGCGCGGGATCATCGACCGGGTCGACGTGGCGCCGACGGGCGATGTGCGGATCGTCGACTACAAGACGGGCAAGGCACCCCGGCCCGAGTATGCCGAGGGTGCGCTGTTCCAGATGAAGTTCTACGCCCTGGTGGTCTGGCGGCTGAAGCAGGTCGTCCCGCGCCGGCTCCAGCTGGTGTATCTGGGCAGCGGGGACGTGGTGACGTACGACCCCGTCGTCGCCGACCTGGAGCGGGTGGAGCGCAAGTTGCTCGCCCTGTGGGAGGCGATCCGGCTGGCCACGGAGACGGGCGACTGGCGCCCGCGCCCGACCAAGCTGTGCGGCTGGTGCGACCACCAGGAGGTGTGCCCGGAGTTCGGCGGCACTCCCCCGCCGTATCCGTTGCCGGTGCGGAGGGCCGACGGGGGTGTCGAGGCGGCGGGCGGTGTTTCCGCCGAAGCCGCCTCGGGTCCGGAGGCTGGGGACGGTCTCTCCGTAAAGGGGTCCTAGGCGACGGGCCGGTCTTCCGCCGAGAGTCGCCTACGGCGCCCTCGCCACAAGCCCGGACACAGCGACCGGACACAGCGAACCGCGTTCCAACACCCGCTTTCGCCAAGACCCGACAACGGCCCCCAAGGCCGGTCGAGTCGCCCGGCGTCGCGCAGGGCAGAATGGGCCCGGGCTAGCGAAGGAGATTCACGTGGCCATCCGCGTCCTACTGGTTGATGACCAGCCGCTGCTGCGAACCGGGTTCCGGATGATTCTGGAGGCGGAGCAGGATCTCGCGGTCGTCGGGGAGGCCGGTGACGGTCTGCAGGCGCTCGACCAGGTGCGGGCTCTGCAGCCCGATGTGGTGCTGATGGACATCCGTATGCCGCGGATGGACGGAGTCGAGGCGACCCGGCAGATCACCGGTCCCGGTCGGGACGGTCCGGCGAAGGTGCTGGTGCTGACCACCTTCGATCTCGACGAGTACGTCGTGGAGGCGTTGCGGGCCGGTGCCAGCGGCTTCCTGCTCAAGGACGCGCCGGCCAACGAACTGGTGCAGGCGATCCGTGTGGTGGCCGCCGGTGAGGCCATGCTCGCGCCCAGCATCACGCGGCGGCTGCTCGACAAGTACGCCGGGCACCTGCCGTCCGGTGACGAGCCCGTCCCGGACGCTCTGCACACGTTGACCGAGCGCGAGGTCGAGGTGCTGAAGCTGGTGGCGCGCGGGCTGTCGAACGCGGAGATCGCCGCCGACCTGTTCGTCAGCGAGACCACCGTCAAGACGCATGTGGGGCACGTCCTCACCAAGCTGGGCCTGCGCGACCGGGTCCAGGCCGCGGTGTACGCGTACGAGAGCGGGCTGGTGCGCCCCGGCGCGCAGTAGGCACCGGTTACGTACGAGAGAGGGCGCCCCTTCCTGACAGGGGCGCCCTCTTCGTGCCTGCGGGCCAACAGGCCAATGGCCGGTCCCGCCGCGTTCGGCGGGACCGGCCACTGGGTGATGAGCTTGTTCAGCGTGCGCGAGTGCGCGGTCAGTTGCCCACGCCTCGGCCCAGCTCCCAGAGCTGGAGGGTCGAGGAGGAGTTGAGCGCGTACGCGGTGCCCGTGACGTCGTCGCGGGCGGCGACGTACTGCTTGCCCTGCCACAGCGGGATCAGCGGGACGTCGGTGGCGACGATGTCCTGGATGGCCGTGAGGCTCTTGGAGGCGGCGAGCCGGTCGGCCTCGCGGCGGGACTCCGGGATCAGGGTGCTACGGATCTTGGTGCTGACGTACGGCGAGCCGAGGGTGTTGTCCTTGTCGAGGAACGGCGCGAGGTAGTTGTCGGCGTCGGGGAAGTCGGGGAACCAGCCCATCCCGTAGACGTCGTACTTGCCCTTCTGCTCGGCCGGGCGGAACGTCGCCCACGGGGTGCCCTTGATGCTGACGTCGAACAGGCCGCTGGCGTTGAGCTGCTTCTGGAGCTGCTCGAACTCTTCCTTGGTGGCCGGACCGTAGTGGTCGGTCGTGTAGTTCAGGGTCAGCTTCACCGGAGTGGTGATGTTGGCCTGCTCCATCATCGTCTTGGCCTTGGAGACGCTCGGGTCGCCGTACTTGTTGAAGAACGAGTTCGAGTGGCCCGTGATGGTCGCCGGGACCATGGAGTAGAGCGGCTCGGCCTCGGTGCCGTAGACCTTGGAGACGAGTTCGCCGCGGTCGATGATCTGGGCCATCGCCTCGCGTACGGCCTTCGTCTTCACGGTCGGGGCGTTGGTGTTGAAGCCCAGGTAGCGGATTTCGAGGCCGGGCATCTCGACGAGGTCGACGTCGCCGTCCGTGTCGTCGCTGAGCTTCTGGATCTGCTCCGGCGACATGGTGCGCGTCATGACGTCGATGTCGCCCTTGCTGATCGCGGCGCCCATGGCGTCGGCGTCGGCGAAGGAACGCATCTCGACCTTGCTGTTGTTCACCTTCAAGGCACCCTTGTAATTGGGGTTCTTGGTGAACGTGGCCGTGGTGATCGCGTCGTCCTTCGTGGACGCCGAGAGGGTGTACGGGCCGGAACCGTCGATGTCGAAGCCGTCGCGCAGCTTGTCCTTCTGGTAGTCGTCCGGATTCACGATGCCGGCGACGGGAGTGGACAGCTTGTACGGGAACGTGGCGTCGGCCGTCTTCAGATGGAAGATGACCTCGCGGTCGCCCTGGGTCTCGATGGTGTCGACGGTCGACAGCAGGGCGAACACACCGCTGTCGGCCTTGATGCGCATCGCGCGGTCGATGGAGTACTTCACATCTTCCGCGGTGATCTTGTCGCCGTTGGCGAACTTCAGACCCTCGCGCAGGGTGCAGGCGTAGCGCTCGTTGCCGGTGTCGGTGAAGCCGCACTTCTCGGCGGCCTCGGGGACCGGGTCGCCCTCGCCCTTGGGCTGGATCATCAGGGTCTGCACGGTCTGGCGCAGGATGTTCCAGGTGCCGACGTCGTAGGCGTAGGCGGGGTCGAGCGGCGCCGGAGCGTCCTTCGTCGCCTCGAACCGGTCCGTGGTGCCGACGACTATCGCATCGTCGCTGGAACTCCCGCTGCCGGAGCCGCCACACGCGGCGAGCACCGGCGCGAGCAGGCCGACGACGGCCGGCAGCACCAAAGTCTTGCGGTTCATGCTCGAGTTTCTCCAGAGCTGTTCGAGTCCGTGTACCCGGCATGCATGGGGTGGTGATGCCGATCACGGGGATAAGGGCGATGTTCTCGCGTTGAGATTAGTCCGGACCCGCACGGGGGTTCACGGCCACCGTAGTTGAGTTCCCATCACGCAGCGGAACCGGCTGTGGACAGACCGAAAACCCGCCGAGGGAAGGATTAGTGCAGGCTTTCACCAATCGGGACACAAGGGTGCGTGATCGGCCTCAGAAATGGGGTGAACAGCACAGGGCGACGACGATGTCGACCCTCCGGCACGTGGGGAACCTCACATGCCTCAACTCGGTTGGAGTGCAACGGAATTCGACCGGCCGATCAAGCTCGAATTCCATTCCCATTGAACTTTGCACTCTCGGTGAACGGCTGGCGCATTTCCGTCATCAGCCGGCCATCAGTCCGCGCAGAAATGCCAGGTCGACGACTTCCAGGGAGGTCACGACGGTACGCCGGGCGGCCGGGGCGATCGGCGCCACCGACGGCACGGCCACCACCAGGCAGCCCGCGGCCTCCGCCGCCGCGACACCCGTCGCGGTGTCTTCCACGACGGCGCAGCGGGCCGGGTCGACGCCGAGGCCGGCGGCGGCAAGCAGATACGGGTCGGGGTACGGCTTGGTGCGCGTGACCTCGTCGCCGGCGACCGTCAGCGCGAAGTGCTGGGGGCCGAGCGCGGTCAGGACGCGGTCGATGATGCGCCGGTGCGAGGCGGAGACCAGGGCTGTGGGGATCTCGTACTCCGCCAGCTCGGCCAGGAGTCTGGCGGCGCCCGGCATCAGCGGCAGGCTGCGCCCGATGCGGTCCTCGAAGCCCGCGTTGAGCAGGACGGACAGCTCGGCGAGGGTGATGTCGGCGCCGGTGGCCTCGATCAGGAAGCCGGCGCTGCGGGTCATGGGGCCGCCGACCACGACATGGCGCCAGGAGTCGTCGAGGGTGTGTCCGAGGGCCGCGAAGACCTCGACCTCGACCTCCCACCAGAAGCCCTCGGTGTCCACCAGGGTTCCGTCCATGTCGAGGAGTACGGCCTGGAGTGCTGAGCCTTCGGCCGTACGGGTTCCGAGCGCGGGGACCGTGCTGGTCATCCTGGCGCACCTCCTTGAGGGACGATCAGGCCGGCCACCCTTGATACCAACAAGGGCGACCGGCCTGCGGTGGACCGACCAGTGTACGACTTATCCGATCAGTGTGCTTGTCCGTTCCGTGCGCACACCCGATCGGCGTCCTCGTCCGCTCAGCGCGCGTTGAAGTACTTCGCCTCCGGGTGGTGGATGACGATCGCGTCCGTGGACTGCTCCGGGTGCAGCTGGAACTCCTCCGAGAGGTGGACGCCGATGCGCTCCGGCTCCAGCAGGGCGGCGATCTTCGCGCGGTCCTCCAGGTCGGGGCAGGCGCCGTAGCCGAGGGAGAAGCGGGCGCCGCGGTACTTCAGGGCGAACATGTCCTCGACGTCGGTGGGGTCCTCGCCGGCGAAGCCGAGTTCGGAGCGCACGCGCGCGTGCCAGTACTCGGCGAGCGCCTCGGCCAACTGGACGGACAGGCCGTGCAGTTCGAGGTAGTCGCGGTAGGAGTTCGACTCGAAGAGCTTCGCGGTCTCCTCGCCGATGCGGTTGCCCATGGTGACGATCTGGAAGCCGACGACGTCGGTCTCACCGGACTCCTCCGGGCGGAAGAAGTCGGCCAGGCAGAGACGGCGGCCGCGGCGCTGGCGCGGGAAGGTGAAGCGGGTGCGCTCGTTGCCCTGGTCGTCCAGGACGATCAGGTCGTCGTCCTTGGACACGCAGGGGAAGTAGCCGTAGACGACGGCCGCTTCGAGGAGGTTGTCGGTCTGGAGCTTGTCCAGGAGGCCGCGCAGGCGGGGGCGGCCCTCGGTCTCCACCAGTTCCTCGTACGTCGGTCCGTCGCCCGTGCGGGCCTGCTTGAGGCCCCACTGGCCCTTGAAGAGGGCGCCCTCGTCGAGCCAGGACGCGTACTCCTTGAGCTGGATGCCCTTGATGACCCGGGTGCCGCGGAACGGTGCCTGGGGGATCGGGTTGTCGACGGCGACGTCCGAGCGGACGTGGCCCTCCTCGGGGCGCTCCTCGACCTCCACGGCCGCGCTCGCCCGCACCCGGCGCTGCTTCAGCTCGGGCAGCTTCGCGCCGGGCACGCCGCGCTTGACGCCGATCAGGGCGTCCATCAGGCGCAGGCCCTCGAACGCGTCGCGGGCGTAACGGACTTCGCCCTCGTAGATCTCGTGCAGGTCCTGCTCGACGTACGCCCTCGTCAGCGCGGCACCGCCCAGGATGACCGGGTAATCCGCGGCCATCTTGCGCTGGTTGAGCTCCTGGAGGTTCTCCTTCATGATCACCGTGGACTTGACCAGGAGGCCCGACATGCCGATGACGTCGGCGCGGTGCTCCTCGGCCGCTTCCAGGATCGCGGAGACCGGCTGCTTGATGCCGAGGTTGACGACGTTGTAGCCGTTGTTGGACAGGATGATGTCGACGAGGTTCTTGCCGATGTCGTGGACGTCGCCGCGCACCGTGGCGAGCACGATGGTGCCCTTGCCCTCGGCGTCCGACTTCTCCATGTGCGGCTCCAGATAGGCGACCGCGGTCTTCATGACCTCGGCGGACTGGAGCACGAACGGCAGCTGCATCTGGCCGGAGCCGAAGAGTTCACCGACGACCTTCATGCCGTCCAGGAGCGTCTCGTTGACGATGTCCAGGGCCGGGCGGGTCTGCAACGCCTCGGCGAGGTCGGCCTCCAGGCCGTTCTTCTCGCCGTCGATGATGCGCCGCTTGAGCCGCTCGTCCAGCGGGAGCGCGGCCAGCTCCTCGGCGCGGCCCGCCGTCCGGGACTTGGTGGTGGCGCCCTCGAACAGGGCCATCAGTTTCTGGAGCGGGTCGTAGCCCTCGCGGCGGCGGTCGTAGACCAGGTCGAGGGCCGTCTGCACCTCTTCCTCGGTGAACCGGGCGATCGGGAGGATCTTCGAGGCGTGCACGATCGCCGAGTCGAGGCCCGCCTTGACGCACTCGTCGAGGAAGACGGAGTTGAGCAGGACGCGGGCGGCCGGGTT
The DNA here is from genome assembly GCF_033335955.1 of Streptomyces sp. N50. Taxonomy (GTDB): domain Bacteria; phylum Actinomycetota; class Actinomycetes; order Streptomycetales; family Streptomycetaceae; genus Streptomyces. The sequence continues at coordinate 1,467,692 of NZ_CP137549.1, forward strand.
GAGGCCGAAGGAGATGTTCGAGAGGCCGAGGGTGGTCTGGACGTCGGGGTGGGCGGCCTTGAGGCGGCGGATCGCCTCGATGGTGGCGATGCCGTCGCCGCGGGACTCCTCCTGGCCGGTGCAGATGGTGAAGGTCAGGGTGTCGATGAGGATGTCCGACTCGTGGATGCCCCAGTTCGTCGTGAGGTCCTCGATCAGACGCTCTGCGATGGCGACCTTGTGCTCCGGGGTGCGGGCCTGGCCCTCCTCGTCGATGGTCAGCGCGATGAGCGCGGCGCCGTGTTCCTGGGCGAGCCGGGTGACCTTCGCGAAGCGGGACTCGGGGCCGTCGCCGTCCTCGTAGTTGACGGAGTTGATGACCGCGCGGCCGCCGAGCTTCTCCAACCCGGCCCGGATGACCGGGACTTCGGTGGAGTCGAGGACGATCGGCAGGGTGGAGGCGGTGGCGAAGCGGCCGGCCAGTTCCTCCATGTCGGCGACGCCGTCGCGGCCGACGTAGTCCACGCAGAGGTCCAGCATGTGGGCGCCCTCGCGGATCTGGTCGCGGGCCATCTCCACGCAGTCGTCCCAGCGGCCGTCCAGCATGGCCTCGCGGAACTTCTTCGAGCCGTTGGCGTTGGTGCGCTCGCCGATCGCCATGTAGGCGGTGTCCTGGCGGAACGGGACCGTCTGGTAGAGCGAGGCGGCGCCCGGCTCGGGCTGCGGGTGGCGCTCGGTGGGGGCGGTCTCGCGGACCCGCTCGACGAGTTGGCGCAGGTGCTCGGGGGTCGTGCCGCAGCAGCCGCCGACCAGGTTCAGGCCGTAGTCGTGGACGAAGTGCTCCTGCGCCTCGGCCAGGCCCTCGGGGTCGAGCGGGAAGTGGGCGCCGTCCTTGGTGAGGATGGGCAGGCCCGCGTTCGGCATGCAGAGCAGCGGGGTGCGGGAGTGCCGGGCGAGGTAGCGCAGGTGCTCGCTCATCTCGGCCGGGCCCGTCGAGCAGTTCAGGCCGATCATGTCGATGCCGAGCGGTTCGAGCGCGGTGAGCGCGGCGCCGATCTCGGAGCCCAGCAGCATGGTGCCGGTGGTCTCGAAGGCCATCGAGACCAGCAGGGGTACGTCGACGCCGGTCGCCTCCATGGCGCGGCGGGCGCCCAGGATCGACGACTTGGTCTGGAGGAGGTCCTGGGTGGTCTCCACGATCAGGGCGTCGGCGCCGCCGGCGAGCAGTCCCTCGGCGTTGGCCTGGAAGCCGTCGCGCAGCGTGCTGTAGCCGATGTGGCCGAGGGTGGGCAGCTTGGTGCCGGGGCCGATCGAACCGAGGACCCAGCGCTGGCGGCCGTCGCGGGCGGTGAAGTCGTCGGCGGTCTCGCGGGCGATGCGGGCGCCGGCCTCGGAGAGTTCGTGGACGCGCTCGGGGATGTCGTACTCAGCCATCGCGGAGTGGTTCGCGCCGAAGGTGTTCGTCTCGACGCAGTCCACGCCGACGCCGAAGTACTCCTCGTGGACCGAGCGGACGATGTCCGGGCGGGTGATGTTCAGGATCTCGTTGCAGCCCTCGAGGTTCTCGAAGTCCTCGAGTGTGGGGTCCTGTGCCTGGAGCATGGTGCCCATGGCTCCGTCGGCGACCACCACGCGGGTGGCGAGTGCCTCTCGGAGCGCGGACACACGGGTCCGGCTGTCGGCAGAAGGGGTCTGTGGCGACGAGGCCATGAAGGGGCTCCCTGGAGTGCGACGGCTGTCGGCTTTGCGGCTTCCCAGGGAACCTCTCACGGAACTCCCCGGGGAGCGTGCACGTCGCCAGGGTAACGGGGTCGGGCCGAGGGATGCTCGAAGCGTCCATGGGGCGGACCGGGGCGGCGGGGAGGTGGACCGGGGTGACAGGAGGCCGACGGGGGTGACGGGGGCGGCCGATGGAGGTGACGGGCGGGTCAACGCCGTCTAGGTTCTCGCGACAAGTGACGCAACAGGAGACGTGACCGGAATCGGCCGACCATTAGCGGGAGGTCGGCATGGACCGGTAGTGTTCGACATTGCCGAACGGCGGCAGCGGCCATGCTTGTCGACGGTCGTCGACGGTCGAACGGGACGGAGGCAGTACGGCGATGGCACGGAACATCCAGTCGCTCGAACGGGCGGCCGCGATGCTGCGCCTGCTCGCGGGCGGCGAGCGACGGCTCGGCCTCTCGGACATCGCCTCGTCGCTCGGTCTCGCCAAGGGCACCGCCCACGGCATCCTGCGCACCCTCCAGCAGGAGGGCTTCGTCGAGCAGGACGACGTCTCCGGGCGCTATCAGCTCGGCGCCGAACTGCTGCGCCTGGGCACCACCTACCTCGACGTGCACGAACTGCGGGCACGCGCCCTGGTCTGGACGGACGACCTGGCCCGCTCCAGCGGCGAAAGTGTGCACCTAGGAGTGCTGCATCAGCACGGCGTCCTGATCGTGCACCACGTCTTCCGCCCCGACGACAGCAGGCAGGTCCTGGAGATCGGGGCCATGCAGCCGCTGCACTCCACGGCCCTGGGCAAGGTCCTGTCGGCCTACGACCCGGTCGCGCACAGCGAGGTCCTGGAGGCCGACCGCAAGCCGTTCACCGAGCGCACGGTGTCCGAGCTGGCCGACTTCGAGCACGTCCTCGATGTGACACGCGCGCGTGGGTACGCGGCCGACGTGGAGGAGACCTGGGAGGGCGTCGCGTCCATCGCCGCCCCCATCCACGACCGGCGGCGCATGCCGGTCGGCGCGGTCGGCATCACCGGCGCGGTGGAGCGGCTGTGCCGGCCCGACGAGGACGGCGCGCTGCGCCCCGAGCTGATCGCCGCGGTACGGGACTGCGCCCGCGCGGTGTCACGGGATCTCGGCGCCGGGCGGTTCTGAGCTCAGCGGATTCGCAGGCGGATTCACAGCGGGATCTCACCGGAACGTCATGTCGACGTTCCGGTATCAGTCGTACTGTTGATGACAAAGTCGGCCAAAACGCCAAATCGCCACACACGGTGTCCACCTGATAGCCGTCCGCATCGGTCGCGGGATCGATAGCCCACAGCAATCAATAACGATCGTGTTTTCGATAACAGCACTCTTGACGCGCCTGTAACCCCGGAGCAAGACTCCCGTCCATCGGTCGGCATTGTCGAACACCTACCGGCAATACGCGCTAGAGTGTGGCAACGCCAAAGGCCGGCATCGCTCTCACCCCCGAGGGCGCACGAACCCCCGGCGGGACCCGGGGTTCGGCTTCCCTGGACGAAGGACAAAGGAGTCGCGGGTGTCCAGCTCCGACATCTTCATCGGCGAGACCATAGGTACCGCCGTGCTCATCCTGCTGGGCGGTGGCGTCTGCGCCGCCGTCACGCTGAAGGCCTCCAAGGCCCGTAACGCCGGCTGGCTGGCCATCGCCTTCGGGTGGGGTTTCGCCGTCATGACGGCCGTGTACATCTCGGCACCGCTCTCCGGTGCCCACCTCAACCCGGCCGTGACGCTCGCCCTCGCGATCAAGGACGGTGGCTGGGACAACGTCCCGATCTACTGGGCCGGGCAGCTGCTCGGCGCCATGATCGGCGCGACCCTGGTCTGGGTGGCCTACTACGGCCAGTTCCAGGCCCACCTCACGGACAAGGAGATCGTCGGCGAGCCGACGGCCAAGGCCGTGGAAGCCGAGGAGAAGGGCGCCGGACCTGTCCTGGGCATCTTCTCCACCGGTCCTGAGGTCCGCAACGTGGTGCAGAACCTCGCCACGGAGATCATCGGCACCGTCGTCCTGATCCTCGCCATCCTGACGCAGGGTCTGAACGACAAGGGCAACGGTCTCGGCACCCTGGGCGCCCTGATCACCGCATTCGTGGTCGTCTCCATCGGTCTGTCGCTCGGCGGCCCGACCGGTTACGCCATCAACCCGGCCCGTGACCTGGGCCCGCGCATCGTGCACGCGCTCCTGCCGCTGCCCAACAAGGGCGGCTCCGACTGGAGCTACGCGTGGATCCCGGTCGTCGGACCGCTGATCGGCGGCGCGATCGCTGCGGGTATCTACAACCTCGCTTTTGCTTAGAAGCAGAATTCCAAGAACTTCCGAGCACTGAAGCAGCCGTAGAACCAGTCCTCATGACCTCCTCATGACCACGGAACCCCTCAGGAGCACACAGTGACCGACGCGCACACCGCCGGACCGTTCATCGCGGCCATCGACCAGGGCACGACCTCCAGCCGCTGCATCGTCTTCGACCGGGACGGCCGTATCGTCTCCGTCGACCAGAAGGAGCACGAGCAGATCTTCCCGAAGCCGGGCTGGGTCGAGCACAACGCCACCGAGATCTGGACCAACGTCCAGGAGGTCGTCGCCTCCGCCATCGAGAAGGCCGGCATCACCCGCGACGACATCAAGGCCATCGGCATCACCAACCAGCGCGAGACGACTCTCCTCTGGGACAAGAACACCGGTGAGCCCGTCCACAACGCCATCGTCTGGCAGGACACCCGCACCGACGCGCTCTGCAAGGAGCTCGGGCGCAACGTCGGCCAGGACCGCTTCCGCCGCGAGACGGGTCTCCCCCTCGCGTCGTACTTCGCAGGCCCCAAGGCCCGCTGGCTGCTCGACAACGTCGAGGGCCTGCGCGAGCGCGCCGAGGCGGGCGACATCCTCTTCGGCACCATGGACAGCTGGGTCATCTGGAACCTGACGGGCGGTGTGAACGGCGGCAAGCACTACACCGACGTCACCAACGCCTCCCGCACCATGCTGATGAACCTGCACACCCTGGCGTGGGACGAGAAGATCGCCGAGTCCATCGGCGTCCCGATGAACATGCTCCCGGAGATCCGCTCCTCCGCCGAGGTCTACGGCGAGGTCACCGGCGGGCGTCTCGGCGAGCTGCTCGGCGGCATCCCGGTCGCCTCCGCGCTCGGCGACCAGCAGGCGGCCCTGTTCGGCCAGACCTGTTTCGCCGAGGGCGAGGCCAAGTCCACGTACGGCACCGGCACGTTCATGCTGATGAACACCGGCGAGAAGATCATCAACTCCTACTCGGGCCTGCTGACCACGGTCGGCTACCGGATCGGCGACGAGGCGCCGGTCTACGCCCTGGAGGGCTCGATCGCCGTCACCGGTTCGCTGGTGCAGTGGATGCGCGACCAGATGGGCCTCATCTCCACCGCCGCCGAGATCGAGACGCTCGCGCTCTCGGTCGAGGACAACGGCGGCGCCTACTTCGTGCCGGCCTTCTCCGGTCTGTTCGCCCCGTACTGGCGCTCCGACGCCCGCGGTGTGATCGCCGGTCTCACCCGGTACGTGACCAAGGCGCACCTCGCGCGTGCCGTCCTGGAGGCCACCGCCTGGCAGACCCGTGAGATCACGGACGCCATGACGAAGGACTCCGGTGTCGAGCTCGCCGCGCTCAAGGTCGACGGCGGCATGACCTCCAACAACCTGCTGATGCAGACGCTCTCGGACTTCGTCGACGCCCCCGTGGTGCGCCCGATGGTCGCCGAGACCACCTGCCTCGGTGCCGCCTACGCCGCCGGCCTGGCCGTCGGCTTCTGGACCAGCACCGACGACCTGCGCGCGAACTGGCGCCGGGCCGCCGAGTGGACCCCCAACATGGCCGCGGAGAAGCGCGACCGTGAGTACAAGAGCTGGCTCAAGGCCGTGGAGCGGACCATGGGCTGGCTCGACGACGAGGAGTAAGAACCCCACATGACCAGTCAGTCCACCCTGCAGTCCGTGCCTGCCCTCGGTACGCACCCGGCCTCCGGCTCGAACCCGAGCCGGGCCGAGACCCGGGAGCAGCTCTCCAAGGCGACGTACGACCTCCTCGTCATCGGCGGCGGCATCCTGGGCATCTCCACCGCCTGGCACGCCGCGCAGTCCGGGCTGCGGGTGGCCCTGGTCGACGCCGGCGACTTCGCCGGTGCCACCTCTTCCGCCTCCTCCAAGCTCCTCCACGGCGGTCTGCGCTACCTGCAGACCGGCGCGGTGAAGCTGGTGGCGGAGAACCACTTCGAACGCCGTGCGGTCTCCCGCCAGGTGGCCCCCCACCTGGCGAACCCGCTCACGTTCTACCTCCCCGTGTACAAGGGCGGTCCGCACGGCGCGGCGAAGCTCGGGGCGGGCGTCTTCGCCTACTCCGCGCTCTCCGCGTTCGGCGACGGCGTCGGCCACCTCCTGTCCCCCGCCAAGGCGGCGCAGGACGTGCCCGAGCTGCGCACCCAGAACCTCAAGGCCGTGGCCGTGTACGGCGACGACCAGATGAACGACGCCCGCATGGCGCTGATGACGGTCCGCGCGGCCGTCGAGGCGGGCGCGGTCGTCCTCAACCACGCCGAGGTCACCGGTCTGCGCTTCACCCAGGGCCGGGTGACCGGCGCGGAGCTGCGCGACACCACCTCCGGCGACGAGTTCGGCGTGAGCGCCCGCCTGGTGCTCAACGCGACCGGCCCGTGGGTCGACCACCTGCGCAAGATGGAGGACCCGAACGCGGCGCCGTCGATCAGGCTGTCGAAGGGCGCCCACCTGGTCCTGAAGCGGACGTCTCCGTGGAAGGCCGCTCTCGCCACCCCCATCGACAAGTACCGCATCACCTTCGCCCTCCCCTGGGAGGACATGCTGCTGCTCGGCACGACCGACGAGGAGTACGAGGGCGACCCGGCGGACGTCTCGGTCACCGAGAAGGACATATCCCAGATCCTTGACGAGGCCGCGTTCTCGGTCCGCGACCAGCAGCTCTCCCGTGACCTGATCACGTACTCCTTCGCGGGCCTCCGCGTCCTGCCCGGCGGCCCCGGCAGCACGGCAAAGGCCAAGCGCGAGACCGTCGTCACCGAGGGCAAGGGCGGCATGCTGTCCGTCGCGGGCGGCAAGTGGACGACCTTCCGGCACATCGGCCGTACGGTCATGCAGAAGCTGGAGGCCCTGCCCGGCCGCCCGCTCGGCGAGGACTTCGAGCCGATCTCGTCCCTCCCGAAGAAGCTCCCCCTGCCGGGTGTCGCCAACCCGCGCGCGGTCGCCCACCGCCTCCTGGTCGACAACCCGGCTCCGGGCCCGCGCATGGCGGCCGACACGGCGAAGCACCTGGCCACGCACTACGGCTCCCTGGCCTTCGACATCGCCCGACTCGCCAACGAGAACCCGGAGTTGGGCCAGCGCGTCCACCCCGACGCCCCCGAGATCTGGGCGCAGGTCGTCTACGCCCGCGACCACGAGTGGGCGGAGACCCAGGACGACGTCCTCCGCCGCCGCACGACCCTCACGATCCGGGGCCTTGCCACGGACGAGGTACGGGCGAAGGTCCAGGACCTGCTCGACAAGAAGTAGTCGCTACGACGCGGAAGGGGCGGTTCCCCATCGGGAACCGCCCCTTCGCCGTGCCCCGCGCATGCTGCTCGCGCGTGCCAACAGCCCATGCCCCGCCGACGATTCGCACTTCCGCACGCCCCTCGGGTGATTCCGCGCGCTCCCTCACACGGGTTGGCGACCGGCGGATCGCGGGCCGTCCGGCCGTTAGAACAGTTGGCTTCCGACACAGCGGTCGGGCCATGGGGTCCGGCCCGGGGAGCAGCGGTCGTATGCAAGGTGGATGGCACAGCGCGCGGGTCCGGCGGCGGCTCGGCTTCGCCGTGTGCGGGGGCACGCTCGCGGCGCTGGCCGGGGTGATCCGGCTGTGGTGGAGCGACGCGGCCACGGCCGGGGTGATGGTGTCGGCGATCGGCGCGTTCGTGTCGATCGCGGCGCTCGTCGCCGACGTGCTGCGCGGCGACGCGGATCCGGCCCCGCGCTCGGCCGACGAGGACCGCGGGCGGGCCGCCGACGCGCTCGCCGAGGCCGTACGGGAGCAGTGGTCGGCCGAGGCGCGGCTCCGGCGGTTGCAGGACCCCGCCCCGCTGGAGGTCGCCTGGGCTCCGGCGGAGCGGTGGCTGGCCGATCACCCGGAGAACATCAGGCGGGGCCTGCCGCTGCCCGCGCCCCGGGGGCAGCGCATCGAGGACGTCACCGGGTCGTTCGCCACGCTGCCCGGGCGGCGGCTGGTGGTGCTGGGCGGTCCGGGGTCGGGCAAGAGTGTGCTGGCGATGCGGTTCGTGCTCGGCCGGCTGGCCGCGCGGCGGGCCGGTGGCCCGGTCCCGGTGATCTTTCCGCTGGCGGGCTGGGACCCGAGGCGGACCGCGCTGCGGGACTGGCTCGCGGAGCGGCTGGCCGCCGAGCACCGCCCGCTGGCCGCCGTGACCGACGGACGGCACACCCTCGCCCGGGGTCTCCTCGACGCGGGGCTCGTACTGCCGGTCCTCGACGGCTTCGACGAACTGTCCGGGCCCGGCTACGGGGAGGCCGTACGGCGGATCAACGCCGAACTGGACGACAGTCTGCCGCTGCTGCTCACCAGCCGGGTCGAGGCGTGGGCGAAGGCGGTGACCGAGGGGGATGTGCTGACCGCCGCCGAGGTGGTCGAGCTGCGCCCGCTCGGTCTCGCGCAGGCGGGTGCCCATCTGGAGCGGACGGCACGGCCGTTACGCCCTGGGGAGGGTGCGACGGGCACCGTGTGGACGCCCGTACTCCGGGAACTCACAGCCCATCCGGACTGCCAGGCGGCACGGGCGCTCACCACTCCCCTGATGGTGGCGCTGGCCCGCGCGGTCTACGGCGACACCTCCCGCGACCCGTCCGAGCTTCTGGACACGGAGCGTTTCCCGACCGCGGAGGCCGTCGAGGAGCATCTGCTCGGGGCGTTCGTACCGGCCGCGTTCGCGGACTCCGGGCCCTCGGCGACCTCCGCCGCCGTACGCCGCCTCACGCTGCTGGCAGGGGCGTTGGAGCGGCGCGGCACCGGGCGGCTGGCGTGGTGGGAGCTGGAGTCGATGCTGCCGCGGGCCGTCTCCGTCCTGGCGCCGGGACTGCTGGCGCTGGCCCTGCTGTCGTTGGTGGTACTGCCGGTCACGGTCGCCCGCGCGGCGAACGAGCTGGCGGGCGTGGAGGATCTCGCGTCCGTGCTCGCCACCCTCGTCGGGCAGACCCTGGGCTTCGCGTTCGGGGAGGCGTTCCTGCTCCCGTCCGGGGACACCCCGCCGGGCCGCCGCGCTCTCGTCCGTCAAACACTGATCACCGCCGGGGTGAGCGCGCTGCTGTGGGCGGGCTTCGCCTCCGCCGACGACCTGAGGTTCGGCTTCCGCTTCGGCGCGGTGACGGACGGCTGGGTACCCGATCTGCTCGGCGGCTGCCTGTTCTCGCTGCTGTTCACCCTGTTCTTCGGTATCGCCGGACTGTCCCGCCATCCGCTGCCGCTCTCCCTGCCCTGGAGTGGCAGCGCGGGCCGCGCGGTGGCCCGGGCCTGCGGGGCGGTCCTGCTGCTGGGCGGGCTCGGCCTGGCGTGCGCGGTGGTGGCCGGCCGGTCCGGGAACCCCTGGACGGGGCTGGTCGGCATCACCTGCGCGGGAGCGGGCGCGGCCCTGCTGATGAGCGGTGGCCGCCGGGCCGCGCAGGACCTCGCGCAGCCGGCCCGGGCGGGCCGCGTCGCCGGGCGCTTCACGGCGGGCGCGGTGCGGGGCACCGCCGCCGCACTGCTGATCGGGGTCACCGCTTGTACGGTCGCGGGTCTGACTGCGGCCGGGGTGACCCTGCTCAAGTCCGGTTCCACGGCCGCCCTTTCGGGCCGGACGATCGACGGCTGGAGTTTCACGGAACGCCCCGGCATGCGGACGGCGACCACCCGGCACCACCTGCACGGCACGCTGCTCCTGCCCGGCAACGGAGCCCGGCCGATCGCCTACCCCGAGGGCACCCGGCCCCCCGACTGCGCGATTCCCCTCCTCGCCGACCGCCGCTGCGTCCCCTTCACCGCGCGGCGCACGGTCTTCGAGTCGCACGACGGTGCGGTAGAGGTCCACCTGGACCTCACGGACGACACGGCTACGACGGCGTACGCCGCGAACCTGCGGTCCGTGCTGCCGGAGACGTCCCGCGGCTGGCTCACCGCGGGCCCGCCGTCGGGCGTGCTCCGGCGCTGTCTGCCCCCGCTGATGGCGGGCGGGGTACTGGTCGGGATCGTGGGCGGCTGCGTGTGCGGCGTCTACCGCGCGCTGAGCGTCCCCTCGGACGTCATGCGCGCGGCCGGCCCCGGTTCGTCCCTGCGCACGGACCGTACGGCGGCCTTCACCCGCGGCGGCATGGTCGCGCTGCTGGTCGCCGCGGTCTGCGTACCGGTGGTGACGCTGCCGGGCGACTGGGGCGGACTGGTCCACATCGGCACCCAGCTGTGGCTGCCGCTGGGTTCGGCCGCGCTCGCGCTGAGCGCGTGGGGACGCTTCACCGTCGCCCGGGCCTGGCTCGCGGCGACGGGCCGGATGCCATGGCGCCTGATGGCGTTCCTGGAGGACGCCCACCGCCGCGGTGTCCTACGGCAGTCCGGCGCGGGTTTCGAATTCCGGCACCAGCGGCTCCAGTCGCACTTGGCGGGCCGCGATACGCCCCCGGTGGTCACCGGTCCCCCGGCGGACGGCCCGGCGCGACCGCGCGAGTCCCAGGACAGGTCGGCGTAGGAGGGGCGGAGACGACCCGCCCGGGGGCCGAGATCCGACGGAGGCCAAGGCCAGACGGACACGCAGACCCGACAGGGGTCAAAGCCAGACGGACGCGCAGACCCGACAGAGGTCAAAGCCCGACGACCACGCAGACCCGACCCGGAGCGAGACCCGACGACCACGCAGACCCGACGGGAGCCAAAACCCGACGAACACGCAGACTCTACGGAGGCCAAAGCCCGACGGACGCGAACACCCGAGACGGGCGGACACCCGATGCACGCCGAGACCCGACGCACGCCGACACCCGACGCACGCCGACGCACGCCGACGCACGCCGACACCCGATGGGAGACCAAAGCCCGACCGACACTGAGACCCGACACGGGGCGAGACCCGACGGATCCACAGACCCGCCGGAGACAGCCGCTCAATGGGGGCCAGGGACCCGATGGACGCGGCGGCCCCACGAAGTGCGCTCCCCCGCCCCGCAGAGGGAGCAGAAACCCAGCGGGCTCAGCCCCACAGGAGCGGCAACTCAACGGGACCGAGGGCCAATCGAGCCAGCGGTCCGATGAGGCAGCGGCCCGAGGGGGACGCTCCCACCCGGCCTGGCCGTCCTCCCTCCCGGACTCAGACCAGCGCCCGGACAGCCTCCGGTGACGTCAACTCCCCGCGCCGCACAATGAGTTCGCGCCCCAACAGCAACGCCCGCCGCGACGCCGGCACCGGATCCGGCAACGTCGTCAGGTCGGTCAGGTGGGCGAAGCCGATGATGCGGCGGACGATCTCCGTGCCGGCGTAGCCGATCGAGTCGGTCCAGACGCGGGAGAGGAAGCGGTCGAGGTAGGCGTCGTCGAAGAAGGTGTCGACGCGGGTCGGCCAGAGGCGGCGGAACTCCGTCTCGAACGCCTGCCAGGAGAGGGCGAGTTGGTCGGCGTGGTCGGTCAACGTGCCCAGTTCGCGGGCCCGTTCCTCCGACACCAGCACGTTGGCCCAGTACAGGCCGAGGTCGTAGCCGATCGGGCCGACGAAGGAGAACTCGGGGTCGAAGACCCGTACCACCGGGGCGCCTTCGCGCTCGCCGACCATGACGCTGCCGGTGTGGAGGTCGCCGTGGAGGAGGGCCTGCGCGCTGGTCATGAAGGTGTACCGGAGGTCGGCGACCTCCGTGCGCAGGCGGGCGTCGGCACGGAAGGCGGCGGCCAGGTCCGTCAACTCCGGTAGCCAGTGGTTGTGTTCGTGCTCGATGTACGGCTCGGACAGCACCACGTCCTCGGTGATCTTGCACAGCTCGGGGCTCACCGAGGCCGCGATCAGCGCCTTGCGGTCGGCGGAGGCCATGCCGAAGTCACTGGTCGCGAAGGCGAGTTGGGCGACGAACGCGCCGATCCGGGCCGAGGTGTCCGGGCCGTAGGACGCGCCCCCGTTGAGGACCGTACGCAGGACCTCCAGGTCGGACATGTCCTCCATGACGAGGGCGTAGTTGTCGGCATCGTAGCCGTGGATCGCCGGGATCTTGTCGGGGGCGACCCGCGCGACCTGTTCGTACGCCCGCGCCTCGGCGTCGGCGCGCTCGGGGCTCATCGGCCAGGAGGGGCCGGCGACCCGCACCCAGGGCAGCGCCTGCTTGACGGCGAGGCTGTGGCTGCCGTCGGCGTTCGACGCGAGGAACACCCGGTTCATGTTGCCGTCCGACACCTCGCGGACGTGGATGTCGGTCACGTCCGCCCAGTGGCCCCGATCGTGCAGGTAGCCGGGGATGTCGTCGGTCTCCAGGATGCGGTAGCCCATCGTACGAACTCCTCGAACTTCCTTATGCGGTGCGGCGCTTGGACAGGGTGAAGCTGAAGACCAGGGCGAGGATGAGGACCGCGCCCTCGACGACGTCCTGGGTGTAGTACGGCAGGCCCTTGATGGTCAGGCCGGTGGTGATGATGCCGATGAGGACGGCGCCCAGTGCCGTGCCCCAGACGTTCGGGCGGCCCCGGCCGAGGACCGACGTGCCGACCAGTGCGACGGCGACCGCCTCCAGCAGCTGTGACGTGCCCGCGCTCACGTCTCCCTGGCCGATGCGGGACGCCAGGATCAGGCCGCCGATCGAGGCGAGGACGCCGGAGAGGACGTAGGCGAGGGCCCGGTACGCGCCGACGCGGATGCCCGCCAGGCGGGAGGCCTCGGGGTTGGCGCCGATGGCGTACAGGACGCGGCCCCAGCGGGTTCGGGCCAGGAAGACCCAGGCGACTACCGTCAGCGCGCCGAAGATCAGGACGGAGATGGGGATGCCGAGGAGCGTGCCCCGGTCGATGCGCAGGAAGCCGTCGGTGAACTTGCCAGGGGCGGTGCTGCCGTCGGACTCGGTCATGCCGGCGGAGATGGACTGGCCGTCGACCAGGATGAGTTTGGTGCCCTGGATGACGAACATGGTGCCGAGGGTGGCCAGCATGTCCGGGATCTTCATGACCACGATCAGCAGGGCGTTCAGCAGTCCGGCCAGCGCGCCCGCCGCGATCACCGCGAGGATCGCGACCGTACCGACCTGGTTGTACGTCACCATCGTCTTGGCGGCGACGGTGACCCCGAGCCCGGCGACCGCGCCGACGGACATGTCCATCCCGCCGACGGCCATGGTGAGGGTGACGCCGAGGCCGAGGATCGCGGCGACGGAGACGTACCGCAGGGTGTCGAGCATCGTCGCCGACTCGCGGAAGGAGCCCTCGCTCAGCGCGAAGTACAGGAAGAGCGCGACCGTGACGAAGATGAAGCCGTACTTGATGACGGCGTTCTGGACGCGCGGGCCGAGGGCGTCCCCGGGCCCGGTCACCGGCTTCGTGGGGACCTCGGTGCTCTGGGTGGTGGTCATGGCGTACTTCCTGCCGTGGCTTCGTGTGCGACTTCGTGCGGGGCGGGCATCACACGGACACCGCCGGACTGGTCTGCCGGCATCACACGGACGCCGAGATGGTCTGGATCACGCGGTCGCGTTCCGCGTCTTCGCCGTACGCGTCGAGGTGGACCTCGCCGGCCGCCAGCACGACGACCCGGTCGGCGATCTCCAGCACCTCGTCCACATCCGCGGAGAGGACAAGCACAGCCGCACCCTCCGCGGCCAGCGCACGCGCCCGGCGCCCGATGTCACGCCGTGCGCCGATGTCCACGCCTCGGAACGGCTCGTCCAGGATGAGGACACGAGGTGTCTCGGCGAGCCAGCGGCCGACGACGACCTTCTGCTGGTTGCCGCCGGAGAGCTCCTCCACCGTGCTGTGCTCGTCGCGGGCTACGACACCGAGGGCGTCGATGGTCTCGCGGCCGAGGGCGTCCTCCCGCCCGGTGTTCACGAGCCCGCCCCGGGACAGCGACTTGAGGAACGGCAGCGAGATGTTCTGGGCCACCGACCAGCCGGGGACGAGCGCGTCGGCGTGCCGGTCCTCGGGGACGAGGTGGACGCCGGCGCGGATGGCGTCGGACGGGCGGCGGGGTGCGTACGGCTTGCCGTCGAGTTCGACCTTGCCGGTGGGGAAGGGCTCGGCGCCGAAGAGACCGCGGGCCAGTTCGGTCTTGCCGGCGCCCAACAGGCCTACGACACCGGTGACTTCACCGGCGCGGAGGTCGAGGTCCAGAGGGGCGCGGCCCGCGAAGAGGTGGACGCCGTGCAGGGCGAGGACGACGTCGCCGTGCTCGCCGCCGCGCTGCGGGCGGGCGCTCGTCGCCTCGTGGGCCTGGGCGAGCATCGCGCGCAGGGCGCTGTCCCAGTCGAAGGGCTTGACCTGGTCGTCGGTGAGACCGCCGTCCCGCAGAACGACCAGCCGGTCGGCGAGCGCGTCGATCTCGCCGAGGCGGTGGGACACGTAGAGGACCGCGATGCCGTCGTCGCGCATCTTCTCGACGAGGGCGAACAGCCGCTCCGCCTCGGCGGCGGAGAGCGCGGAGGTCGGTTCGTCGAGGATGAGCAGCCGGGGGCGGGTGGCCAGCGCGCGGGCCAGGATGAGCAACTGGCGGTCGGAGATGCCCAGTTCGGTGACGTCGCGGCGCAACACCGCGTCGCTCCAGCCGAGTTCGAGCGCGGCCTGGATCTCGCGGGCGCGGGCCAGCATGCGGCGGCCGTTGAGGAACGGGTTGCCGCGGCGCTGGGCCAGCTCCTCGAAGACCAGGTTCTCGGCGACGGTGAGGCCGGGCACGATGCCCTCGCCGATCCGCTGGTGGACCGTCTGGATGCCCAACTGCCGGGCGGCAAGCGGCGACTGGAGAGCTGCGGGCTCCCCTGCGACCCGCACCTCCCCGCCGTGGTCCGTGTGCACACCCGAAAGGATCTTGATCAGCGTGGACTTGCCCGCGCCGTTCGCGCCGAGCAGCGCGACCACGCTGCCCGGTGCGATGTCGAGGGAGACGGAGGCCAGCACCGTCTTGCCGCCGAAGGCCATGCTGACGTCGCGGAGCGAGACCGCGGCGTCGACGGCCGTCACGTCAACCGCCTTGTCAGTGGGCGACATTGGGGATCCAGTCCGCGGTGCTCACCTTGGAGAGGTTCAGGGCGGGCAGGGCCGCGCGCAGCTGGTCCATGTTCTCGATCTTGTTCTTGCGCAGGAAGTCCTGGGTGATGGCGACGGCCGGGAAGTCGACCGAGGTCTTGTTCAACTGGCCCGCCAGCTCAAGGGCCGCCGTACGGACGACGGCCGCGCCGACCGCCGACGGGTCGGTGCCGGCGGTGGCGACCCACGGGCTGTTCGCGGCGGTCATGTTCTGGATGTCGGCGTTGGAGACGTCCGCGCCGAAGACCTTCACCTTGCTCTGCAGCTTCTTGTTCTGCACGGCGAGGACGGTGCCCTTGGCCAGCTCGTCGTAGGGGGCGAACACGCCTGCCACGTCGGAGTGTTGGGTCAGCGCGGCGGAGACCAGGGGAACGTTGTCCGTGGCCGTGGAGTCGGTGACCTTGCCGACCTTGAACTGCTGCTTCCAGCCGTTGGCGTCGACGGCGGTCTTCCAGACGGAGTTGCGCTTGTCGAGGGCCGCGTAGCCGGCGACGTTGACGTAGCCGACCTTCGCGTTCTTGCCGACCGTCTTGGCCATCACGTCGAGAACGGCCTTCGCCATGCTGGCGTCGTCCTGCTCGGTGCTGATCACGGACTTGTTGGTCTGGTCGACGTCGTAGACGACGACCTTGATGCCCTTCTTCACAGCCTGGTCGATCTCGGGCTGGATCGTCGAGGGGAAGCCGTGGTCGACGATGATCGCCTGCGCGCCGGAGTTGATCGCCGAGGACAGGTCGGTGGCCTGCTTGGCGTTGTCGGCCTGCGCGTCGTACACGGTCAGGTCGATGCCGAGGGCCTTGGCCTGCGCCTTCGCGCCGTTGCCCCACTGCTCGAAGTAGTCGCCGGCGCCGCTCTGCCGCACGAGCGCCACCTTGACCGTGCCCTTGCTGAAGGGGGCCGGCTCCTTGCCCGTGGCGGCCGAGGCCGAGGCCGCGGTGTCGTCGCCGCTCTTCGAGGCGTCCGTGGACTGCGAGCAGCCCGCCAGGAGGAGGGCGGAGACGGAGGCCAGCGAGAGCGCGGCGAGGGGGACGCGGGTACGGGACATGAGGGGCTCCTGGTGCGGGGTACTGCCGAGATGAGAGCGGGAGGGGAAAGGACGGAGTGCTCACCCGGAGCCGGGGGCGAAAACGCGCCATCGCACAAGGGGTGCGCCACCGCACGAACGGCGGGACAGGCGGCGGACGGCCCGCGATGCGGGGCGTACCGATGGCTCCGGGTGTGGTCAGCGACAGCTGGCTGTGGTCGACCGGAGCAAGTCCACGTACAGCCGCCGCACGAGCAGCAGCGTCTTCATAGGGAGATCATGAGAACGTTTCCGGCCATTGGTCAAAGGAATGGAAGCGGTTTCTCACCACGTGAGACAACGACTACGTCACATCCGGCCCGTTCACCGACGGCGGTTACCATCGCATAACCGGCCCGACCCGGTACGACGGGTCACGCTGTGCCCCTTTGCCTCCCCCACCGGTCCGGGCGCTCGTCCCAGCATCCGGACATCCCGCCCACTTTTCGGAGTTCCCATGACGCTGCTCACCACCTGGTCCGAGTCCGGCCCCGAGACCCTCGTGCGCCGTACCGCCGACCCCGTCGAGATCGCCGCCGCGCTCGCCCCGATCGGCGTCCGCTACGAGCAGTGGCCGATCCGTGAGGACGTCCCGGCCGACGCCGACAGCGACACCGTGTTCGCCGCCTACGGCCCGGAGATCGACAAGCTCAACGCCGAAGAGGGCTTCACCACCGTCGACGTGCTCGGCCTGCACCCCAGCGACGACCCGGAGTACCCGGCGAAGGCGGCCGGCGCCCGCGCGAAGTTCCTCCAGGAGCACACGCACGACGACGATGACGAGGTCCGCTTCTTCGTCTCCGGCTCCGGCATCTTCTACCTGCACGTGAACGGCGAAGTGCACGCCGTCTACTGCGAGAAGGGCGACCTGCTGGGCGTGCCGCGCGGCACCACCCACTGGTTCGACATGGGCACCAAGCCCGCCTTCACCGCGATCCGCTTCTTCCACGAGGAGGACGGCTGGGTCGGCAACTTCACCGGCTCGACCATCGCCTCGCGCTTCCCCGACTACGACACGATCGACGCGGGCTACCAGCAGGACAAGGCCGCCGCGTGACCTTGCAGTTCACCGTGGACGCCGTGGTGCTCGACATCGAGGGCACCACGAGCGCCACGGGATTCGTCGTCGACGTCCTCTACCCGTACTCGCGCTCGCGCTTCGCCGACCTGCTCACCGAGCGGGCCGACGATCCCGCCGTGGCCCGGGCGATCGCACAGGTTCGCGAGCTGACGGACTCCCCGGACGCCGACGCCGTACAGATCGAGAAGACCCTCAACACCTGGCTCGACGAGGACCGCAAGGCCACGCCCCTCAAGACCCTCCAGGGCATCATCTGGTCGGAGGGCTTCGCCCGCGGCGACCTCGTCTCGCACTTCTACGACGACGTCGTACCGGCCCTGCGCGCCTGGCACTCGGCGGGCCTGCGGCTGTACGTCTACTCGTCCGGCTCGGTCGCCGCGCAGCGCGCGTGGTTCACGTCCAGCCCGGAGGGCGACCTCCTGCCGCTGGTCTCCGGTCTCTACGACACGGAGAACGCCGGCCCCAAGCAGGAGCCGGAGTCGTACCGCCGTATCGCGGAGGCGACCGGCGTCGACCCGTCCCGGCTGCTCTTCCTCTCCGACCGGCCCGGCGAGCTGGACGCGGCCGTGTCCGCGGGGTGGCACGCGGTGGGCGTACGGCGGCCGGGCGAACCGTATTTCGAGCAAGGCGTCGGCGACCACGCGCAGGCGGGGGCGTTCGACGAGATCGGCATCACCAGTTCAAGGAGCACCACGTGAGCAGCGAGATCAGTGACCTCGACCTGAAGGAGGCGGGGGCTCAACTCGCCGCCGAATCCGCCCGGTTCGCCTCGTTCGGCTGGATGCGGGGGACCTCCGGTAATTTGTCGGTGGTGGTGGGCCGGGATCCCCTGCTGCTGGCGGTGACTGCTAGCGGGCACGACAAGGGTGAACTGACTTCCGACGATGTGGTGTTGGTGGACGCCGAGGGTGCGGCCGTGCGGGGTGGGAAGCCGTCCGCCGAGGCTGAACTGCATGCGCGTGTGGCTGCGTTGACCGGGGCGGGGGCCGTCGTTCACGTGCACACCGTGGCGTCCGTTGCCATGGGGCGGCGGGCTCCGGGCGGGATCGTGTTCAAGGATGTCGAGATGCTCAAGGGTGTTGGGCAGCCTGCGCATGATGTCGAGGTGACGCTGCCTGTCATCGCCAACAGCCAGGATATGAAGGTGCTTGGGGATCGGCTGGAGGCGGCTCGGGAGCCTCGGATGCCGGCGGTGGTTGTGGCCGGGCACGGGTTGTATGTGTGGGGGGCGGATCCTCGTCAAGCCCGGCATCACACCGAAGTTGTTGAGTGGTTGCTGGAGTTGGAGCTCAGCACTCCGCGGGAAGCGTAGTAGTCAAAGCGCGCGCCGGTGGGGGCCGGTCGCGCAGTTCCCCGCGCCCCTAGGGCGCGGGGAACTGGCGGTGCTTCAAAGTCGCCGTTACTTCAGGCGGTCGGCCGGGAGTTCGCCTGCCGCGACCTCCAACACGCCCCGTTCCGTGACCAGTCCGGTCACCAAGCGGCCCGGGGTTACGTCGAAAGCCGGGTTGTGGCCCCGGGATTCGACGGGAGCCGTCCGCACCCCCGACCACTCCAACACCTCGGCCTCGCCGCGGAGTTCGATGTGGATGTCGTCGCCGGTCTCCGTCGAAAGGTCGACCGTGGTCGTCGGGGCCGCCACCAGGAACGGGATGCCGGCGTCCGCGCAGGCCAGAGCCACGCCCACCGTGCCTACCTTGTTCGCGGTGTCGCCATTCGCCGCGATGCGGTCGGCGCCGACGATCGCAGCGTCGACCTCGCCGCGCAGGATGGTGCCGGCGGCGGCGCCGTCGGCCTGGACGTAGTGCGGGATCCCTTCCTGGACCAACTCCCAAGCCGTCAGGCGTGATCCCTGGAGCAGGGGGCGCGTCTCGTCGGCGTAGACGACCTCCACCAGGCCGCGCGCGTGGAGTTCGCGGATGACGCCGAGTGCGGTGCCCCAGCCGGCCGTGGCCAGCGCGCCCGTGTTGCAGTGCGTCAGGAGCCTCAACGGGCGGTCCACGCCCACCTGTTGGAGCCTTTCGACCAGCCAGTCCGCGCCGAACGTGCCCATCGCGCGGTTGGCCGCGACGTCCTCGCGCTGGACTGCGGCGGCTTCCTCCAGCACCGCGTCGAGACCCTCGTCGAAGCGGGTCATGACCCGGTCCACGCACACCATGAGGTTGACCGCGGTGGGGCGGGCCTCGCGGACGCGGGCTACGGCGGCGCGCGTCTCGGCCTCGGTCCAGCCCTTCCGCTCGCCCTCGATGAGCGCGATCGCCACGCCGTACGCGCCGGCCGCGCCGATCGCGGGGGCGCCACGCACCACGAGGCGCTGGATCGCGTCGACCAGGGTGTCCACATCGTGGACAGTCATCGTCTCGTTGCGGTGCGGGAGCAGGGTCTGGTCGATGAGTGCGAGACCGGTGCCGGTCCAGTCGACGGCACGCAATTCCTGGGACATAACGGGACACTCCTGCTGTTCCGATGGTGTCGGTCACCGTACATGACCTGGAAGAACCACAGTTCGAGACAGTCGAGCGGGTGTCTCAAAACGAATGTTAAAGTCCAGCACCCGCAGCCCGAAGGCCGAGACGAAGGAGGACGTGTGCTGCTCACCATGCGCCGTTTCCTCGATCACGGCCGCTGCGCGAGCGACTGCTGTCGACGCTGACCTGTCCCTCTCGCGTCCACCCCTCGTCTCATCCCGTCTCACCATCTGGTCGCACGCGCTCCCGCCGGAGCGCGCCTTGCCGTACCCCGGAAGGTCCCCATGCTCCGCAGATCACGTCGCACCCTGCAGCTCGTCGCCGCCACCACGCTCATGGTCACCGCCGCCACCGCCTGCAACGCCGCCGCGAAGACCGACGCCTCGGACAGCGCGAGCGGCGGCAGCGGGAAGTCGTTCACGCTGGTCACGCCGGACGCGGTCGGGCAGAACGAGTTCCTGAAGCTCGCCGTCACCGGTGTGAAGGCCGCCGCGAAGACGCACGACGGGACCGAGAAGGTCTACGAGTCGACGGACACCGCGTCCCAGCAGCAGAACGTGCAGGCCGCCGTGGACGCGGGCCCGAGCGTGATCGTGCTGGTCGGCTTCGAGTTCGCGGACCTCGTGGCGCAGCAGGCGAAGGCGCACCCCAAGCAGCAGTTCCTGATGATCGACGCGTGCACGACGAAGACGTTCAAGAACGTCACGTGCGCGGTGTTCCGTGAGCACGAGGGTGTCTATCTCGCGGGCGCCGAGGCCGGGTTGCTCAGCAAGAGCGGCAAGGTCGGCGCGGTGGACGTGCTCGACACACCTCAATTCCGGCGCTACAGCGACCCGTTCGCGGCCGGCGCCAAGAAGGTCGCCGCGAAGACGTCCGCGTCGACGCGCTTCGTCGGCGGCCAGTCCCCCTTCGACGACTCGGCGCGCGCCAAGGAGCAGGCCAACTCCCTTCTCTCCAAGGGCACCGACCAGATCATGGCGGCGGCCGCGGCCGGCAACTACGGCGTCTTCGAGGCCGCGAAGGCCAAGGGCGCGTTCGCGTACGGCGTCGACGTCAACCAGTGCGTCTCGTCCCCCGGCACGGTCGTCGACAACGTGATCAAGAAGACGGACGTCGCCGTGGAGAAGGGCGTCGAGCAGGTCCTCGCGGGCAAGACGGGCACGACGGTGTCGTACGGCCTGAAGGAGGGAGGCATCAGCCTCACCGGCCTTGAGGCGGGCGTCGACTCGTCGAAGTGCGTGATCGCCCAG
The DNA here is from genome assembly GCF_033335955.1 of Streptomyces sp. N50. Lineage (GTDB taxonomy): Bacteria > Actinomycetota > Actinomycetes > Streptomycetales > Streptomycetaceae > Streptomyces. The sequence goes on from NZ_CP137549.1 coordinate 1,488,558, forward strand.
CACAAGGACGTCCTCACGAAGGTGAAGGCGCTGCGCGACCAGATCGTCTCCGGAGAGCTCAAGGTCGATGACCCCGCCGCCAGTTGAGCCGGCGGTCGAGCTCCGGGGGATCACCAAGCGCTTCCCCGGCACGCTCGCCAACGACGCCGTCGACCTGACCGTCCAGCGCGGCGAGATCCACGCCCTCATGGGCGAGAACGGCGCCGGCAAGTCCACCCTCATGTCGGTCCTCTACGGCATGGAGCGCGCCGACGCCGGGTCCATCCGGATCGACGGGCGCGAGGTGACCTTCGGCGACCCCAGCGCCGCCATGGCCGCCGGGCTCGGCATGGTCCACCAGAGCTTCAAGCTGTTCGACTCGCTGACGGTCGCGGAGAACGTCGTCTACGCCGCCGAGCCGCGCCGCTTCGGCCTGGTGGACCGGGCCGCGGCCCGCCGCCGGGTGCGTGAACTGGCCGAGGAACACGGGCTCGCCGTCGATCCGGACGCCCGGGTCGGCGACCTGCCGGTCGGCCTGCGCCAGCGCGTGGAGATCCTGAAGCTGCTGCACCGCGGCGCCCGCACGCTGATCCTCGACGAGCCGACCGCCGTGCTCACGCCGGCCGAGGCCGACGCCCTGTTCGCGGTCCTCAAGTCGCTGGCCGCGCAGGGCCGCACGGTGATCCTTGTCACCCACAAGCTGCGCGAGGTCCTCGAAGGCAGCGACAACGTGACCGTGCTCCGGGACGGCCGGGTCGTCGCCCGCCTGGTCACCGCGGACACCTCCGCCGACGAGATCGCCGCCGCGATGACCGGCCGCGCGGTGGAGCTGGACCGCGTGCACGCGCCCGGTACACCCGGTGAGGTGGTCCTGGACGTGAGAGACCTCACCACGGACGCCGTCCACGATGTGGGACTCACCGTCCGCGCCGGGGAGATCGTCGGCATCGCGGGCGTCGCGGGCAACGGCCAGAGCGAGCTGATCGAGGCCCTGGCCGGGCTACGGCCGGTCGCCTCCGGCCGGGTCACGCTCAAGGGCCGGGACATCACCCACGTCTCGGCCACCGAGCGCCGTGCGCAGGGCCTCGCCTATGTCCCCGAGGACCGGCACGCCGTCGGTACGGCACCGGCGGCCTCCGTCGCGGACAACCTCGCGATGGGCCACCACCGAACGTCCCTGTCCAGCAAGGGACTTCTGCCGCCTGCGGCCGTACGCGCCCACGCCGGGCGACTGGTCGAGCGCTTCGGCATCAAGGCGGCCACCCCCGAGGTGCTGGCCTCCGCGCTGTCCGGCGGCAATCTGCAGAAGCTGCTGATCGGCCGCGAACTCGCCCATGAGGCACCGCTGTTGCTCGTCGAGCAGCCCACGCGCGGGGTCGACATCGGCGCCATCCAGAACATCCACGACCAGATCGTCGCCTACCGCGACGCCGGTCACGCCGTCCTCCTCGTCTCCGCCGAACTGAGTGAGATCCGGGGCCTCGCGGACCGGGTCCTGGTGATGTACGAGGGCCGGGTCACGGCGACGTACACGAAGGACGAGGCGGACGAACGGGCGCTGGGACTCGCCATGGCGGGCGGGGCCGTAGCGCCGACGGAGGCCGTCGACTGACATGACGCACACTCAGATACCGCGCATATCAGGGGTGTTGCGCTCCCCCGTCACCTTCTCCGTGCTCGCGGGCCTGGTCATCGGCGCCCTGTTCCTCGTCGGCACCGGCGCGGACCCGATCACGGCGTACGGCGCCGTCCTCACCGGCTCGCTCGGCGCGGACGGCATCGGTTCCACGCTGAGCACCGGCACCAGCGTGCTCGGCGTGGCGCTCGCGCTGGCGATCCCGCTGCGCGCCGGGCTGATCAACCTCGGCGGCGACGGCCAGATGGTCCTCGGCGGCATCACGGCGGCCGTGACCGGCCTCTACTCCCCGCTGCCGGCCCCCCTGACCGTCGTACTGGCCCTGCTCGCGGGCATGGCGGCGGGCGCCGCGTACGCCGCCCTGGCCGCCCTGTGCGAGAACCGGCTCGGCGTCCCGCTCCTGGTCAGCAGCCTGCTGCTGAGCTACCCGGCGGTCTCGCTCGCCTCCTACTTGGCGCGCTACCCGCTCAAGGAACCCGGCTCCAGCCTCCCCCAGACCCGCGCGATGCCGGACGGCGTGGCGCTGCCCGCGTTCGGCGACTCGACGGTCACCATCGGGCTCGTCCTGGTGGTCCTCGCGGCGGCCGCCTACTGGTTCACCGACAAGCGCACGGCGTTCGGCTACGAGATCCGCATGACGGGCCTCAACTCCCGCTTCGCCGCCTACGCCGGTGTCGAACGCCGGGGCCTCACCCTCAAGTTGATGTCCGTCTCCGGCGCACTGGCCGGACTCGTGGGCGCCATCGGGGTGTTGAGCTTCCCGTACCGCTTCGTCGACGGCTCGCTCACCGCACCCGGCTACACCTGGACGGGACTTACGGCGGCCCTGCTCGCAGCCGCGGCGCCGCTCGGCACGGTCGTCGCCTCCTTCTTCTTCGCCGTCCTCGCGGTCGGCGGCCTGGCGATGGAGCGGACGACCGAGGTGCCGCGCGAGCTGACACAGGTGCTCCAGGCCATCGTGATCGTGTTCCTGGCGGCCCGACTGCGCTTCCCCAGCGGGTGGTTCAGGAGACGGCCCCGGAAAAGCTCCCAGGAAAGCCCTCAGGAAATCGGGGCCGCGTGATGTTCTTCGACTCCGATCTGCTGATGTCGGCGCTGCGCGCGCTGACCCCCATCCTGCTGGCCGCACTCGGCGGTGCCCTGTGCGAGCGTGCGGGCGTCTTCAACATCGGCCTCGAAGGCATGATGCTGATGGGCTGCTTCACGTCGGTGGCCACGAGTTGGTTCACGGGCAGTGCCTGGCTCGGCGTCCTCGCCGCCGCCCTCGCGGCGGCCGCGTATTCGCTGATCCTCGCCGTCGGCGCGGTAACTCTGCGCGGGGACGCGGTCGTTCTCGGAATCGCCATGAATCTCCTGGCAGTTGGCCTGACCAGCTTCCTGCTGCGTACGGTCTTCGGTGTGCAGGGCACTTTCGACGATCCGTCACTCGCCGGGCTGCCGTTGGTCGGTGGCTTCACCCCGCTCGCGTATCTGGCGTTCGTCACGGTCGCGGTGGCCGCGGTGATGCTGTCCCGGAGTGTGTGGGGGCTGCGGCTGCGCGGGGTCGGTGAGGCGCCGGACGCGGCGGCCACGCTCGGGGTGAGCCCGGCGAAGTACAAGTACGCGGCGGTGCTGATCTCGGGTGTCCTGTGCGGGCTCGCGGGGGCCCAACTCGCGCTCGGCAACGTCACGTTGTTCTCCGAGAACATGACGGCGGGCCGGGGCTGGATCGCCGTCGTCGCGGTCATGCTCGGCCGCGCGGCACCCGTCGGCGTGCTGCTCGCCGCGCTGCTCTTCGGTCTCGCCGAGGCCGCCGGCTTCCGCCTCCAGGGCGTCGGCCTGCCCCAACAGGCCACCGACGCCGCGCCCTACGTCGTGACGCTCGTCGCCCTCTTCCTCTCGACGGCCCGCCGCCGTCGCCGTACCGCCAACTCCCCTTCCGGAGCCACCACATGACGCAGGACCTGCTGCCCATCACCCGCATTCCTCGCACCGGACTTCCCGTGCACGCGGTCGTCGTCGGCGACCCGGCGCGTGCCGCTGCCGTCGCCGCGCTGCTGGACGGTGCCGAGGAGGTGTCGTACCACCGCGAATACCGTGTGTTCAGCGGGAGTTGGAAGGGCCTGCCGGTCACCGTCGCCTCGCACGGAGTGGGCGGACCGGGCGCGATCCTGCTGTTCCAGGAACTGGCGGACGCGGGCGTCCGCACCTTCCTGCGCTTCGGCACGGCGGGCGCGATGAAGCCCGGCATCGGCGACGGCGACCTCGTCATCGCCGAGGCGGCCGTACGCGACGACGGCGTCACCCAGCAACTCCTCCCCCCGGAGTACCCGGCCGTCTCCTCCCCCGAGGCCGTCTTCGCCCTCCAGCGCGCGGCCCGCGCCGCCGACGCCCCGCACCACCGCGGCATCGTCTGGACCCGAGCGGCCTTCCAGCCCGGCCTCCTCCCCCTCTTCTCCTACGACGGCGCCGGGCTCGCGGCGATCGAGATGGAGCTGTCGGCGCTGCTGGTGACGGCCTCGCTGCGGGGTCTTGTCGCGGGCGGGGTGCTGGTCATCGACGGTGCCAACGCCGATGAACTCGTCGACGCGGAGACCACCGGAGGGTACGACCCGCACCGGGAGGTCGTCGCGGCCGGTGTCGAGCGCGGGGCGATCGTCTCCTTGGAGGCGCTCCGACTGCTCGCCGAGGGCGAGGAGTTGACGGCGTGAGCACCTTGAACATCGACCTGTTGGTGCACGGCGGTGACGTCCTCACCGTCGACGAGGCCGGAGCGGTCGTACGGGACGGGGCAGTTGCCGTCCACGAGGGCGCGATCGTCGCCGTAGGACCGGCCGCGGAGCTGACAACTCGGTTCAGGGCGGCGGAGTCCATTGACGCGTCGGGCTGTCTCGTCCTGCCCGGACTCATCAACACGCACACCCACCTCGCGATGACGCTGCTGCGCGGCCGGGCCGACGACGTGACTCTCCAGGGCTTCCTGGAACGGGTGTTGAAGTGGGAGGCCGAACTGCTGACGCCGAAGAACGTGGCGGCAGCGGTGCGGCTCGCGGTGGCCGAGAGCGTGCGGGCCGGGGTGACCTCGGCGCTCGACATGTACTGGTTCCACGAGGCGGCCGAGCAGGCGGCGCGCGAGACGGGCTGGCGACTGCACACCGGGCCCACCTTCATGGACGTACCGGAACCGCCTGACCGTCTCGCCTACGAGGACCGACTCGACTGGGCGCGACGGGACTTGGCGGCGCGGGGCACCACACGCCCCGGCCTGCGCCCGGTCCTCTTCGCGCACTCGACCTACACCCTCGCCCCTGACCAGTTGGTCGAAATCGCCGCTCTGGCAAGGGAGTTCGGGGCACTCCTGCACATCCACGCGGCGGAGAACCCGACCGAGGTCGCCACCGTCGAGGTCAAGTACGGCAAGCGGCCTGTGGAGTTGCTCGACTCGCTCGGGCTGCTCGGTCCCGATCTGCTGCTCGCGCACGCCGTGGATCTGACCGGCCCGGAGATCGCGGCACTGGCCCGTACGGGTACGTCGGTCGCCCACTGTCCCGTCTCCAACCTGAAGTTGGGCTGCGGAATCGCGCCTGTGCCACGGCTGTTGAGCGCGGGCGTCACCGTCGGGCTGGGCACGGACGGTGCGGTCAGCTCCAACACGCTGGACGTGCTGGGCGCCGTACGGCAGGCGGCTCTCGTGCACAAGGCGGGCGGTGACCCGACTGCGGTCGGTGCCGAACAGGCCGTACGGATGGCGACGATCGAGGGCGCGCGAGCGCTGGGCCTGGGTGATCACCTGGGTTCGCTGGAGGCCGGCAAGCGGGCCGATCTCGTCGTACTCGATCTCGACGCGCCGCATCTGCGGCCGCTGCACGACCCGTGGTCGACGCTCGCGTACGCGGCGCACTCGGCGGACGTACGGGACACGGTGGTGGACGGCCGGGTGCTGATGCGGAACCGGACACTGGCCACGCTGGACGAGGAAGCCGTGCTCGCGGAGCTCGAAGCACTTGCCTGAGCTGTGGATTTCCCTCCCGTTCAGCCTGCTGAACCCGCATAATGCACCTGATACATCGGACGTCTGAGCAAGAGAGAGGCCGGCCATGGCAGTCACCGATGAGGCGATCGAGAAAATCAAGGGAATGATCGTCTCCGGCGCGCTGCGTCCCGGGGACCGGCTGCCCAAGGAGAGCGAACTCGCCGCCGAACTGGGCCTGTCCCGCAACTCCCTGCGGGAGGCCGTGCGCGCCCTGTCACTGATCCGCATCCTGGACGTGCGGCAGGGCGACGGCACGTACGTCACGAGCCTCGATCCCCAACTCCTGCTGGAGGCGCTGAGTTTCGTCGTCGACTTCCACCGCGACGACACGGTCCTCGAATTCCTGGCCGTACGGCGGATTCTGGAGCCGGCCGCCACGGGGATGGCGGCGCTGCGGATCAGCGAGCAGCAACTGGACGCGCTCTCCGCCCAGTTGGACGCGCTGGGCGGTGCCCCCTCGGTGGAGGAACTGGTCGCGTGCGACCTGGAGTTCCACCGGGGCATCGTGCAGAGCTCCGGCAACTCGGTGCTCTGCTCGCTCCTCGACGGTCTGTCCGGGCCGACCACGCGAGCCCGGATCTGGCGCGGTCTGACCCAGGAGGACGCGGTGAGCCGGACCCTGCACGAGCACCGGGCGATCCTGGGCGCGCTGCGCGACCGGGACGCGGAGGCGGCGCGGTCGTGGGCGACCGTGCACATCGCGAGCGTGGAGCAGTGGCTGCGTTCGACCCTGTGATCGAGTGACGCGCCCAGCTGATCCATCGGAGGAGTGACCGGCCGGGACGGGTCCGCACAGGATGGCGATCTTGTGTGTTCGACCGTCCCGGACGGGGCAGGCATGGGTTCACTCCCCCGTGCAAGGGGGCTGCGGGCGCCCCCGCCGGACGCCGTAAGGTTGGGGCGTACGCGAGGGCAGATCGGAAGGAGGCGCTGGGTGATCGAGCTGGAGGGGGTTCCCGAGCTGATCGACCCAGTGATGGTGGCCGCGTTCGAGGGCTGGAACGACGCCGGCGACGCCGCCTCCACCGCGGTCGCGCACCTGGACAGGGAGTGGAAGGGCGAGGTGTTCGCGGCGCTGGACGCCGAGGACTACTACGACTTCCAGGTCAACCGGCCCACGGTGTGGATGGACGCCGGCGTGCGAAAGATCACATGGCCGACAACGCGCCTCTCGGTGGTCCGGGTCGGCGGCGAGAAGCCGCGCGATCTCGTACTCGTCCGAGGTATCGAACCGTCGATGCGCTGGCGCTCGTTCTGCAACGAACTGCTGGGCTTCGCCCACGAGTTGGGCGTGGAGCTGGTGGTGATCCTGGGCGCGCTGCTCGGTGACACCCCGCACACGCGTCCGGTGCCGATCAGCGGCACCACGTCGGACGCGGACCTGGCGCAGCGGATGGACCTGGAGGAGACGAAGTACGAGGGTCCCACCGGGATCGTCGGCATCCTCCAGGAGGCGTGCACGCACGCGGGCGTACCGGCCGTGTCGCTGTGGGCGGCGGTGCCGCACTACGTGTCGCAGCCGCCCAACCCGAAGGCCACCCTGGCGCTGCTCAACCGCCTGGAGGACCTGATCGACGTGCGTATCCCGCTGGGCGAGCTGCCCGAGGACGCGCGCGCCTGGCAGGTCGGCGTGGACCAGCTGGCCGCCGAGGACAGCGAGGTCGCCGAGTACGTCCAGACGCTGGAGGAGGCCCGGGACACCGCGGAGCTGCCGGAGGCGTCGGGCGAGGCGATCGCGCGTGAGTTCGAACGCTATCTGCGGAGGCGTGACGGCGGCGGCAACCCGACGCCCGGTGGTCACGCGACGGCGGACGGCAGCGACAGCGCGTCGTATCTGCGGGACAACCCCGGCGGCCGTGCGAAGCCGACGAGACCCGCGAAGCCGGACACGGAGCCGGAGCCGGATGCCGACGCGGACGACGAGGACTCCTCCGAGGAGTGAGTCCGCCGGTCAACAGGATGTGAGACAGGGGCGGTTCCTCCCGGGTGGGAGGAACCGCCCCTGTTCTGTGGGCTGTTGCTAGAGGGCCACGCCCAACAGGGCGTCCACGGCACGCGAGACGACGCCGGGGGCGCCCTCGTCGCTGCCGCCCCGGTCCCGCTGGAGAGCGGCCCAGCGGTCGACCGCGGCGAGCGCGGCCGGGGCGTCCAGGTCGTTCGCGAGGGCCTCGCGCATCTCCTCGACGACCGTGACGGCGGAGGGGCCATCGGGCCGGGAGACGGCGGCACGCCAGCGCCCGAGCCGGGCGACCGCGTCCGCGAGCACCCCGTCGGTCCACTCCCAGTCGGAGCGGTAGTGGTGGGCGAGCAGGGCGAGCCGGATGGCGGCCGGGTCGACGCCCTCGCGGCGCAGTGCGGAGACGAAGACGAGGTTGCCCCGGGACTTCGACATCTTCTCGCCGTCGAGGCCGACCATGCCGGCGTGGACGTACGCCTTGGCCATCGGGAACTCGCCGGTCAGCACCTGGGCGTGCGAGGCGCCCATCTCGTGGTGCGGGAAGGCGAGGTCGGAGCCGCCGCCCTGCACGTCGAAGCCCATGCCGAGGTGGTCCAGGGCGATGGCCACGCACTCGATGTGCCAGCCGGGGCGCCCGCGGCCCAACGAACCGCCGTCCCAGCTCGGTTCGCCCTCGCGGGCCGCCATCCAGAGCATCGGGTCGAGCGGGTTCTTCTTGCCCGGGCGGTCCGGGTCGCCGCCGCGCTCGGCGGACAGCAGGCGCATGGCGGCCGCGTCGAGGTTCGAGACCTTGCCGAAGTTCGGGTCGGACCCTACGGAGAAGTAGGTGTCCCCCTCCAGCTCGTAGGCGGCACCGGCGTCCCTGAGGCGCTCGACGAGCGGCACGATGCCGGGTATCGCCTCGACCGCGCCGATGTACTGCTTCGGGGGCAGCATGCGCAGCGCGGTCATGTCCTCGCGGAAGAGCGCGATCTCCTTCTCCGCGAGGGCCACCCAGTCGACGCCGTCGCGCTCGGCGCGCTCCAGGAGCGGGTCGTCGACGTCGGTCACGTTCTGGACGTAGTAAACCTGCCGCTTCGTGTCGAGCCACACGCGCTGCACGAGGTCGAACGCGTTGTAGGTCGCCGCGTGCCCCATGTGGGTGGCGTCGTACGGCGTGATGCCGCAGACGTACATACGGGCGATGTGACCGGGGTCCAGGGTGACCAGACCGCCGGTCGCGGTGTCGTGGATCCGGAGGTCGCGGCCCTTGCCGGGAAGGGCGGGGACCTCAGAAGCGGGCCAGGCATACATGTCATGAGCGTAACCGGACGGATAATCCGTTTACGAACCGGACCAGGCCGTATGGCCGGTAAGGCGCTCTTGCGGGGTCACCGCTCGTATGCAGTCACACCGGCGGCCACGGAATGGCCGGCCACTCACCGCTCGGCTCGGGATGCTTCCCGTCCGCCAGCATCGCGTCGACCCGCGCGCGCGTGGCGTCGAGTTCCGCGTCGGTGATCAGCTCGGCGAGCTTCACGGCGAGCCCGCCACCGTCCCTCAGCGCCTCCCTGAGCGCCTGGAGGACGTCGACCGCCTCCGGAGTCAGCGGCTCGCCCGCCCAGCCCCACAGGAGGGTGCGCAGCTTGTTCTCGGCGTTGAAGGTGACACCGTGGTCGATGCCGTAGAGGCGCCCCTCGTCGGCGGGCAGCAGATGGCCGCCCTTGCGGTCGGCGTTGTTGATGACCGCGTCCAGGACGGCGAGCCTGCGCAGCCGCTCGTCGTCGGCGTGCACCAGGAGGGCCGTTTTGCCTTCGCCGACCTCGGCGAAGCCGATGGCTTTCCAGCCCTCCTCGGGTTCCTCGCCGTCGACCAGGGCGAGCAGTTCGGACTCGGCCGCGGTCTCGATCCACAGCTGGCACATGCCCTCGCCGTACGGCCCGTCGCGCAGCACGGTGGTCGGCACGAGGCTCCAACCGGTCGCCTCGGAGACCTCGTAGGCGGCGACCTCGCGCCGGGCGAGGTTGCCGTCCGGGAAGTCCCACAGGGGGCGCTCCCCGGCGACGGGTTTGTACACGCAGGACGCCTCGCGGCCCTCGTACGTCACGGAGCAGAACAGCACCGCGTTCGAGGCCTCGCGGATCTGCCCGCGCACTGTCAGCTCACCCTTGGCGAGCAGCTCGGCCGTGGTCACGCTCCGCGGCGGTATCCGTTCTGGCGCGGACATACGTGTCCTTCCGGGTCGAGCGGGAGGCTGCACAGCGGGCAGGGCGGACGGCCGGCGTTGACGACGTCCAGGGCCCGCTTGGCGAAGGCGCGGGCCTGGGCTCCGGTGAGGCGGACCCGCAGCATCGGGGGGCCGTTCTCCTCGTCCTGGAGGAGGCGCTCCTCGGCCTCGGCGAGGTCCTCGTCGGTGTCGGCGTCGAGTTCGACGAGGGCCTGCGCCTCGACGATCATGCGCTGCTCCTCACCGTCCCAGGCGAGCGCCATGGTGCCGACGCGGAACTCCTCCTCGACGGGGGTCTCCAGCGGGCGGGTGTCGGAGATCTCGGTGGGGGTGACGGCCGGGACGGCCGCGCTGCCGCCACTGCGCCGTACGACCTCGTCCAGAAGCTCGTCCATGCGCTCGGCGAGCGCGGCGACCTGCGTCTTCTCCAGGGCCACGCTGGTCACCCGAGGACCCGAGGCGGCCTGGAGGAAGAACGTACGGCGCCCGGGCAGTCCGACCGTGCCGGCTACGAAGCGGTCCGGCGGGTCGTAGAGGAACACCTGACGGGACACGTCCTGTCTCCATGGGAATCGACTGCTGACAAGTGCGGCGCTACTGCGACCGCTTCACCCTACTGCGGCCGACGATCACGGTGCGCCCGCGCCGCCCCCGACCGTGGCGTGGTCGCCCGGGGGCTCCTCGCGCGGCGCCAGGGAGGCGAGATCACCGGTGTCCCCGAGCCGTACGAGAAAAGGCCTGAGACGGGTGTAACGGATCGCGGTGATGGAACACGGTTCTACAGAGATCCGCTGGAAGAGGTCGAGATGAAGTCCGAGTGCGTCCGCGACAAGGGACTTGATGATGTCGCCGTGCGAGCACATGAGGTAGACGGCGTCGGCGCCGTGATCGCGCTCCACGCGCGCGTTCCACTCGCGTACGGCCTCGGCCGCGCGGGTCTGCATCGCGCGCATCGACTCGCCGCCGGGGAACGCGGCCGACGAGGGGTGCGACTGGACGACCTCCATCAGGGGCTCGTCCATCAGCTCGGCGAGCTTGCGGCCCGACCAGTCCCCGTAGTGGCACTCCCCGATCCGCTCCTCCGTGTGCAGCCGCAGCTCGGGGCGGGCGTCCAGGAGGGGCTGGAGGGTCTCCTGGCAGCGCTGCAGCGGGCTGGCGACGACCTCGGCGATCGGCAGCGCGGCGAGCCGTCCGGGGAGCGCGGCGGCCTGGGCGTTGCCCCGCTCGTCGAGGGCGACACCGGGCGTCCAGCCGGCGAGCACTCCCCCGGTGTTGGCGGTCGAACGTCCGTGCCGGACAAGGATCAACGTGGGCATGGGGCCAAGGGTAGGCGCACGTGCGGGTGCGTCTTCGACCGGACGGCGGGAGAATACGCACCGTGATCGTCGACTACGCCATCTACCGTGACGGACGCCGGACGGAGGGGCCCGGCGACTTCTCCGACGGCCTGGACCACTGCCGCCGCGTGGGCGACGCCTTCGTCTGGATCGGCCTCTACGAGCCTACGGAGAAGGAGTTCGACCGCGTCACCCAGGAGTTCGCCCTGCACCCCCTGGCCGTCGAGGACGCCCTCACCGCGCATCAACGCCCCAAGCTGGAGGTCTACGACGACTCGCTCTTCGTGGTCCTCAAGCCGGTGGGCTACGAGGCCGACAGCGACGTCGTCACCTCCGGCGAGGTCATGGTCTTCGTGGGCGACTCCTTCGTGGTGACCGTCCGGCACGGCATGGAGGCTCCCCTGGCGGCCGTACGACACCGTCTTGAGGAGGAGCCGGAGATGCTGCGGCACGGGCCGACGGCGGTGCTGTACTCGATCGCGGACGCGGTGGTCGACCACTACGTGGACGTGGCGGGCGAGTTGCAGACCGACCTGGAGGAGCTGGAGGCGGCGGTGTTCTCGCCGACGGGTGGCGGCTCGCGGACCACGGCCTCGCGGATCTACACCTTCAAGCGGCAGATCCTGGAGTTCCGCCGGGCGACCGGACCGCTCGCACAGCCGCTGGCCCGGCTCGCGGGCGTCGGTCTCGCCGGGGACCGGGTGCCGTTCGTGAACGACAGGTCGCGGCCGTTCTTCCGTGACGTGAACGACCACCTGATGAAGGTCAACGAGTCCGTGGAGGGCTTGGACCGGCTGGTGTCGGACGTCCTGTCGGCGCATCTCGCGCAGACCAGCGTCCGGCAGAACGACGACATGCGGAAGATCTCCGGCTGGGCCGCCATGGCCGCCGTCCCCACGATGATCGCGGGGATCTACGGCATGAACTTCGACCACATGCCGGAGCTGCACTGGCTGTGGGGGTATCCGGGGGTGATCCTGCTGATGCTCGCCCTGGAGGTGCTGCTGTACCGGACGTTCAAGCGGCGCGGCTGGCTGTAGAGCGCTTCTCGGGCCTACGCGAACTCAGCGGCCGCGGTGGCCGGTCCGCCGAGGGCGTCACGGCGCTCCGGCATCCTCAGGGACACCATCCGCCGCCAGCCGCCGAGCCGTTCGTAGGCGTACACGGCGTGGATGCCCGCGGCGAGCGCGGCCGACTTGGCGCGCGGCCAGCCGAGGACGCGTCCCATGTGGGCCATCACCGCGAGGCTGACGTCACGGTAGACGCGGATCTCCGCCAACGCGCACTCCCGGAGCGTCCGTTGGATGGCGCGGCCGTGTCCGGCGGCGGCGAAGCGCAGCAACTCCTCGTGGCAGTAGGCGAGATGGTTGTCCTCGTCGTTCGAGATCATCCGTACCGCGCGGCCGAGGTCGGGGTGGTCGGCGAAGTTCCTGCGCAGCAGGTCCATCTCCTCGGAGGCGCGCTGTTCGGTGACCCGGCTGTGCGCGAGATAGGTGACGATGTCCTGGACGGTGAGCGGCGTCTCGCCCTTGAGCTTCTCGTGCGCGAGACCGATGCCCTGCCGCTCCAGAAGCATCGTGTAGTCGGTGTCGGCCGGAACCGGGACGGGTGTAAGGCCGCGCTTCTTAAGAAGGGCGTTGAAAATGCGCCCGTGCTTGTCCTCGTCTGCGCCGTGCCGGCTGATCTTGGGGGCGAGGTCGCGTTCGGCCGGCGGGACGAGGACGGCGATGCGTCCGTTCTCCCAGCCGCCCTGGGACTCGCCGCTGGCCGCGATGGAGCAGAACAGCCGGAACGACTCGTCGTTGTCGAGGATCTCCTGGAACAGACTCTTGGCCGACAGCATCTGAACGCACCTCCATGCAGGATTCCGCCGCATTCCGCAAAGAACGAGTCAAATGCGGCGCCAGAGGTGCCGCAACAGCACTGTCGGACAACTCCGCCAAAAGGAGGACTACGGATGTCCCGTCGGGGGCGTAACCGCACGGCCCGCCGCGCGTTGTTCCCCGTGACGGCCGTGGCGGGGAAGACCCCCCGAGCCCCCACCACGGCCGTAGAAAACTTCCGTACGGCAGAGCCGCGTCACGCGAGACCCGCGCGCTCCAGTGCTTCCGTTCCGGCGCGGAGGGCGGCGATCCGCTCCTCCAGGGTCCAGCCCGCCGGGGCGAGCGTCAGGGTGGTGACACCGGCCGCCGCGTACTCCTTCATCCGGTCCGCGATGCGGTCCACGGAGCCCAGCAGCGTCGTCTTGTCGATCAGGTCGTGCGGGATCGCCGCGGCGGCGCCTTCCTTGTCGCCGGACAGGTACTTGTCCTGGATCTCGGCAGCGGCCGCCTCGAAGCCCATGCGCTGGGCCAGCTTGTTGTAGAAGTTCTGCTGCCGGCTGCCCATGCCGCCGACGTACAGCGCGGTGTACGGGCGGAAGGTGTCGGCGAGCTTCTCGACGTCCTTGTCCTCGCCGAAGGCGAGCGGGACCGTCGGGACGATGTCGAAGCCTTCGAGGGTCTTGCCCGCCTTCTCGCGCCCGGCCCGCAGGTACCTGATGGCGGTGTCCTCCAGGTGCTCGGCCGAGGGGAAGATCAGCAGCGCGCCGTCGGCGATCTCGCCGGTCTGCTCCAGGTTCTTCGGGCCGATCGCCGCGATGTACAGCGGGATGTGCTCGCGCTCCGGGTGCACGGTCAGCTTGAGGGGCTTGCCCGGGCCGCCGGGCAGCGGCAGCGTCCAGTGCTCGCCGTCGTAGGACAGGCGCTCGCGGGTCATCGCCTTGCGGACGATCTCGACGTACTCACGCGTGCGTGCCAGCGGCTTGTCGAACTTGACGCCGTACCAGCCCTCGGAGACCTGCGGGCCCGAGACGCCGAGGCCGAGGCGGAAGCGGCCCCCGGAGAGCGAGTCGAGGGTCGCGGCGGTCATCGCCGTCATCGCGGGCTGGCGGGCCGGGATCTGGAAGATGGCCGAGCCGACGTCGATGCGCTCGGTCTGCGCGGCGACCCAGGTGAGCACCGTGGCCGCGTCGGAGCCGTAGGCCTCGGCGGCCCAGCACACCGAGTAGCCGAGGCGGTCGGCCTCCTGCGCCACGGCGAGGTTGTCGCCGTCCATTCCGGCACCCCAGTAGCCGAGGTTGATCCCGAGCTGCATGGCAGACCCCTTACCGATCAGTAACGTCGCTGTTGTGCCGACCCTAGCGCGCGGTGGCCGGAGCGGACAGGACGGGTACCGGTGAGTGATCACGGAGCGTGCCGCGGGAGGGACTGTGGATCATCGTGGAAATCGGTTATCCACAGGCCACCACACCGCAGGTTCAGGCCAGTAATCTCGGCGTTCATGGAGCAGAGGCATCTCGGCCGTACCGGCCTTCGTGTGTCCCGGATCGGACTCGGCACCCTCACGTGGGGGCGCGACACCGACGAGCATGACGCCGCGGACCTCTTGAAGGCGTTCTGGGAGGCCGGCGGCACCCTCGTCGACACGGCGGACGTGTACGGCGACGGGGAGGCCGAGTACCTGCTCGGGCAGCTCATAGAAGGGCTCGTGCCGCGCCGGGACCTGGTCATCTCGACGAAGGCGGGGAGCGTACCCGACCCCGACCGCCGCTTCGACGGCTCGCGCGGCCATCTGCTCGCCGCGCTGGACGCCTCGCTGGCCCGCCTCGGCACGGACTACGTCGACGTGTGGCACATCCACGGCTTCGACCCGTTCACGCCGCTGGAGGAGACCCTCCAGGCCCTCGACCTGGCGGTCAGCAGTGGGCGGGCACGCTACGCGGGCGTCTCGAACTATTGCGGCTGGCAGCTGGCCAAGGCGGCGACCTGGCAGCTCGCGGCACCGGGCACGCGGACGCGGCTGGCGAGCACGCAGCTGGAGTACTCGCTGCTGCAGCGGGGCGTGGAGCGCGAGGTGCTGCCGGCCGCCCTCGACCTGGGCATCGGACTGCTGCCCTCCTCGCCGCTCGGGCGCGGGGTCCTCACCGGCAAGTACCGGCACGCGACTCCGGCCGACTCGCGCGGCGCCGCGGAGCACATGGCGCCCTTCGTCGCGCCGTACCTCGACGACACGGCGGCCCGCATCGTGGACGCGGTGACCATCGCCGCGGACGGGCTCGCCGTGACGCCCCTCCAGGTCGCCCTCGCCTGGGTCCGCGACCGGCCCGGGGTGGCCGCCCCGATCGTCGGCGCGCGCAACGCGCAGCAGCTCACGGCCGCATTGTCAGTGGAGGCCCTTAGTCTTCCTGACGAGATCTGCCGAGCGCTCGACGATGTGTCGGCGCCTCTGCACCGCTATCCCGATCACGACTGGAGCACGCTGTGAGCACGGACCCGGAGACCACGGAGACCTCGCCGTCCGAGGACACGGGCACGGACACCGGGGAGGGCGCCGAGGGCGCGGGGGCGGACGTAGCCTCGGGCGCCGAGAGCACCGGTGAGGACCCGGCCGCGGAAGGCACCGAGAGCACCGGTGAGGCCAAGACCGAGGCCGCTCCCGAACTGTCCGAGGCCGCCGCCGAGTTGCTGGCGCAGCAGGTGGAGCGGGAGCGCATCGAGCGGCGCAAGGCGGAGAAGGCCGGGCCCATCGCGGCCGGGGCCAAGCTCACCGGCACGGCCGCCGATCTGCTCGCGGCGGTACGGGCCGTGGAGAGCGGCGACAAGCCCGTGACCACCCCCTTCGCCAAGCCGGAACCCGCCGCCCCGCGCCGATCGGCCGCCCCCGAAGCGGTACGACAGCCACAGCCCGTCCCGACCGAGCCCGGCGCCCCCGCGACCGAGACCGTCGAGTCCGTACGGCGTGTGCTGGCCGAGGGCGGTGCGCCCGAGACGCTCGCGGCCCAGGTCGCGGCGGCGCTCGGCGAGGGAGCCGACGACCAACTCCGCGAAGATCCTTGGCAGTTGCTGCGCGTCCCCGGTGTACGGCCCGAGCAGGCCGACGGGTTCGCGCGGGCGCTGCTCGGCGACGGGTGCGCGCCGGACGACGAGCGACGGGGCCGCGCGGTCATCGGCTGGCTCCTGGAGCAGGCGGCCCTGGCCGGTCATACGGCCCTGGAGGCCTCGGCGTTGACGGCCGCGCTGGCCAAGCAAGGCGTGCCCGACCCGGACGCGGCGACGCAGAGCGCCATCGCCGAGGGTGAAGTGCTGGTCTTCCAGGACGCGTTGGACGAGCCCGCGGTCCCGGTGCAGCGCGGCGACGACGCCCCCGACGAGGACACGGAGGCCGAGGAGCGTCCGGTCCGCGTGCTGATCGGCCTGGAGCGGTACGCGCTCGCCGAGGAGAGCCTCGCCGACGGACTCGCCAAGCTGATCAACTCGGTGCCGAAGGAGGACGGTTCGGCGGCGGACTGGGAGCAGGCGGGTGCCGCCAAGGGCTCCACCGGCGAGCTGATCCGCGCGGTCGCGGGCCACGGCCTGGTGCTCCACACCGGCGGGGAGGCGTCCCTGGAGGAACCGGCGGCACTGCTCCGCGCGGCGGCGGGGTTCGGGCTGCGTGTCTGGGCCGCCGCCCACAGTCCGGTGGGACGGGACCGGTTCGCGGCGACACTGACCCGGAGCACGGAATCGGAAAGCCCGTCGTCCACCGAGCCGGAGGGAGCCGCGTCCGCCGAGTCGGACAGCCCCGCCCCGGATGACGGCCCCCGTGCCGCCACCGTCGCCGGGCTCCTGTCCGGTGCCGAAGGGCCCGGGCGGGACGCGGACGGTGCCCTCGACCTCGATCTGCTCGTCGTGCTCGACGCGCCTCAACTGGACGTCGAGACGGCGGCGTTGCTCAGTGAGTCGTTGCCGGACGGGGCCCGGCTGGTGCTGGCCGGGGATCCGGCCGTGTTGTGGTCGGCGGGTGCCGGGCGGGTCTTCGCGGATCTGCTCGCGTCGAAGGCCTGCCCCCAGGTCGTCTCGCGGCGACCGGATCTCGGTCCCGTGGGCGAGCTGGTCTCGGGCATCGGCATCGGTGAGCTGAACCAGGTGGAGGCCCCGGGCAAGGAGGTCGTGATCGTGCCGGTGCGCGACGCCGGTGAGGCCGTGCACCGGACCGTGCAGCTCGTCGCCGACTCGGTGCCGCGGGTGATCGGCGTCCCGGCCGAGCAGACGGTGGTGATCACGCCGGGCCACGGCGGCGCGGCCGGCACCCGTGCCCTGAACGTGGCGCTGAAGGAGCGGCTCAACCCCGGCCCCGGCCGCTTCGGCGGCTTCGACCCCGGCGACCGGATCGCGTACTCCCCCACCCCGGGCCGTACGGTTCCCGGCCGGGTGGTGAACGCCGACGCCGAGGGGCTGCACCTCGCGTGCGCCGGCGGGCCCGTGGTCGTACCGAAGGAGCGGGTCGAGCAGTCCGTGCGGCACGGGTGGGCGCTGACCGCGCACCAGGCCGTCGGGGTGCGGTGGCCCGCGGTGGTCGTGGTACTGCCCGGGGACGCGGCGCAGGCGCTCAGCCGGCCGTGGGTGTACACGGCGTTCAGCCGGGCCGACCGGCATCTGTCCGTCGTCCACGGTGTGGACCAGGCGCTGCCCCGGGCCGTCGCCGAGGTCCCGGCCAAGCCGCGGACGACCCGGCTGCCGGTGCTGCTGCGACCGCAGGTCCCGGCGCAGGTCTGAGCCCGGACGGCACGGACGACAGACGGCGGCGGTCACCGAGGGACTCCCTTGGTGACCGCCGCCGTCGTCTCAACAGCTGGGTGCGGCTAGCGGTCCGCTTCCAGCGCCTCCAGGTCCTCGTCCTCGTCCAGATCCGCGTCCAGGTCGGGATCGAGTTCGTCCTCGACCTCGTCCACCTCGTCGATGTCGTCGATCTCATCGTTGATCTCGTCGTCGAAGACCGCGCTGACGTCGAAGCGGCACACCACCCGCTGCGGGTCGACGCCCTCGAAGGGAGCCTCCAGCCAGGCACCGGGGTCGGCCGTCTCGTCGGCGGCGGTCACCCAGAGCGTGGAATCGCCCTCTTCGAGGCCGAACTCCTTGGGTCGGGAGGCGATCTCGTCCGCCTCGAACTCGTCGAAGAGGATGCCGAGCGCGCCGTGGATCGTGCTGGAGGCCTCCGTGCCCGTGCCGTCGCCGACCGCCGCCTCGACCCGCTGCGCCTGGGCCAGCAGCCGCTGCGGCTCCGCCACGGCGTAGTCACGGCGGATCAGCACGCTCACCGCGTTCGGCTCCTCCGGGCCGGTGTACGGCGGCAGGGAGTCTTCCGTACCGGGGATCTCGAAAGGCGTGACCTCGTCATAACGGTCGTAGAGCAGCTCGTCGTAGACCTCGGCGGCCGCGGCGAGCTGGTTGAACGCCTCGTAGACGGCCGGGTCGTCCTCCCCCGACCGGCCTTCGACCGCGGCCAGGTGGCGGTCGAGCGCGGTCTTGACCGCCTCGGCGGCGGCGCGTACCTCGGCAGCGGTTGGCTGCGCAGCATCAGACATAGTGCAGACGCTATCCGTACCGGGGCTCTGCCCGCACAATAGATGCGATGCCGGAATACGAATTTGTCGACGTGTACGTACCGCGCGGGGTCTCCCGCAAGGACGCCACACGTCTGCTGACGGACCATGCCGAGTACGGACACTGGGAATTGGACCGACTGAGCCTGCTGCGCGACGGCAGTCGCAGGGTGCGGCTGCGCCGGCGGATCATCCGCCAGGTGCGCGCCACGTGGTGAGCTGAGCCGGGCGAAACGGAGCGGGCCCCGGCAGTGCGGGGCCCCTCCGTTGCGCAGATCACATGTGTTCGGGAGCTACATCGAGGCCCGCGCCTTGCGGTACAGCACCGCGCCCGCGAGCAGCGCGCCCGCGCCGACCGGCAGGGCGAGACCCAGCGGGAGCTCGCTGCCGGTGTGCGCGAGCTGCGCGCCGCCCGAGGACCGGACGCCGGACTGCGCGCCGGGCTGGTTCACGTGCACGGAACCGACCGGCGTCTGACCGCCCTTGATCGGCGAGGTGCCCGGTGAGGTGGGGTGGGTGGGCGTGCCGGGCGTGCCCGGGTGGCTGGGCGTCCCCGGGTGGCTCGGCGTCCCCGGCGGGGTGGTCCCGTGACCGCCGCCCGGGGGCGTGCCGTGGTGTCCGCCGTGACCGGGAGGTGTGCCGTGGTGGTGACCGCCGCCGGGGTGGTGACCGCCACCGTGGTGACCGCCGCCCGGAGGCGTCCCGTGGTCATGGCCACCCCCGTCGTGACCGCCGCCGTTGTGACCGCCCCCGTGATGTCCGCCCCCGCCCGGAGGCGTCCCGTGATGACCGCCCCCATGGTGACCGCCACTCCCCGGAGGCGTCCCGTGGTCATGGCCGCCGCCGTGGTGCCCGCCCCCGCTCCAACTCCCGTTGTTCGCACAGTCGTTGCCGGTGACCGCGTTGCCGACGCCGATGACGCTGACGTTGTTGCCGCAGACGTTCACCGGTACGTCGATCGGTACCTGGACGTGGTTGCCGGAGCCGACACCGGGTGAGTTCGAGGCGTGTCCGCCGGCGTGCGAGCCCCCTGAGCCGCCGTGCGCGCCGTGTCCGCCCGAGCCGCCGTAGCCCCCGGAGTCGCCGTGACCGCCGGAGTCCCCGTACCCGCCCGACGAGCCGTACCCGCCGGTCGAGCCGTGACCGCCGTGGCCGCTTCCGCCGCCCCCGCCCGGGTTGCCGCACTTGTTGCCGACCGCCGGGTTGAGGATCCCCACCACGTTCACGGTGTTGCCGCAGACGTTGACCGGCACGTGCACCGGTGCCTGCACGGTGTTGCCGGACAGTACGCCGGCCGAGTCCGAACTGGAGCCCGCGGCGCCCGAGTCGGCGTGGGCGACACCGCCCGCGGCGGCGATCACCCCGGTCGCGGCCGCCACGGTCATCAAGCTTTTTCGAGTGACCTGTCGCATTGCTGAATTCCCCCCTGCCTTTCATCCTGACTGAATTCCTCGCGCGATTTCCCGCACAAAGACCGTCGGCCCCGGAGCGCATGGCGCGCGCTCCGGGGCCGAGGACGTGGTCACCCCCTAGAGGGGCGACGTCACTTGTTGACGCAGGTGTTGCCGAAGGCGGGGTTCAGCAGACCGATCACCGAGATCGTGTTGCCGCACACGTTCACCGGGACGTGCACGGGAACCTGGATGACGTTGCCGGAAACGACACCCGGAGAGTGCACGGCGGCACCCTGAGCGCCCGAGTCGGCGACGGCCAGGCCCGCTCCCGCGAGAACCAGGCCACCGGTGGCAGCCGCAGCGGCGACGACCTTCTTGATCATTATTCCTCCTTGTTGGCAAAAGCGATCTCGTGTTGCCGATCGCATCACCTGTAACGAGGAGGGAGTAATGGAGCTACGAGCTTATGAGCACATTCACTCTTCCCGGTCACCTCCGTACGCGCGGTCGAATTCCGGCGTCAACCGACGTCGACCGGTGTTTCAGGACACGGCTTCAGGGCGCGCCTTCAGGACGCGTCGATGAACCGGTCCAGCACCCGCACTCCGAACTTCAGCCCGTCCACCGGTACCCGCTCGTCGACCCCGTGGAACATGCCCGCGAAGTCCAGCTCCGGCGGCAGCTTGAGCGGGGCGAAGCCGAAGCCGCGGATGCCCAGGTCGTCGAAGGACTTGGCGTCCGTACCGCCGGAGAGCATGTACGGGACGGCCTTCGCGGTCGGGTCCTCGGCGAGCAGCGAGGACTGCATGGCCTCGACGAGCGGGCCGTCGAAGGAGGTCTCCAGCGCCTTGTCCGAGTGGACGTCCTCGCGCTTCACCTTCGGGCCGAGGATCCGGTCGAGGTCGGCGAGGAACTCCTCCTCGTGGCCGGGCAGGAAACGCCCGTCGACGTTGGCGGTGGCCTCGCCGGGGATGACGTTGACCTTGTAACCGGCGTTCAGCTGCGTCGGGTTGGCGGTGTTGCTGAGGGTCGCGCCGATGAGCTTGGCGATGCCGCCGAGCCGCTTGAGGGTCGCCTCCATGTCCTCCGGGTCGAGCGGGGTGCCGAGCGCGTCGCCGAGTTCGTCGAGGAAGGCCCGGGTCGTCTTGGTGACCCGCACCGGGAACTTGTGCCGGCCCACCCGGGCGACGGCCTCGGACAGCTCGGTGATCGCGTTGTCCCGGTGGATCATCGACCCGTGCCCGGCGGTGCCGGCCACGGTGAGCTTCATCCAGTGCATGCCCTTCTCGGCCGTCTGGATCAGATAGAGCCGCCGCTCCTCGCTCACCGTGAACGAGAACCCGCCGACCTCGCTGATGCCCTCGGTGACGCCGTCGAACAGCTCGCGGTGGTTGTCGACGAGGTGCCGCGCCCCGTACGTACCGCCCGCCTCCTCGTCCGCGAGGAAGGCGACCACGATGTCGCGCGGGGGCCGGCGCCCGCTGCGCAGCCGGTCGCGGACGACCGCCAGGGTCATCGCGTCCATGTCCTTCATGTCGACCGCGCCGCGCCCCCACACGCACCCGTCCGCGACCTCGCCGGAGAAGGGGTGGTGGGTCCAGTCCGCCGCGTTCGCCGGTACGACGTCCAGGTGGCCGTGGATGAGGAGCGCGGGCCGGGAGGGGTCCGTGCCCTCGATCCGGGCCACCGTGGAGGCGCGTCCCGGGTGCGACTCGAAGATCTTGGGTTCGAGGCCCACCTCGGCGAGCTGCTCGGCGACGTACTCGGCCGCCTTGCGCTCACCCGGGCCCGAGTGGTCGCCGTAGTTGCTGGTGTCGATCCGGATCAGCTCGCGGCAGAGGTCCACGACCTCGTCCTCGCCGGTGACGCCCTTGGCCGTGTCCGTGTCGCTCACGCTGCTTCCTCCCACTGTCACTGCTGGTGGTCCTCCCCCATCCTCTCTCCCCACCGCGCCGCACCCCAAGGGCGGTCCCGGCCCGTCACACGCCGTTCACGCGGGACGCGGGTGGGAACAGGGGGTGATCGGCCACCCCTGGAAGCCTGGTAATGTTTCCTTCGTCGCCGCGGGGGAAACCACGCGCGACAGACACCTTGTCCGGGTGGCGGAATGGCAGACGCGCTAGCTTGAGGTGCTAGTGCCCTTTATCGGGCGTGGGGGTTCAAGTCCCCCCTCGGACACACTCGGCGGCGAGGGCCGCGACCAGCATAGGTCGCGGCCCTCGCCGCATTTGTGGGGGATGTCTCCTTCGGCCTGAAGATCACCAGGTCAGAGCGTTGTCGCACGCTCACGGAGCGCCCCCGTTCGGCCGCCCCGAGTGGCCGTCGGCAGGCCCGGAGCCTAGCGTCGTACTAAAATTTCCGGCTTGTTACGGAACGGAGCTGGAGCTGGACAACCCCAGGCATACCTGCGGGCCCGCCAGCACCCCGGAGTTGTCCGGGTTCGAGACGCGAGGACCGATGGCAGCCATACACGAGAGCAGTGCTCTCGGGCTTGACGAAGAGATCCGCACACAGTTCGGCGATACGGCACGCTTCTCCGCGGCGCCGGCCGCCTCGGCCCGCACCCTTGTCGACATTCTCGACGCGTCGGTGCGGTCGTATCCCGACGAGCTCGCTCTGGACGACGGCACCGTCCGCCTCACCTACCGCGCACTCGCCGTCGAGGTCGAGACCCTGCGCCGCACCCTGGCCGCGGCCGGTGTCGGCCTCGGTGACCGGGTCGGCGTGCGGGTCCCGTCCGGGACCAACGACCTCTACATCGCGATCCTCGCCGTCCTCGCCGCCGGTGCCGCGTACGTCCCCGTCGACGCCGAGGACCCGGACGAGCGCGCCGAGCTGGTCTTCGGCGAGGCCGACGTCCGCGCCGTCATCGGCGCCGAGCACGCGCTGACCGTCCTCGGGCACAGTGACGCCCCGGCCGCCCGGCCCGGTGTCGAGCAGGACGCGTGGATCATCTTCACCTCCGGTTCCACCGGCAAGCCCAAGGGCGTCGCCGTCACCCACCGCAGCGCGGCGGCCTTCGTGGACGCCGAGGCGGCCCTGTTCCTCACCGAGGACCCCATCGGTCCGGGTGACAGGGTCATGGCGGGGCTGTCCGTCGCCTTCGACGCGTCCTGCGAGGAGATGTGGCTGGCCTGGCGCTACGGCGCCTGCCTGGTGCCCGTGCCGCGCTCCCAGGTCCGCAGCGGCGCCGACCTCGGCCCCTGGCTGGTCGAGCAGGACATCAGCGTCGTCTCGACCGTGCCGACCCTGGCCTCCCTCTGGGAGCCGGAGGCGCTGAACGACGTACGCCTGCTGATCTTCGGCGGTGAGGCCTGCCCGCCCGAGCTGGTGCAGCGGCTGGTCACCGAGGGCCGTGAGGTCTGGAACACGTACGGGCCGACCGAGGCGACCGTCGTCGCCTGTGCCTCCCTGATGACCGGCGACGAGCCGATCCGCATCGGACTCCCGCTGAACGGCTGGGAGTTGGCCGTCGTCGACGAGGCCGGGGTGCCCGTACCGATGGGCGGCAGTGGGCAGTTGGTGATCGGCGGGGTCGGTCTCGCCCGCTATCTCGACCCCGAGAAGGACGCCGAGAAGTACGCGCCTCTTGAGTCCCTCGGCTGGGAACGGGCTTACCGCAGCGGCGACTTGGTCAAGGCCGAGCCCGAGGGACTGATCTTCCTCGGCCGCGCCGACGAGCAGATCAAACTCGGCGGACGCCGGATCGAGTTGGGTGAGGTCGACGCGGCTCTCCAGGCACTCCCCGGAGTCGCCGGAGCTGCCGCCGCCGTGCGCACCGCGCGCAGCGGCAACCAGCTCCTCGTCGGCTATGTCGTCACCCAGGAGGGCTGGGACCAGGCCGCCGCCGTGGAGAAGCTGCGGGCCGAACTCCCCGCCGCCCTCGTGCCGTTGATCGCCCCGGTCGAGGACCTCCCCACCCGCACGTCGGGCAAGGTGGACCGCAACGCCCTCCCCTGGCCGCTCGAAGGCCTGGAGACCGCCGGCGCCAAGGAGCAGCTCTACGGCACGGAGGCCTGGCTCGCCGAGCAGTGGGCCGAGGTGCTCGGCATCCCCGTGAGCAGCGCGGCCGACGACTTCTTCGCGATCGGCGGAAGCAGCCTGGCCGCCGCCCAGTTGACGACGCGGCTGCGCACCCGTTACCCGAGCGCGGCCGTCCTCGACATCTACCAGCAGCCCACCCTGCGGAAGTTGGCCCGGCACCTGGAGGACTCGGCGCAGGGCGACGGCACCGCGCGCGTGATCGCGCCGGTCCCGACCCGCGCCAAGGTGATCCAACTCCTCGCGCTGGTCCCCCTGTTCACCCTGGTCGGCCTGCGCTGGACGGTGGCACTGGCCGCGCTCGGCAATG
Source organism: Streptomyces sp. N50 (assembly GCF_033335955.1). GTDB lineage: Bacteria > Actinomycetota > Actinomycetes > Streptomycetales > Streptomycetaceae > Streptomyces. The sequence goes on from NZ_CP137549.1 coordinate 1,512,832, forward strand.
TGCTGGGCGGCTACGCGTGGCTGCCGACCGCGTCCTGGTGGCTGGTCGCCGCGGGCGCACTCCTGCTCTTCAGCCCGCCCGGCCGGCTCGCGATCGCCGCGGGCGGTGCGCGCCTGCTGCTGCGTGGCGTGAAGCCGGGTCGCTACGACCGCGGTGGCAGCGTCCATCTGCGGCTGTGGGCGGCGGAGCGGCTGGCCGAGTTCAGCGGGGCGACCGGGCTGACGGGCTCGTGGCTTGAGCGGTACGCACGTGCCCTCGGCGCCAAGATCGGCCAGGACGTGGATCTGCACTCCCTCCCGCCGGTCACCGGCATGCTCAAGATGGGCCGGGGTGCCGCGGTCGAGTCCGAGGTGGACCTGTCCGGCTACTGGCTGGACGGCGACCGCCTGGAGATCGGCCCGGTCAAGGTCGGCGCGCACGCCGTCGTCGGCACGCGCAGCATGCTGTTCCCCGGCGCCCGGGTGGGCAAGCGGGCCGAGGTCGCGCCGGGTTCGGCCGTCACCGGCACCGTCCCGACCGGCCAGCGCTGGGCGGGCGCGCCCGCGGTCAAGCTCGGCAAGGCCAAGCGCAACTGGCCCAAGGAGCGCCCGCAGCGGGGCACCTACTGGCGGGTGATGTACGGCGTGACGGGCTTCGCGCTCACCATGCTGCCGGTGGTCTCCGGTGCCGTGGCGCTGCTGGTGGCGAGCGCGTTCATCGCGCCCGGTGCCGGTCTCGGCGAGGCCCTGCGGGGCGCGGCGGTCGCGCTGGTCCCGGCGACGCTGGCCTTCGGGCTGACGTACGCGCTGCTGATCCTGATCGGTGTACGACTGCTCAGCCTCGGCCTGCGTGAGGGTACGCACCCCACGCACAGCCGCATCGGCTGGCAGGCGTGGACGGTCACTCAGCTGATGGACCTGTCCCGCGAGACCCTGTTCCCGCTGTACGCCGGGCTGGTCACGCCGGTGTGGCTGCGGCTGCTCGGGATGCGGATCGGGCGCGGTGCCGAGGTGTCGACCGTGCTCGCGCTGCCGAGCCTGACGACCGTCGGCGAGGGCGCGTTCCTGGCCGACGACACATTGACCGCGCCGTACGAGCTCGGTGGCGGCTGGGTGCACATCGGGCGGGCCGAGATCGGGCGGCGGGCGTTCCTCGGGAACTCCGGGATGACCGCGCCCGGGCGGAGCGTGCCGGACGGCGGGCTCGTCGGGGTGCTGTCGGCGACGCCGAAGAAGGCGAAGAAGGGCACGTCGTACCTGGGCCTGCCGCCGGTGAAGCTGCCGCGCAGCACCAGCGGCGGCGACCAGAGCCGGACGTACGACCCCCCGGCCAAGCTGCTGTGGGCGCGCGGTCTGGTCGAGCTGTGCCGGATCGTGCCGGTGTTCTGCTCGGCGGGTCTTGCCGTGCTGACGGTGGCCGCGCTGTGCGCGCTGGGGGTGTGGGCGCCGCTGCTGTCGGGGCTCGTGCTGCTGGCCGTGGGCGCGCTCGCCGGGCTGATCTCGATCGTGGCCAAGTGGACCCTCGTGGGTCGGCACCGCGGTAATGAGCATCCGCTGTGGAGCGGTTACGTGTGGCGCAACGAGCTGGCGGACACCTTCGTCGAGGTCGTCGCGGTGCCGTGGCTGGCCGGTTCGGTGCCGGGCACTCCGGTGCTGACGGCCTGGCTGCGCGGGCTCGGGGCACACATCGGCAAGGGCGTCTGGGTGGAGAGCTACTGGCTGCCCGAGACCGACCTGGTGACCCTGGAGGACGCTTCCACAGTGAACCGTGGTTGTGTGCTCCAGACCCACCTCTTCCACGACCGGATCTTGCGGACGGATACTGTGGTCCTCCGTGAGGGCGCGACGCTGGGTCCTGGCGGAATCGTCCTGCCCGGCAGCGAGGTCGGGGCCCGTACCACTCTGGGGCCCGCGTCGCTCGTGATGGCGGGGGAGTCCGTCCCGGACGACACCCGCTGGCTGGGCAATCCGATCGAGTCATGGCGATCCTGAAGACAGGTCACGCGGCGTCGGCTTCGGAGGGCGGTGCACGGGTACGAGATACGAGCACAGCGCAGGGAGCAGACGCAGCAGTGACCGTTCAGCAGGCGGCGGGTCCGGACCCGTATTTCCCGGCAAACGGCGATGCCCGCTACCGGGTGCACCGCTATGAGCTCGCGCTGGACTACCGTCCCGGCCCCAACCGTCTCTCCGGCACGGCGCGCATCAACGCCATAGCGGGCCGTGCGCCGCTGCCCGAATTCCAGCTGAACCTGGGCGACTTCAAGATCGGCCGGATCCGGGTGGACGGCCGCCAGCCGCACTACACGCACCGCGGCGGCCGCCTCCGGGTCCGACCGGCGAAGCCGCTGCGGGCCGGTGCCGCGTTCACCGTGGAGGTCCACTGGTCGGGCAACCCCAAGCCGGTCGCCAGCCCCTGGGGCGGCCTGGGCTGGGAGGAGTTGACCGACGGCGCGCTGGTGGCGAGCCAGCCGATCGGGGCGCCGTCCTGGTACCCGTGCAACGACCGCCCCGCGGACAAGGCGTCGTACCAGATCTCGATCACGACGCCGTCGGCGTACGCGGTGGTGGCGGGTGGACGTCTCCTGACCCGAACGACCAAGGCTTCTACGACCACTTGGGTGTACGAGCAGTCGGCGCCGACGTCGAGTTACCTCGTCGGCCTGTCGATCGGCAAGTACCAGACGGTGCTGCTGGGCGACCCCGGGCTCGGCGGAGTGCCCCAGCACGGACACATCCCCTCCGACCTACTCCCGGAATTCTCAAGGGACTTCGCGCGGCAGCCCGCGATGATGGAGCTGTTCCAGGACATCTTCGGGCCCTACCCCTTCGACGAGTACGCGGTCGTCGTGACGGAGGAGGAGCTCGATGTCCCCGTCGAGGCACAGGGGTTGTCGCTGTTCGGCGCCAACCACGTTGACGGGGCCCGGGGTTCGGAACGGCTCGTCGCGCACGAGCTGGCCCACCAGTGGTTCGGCAACAGCGTCTCCATCGCCGACTGGCGGCACATCTGGCTGAACGAGGGCTTCGCCAAGTACGCGGAGTGGCTGTGGTCCGAGCGCTCGGGCGGCCGTACGGCTCATCAACACGCCGCCGCCGCGCACCGGTTGCTCTCCACGCTCCCCCAAGACCTGCGGCTCGCCGACCCCGGCCGCAAGTCCATGTTCGACGACCGCCTCTACGAACGCGGCGGGGTCACCGTCCACGCGGTGCGCTGCGCGCTGGGCGACATCGCGTTCTTCCGCATGCTGCGCGGCTGGGCCAACCAGCACCGCAACGGCACGGTGACGACAGCGACGTTCACGGCGCATGCGTCCCGGTTCACCTCCGAGCCGTTGGACCAGCTCTTCGACGCGTGGGTGTATCGGGGGGCGTTGCCGCCGATGCCCTCGGCGGAGACGGGGATCGCGGTCTGAGGTGTCGGCTCCGTTGCGCGTGGGGAACTGACGGAGTATCAAGTGATTCCACGGGGGTGGGGTCATGGCAGCCGCATGGGGCCGGGGGTTCGCGGAGACGGGTGAGTGGCTGGAGGTCTACGGGGAGACCGAGCCGCAGTCCGTCCCGCTGGAGCAGATGTTCGCGACGGGTCCGGACACCACGCGCCCGTTCACCGGGTATCTCTACGTGTGGTCGCTCGGGTACACGGGGGACGAAGCGCCGTCCGTGAAGGTCACGCTGCTGTTCCCGGCCATGAGCGGGTGGCGGGTGAAGGACGTCCAGGCCGTCGTGTACCACCTGCCGCCGGTGGCGGACGAGCGGGCGTGGCGGAACACCCTGGCCAGAGACCTGCGGGCGGCCGGACCCGTCCTGGAGGCGGCCGGCAAGATCACGGCCGACCTGGCCGGCTTCCCCGAGATCAACGCGATGACGTCCGCCGCGGCCCATCTGAGGGCGCGCAGCGCGCCGCAGATGCGGGACGAGGAGTGGTTCGTCAAGAGAGTGCACCGCAGTCCCGGCGGGATCCTGCACCAGGGAGTCGAGTGGACGCTCCCGGCGAACTTCGTGCAGCAGATCGGGACCCGGCTCACCGGCGCCCTCCTCGTGGAGTTCATCGGTGCCGCCCCCGCGTACGAGGACACCGACCCTCCCGGCGCCGATCCGCTGCCGCTCCTGGCCTGCGCGACCCTCACCCGCGAGAAGGAGGTGCGGCTGCCCGAGGACGCCTACGTCCGGCTGCCACTGCGCGTCACCCCCGAACGCCCGCGAACGTAGCCCCGGCACAATATGCCCATGACCCCACGCACCAACTGCCCCTGCGGCCTCCCCGACCCCTACGAGAAGTGCTGCGGCCGGTATCACTCCGGCGCCGCCGCCCCCACCGCCGAGGCCTTGATGCGCTCCCGCTACACAGCCTTCGTACGGCTGGACGCGCCCTACCTGCTGCGCACCTGGCACCCTCGGACGCGCCCCGCCGCTCCCCTGGACCTCGACCCGGGAATGCGCTGGACCGGGCTGGAGATCCTCGACACGGGTGGCGGTTCGGCGTTCCACTCCGCGGGGACCGTCACGTTCCGGGCCTCGTACCAGGGCGGCGCCATCCATGAGCGGAGCCGGTTCGAGCGGGTCGACGGGGCGTGGGTGTATCTGGACGGGGAGTTCCTGGACGACTAAGAACAACTACAGCCGCCCGCAGCACAACTACGGCGCCAGGATGTCCAGTTCCTGAAGCGCGCCGACCGTGATCTCGCGGGTCAGGGTCTCCGCGCGCACCGCGTCGCCCTCGCGCACCGCCTCCGCGACCTGCACGTGCAAGGTCACCGCCGCCGGGTCGGGGTCCTCGAACATGACCTCGTGGTGGGTGCGGCCGGCCAGGACCTCGGTGACCACGTCGCCGAGGCGGGCGAACATCTCGTTGCCGGAGGCGGACAGGATCACCCGGTGGAAGGCCACGTCATGGACGAGGTAGGCCTCCAGTTTGTGGCCGCGGGAGTTGGCGACCATGCCGATCGCGCACTCGGTGAGTTCCGCGCACTGCTCGGCCGTGGCGAACTTGGCGGCGAGGCCCGCCGCGATCGGCTCGACCGCCGAGCGCAGCACCGTGAGTGAGCGCAGTTGCTGGGGGCGGTCGGCGCCGGCCAGGCGCCAGCGGATGACCTGGGGGTCGTAGACGTTCCACTCGGCCTTGGGGCGGACCGTGACGCCCACCCGGCGGCGGGACTCGACCAGGTGCATGGATTCGAGGACGCGGACCGCCTCGCGCATCACGGAGCGGGAGACCTCGAAGTCCTTGGCGAGCTCGTCCGTGCGCAGGACACTGCCCGGCGGGTACTCGCCCGCGGTGATGGCGGGGCCGAGGGAGTCGAGTACGCGGCCGTGCAACCCGCGGCCCGGAGTGGTCATGCACTCAGCGTACGGGTCGCATCACGGAACCAAAAAGTCAGACTTATATGTCACAGACTCTTGAATTCGTCGTACCTAATCGGTTTCAGTGGGATCGACAACAGGTGTCGTCGACGGAGACAGTGAGGCAGCGATGCGTACCCCCCATGTCGTCGTGGTCATGGGCGTAGCGGGCACCGGGAAGACCACCATCGGTCCCCTGCTCGCGGCCCGGCTCGGCGTTCCGTACGCCGAGGGCGACGACTTCCACCCGCAGGCCAACATCGCCAAGATGTCGGCCGGCGTCCCGCTGACCGACGAGGACCGGTGGCCGTGGCTGGACGCCATCGGCGACTGGGCGCACGGGCGCGCGGGGCTCGGCGGGGTCGTCAGCAGCTCGGCGCTGAAGCGGTCGTACCGCGACCGGCTGCGCGCCGCCGCCCCCGGGGTCGTCTTCGTCCACCTCACCGGTGACCGCGCGCTCATCGAGGACCGGATGGCGCACCGGCACGGGCACTTCATGCCGACCGCGCTGCTCGACTCGCAGTTCGCCACGCTCCAGCCGCTGGAGGCGGACGAGGCGGGCGTCGCCGTGGACGTCACCGGCAGCCCGGAGCAGATCGCCGAGCGGGCCATGGCCGCGCTCGAACAGGTCCCCGAGCCGACCTCCTAGCCTCCTGGTCCTCCTGGTCCTCCTGGTCCTCCTGGTACCGCCCCTCCCCCCTCCCCCAACTCCCCGTATCCGCAAGGAAATCACCGTGACCAGACTCAGCGTCGAGATGCTGGCAGCGGACCCCGTCGAGCCCATCACCTCGGCCGGCCACGCTCAGCTGGGCATCGCCGTACTGGCGGGCATCGCCGTCATCGTCCTGCTCATCACCAAGTTCAAGATGCACGCCTTCCTGGCGCTGACCATCGGCTCGCTCGCGCTCGGCGCGTTCGCCGGGGCGCCGCTGGACAAGGTCATCACCAGCTTCAGCACCGGGCTCGGCTCGACCGTGGCCGGTGTGGGCGTGCTGATCGCGCTGGGCGCGATCCTCGGCAAGCTGCTCGCCGACTCGGGCGGCGCGGACCAGATCGTCGACACGATCCTCGCGAAGGCGAGCCCCCGGTCGATGCCGTGGGCGATGGTGCTCATCGCCTCCGTGATCGGGCTGCCGCTGTTCTTCGAGGTCGGCATCGTGCTGCTGATCCCGGTCGTGCTGATGGTCGCCAAGCGCGGCAACTACTCACTCATGCGCATCGGCGTCCCGGCCCTCGCAGGCCTGTCGGTCATGCACGCGCTGATCCCGCCGCACCCCGGCCCGCTGGTCGCCGTGGACGCGGTGAAGGCCAACCTCGGTCTGACCCTCGCGCTCGGTGTGCTGGTCGCCATCCCGACCGTCATCATCGCGGGCCCGCTGTTCTCGAAGGTCGCCGCCCGCTGGGTGGACGTCCAGGCACCCGAACGCATGCTCCCGGCCCGCCCGTCCGAGGACGTGAAGAACCGTCCCGGCTTCGGCGCGACCCTCGCCACGATCCTGCTGCCGGTCGTGCTGATGCTCTCCAAGGCCCTGGTCGACATCATCATCGACGACCCCACCCACACCGTGCAGCGCGTCTTCGACGTGATCGGCTCGCCGCTGATCGCGCTCCTCGCGGCCGTCATCGTCGGCATGTTCACGCTGGGCCGCCCGGCCGGGTTCACCAAGGACCGGCTCTCCACGACCGTCGAGAAGGGCCTGATGCCGATCGCGGGCATCCTGCTCATCGTCGGCGCGGGCGGCGGCTTCAAGCAGACGCTGATCGACTCCGGCGTCGGCCAGATGATCCTGGACATCTCCAAGGACTGGTCGATCCCGGCGCTGCTGCTGGCCTGGCTGATCGCGGTGGCGATCCGGCTCGCGACCGGTTCGGCGACGGTGGCCACGATCTCGGCGGCCGGTCTGGTCGCCCCGCTGGCCGCCGACATGTCGACGGCCCACACCGCCCTGCTCGTGCTGGCGATCGGCGCGGGCTCGGTCTTCTTCAGCCATGTCAACGACGCCGGTTTCTGGCTGGTGAAGGAGTACTTCGGCCTGAGCGTCGGCCAGACCCTCAAGACCTGGTCCGTCATGGAGACGATCATCTCGGTCGTCGCCGGCGGACTGGTCCTCCTCCTCTCGCTGATCATCTAGGGGTACGGGAATGAGTCATCCTCTCTTCGACATCAGTGGCCGGACGGCCCTGGTCACCGGTTCCAGCCGGGGCATCGGACTCGCCCTGGCCCAGGGACTGTTGGAGGCCGGCTGCACGGTCGTCCTGAACGGCCGCGACGGCGAACGCCTCACCAAGGCCGCCGCCGAACTCTCCGGCGATGTCCACACCGCCGCCTTCGACGTGACCGACGGCCCGTCAGTTGCGGCCGGGATAGCGGACGTTGAGGACCGAGTCGGCCCGCTCGACATCCTGGTCAACAACGCCGGCATGCAACTGCGCGCCCCTCTCCTGGAGTTCACCGACTCCGACTGGCACCGCATCATCGACACCAACCTCACCAGCGCGTTCCTGGTCGGCCGTGAGGCGGCCCGCCGGATGACGGAACGCGGGCACGGGAAGATCATCAACATCTGCTCGCTGCAGAGCGAGGTGGTCCGTCCCGGCATCGCGCCCTACGCGGCCACCAAGGGCGCGTTGAAGATGCTCACCAAGGGCATGTGCGCGGACTGGGGCCCGAGCGGAGTGCAGGTCAACGGCCTCGGCCCGGGTTACATCGAGACGGAACTCACCCAACCCCTCGTCCAGGACGAGGAGTTCAGCGCCTGGGTGCGCAAGCGGACCCCGGCGGGCCGCTGGGGCAGCACGCGGGACCTGGTGGGCGGGGTGCTGTTCCTGGCGTCGCCCGCCGCGGACTTCGTGAGCGGACAGATCCTTTACGTCGACGGCGGCATGACGAGCGTGCTGTAAAGAACAGGAGTCCAGACATGCTGGGTTGTGTGATTCATGGTCAGGACGACCTGCGGGTCGACGAGTTGACGGTCCCGGAGCCCGGCCCCGGCCAGGCCCTCGTCGCCGTCCGCTACGGCGGCGTCTGCGGCTCCGACCTCCACTACTGGCGCCACGGCGGCGTCGGCGACTTCCGCCTCAAGGAACCGATGCTGCTCGGCCACGAGGTGGTCGGCACGGTCGTGTCCTACGGCCCCGGGGCCGCGGGTCCCGTCCCCGGTACGGCGGTTGCCGTGCACCCGGCCACTCCGTGCGGGGTCTGCCCCGAGTGCGTGGACGGTCGCCGGAACGTCTGCCGGGACACCGCGTACCTGGGCAGCGCGGCCCGCTACCCGCACGTCCAGGGCGGTTTCGCTGCCCAAGTCACCGTCCCCGCCGAGCAGTTGAGGGCGATCCCGGCGGGCCTTGAGCTGCGCCGGGCCGCCCTCGCCGAACCGCTCTCCGTCGCCCTGCACGCCGTACGACGCGCCGGGGACGTGACCGGACGCCATGTGCTGGTCACCGGCGCTGGCCCGATCGGCTGCCTGGTCGTCGCCGCGGCGAAGGCGGCGGGCGCGGCCCACGTGACGGTGACCGACCTGCTCCCGGCGGCACTTGAGTACGCCACGGCGGCCGGCGCCGACACCGTCGTACGGGCGGACGATCCGGACGACTCCGGGTGGCCGTCCGAAGTGGACGTGGCCATCGAGGCGTCCGGGGTCGCGGCCGGGCTCGACACCTGTCTGCGGCTCGTGCGGCGGGGCGGGGTCGTCGTACAGCTCGGGATGCTGCCGCCGGGGCAGAGCCCGTTCGCCGGAAACCTGGTCGTCAGCCGGGAGATCGAGCTCCGGGGCGCGTTCCGCTTCGACGAGGAGTTCAACGACGCGCTTCAACTCCTCGCCGTGGAGCCCGCGTTCGACGCGCTGGTCAGTGCGGTGGTGCCGGTGCGGGAGGCCGAGTCGGCGTTCGCGCTGGCGGCGGACCGGAGCCGGTCGTGCAAGGTGCTGCTGGATTTCGGGGGCTGAGCGGGGCGACCGGCACCTCACCCCAAGGATTCAACTACGGCTTCCACAGCGGGTGTTCGCGCTTGGCCCAGTCCCGGCTGACCGACCCGGTGCGCAACCCCGCCCTGGCCTCCGGGTCGCCGAGGGCCATGCCGATGTGTCCACCCAGCACGATGCCGATCGTCAGGGCGAGCCAGTCGTGGACGAAGGTCGCGCTGGTGCGCCACTGGATCGGCGTGAGGTGGGTGAACCACATCATCAGGCCGGTGCCGAGCATCACCAGGGTGGCGCCGGCGATCCAGTTGGCGTAGATCTTCTGGCCGGCGTTGAACTTGCCCGCCGGGCGCGCCGACCGGCGTTTGTCGCGCATCAGGGCGCCGCGCAGCCAGACCCGGTCGTGCGGGCCGAAGCGGTTGAGGAAGCCGAGGTTGACGCGGAAGCCGCGCGAGACCAGGCCGATCAGGACGGGCACGGGGAGGGCTAGTCCCGCGCACTCGTGGATACGGACGACCAGGTCACGGCGGCCGACCAGCTCGGCGAACGTCGGGAGGTACAGGCAGGCCGCCGTGGCCACGCAGATACCCATCAGCAGGGCCGTGGTCCGGTGCACCCAGCGCTCGGTGCGGCCGAAGCGGCGGACGCGCGCCGAGGGTTCCGTCTGCGGGGCGTGGGCTTCAGCTCGTAGGGTCATCGTCGCGTCCGTTCGACTTGCCGACCCAGGCGTCGACGTCGTAGCCCCGATCCTCCCAGTAGCCGGGCTTCACATGCTCGGTGACCGTGATGCCGGAGAGCCACTTCGCGGACTTGTAGAAATACATGGGGGCGACGTAGAGGCGGACCGGGCCGCCGTGGTCGTGGCCCAGCGGCTTGTCCTGCATGCGCAGCGCGACCAGGATGTCCGAGCGCCGGGCCTGGTCGAGGGTGAGGCTCTCCGTGTAGGCGCCGTCGAAGCAGGTGAAGCGCACCGCCCCGGCCTTTGCACGCACTCCCGCCGCGTCCAGGAGCCGGGACAGGCGCACCCCCTCGAAGGGGGTCCCGGGGACCCGCCAGCCGGTGACGCACTGGACGTCCTTGACCAGCCGGGTCTGCGGCAGCGCGCGCAGGTCGGCGAGCGTGTAGGACGTCGGCTTGTCGACCAGGCCGTCGACGGTCAGCCGGTAGTTCTCGGCGTTCTTGTCCGGCACGGACGCGGTGACCGAGTAGTAGCGGAAGCCGCCGCCGTTCGGGAGCAGTCCGGTCAGCCCGGTGGGGTCCTTGCCGGACAGCGCACCGAGGACTCCCTCCATGCCTTTCTGCAGAACGGGCGCGGTGACGACGCCGAGGGCACCCAGGCCGAGGGTGCCGAGAAGGACACGGCGGCCGAGCGGCCGCCCCTCCACCTTCTCGACGTCCTCGGGCTCGGGCTCGGGTTGTTCAGGTTTCACAAAGTCATTCGAACACCCGCGACCCCGGCGCGGCCAGGGATAGCGGGTGCCCGTCAGACTTCCGTAACCACTTCTTACGTGCTTCTCAGAAGCGACAGTTCAACGACAGGTCGCTACGACGCCTCCCCCGCCGCCTTCTCCAGCTGGAACGCCTCGTTGCCGAGCCCGATGCGGGCGTGCGCCTCGGGGTTGCGGGCGCGCAGGAACAGGCCCTGGGCCAGGCCGACGAGCAGGGCCAGGACGACGATGCCGGGCAGGATCCAGCTCAGGGACGAGCCGGGGCCCGCGCCGACCAGGACGTCGAAGTCCTTGACCGTGTAGACGGCGATGACGATGAGCGAGATGCCGGCCAGCGCGGAGGTGACCAGCCGCCAGGCCTGCGCGCCTGCGGAGCCGCGGCGGGCGAAGAAGACGATCACCGAGAGGGAGGCGGCGGCCATCAGCAGGATCACGCCGAGGGCGCCGATGTTGCCGAACCAGGTGAACAGGTGCAGCACCGGTTCGGTCGGGTCCCCGGTGGGCTTGTCGTCGGCGATCGCGAAGGCGACCACAATCACCGCGGACACGGCGGTCTGGAGCAGCGAGCCGGTTCCGGGCGCGCCGCTGGAGCCCGTCGTACGACCGAACGCGGACGGGAGCAGGCCCTCGCGGCCCATGGCGAAGGCGTAGCGGGCGACGACGTTGTGGAAGCTGAGCATCGCCGCGAACATGCCGGTGACGAACAGGACGTGCAGCACGTCGGTGAAGGTGCCGCCGAGCCGCGACTCGGTGAGGTAGAAGAGCAGGCCGGCACTCTGCTTCTGGGAGACGCCGACGATCTGCGAGGGCCCGGCGGCGACGGTGAGCGCCCAGCAGCTGAGCGCGAAGAAGACGGCGACGCCACCGACGGCCAGGAACATCACGCGCGGCACCAGGATGTGCGGGCGGCTGGTCTCCTCTGCGTAGACCGGGGCCTGTTCGAAGCCGAGGAACGCGGCGATGCAGAAGCACAGGGCGGTGCCGACGCCGGCGCCGCTGAGGGTGTCCGGGTTGAAGGCGTGCAGGGACAGGCCCTCCTTTGCCGGGTCGGCGACGGCCGCGATGTCGAAGATGACGACGAGCGCGACCTCGATGATCAGCAGGACGCCGAGCACGCGCGCGTTGACGTCGATCTTCAGCCACCCGAGTCCGCCGACGACGGCCACGGCCACCAACGCCGGTATCCACCAAGCCACTTGAAGATCGGCATAGGTGGAGAACAGCCCGGAGACCTCGAAGCCGAAGATGCCGTAGATGCCGACCTGGAGGGCGTTGTACGCGACGAGCGCCACCAGGGCCGCGCTCGCGCCGGCGGTGCCGCCGAGGCCGCGGGAGATGTAGGCGTAGAAGGCGCCCGCGTTGTGGACGTGCCGGCTCATCTCCGCGTAGCCGACGCTGAAGAGGACGAGGACGACACCGAGAAGGACGAAGAGCAGCGGCTGCCCTTCAATGCCCATCACCGCAAATGTGGTGGGCATGACACCCGCAACCACCATGAGAGGGGCGGTCGCGGCGAGCACCGAGAGCAGCAGCCCCCCGGTGCCGAGGCGGTCGGCGCGCAGGGCGCGCTCCTCCCCCCTGAAGGTGCTGATACCGCTACTGCTACCTCCGCCGTCCGAGGTGGCGCTGCTCGTACTGGAACTGCCCGTCGTCATGGCGGGAACGTCCTTTCGGGGTCGCTACGGGGGCGTTGCTACGGTTGCGTTACTTCGCTACGGCAGCGTTGCCACGGGTGCGTTTCATCGCTGCCGAATCGTTGGTACGGGGGCGTTACGACGTCCCGAGCGCGCTGTCGCGCGCGGCACGGAAGGCAGTGAGCGGGTCGCGGTCCGGGTAGGACCACGGGGCCGGGGTCGGATGCTCCCCGATGCGATGGAACAGAGCGGCGGCCTCAGCACTTCGCCCCTCGCAACACTTCGCGTGGGCAAGGAAGTTGAGGTCGACCAGGCGGCGCGGGTGGCCTTCGTGCTCCCACTCCAGCCACCAGTCGAAGGCGGCCTTCATGACCTGCCGGGCCCGGCGTCCGGTCCAGTGTCCGGAGGCGGCCGGGTCGGCGGGTTCCAGGCCGGCGGCGGCCAGCACGCGGTAGCGCTCGGCGTGCGCGATGACCGGCAGGATGGCGAGCGGGGAGTCGGCGGGGGCCTGTTCGGCGGCCCAGTAGGCGAAGTCGTAGACCTCGTGCAGCGGGTCGACACCCGCGTCGGCGCGGCGTTCCGCGAGCCGGGCCACCATCAGATGGTGGGCGTGGTGGTGGTCGGGATACCGGTGGCGGACCTCGTCGAAGAGCTGGACCACGCCCTCGTCGGTGCCGAGGGTGTGCTCCAGAAGGAGCAGTCCGAGCCAGGGCGTCGGATCGTCGGGCAGCCGGGCGGAGGCCGTACGGCAGGCCTCGCGAGCGCGGACCGGCTTCTCCTTGCCCGCCAGGGTGCGCTGGACCATGGCCAGGGCGAGCAGCACGGAGGCGTCACCGGACTCGGGTTCGGCGAGCAGCCAGTCGCGGGCCCAGGCGGCGGTGTAGGACTCCCGGGCGAGCACGGTGACGCGGTGGGCGCGGGCGTCCCAGTCGTCGCCCGTCTGGGCGAGCAGACCACGCGCCGCCTGCCAGCGGCCCTGGGCCAACGCGGCCCGCGCGGCGACGAGTTCAGCGTCGTCGAGCGCGGCGTCGAAGGCCTGGGAGGCGCGCTTGTGGCGGCGTCCGAGGGGTGGCGGGGGTGGGGACACCCGGGTATTCCTCACGATCCTCACGCGACGCTGCGGGACATCGGCCTGCCATCGGCCGATCACGCACAGCAAACCCTCCACCAATACTTCACGTCAAGTGCCGTACCACCGTTACACCTGTCAACTTCCGTTACAGAAGGGGCACTTGTGGCCCAAGCCCCTACCCGGGACGGTACGCTTCCAACCGTTCTCGGGTCACCGGTGTGGCGTAGGCCATGGCGCTCGGGCGCGCGGCGGCGGACGATGGGAGCACGGTCCCGCCGCAGCCTCCGATCGCGCCCGCGGTCGTCAGAGCATCGTGACCGGAGCAACCGCCCGCTTCCGGGTACTCCCAGGGGCAAGCCGGGCCCTGGGGCGCTACAGTCGCCCAAACGCATCCCGTAGCCCGGCCTGACGATCGAGGTACGCGCGTGTCCCTTCTGGTTCTGATGCTCTCCGTGAGTGCGGCCTGTTGCCTCGGCTTCGGGTTCGTGCTCCAGCAGAACGTGGCCCAGCAGGCACCCCTGAGCGACTTCCTCTCCCCCAGACTGCTCCTCGACCTGATGCGGGTACCGCGCTGGCTGGGCGGCATCGGCCTGATGATCGCGGGCATGGTGCTCGGCGCGATAGCGCTCAGCAAGGGCGAGGTCTCCCTGGTGGAACCCCTCCTCGCGACGAACCTCCTCTTCGCCCTGGCCCTCTCCCGCAAGCAGACCAGACAACCCCTGGGCCGCCAGGGCTGGGCGGGCCTCGCACTCCTCGCGGGCGGCGTCACGACGTTCATCGTCGCGGGCGAACCACGCAGCGGCACGGCGGTCACCGACCCCTTCCGCCACTGGCTGATCATCGGCGTCATGGTGGGCCTGGCCCTCCTCCTCACGACGTACGCCAAACGCTCCCGCCTCAGCTCGGCCCCGGTCCTCCTGGCCCTGGCGGCCGGCCTCCTCTACGGCGTCCAGGACGCGCTCACCCGCGTCAGCGGCCAGCGCTTCACCGAGGGCGGCCTCACCGAACTCCTCACGGGCTGGCAGCCGTACGGCGTACTCGCGCTCGGCGTGACGGGCCTGGTCCTGGTCCAGAGCGCGTTCGAGACAGCTCCCCTCCGCATGTCCCTGCCGGCCCTCACCGCGGCCCAACCACTGGCCGGAATCATCTGCGGCGTGGGCTTCCTGGGCGACCGCCTCCGCGCGGACACCGGCGCCCTGGCCTGGGAAGCGGTCGGCTTGGCCGGAATCGTCGTAGGCATCCTGCTCCTGGGCATGCACCCGGCAATGCCCCGCGGCACGACAAAGCCGAAGCAGACCCCGGCCCTCCAGCCGCACTGAGACAGCCTGCCCGCCCCCTGTTTTGATGAGGGCATGAACCCAGCTGACGAGATCCTCGACATCGTCGACGAGCAGGACCAGGTCATAGGCCAGTCCCCCCGAGGCGAGGCGTACGCCCAGGGCCTACGCCACCGAGCGGTCTTCATCCAGACCCGCGACGCACACGACCGCGTCTTCATCCACCGCCGCACCCCCACCAAACTCGTCTTCCCGTCCCTCTACGACATGTTCGTCGGCGGAGTGGTAGGAGCGGGCGAGTCCTACGACGACGCGGCACTGCGCGAGGCAGAGGAGGAACTAGGGGTATCCGGCCTGCCCCACCCCACCTTCCTCTTCAAGTTCCTGTACGACGACGGCGTCGGCCAGACCTGGTGGTCGGCGGTGTACGAGGTGCGCTGCGAGCTGCCGGTCAGCCCACAGGCCGAGGAGGTCGCGTGGCACGACTTCCTGGACGAGGCGGAGATCGACCGACGGCTGAACGACTGGGTCTGGGTCCCGGACGGCCTGGCGGCCTACACCCGACTCAAGGAACACCGCGCAGAAACGGCCGGATAGGGTCCAGCCCGTGATCGATTTCGCACGGAACGTCCAGCTGTGGTTCGCCCCCCAGGAGATCAGCGAGGAGGGCGCCACCCCCGACTACCGCTTCTCACTCGCCAACGAGCGCACCTTCCTGGCCTGGCTGCGCACCGCCCTCGCACTGATCGGCGGGGGCTTCGCGGTGGACCAGTTCCTGCCCCACCTGCGCTGGGCCTGGCGAGTCGGTCTGGCCCTGGCCCTCCTCGCGGCCGGCGTCCTGTGCTCCCTCCGCGCGGTCAACCACTGGGTCCGCTGCGAAAGGGCGATGCGCCGGGGCGAGGACCTGCCGGTCTCCCGCTTCCCCGCCCTCCTGGGCATCGCCGTGGCGATCGTGGCCGTGGCGATGGTCGTCGTGGTCCTGGCGGGCTGGGCCGGATGACCCGCCCCCCGACCCCGGACCGCGACCCGGGCCTCCAGCCCGAACGCACCCGCCTGGCCTGGCGCCGCACCACCCTCTCCAGCACGGTGGCCGCCGTCCTGGCCGTGAAGGCCACACTGCACGGCGGCGTCCACACCGAGGACGTCATCATCTGCGCCCTCTGCTGCACCCTCTGGCTGGGCTTCCTCACGGTGGCCCACCACCGCATCCGCACCCTCGCCTCCGGTGGCATCCCGCCAACCCTGGCCCCACGCCACGCCAGCGCGGCGGTGCTGTGCACGGTGGCCGTGGCGGTGTGCGCGGCGGTGCTCGTCTATTGAGACGCGGGAGACGCTCGAACACCGGGATGGGCAACACCCGCACAGCAAGACGCCTAGGCGAGCCGGGATGCCCCACGCCCCCGCAGCCGCCCACGAGACGGGAGCGGGTCGCGGCGGTACGGCGCAGCCCGCCGCGTACCCGGCACCAACCCCCTCAACCGTGGTGACAAACCGAAGGGCCCCGCAAGCGGCGGCTCGCCGTACCGCCACGACCCCGACCCCACAACACACCTGCGGGCGAACACACCCCGGATCACCCGATATGGGCGTTTCCCATGGCACCCTGTCCGACGTCACAGCCCGCACTTCCGAAGGTGAGCACCATGACCACCCTTCACCTGGAGCACGCCTCCCACGCCCACACGCACGGCCCTGACTGCGGCCACCCCGCGGTTCCGCACGAGGACCACGTCGACTACGCCCACGACGGCCACCTGCACCGCGAGCACGGCGGCCACTGGGACGAGTGCGAGCCCGGCGGCCATGTCGCCCACCAGGAGCACGCGCACCAGCACGGCCAGGACTGCGGCCACGAGAGCGTCCTGCACGGCGACCACGTCGACTACGTCCACGACGGCCACCGCCACGCCCAGCACGACGGCCACTGGGACGACCACTGAGCCTGAGCCAAGCTCCAGGACCCCAATACAGCTCCCCGTTGCCCGGCGCGGGGAGCTGTCGGCATATCGTGGCCCCGATCACGTTTCACGTTCCGCTCCCCTACTGGACGACATACCGACCGGTCGGCATGATGGGTGGAGACCAGTTCCTCCCGTTCGTAGGAGTGATGTATGAGCCCCGACCACCCGCCCGGACTCGATCTCGACCGGCTGCGCGGCCTGCTCGACCGCGAGCAGCCCGGCCTGGTGACCGGCGCCCTGTCCGGCCGGCTGATCGAGGGCGGACGGTCGAACCTCACCTACGCGGTCACGGACGGCACCGCGAAGTGGGTCGTACGGCGCCCCCCGCTCGGCCACGTCCTGGCCACCGCGCACGACATGAAGCGCGAGCACCGGGTGATCAGCGCCCTGCACCCGACGAACGTACCGGTACCGAGACCCATCCTCCTCTGCGAGGACGACGAGGTGCTCGGAGCCCCGTTCTACGTCATGGAGTTCGTGGAGGGCACCCCGTACCGCACGGCGGACGACCTCGCCCCGCTCGGCCCCGACCGCACCCGGGGCGCGGTGCTCGAACTGGTCGACACCTTGGTCGAGTTGCACGCGGTGGACCCCGCAGCGGTAGGCCTCGCGGACTTCGGCCGCCCAGAAGGCTTCCTGGACCGCCAACTCCGCCGCTGGGGCAAGCAGTTGGACGCCTCCCGCAACCGCGACCTCGCCGGCGTGGAGGAGTTGCACGCGGCCCTCGGCCACCGCCTCCCCACCTCCCCCGCCCCGGCCGTCGTCCACGGCGACTACCGCCTCGACAACGTCCTGATCGGCACAGAAGACGGCGTCGACAAGATCAAGGCGATCCTCGACTGGGAGATGTCCACCCTCGGCGACCCGCTCACCGACCTGGGCCTCCTGGTGATGTACAGCATCCCGCTGGACCTCCCCAACTCCCCCATTTCCACCACGGCTTCGGCCCCCGGCCACCCCACACCGGCCGAGCTGATCGAGCGGTACGCGGCGCGCTCGGGCCGCGACGTCTCATCGGTCGCCTGGTACACGGCGTTCGCGTGGTTCAAGCTCGCCGTGATCCTGGAGGGCATCCACTACCGCTACACCCTGGGCCAGACGGTCGGCCGCGGCTTCGACCGCATCGGCGAGTTGGTTCCCGTCTTCATCGAGCACGGCCTGACCACCCTTCAGGAGGGCTGATCCACCATGGACTTCGCGTACGACGCACACACCGAGAACCTGCGCGCCAAGCTCCTGGCCTTCATGGACGAGTACGTCTACCCGGCCGAGCCCGTGGCCGAGGAACAGCGCGCCCAGCTCGCGTCACCCTGGGACACCCCAGCCGTAGTAGGGGAGTTGAAGGCGGAAGCCCGCAGGCAGGGCCTGTGGAACCTCTTCCTCCCCGACTCCGAGTACGGCGCCGGCCTCACGAACCTCCAGTACGCCCCGCTGGCCGAAATCACCGGCCGCTCCCCGCACTTGGCGCCCACCGCGCTGAACTGCGCGGCACCGGACACCGGCAACATGGAGGTGCTCCACCAGTTCGGCGACGAGCAGCAGAAGAAACAATGGCTGGAGCCACTCCTCGCGGGCGAGATCCGCTCGGCATTCGCGATGACGGAACCAGAAGTGGCCTCGTCCGACGCCACGAACATCACGACACTCATCGAGCGGGACGGCGACGACTACGTCATCACGGGCCGCAAGTGGTACATCTCCGGGGCGATGAACCCGGACTGCAAGATCTTCATCGTGATGGGCAAGACGGACCCGGACGGCGCGGACATCCGCCGCCAGCAGTCCATGATCCTGGTCCCGCGCGACACCCCGGGCGTCACGGTCAAGCGCGCGATGCAGGTCTTCGGCTACGAGGACCACTCGCACGGCGGCCACGCCGAGGTCGTCTTCGACCACGCGCGCGTGCCGGCGACGAACCTGATCGGCGAGGAGGGCGGCGGCTTCGCCATCGCCCAGGCACGGCTCGGCCCGGGCCGTATCCACCACTGCATGCGGCTGATCGGCATGGCCGAGCGCGCGATCGAGCTGATGTGCCAACGCGCCGTCTCCCGCGTCGCGTTCGGCAAGGCACTGGCCCAACAGGGCGTCGTCCACAACTGGATCGCGGACGCGCGAGTGGCAGTCGAGCAACTGCGGCTGCTGGTCCTCAAGACGGCCTGGATGATGGACACCGTCGGCAACAAGGGCGCCCACGCGGAGATCCAGGCCATCAAGATCGCCACACCCCGCACGGTGGTCGGCATCCTCGACAAGGCGATCCAGCTGCACGGCGCGGGCGGGGTCAGCCAGGACTTCCCGCTGGCCGAGCTGTACGCGAGCGCCCGCACCCTGATGCTGGCCGACGGCCCGGACGAGGTGCACCAACGGTCGCTGGCGCGCCGGGAGTTGAAGAAGTACCTGTAGGCACGGCGAAGGGGCTGGAAGGGGTGTAGGCACCCCTTCCAGCCCTTTTCCCCCGAGGTGACGGTCAGTTGGGCGTGCTCGCCTTCAGCGTCCAGCCCTGGCGGCAGGTGTGGCCGAAGGTGCCGATGTCACAGCCCTCGACGGTGAAGACGTAGGCGCCGGTGTTCCGCTCCAGCACCCGGATCCGGCCGGCCGTCCCGCCGCCGAACTCCCGCTGGGTGCCCCCGGGGTCGGAGGCGCTCGTCCAGCGGACCAGGAACGAGTCGTAGCGGTGCTCCGGGGCGGTAGTGCCCCAGTTGAAGTAGGCGTAGCCGCGGTCCTCCCACGCGGCGACGACCATGTTCGAGCCCTGGCGCGGCGACCAGGTGGCGGTGCCGTAGGTGAAGTACTGGCGCTTCCCGGCGTACGCGTTGCCCAGGTACACGTCCCTGGTGCCGCTGGTCGGGCAGCCCAGCCAGCCGCCGGCTCCGCCGAGGGCGTTCCAACGCTGGTTGATGTGGGACTCGTTGACCGGGATGGAGCACGCGGCACGCGCCGGTGTCTGCGCGGCGGCCGGCACCGCTGCCGTCCCGCCGAGAGCGAGCAGGGAGCCGAGGACAACGCCGGTCAGGCGCCGCTTGGTTGACAGCATGGTGTTTCCCCCGTTGGTTCCTGTCGACCGGTCCGGCGGTGTACCCGCCGTTCCGCTGCTACGAGCATCACGGCGACCGGGGCCGGGAGTTGAGAGGAAACCCCCGGGCACCACCGGGCACCTCTCCCGGGTGGACCGGGAAGCGTTCCCGGGACACCCGGGCGCCGCGCCCCCACGATGGGACGCATGGACGACCGCGACGGGCGCACCCGGCCACGCACGGCGACGGCATACGCGCTCCTGGGGCTGGCGGCATTCCAAGTGGCCGCAGGGGCGGTCGCGTTGGCGGCGGCCGGGGTCTCCACCGCGGACGTGATCCGCTACGACATGGTCGTCGACCTCGCGGTCGGTCTCGCCTACCCGGTCTGCGGCACGGTGATCGCGCTGCACCGGCCGCGCAACCCCATCGGCTGGCTGCTGATCGCGTACGGGCTGGGCCACGCGTTCACCGGGATGTCGATCGGACTGGCCGTCGAGGGCCTACGGCTGGGCTGGTCACCGGAGTTGCTGCACGCGCTCACCACCATCGGCCGCCACACCTGGATCCTCGGCAGCTCCACGGCGTTCGTCCTCGTGTTCTTCCTGTTCCCCGACGGCCGCCTGCCCGACCGACGCTGGCGCTGGGCCCTGGTGGCCCAACTCCTCTCCTCCCCCCTGGACTTCGCCATCTGGGCGCGGGACGACTGGGGCCTGTTCCGCGGCACACCGGCGCAGCCCTCCTACCTCCCGGTGCCGGACGGCTGGATGCCCGCCCTGCGCGACACCGAGACCGCGAAGGCCTGCCTGGTACTGGCCGCGGTGTTCGCGGTCATGTTCGTCCGTTACCGGCGCGGCGGCGAACAGGACCGCCGCAGACTCCTGTGGCTGATCGCGGGAATGCTGCCCCTGGCGCTGAGCGTGGCCCTGCAGATCATGGGCTTCCCGGCGGTCTACACGTCCTGCTGCACCCTGTTCCTCCCGACCGCCATCATGATCGCCGTGGTCCGCGAGGAGCTCCTCGACATCCGCCTAGTCGTCTCCCGCAGCCTGCTCTACGGCGCGCTCACGGTCGGCGTGGCCATCACCTACGTCGGCCTCGTCACCTCCGTCCAGGCCCTCCTCAGCCCCGACCCCGCCCTGCTCGGACCGGCGTTGATCGCGGTCACGCTCGCCGCCGCCTTCGAACCCGCCCGCCGACTCCTCCAGCGCATGGTCGACCGCGCCCTGTACGGCGACCGGCACGACCCGGTGCGCGCGGTCTCCCGCATCGGCGAACGGCTGGCCGGCACCGGCGTGGGCGCGGTCCCGGAGGCGGTCGGCGAGGCACTGCGGCTGCCGTACGTCTGTGTGGAGTCCAAGTCCGGGGTGACGGACGGCAGTTGGGGCGAACCGGGCGAACGCATCCACGCCATACCCCTCGACTACGACGGCCGCACGGTCGGCGCCCTGGTGATCGGCCTGCGCCCCGGCGAACAGCAGCCCGCCACCCCCGACTTGGCCGTCCTGGAACTCCTCGCCGTCCCCCTGGCCGCCGCCCTGCACGCCACCGACCTCACCCGCCAGCTCCAGCACTCCCGCGAACGGATCGTCGCCGCCCGCGAGGAGGAACGCCGCCGGATCCGCCGCGACCTGCACGACGGACTCGGCCCCACCCTCGCCGGAGCCGCCTTCCAGGCGGACGCCGTACGCAATCTGCTGACCTTCGATCCGGACCGGGCGGCGGCGCTGCTCACCGAGCTGCGGTCCGAGGTCGGCGGCGCGGTCGCGGAGGTGCGGCGGCTCGTGGACGGGCTGCGGCCGCCGGATCTGGACCAGTTGGGGCTGCTGGGCGCGTTGCGCGAGCGTGCGGTGCGGCTGTCCTGGCGGGCGGACGGTACCCCGATCGAGGTGCGGGTCCGGGCACCCGAGCGGCTGCCCGCGCTGCCCGCCGCCGTAGAGGTGGCCGCGTACCGCATCGCGATCGAGGCGCTCACCAACGCGGCCCGGCACGCGCGGGCCTCCCATGTGGACCTGCGCATCGAGATCGGCGAGGGGCTGCGCCTGGAGGTGCGGGACGACGGTTCGCCGGTGGGCGAGGAGACCGCGTGGACGCCGGGCGTGGGCATCACGTCGATGCAGGAGCGCGCGGCGGAGCTGGGCGGCCGGTGTGTGGCGGGGCAGGGGCGGGTGGTGGCGACGCTGCCGTTGGGAGAGGCGATGTGATGGGGCTGGAGCCTGAGGGTGAGAACGGCGGGGACGCGCTGCGGGTCGTCCTCGCCGACGACCATCCCGTGGTCCGTACCGGGCTGGCCGCGCTCCTGGAGTCGGTACGGGACGGGACCCCGCGCGTGCGGGTGGTCGGGGTCGCCGCGAGCGGGCGGGAGGCGGTGCGGGCGGCCGTGACCCTGCGTCCGCACGTGGTGGTGATGGACATCCGGATGCCCGACCTCAACGGCATCGAGGCGACCCGGGAGATCGGCCGGGTGGCGCCCCGGGTGGCCGTGCTGATGCTCACGATGGTCGAGGAGGACGACTCGGTGTTCGCCGCGATGCGGGCGGGCGCCCTGGGCTATGTCCTCAAGGGCGCGGGCCAGGACGAGATCGTCCGGGCGATCCGGGCGGTGGCCGCGGGCGAGGCCATCTTCGGCCCCGGGGTCGCGCGGCGGGTGCTCGGCCACCTGAGCAGACCCCCGGACCGCCCGGACCCGTGCCCGACGCTCACCCCGCGCGAACGGGACGTCCTCGCGCTGATCGCCGACGGCCAGCCCAACTCGACGGTGGCCACCCGCCTGGGCCTGTCCCCGAAGACGGTCAGCAACCACATGTCGGCGGTCCTGGCCAAGCTGGGAGTCACCGACCGCGCGCAGGCGGCGGCCTGGGCCCGGGAGGCGGGGCTCACCCGCCCACCGGACGCGTGAGGGCGTACTACGGCCGCAGCGCCCGCATCAGCAGGTCCGCCAGGTGGTCGGCGACCTCCTGGGGCGTGAGGGGGCCGCCGGGGCGGTACCAGGTCGACAGGTGGTGGACCGAACCGAAGTGGTAGTCGACGACGAGGTCGGCCGGGGTCGCCGTGGAGAAGACGCCCGCGCGCTGGCCCTCCTCGACGAGCCCGCGGAAGCGCTCGTGGTAGCGCCGGCGCTCGGCGCGCACCTGCTTGTTCTTCTCCGGGCTGAGGTGGTGCATGGACCGGAAGAAGATCGACGCGTCGTCGAGGTTGTCGATCGTCGTCACGACGACGTCCGCGGCCGCGGCCCGCAGCCGTTTCTCGATCGGCTCGTCGGCGGTCGCGAACACCTCCAGGCGCTCCTGCTGGACGCGCAGCACGCGCGCGTACACCTCGTGCAGGAGATCGTCCTTGGAGCCGAAGTAGTGGTAGAGCGCGCCCTTGGTGACGCCCGCGGCCTCGACGATCTCCTGCACCGAGGTGCGGTCGTAGCCCTGCTCGGCGAAAAGTCGGGTGGCGGCGGCAAGGAGCCGCTGCGGGACAGGAGCCCCGTCTCCGTCGGTCGTCCTGGGCACTGCCGCCACCTGCCTTTTCTGACTGTTCACTCGCTGTCGTGCGACCGGGAACGCAGTTCCCGCCGGAGGATCTTCCCACTTGCCGTCTTCGGCAGGTCGGGCAGGATCTCCACCTGGCGGGGGTATTTGTAGGCGGCCAGTCTCTCCTTGCAGTACACGGCGAATTCATCGGGGTCGGTTTCGGCGCCCGGACGGAGACTGATGTACGCCTTCACCGTCTCGCCGCGATACCCGTCAGGGACACCGACGACGGCCGCCTCGCGTACCGCCGGGTGGGTGTACAGCACGTCCTCGACCTCGCGCGGCCACACCTTGAAGCCGGACGCGTTGATCATGTCCTTCTTGCGGTCGACGACGTACAGCCAGCCCTCCGGGTCCATGAACCCGATGTCCCCGGTGCGCAGTTCACCGTCCGGGAAGGTCTCGGCGGTGGCCTCGGGGCGCCGCCAGTACCCGGGCACGACCTGCGGCCCCCGCACGAGGATCTCGCCCTGCTCCCCGAAGGGCACCTCCTCGCCCTGGTCGTCGACGATCCGTACGTCGGTGTCGGGCCCCGGCACGCCCACCGCCAGCGTCCCGGACGCGGGGTCGACGGGCGCCTCCAGCTGGGGCGGCACCGACGCGCAGGGCGCGGTGCACTCGGTGAGGCCGTAGCCGTTGCGGATGTACGGCCCGAAGCCGGCCCGGAACTTCTCCACCAGGGCGGGCGGCACCGGGGCACCGCCGGAGGAGATGTTCCGGAAGGACGCGAAGTGGTCCGCGGTGACGCCCGGGTGCGCGGCGAGCGCCATGAAGGCGGTGGACGGGCCGACCGTGTAGTGCGGCCTGTGCTCGGCGAACGCGTCGAGCACGACCCCGCCCTCGAACCGGTACACCAGCACCAGCGAGCCCCCGCTGACGAGCGACGCGCCCAACTGGCACACCATCCCGGTGATGTGGAACAGCGGCGCCATCGCGAAGTACACGGGCGCGTCCGGCAGTCCGAGCCCGGTGCGCTGCCGTTCGGCGTTGTACAGGATGTTGGCGTGGGTGTTGGTGGCACCCTTCGGGGCACCACTTGTCCCCGAGGTGTAACTGATCAACGCGATGTCCGCGGGCGCCAGTTCGCGCCCGCCGGGCGCCTTGTGCCCCGCCTTCGCCACGGCCACCAGATCCTCGGCGTCGGCTGCCTGCGGAAGCCGCTCGAAGGTGAGCACGCGCGCGTCGTTGCGAGTTTGGAAATCCAACTCGCAGGCGGTGAGCACGATCCGCACGGGAGACCCGCTCTCCGCGACGGTCTCGCGCAGATACGACTCCCACGCGCGATCCGTACAGATAAGCGCAGCCACCTCACCGTCCCGCAGGACATGGGTGACCTCCCCCGACTTGTACATCGGATTGACCGGCACAACGATCGCGCCCGCCTTCCAGGCACCGAGCAGCGCGAGCACGAAGTGCGGCGAGTTCTGCAGCAGCACGGCGACCCGGTCGCCCTGCCCAAGCCCCCGCGCGGCCAGATACCCGGCGACGGAGTCGCTCAGCTCGTCGACCTCGCGATAGCTGAGCCGCCCGTCGAAGTAGGTGAGGAAGGTGCTGTCAGGCGTCTCGCCGACCACCCGGCGAAGGGCATGCACCAACGAATCGTCCGGGCTGATGTCACCTCGCTGGGCCTCGTTGAGCAGCCCCACCCACGGCTTGGCGGCATACAGGGAGTCGGTCACTCTCCGGCCTCCCACTTCTGCTGGATGTGGTTCATGGTGGTCAGCCAGCGATCCGGCTCGGCGGCCCGGGCCTGGTAGTACCCGGCGACCTCGGGATGCGGCAGGATCAGGAACCGGTCCTCCTCGATCCCCGCCATCAGAGCGTCAGCAACGACATCTGGCTCAATGGCCGTCGGCTGAAGCACCAGGTCACCCGCGCTGCCGGTGGCGGCCAGCATGTCGGTACGCACACCCTGCGGACAGATCGCGTGGACCTTGATCCCCCGGTGCCGGTACGTCAACGACAGCCACTCGGCGAAGGCGTACGCGCCGTGCTTGGTGACGCTGTAGGGCGCGGCCCCGATCATGGTGAGCAGCCCGGCCGCCGACACGGTCGACACGAACCGCCCGCCGCCCCGCTCCAGCCACCCCGGGATCAACGCCTCGGCGGCCCGCACATGAGCCATGACGTTCACGTCCCAGGCCAGCGCCCAGACGTCCTCCCCGGCGGCTTCCGACCCACCGGAGCCGACCCCGGCGTTGGCGCAGTAGATGTCGACGGTCCCACCGAGAGCGTCGCGAGCAGCACTGACGACGGCGGAGGCATCCCCCGGTACGGCAATGGCCCCGATCTCATCGGCGACGGCCTTGGCCCGGTCGGCATCAAGGTCGTTCACCACGACCCGGGCCCCTTCGGCAGCGAACCGCCGCGCAAGCGCGGCCCCGATGCCACCCCCAGCCCCCGTGACGACTACCCCGGCACCCTGAACGGCTTCCACCATCAATCTCCTTCGACTGCGGCTCCCCTGCCCAGCCAGACTAACCGGTCGGTATGTAACACCGGAAGGGCAGTTTCCTTCAGGGGCGCGGGGAACGGCGCGACCAGCCACATTCGACGCGCACCCGACGATCCACACGCGGCAGCCAATACCGTGCCGACATGCCCCTCACCAGAAGAGCTCTCCTGGCAGCGACCCCGGCGGCAACCCTCACCCCCGCACAACCCAAGAAAACCGCACTACGCACCGGCTTCGAAACCCTGGCCGCACACGACTACGCCCAGCTCAGTGGCCAACGAACCGGCATCGTCACCAACCCCACCGGCATCACCAGAGAC
Organism: Streptomyces sp. N50; assembly: GCF_033335955.1. Lineage (GTDB taxonomy): Bacteria > Actinomycetota > Actinomycetes > Streptomycetales > Streptomycetaceae > Streptomyces. Next base: position 1,538,769 of record NZ_CP137549.1, read on the forward strand.
GCCCACCACATCGTCGACGTCATGCACGCCAGCCCCCACGTGAACCTCACCGCGGTCTTCGGCCCAGAACACGGCTTCAGAGGCACCGCCCAAGCAGGTGGATCCGAGGGCTACTACACCGACCCGGCAACCAAACTCCCGGTCTACGACACGTACTTGAAGAGCGGCCAACCACTCGCCGACATCTTCAGGACCGCAGCCGTGGACACCATCGTCTTCGACATCCAGGACGTGGGCGCCCGCTTCTACACCTACATCTGGACCCTCTACGACTGCATGGAGGCAGCCCAACTAGCCGGCAAACGCTTCGTCGTCCTCGACCGCCCCAACCCGGTGACCGGAAGATCGGCCCAAGGCCCGGTCCTGCACAGGGAGTTCGCAACATTCGTGGGCAGACAACCGATCGCACAGGCACACGGCATGACGGTCGCCGAGCTGGCCCGCCTGTTCAACGGGGAGTTCCTGACCACACCCGTCCCCCTGGAGACCGTACTGATGACGGGCTGGAAGCGTTCGGAGTTCTACGACGCCTGGTCGCTCCCCTGGGTGCCCCCGAGCCCCAACATGCCGACCCCGGACACCGCCCTCGCCTACTCGGGCACCTGCCTCTTCGAGGGCACGAACCTCTCCGAGGGCCGCGGCACCACCCGCCCCTTCGAACTGCTAGGAGCAGAGGGCATCGACGGACGCTGGGCCGCCGAGGTGAATCAACTCGCCCTGCCCGGAGCGCACTTCAGGGAGGCGTACTTCGCGCCCACCTTCTCCAAGTTCGAGGGCAAGACCGTCGGCGGGGTCCAGATCCACATCCACGACCGGGCCGCCTACGACCCCGTCCGCACCGGCATCGCGCTGCTGGTGACCGCCAAGAAGGTCTGGAGCGGCTTCAGTTGGCGCTCGGACAACTGGATCGACAAGCTCACCGGGTCCGCCCGGGTGCGGACGGCGATCGACGCGGGCGCGGGTACCGACGAGGTCGTAGCCGCGTGGCAGGAGGAGTTGAGGGCGTTCCGACGGGTTCGAACTGAATACCTCCTCTACAAGTGAGTCGTGACGTATGGCCAATCTTCACCGGTAGCGGGACGATGCGCCCACATCGCACCACTTCGGGGAACGAGGAGGCCGGTCATGGCGGATCCGGCGATGAGTGTGAGCCCCTACTGGGAGTTGACCTTCGATGCCGACGGGGACGTCGACCAGGGAGAACGGGACCGGCTGCTGAGCGAGGTGCGGCAGCGCGGGATCGGCGACCTGATCGTCTTCTCACACGGGTGGAACAACCAACGCGCCGGCGCGACCCGGCTCTACAGCCGCTTCTTCGCCCCGGTTCCACGGCTCGCGCCGAGGGCCGCGATCGGGTACGTAGGCGTGATCTGGCCATCCATGGAGTTCCCGGACCAGCCGATTCCGGATTTCCCGCGATCACCGGCAGCCGTGGCCGAGTTGGCGCGTCCCGCGCTCGACGCCGACACCCGGCACGCGCTTCTCGACGCCTTCCCCGGCAAGGCGCCGGTGATCGACCAGATCGCCCGGATGCTGGACCAACAGCCGCCTCAGGACGCTGAGTTGGAGGAGTATGGGCGGCTGGTGCGGACGCTGGTGGAGGTGGTGCCGCCGGGGCCCCAGGCGATGTTCGGCGCGGACACGCTCGCGGAGGGGGTGCCCCAGTGCGAGCCGCGGATGTTCGCCGCCGGGTGTACGGCCGAGGTGTGCGGGCAGTTCGCGCAGGCGCTTGCCCACCTCACGGCGCCTCGATCCCCGGGTTCCGTAGCGGAGTTCGCGCTGCCGAATCCGTGGAAGGGTGCGCGGGAGCTGCTGCGGCAGGCGGCGTACTACGCGATGAAGAGACGTGCGGGCACGGTCGGTGAGCGCGGTCTCGGCCCGGCGATCGGGCGGCTCGCGGCGGTGGCGCCGGAGGTGCGGGTGCATCTCGTGGGGCACAGTTTCGGCGGGCGCCTGGTGTCGTTCGCGCTACGGGGTCTGCCCGAGGGAGTGCACTCGGTCAAGTCGGTGACGCTGCTCCAAGGGGCCTTCTCCCACTACGCGTTCGCGGCCCGGCTGCCGGACGACCCGCGTGCCGGAGGGGTCCTTCAGGGCCAGCAGAACCGCGTCGACGGACCCCTCGTGTGCTGTTACTCGCACTGCGACTCGGCGCTCGGCACGATCTATCCGCTGGCCTCGCGGATGGCGGACGACGACTGCTCGTTCGCCGCCGTCGACATCGTCCGGGTGCTGGGCGACAGGTGGGGTGCCATGGGCCACGACGGGGTGCGGGCGGTGCCGGGCACCCGGTCGCTGACCCTGGCCGAAGCCCTCGACTCGCCGCTTCCGGAGTCGGGTTGTGTGAACGTCGACGTCTGCTCGGTCGTATGTCACGGCGAGCCGCCGACCGGGGCGCACAGCGACATCGTGCACCCCGAACTCGCTCGGGTGGTGCTGGCGGCGGGCCGGATCGGCCGGCCCGCCGCCGCTCAGGCGTCACCGGTGTGACGTGTACTCCACCACTTGCTGGAAGGTGGGCCGGTTCTGCCAACTGATGTTGTAGTGCTTGATGCCGCCGAGCGTCCGCTGGACGATCGAGTCGGCACACCACTGGTCGCCCGCCGAGCACAGGGAGTCCCCGGGGTAGACCGTGGACGCGCTGGTGCCGGCCGCCGTCTTCAGCGTGCTGATCAGGATGTCCCGGCAGGCGCTGAGGCTGCCGCCCCCGCAGTACTGCTGGGCCAGCGGACCGGACACGGTCTGCCCGAGCACCGACCGGAGGTCCTTGTCGACGTAGCTCCACCAGCCGTACTGGAAGGAGCTTCCGGCGTGCGAGCCGGTCGGGCCGTGGGCGGCCGACGGGGTCTCGTCGATGTACAGGTTGTTGGTGAGCGCGGTGTAGAGGGTGTCACCGAGGCCGGGCTGGAACTCGGCCTTCACCAGTGCGGGCCACCAGGCGTCCAGGATCCGGATGGCGTCGGCGTTGGCGTAGGTCTTGGAGCCTGCCGAGGTCTCGGTGCGTTTGCCGCCGGCGGTGAGCCAGGTCTGCAGTTTGGTGACGGCAGCGGCGGCGGTGGTGTCGGTGACCGTACTGCTGTTGATCACCTTCAGCATGTCGGGCAGCACGTCCTCGGCGCGCAGGTCGGTGAGCGAGGCGTCGGACATCGCCTTCACCAGCGAGGATCTGGTGACCCCGCCGGCCGCGACGAGTTTCTTCACCCGGTCGTCGAGGAGGTTGCCGCGGTGGACGGACCCGTCACCCCAACTGGCCGTCGTGTAGTTGAGCGCCTGTTTGTTGTTCCAGGAGATGTAGTAGTCCTGGTCGATGGAGTTGGGGTGCGCGGAGGCCGGGGTGTAGTCGGAGGTGTTGGTGGTGGGGTCCCAGTTCTGCCATTCGTAGGCGGCCTGGCCCCAGACCGGGAACTCGGGGTCGACTCCGGTGGCCCGCACCGGGTTGTTGCCGCTGTTGTAGTACGCGGTGTGCTGGGAGTCGGCGTAGAACCAGTTGAACGTGAAGTTGATGTGCTGCGCGGCGGTCTGGAAGGTCTGCGGACTCTTCACGTAGTCCGGGTCGTTGAGCATCTGGAAGCCGATGATCGAGTCGGCCTCATGCATGTAGGAGGAGCGCAGGGTGGTGTAGGCGACCTTCTTCCCGCCGACGGTCGCTCTGTATTCGACGGGTCCGTACTCGGTCTTCCAGACCCGCATGGTGTACGACCCGGCGGCGGTGGAGTCGGCCGTGGTGGGTGCCCAGGAGTTCTTCTGCTCGACCTCCTCCATCGGCGTGCAGGTGCCGTGGAAGAGGTAGTGGTAGTCGTCCTGGCAGAGCTCGACGGCGTACGTGTCGATGATGTCCTGGCCGGAGGTCGTGGCGGACCACGAGTAGTCCTGGCCGCGGCCGAGTTCGACGTACATGCTCAGTCCCGCGAAGGAGGCGCCGCGGGCGCTGATGCCCGGGCCCTGGATCTCCTGGAGCATGAGCAACTGCGGTGCGAAGTAACCGGTTTGGGGCCCGAACACGGCTATCGGGTGGCCGCTCGCGGTGTATTTGCCGCTCACCACAAGGGCGTTGGACATCCCGCGCTTCGCGGAGCTGAGGGCGGTCGCCGTCGCCGCGGCGGAGGTCGCGTCGGCGCTCTGGTTGGCGCCGGTGCCCGTGGCGTCGTAAACGAGTGGCTCGGTCGTCACCGAACCGGCGTCGGGGAGTGCCTCGCCCTGGGCGGTGGTGGGCTTGGTGCCGTACGGGAAGCTCTCGCCGTTGTGGACGGTGAGGACGGCCTCGGGGTCGTTGCGTTCGCGGAAGGACTCCCAGACCTTGGTGCCCTGCTCCACGCCGTACTTCTCCTGGGCGGCGAGCAGGGAGAGGGCGTTGTTGACCTCGCCGCCGCCGCCGGAGCCGAAGAGCGTGCCGATGACGGAGGCCAGCGCGACCAGGTCGGTGATCTTGAAGTGGTCGATCGTGCCGGCGTTGGTGATCGAGTCCTTGTGTCCGGTGAGGACGTACTCGCCGGGGAAGTAACGGCCGCTGTCCGAGGCGTCGATGTAGGCGTTGATGCCGGCCAGATAGGCGTTGGCGTCAGCGAGCGCCTGCTGGCCGCGGGTGCCGTTGTTGGCGACGGCGTTGTCGATCTGGGACTGCAACTCGGCCTCGGTGTACGGGGCGTTGCGGTAGAACTCCTGCTCAAGTCCCTGGTTGGAGGCCGCGCCGCCGGCGAAGGTGGTCAACTGGCCGCGTCCCACGTGCCGGAAGACGTCCATCAGCCACAGCCGGTCCTCGGCGGCCGCGTAACCCGCGCCGTACTCGGTGCCGTAGCGCGTGGTGCCTGTGATGTGTGGCACACCGGTCGCCTTGTCGCGGACGATCGTCACGTCGGTGCGGCCGCTGGGGTTCTCGGTCGAGGCGACGTTGGCGGCGGGGACCCCGAACGACGCGTCGTTGAAGAAGGTGTTGATCTTCGCGTCGGTCAGCGTGGAGGCGCCCGTGGCCAGGTTGGCATAGGGGCCGAGCTGGTCTTCCGCATGGCTGGGCTGGGTGCCGAAGACCTGGTTGAGAAGGATCTGGGCGAGGGTGGCGTTGCCGTTCTCGCCGGCCGGGAGGATGTCCGAGCACTGGCCGCCGCAGTAGTCGTTCGAGGCGGTCGCCGCCGCGGCCGTCCCCTGGGCAAGGGGAGACAAAAGGGCGGCAATGAGGGCGCATACGGATGCGGCCTTCAGGAACCCGGGGAATCCGCCGGGAGTTCTCAGTCTGTCGAGCAAGTTACGCGGGGTGCGCCGTGGCATCGCAGCTCCTACCGACGGGGGTGGTGCGGGACGTTACCGCCGGTATCCCCGAGATTGAAGATGAACATGCGTCAAGTTTTGGATCCGGGCAAGTGGCTTATGGAGGCCATCGGAAATCGGATGGAGCCAAATCGCTTGTCGATACGTCTATTCGGCGACGTCCGTTCGACGACGCCGAGGTGACCGAAGTACAGGTGCAGGTGTGACGGAGGTGCAGGGCGATGGCCGGTTTCCGGAGTCTGGCGAGACAGGTGCGAGACCCTCGGTGCGATCTGGCGCTGCGGCGCTACTCGCTGCGCAAGTGCCTTGAGCGGTTCGCCCCTTATGGGCACAGGGCGACCTGGGACCACTTGTGCTCCCGGGCCGGGTTCGGACCCGAGGACCGCTCCCCCGACCCGGCGCGGCTCGTGGCCGCACTGGACGAGCTGGAGGAAGCGCGCAAGGTCTGGCTCGCCTACGAGGTCGGGTTCGCCGAACGCCGCAAGAAGGAGAAGCACGACGGGCTCCGCCGCCCGGGCACCGTGGACGACTGGCACCGGCTGACCTGGGGCGGCTTCGGTGTCGCCTGGTGCGACGACCCACGACTCCACCCCCATGAACCACTGGCCGAGGTGCTGCGACGGCTGATCGCCGCGCTGGAGCGTGAACCGGGTTCCGTGTGCCCGGTGTGCGCCGGGGAGCGCCTCCTGTGGAAGTACGACCTGGCCCACGAACCCTCCTCGGGCCCGGTCTGCACGGACTGCGGCATCGTCGTACCGCGTCCGGTGCTCACGCCCGAGGCCCTGGCGTACGCCAGGCGGGGACGGCTGCTGATGTCGGCCTGAACCGGGCGAACCGAAGAAGGGCGCCAGGGGTGCGCCGGGGATGCCGCACCCCCTTTTGACCCAGCCGGTTTGCGCTTGCCGGTGCAACGGCGAAGGCTGCCGACGGCGTTCGTCGACAGCCCCCAAGTGGCGCGCCGCAGGCGTCAGCTGGCCTTCCAGACGTCGGCGAAGCCGCCGCCGGAGATCGAGCCCGGCTGGGCCCGTACGGCCGAGCTGCTGCTCTTCGTCATGACGATCTCGTTCGGCGAGTAGGTGTCCAGGTTGCTGCCGTTCGCCTTGGCGCCGGTGAAGTTCACGGTGCCGAAGTTCGCGAGGCTCGCGACCGAGCCGCCGACCTCGGGGGCCTCGGCGATGACCTCGGCGGAGGCGTTCTTGAAGCCGGACGAACCGGCGTGCGTCGTCGTCTTCGTCCAGCCCTCCGTGGAGTCGGCGAGGGTCATGGTGAAGGTGGAGCCGGTGTAGGTCACGGTCGCGGTGAACTTGTCGCCGCCCTTGACCGTGACGCCGGAGTACGCGCTCTCGGAGGCGGGCAGCACCTCCCACCAGGCGCCGTAGGTCGCCTTGCCGCCGATGCAGTCGGCCTCCGTACCGGTCTGCTCCAGCGCGGAGTTGCTGTACCCGTCGAGGCCGACCCAGAAGGAGGAGTACGTGGTGGCCGAGGAGCAGGTGACGCTCGGCTGGGTCCAGGACGAGGTGACCGAGGTGTACGCGCCGGTCGAGCCGGTGGCCGCGTAGCCGGACCAGTTGGTGGACGAGACGGTGGCATTGACCTTGCCGGGCTTCGCGAGCCCGTGCAGCGTGTGACTCTCGTGGCTCGCTACGGCCTGGGTGAGCTGGGCCGGGGTGTGCGCGGCGGCGCTCGGGGCGGCCGCGAGCGCGGGCGTCGCGAGGGCGGCGGTGAGGGCGGCGGCGGTGACGAGAACGAACCCGGCGGAAGATCTCGCGGACATGACTCTCCGTCATTCGAGGGGTGGGGGGCTGCCGTGACGGCAGTGCACAGCAGCTTCCGCGAGGCCTCATGTGCATGGCAAGACGGACAAGTTCCTTCAGTCTTGCGGGAATTGGCGGCGCAACAACTGCGTAATCTGACAGGTTCATTCAAATTTGATCAATCACCGGGCAAGACTGACCCAACTTCAGGGCAACGGTCTTCCGCCCCACGGTGGCCCTGACTTGAGCTGGAACACGTGACTTCCAGACCGGGGTACGTGCCGCCCGCCAGACCGGAGTACGCGCTCTCCAGACCCGAGAACCCGGCGTCCCGCACCGGGGCGATGCCGTTCCACGAGGCGTTGCGCGCGGCCATCGCGGCCAGCGGGCTCAGCCTGGACCGGATCGAGGACCGGCTGCTGCGCCGGGGCACCCCGGTGGCGTCGGCGACGCTCAGCTCCTGGCAGTCCGGCCGCTACCAGCCCGAACGGCAACGGTCGTTGGCGGCGCTCGCCGTACTGGAGGACGTCCTACGGCTGCCGCCCGGAGCGCTGACCGGTCTGCTGGGCCCGCCCCGGCCGCGGGGGCGTTGGCTCCCGCCGGACGGCGACCACCCCGATCTCGCCCGGGCCTGGTCGGACCACCACGACCTGACCGCAGCCCTCGCCGCGCTGGACACCCGCTGGGACGACAGCCTGACCCGGCTCAGCTGCCACAACCGGGTGGACGTGGACGCCGACCGCCGCGTCCGCTCGATGACCAGCCGGCGCCTGCTGCGCGCCGAGGCGGACGGCGCGGACCGCTGGATCGCCCTGTACCGCCTGGACGCGCCCGGCCCGCTGCCGTACTTCAGCGTGGCGGTACCGGCGCGGCTCGGCACGGTTCTCGAACTCCCCCAAGAGGGCCTGGTCGCGGCGGAGTTGCTCTTCGACCGCCCGCTGGCCCGCGGCGAGACCGTGATCGTCGACTACACGGTCGAGCATCGCGATCCGCGCCCGTACTCCCAGCGCGCAGAGACCACGATCCATGTCCCGATGCGCGAACACCTCCTGGAGGTCCGCTTCGCGAAGGAGTGTCTGCCGCGCACGTGCTACTCCTTCCGCACGAACGGCCTCGGCCCCCGTCCCCGCGCCGGGCGACCGCGCGAACAACGGCTCCGGGTGGACGCGTCGGGGTCGGTGCACGCGGTGGCGTTGGGGGCGGGGCCCTGCCGGGTGGGGATCCGGTGGGTGTGGGGGTGAGGAGGCCGGGATCGGGGGCGGTTGTCAGTGGCGGGTGACACCATCGAGGCATGGTGCAGGTCTGTCTCAACGGGGCCCGTGGGGCCGCCGACGGCTGGATGGTGCCGGTCTCGCCCGGGGCGTTGGCCGATGCCGCGGTGGAGGCTGTCGCTGCGGGGGCCACGGACGTCCATCTTCATCCCAAGTCCCCTTGCGGACAGGACACGTTGTCACCGCGCGTCCTCGCGGTGACGCTGGAGGCGATACGGGCGCGGGTGTCCGTGCCGGTCGGCGTGACCACGGGCGCCTGGGCCGAGCCGGACCCGGCGGCACGGGTGGAGCGGGTGCGCGGGTGGACGGTCCTGCCCGACCACGCCTCGGTCAACTGGCACGAGCCGGGCGCCGAGGAGGTCGCGACGGCGTTGCTGGACCGGGGCGTCGGCGTGGAGGCGGGCATCTGGTCGGGCACGGACGGGGCGGCCCGGTTCGCCGTCTCACCGCTCCGGTCGAAGGTGCTGCGGGTCCTGGCGGAGGTGACGGACCCGGATGCGGAGACGGCGGAGGCGTCCGCACGTGCGCTGCTCGCCGACCTCGGCACCGGCCACGGCCGCCCGGTGCTGCTGCACGGCGAGGACGGCAGCACCTGGCCGGTGCTCCGGCTGGCGGGGCGGCTGGGGCTCGCGACCCGTATCGGCCTGGAGGACACGCTGTTCCTGCCGGACGGTGAACGGGCTTTGTCCAACGCTCAGTTGGTCGCCGAGGGGCTGGTCCAGTACGGGTGGGCCCAGCGCTCGTCGTAGGGCAGGGCCAGGAGTTCGGCGCGGGTGGCGAGGTCGGACTCGCCCTGAGCACGGAGGCGGGCGGCACCGGGACCGGCCAGCCAGGTGCGCAGGTCCGCCAGGCCGGTGGCCTCGCTGTCGTCGTACCACCAGGTGAACGGGGAGGCGTCGGACACCAGGTAGTAGAGCCAATGGTCGGCGCAGTGAACGAAGTGGGCGTCGGCGACGGGGCCTTGGGCCCACCCGTCCAGGAAGGGGGTCACGCTCCTGGCGATGGTGGCGCAGGTCTCGAAGACGTCCTGGATGCCGTACGGCGACTCGGGCTTCGCGAGGGCGTCCTGCCACCAGGCGTGGAGGAAGGCCTCGATCGCGGCGGCCTGGTCGGCCGGCCAGGAACGCCAGTCGATCCGGCTCAGCCCGTGCGCGCCCCAGCCGATCCCGTCCAGCTCGCCCTCCGCCATCGCCCGCGCGGTCTGCGGCAGCAGGCGTCGCAGCACGGCGGCGTGATCCTCGAAGTGCGTGGGGTCCTTGAACACGAACCTGCTCACCAGCTCGCCGGGCACGCGCGTGTACGGCGTGCGCAGGAACGCGGTCTCCGTCGGCCCGAAACACCGCTCGCAGCCGGTCTCCCCCGGGCTCGCGAAACCGTTGAAGACCGTCTCGATGTCCGCGAGGGCGGCGGTGAGCGCTGGCGACAGGGGCATGGATCCCGAAGCTAGCAGCCGCATATTCGGTCGCTCCACCCCTTTCCGATCAGGACAGTTGAGGGCGATGAAACACAGCTGAGGAACCCGAGGAGTCCCGATGTCGACGCTCCGCGTCACCGCCGAAGTGCTGACCGTCCATGAACACCCGAACGCCGACGCCCTCGAACTGGCCCAGGTCGGCCTGTATCGAGCCGTCGTCGCCAAGGGGGCGTTCCGCACCGGTGAGACCGCCGTCTACATCCCCGAGCAGTCCGTGCTCCCGGCCGGTCTGATCGAGGAGTTGGGGCTCACCGGGCGCCTCGCGGGGAGCAACGCGGACCGGGTCAGGGCGGTGCGGCTGCGCGGTGAGCTGTCGCAGGGCATCGTGTGCCGGCCGAAGGCCCTCGCGGACGTCGACCTGGCCCGAGCCGCCCTGGACGGCACCGACTTCGCGGAGCGGCTCGGCATCGTCAAGTGGGTGCCGCCGATCCCGCCCACGATGGACGGCGACGTCGAGCACGCGCCCGATCTGCTGCCCTGGGTGGACATCGAGAACATCCAGCGGTTTCCCGGGATATTCGAACCGGGCGAGGCTGTGGTCCTGACCGAGAAACTCCACGGCTCCGCCTGCCTGTTGACCTACTTCGCGGAGGAGGAGGGCACCGAAGAGGGCGGCCGTGTACAGGTCTCCTCGAAGGGCTTCGGCGCCAAGTCCCTTGCCCTGAAGGAGGATCCGCGCAATCTGTACTGGCGAGCCGTCCGCGGTCACGGCGTCCCAGAAGCCGCCGCCCGCCTCGCCGAACGGCTCGGCGCCCGCCGGGTCGGCGTCTTCGGCGAGGTCTACGGCGCGGGCGTCCAGGACCTGACGTACGGCGCCGACGGGCGGCGCGAGACGCTCGGGTACGCCGTGTTCGACGTGTCCGCCGAGATCGACGGGGCGGTGCGGTGGCTGGACGCAGCCGAACTGGCCCAACTCCTCGACGGGGAGCTGCCGTTGGTGCCAAGGCTGTACGAGGGGCCGTACGACGTCGAGCGGGTGCTGGAGGTCGCGAGCGGGCGGGAGACCGTGTCGGGGCGGGGGCTGCATCTGCGGGAGGGAGTCGTGATCCGTCCGGCGGTGGAGCGGTACAGCGCGGTGACCGGTGGACGGGCGGTCGCGAAGGCCGTCAGCCCGGCGTATCTGACGCGGAAGGGCGGCACCGAGTACGAGTGAGCGCCGTCCTCAGTCGCGCCCCTCGGGATCCCGGTCCCGGGGGGCGCGTGCGTTCCGGCGCTCCGCCGGTTCCGTCATCAGGCGTGAACCCGCGCCCCGTTCGCCGACCACGTCGTCCGGGTTGGACAGGACGCAGGACGACAGGGACAGGCAGCCGCAGCCGATGCAGTCGGTGAGGTGGTCGCGGAGGCGGTTGAGCTGCTTGATGCGCTCGTCTAGTTCGGAGCGCCAGGCCTCGGAGAGGCGGGCCCAGTCCTCGCGGGTCGGGGTGCGCTCCTCGGGGAGTTCGGCGAGCGCCTCGCGGATGGTGGCCAGCGGGATGCCGACGCGCTGGGCGGCCCGCACGAAGGCGACCCGGCGCAGGGTGTCACGGGTGTACCGGCGCTGGTTGCCCGTGGTGCGCGTGCTGCTGATCAGGCCCTTGGCCTCGTAGAAGTGCAGGGCGGAGACGGCTGCTCCGCTGCGTGCGGCGAGTTGGCCGACCGTCAGCTCGTGGATCTTCTCGGGGATCTGAGGCACCTGTCAGAGCCTACCCATCGCGTCACACCCGTGGTCCGTTGACAGAGGCCTCACATCCGACCATGCTAAGCAGTTGCTTAGGTATGTGATGACGTGATGGCGTGCTGGATGACGTGAGAGGCCGGGACAGGACATGGCAGAGCCGAGGATCTTCACCTCCGTCGACGACCTGCGGGCGGCGGTCGGTGAGCAGTTGGGGCACACCGACTGGCTGGAGGTCGACCAGAAGCGGATCGATCTGTTCGCGGACGCGACGGGCGACCACCAGTGGATCCACGTGGCCCCGGAGAAGGCGGCGGCCGGACCCTTCGGGACGACCATCGCGCACGGCTACCTCACCCTGTCGCTGCTCCCGCTCTTCGGGCCGCAGCTGATCAAGGTCGAGGGCGTGAAGATGGGCGTCAACTACGGGACGAACAAGGTCCGTTTCCCCGCCCCGGTCCCGGTCGACTCCCGGCTGCGCGCCACCGCGAGGATCACCGGCGTCGACGACGTACCGGGCGGCGTCCAGGTGACCGTCGCGTTCACCGTGGAGCGCGAGGGCGGCGACAAGCCGGTGTGCGTGGCCGAGTCGGTGTCGCGCTACTACCTCTGACCAACACCCTTGGCAGGGCGGCTACTTGGACCCCACCATCCGCAGCACGAGGTCGGCGTAGAGCGCGCCGACCTCGTCGGGCGTCCGGGGTCCGTCGAGGCTGAACCAGCGGGCCACGTCGATGCACAGCGACAGGATCGCGAGGGTCGTGCCCTTCACGTCCGGCACGTCGAAGGAGCCGTCGGCGACCCCGTCCTCGACGATCCCGCGCACCTCGGCGTCGACCTGGCGGCGCAGCGCGAGGATCTCGGCGCGGGCGTCCGGGCCGAGCGAGTCGAGTTCGTACTGCACGACCCGCGCGGTGGTGCGCCCACCCGCGTGCCAGCGCACGAAGGAGCTCACGGCGTCCGCGAGGCGCTCGGCGGCGCTGCCCTCGCGCCCCGCCGCCGTGCGCAGGATCTCCAGGGCCTTCTCGTGGCCGATCCTGCTGATGCGGTGGAGCAGTTCTTCCTTGGTCTTGTAGTGGATGTAGAGCGCGGCCGGGCTCATCCCGGCGCGGCCCGCGATGTCCCGGGTGGTCGTCGCGTGGTAGCCGCGCTCGGCGAAGGCCTCCACGGCGGCGATCAGCAGCCGCCGGGCCGCGTCGGGCGTGACCTCCGCCCAGGCCTGCGGGTCGCCCGCGGTGGTCTCCTCCGCCGTACTCATCGCTCGTGAACCCCTCTCGGTGACAAGGGGTCCACCATACCGCCGAACCTGAGCGAGCGCTTAGTCTGGCCGCTCAGAGCTTTTCGAAGGGGTCGTGCTCGGCGAGGAGCTTCTCCAGCCTGGCCTGGTCGACCCGGCTGACGATCTGGCCGACCTCCTGGCGGTCGCGGACCACCTTGGCGAGCGTGAAGGCGGACGTGACCAAGTAGAGGACGGCGATGCCGAGGAAGGCCCGTACCCAGGTGTCGGCGTGCAACTGGAAGATGCCGATGGCGGTCGCCGCGAGGGCGATCGCGAAGGAGGCGACGGCCTGGCCGTGATAGGCGGCCGTGGTCTGCTGTTTGACCGGTGTGTCACTCATGGGTCGAGCATCGGCGGCTACGGCCCGTAGGACATCCGCTCAGATACTCAACTCACGTACTCAGAACGGGTCTTCAGAACGCGGAAACGCCCGTCAGCGCGCGCCCGATGAGCAGTTTCTGGATCTGGCTGGTGCCCTCGTAGAGGGTCATCACACGGGCGTCGCGCAGCAGCTTGCCCGCCGGGTACTCGTCGATGTAGCCGTAGCCGCCGAAGACCTGGAGCGCGTTGTTCGCGGCGCGGACGGCGGCCTCCGAGGCGAAGAGCTTGGCCTTGGAGGACTCGGTGGCGAAGGGCAGCCCGCGGTCTATGAGGTCGGCGACCCGCCAGGTCAGCAGCCGGGCCGCGTCCACGTCGACGGCGATGTCGCTGATCAGTTCCTGCACGAGCTGGTGCTGCGCGATGGACTTGCCGAACTGCTCGCGCTCACCGGCGTAGCGGAGCGCCACGTCGAGCGCGGCCTGGGCGATGCCGACACAGCCGGCCGCGACCGACATCCGGCCCTTGGCCAGCGCCGACATCGCGACCGAGAAACCCTTGCCCTCGGGGCCGAGCATCGTGGCGGCGGGCACGCGGACGTCTTCGAGGACGAGTTCGGCGGTGGCCTGGCCGCGCAGGCCGAGCTTGCCGTGGATGGTGCGGCGGGTGAGGCCGGGGGTGTCGGTCGGGACGAGGAAGGCGGAGACGCCCTTGTGTCCCGGGGCGTCGGTCGAGCGCGCGAACAACAGCACCACATCGGCCCAAGTCCCGTTCGTGATGAACATCTTGGTGCCGTTGATGACGTAGTCGTCGCCGTCGCGGACCGCGCGGGTGGTGAGGTTGCCGGCGTCGGAACCGGTGCCGGGTTCGGTGAGCCCGAAGCAGCCGACGTGCTCGCCGGAGGTGAGCCCCGGCAGCCAGCGCCGCTTCTGCTCCTCGTCGCCCCAGGCCGCGATCGACTTGGCGACCAGCCCCAGCGACACGGACACGATCCCGCGCACGGAGGAGTCGCCGCGGCCGAGCTCCTCGGTGACCAGGCAGTACGCGAGGTGGTCGCCGCCCGAGCCGCCGTACTCCTCGTCGATCGTGAGCCCCAGGAAACCGACGCCGCCGAGCTTCTTGACGATCGAGCGGTCGACCTCCTCGGCGCGGTCCCAGGCGATGACGTGCGGGGCGATCTCGCGGTCCACGAAGTCCTTGGCGAGCCGCCGTACGGCCTCCTGCTCCTCGCTGAGCTCCAGGTTCATTGCGCGTCACCCCAAGTGGAAGGCCGTACACCGATTGCTGCACATTTAAATTAGCACTGCTAGTTTGACTCTCGCAGCCCTACTATGTGCGGCATGGCCCGACCGCGCAAGCCCCTGCTCAGTACCGACCGGATCGTCGAGGCGGCGCGGGTGCTGGTGGACGCGGAGGGCCTCGCGGCCGTGTCCACGCGTCGGCTCGCCGCCGAGTTGGGGGTGAGTGGGCCCTCGCTCTACAACCACTTCCGCACGAAGGACCAGATTCTGGAGGCGGTCGCCGACTCGGTGAGCGCACAGGTCGATCTGTCGATGTTCGAGGACGGGCGGGACTGGCGTACGGCGCTGCACGACTGGGCGGTGTCGTACCGGTCCGCTCTGCGTGACCATCCGAACATCGTGCCCGTGCTCGCCACGGGGCCCGGGCGGCGGCCGGCGGGGTTGCGGCTCGCCGACGCGGTGTACGGGGCGATGGTCGACGCGGGGTGGCCGCCGGCGCAGGCCACGTCGATCGGGGCGTTGATGCGGTACTTCATCATGGGGTCCGCGCTGGGGTCGTTCGCCGGGGGGTTCGTGGACGACGAGAGTGCGTACGATCCCGCCGACTATCCGCATCTCGGGCAGGCGCATCTTCTTGCCGAGCAGCAGGAGAAGGTGGATGAGCGGGCGTTCGAGGTGGGGTTGGCCGCGCTGCTGGAGGGGTTGGCGGGGCAGTTCTCGGAGGTGACTGGGCGGTAGGGGTTGGTACCAGCTGTGGAGCGCGCATATCGCCCTGGACTGCATCGGCGGCCGTACCCGTTCCCCGCCCCGCCCTCACCAGCAAGACCACGACCCACAGCCACGGCACTACGCGGTGTGGGGGAATCGCTTCCGCAGCACGGCGGCGCCGGATTCGGCGAGCCAGTCCGCGAGCGTACGCAGCCCGGGATGAATGACGCGCAGCGCCTCGATATCGGCGTGCCAGCGCGATCCGGCTGCCCAGCGCTCCCTGACCTGGGCGATCTCGGGGTTGAGCGCGGCAGCCTCGGCGTGGGTGATCTGCTCGTAGCGCACCTCGGCACCGATGGCCTCGCTGATCGCGGCAACCGCCTCGGCCGGAGTGGGAGCGTCCCCGGCCAGCTCCAGACTCCGCCCCGCGAACCGGTCCGGCTGGTCGAAGGCCAGCGCGGCGAATTCGGCGATGTCCTCCACCGCGACGATCTGGGCAGGTTCGTCCGGCGGGAAGACGTGCCGGTGCACGCCGCCGGAGATGCCGTCGAGACCGATGGGTGCCGAACCGAGATAGTTCGACATGAACCGCACCGGGCGCAGCACGGTCACCGACCGGATCCGCTCACGCAGATAGTCCTCGACGCGTTTCTTCCCCTCCGAGCCACCGGGACGACCCGGCGTGGAAGCCACGCCCGTGAACACGACGTGTTCGACGCCCACGGCGGCCGCGGCATCGGTCAGTGCCCGGCCCCGGGCGAACTCCCGCTCCACGTCGGAGCCGGCCGGCCCGAATGCCACGGGCGGTACGGCGAACAGTGCCGCCGCTCCCTCCAGCGCCGCAGGCAGGCCCGACGGGTCGTCGAAGTCGCCGCGGACGAGTTCGGCCCCGGCGGTTTCGAGAGCCTGGGCGGCGGGAGCGGTCGTGTCCCGCACGAGTACGCGCACCGGTCTGCCGGCCGCCAGGAGCCGGCGTGCGGTGGCGCCGCCCTGTCGGCCGGTCGCACCGGTCACGACGGTCAAGCGGTCAGTGGTCATGTCGTCCTCCACCCCGGGCTTGTCGGTGGGCACGGTTGGGCTCGGCCCGGGGTCGATGTGGAATGCTGCACCCGGTTGAGTCCGGCGGACAAGGGATTACGTGACATGACCGCACCTCCCCATGACGTCGGTCGGGCCGATGCCCGCCGTAACCGCGCGAAGGTGCTCGCCGCCGCTTCGCGGGCGTTCGACGAGCGCGGTCTGGACGTCTCGCTCGGCACGATCGCACGGCAGGCGGGGGTCGGCGCCGGCACCGTCTACCGGCACTTCCCCAGCAAGGAGATCCTGCTGGAGGCCGTACTCGTCCAGCAGATCGACAACCGGGTGGACGCCGCTCGGCGATGGGCGGCCCGCGCGGATCCTGTCGCGGCGTTCTTCGGCTTCCTGCTGGAAGTCGTCGACACGTCCCAAGGCCGCAAGCCCGCATGCGACGCCTTGACCACGGAGACGAGCTGGCCGCGCCCCCAACTGACCGCGTCGGCGCGACGGTTCCGCCAGGCACTCGATGAACTGCTCCGCGCGGCCCAGCGGGCCGGCGGGGTCCGCACCGACGTCAGCGCGGACGATGTCGCCGCGCTCATCGTCGGATGCGTGACGATCTGGGCCGCACACCGCGACCGGAACGGCGGCACCCGCACGGTGCGGCTGGCGCTGGAGAGCCTGCGGAGTCCCGCGTCCGTCACGGAAGGAGGGGTATTTCGTGACGCGTCCGGCACGCTTCACGCGGCGCCGCGGTGCGAGGAGTGCGGGGTCCGGCTTGAGGCCCGGTCCACCGGCCGCCCGGCCCGCTACTGCGGAGCGACCTGCCGACAGCGAGCGCGTCGCCGCCGCGTCGGGCCGGCGACGGATTCCTAGGGGGTGGGTGGCTTGTGTGGTGTGCCGCGTGCGCTGGGGCTGGTCGCGCCCACGCGGCGGATCCGCAAGTAGATACAGCCCCGCGCCCCTGCGAAACCCACCCCATGCCTCAAAAGGATCGGAGTATCGCCTTTGGCAGGTGGGCCGTGACTATCCAGTTGGGGGCGTCCACGACCTCGGTGATCCGCAGGTCTACGGCGACGCTGCACAGGACGTAGGCGTCGATCGGGGCGAGACCGTAGCGGGTGCCCAGGTGGTCGATCATGGCTCGGGTCGCGTCCTGGGCCGCGTGCATGAGGTCGGGGGCTACGCCCATCGTGGCGTAGTGGCCGGCTCGGGCGGGGTCCGGGTGGAGGGGGCCCGGCGTCTCGAACTGGGGGGCCGGGATGCGGCGGCCCTTGTGCAGGCGGATGCGGGCCGCGCCCGACAAGGACGCCTCGATCGCGCTGACGCACAACTCCCCGTCGCCCTGGGCCGCGTGGGGATCGCCGAGGCTGAGACGGGCGCCGGGGACCTGGACCGGAAGGTAGAGCCTGGTGCCGACGACCAGGTCCTTGCAGTCGACGTTGCCGCCGAAGTGGCCCGGAGGCAGGACGCTTTGGGGTTCGGTGACGTCCGGGCAGACCCCAACCACCCCGCAGAACGGGCGGATCGGGATGTCGGCCACGTCGAGGAAGTTGGCCGTGTCTCCGCCGGTCAGGTCCCACAGGTGGAGGTGCGCGTCGGGGAAGTCCTCGGTGAGCAGGCCGAGTTCGGGGAGTACCGCCGTCCAGCCCCAGTCGACGGACCGCAGTTCCAGGAACTCCACTTCCAGCACGTCACCCGGTTCGGCGTCCCTGACCACGATGGGTCCGGCGAGTGGATAGACGCGGTCCCAGTCGAAACCGGCCACCGCCTCCACGGTCGACGTCGGGTCGAACTGTCCGTCCGTCGCCTCGGTGAGGTCGAACGACACGGTGTCGCCGTCCTCGACCTCCAGCACGGGCTCGTGCTCGGGCGACCACAGGCGATGCACTTGCCTCGGTACGGAGTGGTGGCTCATCGGACCCGTCCTCACCTGTCGGTAGGTACGTATCGGCACGTGTCGGCACGCGTTTCGGACTCTGCCCCTCGGCCAGGTCTGCCGTCAAGCCTCACAGGCAACAAAAATAACCTCATAGGCATCGCCTACTCCCCCCGGCGATCGCGTCCGCTTCGCCCGACGACCGCGTCCGATTTCCGCCAGCGGTACGGTCCCGCCGCCGCCTAACCTCGTACGCATGACGAAATCCCACCCCCGTACCGAACGGGCAGCCGCCGCAGCCGCTGTCGTCACCGTCGTCCTGTGGGCCTCGGCGTTCGTGTCCATCCGGAGCGCGGGATCCGCCTACTCCCCGGGCGCGCTGGCGCTGGGGCGGCTGGCGAGCGGGGCGCTGGCGCTGGGCGTGCTCTCTCTCGTACGGCGGGAAGGGGTGCCGCCGCGGTCCGCCTGGCGGGGGATCGCGATCTCGGGCGTGCTCTGGTTCGGGTTCTACATGGTCGTCCTGAACTGGGGCGAGCAGCAGGTCGACGCCGGTACGGCCGCGCTCGTCGTGAACATCGGGCCGATCCTCATCGCGCTGCTCGGCTCGCGACTGCTCGGTGACGCGATGCCGCCGCGGCTGCTCGCGGGGATGGCGGTGTCGTTCGCGGGTGCGGTGACCGTGGGGCTCTCGATGTCGGGCGACGGCGGTTCGTCCGTGCTCGGGGTGGTGCTGTGTCTGCTCGCGGCGGTCGCGTACGCCGGTGGGGTCGTCGCCCAGAAACCGGCCCTCGCCCGGGCCGGCGCGCTCCAGGTGACGACGTTCGGGTGTCTCGTCGGGGCGGTGCTGTGCCTGCCGTTCGCCGGGCAGCTTGTCGATCAGGCCGGCGACGCGCCCGTCTCCGCCACGCTCAACATGGTCTACCTGGGCGTCTTCCCGACCGCCCTCGCCTTCACCACCTGGGCGTACGCCCTCGCCCGCACGACCGCCAGCAAGATGGGCGCGACCACGTACGCGGTACCCGCGCTGGTCGTCCTGATGTCGTGGCTGGCGCTGGGTGAGGTACCGGGGTTGCTCACGCTGGGGGGCGGGGTGCTGTGTCTGGCGGGCGTGGCGGTGTCGCGGTCCCGGCCGGGCGCGAAGGCGAGGGCGAGGGCGAAGCAGGCTGCGGCGACCGATGAGCCGCAGCCCGAACAGGTGCCGTAGGCAAGGGCGTTGAGCCTGAACCGCCGGTGCGGGCGGACAGGGCCGTTCAGAACACGACCAGTGCCCGCCCGCCCTTCCCCGCCACCATGTTCTCGAACGCCCCCGGAATCCCGTCCAGTCCGATCCGTTCCGTCACCAGCGCCCCCAAGTCCAGCCGTCCGGCCCGGACATGTTCGGCGAGCACCGGTACGTCCTTCGCCGGGTCGGAGTTGCCGTAGACGCAGCCGCTCAACGTCCGGCCCCAGTGGAAGAGTTCTAGGGCGTTGAAGGTGACCTGCTGGTCCTTGCCGCCGATGCCTACGACTGTCGTACGTCCACCTCTGCGGGTGGACTCCCAGGCCGTGCGGATGGTGACCGCGCGGCCCACGCACTCCACGGCGACGTCGACGCCCTGTTTTCCGGTGAGGGCGCGGATCTCCCGGGCCGTGTTCTCGGAGGCGACCACGTAGTCCGTCGCCCCGGCCGCGCGGGCCAACTCCTCCTTCTCCGGGGAGACATCGACGGCGACGATCGTCGTGGCGCCCGCGATCCGGGCCGACTGGAGGGTGGCCAGGCCTACTCCGCCGACGCCGAAGACCGCGACCGTCTCGCCCTCCCGCACCCGCGCCGAGTGGTGGATCGCGCCGTAGCCGGTGAGGACGGCACAGCCGAGGAGGGCCGCGTCCGTCAGCGGGATGCCCTCCGGGAGCGGCAGGACACAGGACGCCGCTACGACCGTCTCCTCCGCGAACGCCGCCACGTTCAGGCCGGGGTGGAGGTCGCTGCCGTCGGAGGCGCGGTGGGCGTAGACGTCCGCCGCGCCGTTGAGCGCGTTGGCGCAGAGCCAGACCTCGCCCAGGGTGCAGGCGTGGCAAGTGCCGCAGGACGGGGCCCAGTTGAGGATGACCGGGGCGCCGGGTGAGACGTGGGTGACGCCCTCCCCCACGGCTACGACCGTGCCCGCGCCCTCGTGGCCGAGGACCGCCGGGACCGGCACGCGCATCGTGCCGTTGGTCAGGGACAGGTCGGAGTGGCAGACCCCGGCGGCGGCGAGGCGGATGCGGACCTGGCCGGGGCCGGGGTCCGGGAGGTCGATCTCGGCGATCTCCAACGGAGCGCCCACGGCGGGCAGTACGGCGGCGCGGACCATGTGAGGCCTCCTGACTGGACTGAACAGGCTCAATGGGCTGAGTGGGCTAGAACTGGAGGGACTTGGTCTGGAGGTACTCGGACAGCCCGTGCGCGCCCAGTTCCCGGCCCACACCCGACTGCTTGTAACCCCCGAACGGCGCACGGGGGTTGAACCGCCCGCCGTTGATGTCCACCTGCCCGGTCTCCAACCTCCGCGCGAACGCGACGGCTTCGGCCTCCTCACCGGCCCACACCGCACCCGCGAGGCCGTACACCGTGCCGTTGGCGATGCGCACGGCGTCGTCCTCGTCGTCGTAGCGGAGGATCGTCAGGACTGGGCCGAAGATCTCCTCCTGGGCGATCGTCATGTCGGGGGTCACGTCGGCGAAGACGGTCGGGCTGATGAAGTAGCCCTGCGGGGACGGGGATTCGAGGCCGCCCGCCACCAGGCGCGCGCCCTCCGCGACGCCCTTCTCGATGTAACTCCGCACCCTGGCCCGCTGCTTGGCGTTCACCACCGGGCCGATGCGGGCGCCGTACTTGGCGGCGGCCGTGGCGGCCAGCTCCACCGCCTCGTCGTACTGGTCGCGATGGACCAGCATCCGGGTCCAAGCACTGCACGTCTGACCGGAGTTGGACATCACGTTGGCGACACCGACGTTGACGGCCTTGGCGAGGTCGGCGCTCGGGAGGATGACGTTGGCGGACTTGCCGCCCAGTTCGAGGGCGACCTTCTTCACCGCGGCACCGGCCGTCGCGCCGATCTGGCGGCCCACGGCCGTGGAGCCGGTGAAGGAGACGAGGTCGACGCCGGGATGTTCGGCCAATGCCTGGCCGGCCACCGGACCCAGGCCCGTCACCAGGTTGAAGACGCCTGCCGGGATGCCCGCCTCGTCGACCGCCTCGGCGAACAACTGGGCGGTGAGCGGGGTGTCTTCGGCCGGCTTGAGCACCACCGTGCAGCCTGCCGCGAGGGCGGGGGCGACCTTGGCGACGATCTGGTGGAGGGGGTAGTTCCAGGGGGTGATCGCACCGACCACACCGATGGGTTCCTGGTAGACCGTCGAGTTGCCGACCTTCTCCTCGAAGGCGTGGGTCGCGGCGAGTTCGGCGTAGGAGCCCGCCACCGCGATCGGCACGCCCGCGTGGACGGCCTGCGAGAAGGCGAGCGGTGAGCCCAGTTCGGCGGTGACCGTCTCGGCGATCTCGTCCTTGCGGGCCGCCAACACGTCCCGCAGGGAGGCCAGTTGGGCGGCGCGTTCGGCGGGCGGGGTCGCGGCCCAGCCCGGGAGGGCGGCACGGGCGGCGCGTACGGCGGTGTCGATGTCCGCGGCGGTACCGGCCGGGACGCGGTCGATCACCTGCTCGTCGACCGGGTTCACCACGTCGATGGTGTCCCCGCTCGCGGCGGGGCGCCAGGCGCCGTCGATGTACATGCCGTCGTGTGCCTTCATCGTGCTGCCTCCCGGGCGTGACGTCGTCGTCCGCCTCACAAACTAGCGGTGTTAGTTTTCCGGCGCCAGAGACCCCGGGTCACGGACGCGCGGACGCCTTCAAAATCGGCCGGGATACGGGCGGTTCAGAAATCGACCCGGGTCCGGTCGTCCACCCGGGCCACCGCCTCCTGCCCGAAGGCCTTCTCGTACGCCCGCCGGACCTCCTCGATCTTCCGGTCGTTCGCGGCCGCCGCCTTCACCGGATACAGCAGGATCAGCTCGTACGACCGCTCTTTCTCGATCTTCCCGTTCGCGTCCCGCCACTGCCCGCGCCCGTTCTGCACGGTCAGCCCGTCCGGGAAGTCGGGCGTGACCTCCTTGTCGACGAAGCCCATGAACTGCCGGTCGGTGACGGCCGGTCCACCGTCCGGCCGCTCGGTGCCGAAGAAGAGCCGCGTCTCGACGTACGGCGTTCCGCGCGTCGGCGCGGGGGCGATCGCGGGCGCGGTTTCGGTGTCGAGGCTCGCGTAGGCGGTGGGGGCCGCGGCGGCGAGGAGGAGGCCGGCGGTCGCGAGGGCTGCCCGGTTTCGGGTGAAGTGCAGGGTCATGCGCCTATCCGTACCGGGCGTCACTCGTCCAGGTCGGGCAGCCGCGCCGGGGCCGGGGAGATCCGTTCGCCGTGCTGGTCGAAGACGAACAGGTGGGCGATGTCGACGAGAAGCGGGACGTGCATGCCGTGGCGGAGTTCGATGTCGGGGGTGGTGCGGACGACGAGGTCGCCGGGGAGGCGGCCCTCGGGCGGTACGGGGTCGGATTCCGGGGCCGTCGAGGGGTCCAGGACCACCACCGGTCCGGCGCGCAGTGCGCCCGCGCGTCCCCGCAGCCGGTCCAGGACACCGCCCTCGCGTCGTCGGCGGCGGACCGGGCGGGCCGTGCGCGGGGCCTCCAACTCCGGTACGACGGCGGGCCGGGAGCCGGTGTTGAAGTGGACGAGGACCTCGTGGCCCTGGAACTCGACGTGCTCGACGAGGCCGCTGATCGCCACCTCGCCGGGGCGGGCGGCGGCGGGCTTGGCGATACGGATGGCCTCGGAGCGCAGGCCGACGATGACCTCGCGGCCCTGCTGGACGCGGAGCAACTGGTGGTCCAGGCACAGGGGTTCGGGCAGCCGGAGGTACTGCTTGCCGAGGCTGATGGTCATCGCGCCGTCCAACGGGGCCCGCACCAGGCCGCGCAGGAGGTTGATGCGCGGGGTGCCGATGAAGGCGGCGACGAAGACGTTGCGGGGCAGGGCGTACACCGAGCGCGGGGTGCCGACCTGCTGGAGGACTCCGCCGCGCAGGACGGCGACGCGGTCGCCGAGCGACATGGCCTCGGCCTGGTCGTGGGTGACGTAGACCGTGGTGACGCCCAACTTGCGGGTGAGGGAGGATATTTCGGCGCGGAGGTGATTGCGGAGTTTCGCGTCGAGGTTGGAGAGCGGCTCGTCCATCAGGAACGCGGAGGGGTGGCGGGCGATGGCCCGGCCCATGGCGACGCGCTGGCGTTCGCCTCCGGAGAGCTGGCTGGGGAAGCGCTCCAGGAGGTCCTCGATGCCGAGCATGCGGGCGGTGGCGTCGACGCGGGCGCGCGGGTCCTCGCCGGGGGTCTCGATGCGCAGCGGGAAGCCGATGTTGTCGCGGCTGGTCATGCTCGGGTAGAGGGCGAAGTTCTGGAACACCATCGCCATGTCCCGTTCGGAGGGGGCGAGTTCGTTGGCGTACTCGCCGTCGAGTCTTAACTCGCCCTCGTCGATCTGCTCCAGGCCCGCGATCATCCTGAGCACGGTCGACTTGCCGCACCCCGACGGCCCGAGCAGGACGAGGAACTCCCCCGGCGCGATGTCCAGCGACAGCCGGTCCACCACGCGGACGCCTCGCGCGTAGGCCTTGCTCACGTCGTGCAGGGAGATGGCGCGTGTCATGACGAGTGCCCCCGGGGGCTCACTTGGGCGACGGTGCTCCGCGATCCGGACACCTCGCACGGGTCGTACGAGGCTTGTGAGTCACGGAAGCTAACGGAATGTGCGCACCCGGGGGAAGAGACCGGACGGGATCGGGCGGGTCGGTCCGGGTGGTGAGAAAACGGACGGTCATCTTCAGCCAGTTCGGGCGCGCTCACGAATCGCGACGAGATGGGCGAAGACGACGGTGTTGCCCGTGTAGCCGGTCCTGCGGTCGTAGCCGCCGCCGCAGGTGATCAGGCGCAACTCCGGTCGCCCGCGGGCGCCGTAGACCTCCCGGTCGGGGAAGTGCGCCTTCTCGTACGTCCGTACCGCGTCGACCGTGTAGACGGCGGTCCGTCCGTCGGCGCGCCGCACCTCGACCAGATGGTCCGGCTTGAGTTCGCCCAGGCCGGCGAAGACCGCGGGGCCGGTCATGGTGTCGAGGTGGCCGACGGCGACGGCCGTGCCCTGCTCGCCCGGGGCGGGCCCGTCGGCGTACCAGCCCACCCGCTTCGGGTCGTCGCCCGGCGGTGCGGACATCCGGTGGCCGCGGTCGAGCCGGAGGGGCATGACCGGGGCGTCGACGTCGAGGTAGGGGATGGCGAGGGCGATCGCGCGGGAGTGCGGGAGGGGGCGGGGTGGGGGTGCCGGGCGGGTGGGGTGCGGGACGGCGTGTGCCGACGGGCGTGCCGGGGGCGCCGGTCGGCCGCCGCGCGCGTCCGTGCGGAGGTCCGTGGCCGGCAAAGTCGCCCGGGACGGGCGGGAGGTGTCCCCGCCGGCACACCGGGCACCGCCGACCATCATGACGACGGCCAGCACGAGGGTCCGCACGAGCCGGAAGGCGCGCGTCCGGTACCAGGGCCGGCCGTACCGCATCACGCCGGTGGCGGTACGGCCGGGCGCCTCCCGGAGGGTTCGGCCAGGGGACCGCCGATCGCCTACGGCCGGTCGCGGCCCGTGGCGCGGGCGCATGGGGTCAGCGCCCCGCGCCCGGGTGGGGCGCGGGGCAGAGCCGGAGTTCATCGCATCCGCTCAGGACGCACCGTGGGGACGGCGACGCAGCCGGAACCAGACCGCCCCGCCGACCGCGGTCAGGCCCACCGCGGCGGCGCCCGCGAGCGGGGTCAGGGCCGCGTCCCTGGCCAGCCCGCCGCCACCGGCGGGCGGACCGCCGTTGGGACCACCCGTACCTCCGCCCGTGCCGCCCGTGCCTCCGCCGGTCGTGCCGCCGGTGCCGCCGGGCGGCGGGGACGGGCAGTCGACCTTGAAGACCTTGTGCTTGCCGTTGCCGTTCTCGCCGACGAAGTTCCAGGTCAGCTTGTACATGCCGTTCGGCAGGGTCGCGACGGGCATGGTGTGGCCGGTGCCGGTCGTGAGCGTGATGGAGCCGGAACGGGTCGCGCCGCCCGGGATCGACGGCTGGGTCTCGATGGACCAGGTGACCTGCTGGACCGTGTCGAAGTTGAACGCGTCGAGGTAGAAGTCGCACACCTTCGGCTGGTTGCTCTGGTCGTCGAAGGGCGTGCCCACCTCGTGGATCTTGACGTCTCCGTTGTCACCGGGGGCGGCGACGGCGACGGGCGCACCGAAGGCGACGGTCGCCGCGGCGGCGAGCACCGTCCAGGCGGCGGCTCGACGGGGCAGGAATGAGGTCGGCATGTACAGCCCTCCGAATCAGGTGATTATCGTACGAATCACTCTTCAACCTGATTCCTTTTCACGTTCGGCCCGCCGAACGCGCGCGCAGCGCCGTACGCGCCGTCAGTTATCGCTGGATATCGCCCTTCTGGCTCAAGGAAGGTCCCGCCCGCCGCACCCCGCGGAGTGCCGTACGCCCCTGTGGCGATCCGCCCGGTGAGCGCAGCGCGACCCCCGCCGACAGCACCAGCAGCGCGCCGAGCATCACGAACGGCGCGGCCACGCCCGCGACTCCGGCGACGAGACCCGCACCGGCGGGCGCGGCGACCTGGCCGAGGCGGTTTCCGGTGAGCCGTAGGGCGAGGGCGGTGGAGCGGGCGTCGTCGGGGGCGGCCTGTACGACCGTGGTCATGGAGAGGGGCTGGCCGACTCCCAGGCAGAAGCCCAGGATCGCGAGCATCAGGCCGATGGCCCACACCGGCAGCGGCAGCGCGATGCCCGCGCACAGGACGCCCGCGAGGAGGCAGGTGGCGGTCAACAGGGCTGCCCGGCCGAGGAGTTGGAGCAGCGGGGTCAGGACCAGGCGGCACGCGATGGTGGCCGCCGCGCGGATGCTGAGCAGGACGCCGATCACGGAGGGCGCGATACCCCGGTGCTCGCCGACCACCGGGAGGTAGGCGGTGAGGATGTCGGTCGCGGAGAGGACGGAGAGGCTGATGAAGATGCCGGCGGGTACGCCCCGAGCGCCCAGGATGCTCCGCATGGGCACGCGATCGCCTTGCTCCGTACGGGACTTGACGGCCGTACGGTCCTCGATGCGCCACAGCGACGTGAACGACACGGCGGCGCCCGCGCCCGCGACGAGGAGGGCGAGCGCGCTGGTGCCGGCCATGTCGGAGCCGCCGATCAGGGCGCCCGCGGCGATGGGTCCGATGAGCTGGCCGAGGGAGGCGCCGATGGTGAAGTGGCCGAAGTTGCGGTCCTGTTCGTGCGGGGCGGACTGGCGGGCGACCAGCGACTGGGCGCCGATCACGAAGCAGAGGTGGCCGAGGCCCATCACGCCGCTCCACATCGCCATCGCCCAGAGGGAGTTGGCGAGGCCGCTCAGCGCACAGCCGCCGGAGATCAGGACCACGCCGACCGGGAGCAGGGGCGCGCAGCGGCCGTGGTCGGTGCGGCGGCCGAGCGGTACGGCGGCGAACAGCGGGAGCAGCGCGTACACCCCCGCGATCACGCCGATCGCCCGCTCGTCGGCGCCGAGCGCGAGGGCCCGGTAGGAGACGGCGGGGCGGGCCATCGACACCGCCCCCTGCGCGAAGCTGAAGGCGATGACGAGGCGGAGCAGCCAGCCGCGGTTCCTGCCGGGCGCCATGGTGAAATCCCTTGTCACATCGGTCGGATGATGTCGGGTCAGGTGGTGGGCCCGATGTCGTTGGTCAGATGATGCCGAACAGGATTCCTGCCCCGAGGACGACGAGCGATGTCAGGGCCGCCCACTTGACCACGAACCTGGTGTGGTCGCCGAACTCGACCTTGGCCATGCCGACCAGGACGTACACGGCCGGCACCAGCGGGCTGGACATGTGCAGGGGCTGGCCGACGAGGGAGGCGCGGGCGATCTCCAGGGTCGAGACGCCGTGGGCGTTCCCGGCCTCGGCGAGCACCGGGACGATGCCGAAGTAGAAGCCGTCGTTCGACATGAAGTACGTGAGCGGGATGCTGAGCACGCCGGTGACGAAGGCCATGTGCGGGCCCATGCCGTCGGGGATGTTGCCGACCAGCCAGGTCGCCATGTGGTCGACCATGCCGGTGCCCTGAAGCACGCCGGTGAAGACGGCGGCGGCGAAGACCATGCCGGAGACGTTCAGGACGTTCTCCGCGTGGGCGCCGAGGCGGGCCTTCTGGTCGGGCATGTGGGGGAAGTTGACGGTCAGGGCGAGGGCGGCGCCGAGCAGGAAGAGGACCGGGATCGGCAGCCACTCCATGATCATGGCGGTGAGCAGGGTGACCGTGAGCAGCGCGTTGAACCAGTAGAGCTTGGGGCGCAAGGTCGCGCGGTTGGGGTCGAGGCCCTGGAAACCGTCGTCCTCGTCGGGGAGTTCGGCGTCGGCGTCCGTGCCTGACCCCGAACTGCCGCTCGCCGCCTGCTTGTTGTCGCCCTTGCCGACCGCCAGGCCCTTCTTGTCGCCGCCGGCGCCCACAAGGACCGCCTCCGACTCGGCGGGCTCCTCGACGAGCACCTCGTCCAGCGTCAGCACGCCGAGCCGCTTGCGCTCGCGGCGGCCGAGGACGTACGAGAGGACGAGGACCGCCAGCATGCCCACGGCGAGCGCCGGGATCATCGGGACGAAGATGTCGCTGGCGCTGACCTTGAGGGCGGTCGCGGCGCGGGCGGTGGGGCCGCCCCAAGGGAGCGTGTTCATCACGCCGTTGGCCATCGCGGCGACGCCGGTCATCACGACCAGGCTCATCTTCAGGCGTTTGTACAGCGGGTACATCGCCGAGACCGTGATCATGAAGGTGGTCGAGCCGTCGCCGTCCAGGGAGACGATCGCGGCGAGGACCGCCGTACCGACCACGATGCGCAAGGGGTCCGCCTTGCAGAACTTCAGAATCCCCCGCACGATCGGGTCGAAGAGGCCCACGTCGATCATCACGCCGAAGTAGACGATCGCGAACATGAGCATCGCCGCGGTGGGCGCGAGGCTGGTGACGCCGTCGATGACGTAGTCGCCGAGCTTGCCGCCCTTTCCGACGAAGACGCAGAACAGCGCGGGTATCAGCACGAGCGCCGCGATCGGCGACATCTTCTTCAGCATGATCAGGACCAGGAAGGTCGCGATCATGGTGAAGCCGAGGATGGTCAGCATGAGTGGAACACCTAACGTTCGCCTTTGAACTCCCACCAGGGACGGCGGTCCGACGACGTTAGGTCGCGCAAAGCTCCGTTAACAAGATGTTGACGCGCGAGCAATAAGCGCAAAACTCCAGGTCACAGCGGTGCGGTGAGTGCGGCGACCTCCACGGGCACTCCGTTGAGCACCGCGTTGCCCGACAAAGGGTCGAGCTGACTGCCGTCGAGCAGCTGGTTCACGTTGACGCCCGGATCGGTGGCCGCGTGGCTGAGCCGGGTGCCGGGACGGTCGTGCCCCCAGCCGTGCGGAAGGCTGACGACCCCGCGCCGCAGCCCGTCGGTGATCTCGGCGGGGGCGGTCACCTCTCCCCCGGCGCCCTTCACCCGGACCGGCGCCCCGTCGACCACGCCCAGCCGCTCCGCGTCGTCGGGGTGGATGTGCAGGGTGCAGCGGTTGGTGCCGCCGGTGAGGGCGGGCACGTTGTGCATCCAGCTGTTGTTGGAGCGGAGGTGGCGGCGGCCGACCAGTACGAGCCCGTCGGCGCGGTCGCTCATGGCCTGCCGGAGCCGGGGCAGATCGTCGACGATCGGCTGCGGCAGGAGTTCGACCTTGCCGCTGCGGGTCTTGAGCGGTTGCGGGAGGCGGGACTTGAGCGGGCCGAGGTCGATGCCGTGCGGATGCGCGAGGAGTTGTTGGAGGGTGAGCCCATCGGGTCGTACGCCGAAGCCGTCGCCGTAGGGACCGAGGCGCAGCATCATGTCCAGCCGTCGCTCGGGGCCGGTGTCGCCGGTGAGTTGGGAGGCGAGTTCGTGCGCATCACGGCCGTGGACGGGCGAGTTGGGATCCTTGACTGCCTTGCCGAGGGTCTGGTCGATGACCATCGTGTCCACGGCCTCGGGGTCGGCGCCGTGCATGCCGCTCGCGGCGAGGACCAGCCGGGCCAGGATCTCGGTCTCGGCCATCCGGCCGGGTTCCAGGGGGATCGCGGGGCGGGTGTAGCGGACCTGGTTGCGGACGGCGAGGGTGTTGAACGCGAAGTCGTGGTGCGGGCTTTGGGAGGGCGGGGGCGGTGGCAGTACCACGTCGGCGTGGCGCGCGGTCTCGTTGAGGTACGGGTCGACGCTCACCATGAAGTCCAGTGAGTCGAGGGCCTTGTCGAGGCGGGCGCCGTCCGGTGCGGAGAGCACGGGGTTCGCGGCGACGGCGACGAGCGCGCGGATCGGTTCACCCTCGGCGGTCGCGGTGTCGATCTCCTCGGCGAGCGCGGAGAGCGGCAACTCGCCCTTGGCCTCCGGGTATTGGCTCACCCGCGACCGCCAGCGACCGAGCGCGAAGCCACGCCCTGGTCCGGCGGGCCGGGGCGTCCGGTCGGTGGCGGCCTGCGGGAAGAGGGCACCGCCGGGCCGGTCGAGGTTGCCGGTGAGAATGTTGAGCACGTCGACGAGCCAGCTGGCCAGGGTGCCGTGCGGGACCGTGCAACTGCCGATACGGCCGTAGACGGCGGCAGTTGGGGCGGCGGCAAGTTCGCGGGCGAGGGCGCGGATCTCGTCGGCGTCGACGTCACAGGCGCCGGTCACGGCTTCCGGGGTGAAGTCCCGTACGGCGGAGCGGAGTTCATCGACGCCCTCGACATGCGAGGCCAACTCCCCCAGGTCCACGAGGTGTTCGTCGAAGAGGACGTGGGTCATCGCGGCGAGCAGCAGGGCGTCGCCGCCGGGGCGGACCGCGATGTGGCGGTCGGCGAGTTTGGCGGTGCGGGTGCGGCGCGGGTCGATGACGGTGAGGGTGCCGCCGCGGGCCTTGAGGGCCTTGAGCTTGCCGGGGAAGTCGGGGGCGGTGCACAGACTCCCGTTGGACTCAAGGGGGTTGGCGCCGATGAGGAGGAGATGGTCGGTGTGGTCGAGGTCCGGTACCGGGATCGCGTTGGCGTCGCCGTAGAGCAGTCCGCAGGAGACGTGTTTGGGCATCTGGTCGACCGTGGACGCGGTGAAGACGCTGCGGGTGCCGAGGGCGCCGAGCAGGACCTGCGGGTAGAGGGCGCCGGCCATCGTGTGCACGTTCGGGTTGCCGAGGACGACACCGACGGCGTGCGGGCCGTACCGCTCGACGACCGGGCGCAGGCCGGCCGCGACCGCGTCGAAGGCCTCCTCCCAGGTGGCCTCGCGCAACTCGCCGTCCCTGCGCACGAGGGGGCCGCGCAGCCGGTCGGGGTCACTGTCGACGGCCCCGAAGGAGGCGCCCTTGGGGCAGATGAACCCCCGGCTGAACACGTCGTCGCGATCGCCCCGGGCACCGGTCACCCGGGTGCCCTCGATGGTGAGCGTCAGCCCACAGGTGGCTTCGCACAGGGGACAGATACGCGGGGCGGTGCGGGACACGGGGCCTCCAGGGCGTCGTTGCCTCTTGGCGGCGAGCATACCGAGCGGTATGGGGGGTGGCGAGGGGGTGACGGGGGTGGTGTCGGAAACCCGCGGCACGTGGATGTCGGACCGCCGGTCAGTCCAGCACCCGTGCCAGATAGGCCCGCAGCATCGCCCGTGTCTCGGCGATGACCTTCTCGTCGCCCTCCGGTGCGACCCGGAACGCGAGGTGGACGAGGGCGTCGGCGGTTTCCACGGCGACCAGGAAGGTGCGGCGGAGGTCCTCGTCGGGCTCGCGGGCGAGGTAGCCGGAGAGGAGCTCGGTGAGGCGGTCCGCGACGCGGGTGTTGGGCTCCGCGTGGCCCGAGCCGATGGGGATCTGGTTGCCGAAGTCGACGAGGGAGAAGCCGGGCGCGGTGCGCTTCATCGCGAGGTACTCGTCCAGGACCGCGTCCACCGCCGTCCGCCAGCCTTCCGCGCCGCTCTCCTTGAGGCGCTCGGTGACCCGCTCCGTGTACCGCTCAAGGTTGCGCTGGGCCAGCGCGTCGGCCATCGCGCGCTTGTTCCCGAAGAAACGGTAGACCGAGCCGATGGGCACACCGGCGCGCAGGGCCACCGCCCGGGTGCTCAGCGCGTCGTAGCCGACCTCGTCGAGCAGGTCGGCGCAGGCGTCGAGAATCCTGGTCAGCCGTTCGGCGCTCCGCCGCTGCACGGGCGCACGCCGGAGCGATGTCGTGTGGGGCACGGGCTTCATGATGCCTTTCCGCCGCGGTCACGTGAAGCTCGTACCTGAGTACGGAATTGGGTGTCCGTAGCACTCATTTCGACCCCTGCGCCGGTGTGGAGCCGGCGCCCTTGCTTCCGTCGGGGGTCGCCTGGGCCGCCGACGCCGTGATGTCCGCCGTGCTCTCCACCGGTTTCCCGTGGACGGCCCACACCGTGCCGTCGTCGGCGTAGAGGCGCGCGGTGACGTGATGGGTGCCGTGCGGGACGAGGTCGGCCGCGAGGTGGTACTCGGGGATGCGGAGGCGGGCGACGGTGCGGCCGTCCACGAGGAGGTGGACGGTGCCGCGCCCCGCGACGGCCTGCGGTTTCACACCCGCGGGCGAGAAGCGGAAGTCGTGCACGGTCAGCGTGACGTCCCAGCTGTCGTCCGCGGCGTCGGGCTCCACCTCGACCCCGACCTCCGGCGCGCCCTTCTTGCCCACCTCGCGGTAGTGCCGGCCCTGCTCGTCCGTGTCGTCGAGCACCTTGCCCACCGGCGACGGCGACACCCGGTCGCCCTTCCCCGCATGGGCGTCACCGGAGCCGCAGCCCGCCGATCCGGCCAGCAGCAGGGCACAGACCGCGAGCGCGGTGAGAACAGCGCGCGACCACGACATGCGGGGGAGAGTAGAACACCGGTCCGACAGCCGGATCCCCCTGGAGGCTGGTTCTTGGTCTCCGCGAGTCGGATTTTCCGGCCGCGCCCCTCCCTTTGCTCGCCACGCCCCTCTTCTTTCCGGCCGTACCCCTCCCCGTCCCCTTGCGCCCGCGAAACCGCAATCCTACGGTGATACATAGGAATCAGATCGCAGGGAGCAGGCATGAGCGGGGACGCACGCAAGACCGCCGAGGGGCTGACCTACCTCACCGGTTTCGGCAACGAACACAGCTCGGAGGCGGTGCCGGGCGCCCTGCCCGAGGGCCGCAACGCCCCGCAGCGCGCACCGCTCGGCCTCTACGCCGAGCAGCTCAGCGGTACGGCGTTCACCGAGCCGAGGGCGCACAACCGCCGCTCGTGGCTCTACCGCGTCCGCCCCTCGGCCGCGCACCCCGCGTTCACCCGCACCGACAACGGCTCCCTCCGTACGGCACCCTTCACGGAGTCGGTCCCCGACCCGAACCGCCTGCGCTGGAACCCGCTCCCCGACCCCGCACCCGGCACCGACTTCCTGGCCGGCCTGTGGACCCTGGGCGGCAACGGCGACGCGACCCAGCGCACCGGCATGGCCGTGCACCTCTACCACGCCGACATCTCCATGGACCGGGTCTTCAGCGACGCGGACGGCGAGCTGCTGATCGTCCCCGAGCGCGGCGGGCTGCTGCTGCGCACGGAGTTCGGGCTCCTCCATGTGGAGCCGGGACACGTGGCGTTGATCCCTCGTGGGGTGCGCTTCCGTGTGGAGCTGCTGGATGCGTCAGCCCGCGGATATGTGTGCGAGAACTATGGGGCACCCTTCCAGCTCCCCGACCTCGGCCCGATCGGCGCCAACGGCCTCGCCAACGCACGGGACTTCCGCGCGCCTGTCGCCGCGTACGAGGACGTCGAGGGCCCGGTCGAGGTGGTCAACAAGTTTTGCGGCAACCTCTGGACGGCGACCTACGACCACTCCCCCCTCGACGTCGTCGCCTGGCACGGCAACCATGTGCCGTACGCCTATGACCTGCGCCGGTTCAATGTGCTCGGCTCCATCTCCTACGACCATCCCGACCCGTCGATCTTCACCGTGCTGACGTCCCCGTCGGACACCCCGGGCCTGGCCGGTGTGGACTTCGTGGCCTTCGCGCCGCGCTGGCTGGTGGGCGAGGACACGTTCCGGCCGCCGTACTTCCACCGGAACGTGATGAGCGAGTACATGGGCCTCATCGAGGGCGCCTACGACGCGAAGGCGGAGGGCTTTGTGCCCGGGGGCGGCTCGCTGCACAACATGATGTCGGCGCACGGCCCGGACCGGGAGACCTTCGATCGCGCCAGCTCCGCCGAACTGCGCCCGCAGAAGATCGACGACGGCCTGGCGTTCATGTTCGAGACCCGCTGGCCGGTGACGGCGACGGCACAGGCAGCGCGCGCCGATCACCTCCAGCAGGGCTACGACGGTGTCTGGCAGGGCCTGCAACGGCGCTTCCGCCCCTCGCACTGACCCCGCACCGCCGACCGACACCCCGCACACCGACAATTCCCCACCGGTTTACGGCCCTTGCACTGATCCCTCCCTACCGGTACGGATGGCCCCGTGACCTCCTTCGCCCCGGACTCGATCGTCCTGAACCGCAAGCTGCCGCTCTGGTACCAGGTGTCGCAGTCCCTGCGCGCCTCGATACTCGGCCGCTCGCCCCGGGACCCGCTGCGGCTGCCCACGGAGGAGCAACTCGCGGGGCACTACGGCGTCAGCGTGCTCACCATGCGGCAGGCGCTGAAGGAGCTGGAGGACGAGGGCCTGATCACCCGGCACCGCCGCCGGGGCACGTTCATCGAGCCGGACGTCCAACGGGCCACGCCCGTCCGCCTGTTGGGCTCGGTGGACGCGATCGTCGCCCAGCAGTCCGGCATGACGACCGAACTCCTCGACCACGGCAAGGCATCCGTACCACCCGAACTCACCGACCACTTCCCGGACTTGACCGAGGTGGCGACGTACCACCGCCTCCGCAGCGACGAGAAGACCGGCGAGCCGACGAACCACGCCCGCAACCACATCCGCCCCGAACTGGCCGACCGCCTCGACCTGGACGACCTGATCCGCTGGCCGATGACCAAGGTCCTGCGGGACGTCGTCGGCGCGGACATCAGCCGCATCACGGACACGGTGGAGGCCCGCCTCGCCGACCCGGAGACGGCGCGTCTCCTCCAAGTCCCGCTTCTCAGCCCGATCCTGCACTACACGGGGATCACCTACGACGCCCGGGGCAGGGTGCTGGACGTGGCTGTCATTCACTACCGGGGGGACCGATTCTCCTTCTCGGTCACCCTGGACGCGTGAACGCTCCGCTGGATGCCCGTGCGTCGTCTGCGGGCCCGGTGGGGGCTGGTCGCGCCCACGCGGCGGAGCCGCATATCAGATACAGCCCCGCGCCCCTATGGGGCGCTACAGCCGCCCCGGCTGTTGTAGGCAGGTCGTACGATGCCAGGCGTGACGCACGACGACGCTCCGCTGCTCGCGGACCTGATGCCGTGGTCCGTCGCACCGATCCGGCTCGGCCGGGGGTGGCCGACGGCACCTGACGCGGCAACCCTTAAAGCGCGTTGGGACGCGCTGGTGAAGGCCGAAGTCCCCGACCGGGAAGCCCTGTTCGAGCCGACGCGCTCCCGCACCCTGCACTCGGCGGTGTCCCAACTCCCGGGCCAGCCCAGCGGCACGGAGAAGCTGATCCGGGCCACCGGCCCCTCCCCCGAACCGATCCGCGTCCTGCACGCCCCCTTCGACGAGCAGTGGCTGATCCCCGACCACCGCCTGATCGACGTGGCGCGACCGGAGTTGTGGCGCGTGGCGGACGAACGCCAGATCTTCGTGGTGGAGACACCGGCGGTGACAGGCACCCCCGGCCCGATCCTCCTCGCGTCCACGATCCTCCCCCTGGTCCGCCCGGGCCGCGTCCGCCCCCTCTACCGCCGCCCCGGTGCCGAGGAACCGAACCTGGCCCCGGGCCTACTGCCCCACCTCGCCACCCACCTCGGCCACTCCCCCACCCCGGCGGACGTCCTGGCCTGGACGGTGACGACGGCCCGCCCGGGACCAGCGGTACCACTGACTTCGGACCCCGAACTGTGGTCACGCGGCGTCGAGTTGGGCCACCGCCTCCTCTGGCTGATGCGCCGCAACGGCGACCGCCCCAAACTCCCCGGCGGCCGCCGCCCCTACGTCCGCGCCCCGCTCCCATCCCTCCCGCTCACCCTCCACTACGACCGCGACGAGGAGACCCTCCACCTCGACGAGGGCCGCATCTCCCCGGTACCACCCGAGTCGTGGGACTTCGAGGTGAGCGGCGTACGGGTTCTGGAACAGTGGTTCACGTCCCGGACGGCGGAGGCGGAACCGGGCACGCTGTCGGCGATCCGCCCGACCACGTGGCAACAGACGTGGACGTCGGAGTTGCTGGAGCTGATCACGGTATTGGCGCTACTGGCCGAACTGCGTCCGCAACAGGAGGAGTTGGAGGTGACGAACCAGATCACGGCAACAGAGCTACGCAAGGCGGGCGTCCTACCGGTGGCGGAGGCAGCACGCCGCCCGGCTTCGGTTTTGGACCATCACGAAGAGGGCCCAGAGGGTCAATTCGCGCTGATTTAAGACACGTAGGGGCGCGGGGCTGTATTTGATATGCGGCTCCGCCGCGTGGGCGCGACCAGCCCCAACGCACCCGCACCCGCCTACGAACCGTCCCCCCGCGGCGCAAACGCGTCCAGAACCTTCCCAAGCGCCATATCAAACACCGCGTCCAGATCGATCGGCCCCGGATCCTCCATGAACGCCGCAGCCATCCGCGGATAAGCCCCACCCGCGATCTGACTCCCCAGGTACGCGATCCGCACCGCGTTCTCCTGCTCCTCGGACCACGGCAACGCCCGAGCCCGCTCGGCAGTAGCCAACTCATTGCTCACATACATCGTCACAACTCCGTTGAGCAGCCCGACGAGTTGCATCTTCGTGCCGTACGTCGCGTCGACCGGATCAAGGCAGGCGAGGCAATGCTCCAGATACCGAAGCGCGTTGGGGCTGAACCCGTACACCGGTGACATCAACCGCGGCAGCCACGGATGCCGGTGCATCAACGTCCGCGTCTGATGGGCCACCCGGATCATGTCCGCCCGCCAGTCCCCCGACGGCTCCCACTCCTCGTGCTCACCGCTGACCGCGTCAACCATCAGCTCGTACAGGTCCTCCTTGCGGGGGACGTAGTTGTACAGCGACATCGTCCCGCACCCCAACTCGGCCGCGACATGCCGCATGGAGACCGCGTCCAGCCCCCCGCCGTCGGCGATCCGCACGGCCGCCGCCGCGATGTCCGCGCGGCGGAACGCCGGCTTCGGCCCCCGTCCCGCACGCTCGGGGCGCGCCCAGATCACTTCGGGTACGGCCGCTCGGTCCGCCACTGATCATCACCTCGACCACCATCCTAGTTACGTACACCGTACGTAGTGCGCTATGGTCGACCCATGACTACTACGTACGCTGTACTTAGTGAAGGTCTGGAGAAGCGCTTCGGCGCTGTGCACGCCCTGCGCGGGCTGGACCTGGCGGTGGCGCAGGGCACGGTCTGCGGGGTCCTCGGGCCCAACGGCGCGGGCAAGACCACGGCCGTACGGCTGCTCACCACGCTGCTGCGGCCCGACGCGGGCTCCGCGCGGATCGCCGGGCACGATCTCGTCCGGGAGGCTTCGGCCGTACGGCGCCGGATCGGCGTCACCGGGCAGTACGCGTCGGTCGACGGCGACCTCACCGGCCGGCAGAACCTGCGCCTGTTCGCGCGGCTGCACCGGGTGCGGGGTCCTGCGGAGCGGGCCGCCGAGCTGCTGGACCGCTTCGGCCTCACCGAGTCCGCGGACCGGCCCGCGTCCACCTACTCCGGCGGGATGCGCCGCCGCCTCGACCTCGCGGCGAGTCTCATACGACGCCCCGACGTGCTGTTCCTCGACGAACCGACGACCGGGCTCGACCCGGCCAGCCGGAACCGGATCTGGGACGCCGTACGGGACTTGAAGAGGGAGGGTACGACCGTGCTGCTGACCACGCAGTACCTGGAGGAGGCCGACCAACTCGCCGACGACATCGCCCTGGTGGACCAGGGACGGGTCGCGCACAGCGGTTCACCGGCCCAGCTCAAGGCGCTCATCGGGACGTACGCCGAGGTCGTCGTCGCACACGCTGACGCCCTGGCGAAGGCGGCCGGCGTCCTCGATCGACTCACCGGCGCCGAGCCGTCGTTCGACCACGAGCGCAACGCCGTCGGCGCGGTCACCGGCGACCCGACGCTCACGCTGCCCCGGCTCGTCCGCGAACTCGACGCGGCGGGCGTGCCGTTGCTCGACGCGAGCATGCGACCGCCGACCCTCGACGACGTGTTCCTCCGCCTCACCGACACGGAACGGGGCACCCCCACCGACATCGAGGAGCGTGCCGCATGAGCACCCTGGCGTACGACGGCACCGCGATGCTCGGCCGGCAGTTGCGCCGGGTGCGGAACAATCCGGCGCTGGTGATCCTCACCCAGACCATGCCGATCACGATGCTGCTGTTCTTCGGGTACGTCTTCGGCAGCGCGCTCGCGATGCCGGGCGACGCGTACCGCTCCTATCTCGTCCCCGGGCTGCTGGTCGCGACCGCCGCCAACGGGATCATGACGGGCATGTTCCAGGCCGCCCAGGACTCGCACCGGGGCGTGACGGACCGCTTCCGCACCCTGCCGATGAGCAGGGCGGCCGTACCGCTCGGGCAGGCGTCCGCCGACCTGGTCGTCACGGCGGCCGGTACCGTGCCGTTCCTGCTGGTCGGCCTCGCGGTGGGCTGGCGGATCGAGGGGTCGGCACTCCAGGCGGCCGCCGCTGTGGGCCTGTTGCTGCTGTTCCGGTTCGCCTGCGCGTGGGTCGGCATCCTGCTCGGGCTGGCCTCGCGCAGTGAGGAGGCGGCCGGTCAGCTCGGCAGCGCGACCTTCATGCTGCCGCTGCTGTCCAACGCGTACATCCCGACCGACCGGCTGCCGGGCTGGCTGCGCACGCTGGCCGAGTGGAACCCGATCAGCGCGGTGACGACGGCCCTGCGGTACCTGTTCGGCAACTCCCCCGTCCCCGAGGGCGCCGCCTGGCCCGTGGCCCATCCGATCGCCGGGTCGCTCGCGTGGTGCGCCGCGCTAATCGCGGTGTTCGCCCCGCTCGCCGTGCACCGGTACGCACACGGCGAGCAGTGAACCGCTACCGCTGAGGCGGCAGTTCGGGCCCCAAGGACGAGAACTTCTCCTGGGACACAACCCGTTGGGGCGGCCAGGTGATGTTGGCCGGTGGCCAGGTCTGGCCCGTCCGCTCCAGGAACCACTCCGGGGGTTCGTACATGGGCGGTTCGTAGCCGTCGGGCAGCGCCGTCCGCCATTCGACGCCCTCCGTGCGTTCCTCGAACTCGGCCTTGATCGCCCTGAGTTGTTCCGGCTGGGTGAGTAGGTCGATCGCCGTCGCCGCGAGATACCGGGCGGCGGCGATGACGGTTGCCTGGCCGGGTGCCGCCGCCGCGCAGGACGTGAGGGCCCAGGTGTGCAGCTTGGCGCCGATCGGGGCCAGGGCGGCGCCCATGGAGACGGTCGGGACGTTCCAGCTGATGTCGGCGACGTCCGTCGAGCCGCCGCCGAGGAACACGGGGTTGGGCGGGGTGAGTTCGGCGATCTCGGCGTGCAGGCCCTGCTGCGGCAGGCCGAGGGACTCCTGCAGGTCCCGCGCCAACTGTTGTGCCTCCTCGGTGAATTCGGGTGGACCGAGCCGCCGCATGTTGTCGTACATCAGCTCCGCGAAGGCCCTGGAGGGGAGTTGGTTCCAGCACGCGGCGGTGATGCGGTGCTGGACCGACGTCTGCGAGGCCTTCGCCGCCGCCTCGGAGACGGCGATCACCTTGTCGAGGAGGACCTGGACGCGGGCGGGGCTGCCCTCGCGGACGTAGTAACTGATCTCGGCGATCTCGGGGGTGACGTTCGGGACGTCACCCCCGTTGTTGATCACCCAGTGGAGGCGTCCGCTCGGCGCCACGCTCTCCTCACGGAGGAACTCGGAGAGGGTCGCCATCATCACGGCCGCGTCCAACGCGCTCTTGTTTCCCAGGGGATGGCCGCCGTGACCGGCCACGCCCAGGAAGGTGAAGGTCACCGCCGTCATCGCGGTGCTGCTTTTCCAGCCGGTGGCGTTGGAGGTCGAGGGGTGCCAGTCGAGGAAGGCGTCGAGGCCGTCGTAGACGCCCTGGCTGACCGCGTAGGTCTTGCCGATCAGGTTCTCCTCGGCGGTCGAGCCGAAGAAGCGGACGGTGACGGGGAGTTGGTGCCGTTGCGCGGCCTGCGCCACGGCCGCCGCGGCCGCTGCCGCCGCCGTACCGAGGGCGCAGTGGCCGCAGCCGTGCCCGGGGCCGTAGCCGGGCGCGAAGGGGTCGTGTACGTACTCGCGCGGGTCGTGGTGGCCGACGCCGCTGTGCTGGGAGAGGCCGGGCAGGGCGTCGTACTCGCCGCTGAAGCCGAGGACCGGGCCGCCGGTGCCGTGGGAGAAGGTCGCGGTGAACGCCGTGGGAAAGCCTGCCGTGCCGAACTCGACCTGGAATCCGGCCTGTTCGAGGAACGCGGCCACGGCGAGCGACGACTCCCACTCGCGCAGGCTGAGTTCGGCGTACTCCCAGATCTCGGCGTTGAGGCCGGTGATGCGGTCCGTGTGGTCGGCGATCCAGTCCAGCGCGGTCGTCTTGGCGGGGCTGTCCCGGGCGAGGCCCGTGGGTGGGACGTAGGTGGGCGCCGTGATGTGGGCGGAGGCCGCCATCACCGGGTCGGTGGCGGTCGTCGTCTCGTGTTCGTGCTGGTCGTGGGGTTCACACACGGGCGCCTCCGGGAGCGGCGAGGATCGGTGCATCAGCCATACGCATCATGCTCCCCACATGACAAAGGTGTCAGACGCGGGACATGATCCCCGGCATGGAGCCCTTGCCGCTGCCCCTGGAGGGCATCACCGTCGTCGCCGTCGAACAGGCCGTCGCCGCCCCCTTCGCCACCCGGCAGCTCGCCGATCTCGGCGCCCGGGTGATCAAGGTCGAGCGGATCGACGGGGGTGACTTCGCACGCGGTTACGACACCGCGGCGGGCGGTCTGGCCTCGCACTTCGTGTGGTGCAACCGGGGCAAGGAGTCCATCGCGCTGGATCTGAAGGACCCGCGCGGGGTCGACGTCGTCCGTCAACTCATCGCCGGCGCCGACGTGTTCGTGCAGAACCTCGCGCACGGAGCCGCCGCCCGGCTCGGACTCGACGCGGCCTCGCTGTGCGCCGCGCATCCGCGGCTGGTCGCCGTGGACATCTCCGGGTACGGGCCGAGCGGACCGTACGCCGACAAGCGGGCCTACGACATGCTCGTGCAGTGTGAGGCGGGGCTGGTGTCGGTGACCGGGACGCCGGAGCAGCCCGTGAAGGCGGGGATCCCGGCCGCCGACATCGCGGCGGCCATGTACGCCTTCTCCGGCGTGCTCGCGGCGCTCGTGCGCCGGGGTGTGAGCGGGCGCGGTGGGCCGGTGGAGGTGTCGATGCTGGACGCGCTCGCGGAGTGGATGGGGCATCCCCTGCACCACGCGATGCACGGGGGAACTCCCCCGGCGCGCACGGGACTTGCGCACGCCGTCATCGCGCCGTACGACGCCTATCGCACGGCGGACGGCGGGCGGGTGCTGCTGTCGGTGCAGAACGACCGGGAGTGGCGGCGGCTGGCCGAACAGGTCGTCCGGCGGCCGGAGTTGGGGACCGATCCCGACTTCGCCACGAACGCGGCGCGGGTGGTGAACAGGGAGCGCACCGACGCCCTCGTCGGCGAGGCGCTGGGTGGGCTCGGTGCCGACGAGGCCGTGGGGCTGCTGGAGCGCGCCGGCGTGGCCTGCGCGCGGCTCAGGGACGTACAACAGCTGGCGGAGCACCCGCAGTTGGCGGCCCGGGAGCGGTGGCGGGAGGTGGGTTCGCCGGTCGGGCCGCTGCGGGCGCTGCTGCCGCCCATCACCTTGCCGGGCGGAGGCGAGGCGCGGATGGGCGACGTGCCCGCGCTCGGGGAGCACACCGTGGCGCTGCTGCGTGCCGTGGGGATGGCGGACGTAGAGATCGCAGCACTGCGCCGGGACGGCGTGGTCGCCTGAGCGCGGGCCCCCGGGAACTCCCCGGGGACGCCGAGGAGTTGCTCAGCGCCCGCCGAACAGCGAGCGGCGCAGCCTGCGCAGTGGCGCGAAGAGCTTGACGCGGCTCACTCGGGTACCTGTGGCGCTGCGTTCCTGCGTGGTGTCACGCGAGGTCAGCTCACGCATCAGCGAGGTCGCCTCGGCCGTCTCGCGCTGCGGGACGACAGGGCCGCCCAGCACCGAGAGATGGCGGTCGAGGCGCGAACTGGTCGCGCTGCTCCCGCACGTGATCGCAGGGACCCTTGCCCTGCTGCGTACTATCTGTTCCATGTCACTCCCCACCCGCGTACGACTCCACCCGGCCCGGGCAGGGTAACCCTATCGCCCCAACCGAGCACTCGTGTATCGAGGTCTCGGGATTCACCTTCCCCGTAAGGGTGTTGACGACCCCTCCTTGATTACTCTCCGAATCCGACCGATTTCAGGGCGAGTTGGACAACTGGCTGAGTTGTGGGCTGCGCTGAGCCTCCGTCGGGCTCGACGGTCACTGCGAGTGATGTTGCGGTTTTGTCGAGTCCGGTGGCGACCAAGGGCGTGTCGTCCTTGAAGAGCCCGAGGGAGCGCGGTTGCACATCGGGGCGCATCAGCCACAGTTGATGCACTCGCCCGCTCGGCAGCGCGCCGTATCCGCTCAGGGTGACGACCGCGCGCCCCTCGGAGGCGGAGGCGATCACGCCGATGCTCCGGCCCGCGGTGTCCGCGCCGGTCGTCGCACGGGCGTCGGGAGCTGCGAGAACGTGTGCGATCTCACGCGACTGCGCCTGCGCGGCGTCCAGCTTGTCCTGTGTCTTGTTCGCCTGCACGGCGAAGAGCGAGGCCACGACGAGGGCGGCGGTGGCCGTCGCGGTGGCGAACGGCACGAAGAACGGGCGGCGTTGGGGCACGCGGGCGCGCGACGCCTGCGGCTGTGTGCCCCACACATGGGCCGGCAGCCGGGGTGTGTACTCCCGCGCCTGTGGTTCCCGCACATGTTCCCGAAGGGGTCCGGGCTCCTGCGGGGTCTGCCGTACGGCGGCCAGCACGCGGTCGCGCATGGCGAGCGGTGGCTGGGCCACCGTGGACCAGGCGAGGCGGACCGCATCCTCGGACATGGCCCGCACCTCCTCGGCGCAGCGGTCGCAGCCCCTGAGGTGTTTCTCGAACTGGCGGCGCTCACCGGGTTCCAGGGCGTCCAGGGCGTAGGGGGCCGCGAGCGAGTGGACGTCCCCCCGGCCGAACAGTCGGGCGAGAACGCTCATGCGACACCTCCCAGGCAGTCGCGCAGCCGGGTGAGTCCGTCACGCATGCGGGTCTTGACCGTGCCCAGCGGCAGCGAGAGCCGCTCGGCCACTTCACGGTACGTATAGCCGTCGTAATAGGCGAGGGTGACGGACTGCCGTTGCAGCGCCGTGAGGCGGTCCAGGCAGCGGCGCACCAACTGCCGTTCCAGGCCTGCCTCGACCTCCTCGGTCACCTGGTCGAAGGCGGGGTGGTGGGAGCGGCGGGCCTCGCGCTGCTCGCGTTCGCCGGCCGCGCGGGCGCTGCGCACCCGGTCGACGGCCCGGCGGTGGGCGAGGGTGAGCACCCAGGACAGGGCGCTGCCCCGGCCGGGGTCGAAGCGGGCGGCGGACCGCCACATCTCCAACAGCACCTCCTGGGACACCTCCTCGGACTGCGCCGGGTCGCGCACCACCCGGCGCACCAGTCCGAACACCGGCCCGGACACCAGTCCGTACAGCTCCTCGAAGGCCCGTTGATCACCTGCCGCGACCTGCACCAGGAGCTCGTCGGCCTCCACCCGTCCCCCACTCTTCGACCGCACGCGGCCCATCCCCTCATCACATCCCGTCACACGAGGCGTTCGTAGCGAACACCTCTACGGATGGGTTACGGATCAGAGCGCCCAAAACGCGGGTCAAGGGACGGATTGGAAGGCGCCAAAAAAACTTTTCAGGTTTGACCAATCCGCCCCGGCACCTGCTCCGAATCCTCGTGCGTCAGGCAAGTTGGCACTGAGGACGGACGGCATGACACCTATCTCCAGGAGCGGTGCGGGGCGCAGGAACATCGCGGCCCTCATATGCGGCGCGCTGGCCGCTGGCGGGCTCGCGGCCGCCGGTGTGGCCGCGCTGGAACCGGGAGTGGCCGCGGCCTCCTCCCACCGGGAGGCTCCCCTGATCTCGGGGACCCCGCAGTACGACAACACGGACCTGTACGCGTTCGTCAGCCCGGACAAGCCGGACACCACGACGATCGTGGCGAACTGGATCCCGTTCGAGGAGCCCGCCGGCGGCCCGAACTTCTACCAGTTCGCGGACGACGCCCAGTACGACCTGCACATCGACAACAACGGTGACGCGCTGGACGACTTCATCTTCCGCTACACCTTCAGCACGCAGATCAAGAACAAGAAGACGTTCCTCTACAACACGGGTCCGGTCACCAGCCTCACCGACCCCGACCTCAACATCACGCAGTCGTACGACGTCGAGCTCATCAAGCTGAAGAAGGGCAAGGCGGTCTACAAGACGAAGATCGCCGACGACATCCCGGCGGCGCCCTCGGACGTCGGCGACGCGTCGATGCCGGACTACGCCAAGCTGCGTTCGCAGGCGATCTACAAGACGACCAACGGCGGCGCGACCTTCGCGGGCCAGGCCGACGACCCGTTCTTCGCGGACCTGCGCGTCTTCGACCTGCTCTACGGCGGCAACCTGAGCGAGGTCGGCAACGACACCCTCAAGGGCTACAACGTCAACACGATCGCCCTCCAGGTGCCGAACGACCTGATCCGGCAGTCCAAGTCCCGCCCGACCGTGGGTATTTACTCCACGACCCAGCGCAAGAACGCGCAGGGGTACTACACGCAGGTCTCGCGGCTGGGCAACCCGTTGGTCAACGAGGTCGTCAACCCGCAGAAGGACAAGGACAAGTTCAACGCGTCCGAGCCCAAGGACGACGCGCAGTTCCTGAAGAACGTGACCGAGCCCGAGATCCCGAAGCTCATCGAGTCGATCTACAAGATCAAGGCGCCGAGCGAGCCGCGCAACGACCTCGTCAGCGTGTTCCTCACGGGCGTCAAGGGCCTCAACACCGAGCAGCCGTACGCGAAGCCCTCGGAGATGCTGCGCCTGAACACTTCGATCAAGCCGGCC
This sequence comes from Streptomyces sp. N50, assembly GCF_033335955.1. Lineage (GTDB taxonomy): Bacteria > Actinomycetota > Actinomycetes > Streptomycetales > Streptomycetaceae > Streptomyces. Next base: position 1,582,991 of record NZ_CP137549.1, read on the forward strand.
GCGCACCCCAAGCGCCTCGGTGTCCTCGACGGCGACAACGCGGGCTTCCCGAACGGCCGTCGGCTCACCGACGACGTGATCGACTCCGCGCTCCAGGTCATGGAGGGTGAACTCGTCGGTTCCAAGAACGACTTGGGCGACGCGGTCGACAAGAACGACAAGGGCTTCGAGAAGTACTTCCCGTACGTCGCCGAGCCCACCTCGGGTTCCCGCGGCCCGCTCGCCAAGGGCACGACCAGCGGCAGCGACGTCAAGAACCAGCTGGGCGACGCGTTGCAGCCGGCGGGATCCTCCTCCGACAGCAACAACATGATGCTGATGGTCGCCTCGGCGGCCTCCGGTGTCGCCGGTGTCCTGCTGATCGGCGCGGCCGTCGCGTGGTGGCGCCGCCGGATGACCCACCGCCCGTACTAAACCCCCCGACTGGCGCGGCCCGCACTTCACCTTCCCCCACGGTGCGGGCCGCGCCACCCCCACGCACCAACACCCCCCGGCAGCACGGCAGTTGAACCACCCCAGGCGATGGAGGAACGGCATGGCCCCGCGCGAGAACGACGACAAGCCGACGGAGGACGAGCAGCCGGCGGCGACCCAGCGGGAGTGGGAGCGGCTGTGGGAACAGGGCGACGACTCGGGGGGCGAGGACGGGGGCAGCACGAAGGAGGACGCCGGGCCGGAGGGTGAGCGGGACGCGGACACGGACACCGCCGCGGACTCCACCGAGCCGACCCCCACGGTCGACGACGCGGACCAGGCATCAACTCCCGCGCAAGACAGCGCAGATGAGCCGGGCCACTCTCACAGTCACGGCCCCGACCACGACCACGACCATGACCATCATCACGATCACGATCACGATCACGCCGATGGATCCACCGCCCCCCACAGCCACACACACCCCCACCCCCGCGTAGACGACGACCGCGTCGCCGCCGTCCGCCGAGTAGCCGCCGCGGGCCGCCGCTGGAGGAATGTCCAACTCGCCGGGTGTGCCGCCCTGCTGGCCGTCGCGATGACCGCCGGGGCGATCGCCATCGGCGCGGCGAAGGACAGCGGGGCCACCGCTGTCGCCGCCTCCAGTGCCGTGTCGCCGGAGCTGCTCGCCAGCGGGAGTCTGGACGCGAGTATCGCCTCGTTGCAGGCTCATCTGCGCACGCAGCCCAAGGACTTCGACGGGTGGGCGACGCTCGGGCTCGCGTATGTGGAGCAGGCGCGGACGAAGGGTGACCCGTCCCGGTACCCGCAGGCGCAGGCCGCGTTGCAGCGGTCGTTGAAGATCTCGCCCAACAACGAGAACGCCCTGGAGGGCCGCGCCGCCCTCGCCGCCGCCCGACACGAGTTCGCGCAGGCGCTGACCTACGCGGACCAGGTGCTGAAGGAGAACCCGTACAGCGAACGCGCCCTGTGCTCGCGGATCGACGCCCTCGTCGAACTCGGCCGCTACGCCGACGCGGAGAAGGCCGCCGACCTCGCGGACGCCCGCAAGCCCGGCGTCCCGGTCTTCACCCGCTACGCGTACGTGCACGAGCTGCGCGGTGACGTCACCACGGCCCGCAAGGTCCTGGAACAGGCGCTCGCGGCCGCCACCTCCCCCGGCGACATCTCGTACGTGGCCGGCACGCTCGGCCAACTCGCCTGGAACCAGGGCGACTACAAGACCGCCCTGACCGACTACGGCCGCGCGCTCGCCGCCGACGAGAACTACCTCCCCGCCCTGGAGGGCCGCGCCCGCGCCCAGGCCGCCCTGGGCGACCGCGCCGAGGCCATCAAGGGCATGGAGCTGGTCGTCTCCCGCTACCCGCTGCCCCAACCCCTCGTGGAACTGGGCGAGTTGTACGAGAGCCGGGGCGCCGCGGGCGACAAGGCCAAGGCCGAGGACCAGTACGCCCTCGTCGACGCCTGGATCGCGCTGGCCCGCGCCAACGGCGTCAACGCCGACCTCGACACCGCGCTCGCCGCCGCCGACCACGGCAACGTCAAGTCCGCCCTGAAGGCCGCCCGCGCCGAATGGGCCCGCCGCCACACCGTGCACACCGCGGACGCCCTCGCCTGGGCCCTGCACGTCAACGGCCTCGACAAGGAGGCCCTCCCCTACGCCCGCCGGGCCACGGCCACGAACTACCACAACGCCTCGTTCATCTACCACCTCGGCATGATCGAACTCGCCACCGGCCACAAGGCCGACGGCCGCGCCCACCTGGCCAAGGCCCTGAAGCTGAACCCGGGCTTCTCGCCGCTGGGCGCGAGCAAGGCCCGTAAGGCGTTGGAGGCGACCAAGTGACACCGGTCCGCCGCCTGTTGGCCTCCGCGGCGGCCGTCCTCACGGCCGCCGGCGCGCTCCTGCTGGTCCCCACGGCCACCGCGAGCGCGCACCCCCTCGGCAACTTCACCGTCAACCGCTACGACGGTCTCGTCGTCGCCCCCGGCAAGCTTCGCGTCACCCACATCGAGGACCTCGCCGAGATCCCGGCCACCCAGGTCAAGCCGGAGATCAAGCAGTTGGGCATGACCGAGTGGGCCCGGCAGCGCTGCGACAAGGCCGCAGCGGGCAGCAAGGTCACCGTCGACGGCCGTACGGTCGCGCTCACACCCGGTTCCAGTACCGCGCGGCTGCGGCCGGGACAGGCCGGGCTCAACACCCTGCGCGTGGAGTGCGGTTCGACCGCGGCGCTGCCCAAGGGCAGGACGGTCACCCTCGGTTTCCACAGCGCGGGGCTGACCACCGGCCCCGGCTGGCGGGAGATCACCGCGCGCGCCGACCGGATGACGCTCACGAAGTCGGACGTGGCGACGAAGTCGAACTCGCACGAACTCACCAGCTACCCCAAGGACCTGCTCTCCTCCCCCGACGACACCACGAGCGTGTCCCTGCACGCGCGCCCCGGCGGCCCGGCGCTCACCGACGCCGACCAGTCCACGTCGGAACCGCCCGCCGCCTCCGTGCTGCCGCGCGGTGCCGACCGCTGGACGGAGGCTCTGAACAACCTGGTGGCCCGCCACCACCTCACCGTCGGATTCGCCGCGCTCGCCCTGCTCATCGCGATCGCCCTGGGCGCGATGCACGCGCTCGCGCCCGGCCACGGCAAGACCCTGATGGCGGCCACGGCTGCCGCGCGGGGCGGCCGCGCCCGCCTCAAGGACGTCCTCCCGCTCGCCGCCTCAGTCACCGTCACCCACACCCTCGGCGTGGTCGCCCTGGGCCTGTTGGTCACGGCCGGTTCGGCCGCGACCCCCTCGGTGATCGCCTGGCTGGGCATCGCGAGCGGCGTCCTGGTCCTCTTCGCCGGCGCCAACCTCGTACGCCGCGCCTGGCGCAACCGCCCACGCCCCCAGGCCACTTCACACCCCCACCCGCATCCCCATCCCCACGACCACGGGCACGAGACCGCCAAGGCCCCGAGCGCGCCCTGGTCCTCGTCTCCGCGCACGCCGAGGCCGGGTCCACCCACAGCGAGGCACACCCGCAGCCACACCCGCACAGCCACGACGACGACCACGCCCACAGTCACGATCACGACCACGGCCATGACCACCCCCACGACCATGGCCACACGCACGACCACGACCACGCCGTAGAACACACGCACGGCGGCTTCACCCACACGCACGAGACCGCCCCGACCGTCCGCGGCACGATCCTGCTCGGCTTCGCCGGCGGGCTCGTGCCGAGTCCGTCCGCCGTGGTCGTTCTCGTGGGGGCCGCGGCGCTCGGTCAGGCGTGGTTCGGGCTGCTGCTCGTCGTCGCGTACGGCGTCGGGCTCGCCCTCACCCTCACCGCCGCCGGATTCGCCGTCGTCAAGCTGGGTACAGGGATGAACCGAGTGCTGGACCGGCGCCCCCGCTGGACCACCAGCCCCATGGCGTTCCTGGTCCGCCGGACCCTGCCGTTGGGATCGGCGCTCGTCGTCGTGGCCCTCGGGGTCGGACTGGTGCTCAAGGGGGCGGCATCAGCGCTCGGCTGAGTTACGTTTGGCGAGAATTCGCCCGGCTGCGAATGGGGGGAGCCCATGTCCGAAGATCCGGGCACTGAACGTGTGATCGCGGGCCGCTACCGGCTCCTGTCCCCCCTCGGTGAGGGCGGGATGGGCACGGTGTGGCGGGCCCGCGACGAGGTGCTGCAACGCGAGGTCGCCGTCAAGGAGGTGCGCGCGCCCGGCGGACTGGCGTCCGACGACGTCGAGCGGATGTACGCCCGGCTTGAGCGCGAGGCGTGGGCGGCTGCGCGGGTCGCCAACCGCAACGTGGTGACGGTGTACGACGTGGCGACGGAGGACGGCCGCCCCTGGATCGTCATGGAGCTGGTGCGGGGCATGTCCCTGGCCGATCTCCTGGACGCCGAGGGGCCGTTGACACCGCAGCGGACCGCGCACATCGGTGCCGAGGTGCTGGCCGCGCTGCGGGCCGCGCACGACGCCGGGGTGCTGCACCGGGACGTGAAACCGGCCAACGTGCTGATCTCGAACGACGACCGGGTCGTCCTGACCGACTTCGGTATCGCGATGGTCGAGGGCAGTTCGGCGCTCACCATGACCGGCGAGGTCATCGGGTCGCCCGAATTCCTGGCCCCGGAGCGGGCGTTGGGCCGGACGCCCGGTCCCGAGTCCGATCTGTGGGCGCTCGGCGTGCTGCTGTACGCGGCGGTCGAGGGGCACTCGCCGTTCCGTCAGAACACCCCGCTGAGCACCCTGCGGGCCATCGTCGACGAGGAGTTGCCGACCCCGCGGCTGGCGGGGCCGCTCACCCCGGTCATCGAGGGGCTGCTGCGCAAGGACCCGGCCGAGCGGATGTCCGCCCAGCAGGCGGAGCAGGATCTGCGGCTGGTCGCGGCGGGCGGTACGCCGCACGCGTACACCGCGCCGACGACGCCGTACTCGCCGACGATGGCGGGGTATCCGCAGGACGGCTACTCCCAGCAGGACTCGCGGACGCCGCCGCAGCCGGTGCAGGGCTTCGGGCCACCGCCCGACTCCTACTCGACGCCGACGGCCGCGGACGAACCGCACCGCAACCGGCGCGCGGCCGTCGTGCTGGTCGCGGGGCTGGTCGCGCTGGCGCTGGCGATCGGCGGACTGACGTACACGCTGATCAACCGGAACAACGGCGGGAACGCGAACGAGGGCCAGGGCGCGAGCAGCACCCCCAAGAGCCAGCCCTCGGACGGGACTTCGCCCAGTGCGAGCAGCAAGTCCACGGCGCCGAGCGACACTCCGAGCCCGAGCAGCAGCAAGTCGTCCTCGGCGCCGCAGTCGGTGAAGGCGACGGTGGAGGGCGCCAACACCGAGTACTCCGGCAGCTGTCCGCCGCCGAACACGAAGGCGCCGACCTTCACGGCCAGCATCACGGTGGGCAAGCTGCCCGCGGAGGTGTCCTACCGGTGGGTTACGAAGACCGGTTCGGTCTCCAACCCGGGCTGGAAGACGCTGTCGTTCCCCTCGGGCGGCGGGAAGACCAAGCAGGACCGGGTGTTCCTCACGACGTACTCGAACAGCGGGACGTTCAAGAACGAGATCAGCGTCGAGATCCGCAGCCCGGTGAACGGGGAGTCCAACTCCGTGCCGTTCTCGGTGACTTGCGTGGCGGAGACCCCGTCGGACGGGGCCTCCGCGTCGGACTCGGCAACGCCCTCTGACGGCTAGAGCGTCAGGCCGCGCCGGCCAGCACCGGCAGATAGCCGCCGGACTGGCCGGCCGCGGTCGGGTGGTACGACTCGGTGATGCTCAGCAGGTTGAGGCTGTGCAGCCAGGAGCTGCCGGAGCAGATCTCGTGGCCGGTGAAGGTGGTGCGTACGTCGCCGTAGGTGAAGCCGTGGTCGGCGGCGCGCTTGGCGAGGGCGGCGTCGAGGTAGTCGGCCGCGCCGTTGATGGCGGAGCGCTTGGTCGCGGAGAGGCCGAGGCAGGTGGTGCCGAGCTTGTAGAAGCGCGGGTAGCCGAGCACGACCACGTGCGCGGCGGGGGCTTTGGCGCTGATCGTCGAGTAGACCTTGTCGAGGAGGCCGGGGAGCGTCGAGTCGACGTACGCCTTCGCGGTGGCGATCCGGGTCAGGCAGGAGCTGTCGGACTGCAGGACGCAGGTCGTCATGACGTCGGCGAAGCCGGCGTCGTTGCCGCCGATGCTGATCGAGACGAGGGACGTCGAGGTGCTGAGGGTGCCGAGCTGGTTGGCGAGAACATCACCCGTACGAGCACCCGAGCAGGCCATGAAGTCGAACGTCGAGGGTGAATGCGCGGCCGCCCAGAGGTAGGGGTAGGCCTTGGTGCTGCGGTCGCAGGACCCGCTGGAACTGATCTTGCTGCCCGAGCCGACCCCGGAGGAGTAGGAGTCGCCGAGGGCCACATAGCCGCCGGTGGCGGCGAGTTGGGACGCCTGCGCCGTCATCGCCCCGGTGAGGGCGAGGCCGGCGGCCAGGAGGAGCGAGGTCACGTATGCCGTAAATCGGGAACGTCTCATGGAACCTCCCTTAGCAGGATCTCTGCCACAACTGTCGTAGCAGTGACGCGCGTTGACGGGAAGTGTGCATGCCAAGGGTTTGCCGGTGGGAACAGGTGTTCACCTGTGCATCCGAACCGGGACGGGCACCCTGCGCGTCTTGACGATGGCGGCCGGGCTGGGTCACATTGAAGTCCGGCATCCGGCGCGCTGGGGGGCAAAGTCGCCAATGCAGACCTTAGGTACCAACAGAGCTTCCACGGACAGCGTCGAGCGGGTGCGGTCAGGGCCGGAGAGGGACCTGGCACCACTGCTCGCGGGCGCGGCGGTTGCCGTGGGAGGGGTCGGGGCGCTGCTCGCGCTCATCGACTCGGGATCACCATTGCGTGGTCCGTTCGCGCTGTTCTTCCTGTTCGCGGCACCGGCTTCGGCAATTGCCGCGGTATTGCGCGGACTTGATCCCTTCGGCCGCGTTCTCACCTCGGTGGCGGGCGCTGTGGTCGTCGACATGCTGGTGGCCCAGGGAATGCTGGCCGTGCACCGGTGGTCGGTCGACGGTGGAATCGTCGCGGTGGCGGTGATCAGCGGCTTGATTTCGCTATCGGTATTCATACGGCATATGCCGGGCCGTACAACGGCTGACAAAGTTGTGTAACGGTCAAACCAACAAAAACGTGAGGCCTCGTTCCAGGCCTTGCCATACAGGTTCAATTGTCAATACCGTCGTACATCTCACCCGCACTGGTTCATCATCTAGCGGCACTAGGGGAGGGCTCAAGGACCGCGATGGATCCGGGGCGGGGCGCGGTAGGGGGGTGCCGTGCTCGGTGACCGTTTCTGTGACCGAGTCGTCCGCGCGGCCGGCTTTCATGTCTTTCGGGGGTCGACCAGTTTTGCCAGCTCACCACGCGTGCACGGAGATCCGTATGCTCCGTGGCGCCCGTGAGAACCCCCCTTTCGAACCGGAGCACAGAGCCGGGCCGCCCAGGGGCGGGCGGTCCGCCGGACGAGAGGGATCAGACTCGTGAGTTCTGTTCTGCGCCCAGCGACATCGGGCGAAGATCCGTTAATGTCGGCCGTATACCGGCCGATCTCCTCTCACCTGGCGATCACACCGCCGGTGAGCGTGGTGATTCCCGCCATGAATGAGGCGGAGAATCTCCCCTACGTCTTCAAGACACTTCCCGCGTGGATACACGAAGTTGTTCTTGTGGACGGCAATTCCACCGACAACACCGTCGAGGTGGCCCGCGAGCTGTGGCCCGGGGTCAAGGTCGTCGAACAGCAGGGCAAGGGCAAGGGGGATGCCCTGATCACCGGGTTCGAGGCCTGCGGCGGCGACATCATCGTGATGGTCGACGCGGACGGCTCGGCCGACGGGCACGAGATCGTCAGCTATGTCTCCGCCCTCGTCTCGGGCGCGGACTTCGCCAAGGGATCGCGCTTCGCCAACGGCGGCGGCACGGACGACATGACGTTCATCCGCAAACTCGGCAACTGGGCGCTGTGCACGATCGTCAACCGGAAGTTCGGCGCCCGCTACACCGATCTCTGCTACGGATACAACGCGTTCTGGCGGCACTGCCTCGACAAGATCGACCTCGACTGCACCGGCTTCGAGATCGAGACGCTCATCAACATCCGGGTGGTCAAGGCCGGTCTCAAGGTGCAGGAGATCCCCAGTCACGAGTACCTCCGTATCCACGGCACGAGCAATCTGCGGGCCGTGCGGGACGGGATCCGGGTGCTCAAGGTGATCCTCAAGGAGCGCTCCAACCGGCGTGCGCTGCGCCGCCGTTCGCACGCGAGGATGATCGACTCGGTTCCGGGAGAGGTGTCTTGAGCAGTCACGACATCTCCGTCGTGATCTGCGTCTACACCGAGGACCGCTGGGAGGACATCCTCGCGGCGGTCTCCTCGGTGCGGGCGCAGTCGCGTCCCGCGCTGGAGACGTTGCTGGTCGTCGACCACAACCCCGCTCTCCTGGACCGGCTCACCAGGGAGTACAAGGACGCCGAGGAGACGGGCGAGGTCCGCGTGCTGGCGAACGCGGGCCCGCGCGGTCTGTCCGCGGGCCGCAACACCGGTATCGCCGCATCCCGCGGCGAGGTCATCGCCTTCCTCGACGACGACGCCGTGGCCGAGCGGGAGTGGCTGCGGTACTTCGCCGAGCCGTACGCCGATCCGAAGGTGATGGCCGTCGGCGGCCGCACGATGCCGATCTGGGCGTCGGGGCGCCGGCCGGCCTGGTTCCCCGAGGAGTTCGACTGGGTGGTGGGCTGCACGTACAAGGGCCTGCCGCCGGGCCGGGTCCGGGTGCGCAACGTGCTGGGCGGCAACGCCTCCTTCCGCCGTACGGCGTTCGACGCGGCCGGCGGCTTCGCGACCGGCATCGGCCGCGACGGCGACAAGCGCCCGCTGGGCGGCGAGGAGACGGAACTCTGCATCCGCCTCACCCGCGCCAGGCCGGACGCGGTACTGCTGATCGACGACCGCGCGGTGATCCACCACCGGGTGCCCCCGGTGCGTGAGCACTTCGGGTACTTCCGCACCCGCACGTACGCCGAGGGTCTCTCCAAGGCGCTGGTGGCCCGAAGTGTCGGCGCCGACAAGGGACTTGAGTCGGAGCGCCGCTACACGACCCGGGTCCTGCCGGCCGGGGTGGTACGCGGGTTGCGGGACGCCGTGCTCGCCCGGCCGGGCGGCGCGGGCCGGGCGGGCGCGATCGTCGCTGGGGTGTTCGGCGCGGCGGGCGGGTACGTCGTCGGGAGCGTGCGGGCCCGGCGCGGCGGGGTCACCTTCTCGGTGGTGCGGATCGCCGGGGACGCACACGAGCGCGGGCACACGGACGACCGTGGGGGCGGACATGACTGACACACCGGTGCCGATCCTGATGTACCACTCGATCGCCGCCGCCCCGAACGACGCCACCCGCGAACTGTCCGTCGCACCCGAGGCGTTCGCCGAGCAGCTCGCGCTCCTCGGTGATCTGCGCTTCACGCCCGTCAACACAGCTGATCTGGCGGCGAGTTGGCGCTCCGGGAAACCACTGCCCGAGCGTCCGGTGCTGATCACCTTCGACGACGGCTACGAGGGCGTGCACCGGCACGCGCTGCCCGCGCTCGCCCAACACGGTTTCGCATCCACCCTGTTCGTCTCCACCGGCTGGATCCGGGGCGACCACGACACCGGCGGTGGCCTGGACGCCATGCTCGACTGGGACCAGGTGCGCGAACTCGCGGGCGCGGACGTCGAGATCGGCGGCCACAGCCACACCCACCCGCAGCTCGACCAGCTCGACGACGACACCCTGCGCACGGAGTTGGTGCGTTGCCGCGAGATCGTCGCCGACGAACTCGGCGCCGTGCCCTTCTCGTTCGCGTATCCCTACGGCTACTCCAGCCGCCGGGTGCGCCAGGCGGTGCGGGAGACCGGGTTCGCGCAGGCGCTCGCCGTCGGCAACGACCTCGCCCGGCGCCGCCAGGGGCCGTACGCGCTGAGGCGGGTAACCGTGCGCCGCAGTACGGGAGTCGAGGAGTTCGCGCGGCTCGTCGAGGGCCGTGCGATCGCCCGCAACTTCGCCAGGGACCGTGCCCTCACCCAGGGGTACGCCATGGTCCGCAGAGCTCGACAGGTCCGCCGGAAGGCCAGCCGTTCCCGTGTCTGACACGACGACCACCACCCAGGACGCGGCGCCCGAGACCGAGGCGCCCCAGCGGACGGGGCGCCGGTTGCGCCTGCCGGGGAGGGGCAGGTCCCCCGGCGGCAGCCCGCTGTTCCGCAACGCCTACGCCCTGATGCTCAACACCGGGATCTCCGCGGTGCTGGGGCTCGGCTACTGGCTGATCGCCGCCCACTACTACTCCCCGTCCGCGGTAGGCCAGGGTTCGGCGGCCATCGCGGCGATGAAGCTGCTGGCCGGACTCACGGCGGTCACGCTGACCGGCGCCATGGCCCGCTTCATCCCGGTCGCCGGACGCGCCACCGGACGCCTCATCTTCCGTACGTACGCGGGCAGTTCGATCATCGTCGCGTTCGGGGCCGGGATCTTCCTGCTGACGCTGAACGACTGGGGACCCTCGTACCGCTTCCTGCACGGGCCGGTCCCCGCGCTCGGCTTCGTCGTCGCCGTCATCGCCTGGAACCTGCTCACGCTCCAGGACGGGGTGCTGACCGGGCTGCGCAGCGCGCCCTGGGTGCCGGTGGGCAACACGGTGTTCTCGGCGGTGAAGTTGGCGCTGCTCGTCGGGCTCGCGTCGGTGTTCGCCGCGAGCGGTGTCTTCGTGTCCTGGGTCGCCGCGATCGCCTTCTCCGTGGTGCCGCTCGGCTGGCTGGTGTTCCGGCGGCTGGTGCCCCGGCACATCGAGGCGACCGAGGAGCACGCGAGGCCGCCGACGCTGCGGGAGATCGGCAGGTTCCTCGCCGGGGACTACACCGGCTCGCTGTTCTCGCTCGCCGTGGTCTACCTCGTGCCGGTGATCATCGCCTCGCAGGTCAGCTCCGAGGACAACGCGTACTTCTACATCACCACGACGATAGGCGGCACGGTCAACCTGCTCGCCATCAACATGGGCGCCTCCCTGACCGTCGAGGGCTCCCACGACCCGGCGCGCATCGCCGCCAACACCCGGGCCGCGCTCAAGCGCATGGCCCGGATCATGCTGCCGATCTGCGGGCTGCTGTTCATCGGCGCCCCGTACATCCTGGGCGTGTTCGGCGCGGGCTACGCGGACGCGGCGACCCCGCTGCTGCGCTGGTTCGCGGTGGGCGCGCTGCTGCGGGTCCTCATGGAGACGTACTTCGCAGTGCTGCGCGCGCAGAGCCGCACGAGTGGACTCGCCTGGCTGCAGGGCCTGTTGTGCGTCCTGGTGCTCAGTCTGACGCTGCTGCTGCTCCCCCGCATGGGCCTGACCGGGGCGGGGGTCGCCGAGATCTCCAGCCTCGCGGTGATCGTGGCGATCGCCGCGCCCAGACTCTTCAAGACGCTACGGGCGGCCCCGGCCGCGGAGTTGCCCGAGGACGCGGCACCGGACGGCGACCTCGCCGACCTGGGGGCGCGCGAGGTCCCGGCCGCCGCACCGCGCCGTCGCGGACCGGCCTGGGCGCTCGACTCCGACACCCTCGCGCTCGGCATCCACGTCGACTTCGACCACCTGGAACGCCGGCCGGACGTACGGCCGGGCCCCGGCACCCCGCCCACCGGCACGCCCATCGTGTCCGGCGAGCAACGGCCGACCTGGGGCCTCGGCATCAAGCGGTCCGAGATCGTCGGGCTGCCCGTGGAGGAACGTGAACCCGGCTCAGAGTCCTCACTGAGCCCGTCCGCCGAGCCGGAGGTGGACGCGCCGTTCGAGCCCGCCGACGGGGCGGACCGGGCGGTCGTACCGGAAGCGGCACTGGTGGCGGCGGACGTACGGGAGACGGAGTCCAAGGCGGCCGAAGTCCCGCCGCCCGCCCGCCCGTTGTCGCTGCGCGAGCGCCTGGTGCCGACGCGCCCCGGTGTCGTCCTCGGCTGTCTGCTGGTCGCCGCGCTGCTCCTGTACTGGGTGCCCGCGGCGCGGCTCGGCGAGTCCGACCTGGACCGCATGGGCGGGCTCGGGCTGATCTCGGTGCTGCCGCTGCCCACGCTGGCCGGGGCCGCGCTGCTGATCGTGGTGTTCGCCGCGCTGCTGTGGCTGGGCCGCGAACACAAGGCACTCCTGCTCATCACCCTGCTCGCGACAGTCGTCTCGCTGCACGCGCTGCCCGCGGTGATCGAGCCCGAGCCGCGCTTCCCGACGGCCTGGCAGCACCTCGGGTTCATCGACTACATCGACCGCACCGGGTCGGCCGTACCCGACCTGGACGCCCGCTGGAGCTGGCCGGGCTTCTTCGCGGTGGCCGCGTTCGTCGGCAAGGCGTGCGGGGTCACCGACTGGTCCGAGGTGATCCGCTGGTGGCCCACCGCCATCCAACTCGCCTATCTGGCACCGATGTTCCTGCTGGTGCGCTCACTGCGGGCGAGCTGGCGGGCGAAGTGGACCGGTATCTGGATCTTCGTGCTCAGCGGCTGGGTCGGCCAGGACTACTTCTCCCCGCAGGGCTTCACCTTCCTCCTCTACCTGGCCTTCGTGGCGATCCTGTTGGTCTGGTTCCGGGCACCGCACGTCCTGTGGACGAGGATCCGGCCCGGCGAGGCGGAGGTCGAACCCACCGACCGGCGTCAACAGGCCGTCCTGCTCCTGGTGTTGATCGGTCTGTTCGCGGCGAGTGTCCCGGCCCACCAGCTCACGCCGTTCGTGATGCTGGGCGTGCTCACGGTCCTCGTCCTGCTCGGCCGCTCCGAACTGCGCGGGCTGCCCATCCTGTTCGCGGTGCTGGTCGCGGTGTGGATCGGCTTCATGGCCGAGCCGTACTGGTCCGGACACTTCAACGACCTCTTCGGCGGGGTCGGCGGCGTCGGCAGCAATGTCTCGACGTCCGTCTCCGGCCGTATCCAGGGCGGCAGTTCGACCCACAAGCTGGTCCTCTACACCCGCGTCCTGCTGGCCGGCGGCGTGATGGCCTTCGCCTGCTGGGGCTGGTGGCGCCGCCGCGACCACAAGTACCGCGAACGCTCCCTCCTCGTCCTCACCTTCGTCCCGTTCCTGGGCTTCGGCATGCAGTCCTACGGCGGTGAGATGGCGCTGCGGGTCTTCATGTTCGCGGTGCCGGGCGCGGCCCTGCTCGCGGGTCTCGCCCTCTTCCCGCGCACCGGCGCCACCGCCAAGGAACGCGAGAAGGACCGCGTGAGCCTCGCCCCGCTGGCCGCGCTGCTCGCGGGCCTGCTGCTCATGGGCGGCTTCCTGGTGGCCCGTTGGGGCAACGAGGGCTTCGAGCGGGTCCGGCCCGGCGAGGTCGCGGCCATGAACTACGTGTACGCCCACGACAAGCCGACGGTACGGCTGCTGTGGCTGAGCGACGACACGGTCAACGACGTGACGCCGGCGATGCCGTGGGGCGCGAAGGACATGGAGCGGGTCAACTACGTGCCCACGCTGGCCCCTTCGGACCCGGTGCTGGTGTCCGGCCTGGTCAAGGCGCTCAAGGACGCGGGCCCGCACTCGTATCTGATGCTCAACAAGAGCCAGGTCGTCTCGCTCCAGCTGGACGCCGGCTACTCGGCGACCTGGGAGTCCCGGCTGATCCAGAACCTGGACAACCGGCAGGAGGTGAAGAAGGTCCTCGTCAACGCCGACGTGACCATGTACTCCCTGCGCGAGCAGCCGCCTGGCGCGGTCCCCGAGCCCGATCCCGGGCCGATCGGACCGCAGATCACCTGGACGCCGTGGTCGGTGGTGGGCGCCCTCGCCGCGCTCGCCCTGATCCTGATGCTGACGGCCCGCGAGGTCGTCCGGGTCGCGGTGCGGCCGAGTGTGCGTCAACTGCGGTGGCTACAGGGCAGTTTCTGGTTCTCGCTGCCCCTGCTGGCGGTGGTGCTGGCCTCGCTGGTGCAGCGGTTCCTGACGATGAAGTAGCGGGGCCTTAGGGGGTCAAGTGGCTTATCGGGTAAGCCACTTGACCCCGTAGGCCGCCATGTCGAACTGCTTGCCGTCGACGTTCGCGCTGATCTGCCGGTCCAGGGTGTTCACGACCAGAATCGTCTTGTCGGTGGCGAGGACCCGTACGTTCGGCACGTCGTCGGCGGCGACCGGCACGGTCTCGTACGTCGCGCCGGGCCCGAAGGCCGCGTCGAAGCGGGACACCAGGTCGTACATGGGCAGTTGTTGCCCGCCGTCGGAGCTGTCGGTCGGTGTCCACAGGCAGCCCGGGCAGTCCGTGCCCTTCTCCTCCTCCGGGTTCCAGTAGAAGCCGGAGGAGGCGCCGCCCTTGGCCAGGGCGATCATGCCGGTGGCCTGGACGGCGACGCGGTGGGTCTCGGACCAGCCCTTGCGGTCGTCGTTGCCGTCGGCGGGCTCGACGTAGTACTCGGCCCACCAGAGCGGGAGATCGTGCGTCTGCTGCCGTACCCACTCGCTCACGGCGGTGAGTTTGTCGGTGGCCCCGAACTCGTCCGGCAGCAGGTCGTCGTCGTTGGTGTAGCTGGAGCCGTCGACGACCACGAAGTCCGCGCCGGCCTTGTGCTCGTTCCAGTAGTCGAAGGCGTCGATGATCCGCTGGTCCATCGCGCCCCAACTGCCCTTGAACGTACGGGAGGCGTTGGCGTCACGCGGGTCCACGCTGTCCATCACCAGATACGGACCGCCGACCATGATCTTCGGGTTGACCTTCTTCAGCGCCTTGTAGACCAGGTTGTAGAGCCGGGTGTAACCCTCGTAGTCCCAGCGCTGCTTGGCGTCGTTCCAGAAGCCCTTGAACTCGTTCCACACGATGAAGTGGGTGACGTCCGGGTACCGCTTGGCGACCGTCGCGGCGAGGGCGGCGTAGTCCGCGTAGTGGTCGGGCTTCGGCGCCGTCTCCAGCGAGGCCTGGCTCCAATCGGTGTTGTCCACACCGGACTTGCCGCCCTTCATCCAGTCCGGCGAGCAGCACAGCGTGATGACCGGGGTGCCGCCCGACTCGCGCATGAAGTCGATACGGCGGTCCAGGGCGCCGAAGTCGTAACGCCCCTTCACCGGCTCGGGGTTGTCGGCGCCCCAGCCCATGATGGCCTGGTCCTGCGGGAGTCGGGACTTGGCAAGCAGTCCCTCGACGCGCTCGGTCGCGGCGCTGCTGCCCTCGTCGGCGCTGTACTGGGTGTGGGTGAAGCCCCAGCCGACCTCGGGCCGGTCCTCGTCGGGCGGGGTCGCCGGGGTGCCGTGCACCTTGTCGCCGTCGCGTGAGGTGCCGGCGGTGCTTCCGCCGCCGGGAAGCGTGTTGATCAGGGTCACGATCAGCGCCAGTGCGGCCACACCCACGCCGAGCAGCGCGGTGAGCCGCCACCGCAGTGCCCCCGAATTCCACCCATGACGTCCCATCAAGGGCAACAGTAACGGTGGGCGGAGCAGGTGGGGCAGATCCGTACGCGCACAGGCTTGTAACAGGGCGGGGGCGCAACGGCGGGAGCAGGCCTGGGTAGTCCACGGTTCGGCCGTGCCCCATAGGGGCGCGGGGAACTGCGCGACCAGCCACAACGGCGCCGCAGCCGAACGACGGCCCATCGCCGCTTTTCCAGCAGAGCGCTTCGCCGACACTCGGGGGCGCACTGCGGAAAGCGGGTGCACACGGCGTCCCTGTGCCGGATCATGGCCCCATGTCCGCTAACCCACACGACGCTCTGCCGATCCGGCTCAACGTCGACGACTCCGACTCCCCGTCCGACGTCGTCGACGCGCTGTTCCTCGGCCGCTTCGCGACGGGCGAGCAACCGTACTCGCACGCGGCGAACATCGACCGCGTCCGGACCGGGGCGACCCTGCTCCCCCCGGGCGCCCGCGTGCTGCGCGCCGCCCGCGACGACGACCGCAGCGCGACCCTCGCCGAGGGCGACGGCTGGACCCTGCTGATCTCCCGCTGGAACCGCGGCGCCGACGTCACGGTGACGGCGACCAGTGAGGAGCTCGCCGAGAAGGTCCTCGACCAGGCGACCGACGGCGCGGCGGACGAACCCGAACCGCAGCCGGAGAACGTGACGATGGGGTTCTGGTACGTCTCCCCCAGGCGCGGCCCGCACCGGACGACCCGGCAGATCTCGGCGGGCACGTGGGACGAGGTGCGCCCCAACTACACGCGTCCGGTGGCCGATGCGATGGACACCCTGATGAAGACGACCCCGGAGGACATCGCGGGCCGGCTCCTGTTGCTGCACGGCCCGCCCGGTACCGGCAAGACCTCGGCGCTGCGCACGCTGGCCCGTTCCTGGCGGGACTGGTGCCAGGTGGACTGTGTGCTGGACCCGGAGCGGCTGTTCAGCGACGTCGGCTATCTGATGGACATCGCGATCGGCGAGGACGACACGACGGGCAAGGGCCGCTGGCGGCTCCTCCTCCTTGAGGACTGCGACGAGTTGATCCGCGGCGAGGCGAAGCACACGGCGGGCCAGGCGCTGTCCCGGCTCCTGAACCTCACGGACGGCCTCCTCGGCCAGGGCCGCAACGTCCTGGTCGGCGTCACCACGAACGAGGACCTGGAGCGCCTCCACCCCGCCGTCGTCCGCCCCGGCCGCTGCCTCGCCCGCATCGAGGTCGGCCCCCTCACCCGCAAGGAGTCGGTCGACTGGCTCGGCACGGAGGAGGGCGTCGGCCGCGAGGGCGCGACCCTGGCGGAGCTGTACGCCCTGCGCCGGGGCACCCAGCCGACCTCGGTACCGGACCAACGGGAGGGCGCGGACGCGGGGTTGTACTTGTAACGGCACCGGCTGCGCTACGCCGGTAGCCACGTCGGCCGCGCTACGCCTCCATCCGGCCGTATTTGTTTCCGCCGCAACGGCGCTCAGCCACAACGGAGGATCACGGCGGTGCCGAACTCACCTCACCCCTCCCCATAAGCCGCCCGCAGGGCATCCCGCACAGCCGCCACCGCATCCCCCTCCGTAAGCCCCAGCCGCCGAACCTTCTCCGCATACACCTGCGCGGCCGCCGAAGCCTCCCGCTCAGCCGCCGAGCCCGCGGCGGCGACAAACGTCCCGTTGCGGCCACGCGTCTCGATCACGCCGTCCGTCTCCAGCGCCCGGTACGCCTTGGCGACGGTGTTGGCGGCGAGACCGAGCGACTCGGCCAGTCCTCGTACCGTGGGCAGCCTGTAGCCGACCGGCAGTGCTCCGGAGCGGGCCCGCTCCGAGATCTGGGCGCGGATCTGCTCGTAGGGGGCGGCGCTGTCATCGATGTGGATCTTCAAGGTCACGGCCCGATTGTCCCGCACCCGCCACAGGACGCGCCCGCCGGAAATGCGGTGAGGGCACCCGCCGGAAAATGGGAGGCACTCCGGCGCGGCTCCGCCGTAGCGTGCGTCCCCATGACCGTGATCGCGCGCGACCTGCGCCCCGATGTCCGGGCGGACCTGGACGGTTTCGTCGAGGTCCGCCGACTCGCCCTCCCGTACATGCTGTTCACCGCGGAGTCCGTCGCCCACGACATCGCCCACGCCCAGCCGGAGGCCGCGCTGCGCAGGCTGGTCGCGGAGGAGGACGGCGAGATCATCGGCACGGCCCAGGTGGGTATCGCCTACGACAGCCCGGAACCCGACCGGGGTTTCGTCAACGTGTACGTGCACCCGGAGCGCACGCACCGGGGCGCGGGCTCGCTCCTGGCGCGCGCCGCCGAGGAGCACCTGGCAGCCCAGGGCGCGACCAGGCTCTACGCCTGGGTCCTGGACGAACCGGCCAACCGCGCCTTCGCCGAACGCCTCGGCTATACGGCGAGCCGTTCCGCGTACTTCCTCCGTCTGGACCTGGCGCACGGCACCCTGCCCCCGCTCCAGGATCCGCCGCCGAACGTGGAGATCCGCCCGGGCTCGGACTTCGCCGGGGACCCGCGCCCCCTGTTCGAGCTGGACGCGGAGACGATGGCCGACGAACCCAGCGACATCGGCGTCGAGTTCACGGACTACCAGGCCTGGCTGGACGGCACCTGGCAACACCCGTTGTTCAGCCAGGAGTTGACATCCGTGGCCCTCGTCGACGGACGCCCCGCGGCTTTCAGCGCCGCCCGCACGGACGACGGCAGCCGCTACGGCACGGTGATGACCGGCACCGCCCGCGCCCACCGCGGCCGCGGCCTCGCCAAGCTCGCCAAGAACGACTCCCTGCACCGCGCCCGCGCCGCCGGTTACACGGAGGCGTTCACGGGCAACGACACCGGCAACGGCCCGATGCTCTCGATCAACAAGTGGTTCGGCTACGAGGCCTGCGCCACGGAGGTGCGCTATGTCCGCGAACTCGTCTGACCCCGCAATCCAGTTGGACGTCGTCCTCGTCAAGGCGGGCCGCACGAAGATCCGTTACACGGCGGAACTCCTCTTCGACGACGGCACCCGCCTCGCCGTCCGCGCCCCGTGGGCCGGTGACGGCGTCCGCGACTTCGGCTTCGTGCGCTTCGAGCGCGGTGACGTCTTCACCGAGTACTACTGGCGGGACCGCTGGTACGCGGTGAAGGAAGTCCGGGACGGCACAGGGCAGTTGAAGGGCTGGTACTGCGACATCACCCGCCCCGCCACGCTCTCCGGCGCCGAACTCGTCGTAGAGGATCTCGATCTGGACCTGTGGATCTCCGCCGACGGGACGGACATCCGGCGCCTGGACGAGGACGAGTTCGAGGAGAGCGGGCTGGCCGCGTCGGACCCCGCGGCCGCGGCGGCGGCCGTGGCCGCGCTCGACGAGTTGGAGAGGCTGGCCCGTGAGGGCGGGTTCGACGCGCTGGTGGCGTGACGACGGACGGGCTCGGCCGGACGACGGACGGACTCGGCCGGACGACGGGCGGACTCGCTTAGGAGATGGCGGGTTCGCTCAGGGGATGGCGGGGATGGCCACCACCGCGTACCGCTCGTCGGCCACGTCCTTCCCCCACAGCAGCAGGTCGTCCGACAGTCGCTCCAGGTGCACGTACCCGGCCAGGGGTGCCAGGAGCTCGGTGAGGCGGTCGGCGGGTATGCCGGCCGGGTTGACCGTGCCCCACACGCCCTCGATCAGCACGAGCCGGCCGCCGGGGCGCAGCAGCCCGCGCCAGTGCCGCAGGACCCGGCCGGGGTCGGGCAGCGTCCACAGCACATGCCGCACGAGGACGACGTCGAAGCGCTGCTCGCCGACCGGGGGCACGGCCGCGTCACCGACCAGGAACGCCGCGTCACGGCCGGCCAGCTTCGCGCGGGCCAGGTCCACCATCGCCGGGGAGAGGTCGACGCCGGTGACGTGGTGCCCCTGCTCGGACGCGAGGAGCGACAGGCTGCCGGTGCCGCAGCCGAGGTCGAGGACGTCGGCGGCGCTGTCGGGCAGCCAGCCGCGCAGCCGGTCGGCCCAGGCCCGGCGGATCTCCGGGTCGCGCAGCCCGTGATCAGGCTCTTCGTCGAAGGCGGCCGCCTCCGCGTCCCAGTCGAAGTTCGCTACAGGTTCACTCATGCGCCAAGCGTGACACCCGCCACTGACAGTCCGATCGTGACAGCCGCCACAGACAGACCCGCGCCGATGAGTCACCCTCCCGGAAACGGTCTACCCCGTGAGAACACGACCCGGGTGGACACAAGGAGGCAGCCATGCGCCGCGTGACCGTGCAGAAGCCCCTGAAGAAGTCGGACACCCGCCGGGTACGGGACGAGACCGACGAGCGCCCCGCCGAGCGCCCCGAGGTCCGAAAGGACATCGCCCGCACGTGGTGGCCGGACGGCTGACCCCCGTCCGCCCCGGTCAGCCCAGCCGCTTCCGGTAGTGGACGCGGTCGTACGGCCCGTCCACGCGCCGCTCCACGACCTCGTACCCGAACCTCGGGTAGATCTCCTGGTTCTCCCACATCAGCGCGTTCGTGTAGAGCCTGACTTCCGGCAGCCCGAGCGCACGCGCGCGTGCCTCCACGAACTCCAGCAGCCGCCGTCCCACCCCCGTGCCGTGCGCGTCGGGGTGGACGGCGATGCTGTCGAGGAACAGGTGATCACCGCGCTCCTCGATCACCACCAGCCCGACCACGGGCTCCCCCGTCACGAACACCCGCCCCGCGACCACATTCGCCATATGGTCCGCCTCCATGGGCTGCGGCACCACACCGATGCGCGGAATGTAGTGGCGGTACGCCATATCGGTCACGGCCTTCACGGCGGCCACATCGGCGACGACGGCCACACGAACCCCGTCCGCTCCACTCATCCGCTACACCTCTCCGAGCTCATGGGAACCGTCCCTGCCTGAGCCCTCAGTTAGCCCTGCCTTAACACGACCATAAGGATCTCCCCTCCCCGTCTCCAGCAGGCGATTTCGCGGTTTCCAGGGGCTAGCTTCTGATCACCCCCACGGGATCCGTCCCCCGCGATCCGTCCCCGCGCCGAGCACCGTCCGAGGAGTTGGAGTTCCCCCATGCCCGCACGCCGCAAGGTCGCCGCTGTCGCCGTCCTCGGGATGACCCCGCTCGCCCTGACCGCGCTCGCCGCGGCACCCGCGGCGGCGCACGGTTCGATGGGTGACCCGGTCAGCCGGGTCGCGCAGTGCTACGCGGAGGGGCCGGAGAGCCCGAAGTCGGACGCGTGCAGG
Source organism: Streptomyces sp. N50 (assembly GCF_033335955.1). Lineage (GTDB taxonomy): Bacteria > Actinomycetota > Actinomycetes > Streptomycetales > Streptomycetaceae > Streptomyces. Next base: position 1,603,545 of record NZ_CP137549.1, read on the forward strand.
GCGGCGGTCGCGGCCGGTGGCACGCAGGCGCTCTACGACTGGAACGGCATCCGGATCGGCGACGCGAACGGGCAGCACCAGACGCTGATCCCGGACGGCAAGCTGTGCAGCGCGAACAACGAGGAGTTCAAGGGCCTCGACCTGGCCCGCGCCGACTGGCCGGCGACGAGCGTGAGCAGCGGCTCGTACACCTTCAAGTACCGCGTGACCGCCCCGCACAAGGGCACCTTCAAGGTGTACATCACCAAGTCCGGTTACGACCCCGCGCAGCCGCTCGCCTGGGCGGACCTGGACCTGGACCACCCGGTCGCGACCTCCACCGACCCGGTCGCCACGGGCGGCTTCTACACCTTCTCCGGCACCCTCCCGCAACGCTCCGGCAAGCAGCTCCTGTACGCGATCTGGCAGCGCTCGGACAGCCCGGAGGCGTTCTACTCCTGCTCGGACGTCAGCTTCGGCGGGAGCGGTGGCGGAAGCGGCACAGGTGCCAACGGCGGTGGTACGGCGGGCAGTTCGACCCCGACACCGACCCCGAAGCCGGCCACGCCCACCACGCCCGCGCCCTCCGCCTCCGCCCCCTCCGACGAACAGATCGCGGCCGGTGCCGACAAGTCGACCGTCGAGCACAACGGCCACGGGGACGCGGACGCGGGCACCTCGGCGGAGCCGGTCGCCGCGACGGACCAGGCGACCGCCGAGGCCAACGAGCCGCAGGCGGCGGGGAGTTCGAAGAACCTCGCCGAGACCGGCGCCAACAACAGCTCGCCGTATCTCATCGTGGGCGGCGCTGCCTCTCTCGCGCTCGGCGCGGCGGCCCTGTTCGCCTCGGTCCGCCGCCGGGCGACCAACGGCGGTGGACGGCACGGCCGTTAGCACGGCCCGTGCAGGGGGCGGGGTCTGTCCGGCGGCTCAGGTCGGACAGACCCCGCGGTGTGCCTACGGTCAACTCAGCGCCGACAGGCAGGTGGTGGCGGTGGCGTGCGCGGGATCGAGGGCGTTGGCGACCTCGTGGAAGGCGATCCGGTCCGTCAGCCCGAGCAGGGCGTGCTCGGACAGGTCCACTGAACACAGGTTCTGGATCAGGACGTTGTGCACGTCGGACCCGCTCAGGAACTGACTCGTGTAGGGGGTGACGACCTCGTCGTACTTGGTGGCGATGACCGTGTAGTGGACGCCGGGGACGGTGTCGCCGCCCGCGTTCAGCTTGGCGAGGAAGGCCGAGCCGGCGACCTGGTCGGCGAGGCCGGGAGCGGCCGAGGAGATCACGTCCTCGGCGCCCGGGAAGTACGGCAGGAGTTTGGTGAGGCCGTCCAGGGTGGTGCCGTGGTTGTCGGGCGCGATGCCGACGAAGGTGTCCACTTTGGCGGCTCCGCCGAGGAACTTCAGGTAGTAGCGGGGCATCATCCCGCCCTGCGAGTGCCCGACCAGGTCGACCTTGGCGGCGCCGGTCGCGGCGAGCACCTTGTCGACGTAGACCTGGAGTTGGGCCGCCGACTGGTCGATGGGACCGAGGCCGTATACGAGGGGAACGCCGGGGAGCTGGCCGTAGTCGAGGGAGAAGACGCAGTAGCCGCGGACTTCCAGGTACGGCGCGAGGGTCAGCCAGTTGTCGGTGGCGTTGGCGAAGGTGCCGTGCACGAGGACGACGGGGCGGGGGTGGGCGGCCGAGGGCTTGCAGTTGTAGTCGTTCCAGCCACTGGTGGGGGCGCTCGACGCATGAGCGGCGGCGGCGGGAACGGCGGCGACCGCGGCGGCCAGGAGCAGCGCGGTCAGGGGTCTGAGCAGTCGTTTCCAGGGCAGCATCGTGTGATCTCCTTGCGGCTCAAGGGAGTTGCGACGGCCTTACGCCCTGTGATCCGGATCACAAGAATGCTGTTCACTCGTCAAGTTACGAGCGAGTAGGTGAAGTGTGAAGTTACGCGTCAGTAAAAACTTCCAGTGATAACCAGTCACCAGGTGGGCCTGACGGGACCGTAGGGCGCAATACGCCGCAAATGGTCACACAACACGCGCACTTTACTCTCCCCCCAGCCATTCGCCCCAGGTCGGTGGCCGTAGCACCGCCCGGGGCGAGCCGCGCGAAGGCAAAGCCGGCCGCCGGCCCGCCCCTCGAATCCGCGGCCGGTACGACGTTCCCGTTCCGTAAGGTTTTCGACCGCCCCGAGCGCGCCGAACAGGACGAAGCTGAGCGATGGACGTGGGCGGCCAACGCCCATGTGACGTACCGGTGCGGGGAATGGAGTGACCATGGTGGTCCGTGGTGTCGGCGGGATCATCCTCGTCGTGCTCGGCGCGGTCTGGATCGCGCAGGGCGTCGGCGCGATGAACGGCTCGGCCATGTCCGGCCACGGCCAGTACGCGGTGCTGGGTGTGGTGGTCGCGCTGATCGGGCTCTTCCTGCTGCTGCGGGCCTGGCGGATACGGCACACCCCCCGCCAACGCCCTTGAGCGCAGGGGCAGTTCCACGGTTCTCGGCGACACGGAGATCAGTCGGCCAGCGCCGCCGGGCGTACCGCCTCCTGCCCGAAGCGCCGCCGGGCACGGTCCGCGGCGGCTTCGACCGCGCGGGCGCGGGCGTCCCCGGGATCCATGGAGAGCTGACGGTAGGCGCGGCCCGCCGGACGCAGGTCGTCGGCGCGGAGCACGAAGCCCCGGACGCGCGCCCGCTGCAGTCCCAGGGAGGTCAACAGGCCCAGGGCGGTGGCGGCGACGGCGGGTGAGTGGTCGGTGGGTTCCGGCAGGGCGCGGGTGCGCGTGGTGGACGTACGGTCGGCGTATCGGACCGTGAGGGTGAGGCGGCCCGCGAACTTCCTTTCCCCGCGCAGGCGTTGGCCGATCCGGTCGGCAAGTCCCAGGACGGCCCGGTGGTGTCGGTCCGGGTCCAGGCAGTCCTGGCTCAGGGCCAGGTCGGCGGTCAGGTGTGCCGCCGGTTCCGCGGGGACGACCGGACGGGGGTCGTGGCCGCGGGCACGCTCCGCCAACAGCCGTGCCTGGCCTGCCCCGAGGAGCCGTTGCAGGGTCGCCGAGGGCAGGTCGGTGAGCTGGCCGATGGTGTGCAGGCCGTACCGGTGCAGCGTGTCCGCCGTGGCGCGGCCGATCCCGGGCAGCGCGGTGACCGGCCGGGGGTACAGCCAGTCGGCCGCTTCCCCGGTGGGGACCCAGGTGGTGTCCCCCGGGGCCGACGCGTCGGCCGCCATCGCCGCCAGCATGCGGTTGCCCGCGAGGCCGGCGCTGCTGTCGATGTCGTAGAGGGCCTTCAATCTCATCTTCACCGTCTGGACCGCGTCGTAGGCGGACATGTCGAAGTACCGGAGCGCCGACGTCAGGTCCACCTGAAGGGCGTTGGGCGGGATGGCCTGGACGTGAGGCGTGATTCCGGACACCAGTTCGATTATGTCGCCGTACTGAGCCTCCGTCAGTGCGGTGTGCAGGTGGAGGTGGGCGATGTGCCGCTGCCGCGCGCTCATCCCGCACTCCCCGGGCTGCGGTGGCCGAACTTCTTCAGGTCGGCGGAACGGGTGCCCGCAGGCTGGAGGTCGGCGTAGGGGTGGAGGCGGGCACCGGTGGTGCCGTTGGCGAGCGTGCGTTGCGGCTGAGCGGGGGTCGGGTGCGGGCGGTCGGCGCCGAGGAGGGCGAGCGCCGCCTCGGGGCCGTCGTCCCGGCGGGCGCCCGCGATCTCGTCCAGGTCCCAGGCCATGGAACCGACGACGGTACGACGGGTGCCGCGCACCTGGACCGTGCCGCGCACCAGGAGCAGCCCGCTGTGGAAGACGGTGTACGCGCAGGCCGGGTGGGAGTCCTCGAAGAAGGCGAGGTCGACCAGACCGGAGCCGTCCTCCAGCGTGACGAAGATGATCCGCTTGCCGCTCGCGATCGGCGGGGTCTGCGTGGAGGCACGGACCCCGGCGACCAACACCTGCTGCCCCGCGCGCAGTTCGGCGAGATGGGCCGCGTCCGTCGCGCCGATCTCGCGCAGCAGCCGGTGGTGATGCTCCATCAGGTGCCGGGAGACATCGATGCCGAGCGTGCCCAACTCGGCGCTCAGCGCCTCGCGTCCGGTCATCTCCGGCAACCCGCTCGGCTCCGCTCCCCCAACAGCACCCGCGTCCATGGGCAGTTGACCGGCCCCCGCGCTCCGGTTGCGGGACTGCCGGTGCAACTCGGTGATCTGGAGCAGCAGATCACGCCGGGTGAGACGGCCGTCGTGCAGAGGGGCCAACGCGCCGATCTCGGCGAGGCGTTCGGCGACCGGTCTGCTGGGACGGCCCCGCTGCCAGAAGTCCGACAGCGATCCGTACGGCTGCCCCTCCTCGATCCGCGCGCACTCCTCCTCGCTGATACCGCGCACCCCGGACAGCGCGAGCCGCACGCCCCACTCCTCCCGCTCGGTCATCTCCACCGTGTGCTTCACCCTGGAACGGTTGATGTCGACGGGCAGCACCGGCACACCGCGCCGACGGGCGTCGGAGACCAGCACACGCTTGGGCCACATCCCGGGGTCGTGTTCGAGCAACCCGGCCAGCAGGAACGCCGGATGGTGCGCCTTGAGCCAGGCGCTCTGCAGGGCCGGTACGGCGAAGGCGACCGCGTGGGCGCGGCAGAAGCCGTACGCCCCGAAGGCCTCGACGGTCTTCCAGACCTCGTCCCGAACGGCCGGACTGTAGCCACGCGCGCGTGCCAGTTTGTGGAACCACTCCTTGATCCGGGGCAGTTGCTCCTTGTCGCCGAGGGCCCGCCGGGTGACCTCCGCGAAGGCCCGCTCGCAGCCGGTCAGCACATGCAGGGTGTCGATGATCTGCTCGTGCCAGATGGTCACGCCGTAGGTGTCGGCGAGCACGGGTTCGAGGTCCCGGTGCGCGTACACCGGCGTACCTCCATGACGCGCGGCGATGTACCGCTCGGGCATGCCTCCGGCGACCGGGCCCGGGCGGAAGAGGCTGATGTCGGCGATGACGTCCTGCACGTCACGGGGCTGGAGTCTCGACAAAAGGTCTTGTTGACCTGGTGACTCCAACTGGAACAGGCCCAGCGTCTGGCTCTCCTGGATGAGCTTGAAGGCGAACACGTCGTCGAGGGGCACCTGCCCGGGGTCGTCGAGATCGATGCGGTTGCCGGTGGCGCGTTCGATCTCGGTGACGGCGTGGGCCATCGCGGACTGCATCCGTACGCCCAGGACGTCGAGTTTGATGTTGCCCAGCGCCTCGATCTCCTCCTTCGCGGCCATCGCCATCGGGTAGTCGCCCTGCGGAGTGGGCTGCACCGGCAGCCGGTCCAGGAGGGTGGCGTCACTGATGACGACTCCGCAGGGGTGCATGGCCATGCCGTGGACCAGGGAGTCGAGGCCTTCGGCGAGTTCCCACAACGGCCCGTACCGCCCCATCTCCCTTGCCAGCTGCCGTAGTTCGGGTAGTTCGGCGAGCGCGCTGGTGATGTCCGAGGCGCGGAGGTGCGGGAAGCTCTTGGCGATCCGGTCGACGTCGGCCGGGGCGATCCCCAGCGCGAGGCCGGTGTCGCGCAGCGCCCTGCGCGCGCGGTAGGTCTCGGGCATCGCGGTGACCGCCACCCGCTCCTTGCCGAAGCGTTCGAAGATCGTGTCGTAGCACTCCAGGCGGCGGGCGGACTCCACGTCGATGTCGATGTCGGGAAGTGACTCCCGGCGGGTGCTGAGGAAGCGTTCGAACAGCAGGCTGTGGTCGAGCGGGTTGGCGGTGGCGATGTCCAGCGCGTGGCAGACCAGCGAGCCGGCGCCGGAGCCGCGGGCGGCGACCCGGATGCCCTTGGCCCGGATGTCGGCGACGACCTGACCGACGGCGAGGAAGTACGCGTCGTAGTTCCAGTGGGAGATGACGGAGAGTTCCTCTTCCAGCCGGTCGCGTGCCGCGCGGTCGTGGTCGAGGCCGCGCCGGGCCAGGCCCTCCTCCGACCTCAGGCGCAGCAGCCCGGCCGCGCCGCCCGTCTCCGGTCCGGCGCCGAAGAGCGACGGTTCCGGGAAGTGCGGAGTGCCGAGGCCGAGGTCCACGGGGTCTACGACACAGGCCTCCGCCGTGTTCGCGGTGTCCGTCATCAGCCGGCGGGCCCGGCGGACGTCCGCTCCCGCGCACTCGGCGATCATCCGTGCCACGACCGTCATCTCCCTCTCGTCCTTGAGCCAGCGCTGCCCGCTGTCCAGGCGGCGCCGGTCGATCGGGCGCAGCAGCCGTGCCGCGTCGAGGACGTCAGCGAGGCGGTGCTGGTCCGGGTCGGCGTAGCGGACGGCATTGGAGAGCACGGCGGTGGTGCGGGTGCGGTCGGCCAGGGCGAGGGTGCGGGCGGCCAGACGCAGGGAGCCCGGAGCCGTGCCGAAACGATTCTGCGCTACGGCCTCCAACCGCACTCCCCTCCCGAAGATCTCCCGCCAGGGCGCCAACAGCTTCATCGCGACGTCCTCCCGGCCCACCGACAGCGCCCGCACCGGCTCCGAGAGCGGCCCCAGCAGCACGGTCAGGCCGGGGCCGCCGTACTCACGCAGCGCCTCCCACGGCACCACCGGCGCCGTACCGGACAGGGCACCCTCATGTGCCGCCGACGTGATGCGGCACAGCCGTGCCCAGCCCGCCCGGTCCTGGGCCAGCAGCACGAAGCGCAGCGGCGGCTCGACCACGTGCGCGCCGCCACGCGCGGGAGTGCGCGGGCGCTGTGCGGGCGGCGGGGGTGCGAGGGCCTCCACCGCCAGGTCGATACCGAAGAGCGGCCGGATCTTCTCCTTCTTGCAGGCCTGCGCGAACCGGACAACCCCGGTGACCGTGTCCCGGTCGGTGAGCGCGAGCGCCGTCACACCCCGTTCGGCCGCCCGCTGGGCGAGCTGCTCGGGGTGGGACGCGCCGTAGCGGGCGGAGTAACCGGATGCGACGTGCAGATGGGCGAAGCCCGTCATGCCACACCTCCATCCCTCCACCCCTTTTCAGCCATCCGCCCGATATGTTCATCGCACGCTCGTTCGATTACTCTAGCCCCATCAGCCACGGTCAGCGACCCACATTCGAACACATCAGCGATTCCTTGGGGAGGTGCGCGGTGTCCGAAACAGACACCACTCCGTCAGCTCCCCGACCGGGCCGGGCAGTTGGAGGAGAAATACTTTTCCGAACACGCGTACGACATCCGTTCGGCCCCTTCCCGCCTGCGTGAAGACCCCGCCACCGAGACCGTGGGGGCATGACAGCGACCCCGGGTGCCGGTACGTCCCGTACGTCCTTCTTCGGCGAGGTGAAGGACGCGGTCACCCTGCGGGCCAGCCTGCTCGTCATCGGGGTGGTCGGTCTTCAGCTGCTCTTCATCGCCTCCTACGTAGGCGCGCTGCACCATCCGAAGCCCCGGGATGTGTCTTTCGGGGTCGTCGCTCCCCAGGTCACGGCCGAGCAGACGGTGGCCCGGCTGAAGCGACTGCCCGGCTCACCGCTCGCCCCGCGCGCGGTGTCCGACGCGGCGACCGCGCGGAGGCAGATCCTGAACAGGGACATCGACGGCGCCCTCGTCATCGACCCGCGCGGCACCGAGGACACGCTCCTGGTCGCCACCGGCGGCGGCACGGTCCTCGCCACCACCCTGGAGACCATCACCTCCTCCCTGGAGAGGACGGAGCAGCGCACGGTCCGGACGGTGGACGTGGCACCGGCCTCCACCCAGGACTTCGACGGGCTGTCGTCGTTCTACCTGGTCGTCGGCTGGTGTGTCGGCGGCTATCTGTGCGCCTCGATCCTGGCGATCAGCACCGGAGCCCGGCCCGCCAACCCGCGCCGCGCGGTGATCCGGCTGATCGTGATGGCACTGGTCGCGATCGTCGGCGGCCTCGGCGGCGCGGTGATCGTCGGGCCGGTCCTGGGCGCGCTGCCGGGCAGCGTCATGGCGTTCTGGGGGCTCGGCGCGCTGGTCACGTTCGCCGTGGGAGCGGCGACCCTGGGGCTGCAAGGGGTCTTCGGGGTCGTGGGCATCGGGCTCGCGATCCTGCTGGTGGTGATCGCGGGCAACCCGAGCGCGGGCGGTGCCTTCCCCCTGCCGCTGCTGCCGCCGTTCTGGAACGCGATCGGGCCCGCGCTGCCACCGGGCGCCGGCACCTGGGTGGCACGCTCGATCGCCTACTTCAAGGGCAACGCCGTCACCGGCCCGCTGCTGGTCCTGTCGGCCTGGGCGCTCGCCGGGATCGTGGTCACCCTGCTGGCGGCGGCGCTGCGGCGGAAGCACGAGGACCTGCTGGACCGACCGGGATTGTCAGACCCGTCTGCAACGCTGGACGCATGATCAGCACTCTCGCCGTCGAGAACTACCGCTCCCTGCGCCGCCTGATCGTCCCGCTGACGCGACTGAACGTGATCACGGGGGCGAACGGCACGGGCAAGTCGAGCCTCTACCGCTCGCTGCGCCTGCTCGCCGCGTCCGCGCGCGGCGGTGCCGTCGCCGCGCTCGCGCAGGAGGGCGGGCTGCCGTCGGTCCTGTGGGCGGGCCCGGAGAAGATCGGCCGCGCGGTGCGCGAGGGCAGACACCCGGTGCAGGGCACGGTCCGCTCGGGCCCGGTCAGTCTGCAACTGGGCTTCGCGGGCGACGAGTTCGGGTACGCGATCGACTTCGGGCACCCCAGCCCGTCCCCGGGGACCGACCGCGTGGCGTCCATGTTCAACCTCGACCCGGAGATCAAACGCGAGTCCATCTGGAGCGGCCCCGTCCTGCGCCCGGCCTCGGTGCTCTCCGACCGCGCGGGAGCCGCCGTCAAGCTGCGCGGCGCGGGCGGCGGCTGGTCCCGCGCCCACGGCACCCTGCGCCCGTACGACAGCATGCTCGGCGAACTGGCCGACCCCCAGCACGCCCCCGACGTCCTGGCGGTCCGGGAGTTCATCAGGTCCTGGCGGTTCTACGACCATGTCCGCACCGACGCGGACGCGCCGGCCCGGGCAGCCCAGATCGGCACCCGCACGCCCGTGCTCAGCGGTGACGGCTCCGATCTGGCCGCCGCCCTGCAGACGATCCGCGAGGTCGGTGCCGCCGAGGCGCTGGACGCGGCCGTGGACGCGGCCTTCCCCGGCAGCCAGGTCCACATCGCCGACCTCGGCGGCCGCTTCCAGCTCGCCCTGCGCCAGCACGGGTTGCTGCGCGCGCTGACCGCCGCCGAGCTGTCGGACGGCACCCTGCGCTATCTCCTGTGGGCGGCGGCCCTGTTGACACCCCGGCCCCCGTCGCTGCTGGTGCTGAACGAGCCGGAGACGAGCCTCCACCCGGACCTGATCCCGCCCCTCGCCGATCTGATCCTCACCGCCACCAAGGACACCCAGATCGTCGTGGTCACCCACGCCCGGCCGCTCGCGGACGCCCTCCAGAAGGGTGCGATACGGCACCGTCTCGACGTCAACTCCATAGAGCTGGTGAAGGAGTTCGGGCAGACGACGGTGGCGGGCCGCGAGGGCCCGCTCGACGAACCGCTGTGGTACTGGCCCACGCGTTGAGCCCACCCCCCGGTGTACGCGAAGGTCCCGCCCCCTCGCGCGCGGGGACGGGACTTCACGGCGCCGTACGGGCAGGTCAGCCGATCTGCGCCCCGAACGTCGACAGCGCCTCGGTGACCGGCTGGAAGAAGGTCTCGCCGCCCGAGGTGCAGTCGCCGCTGCCGCCGGAGGTGAGGCCGATCGCCGCGTCGCCGTCGAACAGCGAGCCGCCGCTGTCACCGGGCTCGGCGCAGACGTCGGTCTGGATCAGGCCGTTGACGATGTCGCCGTTGCCGTAGTTCACGGTGGCGTCCAGGCCGGTGACCGTGCCGGTGTGCACCTGGGTCGTCGAGCCGCTGCGGGTCACCTTCTCGCCGACGGTGGCGTCGGCGGCGTGGGTGATGGTCTGCGAGGAGCCGTTGTAGAGGTCGACCGCGCTCGGGTGGGCCACGTCCGAGGTGTACTTGACCAGGCCGAAGTCGTTGTCCGGGAAGCTGGACTGCTCGTTCGTGCCGATCTCGTTGCCGCTGGAGTCGGACCAGGTGGAGATGGCCTCGGTGCAGTGCCCGGCGGTGATGAAGTACGGCGCGCCGCCCTTGACCACGTTGAAGCCGAGCGAACAGCGGCCGCCCGAGCCGGAGATGGCGTCGCCGCCCGCGATGAAGGGCTTGAACTCCCCCTGGGTGCGCTGGAGTTCGGCCTTGGCACCGAGTCCGTCGACGACCTTGGTGAGCTTGGTCCACTCGGCGGCGGAGACCGTGCGGTCGGCGGTGACGACGACCTTGTTGGTGGTGGGGTCGGTCGCCCACGAGGTGCCGGGGATGGTGGCGTCCTGCTTCAAGGTGGTGCGGGCGCCCGCCAGTTCGGCGAGGGAGTTCTCGACGATTCTCGCCTTGGCGCCGGCCGCCTCGACGGTGTCGGCCGCGTTCTGGTCGAGCACGTTGACCACGAGGCTCTTGGTCTTCGCGTCGTAGAACGTGCCGGCCGCGTCGGTGCCGAGGTTCTTGCCGAGCGTCGAGGCGAGCTTTCCGGCCGCGAGGGCCGAGAGAGTGTGGGGTGCGGACGCCGGTGTGGTCTCGCTGGCGTTCGCACTCTGCAAGGTGACTCCCGCGACGACCAGTGCGGCTATGCCCGCACCCGCCACGGCCACCCGGCGCCTGGGTATGCGTCGGTGCTTCAACTCGTGTCCTCCTGTGGGGGGTCGGCCCGCCAGGTTATGGGGACCCGACCGGCCGAAAGGTAGGTTGACGAGCGCCTACTCTTCCTAATCGCACAGGGAGCGCACAAGGTCGACTTCAGGTCGAGCGCGGAACGCGGTTGCACGCCCCCCACACTTTGACTGTCCACGGTCACCCCAGGCCATTCGCACTGCAAACACTCGGTGCGAGTGACGCTCATCAGCCGGTGAGGTCTAGTCCTGTCTTGAAATCGCCCCATCGGAGTCCGGATCCGACTGGGGCTCGGCGGGCGGAAGTTGCTCGTGCACCGGTTGCGGTGCCACAGCGGCAACCGGCGTCACGGGTGCCGCGGGCACCGCGGGCGCGGCAGGAGCGGCGGGGGCGGCCGGAGCCGGGGCCGCCCGCTCCAGGAACCGCAGCAGCTCGACCGGGAAGGGCAGCACCAGCGTCGAGTTCTTCTCGGCAGCGACCGCCACCACCGTTTGCAGCAGCCGGAGTTGAAGTGCGGCGGGCTGTTCGGACATCTGCTCGGCGGCCTCGGCGAGCTTCTTCGAGGCCTGCAACTCGGCGTCCGCGTTGATGATCCGGGCACGCCGCTCACGGTCGGCCTCGGCCTGGCGGGCCATCGACCGCTTCATGGTCTCGGGCAGCGACACGTCCTTGATCTCGACCCGGTCGATCTGCACGCCCCAGCCGATGGACGGGCTGTCGATCATCAACTCCAGTCCCTGGTTGAGCTTTTCGCGATTGGAGAGCAGATCGTCCAGGTCGCTCTTGCCGATGATCGACCGCAGCGAGGTCTGCGCCATCTGCGAGACGGCGAACCGGTAGTCCTCGACCTGCACCAGCGCGTCCGCCGCGTCGACGACCTTGAAGTAGACGACCGCGTCCACCCGGACCGTCACGTTGTCCCGGGTGATGCCCTCCTGCGCGGGCACGGGCATCGTCACGATCTGCATGTTGACCTTGCGGAGCTTGTCCACGAACGGGACGACCATCGTGAAGCCGGCCCCGCGCACCTCGGGCCGCAGCCTGCCGAGCCGGAACACCACGCCCCGCTCGTACTGTTTGACGACCCGCGCGGCCGCCATCGCGTACACCACTCCGACGGACGCGAGCGTCACTCCCGCCGTCACCAGCTCCTCGACCATCACGGCCCCCCAGGGTCCGACGTGGCGCATCAGGTGCCTGCTTCGATACAACGACGGTAACTCCGTGCCGCGCACAAGAGCGAGCCCCCGCACGCCAGTTGCGTACGGGGACTCGCTTCGCCGCCGGCTGCAGTCCGGGAGCGGAAGACGTTCAGGCGGGCGTCAGCCGACGCTCACGCCGTAGTAGCTCAGCGCCTCGGTGACCGGCTGGAAGAAGGTCGTGCCGCCGGAGGTGCAGTCGCCGCTGCCGCCCGAGGTCAGACCGTAGGCCACGGTGCCGCCGTAGAGCGGACCGCCGCTGTCGCCGCCCTCGGCGCAGACCGTGGTCTGGATCATGCCGTAGACGACGTCGCCGCTGCCGTAGTTGACGGTGGCGTTCAGGGCGGTGACCCGGCCGCTGTGCGTGCCGGTGGTGGAGCCGCGCCGGTAGACGGTGGTGCCCACGCTCGGCGTGGCCGCGCTGGAGATGGTCTGGCTGCCGACCGCGCTCGGGTGGGCGATCGAGGTGTTGGTGTACCTGACCAGCGCGAAGTCGTTGGTCGGGAAGCTGTAGCCGACGTTCGTGCCCAGCACCGTGGTGTGCCCGGAGTTGGAGTACCAGGTGGAGGCGACCTCACCGCAGTGGCCGGCGGTCAGGAAGTAGTACGTGCTCCCGCTGTGCACGTTGAAGCCGAGCGAGCAGCGGTACGCGCCGCCGTAGATGGCGTCGCCACCGGTGATCAGCTTCTTGAACTGACCGGCCGTGTGCTTGATGGTGATCGCGTCGGCGGTGCTGCCCGCCTGCGACTTGATCTTCGCGATCTCGGCCTGGGAGACCGTGCTGTCGACGGTGACGACGACACGGTTCGTCGCACTGTCGACCGCCCAGGCGGTGCCCGGGACATCGGCCTTGAGCACGGACGAGTTGGCCGCGGAGAGCTGGGTGGCGCTGAACGTGTGGGCGTCGCTGGCGCTCGCGGTGGGGACGGCGAACGCGGCAGCGGCGACGAATCCGGTGGCCACGGCGATCAGCCTGGTCCGTCTCGCGATTCCGCTGCGCGGGGTGGTGCGCTTGATCCTCACGTTTCGTTCCCTCCTAGGGGAATTCGGGGGCCCGCGTGGGGTCGGGGCCCGTGAGGCGCAGTCGGGGTCGGGCGTCCGGTTTCCGAACACGCCGTGCTCCTGACAAGCGCTGTGGGGGAGTATTCGGCCGCCCGGCCGATGGGCGCAAGGGCGCCTTTCGGCCGTACGACCTTCAACTGGCCCACGATCTACGCGAGTTGATCACCCAGACGCAGTGGGCCGAAACACAGCCGGCCGCAGGTCAACGCCCCACCTGCCGAAGGGCGCGCTCCCCCGCCCCGACCGCGAGGCCCAGCGTATTCCCGGGCGGCGGGAAAGGGCAGATGAAATGGTCGGCGAACGCGCAGGGCGGGAGCACGGCACGGTTGAAGTCGACCGTCGTGCGCCCCTGAGCGTCGGGCGCCGCCGGGTACAGGAACCGGAACCGGTAACTGCCGTCCCCGCTCGTGGAGTCGGCGAACACCGCCCACAACTTCCCGTCGCCCTGCACCGCCACCTGCAAGGTCGCCTCCAACCCGTCGAGCCGGAAGGCGAGTTCACCCGCGAGCCCGAGCCCGCGCTCGACGCCGTCCGCCGTGTCGACGCGTACGGTGCGCCGCGCGTCGTACGGAGTGAAGCGTCCCGGCACCGACCAGCGCGGGTCGTACGGCGTGACCTCGACACCCTGGAACGCGCGCCGCGCCGCCGAGTCGGGGTCGTAGTCGCGCACGCCCCAGACGCCCTCGCGGACCAGGACGACCAGTCGACGCCCGCCGAGGCCTACGCGGGCCGTGCCCACCGGGCCGGTGTCCGCGCCGAGGCGGACCGAGCCGGTGAAGGGTTTCCCGTCGACGGTCAGCCCGTCGGCCGCCGTCGCGGTGAGGACGACCACGTCACCGTCGGCGACCCATACGTCAGGAATGTCCGGAAGTTGGCCATCCGTGTAGTCCTCCAGCCAGTGCGTGCCGGTCAGGGCGAGGGGTCCGTAGGGACCCGACACCGTCTCCATGCGGTGCTCGTGCCACTGCCTCCACTCGTCGGCCGCGTCCGAAGTCATGCCGTCAGCTCCATCGTCGTGCGCTCGATCCTGTCGTCGTGGGCTCACCCCTTCCCGGCCGGGTCGGGGAGCCCGAGATGTGAGCGCAGGGTCGTGCCCCGGTATTCCGTGCGGAACACGCCACGTTCCTGGAGCAGCGGCACCACCCGGTCCACGAACTCGTCGAGGCCGCCAGGGGTGAGATGCGGGACGAGGACGAAGCCGTCGGCGGCGTCCTGGCGTACGAAGGTCTCCAGCTCGGCGGCGACCGCCTCCGGGGTGCCGATGAAGGACTGCCGGCCGCTCGCCTCGATCACGGTCTGCCGGATGGACAGCCCCTTCTCGCGGGAGAGCGCCCGCCACTTTTCGGCCATCGCCACGGTGTCGCCGCGCCGGGTCCGCCCCTGGGTGATCGACGATTCCGGCACCGGGTCGATGTCGGGGAACGGGCCGTCGGGGTCGTAGGCGGAGAGGTCCGTGCCCCAGATCTGTTCCAGGGCGAGGATCGCGTTCTGCGGGGAGACCTGCTGCCACCGGATCTCGGCGGCCCGCTCCTGCGCCTCGGCCGCCGTGTCGCCGAGGACGACGCTGACGCCGGGCATGATCTTGAGGTCGTCGGGGGCGCGGCCGTACTTGGCGAGGCGTCCCTTCACGTCGGCGTAGAAGGCGCGGCCGTCCTCCAGCGTGCCGTGCCGCGTGAAGATGACGTCGGCGGTCCGCGCCGCGAACTCCCGCCCCTCCCCCGAGTCCCCGGCCTGGATGACCACCGGGTGCCCCTGCGGTGAGCGCGGGACGGTGAACTCGCCCGCGATGTCGAAGTGTTGACCTCGGTGGGCGAAGGGCCGGGACACTCCGTCCGGGGTCCAGGAGTCCCACAACTCCCGTGCCACGGCGACGAATTCGGCCGCTCGCGTGTAGCGGTCCGCGCGGTCGAGGTATCCCCCGCGCCGGAAGTTCTCGCCGGTGAAGGCGTCGGAGGACGTCACCACGTTCCAGGCCGCCCGGCCAGCGCTCAGGTGGTCCAACGTGGCGAGTCTGCGGGCGAGTTCGTACGGCTCGTTGAAGGTGGCGTTGACCGTGGCGGCCAGGCCGATCCGTGAGGTGACGGCGGCGAGCGCGTTGAGGACCGTGAGGGACTCGGGGCGGCCGACGACGTCCAAGTCGTGGATACGGCCCTTGTGTTCGCGCAGCCGCAGCCCCTCGGCGAGGAAGAAGAAGTCGAAACGGCCGCGTTCGGCGGTGCGGGCGAGCTGCTCGAAGGAGGAGAAGGCGATCTGGGACCTCGACCGCGGATCGGCCCACACGGTGGTGCTGTTGACGCCGGGGAAGTGCGCGGCCAGATGGATCTCTTTACGCGAGGTGCGTGGTCGTACGGTCATGACGCTCCCCCGGTCACGGCGTACCGGTTGGCGGGCCGGGCCAGGCCCAGGTGCTCCCTGAGCGTGCTGCCCGGGTAGAACGTGCGGAACAGGCCCCGGTGTTGGAGCAGCGCGACCGTGCCGTTGACCAGCCGCTCCAGGTCGCGGCGGGGTTCGACGGGCGTGAGGTGGAAGCCGTCGACGCTACGGTCGCCGTGCCAGCCGGCGATCAGCTCGGCGAGGTCGACCGGGCCGCCCCGGTACAGCGGGCCGTGCGCGGTCTGCCGGGGACCGCCCCCGCCGTGGCCCGGTTCGGCCGCGTGCTCGCCGTCGCCGAGGTCGACGACGAGGCTCACCAGGACCCGCAGCGTGTCGGGATCGCGGCCGAACTTCTCGGCGGACGCCCGCAGTTCGGACCGTACGGCCCCGGCCTGCGCGGAGCTCGCCGCGCGGACGAGGGCCACATCGGCGTACCGGGCG
Organism: Streptomyces sp. N50; assembly: GCF_033335955.1. Lineage (GTDB taxonomy): Bacteria > Actinomycetota > Actinomycetes > Streptomycetales > Streptomycetaceae > Streptomyces. The sequence goes on from NZ_CP137549.1 coordinate 1,619,241, forward strand.
GCCGTCCGCCGGGCCTGGCCCTCGGTGGCGTCGACCACGCGGACGGGGTGGCCCTGCGGTGGTCTGGGCACGATCGAGGGGCCCTTGACGGAGAACTCGGAGCCGGTGAAGTCGACGTGGTGCAGCTTGTCGCGGTCGACGAAACGGCCGGTGGCCGTGTCCCGTATCTCGGCGTCGTCCTCCCAGCTGTCCCACAACTGGGCGGCCACCTCGGCGACTTCACCCGCCTCCGCCCACAGCGCGTCGGCGGTCGCGGCGTGCCGGCGGCCGAAGAGGCGGGCCTCGCCCTCGGTGGTCGACACGTCGAGCCGCCAGCCGGCCCGGCCCCGGCTGACCCAGTCGAGGGTCGCGACCGCGGCCTGCACGTGGAAGGGCTCGGTGTGCGTGGTGGTCACGGTCGGCACCAGGCCGATCCGGTTGGTGGCCGGGGCGACGCGGGAGAGGACGGCGAGGGCGTCGGGTCCGGGGCGCGCGAAGGTGTCGTCGAGCGTCACGAAGTCGAGCCCGCCGCTCTCGGCGAGCCGCGCCAACTCGACGTAGGAGTCGGCGTCGTAGGCCGACCGCTGGTCGACGGCGGCGGCCAGATGCAGGCCCCGGCCGTGCGAGGAGGTCATGGGAGGAAAGCCTTCCTGTCGTTCGGAGCACCTCGAAGAGGGTCACGTTCTTGCGCCTCGGAGAGAGCCAAGTCCTCGATGAGGCCCGGGACTTCACGGGCTCGGGACCTCACCGGCTCGGGGCTACGCGGCAGCCCGACACGCGAGGTCGCGCAGGAACGCCAGCACGGCCCGCGCGGTGGCGTCGTTCTGCCGGAAGGCCGGCCCGCCGGTGCGCGGCCGGGTGAACGCGCCGGGCGTCCGTACGTCGGTGTAGGGCCCGAGCGCGAACCGCCGGGGATGCGGCCGCCCGTCCCGGTCGAGGGTCCGTCCGTCGGTGCGGTCCACCCGCAGCAGCCCCTCGGGACTCTCCACCACGGCCCCGTCGGCGTGCAGTTGACGCAGCAGCGGATCGACGGACCGCCCGACCGTGGGCTCCGGCAGCCGCGCCTCCACGAGAGCCCGCGCCTCGATCGTCACGCCCGGCACGGTCGCGCTCGACGCGCGGAACACCCCGTCCTCGGCGGCTACGGCCATGTCCGCACCGACGAACCGCACGACGCCGGCCCGGGACAGTGCGAGGAGTTGGCGCAGCCGGGGTCCGGGCGGCCCGGAAGCGAGGTAGCTGAAGAAGCCGTGCCACCAGGGCCCGACGTCACCGAGCCGGATCAACTGCCCGTAGACGGAGAGCAGTCCGAGGAACACAGCCAGGTCCTGGCTGTTGGACGGGTCGTGACGGCGACTCAGATCGCCCTCCACATAGGCCCGTAGCCCCTCCTGGAGCTCCTCGTGCGACCCGTACCGCACCCCGTCCAGCGGATGGTCGAGTGCCGCGAGGTCGAGCCGGTCGGCGGGGTCGGGCACCGCGGACGCCACGAGGGCCTCGCGGTCCGCCACCTCCCCGGCCGCGTACTTCTCCTCGAAGTCGGTCCAGGCGATGCTCGTCCGCTCGGGGTGCACACCGAACAGCCGGTGGTAGTGCGCGAACCCCAACTCCTTCTCGATCAGCGGCCATACGTCCCGCCGGAAGTCGAAGCCGCCTGGCAGCGCGAGTATCGCGTCGACCTCGGCGGGCCCGAAGAACCGTGGCAGCGGCGGCCGTTCACCGCTCCACTCGTAACCGATCTTCGAGTGGTACGGCACTCCGCGCCGCGACCCGACGTACAGCACCGGCTCCTGCCCCGAGGGGACGTAGGTGTCGCCGTCGTAGCGTCCGCCCCTCCCCTCGGTGAGCAGGACCATCAGGTCGACGAAGGCGAGGCCGAAGCCGCGGACGAGGACGGGTTCGCCGGGGGCGAGGGAGGAGAGGTCGCTGTCGGCGGTGAAGTCCGGTGGCAGATGGACCAGGTCGTGGGCGCGGGCGTAGGCCGCCAACTCGCGCTGGTCCTGGTCGAGTTCGGCGTCGAGGTGGCCGAGGGCGAGGACGACGAGGTCGGCGAGGAGCGGGTCCGCGCCGCCCTCCAGCCAGACCTGCTGGCGTCCGTCGGGCGGGCCGCTGATCCTGAGGGCCCGTCGCGGGTGGTGGTGGACGGTGACGCCCGGCGGCAGCGCGGCCACGGCCTCCTCGTGCACCCAGCGCAGGTAGGAGCCCTGGAGCTGGCGGTCGGCGAAGGTGCTGCCCTCGATGTCCGCCCATTCGTGCAGCGTGGGGCCGGGGCGGACCGGCCCCTCCATGACCACCGTCTCGTCGGTGAACATGGTGACGTCCTCGGCGTGCGAGTTCATCCACAGCAGCGGCGACTGGGCCGCGCGCCAGATGCGTCCGGCGCCCGGCGGATGGGGGTCGACGAGGTGGATGTCGAGGCCTTCGACGCCCTCGGCGCCCGAACTGGCGTACAGCTCGGGCGCGTTGGCGGCGATGCGCTCGATCAGACCGGTCCCCCGCGGCCCGGCCCCGACGATCACGAGCGAGAGCCTTGTGCCCGGGGCGGCGGATACGGGGGTGGGAATGTCGGAAGACATGCGAAGACTCCGTGACGTGAGCAACACGGGCGAATGCCTTCACACAGGGCGCCTGGACGGCACCGTACGGCCGAGCCCCTCAGCAGGACCGTCCAACGACTGTACGGCGCCGTTTCCCCTTGCTGTCAAGGTTGTCCATACTGTGGGCGCTACGTCTCAAGTCGGTTGACGCCCAACCGGATGCCTGTTCCACTTACCCCATGCATCCACAGCAGTGGCTGGTCAAGCGCTCCCACATCGACCTCGGTCGAGTGTGGTCCTCTTCCTGTTGAGCTGACCCACTGCACGCCCTGATCCCCGGTTCTCCCGCCTGATCGGGCGCTTCTCCCGCTCTCCCGCCTTCACACGCGCACCCCTCCCCTCGCGTTTCCCTCCTCGTATGTCTCCCTCACCGCGCCAGCGCCGCCGTCGTACGGCGCCGTGGCGCAGCCCGGACCCCGATCACCCGGTCCATCAGCGCTCCCAGCACGTCCCGTACGGAATCGCGGTTCCGCGCGTCGCACTCCAGCACCGGCACGTCCGCGCCCAGCCCGAGCGCCTCCCGGACCTCGTCCACGTCGAACCGCTCCGCCCCGTCGAACCGGTTCACCGCGAGGACGAACGGCGCGCCCTGCGACTCGAAGTAGTCGACCGCCGGGAAGCAGTCCTCGATCCGCCGGGTGTCCACCAGGACCACCGTGCCGAGCGCGCCCTCAACCAGGTCGTCCCAGAGGAAGGAGAACCGGTCCTGCCCGGGCGTCCCGAACAGGTACAGCGCGATCGTCGGGTCGAGCGTGATCCGCCCGAAGTCGAGGGCGACGGTCGTGGTGGTCTTCGCCTCGACGCCCTCCAACGAGTCGACGCCTACGGAGACTTCGGTGATCGCCGCCTCGGTGTCGAGGGGTTCGATCTCCGAAATGGCCCCGATGAACGTGGTCTTGCCGACCCCGAGGCCGCCGCTGACCACGATCTTCACGGCCAGCGGCACGATCTTGTCAGAGCGCCCGGACATGGTCCCTGATCCTTTCGAGCATCGGGAGCGGCAGCTCCGCGGGTTGCCGGCAGGCGAGTTGCCCGGCGACGACGAGGTCGGAGATCAGCACCTTGGCCACTCCGAGGGGTACGCCGACGCGGTGCGCCACCTCGGCGACGGTCGTCGGCTGTTCGCACACCGCGACGATGTGGCGCCGCTCGAACGCGAGCGACGGATCCGGCACGCCGACGGCGACGACCAGCGTCTCCAGCCGCAGATCGGCCTGGAGAGGCTCGGACCGGCCGCCGGTGATGATGAACGGCCGGACGAACGTCGCGTCCTCGTCAGGTTCTACGTCCCTGGGCTGTTCACCGTTCACCGCGGCAACGCCTGCCGCAGATCGGCGATGAGCGTCGGGGTGAGCAGATCACCCGCCCGCTCCGCGAGCACCGCCATCTCGTAGCCGACGAGGCCCAGTTCACCGCTGCTGTCGGCGAGGACGCCGAGACAGCTGCCGTCCCGGATCGCCGAGACGAGCAGGAAACCCCGGCCCATCTCGATCATGATGAGCTTGACCCCGTCGAAGCTGTACCGCTTGGACGCGCTGCGGGCCAGACTGCTCAACCCCGAGACGATCGCGGCGAGATGGTCGGCCTCGGTGCGCCCGAGCCCGTCCGACACGGCGATCAGCAGCCCGTCGGAGGAGACGGCGACCGCGTCGCGTACACCGTCGGTGCTCTTGACGAAGTTGGCGAGCAGCCAGTTGAAGGTGTGGGAGTCGTGCGGGGTGTCGACGGTGGTCACTTGGCGGCACCCTCGTTCGTGTCGGAATTCGTGTCGGAATTCGTCTCGGCGTTCTTCGCGGCACTCTTCCCGGTCTTCCGCTGCTTCTCCTTCTCGACGCTGATCCCGCCCCGCATGTGGGCGCTGCGCAGAGTGGAGAGCATCCCGGAGACCTGCTCGGGAGACCGTTCCGGGTTGGGCGGTGTGGTGGGGGCGGGCCTGCCGGTCCGGTCGGTCTCGCTCACCGCCGCCGCGATACCGCTGCGCTGCGGCCGCTTGACGAGGCCGTTGCGGGTGCGCGCGGCGGACGAACCGCCCTTGGCGGCGACCGGGGAGGCCACCGTCTCGGTCTCCGGGCTCTCCACCTTCTCCGCCTCCGCCTTCCTCGGGGCGGGAACCACCGGCCCCTCCTCGACCCCCTTCTCCGTCAACAGCCCCGCCGGGATGAGCACCCGGGCGACCACACCGGCCGCCGGTGCCTCGCCGAGCCGTACCTCGATACCGCACTTGCGGGCGAGGGCGCCGACCACGAAGTGGCCCAGGAAACGGGTGGGTTCGGCCATGAAGCTGGCGGTGCCGGACAGCCGTACGTTGGCCTCGGCGAGGGCCTGGTTGTCCATGCCGAAGCCGTGGTCGACGATCGCGACGAGATACCCGGCGCTGGTGCGCCGTCCCTCGATCTCCACGTCGGAGTCCGGCGGCGAGAAGCTCAGCGCGTTCTCCACCAACTCGGCCAGCAGATGGGCGATTTCGACGACGACGGAGCCGGTGACGAACGCGGGCTCGATGCGGCGCAGGGTGACCCGGCGGTACTCCTCGACCTCGGACAGCGCGGCGCGCAGCACGTCGTTGACGGCCAGCGGCGTGGACCAGGGGCGGGGGCTCGACTCTCCGGCGAGCACGAGGAGGCTTTCGGCGTTGCGGCGCATACGGGTGGCCAGGTGGTCGAGTTCGAAGAGGTTGGCGAGGGTCGCGGGGTCGGCGTCCTCGTGCTCCAGCTTGTTGATGAAGCTGATCTGACGGCGCACCAGGTTCTGGTTGCGACGCCCCAGGCTCACCAGGGAGTCGGTGGCGTTGCGCCGCAACACGGCCTGCTCGGTGGCGAGTTCGAAGGCGGACCGCTGCACCCGGTCGAACGCGTCGGCCACCTCCCGCACTTCGGCCCCCGCCTTGTCGGCGACGGCGAGCGGAGCAGGCGGCTGCGGCGCCGCCCCGGACGACCCGTCCTGTACGGCGGCCACGGCCCGCGGCAGCCGGCTGCCGGCCACCTCCCGTGCCTGCCGGGCGAGTTCGACGAGCGGCGTGGAGACGGACCGTACGCAGTCGAGGGCCAGCGCGCCGAGCGCGACGACCGTGGCGAGGGCGAGCAACAGGAACAGAAGCAGGTCGCGCTGGGCCGAACTCTCCAGCTGGGCGGCCCTGTTCTCGACATCGGTGCCGAGGGCGATCTGGACGTTCCGCATCCCGTTGATGGTGGAGGTCATGGCGTCCCACCAGGCCATGGGCGGGATCGCGCTCGCCTTCAGCTTCCCGGTGCCGTGCACCGCCTTGCCCTCGTACGTCAGCGCGCGCTCGGCGTCGGGCGTGGTGAGGGCGGTGTTCAGGCGCCGTTCCTGGACGGCGGTGGCCGAACGGGGGAAGGCGTCGAGGGCGGCGAGGCGTCCGGCGCGGATCTCCATGAACCGGCTGTAGTCGTCGCCGCGGAACTTCCCGGCGCGTACCGAGCCGAGCACGATGGCGCGCTCCTCGCCGGTGAACTCCTTTGCGTTGCCGAGGACTTGGAGCGCCTGGTAGGCGTCGCGCAGGGTGCCGTCGTGGACGTCGTCGAGGCCGAGGCCGAGCCGGTCGAGGACGGTGATGGTGGTGGTGAAGTAGTCGAAGGTGTCCTTCACCACGCCGGTGCCGTCGTCGGCGTCCTTGCGGATGCCGGCGAGGCCGTCGAGCCGGCCGAGGGACTCGCGCACGGAACCGGCGGCGGAGTCCTCACGCCCCTTCAGGGCCACGTCCAGCTGCTGGCGCGCGGTGTCGGTGGCCTTGCGCTGCGCGGGCAGTTTGGCGCTGAACTGCTGCACGCCGCCGACGTATCCGGTGGTGAGTCCGCGCTCCTTCTGCAGTTCGTGCACGAGTCCCTGGAGGGTGATTTCCAGGCGGGCGTTGTCGGCGGTCGCGGAGGCGTTGCGATAGGCGGAGATCTGGTCGGCGGCCGCGATACCGAGCAGGGCGAGCAGGACCGCGAGGGCGAGGACCAGAATCCTCAGCAGCCTGGCGCGGATGCTGGTGGTCGCTTTTGTTGTGACGTCCACTGAAGTGCCTTAAGTGGGTGGCGAGTTGATCGGGTTCGATCAGGCTCGATCAGGGATCGAACCCGGGGCAGAAATGGTTCTGCTCCCGCCCAACGACACGCACGGCACACCGGTCACCGGATCATGTTTTTGTTTTACCACGCTGAAACAGGGACGGCCCGACCTCGCAGGTCATCCATGATCCCCAAGTGCCGCGTATACAAAGGCGGTGACGACCCGTCACCGTCAACTGGTCACGGCATCGGGCATATTCAGCAGTCGCAGCACGACAGACATTCACAACATTCGCAGCATTCGCACGCGTCGCAGCACGAGCAGTCGCAGCTGGAGCGGCATCCCTCGCGCCGCCGTCCCGACCACGGCCCCTCGAACTCGTCGGCGCAGCACACCTTGCAGGTGCAGCAGAGCCCGAGGGCTACGGCGCACCCGGCCCAGAAACCGCGCCCGCCGGGCCGCGGGGGCTCACCGCCGAAGGGGTTGCCGCCGTGCGGGTCGCCATCGTAGGGATTCCCGTCGTGCCGCGGATCGCCCGGCAGGTACGGAGTCCGTGGCGGCCCGAAGGCATTCTCCGGCCCGTGCCCGCACGACTGCGTGCCGAAGGCCCGGTCCACCGAGCGCCCCAGTTCGTGAGCGAGCAGCAGATGCGCCAGCTTGGCGTCGACGAACTCCACCTCGCGCAGCGCGAGCCGTATCCCGTGCAGCGCGTCGTCGGCGAGCCGGCGGGCTTCGGTGAGCGGGGTGCCGGTCGCGGTGAGGGGATTCCAGGCACCGGCCGCGGCATCCGCCTCCCTGTCCTCCACGGCGTCCAGGAGATGCGCGAGCCGGCCGAAGAGGCGCCCAGCCTCGGCCAGCGGTACGGCGTTGCCGGGCCGTCCGGCCAGGACCGCGGTGTGCGCGAAGGCGGCCGCCGTAGCGGTCTCGGTCGGTTCGGTGACGGTCAGGACCGGCGTCCCGGGCCCGGCCAGGGACTCGATGCCGAACTGCCGCTCCACGGCGTCGACGAGTACGGCGGCGTCGAACCCGACCGCGGAACCGGTGCGCGCCCCGGCCCGCCCCCAGCTCCCGGCGACCCGCCGCGCGGCCAGCGCCACCGGCCCGCGGGCCAGCAGCCCGTCCCCGTCGGCGACATGGTCACGCACCTTGGCGGAGGCGAGCACCAGCGAGACGGCCGCCGCGAGCCGCGCGCCCTCGCCCTGCGCGACGGACGCGGTCCGCATCCCGCGCAAGGGGCAGGGCCCGGCCGTACGACGCCATCCGCCGCCCGCGCGCTCGACCTGAGCCTCCGTCAGCACCGAGAGGAGCAGACCGTCGTAGTTCGTGACAATCCTCGCGAACTGCCCGTGGTCCCCGCGCAGTGCGAGGCACAGCCCGCACAAATGCGCCATCCACTGGGTCTTGAGGCTTTCACCGAGTCTGTGACTGCAGGGCCGGACCATTCCGAACACGACAACCCCCCGTGGCGTGAACGACATCTGACTGGGCATCTGGAGATCGATATGGCATCTGACCGGGCGTTGAGCAGCCGCATCCCATCGACCACTCCGTTCACCCGTACGCACCAGCCGTCACCCGGACGCCGGGAAGAATCATATTTCACTCTCAGTCAGCAGCCGTGTCCAGCAACACCCTTGATACACGGGGGCTCTCGACGTATTGGCTGTGCACCAGTAGCGTCACAAACCCCCCGCGCGGCGTCTATCCACTTGGCGCGCGATCCGCATCATGGATGACCATAGGGATGCGGAAAGCAAGTAAGACCGCTGTGAGAGGAGGCGTCCATGGGATCGGTACGCAAGGCGAGTGCTTGGCTTGGACTCGTTGACGACAACGATGACGAGCGTTACTACGACGACGACTACTCCGAAGGGACCGAGCAGCCCGGGGATGCCTGGGTCACGGATCCGCGGGTGAAGGTGGCGGAGGACGTCGCCGAGGTGAAGGGCCGGCGCATCGGCACGGTCACCCCGGACAGCTTCCGCGACGCCCGCGCGATCGGCGAGCTGTTCCGGGAAGGGGTCCCGGTGATCGTGAACCTCACGGCGATGGAGGCGACCGACGCCAAGCGCGTGGTCGACTTCGCGGCCGGCCTCACCTTCGGCCTGCGCGGCACGATCGAGCGGGTCGCGAACCGTGTCTTCCTGCTGACCCCCGCCAACACGGAGATCGTCAGCGGCGACCCCGCCGTGCGCCGTGAGGACGGGTTCTTCAACCAGAGCTGAGGCAGGGCCGCTTACCGGCCCTGCCTCCCGCAGGGTTGATCAACGTCGATCAGGAGTCTTCGGTTCTTCCTAGCGGAAGGCGTCGAGTCCGGTGAGCGCCTTGCCCAGCACGAGCTGGTGCATCTCGACGGTGCCCTCGTAGGTGAGCACCGACTCCAGGTTCGTCGCGTGTCGCATCACGGGGTACTCCAGCGAGATCCCGTTGGCACCGAGGATCGTCCGTGCCGTACGGCAGATCTCGATGGCCTCCCGTACGTTGTTCAGCTTGCCGAAGCTGACCTGCTCGGGACGCAGGCGCCCGGCGTCCATGCGCCGCCCCAGATGGTGGGCGAGCAGAATCCCCTTGTGCAGTTCGACCGCCATGTCGGCGAGCTTGGCCTGGGTGAGCTGGAAGCCGCCGATGGGCCGCCCGAACTGCTCCCGGGTCTTCGCGTATTCGACCGCGGACTCGAACGAAGCGCGCGCCGCGCCCATCGCACCCCACACGATCCCGTAACGAGCGTGCGACAGACAGCTGAGCGGACCCTTCAGTCCTACGACCTCCGGAAGCACGGCGTCGGCGGGCAACCGGACGTCGTCGAGGACGAGTTCGCTGGTGACGGATGCGCGGAGTGACCACTTGTGCTTGATCTCCGGGGCGGAGAATCCGGTGGTCCCGGTGGGTACGACGAAACCGCGGATCCCGTCGTCGGTCTGTGCCCATACGACGGCCACGCCGGCGACCGACCCGTTGGTGATCCACATCTTCCGGCCGTTGAGGACCCAGTCGCCGGCGTCGCGCTTGGCGTAGGTGCGCATGCCCGCGGGGTCGGAACCGTGGTCGGGCTCGGTGAGCCCGAAGCAGCCGATGACGTCGCCGGAAGCCATGCGCGGCAGCCAGGTCTGCTTCTGCTCCTCACTCCCGAAGCGGTGGATGGCGTACATCGCGAGGGAGCCCTGCACCGACACGAGCGACCTGATCCCGGAGTCGGCCGCCTCCAACTCCAGGCAGGCGAGGCCGTATTGGACGGCGGAGGCACCGGCGCACCCGTATCCGTCGAGCGACATCCCGAGCGCCCCGATGCCGCCGAGTTCGCGGGCGAGCTCCCTGATCCCGGGCAACTCCCCGTTCTCGTACCACTCGGCGACGTACGGCAGCACCCTGTCGGCGGCCCAGGTCCTGACCGTGTCCCGGATCGCGAGGTCCTCGGGGTCGAGCAGGTCGTCGAGGCCGAGGGGGTCGGCGGGGTCGAAGGGGGGCAACTTCGGGGACGCAGCCATGACAGGGCCTCCGGCGATTAAAACTATCAGCGCTAGTTAGCGGGACGGGTCGACGTTACGACGACGGGTGCCGTGCGTCCAGCGTGTCCCCTCCCCGCAAAACCTTTCCCACCCGCCCGCCTGTGCGGGGCGGTAGCGATGGACCGTTTGCCGTGGGGGGGGCGGGCGCCGTTGGCGGCTGCGGGCTGCGGCCGAGTCCGAGTACCACGAGCCTCCGTCACGCCCCGCAGCCCGCAGCCCGCAGCCCGCAGCCCGCAGCCCGCAGCCCGCAGCCCGCAGCCCGCAGCCGCCAACGGTGGGCGGCCCCCACGGGAAACGTCCACCTTTCCATCGCCCGTAAACGGGCGGTGCGTGGGTGGGAGAGCGCCTTGGCGTCAGGCGGAGACGCGGGAGTCTGTCACTTCCCTGGGGGCAGGGACCCCCACCGCCGCCGCAGGCGCCTCGCACTGCATCACGCGGGGCAACCGCAACGCCATCACCGCCCCCAGCAACAGCAACCCCGCACTGACGAGCAACGTGACATGCAGGCCGTGGACGAAGGCGTGCCGGGCCGCGTCACGCAGGGCCGCTCCACGTACCCCGCCGAGACGCCCGGCAACGTCATACGCCTCCCCCAGCGAATGCCCCGCCGACGCCGACGCGGACGCCGGTACACCGGGAACGGACGACAGCCCGGGCGCGTACGCCGCGTTCATCACGCTGCCGAGGAGCGCGATGCCGATCCCCGCACCGAGTTGGTAGGAGGTCTCGCCTATCGCCGCCGCGCCCCCCGCCTGCGCCGGCGGCGCCTCGCTCAGCATCGACTCGTACGCCCCGAAGAGCGTCATCTCCAGCCCGAACCCCAGCAGCAGGAACCCGAAGAGCAGCAGCCCGGTGTTGTCCTGCTCGCCCATCGCGATCAGCGTCAGCACCGAGAACGCGGTGAGGCAGAACCCGAAGCACACCATCCGGCGCGGGCCGAACCGCCGCAGCATCCGCGCCCCGAACAACCCCGCCGCCATCGCCGCGAACGTCAGCGGCAGCAGCCGTAGACCCGTCGCCAACGGCGAAAGACCCAGCACCAGTTGCAGGTACTGCGCCGCGATCAGCTCCAGGCCCACCAGCGCCAGCATCGCCAGCACGATGCAGCCCACGGACGTGCTGAACGCCGGCCTGCGGAACATCTTCAGGTCCACCAGCGGATGCGTACGGCGCCGTTGCCGTCGTACGAAAAGAACCAGCAGCACCGCGCCCACGAGCAGCGGGGCCACGGTCCACCCGCTCTCCACCGGCTCCCCGCCACCGAGCCGCTTCACGCCGAAGACGACGCCGAAGAGACCGCCCGCGGCCATGAGCGCGCCGACGACGTCCCACGGGCCGTTGCGATCGCCGCGGGACTCGGGCAGCAGGAGCCGGCCGATCGGCAGACTGATCAGCATCAGGGGGATGTTGACGAGGAAGACCGAGCCCCACCAGAAGTGTTCGAGGAGGAAACCGCCGAGCAGGGGTCCCACCGCCGCGCCCACCGCCGCCACCGCGCTCCACACGCCGATCGCCACCGCCCGCTCACGCCGGTCAGGGAAGACCTGGCGGAGGATCGAGAGCGTGGCCGGCATGATCATCGCGCCGCCGACGCCGAGCAGCGCCCGCGCGAGGATCAGGACCTGGGCGTCATGGGCGAGGGCCGCGAGGCCGGAGGCGACGCCGAAGAGGCCGTAGCCGAGGAGCAGGATGCGCCTGCGGCCGACTCGGTCGCCGAGCGTGCCGAAGAGGATGAGGAGCGAGGCACAGACCAGCGGATAGACGTCGACGATCCAGAGCAGCTCTATCGCGCCGGGTTTGAGGTCCTCGGTGACGGCGGGCACCGCGACATGGAGGACGGTGGCGTCGAGCGCGACGAGCAGCAGGCTGACACAGAGGACGACGAGGACGACCCAGCGGTTGGCACCGGCCCCGGCCGCCCGACGGCGCAGCGCTGCGGCGGCCGTGGTCGTCCCGGACATGAACTACCTCCCAGATGATCCCTCGCGTTCGGCGGGCTCACGGGGTGGGGACTCCCCGTGACTGCGGCCGGAGAGGAGCGGTGTCTCCGACCCGCGCAACGAAGGCGAGTGAGCCGTCAGCGTACGCGAGTTCACGCCAATGCCACGTGGCGGACCTCTCACACTCCCCGGAGAACACGTGTGGCGTACACCACTCACCCTTCTGTGGACCACGCCCCGCCGGGCCGGCCGGTTCCGCGCCCCCTCGATAATCGGGTCCGTGAACGATCTCGCAGCACCTCTGCGCCGGGCGGCCCCGGCCCTCCTCGGGTACGCCGCCGTCCGCGCCCTGGGCCTGGTGGTGCTCGCGGTGTGGAGCGCGGCGCGCGGCAAGAGCGCCCACACCTTGCTCACGGCGCGGTGGGACGCCCTCTGGTACACCCGGGTCGCCGACCTCGGTTACGGCTACGAGGTCCGCCTCCCGAACGGCGACGTCCACTCGAACCTCGCCTTCTTCCCGCTGCTGCCCTGGCTCGAAAGGTTCATGCACGCGGTCTCCCCGCTGTCGTACGCGGACGGCGGTCTCGTCGTGAGCCTCCTCGCCTCGCTCGCGGCGGCCTGGGGGATCTTCGCGGTGGCGGACCATGTCTACGGCCGTCGAAATCAAGAAGGGCGCGAAGCGCGGCCTTGGAAGGGTGGTGGTGGGAGACGGGTGGGCGTGTACGCCGTGCTGCTGTGGGCCGTGCTCCCGGTCGGGATCGTGCAGTCGATGGCGTACAGCGAGTCGCTCTTCACGGCGCTCGCCGCGTGGTCCCTGTACGCCGTGCTGACGGGCCGCTGGCCGGCAGCCGGGGTTCTCGCCCTGTTCGCCGGTCTCACACGGCCCGTGGGGCTCGCCGTGGTGGCCGCGGTGTGGGTCGCCGGCATCGCCTCTTTCGTGCGGGACCGCAGCACGGCGCCCGCGCCCGGCGTGCGGGTCTGGCCGCGCGCCCTCGGGATGGCGCTCGCGCCCCTCGGCGCCGCCGGGTACGTCCTGTGGGTCGGCCACCGAACCGGCAAGGGCCCGCTGGGCTATCTCGACGTGCAGGCGGGCTGGCGCAACGGTTTCGACGGGGGTGCCGCCTTCGCCCGTTTCGTCGGCGAGAAGTTCACGTCGTTCCCCTCGGCACTCGCCGGGGTGGGACTGATCGTCGGGGTCGCGCTGGTGCTCTGGCTGTACGTCGTGGGCGTCCGGCAGGGCCAGCCGCTGCCGCTCCTGGTGTACACCGGCGTCGTCACCGCGCTCGCGCTGTGCGCGTCGAGCTACTTCGGCTCGAAACCGCGCCTGCTGATGCCCGCCTTCCCCCTGCTGCTCCCGCTCGCGCTCGCCCTGGCGCGGCTGCGTACGTCCAGGTCAGCGTGGGTGGTGGGCGGTGTCGCGGTGGCGTCGGCCGTGTACGGGGCGTTCTGGCTGAACGGCTCCGGCCCGCCATGATCCGCTCATCCCACCCCATGATCCACTCGTCACGCTCCATGAGCGCCCGGCCAATTTCACCCCAGCATTTGGTGAACTAATTCATAAGGGCCATAAAACTCGACCCGGCATGATCAAAGGAATTGAAGGACGGAGCGGTCCTGGATTGCGGAATCCCCGGAAATAAACCTGCTCCTGAGAGCTTTCCCACATCACATCGTCATCACAAAGCCGCTGATTCGACGGGGATCCACACTCACTCGCTGTAACGTCGATTGAGTGCGTACCGAACGAAACCTCACCCGTCTGGACCGGGTGTTCGCGAGGCTGGACCGTGAACCTGAACGGCCGGCCAACATCGATGTGCCGAAGATGAGCCGGCACAGGGTCGTGCTCTTCGCGGCGACCCTGGCCTTCTATCTGGCGATCGTGTGGCTCGTCGTGACCACGTCCTGGCTGGTCCGGTTCGACTGGCAGGTCATGTTCTTCCGGCCGTACCAGCAGTGGGCCGGCATCCACTGGTTCGTCGACTACTACGTGGTCCTCGGCCAGCGCGGCCCCACCGCGGTGATGGTCGCGGCCTGGCTGGGCTGGCGCTCCTGGCGGCAGCACACGCTGCGCCCGCTGCTGACCCTGGGCACCCTGCTGCTCCTGCTGAACATCACGGTCGGCGCGGCCAAGCTCGGCATGGGCCGCCTCGGCCCGCACTACGCCACCGTCATCGGCTCGAACGAGATGGGTCTCGGCGGCGATATATTTCCCAGCGGCCACACCGCCAACGCGGTCGTGACCTGGGGAATCCTGGCGTATCTGGCCTCCACGCCGGCCGCCCGCCGCTGGCTGTCCGCCGCGTCCGCGGTGACCTCGCTCGGCGTCGGCCTCGCCACGGTCTACCTCGGCACGCACTGGCTGAGCGACGTGCTGCTCGGCTGGGCCGCCGGTCTGCTGGTCCTGCTCGCCCTCCCGTGGTGCGAGCCGCTGATCGCCCTGGCCGAGACCCGGATCTTCGACTACCGCGACCGCTGGCGGGCCCGCCGCGGCGGTACGGCGCCCGCACCCGCGCCCGCCTCGCCGGTCACCGCGCCGGTGCTGCTCAAACCGCGCGCCTCCTCCTCGGGCGACGAGGTCCCGGCGGCCCGTGAGACGGTCACCGCGAGCCGTTCGGCCCGGCCACCGGCCCATCTCGCCCCGGGCCCGCACACGACCCGCTCCGAGCGCACCCCGGTCACCCCGATCGGCAGCCGCCGCCCGCCGCACCCCGACCGCGTGGCACGCGGCACCACCCCGGCCGCCGCCCGACCGGCGACGGGCGGCTGACGGCCGCACAGACCGCGGGGCCGGTACGCACAACCATCCCCGCGCATCAAGAAGGCCCCGTTCCGCCAGCGGAACCGGGGCCTTCGTCAGCTGCGCGCTCAGCCCTTCCAGGCGCGCGCCACCGTGCCGTCCCTGACCTCGAAGTTGAGCCGTCCCACGCGGAACTCCATGGTGATGACCGCCCCCGGCGGCAGCGACCGCACGGTCGGCCAGCCGCGCTCCCGCGCGAGCCGCTCGGCCTCTGTCGCGTCGAGGCCCACATAGCTGTTCGGACTGTCCTGGGGCTCTGCCGGTGGAGTCGGAATGGATGCCATGCCCGCCACGCTAGCCCCTCTCGCGCTCTCTCCGTCCCTCTCCGGTCACACTTCTGTCACAGGATCAGGACGTGTGTTTTGTTCGGCATCCCTCACACGTATGAGCGGTTCCGTACGCCTTCCGCAGGCATTCGAACGTAATTCCCTCATGTCGGTCCGGCTCCCCGAATAGCCCCGCGGAAAGTGCCGTGAGAACCGGCCGGGCGCCCCTTTCCATTCCGATTCCGTGCGGTACGGCGGGAGCTGACGCCGCATAAGAGTTTCACCGTTCCGGCACAGAATCGCCGTCGCCTCCCCGGCCCTGCCGGTCCAGCGCGCGGGACAGCCGGTCCCGGGCGGTCCTGATCCTCTGGGTCAGCTCGGCGGGTTCCAGGACCTCGAAGTCGAAGCCCATCATCATCACGTGGATCACCATCAGATCGAGGTTCGGGGCCCCGGTCCGCAGCAGACAGGCGTCCGGTCCGTCGGCCTCCAGCGTCCCGCCGGACGGTGAGATCCGCGCGGCCGCCTCCTGGAGGGGCACGAGCAGCCGGACGACGGCGTGCGAGGCGTACGCGCGCGTGGAGACCCCTTTCGAGACGTGCGCGGCGAGGTCCTCGGCCGGTGGCTCACGCGGGGTGAAACGCGGCCCGTGCGGCGGCCGGGGCGTGACGCGGTCGACGCGGAAGGTGCGCCAGTCCTCGCGGTCCAGGTCCCAGGCGACGAGGTACCAGCGCCGCTCGGTGCACACCAGCCGGTGCGGTTCGACACTGCGCCGGGTCGGGGTGCCGTCGTGGCTCTCGTAGTCGAAGCGCAGCCGCTCGGTGTCCCGGCACAGGGCGGCCAGCTCGGTCAGCACAGCCGGGTCCACAGCCGACGGCAGCGTGTTGTGCAGCATCGGCACGGTGAACGCGTTGAGGGCGCCCACCCGGCGGCGCAACCGGCTCGGCAGCACCTGTTCGAGCTTGGTGAGCGCGCGTACGGAGGTCTCGCCGATGCCCTCGATGCCCTGCCCGGCGGCGGTACGCAGCCCGACCGCCACGGCGACCGCCTCGTCGTCGTCCAGCAGCAACGGCGGCAACTCGGCGCCCGCGCCCAGCTGGTATCCGCCCCCCGTGCCGGGGCTGGCGTTGACGGGATAGCCCAGCTCCCGCAGCCGGTCCACATCCCGGCGCACGGTGCGCGGGGTCACCCCGAGCCGGTCGGCCAGGTCGGCGCCGGACCACTCGCGGTGGGCCTGGAGCAGCGAGAGCAGCCGCAGGAGTCGTGCCGAGGTCTCCAACATGGTCGAAGTCTCTATCAAGGACGGTCCGGGTCAGAGGCGGCAGCCCGCGTCAAGGGCTGTACGGCAGTTGCGGCACCTCGAAACACGTGCGCTTCATGTCCCCTTGCGGGACCCACCCTTTGCCGTCCTGCCAGCGGGCCACGGACAGACACGTCCTGCGCGTCTTCGGCGGTTCGGCGAGCCGCTCGAAGGAGACGGGAACCAACAGCCCGTCGGCGGTGTAGTTCTCGCTCCGATTCATGAACCCGTCGACGCACGCGCGCGTGACGCCCGTTCTCGCGCACGCCCGGGCCGCGTCCGTGAACCACATCGCCGCCGCCCACCCCTCCAACTGCCACTGGGAATGCGTCTTCAGCCCCTTCGTCGCCTCCCTGAAGTCCCGTACGGCCGTCTGCGAGGTGTCGTCGAAGTCGCGGCTGGACCCGGTCGCCCACAGCGCGTTGCGGCAGCGCGGGGCGTTCTTGTAGTCCTCCGGGACGGTGGACGTCCAGTTCTGTACGTTCGTCACCTTGGCGATGACCTTCGCGCCGACCTGGTCCATCGCCTCGCACAGCTGGGCGTTCCCGTGCGTGTCGATGGCGTCGAAGACGAGGTCGGCGCCCTGCTGCTTCAAGTCCGCCGCCACGGCACGGAAGTTGGGCAGCGCGAAGTCCACCTGCTCGGTGACGACCTTGTACCCCTCGGCCTTCAGACCCTGCTCGACGAGCCGGGCGTAGGCGGCGGACGCGGCCTGGTTGTACGACACGACGGCGGCGGTACGGGCGCCCCGCTCGCGCTCGAAGTACCGGTAGACCTCCGTGCCGCCGTACAACCGCCCGCCCCAGCCCGGTGTCCCGGCGCGGGGCGCGAGGCTGCCGTAGATGCCGTACAGGTGCGGGTACGTGTCGTAGGCGGACCCGATGGGCTGGCCGCCGACGTCGGGCACGCGCGCGTGGGAGACGCGGGAGGCGCCCGCGTAGTCGAGGGCGGTGGTGGCGACCAGGGCGACAACCGCGTCCTCGTCGATCAGTTGGTGCACGCACGCGTTGTTGCCGACACCGCTGCCGCCGTCGTCGCACAGCCGCACCTCTACGGGGTGCCCGTCGATGCCCCCGCGCGCGTCGAGGCGGTCGAAGTACGCCTTGGCGCCGTCGCGGGGGCCGGTGAAGGTGTCGCCGCCGACCGGGCTGGTCGCGCTGGTGATGATGCCGACCCGGATCGGCGTACCGCTACTGGCCGCGGGCGTACGGGAGTTGCCGTGCTCGAAGTCGCTCTCCGGGAGGCGGCTGCCGCAGGCCGTGCCCGCGAGGAGCAGCAGCACCGCGGCAGCGGCCTCAGCAGCCCGACCCGGGCGACTGCGAGGCATCGCCGCTCAACGCCACCAGCGCGCACAGGGTGTTGACGGACACCTTCCAGGTGCCGTCCTGCTGGACGCTCGTCCCGGAGGCGTTCGGGAGGGCGGTGGCGCCGTTCAGGGTGAGGCTGTAGGTCACGGTCGCCTGGGTCGCCGACGTGAACTCGACCTTCTGGACGACTGCTTGGACCTGACCGCCGCGCTTGTCGCCGCTGAAGGCCTTGAGGACGGGGCCCATCTTGTCGCCGTTCTCCAGGACGGCCTGTTTGTCCGAGCTGGAGCTGGCCGGGTCGAAGAACTTCTTCCAGTTGGCCTTGATCTGGGTCGTCGCGGCGGCCGGGTCGGCGGGCGCGGTCGCCGGGGCGCTCGTCGTCTGCTCTACGGACGGGGTGGGCGGCGGCGCGCTGCTGCCGCCCCCGCTGTCGTCGCTGCAGGCCGCGAGTACCGGACCGAGCACGAGGACCATGGCCGCCGTAACTACCGTGCCCCGCAAGCGCCTTGTGTTCCTTCTTGTGTTCCTTCGCCTGAGGTCGCTCCCGAGAACCATGTGGCTCACCGCCGGGTGTCGTTCCGGGCCGTGCTCGCCCGGTGTTTTCAGGTCAGGTGTCAGAAGGCATAGTGCAAGCCATTGGCCGGCATGGACAGACACCCGACGTGTGGGGGCCGTAAATGCGGACAGCCCGACTGCGGACCGTGCACCCCGCCCTGTGGGCCGGCTGGGCCGCGCTCGCCGCGGGCGCGGTCCTGTGCGTGATCGGCTGGTACGGCGTCTCCGGCGAGCGCTACGCGGAACGCCAACTCCCCTACCTGGCCTCCTGCACGATCCCCGGCGCCGCGCTCATCGTCGCCGCCGCCGTCCTGCTCACCCACGGCCGCTCCGCCCTCGCCGCCGCCCGCGTGGAGGAGCTGTACGGCCTTCTCGTGGCCGCCGAGCCCGCCGACGCGGAGGAGTCCGCGCGGGCCGCCGTGACGCCCGTGGCGGTCAGCGGGGACCTGCTGATGGTGCCGGGCGGCACACTCTGGCATCGCGCGGACTGCCCGTTGGTCGCCGGGAAGCCGGAGGCGGTTCCGGTGGACTCGAAGCTCGTGGCGAACGGCGAGTTGAGCCCCTGCCCGATCTGCGAACCCGCCGAAGCCGACGACTGAAGCCCCCATGTCCTCCTTCACCTACGACCTCACCCTCGCCGGTCTCTCCATCGGCAGCGCCGCCGCGCTCACCGGGATCGGCCTGATCGTGACGTACCGCGCGACCGGCGTTCTCAACTTCGCGCACGGCGCGGTCGCGATGGTGTGCGCGTACGTGCTGCGGCAGTTCGTCGTCGGGTGGGGCTGGCCGTTGTGGCTGGGCGCGGTGGTGACGCTGCTGTTCCTCGCGCCGGGTATCGGGGTGGCGCTGGAACGGTTCGTCTTCCGGCCGTTGGCCGTCCTCGGCGGTGATCCGGCGCAGACGCTGGTCGCGTCCATCGGGGTGTTCGTGCTGCTGGTCGGCGGGGCCGCGCTGGTGTGGGGGCGGGGGGCGCGGGACGACGCGCCGGAGCTGGTGTCGGCCGATCCCTGGGGGCAGTTGGCGGTGGTGCTCGTGCTGGCCGCCGGAGTCGGGGCGGTCATCCGGTGGACGCGGTTCGGGCGGGAGCTGCGGGCCGTGGTGGACGACCGCCAACTCGCGGTCCTGGGTGGCGTGGACGCGGACCGGGTGGCTTCGGCGGGCTGGGCGTTCGGGGCGTTCACGGCGGGTCTGACGGGCGTGCTCCTCGCGCCGTCCGTACGCCTGGACCCGTACGGTCTGCCGCTGCTCGTCATGGAGGTGGTGGCGGTCGCGGTGGCCGCGCGGATGCGGAGTCTGCCGGTCGCGGTGGTGGTGGCGCTGGGGATCGGGGTCGGGCAGAGCCAGTTGACGCGGCTTCATCTGGCGGGCTGGGAAGGCGAGTTGTCGCAGGCGGCGGGCGCGAACCTGTTCGTGGTCGCCCTGTTGGTCGCGGCGCTGGTGCTGCCCGGTGTCGGCTCCCGGGATGCCCTCCCGCGTACGGCGACGGCCCGGGTCGCGACGCCTCCCGGTGCCTGGATCGTGGCCGGGGTGCTGTTCCTCCTCCCCCTCGGCTTCGCGGGCTCGGACCTGCGCACCTCGGTCCAAGTCCCGGCGTTGGGCGTGGTGTTGCTCTCCCTGGTGGTGGTCACCGGACGCGGCGGCCAACTCGCGCTCGGACAGGCGGCGTACGCGGGCCTGGGTGCCCTGTTCACGGCGTTGCTGGCGGCGGGCTGCTTCCCGGGCCTGCCGCGCCTCCCCGAACTGGCCGCGCTGGCGACGGCGATGGTCCTGGTCGCTCCCCTGGGCCTGCTGACCGGCTGGCCCGCGATCAGCCGCCACGGCCTGTCCCTCGCCCTCGCGACCTTCGCGGTCGGCGTCGGGGTCAGCCGCTTCGTCTTCGCCCAGCCGTACGCCACGTCGGGCCTGTCACTGGCCCGCCCGTCGGGCTTCGACGGCGACCGCGCGTACTACGTCCTCGAACTCGCGCTCCTGGCAGCCGCGTTGCTGGCCACCCACGCCCTGCGCCGGGGCCGCACGGGCCGCGCCCTCGCCGCCCTCCGCGACCACGAACAGGGCGCGTCGGCATCGGGCGTCCAGGTCCCGTCCCTGAAACTCCTGGCCTTCGTCGCGGGCGCCGCCCTGGCCGCCCTCGGCGGCGGCATGCTCGGCATGGGCGTCCGCGCCTTCGACCCCTCGGCCTACGACCCTGTCCGGGGGCTGCTGTGGTTCGCCGCGGTGGTCGTCCTCGGCGCCGACAGCACACTGGGCGCGCTGGCGGCCGCGGCCCTGTTGGTCGGCCTGGACGCGGGGGCACGGGGTGGGGTGGCGGCGGCGCTTGTCGGGGTGCTGGCGGTGTGCGTGGGGCGTTTCCCCGGGGGGCCGTACGAGGCGCTGCGGGCAGCGGCGGGGCGGCTGCGGCCTCAACGGAGGGTGCGACTCACGGTGTTGGGGGTGGGGGTGCGGAGGAGGTTGCGGCCCGTGTACATGCGCACAGGGTCAACGGAGGCTGTCGGGCCGGGTGTTGTGCGCCCGGCGGAGCGCGACGCGGGGCGAACATCTGGGGCGCGGAGCCCGCGGGGGCACTCGGCCGGGGCCGGCCAGCGGAGTGAATCGGGCGCAATTGCACCTGCCCACCCGGGCGTTGCACGTCCAGCCCAGCCCGATGCCGGGTCGGGACACGCCACCGAACCCGGGCAGCTCGGCCAAACGAGCACAACACCGGCTGATCACACGGCCGTTGCGCGCCCAACCCGGCACGACACCGGATGGAAACACGCCCCCGCCCCCGGGCGGACACCCACCCCACCCCTCCTCACCGCCCACACCCTGCACGCCCGCTACACCGGCTTCACCGCGCTCGACAGAGTCGATCTCGTCGTGCGGGCCGGACAGGTCACCGCCGTCGTCGGGCCCAACGGGGCCGGAAAAAGCACCCTGTTCCACTGTCTGGCCGGGACCGTGCGGCCCACGCGGGGGCAGGTCCGGCTCGGGGGACGGGACATCACCCGGCTGCCCGCGCACGCTCGCACCCGGCTCGGGATCGCCCGGACCTTCCAACAGCTCGCCGTGTTCCCCTCGTTGACCGTCGCCGAGAACGTGCGCGTGGGGGCCGAGCAAGGCCGTGTCACCGAACCCGGCGCTGTGGAGCGGGCGTTGCGGCTGTTCGGGCTGAACGGGGACGTACGGTCGCTGCCCGCCGCCGGCCTGCCCACCGGGACCCTGCGCCGGGTCGAACTGGCGCGGGCCTTCGCCGGCGGCCCTCTCGTGCTGCTGCTCGACGAGCCCGCCGCCGGACTCGACACCGCCGAAGTCGCCGCGCTGACCCTGGTGTTGAGGGCGCTGGCCGCCGAGGGCACCGCCCTGCTCGTCGTCGAGCACGACCTCGATCTGGTCGCCGACCTCGCCGACGTGGTCCATGTGATGGCCGCGGGCCGCATCGTCTCCTCCGGCCCGCCCGGCCACGTCCTCGACACACCCCGCACCCGCGAGGCACCCGCATGACCATCGCCCTCCACCACGCGCGCGTGCGCTACGGCCCCCTCGAAGCCCTGCACGGCATCACCCTCGCGGCCCCCTCCCCCGGGCTCACCGTCCTGCTGGGCCGCAACGGCTCCGGCCGTACAACCGCCCTGCGCGCCCTCGCCGGTACGGTCGCGCTGTCGGGCGGCGCGGTGGTGTGGGACGGCGCCGACGTGACCCGTGTGCCCGCTTACGAAAGAGCGCGCCGGGGACTGTGCCTGGTGCCGGAACGGCAGGCCGTGTTCGGGACCCTCACCGTCCACGAGAACCTCGAACTCGCGGCACCGGCATACGACTTCGCCCTCGACGCCTATCCCCAGCTCCGCCCGCTGCTCCCCCGCCGGGCCGGCACCCTCTCCGGCGGCGAGCAGCGAATGCTCGCGCTCTCCCGGGCCCTGCTGGCACGCGCGCGTGTCGTGCTCGTGGACGAACCGGCGCAGGGCATGTCGCCCGCGGTCGCGGCGCACACGTACGAACTGCTGGGCGGGCTGGACGCGTGCGTGGTCGTGGCCGAGCAGCGGCTGCCGCCGGTGCTGCGCGGCCGGGCGGCGATCGTGTACGAACTGCGGCGCGGGAGGGTCGAGTTCAGCGGCGAGGCGGCCGAGCTGGCGTAACGGGCGCGCCCCCGCCCGGTCGGAGGACCGGGCGGGGGCGACGCGGGAGCGGCTCGGCCCAGAGGCCGTTCATCTCAAAGGCCGTCCGCCTCGAAAGCCGCTCGGCTCAGAGGTCGAGCTGCTGGCCGGGGACGATCAGATCGGGGTCGGCGCCGATGACGGACTTGTTGGCGGCGTAGACCTTCCGCCAAGTGGTCCCGTGCTGGGCGGCGATGGCGCTCAGCGTGTCGCCCTGACGGACGGTGTAGTCGCCGCGGGACGTGCCGCGCGAGGCGTTGTTCGTCCCGCGAGCCGGCGTCTCCGCGGGCTTCGACGGGGTCGCCTTCTTGGTCGACTGCTTCTTCGTCGACCCGGTTGCCGACTCGGACTTGGATCCGCTGGACGACTTCTTCGTCGACTTCTCGCTCACCGTGCCGGAGGAGGCCGCGGGTGCGCTGCCGCTCGCTCCGGCCTTTACCGAGCAGACCGGCCAGGCGCCCCAGCCCTGGGCCCGCTGGACCTTGCTGGCGACGGCGATCTGCGCGGACTTGGAGGCCTGGTCCGCGGTGGCCGCGTAGGCCGAACCGCCGTAGGCGCGCCAGGTTCCGGCGGAGAACTGGAGTCCTCCGTAGTAGCCGTTGCCGGTGTTGATGTGCCAGTTGCCGCCGCTCTCGCACTGGGCGATGCGGTCCCACACTCCACTGTCGGCCGCCGCGGAGTTGCCGCTCGCGGCCAGCACTCCGAGGGGGGCGAGCAGGGCCGCCCCGGCGAGGACCGCCGTCGTACGCACATGACCCTTGCGGTGGGTCTCAGGAGCGTTCTCGCGAGTGGTATCGGCACATTCGGACATGTAGTTCCCTCTCCAACAACCCGGGGTCCCCCAAGGCGGTTCGCGGCTCCCACGCATCGACGCGGTCCTCGCGCTCCTCCCCGTCCGCCGGAAGTGGTGCTGCTTGCTGGCTTGTTCGGCCGGCGGACGTGTCCCGAGCGGTGCTCGTTGCACACGGCGGAGGAATGTACGGAGGTGGACGAGCCGATGTCGACCAACTCCCCGTCGCCGCAGGCCAGTTCACTGTTACCGCGGGTATCGGCACTTTTCGGCCACCCACTACATTCGCTGATTTCACGATTTTTCGACCAGTTGCCGACACGTGCTGTGACTCGGTTCACGCGGCCAACTCCCTTGACCTCCCACAGAGTTGACACGGAGTGTCCGATTCTGTACCGACTGTGACCATCGGCTTCGGTTGGTTCGATTCGGTTCGCTCTGGAGCGTGACTCCCGCCACAGATCCCCCGTTGTCATCTGCATGAGCCCGGGACCCACCGGGCACCGCATTCCGAGGGAGCCACCCGTGCCGCGCATGCTCGACGTCAGCGACGACGTACGCGCCGAGATCGGCGACGAAGAAGCCGACCGGCTGCTCGCCGGAGACAACGCCCCGGGCAGTTACGACTGCACGTCGTGCCGCACCCAGGGCGACTCCGATCAGGAGCGCACCAGCACCGTCCTGTTCATCGGCGACGAGACCGCCGTCCTCGCCTTCGCCCACGCCACCTGCCTGCCCTCCCAGATCGTCCAGGTCACCGAGGAGCAGCTGCAGGGCGCCGTCCGCTCCATCAGCGGCAACACGCACGCCCCGGCCGGCGCACCGGAGAAGGCCGTACCCGAGCAGGCCGTGCTCGGGGTGACCAGCGGACTCGTCCTGATCTCAGGGGAGTTGCACCCCGCCCTGGTCGTCGAGCCGACCGCGCCGATCGTGCGGCCCGGCTCGACCGACACCGGGGACGACTTCCTGCCGCTGCTGATCGAGCAGGGCTTCATGCCGCTCAGTGAGATCACCACCGTGCCGCCGGTACTGCACGGCTGGTCGGTGCTGCTTGCCGCGGGCCAGCTGCACGCCGTGCTCCAGCCGAGCGCCAACGGCGGTTCCCCGGTGGCCTGGTGGCAGGCGCACCAGCCGCTCCAGGTCACCGACAGCTGGCGGGCCGCCGCCAACAAGCACCAGCAGGTGCTGATGTTCGCGGCACCGGTCGGCTCGATCGGCCGCCAGCCCCGCGAGGACCTGCTGCGCAGCGCCCTCGACAAGGCCGCGGCGAACGGCCAGTTGGTCGGCTCCGCGCTCCCGCTCGCGGGCACCTGAGCCGCATCCCTTCAGGTCACGCGTCGTTTGGACATACGTGCACGCATACGACGTTCCCCGCAGCCGGCCCTACCAGTCGATCCCGTCCTCGCGATCGGACCGGGACAGCCCCGGCGGTCCATCGGCCACGCCGATCTACGACCGGCTCTACTCGGAGTGGGTCAAGACCTTCCGCTCGCTGCCGGGTGACCGCAGCGGCGAGGAGGAGCTGGGCTTCACCGCCTTCGGGCACAGCCCGCACAGCACGGGCTCGTTCAGCGGCGGTTCGTTCGGCAGCGGCTCGTTCAACGGGGGTTCGACCGGCGGGGGTTCACTCGGCGGCGGTTCGTACAGCGCGTACAGCGCGGGGGCCTACAGCGCCCGGCAGCAGTCGCAGTGGCAGCGCGTCGGGCAGCTCGGCCACGCCGGGCAGCAGCAGCAACAGCACGGCCACACCGGGATGCACCACATCCCGGCGGCCCTGCCGCCCGGCCCGCGCCGGGGCATCTGACGCGGCACGCACGCACACGAAGAGGGCGGCCCCTGTACCGACAGGGGCCGCCCTCTTCGTCGTAGAAGAACCGTGAACAGCCGTACGGCTGCGGCTACTTCTTCTTGCCGCGCTTCTCGCGGACGCGGACCGAGATGTGGATCGGGGTGCCCTCGAAGGCGAACTCCTCGCGGAGGCGGCGCTCGATGAAGCGGCGGTAGCCGGCCTCGATGAAGCCGGAGGCGAAGAGCACGAAGCGCGGGGGCTTGGTGCCGGCCTGGGTGCCGAAGAGGATGCGGGGCTGCTTGCCGCCGCGGACCGGGTGCGGGTGGGCGGCGACCAACTCGCCGAGGAACGCGTTCAGTCGGCCCGTCGGGACGCGGGTCTCCCAGCCGGCGAGGGCCGTCTCGATACCCGGGACGAGCTTCTCCATGTGGCGGCCGGTGCGCGCCGAGACGTTGACCCGGGGCGCCCACGAGACCTGGGCGAGCTCGGTCTCGATCTCGCGCTCCAGGTAGTAGCGGCGCTCCTCGTCGAGGGTGTCCCACTTGTTGAAGGCGAGGACGATCGCGCGGCCCGCCTCGACGGCCATGGTGACGATGCGCTGGTCCTGCACCGAGATCGACTCGGAGGCGTCGATCAGGATGACCGCGACCTCCGCCTTCTCGACGGCGGCGGCGGTGCGCAGCGAGGCGTAGTAGTCGGCGCCCTGCTGGAGGTGGACACGCTTGCGGATGCCCGCCGTGTCGACGAACTTCCAGGTGATACCGCCGAGTTCGATCAGTTCGTCGACCGGGTCACGGGTCGTGCCCGCGATCTCGTTGACGACGACGCGCTCCTCGCCGGCCACCCGGTTCAGCAGCGAGGACTTGCCGACGTTCGGCCGGCCGATCAGCGCGATCCGGCGGGGCCCGCCGACGGCGGTGCCGAAGGTCTGCTCGGGCGCCTCCGGGAGGGCCTCCAGGACGGCGTCCAGCATGTCGCCGGTGCCACGCCCGTGCAGCGCGGAGACGGGGTGCGGCTCACCGAGCCCCAGGGACCACAGGTAGGAGGCGTCGGACTCACCGCTGAGACCGTCGACCTTGTTGGCGGCCAGCACGACGGGCTTGCCGGCCTTGCGCAGCAGCCGTACGACCGCCTCGTCGGTGTCGGTGGCACCGACCTTGGCGTCGACGACGAAGACGACCGCGTCGGCGGCCTCGATCGCGTACTCGGCCTGGGCGGCCACGGAGGCGTCGATCCCGAGGACGTCCTGCTCCCACCCACCGGTGTCGACGACCTTGAACCGCCGCCCGGCCCACTCGGCCTCGTACGTCACACGGTCACGCGTGACACCGGGCTTGTCCTCCACGACGGCTTCGCGTCGCCCGATGATGCGGTTGACGAGAGTCGACTTGCCGACATTCGGCCGGCCGACGACGGCGAGGACGGGCAGCGGCCCGTGTCCCGCCTCGCCGATGGCGCCCTCGACGTCCTCGATGTCGAAGCCCTCTACGGCGGCGAGCTCCATGAACTCCGCGTACTCGGCGTCGCCGAGCGCCCCGTGCTCGTGCTCCTCGCCGGAGCCGTCGGGCTGGATCTGGTCGTTCATGAAGATCGGTACCTCGTTCATCGTGGTGATCGGTGGAACCCCCGGATTTCGGTTGATCCACTACTCAAGTACTCAAGTGTCTCTTAGCGCCCGGTGAGGCGCCTGGCATCGTCCAGGTGGGCGGCCAGCTGCTTCTGGATGCGCTCGGTGGCCTCGTCCAGTGCCTTGCGCGTACGGCGGCCGGAGCCGTCGCCCGCGTCGAACGGGTCACCGAAGACGATGTCGACGCGGGAGCGCAGCGGGGGCAGCGCCTTTATCAGTCGTCCGCGCTTCTCGGCGCTGCCCAGCACGGCCACCGGCACGATCGGGGCGCCGCCGCGGACCGCGAAGTAGGCGAGCCCGGCGCGCAGCGCGGCGAAGTCGCCCTCACCGCGGCTGCCCTCGGGGAAGATCCCGAGGACCCCGCCGCCCTTCAGTACGTCGAGCGCCCGCGTGACGGCCGTACGGTCGGCGGTCGACCGGTCCACCTCCAGCTGGCCGACGGCGCGCATGAAGGGTCCGAGCGGCCCCACGAACGCCTCTTTCTTGACCAGGAAGTGCGAAGCGCGGGGCGCCACACCGATGACCATCGGGCCGTCGATGTTGTGCGAGTGGTTGACGGCGAGGATCACCGGGCCGGTGGCGGGAACCTTCCAGGAACCCAGCACACGCGGCTTCCACAGCCCGTACATCAGGCCGACGCCGATGCGCCGCCCGATCTCGGCGCCGCGCTCCGTAGGTGCGGTCACTTCGCGGCCCGCTTCTCCCCGACGAGGGTGACGACGCACTCGATGACCTGCTGGAGCGTGAGGTCGGAGGTGTCCACCTCGACCGCGTCGTCCGCCTTCGCGAGCGGCGAGGTCTTGCGCGAGGAGTCGGCCGCGTCCCGCTTCAGCAGCGCCTCGCGGGTGGCCTGTACGTCGGCGCCCTTGAGCTCACCGCTGCGCCGGGCGGCACGCGCCTCCGGGGAAGCGGTGAGGAAGATCTTCAGGTCGGCGTCGGGCAGCACGGTCGTACCGATGTCCCGCCCCTCGACGACGATGCCGTGCTCGGCGCTGGCGGCCAGCGACCGCTGCAGCTCGGTGATCTTCGCCCGCACCTCGGGCACCGCGCTGACCGCGCTGACCTTGGAGGTGACCTCCTGGGTCCGGATCGGCCCGGCCACGTCCACACCGTCGACACTGATCGTCGGGTTCGCCGGGTCCGTCCCCGAGATGATCTCCGCCTT
This sequence comes from Streptomyces sp. N50, assembly GCF_033335955.1. Taxonomy (GTDB): domain Bacteria; phylum Actinomycetota; class Actinomycetes; order Streptomycetales; family Streptomycetaceae; genus Streptomyces. The sequence goes on from NZ_CP137549.1 coordinate 1,647,003, forward strand.
GTCGGCCACGGCGGCGATGGCGGTGGGGTCGGTGAGGTCGATCCCGTTGTTCACCATCCACCAGGTGATCGCCCGGTACTGGGCCCCGGTGTCCAGGTAGCTGAGCCCGAGCTGCGCGGCCACGGCCTTCGACGTGCTCGACTTGCCCGTGCCGGAGGGGCCGTCGATGGCGACAATCACTGCCGGAGCGGTCCGGGCGGCGCCGTTTTCCACGGGAGGACACCTTCCTGGTGCGGGGTGGTGAGCGGGACGGGGTCGCGAGTGCGCCCCGCACAAGGTTACTGGGTGCGCGTCACTCGTCCGGCCCCTGCTCGTCCTGAACGCCGGTGCGCATTGTCCAGCCCGTCCGGCGTTTGAGGACGAGGCCCCTTCAGGGCCGATCGGGGGCCTGGGGGCAGAGCCCCCAGAAGACGCCCGCCCCCACGCACCGCACACCACACCTACTGCCTGATCGCCCAGCCCCGTTCCCGCAATGCCGCAGTCAGCACCGGCGCAGCCTTCGGCTCCACCCACAACTGCACGAGCCCCGCCTGCTGCCCGGTCGCATGCTCGATGCGAACGTCCTCGATGTTGACCCCCGCCATCCCCGCATCCGCGAAGATCCGGGCCAACTGCCCCGGCTGGTCGTCGATCAGCACAGCCACGACCTCGTACACCCGCGGAGCGGACCCGTGCTTGCCGGGCACCCGGACCTGCCCCGCGTTCCCCCGCCGCAGCACGTCCTCGATCCCGCCCGCGCCCTCCCGCCGCTTGCCGTCATCGGCGGACTGCAGCGCACGCAACGCCCGAACCGTCTCCTCCAGGTCCCCGGCGACATCGGTGAGCAGATCGGCGACGGGCCCCGGGTTCGCGGAAAGGATGTCGATCCACATCCGGGGATCCGACGCGGCGATCCGGGTCACATCCCGAATCCCCTGCCCGCACAGCCGTACGGCGGCCTCCTCGGCGTTCTCCAGCCGCGCGGCGACCATGCTGGACACCAGATGAGGCATGTGGGAGACCAGCGCCACAGCCCGGTCATGGGCATCCGCATCCATGACGACCGGCACCGCACGGCAGTGCGAGACCAGCTCCAGGGCGAGGTTCAACACCTCGGTGTCGGTGTCACGCGTGGGCGTCAACACCCACGGGCGGCCCTCGAAAAGATCACCGGTCGCCGCCAGCGGGCCCGACTTCTCGCGCCCGGACATGGGATGCGAGCCGATGTACCGGGACATCACCGCCGGGTCGAGCCCCAGCGACTCCAACTCCCGCCGCGGACCGCCCTTGACGCTGGCCACGTCGAGGTACCCCCGGGCCACCCCCCGCCGCATCGCGTCGGCCAGCACCCCGGCCACCAACGCGGGCGGCGCGGCGACGATCGCGAGGTCGACGGGCCCGTCCGGCGCCTCGTCGGTACCGGCGCCGAGCGCGGCGGCCGTACGCGCCTGCTCGGGGTCGTGGTCGGCGAGGTGGACCACGACTCCGCGCGAGGCGAGGGCGAGCGCGGCGGACGTACCGATGAGCCCGGTGCCGATGACGAGCGCGGTCCTCACTGCGCGATGTCCTTGCGCAGCGCGGCCGCCGCACCGAGGTACACGTGCGCGATGTCGGCACGGGGCCGGTCGGACTCGATGTGCGCGAGGACACGGACCACGCGAGGCATCGCGCCCTCGATGTCGAGTTCCTGCGCGCAGATCAGCGGCACGTCGGCGAACCCGCTGCCGAGCTTGCGCGCCGCGGCCGCCGGGAAGTCGCTGTGCAGATCGGGCGTGGCCGTGAACCAGACGCTGATCAGATCCTCGGCGGTGAGGCCGTTCCGCTCCAGGACGGCGGTGAGCAGCGCTCCGACCTGCTCGTCCATGTGCCCGGCCTCGTCCTTGTCCAGTTGGACGGCGCCCCGGACCGCTCGTACCGCCACGGTTTAGCTCCTCGCTGATGTACGGCTCTTGGTACATCCAGCCTAATCAGCCCGTCCGGCACGGGTGCGCGCCGCCCGCCCACCGAGACGTTCACAGGGACTGCTGCCGGACCAGTTCCTCCAGCGAGGCCGCCTGCGGCACCTGCCCCTGAGGGGTGAGCTTGTCGACGGCCTGGGGCAAGGTCTGCGCGAGGTCGCTCGCGGCCTGCTCCGGGGTGACACCGGCCTGCTCGGCGACCTTCCGCAACGTCTCGTCGGGCAGCGCCTGCTGGATCTGCTCGCCGGTGACGGACTGGTTCTGCCCGGTACCGACCCAGGAGTCCTTCTGCTCGGCGAGCCCGGACTTGGTGAGCATGTCGAGAAGCCCGCCCAGCGGATTACTCCCGGTCCCGCTTCCGCTCTGACTCCCACCGAGGGCGGAGAGCAGCGCGCCCAGGATGTTGCCGCTGCCGGAACCGCTTTGGCCCCCTCCGCCCGCTCCCCTCAGAAGTCCACCGAGAAGGCTGCCGAGATCGTTGCCCGCCATGGCTCGCACCTTTCGAGAGCGGCCGGCCGCTGGTCGGGGCCCGGCCTCGAACCCTGCCAATGTCACCCGAACCGTCCCGTTCCGCTACTTGGGGTGAGATCATCCCGGTATGCCTCTTTACCCACGGCCCGGAGTCCGCTCTGATGGGCTGGAAGCACGCCTCGGGGGAGGGCCACAGTGAAGCGTCCTGGACCATTGCTCACACTTCTGGCGGGTCTGGTGCTGGGCCTGTTCATGCTGACGCTCAACGCGACTTCGGGGACGAAGACCGCATCGTCCTCGTACAGCGAGGCATCACCGTCCGCGTCACCGAAGGCACCGGCGAAGACGTCACCGACACCGTCCGTCACACCCAGCCCGACGCCATCGCCGTCGAAGCCCGCCGTGGCGAACGCCAACTACGCCGGCCGCACCGACGACGACGCCGCCTCGGTCGCGGTCTCCGTCCGTGACGGCAAGGCGGTCGCCTACTTCTGCGACGGCCGCTACAAGGAGGCCTGGCTCCGGGGCCGCGTCAACAACAACGGCAGCATGAAGCTCACCGCCCCGAACGGCGCCGTACTCGACGGCAGGATCGAGCAGGGCAAGAAGATCACCGGCACCGTCAAGGACGAGGGCCGCCCGTACACGTTCACCGCCGACAAGGCCGTCAAGCCGTCCGGGCTGTGGCGCGCGACCGCCAAGGTGCGCGGCGCCAAGATCGACGGCGGCTGGATCGTGCTGCCGAACGGCCGCCAGACCGGCATCGTCACCCGCGACGGCAAAGCCACCTCCGCACCCCGTATCGACCCGGAGACCGGCGCGGTCACGGTCGACGGCCAGCAGCTCACCGCCCAGCCCGTCACCCCCTGACCCACCGTCCGCCTCAGGGAGCCGATCATGACCGCCGACCCGAACGCCGCCACCCAGTCCTACCCCCCGCGCCCACCCGCACCCCACCACGACAGCCCCGCCCGCTACCTGGTCCCGGCCCTGGTCGCCGCCGCCGTAGCGGTCGGCCTCGGCGTCTACGGCAAGGTCCACGACCCGGCGGGCACCGCCTTCAACCTCGCCGGCTTCAGCAGCACGGGCGCGGTGAAGTCCTGGCTCGCGACGACCGCGTTCTTCTTCGCCCTCGTCCAGGTCGTCTCGGCCTTCATGGTCTACGGCCGCCTGCCCGGGCCGAGTTGGTCCGCGACGCTGCACCGCTGGTCGGGGCGGATCGCGTTCCTCGTGGCGGTGCCGGTCGCCGTGCACTGCCTCTACGCGTTCGGCTACCAGACGTACTCGACACGCGTGATGTGGCATTCCGTTCTGGGGTGCGCGTTCTTCGGCGCCTTCAGTGCCAAGATGCTGCTGCTCCGCTCGGAGCGGCTGCCCGGCTGGCTGCTGCCGGTCGTCGGCGGACTGGTCTTCACCCTCCTCACGCTGCTCTGGCTGACATCCGCCCTCTGGTTCTTCCGCACGGTCGGAGTGACGACATGACCACGGCCGTAGCGACCAAGCGACCACACACCTCCCTCGGAGTGACCACATGACCGACAGCTCGACGCGCCGCACGGTCCTCGTGACGGGTGCGGCCGCCGCGCTCACCGCGGGCTGCAGCAAGTACGGCGACAGCAACGACTCCTCGGGCTCGTCGTCGGTGAAGGCCACCGGCGGCCAGGAGCTGGCGAAGACCTCCGAGATCCCCGTCGGCGGCGGCAAGATCTTCAAGGACCAGAAGATCGTGGTGACCCAGCCGAAGAAGGACGAGTTCAAGGCCTTCTCCGCGATCTGCACCCACCAGGGCTGCACGGTCGGCACCGTCGCGAACGGCACCATCGACTGCCCGTGCCACGGCAGCAAGTACCGCATCGCGGACGGTTCCGTGGAGGCGGGACCGGCGCCGAAGCCGCTGCCCGCCGAGCAGATCAAGGTGGAGGGAAATTCGATCCGCCTGGCGTGAGTTGCGACGTACGCTCCGGGAATGCCGTTCGAGAGCCTGGTCCGCGACCACACGATCTACGCCTGCGTGATGGGTTCACGCGCCTTCGGCCTGGCGACGGACGGCAGCGACACGGACCGCCGGGGCGTGTTCGTGGCCCCCACCCCCCTCTTCTGGCGCTTCGACAAGCCGCCGACGCACATCGAGGGCCCGGCGGAGGAGCAGTTCAGCTGGGAGTTGGAGCGCTTCTGCGAACTGGCCCTGCGCGCCAACCCGAACATCCTGGAGTGCCTCCACTCCCCCCTCGTCGAGCACGTCGACGACACCGGCCGTGAACTCCTCGCCCTGCGCGACGCGTTCCTCTCCCGCCAGGTCCACGAGACGTTCACGCGCTACGCGTTGGGCCAGCGCAAAAAGCTGGAGGTCGACATCCGCACGCACGGCGCCCCGCGCTGGAAGCACGCGATGCACCTCCTCCGCCTCCTCACCAGCGCCCGCGACCTGCTCCGCACGGGCACCCTGCGGATCGACGTCGGCGACCAACGCGCCCCACTCCTCGCGGTGAAACGCGGCGAAATCCCCTGGCCGGAGGTCGAGTCCTGGATGACCCGCCTGGCCACGGAGACGGACGAGGCGGCGACCCACACCCCACTCCCGCCGGAGCCGGACCGACGCCGCGTGGAGGACTTCCTGATCGGGGTCCGCCGCGCGTCCACCGACGCCCTAGCGGGGTGACGCCACCGCCAACCCCGCGTTGGCGGCGGCCTCGCCCTGCCTCTTGTCGTACGTCACGAACCAGCTGACCCCGTGACCGAGCTTCAGCGCCGCCACGGTGTGGATCGCGTCGAGGCTGCGCAGCAAGGTGTCCGGCGTCAAGTCCTCCGCGTCCTGCATCAGTTCGGGCGTGAGACGAACCCGCGCGATGGCGTTCAGCAGCGCGTCGGCGGCCGCCCGCTCGTCCTCGTCCGCGCCGAGCCGGTGCAGCAGCAGCCGCACCTCGGTCTGCGCCAGGTCGCAGGTGACGACACGGCGCATTCCGCCGTGCTGCCCGATCCACTGCTCCAGCGCGGCCGTCTCCGCTTCGACCCGCAGCAGCTTGGCGATCGCCGACGCGTCGAGGTAGAGCAGCGTCACCGCGTCTCCTCCTCGCGCTGGGCGAGCAGCTCCGCGGTGGGGCCGCGTCCCTCCGCGTCCCGTCTGACCGCGCGCAGCCGCTCCAGCGCGTCGGCGGCCTCGACGCCGTGACTCTCGTCCATGACCGAGGCGTCGAGCAGGCCGATGGCGATCGCGGCACGGATGTCCCGCTCGGCCGGTTCCAGCGGAGACAGGATGGCGACCGGCACCCCGTCCCGAGTGACCTCGATCGACTCCCCCGCCGCCACGGCGTCCAACAGAGCCGCGGTGTGCCGGGACAGCTCCCGGGCCGGCACGCGCCTGCGCTTCGCCTTACTCATGCCTGCCACGATAGGCCCACTGTCTGACACCGCCCGCCGACGTCAGACACCGTCGCGATGCGTCAGGCATCCCAGAGCGCCCCCAGCCCCAACAGCTCCCCCCGGTACTCGATCCGCCCCGCCCACTCCTCCGGCCACGCGTCCGCCCCGAGATGCGCCCCCGCGAACGCCCCCGCGAGACAGGCGATCGAGTCCGAGTCACCGGACGTACAGGCCGCCCGCCGCAACGCGGTCACCGGTTCCTCGACGAAGAGCAGGAAGCACAACAGGCCGGTAGCCAGGGCCTCTTCGGCGATCCAGCCCGCGCCGGTGGCCAGGCACGGGTCGGTCTCCGGGGAGACGGTCCGTACCGCGTTCTCGAGCCGGCCGAGGATCTCCAGGCACTCGTCCCAGCCCCGCGCGATGAAGTGCTCGGGGGTCGGGTCCTGGCTCCGCGTCCACAGGTCACCCAGCCAGCGCTCGTGGTACCGGGTCCGGTTCTCGACGGCGTACGACCGCAGCAGCCCGACAAGACCGGTCGGTTCGGCACCCTGGGCGAGCAGCCGTACGGCGTGCGCGGTGAGGTCGGACGCGGCGAGGGCGGTCGGGTGGCCATGGGTCAGCGCGGACTGCAACTGGGCGGCACCGGACCGCTGTTCGTCGTCCAGACCGGGGATCAGCCCGACCGGCGCGACGCGCATGTTGGCCCCGCAGCCCTTCGAACCGATCTGGCTGGCGTCCTGCCACACCCGCCCCTCGCTCTTCAGCAGGTTGCAGGCGACGAGGCAAGTCCGGCCCGGGGCACGGTTGTTGTCCGGCGACTGGTACCAGTCCACGAACTCCTCACGCACCGGCCGCTCCATCCGCTTAGGCCCAAGAAGCCCCCGTTCCATGGCAGTTCGCAGCCCGCGCCCCAACGCCAGCGTCATCTGCGTGTCGTCGGTGACGATCGCGGGCTTCGGCAACTCCATCTCCCGCCAGGGACCGAACTTGGCGAGGATGTCGGGCACGGCGTTGAACTCGGTCGGGAAGCCCAGCGCGTCCCCGAGCGCGAGGCCGATCAACGCCCCTGTGGCAGCACCCTTGTTGACGGTGGTCGAGGTCATGCGGGACGTCCTTCCCGGGTCGGCCGGAGCAGCGGTGGATACAGGGCGGTGGCGTTCCCGGCGCGGTACAGCGCCGCCGGCTTCCCCCGACCGCCCGTCAACTTGGCCCCGCCCAGCACCGGTTCGACGAAACCCGGCGTGGCGAGCACCTTGCGGCGGAAGTTCGGGCGGTCCAACTCCGCGCCCCACACGGTCTCGTAGACCTGTTGCAGCTCCCCGAGCGTGAACTCGGGCGAGCAGAAAGCCGTGGCGAGGGAGCTGTACTCCAGCTTGGCGCCCACCCGTTCGTGCGCGTCGGCCAGGATCCGGTCGTGGTCGAAGGCGAGCGGCCCGAGCGCGTCGTAGGGCAGCCAGCGGGCCTGCGCCGCGTCGCTGCCCGCGTGCGGCTCGGGCAGGTCGGGCAGCAGCGCGGCGAAGGCGACGGTGACGACCCGCATGCGGGGGTCCCGGTCGGGCTCGCTGTAGGTGCGCAGCTGCTCCAGATGCAGCCCGGAGACGTCCGACAGGCCGGTCTCCTCGGCGAGTTCACGCCGGGCGGCACTCTCCGCGGACTCGTCCGGCGCCACGAAGCCACCGGGCAGCGCCCAGTGCCCGGCGTACGGCTCCTGACCGCGCTCGACGAGCAGCACATGCAGGGCGCCCGCGCGGATCGTGAGGACGGCGAGGTCGGCGGTGACGGCGAAAGGTTCGAAGGCGTACTTGTCGTAGCCCGGTGTTGTGGTCATGAGCAACCACCCCCCTTAATAGTCAGTCCGACCATAAAGGGAGGTCGCGGTCCGGCACAACCCCCGGCGCCCGAGGAAGACGGCGAGAACGAAACGGCCGGCCCCGGAGAAACCCGGAACCGGCCGCACTCAGCTCACGCTTCTAAAGCTCGACTTACAGATCGACTTCCTGCATCAGCATGCCGACCTCGGTGTTCGACAGCCGTCGCAGCCACCCCGACTTCTGGTCGCCCAGGGTGATCGGGCCGAAGGAGACCCGCACCAGCTTGTCGACCGGGAAGCCGGCCTCCGCGAGCATGCGGCGCACGATGTGCTTGCGGCCCTCGTGGAGGGTCACCTCGACCAGGTAGTTCTTGCCGGTCTGCTCGACGACGCGGAAGTGGTCCGCACGCGCGTACCCGTCCTCCAGCTGGATGCCGTCCTTGAGCTGCTTGCCCAGGTCGCGCGGGATCGGGCCCACGATGTGCGCGAGATAGGTCTTCTTCACGCCGTACTTGGGGTGGGTCAGCCGGTGCGCCAGCTCGCCGTGATTGGTGAGCAGGATCACACCCTCGGTCTCGGTGTCGAGCCGTCCGACGTGGAAAAGACGCGTCTCGCGGTTGGTGACGTAGTCGCCGAGGCACTGCCGGCCCTCGGGGTCCTCCATCGTCGCGACGACACCGGCGGGCTTGTTCAGCGAGAAGAACTGGTACGACTGCGTCGCCACCGTCAGCCCGTCGACCTTGATCTCGTCGTGCTCCGGGTCGACCCGCAGACCCTGCTCGACGACGATCTCGCCGTTGACCTCGACCCGGGACTGCTCGATCAGCTCCTCGCAGGAGCGCCGGGAGCCGTAGCCCGCGCGCGCGAGGACCTTCTGCAGCCGCTCGCCCTCCTGCTCGGCGCCCGGGAAGGTCTTGGGCAGCTTGATGTCCTTCTTGCCCGCGTACCGCTCCCGGTTGCGCTCCTCGGCCCGCGCGTCGTACTCCCGCGAGGTCGCCGGGGCCCAGCGCCCGCGTCCGGTGCCCTGGCCCTGCTTGGGGCCGCCCTTGGCACCACCGCGCGCGGCGGCACCCCGCCCTGACTTGGGACCTTCGTGGGATCCCGTGGGGCCTACGTCGTAGCGCCGCTCCTCGGGACGCGGCTTTCCGGCGCGCTTCGGCTTGTCGTCGCGGCCTCCCGCGCCCCTCGGCTGGGAGCCGCCGCCACCGGCGCCCCGGGAGTTGCCCGCGCCGGAGCCACGGCCGCCGCCGCCCCCACCGGAACCCCGGGGATTGCCGCCCCCGCCGGTCCCGCGGGGGTTGCCGCGCCCGCCGCTCCTACCGCCGCCACCACTGCTGCCACTGCCACTGCTTCGCATCAAAGTTCCGTCGTCGTCGTTTCGTCTGCATCTGCATCCGGTGCATCCGGATCGAACGACGGGACCCCTTCCAGCGTCTCCGCCTCGATCGCCTCAGCCTCAGGGAGGAAGGGCGCGAGCTCCGGGAGCTCGTCCAGGCCGCGCAGGCCCATCCGCTCCAGAAAGTAGTTCGTCGTCACGTACAGGATCGCACCTGTTTCGGGTTCCGTGCCCGCCTCCTCGACCAGACCCCGCTGGAGGAGGGTGCGCATCACACCGTCGCAGTTGACTCCGCGGACCATCGAGACCCTGCTGCGGCTGACCGGCTGGCGGTACGCGACGACCGCCAGGGTCTCCAGCGCCGCCTGGGTGAGCCGGGCCTGCTGACCGTCCAGGACGAAGCCCTCGACGGCCGGCGCGTACTCCGGTCGCGAGTAGAAACGCCACCCGCCCGCGATCAGCCTGAGCTCGAAACCGCGCCCCTGGACGGTGTACTCGTCGGCCAGCTCACGCAGCGCGTCCGCGATCCGCCGTTTGGGCCGCTGGAGTATTTTCGCGAGGTGTTCCACGGTCGCGGGCTCGTCCACGACCATCAGGACGGCCTCCAGGGCGGGCTTGAGGTCGAGCTCCGCGACGCCGGACGGGCTCGCCGGTACGCCCGTGGTCTCCTCGCTCACGCCGACTCCTCCTTGGTCTCCTTGGGCGGCTCGGGCGGCCGGTCGAACTCGTCCGTCACCACCGGCTCGCCTTCCCCCTCCCCACCGGTCCAGCGCACGATCAGATCCCCGAGCGCGGTCTCCTGGTCCAGCGCGACGGCCTTCTCCCGGTACAGCTCCAGCAGCGCCAGGAACCTCGCCACGACGGTCAGGGTGTCGTCGGTGTCGTCCACGAGCACGCTGAAACTGGCCTCGCCGAGCTCCCGCAGCCGCGCGACCATGATCCCGGCCTGCTCCTGCACGCTGACGAGCGGCGCGTGGATGTGATCGACGTACACCTGCGGCTTGGGCTTGGCCTGCATCGCCTTCACGGCGAGCTTGGCGAACCCCTCGGGCCCGATCCGGATGACCACCTCGGGCAGCAGCTCGGCGTGGTGCGGTTCGAGCCCGACGGTCCGGGGATAGCGCCGGGCCTCGTCGTCGAGCCGCCGGTTGAAGATGTCGGCGATCTGCTTGTACGCCCGGTACTGCAACAACCGCGCGAACAACAGGTCCCGAGCCTCCAGCAACGCGAGATCGGCCTCGTCCTCGACCTCGGCGGCGGGCAGCAACCGCGCCGCCTTCAGATCCAGCAGGGTCGCCGCGACCACAAGGAACTCGGTCGTCTGGTCCAGGTCCCAGTCAGGACCCATCGCCCTGATGTACACCATGAACTCATCGGTGACCTTGGACAGCGCCACCTCGGTCACATCGAGCTTGTGCTTCGAGATCAGCTGGAGGAGAAGGTCGAAGGGCCCCTCGAAGTTGGCGAGCCGGACCTTGAAAACCCCGTCATCGGCTTCTTCGGCCGCTTCAGGCTCCGCGACAACCGCCACGGGCTCTTCTACGACGGCCTCGGGCACTGGCTCCGCTACGACGACCTCGGGCACCGGCTCCGCCAGGGCGACCTGCGCCTCGGGCCCGGGTTCGGGAGCCGCGCCCGGCCCCTTGCCCAGCGCACGCCGACGACCGGCAGGTGCGCCGGATGCGGGAGCGTCGTTCGAGGTCATGGCCCCCGCAGGCTACCGCTACCGCCCGCGAAGCCGGCGGACGAGAATGCTCGCGTCCCCGCGGGACTCCAGATCGGCCAGGACGACGGCGACCGCCTCGCGGACGATCCGGCCGCGGTCGACCGCGAGGCCGTGCTCGCCCCGGAGCATCAGGCGTGCGTGCTCCAGGTCGATGAGTTCCTCGGCGGAGACGTACACGGTGATCTTCTCGTCGTGCCGCTCGCGCCCGCTGGGCCGGCGGTTGGCCTGCGCCCGCTGACGCTGCTTCCGAGGCTGGGCAGAACCTTCCTGCGCCTCCTGACGTCGTCCTGAGCCGTCCGCGGAACGGCTGCGGGACTCGCCGCCGTCCGAGTCCGCCGCGACGTGCTCGGCGCCCTCTCCGTCACCGCCCTGGGCCGGTACGGACTGCGGGGCGTCCTCCCCGGCGGTGGGATCGCTCTCCCCCGCCGGAGCCGGCACCCGGGCCTCGCCGTTGGCCCGGCTCCTCGGGGTGGACGACTGAAGCGCCATCCCCCCTGTCGTACGGAACAGTTCGTCGGCCCCCGGCAGACTCACTCGGCGTGACACCGGGCGAGCACCTCCCTGGCGAGCTGGCGATAGGCGGCGGCACCGACGGAGTTGGAGGCGTACGTGGTGATCGGCTCACCGGCGACCGTGGTCTCCGGGAAGCGCACCGTGCGCCCGATGACCGTGTGGTAGACGTGATCGTCGAACGCCTCGACCACGCGCGCGAGCACCTCACGGCTGTGCACGGTGCGGGAGTCGTACATCGTGGCGAGGATCCCGTCGAGCTCCAACTCGGGGTTGAGGCGCTCCTGGACCTTCTCGATGGTCTCCGTCAGCAGCGCGACACCGCGCAGCGCGAAGAACTCGCACTCCAGCGGCACGATCACCTTGTGAGCCGCCGTCAGGGCGTTCACGGTGAGCAGGCCGAGGGAGGGCTGACAGTCGATCACGATGTAGTCGTAGTCGGCCATCAGCGGCTTCAACGCCCGCTGGAGGGTGGACTCGCGCGCGACCTCGCTCACCAACTGCACTTCGGCAGCGGACAAGTCGATGTTGCTGGGCAGCAAGTCCATGTTCGGGACTGCTGTCTTGAGGAGTACCTCGTCGGCCGACATGCCCCGCTCCATGAGCAGGTTGTAGACGGTGAGGTCCAACTCCATGGGATTGACGCCCAGTCCGACCGACAGCGCGCCCTGCGGGTCGAAGTCGACGAGCAGTACGCGTCGGCCGTACTCCGCGAGCGCGGCACCCAGGTTGATGGTCGACGTGGTCTTGCCGACGCCGCCCTTCTGGTTGCACATCGCGATGATCGTCGCGGGGCCGTGACTGGTCAGCGGACCCGGGATCGGGAAGTAGGGCAGCGGGCGTCCGGTCGGGCCCACGCGCTCGCGGCGCTGACGGGCGGCGTCGGGCGCGAGTGTGGCCGCGTACTCGGGATCGGGCTCGTACTCGGCGTCGGGGTCGTAGAAGTGCCCGTCGGGCAGTTCGTCGTAGTCGGCGAAATGGTTGTGGGGCGCGCCCCTTCCGTCGCCGGCCATGGCGTTCACGTGATGGCCATCCATGCTCTGGTGTGCTGGCTGAGTCACCCCTGGCTTGTGGTGACCCTGGTGGGCTGCGAAGGTTCGCACCGCAACGGAGCCGACAGCCTCGAACCCCGCGGGCTCCTGGCCCCTTGCAGGCATTCCTGGTTGACCACCCCCGGGAGAAAATGTCGACTCATTCACAAGTCGTCTTACCTCCTTGGTGACCAGGGAACTTCTCGATAGGTCAGCGTGGCACCATGCCGACGGTTGGCGACTCTATGGCGTGTCGGGTGTTCGCAGCAACACAATCCGCCGGACCCGGCCCGATGTGTCGGCAATGAAACATCCCTCTGTCAAGGGCGTACGGCAGTCGCACGGCAGGTTTCACCGGTGCACGAATCGGTTCAAGGGTTACGTTCGGCGCGAGTTGACCGAGTGCCGCAAAGTGACCATACACACACTTCCGGCCGGACCTGTCGAGCAAGGTCCGGCCGGGTGCGCTGAGTTGACGACCTGTGTTGACGTATCGCCTTTTGCCGAACGGTGACTTAGTCGACAGAGTCAGCCGAGCAGCGATTCCAGCTCGACGTGCTCCAGTCCGTGCGCCTCGGCGACCTCGCGGTAAATCACCTTGCCGTCATGGGTGTTGAGGCCCTTGGCGAGAGCAGGATCACGTCGCAGCGCGTCGGCCCAGCCGCGGTTGGCGAGCTCCACGATGTACGGGAGCGTCGCGTTGGTGAGCGCGTAGGTCGACGTGTTCGGCACCGCGCCGGGCATGTTGGCGACGCAGTAGAAGACCGAGTTGTGGACCGGGAAGGTCGGCTCGGCGTGGGTCGTCGGACGCGAGTCCTCGAAGCAGCCGCCCTGGTCGATCGCGATGTCGACAAGAACACTTCCGGGCTTCATCCGCGACACGAGTTCGTTCGTGACCAGCTTCGGCGCCTTGGCGCCCGGGATGAGCACCGCGCCGATGACGAGGTCGGCGTCCAGGACGGCCTTCTCCAGCTCGAAGGCGTTGGACATGATCGCCCGGACCTTGGTGCCGAAGACCTTGTCGGCCTCACGGAGCTTGTTGATGTCGCGGTCGAGCAGCGTGACGTGGAAGCCCATGCCGACGGCGATCTGCGTGGCGTTCCAGCCGGAGACACCGCCGCCGATGACGACGGCGCGCGCGGGCTGGGTGCCGGGGACACCGCCGGGGAGGACACCGCGGCCGCCGACCGAGCGCATCAGGTGGTAGGCGCCGACCTGCGGGGCCAGCCGGCCCGCGACCTCGGACATCGGGGCGAGCAACGGCAGGGCGCGGCCCGGGAGTTCGACGGTCTCGTAGGCGATCGCCGTGGTGCCGGACTCGACGAGCGCGTCGGTGCACTCCTTGGAGGCGGCCAGGTGCAGGTAGGTGAAGAGCGTCTGGTCCTTGCGGAGGCGGTGGTACTCCTCGGCGATGGGCTCCTTGACCTTGAGCAGCAGGTCGGTGGTGGCCCAGACCTCGTCGGCGGTGGCCAGGATCTGGGCACCGGCCGAGACGTACTCGTCGTCCGTGATCGAGGAGCCGACGCCGGCGTTCTGCTCGATGAAGACCTGGTGGCCGTGGCGCACCAGCTCGTGCACGCCGGCGGGGGTGATGGCCACCCGGAACTCGTTGTTCTTGACCTCGCGGGGGATGCCGACCTTCACGTCGATCACGGTCCTTGGCTCAGAGGGTGTGGGGCAATACATCTCATACCCGGACATGCATGAGCGCACCGGGAGACCGCAGGAGAAGGTGCGGCAGAGCCAGTCTAATGAAGGTGTTCTCCGTGTCTAGCCTTTCAATGCATCAATCTTCTGCGGATGTACTACGGATTTCGCAGGCGTTAGCGTCTTGTTCCAGGGGTTCGGAGGCGGATTCCGGGGATTCGGCGGCCGAATCACCCTCCTCAAGCTCCTCACCGAGCATCCGCTCGGCCGTCCCCCGGTGCAGCGCGGCGGACGCCGGATCGCCGAGCCGGTCGAGGGTGTCGGCCAGCCGCAGCTGGAGCGCCGCCTGCAGCCGTACGTCCTCGGCGCGGCGCGCCCACTCGACGGCCTCGTGGCAGGTGGCGAGCGATTCCTCGGGGCGGCCCGCGTACTCCTGGACCCGCGCCAACTCGCTCAACGCCCTTGCCTGGGCGGCCACATCGCCGTTCTTGCGGTGCCCGGCGACGGCCGCCCGCCAGTTCCTGAGCGCCTCGCCGTAGCGGCCCGCGTACGTGTGCGCTGCGCCGATCCGGCCGTAGAGCCGGGCGGCGTCCACGCGCTCGTCCCGGGCCTGCCGCTGGGCGAGCGCTCGGCCGAACCAGTCGGCGGCCCGGTCGTAGTCACCGAGCTCCTGGTGCGCGCCGCCTACGGATTCCATCGCGCGGCCGGTCGCATACGGGTCGTTCGCCTCGCGTCCGGCGTCCAGCGCGGCCCGGTAGCGGGCCAGTGCCTCGGTCGTGCGGCCGGTCTGCGCGTCCAGATCGGCGAGGTTCAGCAGCGCGGCGGCCTTCTCGCGGGGCAGATTCCGCCGCTCGGCCACGTCGAGTACGAGGCGGTGGATGCCGTAGAGCTCGGGGGCGGCGGCCTGGGTGCCGAAGTGGGCGACCATCGCCCGCACCAGCTGGGACATCAACCGGCGGGCCAGCGTGTCGAGTTCGCCGTCGGCGACCGCGAGGCGGGCGGAGGCCAGCAGGGCGGGCTGGCGGACGCGGAGCCAGTCGGCGGCGGCCCGGGGGTCGGGAAGCGCAGCGCGCGGGGCGTGCCGAGGAGTTTCTCGCGGGCCTGCGGGCTGTCGGTCTCGGTGATGGCGCGGCAGGACTGGAGCAGCCGTACGGTCCGCTCCAGCATGCGGGCGCGGGCCAGCTGGAGCTCGGCCGGACGGTCCTGGGTCTCGGCGAGGGCGTGCAGGAGGGGCTGGAGGCAGCCGGGCACCTCGTACTGCGGCAGCGGCGAGTCCAGGGCCCGCAGCAGGCCGGCGGCGACGAAGTCGTCGAGGGTGGTGCGGGCGCCGTTGACGGAGCAGCCGGCGAGCGCGGAGGCGGTCTGCGGGTCGACCAGGCCGGCCGGGGCGAGGGACAGCAGTCGCAGTATCCGGGCGGCGGGGCTCGGCAAGGAGCCGTAGACGAGCCGGAAGACGCGGCTCAGGGGGGTGCCCTCGTCGCTCTCGGCGTGCAGGTGCTTGGCGAGGTCCGCTACGGCCGCCTGCGGGCGGGCGGCGAGCCAGCCGCCGGCCAGGGTCAGCGCGGCCGGCTGGGACCTGCACACCTCGACGAGGCCCTCGGCGGCGACCGGGTCGACGGTGATGCGGACCGCGCCGGTGTAGCGGGTGAGGAGTTCCAGCGCGGACTTCGTGTCGAGGCCGCCCAGGGTGCAGGGGCGGACGTCGGCGATGCCGGTGAGCGGGCCGCCGGAGACGGCGACGACCAGGCAGTCAGGGGAGTCCGGCAGCAGCGCGTCGACCTGCTCGGCGTCGGCCGCGTCGTCCAGCAGGAGCAGCGCCCGCCGGTCGGTGAGGGCCTCGCGCAGGATGTCCGAGAGGTCGTCCTCGGAGGCGCCGGCCGGGGTCGGCAGCTCCAGGGCGGTGAGGAGTTCGCGGGCGGTGCGCTCGGTGGGGACGGGGGTGCCGTCGGGCTCGCTCAGCCGGGCCCGGAACACACCGGCGTCGTAACGGTCAGCGACCTGTCGGACGAGTTCCGCGGCCAGCGCGCTGCGGCCGGAGCCGGGCTTGCCCGCGATGAGGAGCACCCGCGCGCGCGGGGCCTTGCGGCCCGCGATGGTGTCCAGGCCGGCGCGCTCGATGTCGGCGCGCAGCTCCTTCAACTCTCTTGCGCGGCCCAGGAATTGGCCCTCGACAGAAGTGTCCTCGGACAGCCTCACGCCGCCGGTGTCCACCGCCTGATCCGTCACGGGCCACACTCCCGTCCCACTGCACGCGCATAGCCCGCCGGGACTCCGGATCGGGTGATTCCAGAGCCTAGTTCACGCTCTGCGACGAACCGTGCGGAGCGCGGCGGGCACGTCCCCCGATCGGATCAGCCGATCGTCACACCGGAAGACGCCGAAAGAGGCGGAAAGGATGAGGTGTCGGTGGAGTGTGGGTGAGGTGTGGGTTCAGGACTCGAAGGGACGCGCCGGCCACGGTGCCTCGGCGGGGCGCAGCGCGTCGATGCCGTCGCCGTGCCGGGCGGCGACCAGGGCGAGGACGCCGGTGACGAGGCAGCTGTTGTGCAGCTCGCCGGCGAGGACCCCGCGGACCAGGTCGTCGAGGGGCACGCGCGCGTGCTCCATGTCGGCCTCCTCGTCCTCGACCTCGAAGCGCTGTCCCTCGGCCTCGGACAGGTCCCGGGCCAGGAAGATGCGGATGGCCTCGTCGCTGCCGCCGGGCGAGGTGTAGACGTCGGTCAGCACCCGCCAGTCCTCGGCCTTGACGTGCGCCTCCTCGTACAGCTCGCGCTGGGCGGCGTGCAGCGGGTTCTCACCGGGGATGTCGAGCAGCCCGGCCGGGATCTCCCACAGCTTCTGCCGTACGGGGTGGCGGTACTGCCTGATGACCAGCACCCGGTCCTCCTCGTCGAGGGCGAGGACGCCCACGGAGCCGGGGTGGACCTGGTAGTCGCGGTGCACGACCGTGCCGTCGGGCATGACCACGTCGTCGGTGCGTACGGAGGTCTTGTTGCCGACGAAGGGGGTCACGGTCGCCCGGATCTCCCACTCCTCCGGGGTGTCCTTGATCGTCATGCGCTGTCCCTCCACACGTACACGAAACACACGTTCACGGACGTCACGTAAAACGGCCGGGGTGCACACCTCTTGAAGGCGCGCACCCCGGTCACCGTACAACCCTCGTACTGCTTGCTACTTGCCCGTCTTGCGTGCCACGGCCGCCTTGACCAGGCCCGCGAAGAGCGGGTGCGGCCGGGTCGGGCGGGAGCGCAGCTCGGGGTGGGCCTGGGTCGCGACGAGGTAGGGGTGGACCTCGCGCGGGTACTCGACGTACTCGACGAGCTTGCCGTCCGGGGACGTGCCGGAGAACTGCAGGCCGGCCTTCTTCTCCAGCTCGGCGCGGTAGGCGTTGTTGACCTCGTAGCGGTGGCGGTGGCGCTCCTCGACGTACTCCTTGCCGTCGTAGACCTCGCGCACGATGGAGCCCTCGGCGAGCTTGGCCGGGTACATGCCCAGGCGCATGGTGCCGCCCATGTCGCCCTCGCCGGCGACGATGTCGAGCTGCTCGGCCATCGTGGAGATGACCGGGTGGCCGGTGGCCGCGTCGAACTCGGTGGAGTTGGCGTCCGCGATGCCGGCCAGGTTGCGCGCGGCCTCGATGACGATGCACTGCAGGCCCAGGCACAGGCCGAGCAGCGGGATCTTGTGCTCGCGGGCGTACTGGATGGCGCCGACCTTGCCGGAGACACCGCGGTCGCCGAAGCCGCCGGGGATGCAGATCGCGTCCACGTCGGCGAGCTGCTTGGCGGCGCCGGCCGGGGTCTTGCAGTCGTCCGAGGTGACCCACTTGATCTTCACGCGGGCCTTGTTGGCGAACCCGCCGGCGCGCAGCGCCTCGGTGACCGAGAGGTAGGCGTCGGGCAGGTCGATGTACTTGCCGACCAGCGCGAGGTTGATCTCGTGCAGCGGGTTGTGGACGCGGTCGAGCAGGTCGTCCCAGGTCCGCCAGTCCACATCGCGGAACGGCAGGTCCAGCTTGCGGACGACATAGGCGTCCAGGCCCTCGCTGTGCACGGTCTTGGGGATGTCGTAGATCGAGCGGGCGTCGGGGCAGGCCACCACGGCGGCCTCGTCGACGTCGCACATCAGCGAGATCTTGCGCTTGATCGCGGTCGGCACCTCGCGGTCGGAGCGCAGCACGATGGCGTCGGGCTGGATGCCGATGTTGCGCAGGGCCGCGACCGAGTGCTGGGTCGGCTTGGTCTTCAGCTCGCCCGAGGGGCCGATGTACGGCAGGAGCGAGATGTGGACCACGAACACGTTGTCGCGGCCCACCTCGTGGCGGACCTGGCGGACCGTCTCCAGGAAGGGCAGCGACTCGATGTCGCCGACCGTGCCACCGACCTCGGTGATGACGACGTCGACCTCGTCGGTCGCCATGCGCCGGATGCGGTGCTTGATCTCGTTCGTGATGTGCGGGATGACCTGCACGGTGTCGCCCAGGTACTCGCCGCGCCGCTCCTTGGCGATCACCGTCGAGTAGACCTGGCCGGTGGTGACGTTGGCGCTGCCGTCCAGGTCGCGGTCGAGGAAGCGCTCGTAGTGGCCGATGTCCAGGTCGGTCTCGGCACCGTCGTTCGTGACGAAGACCTCACCGTGCTGGAAGGGGTTCATCGTGCCGGGGTCGACGTTCAGATACGGGTCGAGCTTCTGCATCACGACGCGCAGGCCCCGCGCCTTGAGGAGCATGCCGAGGCTGGAGGCGGTGAGGCCCTTGCCGAGTGAGGAGGCGACACCCCCGGTGACGAAGATGTGCTTGGTCGTCGTGGTGTTGCTGTTTCGGAAAGCAGCGGGCGGCATGGCCAAGAGGGGGCTCCCGTGGTCGCGGTCTGGGGTGCGGTGCGGCTGCCCGCCCGGAGAACCCGGGTTTTTCTGGAGGCGCCGTCGCTGCGGTTCGGGGGTTTCTTGCCCACCGGTCCACGGGCTACCAGGGTATCAGCGCCCGGAGGGGATGGCTTCCGGCCACGCTCCGCACCCGCCTCGACACACTGGTGACCCGCGTCGACACAGACGCGCCCTGGTTACCTGCTTCTCACCGGGTGCTCACCCGTTCGGCCCAGGTCCGTTGGCGAGAGCGGCACACAGATCATCTACGTGCGTCGTATCCTGCTCGGACACTCGCTGCCGAGCCGGTCCGGAACACGGCACCACCCCGCCCGTATCTCCCGGAACAACGAGAGCTCGTCAGTCCGTTGGGCAACGACCGTCATTTGCTTCATGCCTCAACGACGCACTACAAACGATCCCTTGACCGCACACAGCGACCGCCCCTTTTCCATGGGGCGACGTGGCCGTTCGACTGGAGTTGCACGTGGCCGGGCGCATCGAAGATTACGCACTCATCGGAGACATGCAGACCGCTGCCCTGGTCTGCCGGGACGGCACGGTGGACTGGCTCTGCCTGCCCCGATTCGACTCCCATGCCATCTTCGCCGGTCTGTTGGGCACCGAGGAACACGGCTTCTGGCGGCTGGGCCCGGCCCACGCCGCCGACGCGCAGCCGCCCACCGCGGCCCGGCGCGGCTACCGCGGCGACTCGCTGATCCTGGAGTCCGAGTGGGACACCCCGCGAGGCACGGTCCGCGTGACCGATTTCATGCCCCCTCGCGACGGCGCCCCCCAGCTGATCCGCATCGTGGAGGGCATCTCCGGCCGCGTCCCGATGCGCTCGGCCCTCCGCATGCGTTTCTCCTACGGCCGGGTCGTCCCCTGGGTGCACAAGCACGAGGGCCGCACGGTCGCCGTCGCGGGCCCCGACTCCGTGTGGTTCGACACATCGGCGGAGACCTACGGCAAGCAGCTCACGACGTACGCCGACTTCACCGTCGCGCCGGGTGACCGCATCGCGTTCACCATCTCCTGGGAGCCCTCGCACAAGCAGCCGCCGCCGCTCCCCGAGCCGGAGCAGTCGCTGGAGGCCACGGAGGACTTCTGGCGCGACTGGGTCGACCAGTGCACGTACCACGGCCCATACCGCGAGGCCGTCGTCCGCTCCCTGATCACGCTGAAGGCGCTGACGTACGCCCCGACGGGCGGCATCGTCGCCGCGCCGACGACCTCCCTCCCGGAGGAGATCGGCGGCGTCCGCAACTGGGACTACCGCTACACCTGGCTCCGCGACGCGGCCATCACCCTCTCCTCGCTCCTGCGCACCGGCTACCGCGAGGAGGCCCGCGCCTGGCGCGAGTGGCTGCTGCGCGCGGTCGCCGGCGACCCGGAGAACCTGCAGATCATGTACGGCATCGCCGGCGAGCGCGAGCTCGGCGAGGCGGAACTGGACTGGCTGCCGGGCTACGAGAACTCGGGCCCGGTCCGGGTGGGCAACGGCGCCGCGCACCAGCTCCAGCTGGACGTCTACGGCGAGGTCACCGAGGCCCTGCACCTGGCCCACATGACCGGCCTGGCCCGCAACGACTACGCCTCCCTCCTCCAGCTCAAGCTCATCCGCTACCTGGAGAAGCACTGGGACGAGCCCGACGAGGGCATCTGGGAGGTGCGCGGCCCGCGCCGCCACTTCGTGCACTCGAAGGTGATGGCCTGGGTCGCGGTCGACCGCACGATCAAGCTGATCGAGTCGGGCGACGCGGACGGCCCGCTGGAGAAGTGGCGCGAGCTGCGCGACGACATCCACCGGGACGTGTGCGAGCGCGGCTACGACAAGGAGCGCAACACCTTCACGCAGTCGTACGGCTCGAAGGAGCTGGACGCCTCGCTGCTGCTCATCCCGCAGATGGGCTTCCTGCCGCCGGACGACAAGCGCGTGATCGGCACGATCGAGGCGATCCAGCGCGAGCTGTCCACCCCGGACGGCTTCATCCTGCGCTACCCGACCTCGGGCACGGACGAGGGCGTCGACGGCCTCCCCGGCGACGAGGGAGCGTTCCTCGCGTGCTCGTTCTGGATGGCGGACGACCTCGCGATGATCGGCCGCGTGGACGAGGCCCGCAAGCTCTTCGAGAAGCTCCTGTCGCTCCGCAACGACCTGGGCCTCCTCGCCGAGGAGTGGGATCCGCGCCTGCAACGCCAGGTCGGCAACTTCCCGCAGGCCTTCAGCCACGTCCCCCTGATCGACACGGCCCTGCGCCTGACGGCTTCGGGGGCCTACGGCGGCTGACCCCCGCTGAGCGCACGCCCCGGGCCCGAGATGTGCCCGGGGCGTTCCCGCAGGTACCGTCCGCTGCATGGACAGCCGTACGGACAGCACATTCGACAGCCAGGGCGCCGGCATCACCGTTCAGCGGGCGCTGGAGCTGCCCGGGCTGCGCAGCGGGCTGCCGGAGATCCTGGCGGGCGCCGACCGCCTCCAGCGGACCGTGCGCTGGGTCCACGCGGGCGAGGTCCCGAACATCGCCTCCCTCCTCAAGGGCGGCGAACTCCTCCTGACCACGGGCTACGGCCTCGGCACGCGCCCGGCGGAGCAACGCGCGTTCGTCCGCACCCTGGCCGAGCGCGGCATCGCGGCCCTGGTCGTCGAACTGGGCCCACGCTTCACCCGCCTCCCCGCCACGCTCGTCGAGACGGCCAGGTCGACCGGCCTCCCGCTCGTCCAGCTGCACCGTGAGGTGCCGTTCGTCGCGGTCACCGAGGAGATCCACACCGAGATCGTCAACGGCCACTACGCGCTGCTCCAGCAGGCCGAGGAGGTCCACCGCCGCTGCACGGAGGCTCTGCTCGGCGGCGGCGGAATCCCCCAAGTCCTGGGCATCCTGGCCGACTTCAGCGGCAACCCGGTCTTCCTGGAGACCCCGGACGGCCAACTCCTCTACGCGGCGGGGTCGGGCCTCGAGGGCGCCGACCCGCTCCAGGTATGGGAGGGGCTGCGCGGCCAGCACAAGGACGCCCCGCCGCCCGCCGGTTCGGTGGTGGTGGACGTGCCGGGCGGTGGTCCCGGTACGGGTTCGGTGCGGGCGCGGATCGTCCTGCTCCCGGTCCGCGCTCCCCTGGCCCCCGTGCACCGCATCGCCGCAGAACGGGCCGCCGACATCCTCGCGGTGGTCCTGATGCAGGCCCGCCAGGAGGAGGAACTCGCGGCCCGCGGACGCGGCGACTTCCTCACCGACCTCGCCGAGGGCCGCATCGCCGCGGAGGACGCCCCGGCGCAGGCCCGGGTGCTGGGCTTCAAGCCGGGCACCAGCCCGCTGCTGCCCGTGGTGATGCGCCTGGGCGACGCCCTGGCCGCACCGGGCGGCGGCTGGGCGGTCCTGGCCCGCGCGGTCGCCGAGGAACTGGCCTCGGTGGGCGTCCCGGTCCTGCTGGGCGTACGACCGGTCGAGGGCCGCGTCCCGCTCCTCCTCGGCCTGCGCTCGGAGTCGGAGCGCTCGGCCGTCGCGGACCGGGTGGCGGCCGCGCTGCGGGCGGGAGTCGAGCGCGCCGGGATGCAACGCCCGGGCGCGCAGCCGCCGATCGTGGTCGTCGGGGTGGCCGGCGGCTGGGCGGCCGCGTCGGCGGGACTGCGGCACGCGGCCGAGACGGCGACGGCGGCCCAGGGCCTGACCGACCAGCCTTGGTACGACGCACGGCGCCTGGACATCGAGTTGTTGCTGTGGCGGCTGCGCGACCACCCGGACCTCGCGGCCTTCGTGGACCGCGCGATCGGCCCGCTCCGCGACCACGACAACCGCTCCAAGCCGCCCCTACTGCCCACCCTGGAAACGTACTTGGCGCACGCGGGCCGCAAGGCGGAGACGGCCCGCGAGCTCCACCTCAACCGGCAGACCCTCTACAACAGGCTGGCCCGCATCGGGGAGTTGCTCGGCACGGACCTCGAAGACCCGCAGACGGTACTGGCGTTGAGCCTGGCGTTGCGAGCGCGCAGGCTAGTGCCATAAGTCCTTGAGTTCGTATGTACGTCTCAGGTCAGCGGCAGGGGCTGGGTCAACTCGTCGTAGACACTCAGCACTTGGGCGACGGTCTCGTCCTCGGTCGGCCAGCTGGCCGCCTGGCGGGCGCCCTTCTCCCGGAGCAGTTCCCGGCGTTCGGGGTCGCGCAGCAGTCCGGTGACCGCGTCGGCGAGGGCCTTGGCGTCGCCGTAGGGCACGAGTTCGGCGGCGTCGCCGACGAGTTCGGGGATGCCGCCGACGGCGGTCGCGACGAGCGGCACGCGGGCGTGGAGGGCCTCCTGGGCGATGACCGAGCGGGACTCCCAACTGCTGGGCAGGAGTGCGAGATCGGCGGCGGCGAGGAGTTCGCCCACGTCGTCGCGGCGCCCGATGAGCCGCACCGGCAGCTCCTCGTCCTCGATCCGGCGCTGCAACTCGCCCCGCAGCGGCCCCTCCCCCGCGATCACGAGCAACGGCGTCGGATCGAGACGGCACCACCCGCGCGAGGCGTCCAGGAGCGTGTCGTAGCCCCGCTGCCGGTCGAGGGAGCCGACGGCGACGAGCAACGGCCGGTCGGTGGCGCCGAGTTCGGCCCGGAGCTTGGGACTGAGCCGATCGGGATCGTCATGGTCCACGGGGACTCGGCGCGGCCCCGGCAGCGCGACGGCGGCGAGGCGGGCGTCCCGGGCGCCGGTCCGCCGGGCCCGGTCGACAAGATCGGAGGTGGTGCCCAGGACGACCACGGCGGCCTTCACGACCCGCCGCTCCAGCAGCCGCAGCAGGTGCGCCCGGGCTCCTTCGGCATGGGTGCGGTTGTGCCAGGTGACGACGAGCGGTGTGCGGCGGCCGCTGAGGGCGAGGACGGCGCGGAAGGAGGCGTGCAGGCCGTGCGCGTGCACCAGGTCGGCGTCCGCGCAGGCGGCTCGGAGCGCGGCCACGGAGGCGGGGTCGCTGCTGCGGGGCACGTGCACGTGTTCGGCGCCGACGCCCGTGAAGTCGTAGGTGTGATCGGCTTCGACGGGGGCGCACACCGTGACCCGCACGCCCCGCGCGACGAGCCCGGAGGCCAGGGAGCGCACATGCGCGCTACTGGCGGCGTTGCCTCCGCCGAGCACCTGCACGGTGCGCAGCGGCGACTGGCCGTGCGGTGAGTGGCTGCTCACGGGGGTCACGTGGCCGGGGCTCCTGGTTCGGCGACGGGCGGTCACGAAGAAAGTACAGAAGGATCGGGCGGAGGGGGTGTACCGCACGCTTCCTACGCGTTCCGTCTCAAGGATGCCAGCACGTACGGGTGTTCCGGCAACGCCGGTAGGTGTGGGGGCTGTGCGGAAGGGCAACAGGGGGGCGGGGATCACCCGTACGAGTGAGGGGGCGGGGGGTTGGTGAGGCGCGGGGGTGGCGAGAGGCTCGCTCTGGTTCGGGGTGTCTCGCTCAGCTCGGAGGGGGCGGCGACCGCTTGGCCACGTCGGGGGCACAGCGGTCGGGGTCGAGAGGGCACGCTCACGAACTGCCCACGCCACGAGGTTGACGAAGTGCGCCGCACCGGCGATCACGACCCCCGCGAGCACCTTGCCGAGCGGCCGCTCCTTGAGCAGCGCCCCGGCGACGAGCCCGGCAGCGGAGACGCCGGACAACTTGACTGCGCCGCTGGTGACTTCACCGTCCCGGAGGGCGGAGAGATGCGCCCGGAAACCGCGCCGGGGATCACCGAAGCGCCCCACCAGCAGTCCGCCCGGAACGTCTCCGAGCCCTCCTGACCGGCCGGCGCCCGGGACAACTCCCGTACCCGCCCCCCACCTTCAAGGACCCTCACACCGGACCCGGCACTCCGCACTCCGCAACCCCACCAGCAACCGCCGATCACGGAGCACCTGTCACCCCGCGACGGACCGCCCCGTCAGCCGTCCGCCCGAGCCGTAGCCAGCAGCTCCTCCGCATGCGCCCGCGCCGTCTCCGAGTCCTCCTGGCCGGCCAGCATCCGGGACAACTCCCGTACGCGGTCCTCGCCTTCGAGGACCTTCACGCCGGAGCGGGTGACGGACCCGTCGTTGGTCTTCTCGACCAGCAACTGGCGATCGGCGAAGGCCGCCACCTGAGGCAGGTGGGTCACGACGACGACCTGCGCGGTCTTCGCGAGTTTCGCGAGGCGCCGCCCGATCTCGACCGCCGCCTTGCCGCCGACACCCGCGTCGACCTCGTCGAAGAGGTAGGTCGGCACGGGGTCGGTCCCCGCGAACACGACCTCCACGGCGAGCATCACGCGCGACAACTCACCACCGGACGCGCCCTTGGCGATGGGCCGGGGCGGAGCACCCGGGTGCGGGGCGAGCAGCAACTCGACCTCGTCGACGCCCGACGGGCCGTAGGCGACCGCACGGCCGCCGACCTCGACGCCCTCCGGATCCTCGGTCTGCCGGATCTCGAACGACACACGCGCGTGCGGCATCGCGAGGGAAGCCAACTCCGCGGTCACCGCCGCAGCGAAGCGCTCGGCGGCCTCGGTGCGGGCGTCGGTCAACGCCTGTGCCAGACCGCCCAGTTCACCGCGCAGGGCATCCCGTTCGGCGGTCAACTCGTCGATGCGCTCGTCGTCGCCGTCGAGTTCGGTCAGCCGCGAGGCGCCCTGCTCGGCGTACGCGAGCACGGCGGTGATGTCCTCGCCGTACTTCCGGGTGAGCGCGTTGAGGGCGGCCCGGCGTTCCTCGACGGCGGCCAGCCGCAGCGGATCGGCGTCCAGGTCGTCGGCGTAGCCCGCCAACTCCCCCGCCACATCGCCCAGAAGGATGCCGATCTCACCGATCCGGTCGGTGAGCGAGGCCAGTTCGGAGTCGTGCGACCGTACGGCCTCCAGGGCCCGCTGCGCGCCCGCGACGAGGGTCGCCGCGTCGATGCCCTCGGGGTCCTCGGGATTACCGGCGAGCGCGGCGTGAGCGGCCGTGGCGGCGGACGCCAACGCCTCGGCGTGACCGAGCCGTTCGGCCTCGGCGGCCAGCTCCACGTCCTCACCGGGACGCGGTTCGACGCCCGCGATCTCGTCGAGGCCGTAGCGCAACATGTCGGCTTCCTGGGCCCGTTCACGCGCGCGGGTGGTGATCTCGTCCAGTTCGACGGCGACGGCGCGCAGCCGCCGATACGCCTCCGCGTACTTGGCGAGCGGCCCGGTGACGGCGTCCCCGGCATACCGGTCGAGCGCCTGCCGCTGCCGGGACTGCTTCAGCAGCCCCTGCTGATCGGTCTGCCCGTGCACGGCGACAAGCTCGTCCGCAAGCTCGGCGAGCACCCCCACCGGCACGGAACGCCCGCCCAGATGCGCCCGGGACCGCCCCTCGGCGGAAACGGTACGGCTGATGAGCAGCGTCCCGTCCTCCAGCTCGGCACCGGCCTCCTCGGCGCGCAGCACGGCGGAGCCGCCCGGAGGGACGGAGATCCGCCCCTCCACGACCGCGTTCTTCGCCCCGATCCGCACCAGCGCCGGGTCCGCCCGCCCTCCGAGCAACAGCCCGAGGCTCGTGACGACCATGGTCTTGCCCGCACCGGTCTCACCCGTGACAGCGGTGAACCCCGGCGACAGTTCGACGACTGCATCGTCGATGACTCCGAGCGACCGTATCCGCATCTCTTCCAGCACGGTGAAGACCTTACGAGGTAGGGCGGGAGAAGCGCGAGGCGCCCTGTCACCCAGGGGAGTGTCCCCACCTGTTTTTTGTCTTTAGGGGCGCGGGGAACTGCGCCCCTAGCCCTCACTCAGCCGCGGCTAATGAGGAGCCCCCCGCCACCCCGAAACAGGCAACGCGAACTTCGCGACAAGCCGATCCGTGAACGACGCATGATGCAGCCGAGCCAGCCGCACAGGCACAGCTCCCCTCCGCACCTCAACCCGAGCCCCAGCAGGCAACTCGACAGTCCGCCGCCCGTCACACCACAAAACCCCCGGCGGGATGTGCGGCAACACCTCAACGGCCAGCACAGAATCCGGCGACGTCACCAACGGCTTCGCGAACAACGCATGCGCACTGATCGGCACCATCAACAACGCCTCGACCTCGGGCCACACCACAGGCCCACCCGCCGAGAAGGCGTACGCCGTAGACCCGGTGGGCGTCGCACAAACGATCCCGTCACACCCGAACCCCGTGACCGGCCGCCCGTCGATCTCCAGGACGACTTCCAGCAACTTCTCCGCGCCGGCCTTCTGCACCGCCGCCTCGTTCAGCGCCCAGTCCGTATGCACGATGTTGCCGTTCTTGTGCACGACGACATCGACGGTCATCCGCTCCTCGACCTCGTACGCCCGCGTGACCACCCGGTCCACGACCTTGTCGAGATCGTCCCGCTCGGCCTCCGCGAGGAACCCCACGCTGCCGAGGTTGACGCCGAGCATCGGCACCCCGGACGCCCGCGCGAACTCCGCGCCGCGCAGCAGCGTGCCGTCGCCGCCGAGGACGATGAGCAGCTCGCAGCCCTCAAGGCACTGCGGGGTGGCCTCGGTGACCGTCTCCACCTCGTCGGGCAGCGGCAGGTCGCGTGCCTCGTACTCCAGGACGCGCACTCCGATACCGGACGCCAGCAGCCCCTTCACGACCAGCTCGGCACTCCGGATGGCCGCAGGCCGACCCGTGTGCGCGAGCAGGAAAACAGTACGAGCTCGGTTCTGTGTCAACGCGGCCCCTCCGCCACTGCACGGTCAACATCGGCCGGGTCCAGTTCGGGTGCGCCGGCCCGCAGCCACAGAAAGTACTCGACATTCCCGGAGGGCCCGGGCAGCGGGCTGGCGGTGACTCCCCGCACCCCGAGCCCCAGTTCCGCGGCCCGCCGGGCGACACCGCGCACGGCCTCGGCCCGGAGTTCCGGGCTGCGTACGACACCGCCGCTGCCCAGCCGCTCCTTCCCCACTTCGAACTGCGGCTTGACCATCATCACCAGGTCCGCGTCCGGCTTCGTGCACCGCGCCAGGGCGGGCAGCACCAGCCCGAGCGGGATGAAGGACAGATCCCCCACGACTAGATCCACAGGCTCCCCATCGATCGCTTCAAGCGTCAACTCGCGTACGTTCGTACGGTCCTTGACGGTGACGCGTTCATCGCTCTGAAGAGACCACGCGAGTTGTCCGTACCCGACGTCGACCGCCACGACCTGCGTGGCACCCGCGCGCAGCAGCACATCGGTGAAGCCTCCGGTGGAAGCGCCGGCGTCCAGCGCCCGCCGCCCCTCGACCACGAGCCCCTGCGGTACGAAGACCGCCAGCGCGCCCGCGAGCTTGTGGCCGCCCCGCGAGACGTAGTCGGGGTCGTCGTCGTCCGCCACGACGACGATGGCCGCCGCGGTCTCCACCTGGGTGGCGGGCTTGGTCGCGACGGCCTTGCCCACGGTGACCCGGCCGGCGGCGATCAACTGGCTCGCGTGCTCCCGCGAGCGCGCGAGCTTCCGCCGGACCAGCTCGGCGTCGAGACGCCGGCGTGCCACTCCTGCCACGTTCGGTTCAGCTCCTGTTGTCGTACGGCCTTGGGGGCGCCGGAGGTCCCGGGCGGGCGTCGAGCGCGGTGAGCGCGTCGCGCAGCCCCCGGTGTACATCCTCGTACACCTCGACATGTCCGTCCGTGGCGAGGTGGTCGGTGTCGGCAAGCCGCCCGAGCTGGGCGTCGACGTCGGCGTTGCCGCTCGGCGCGCGGTCCACGTCCAGGGGCGCGGGGGCGGCCGGGTCGTACGCGGGCTCCGCCTCCACGACGGCCTCCACAACGGCCTCGGGAACACCCGCCGGAACACCCTCCGCTACGGCCCCGACCTCGGCCTCGGGCAATGAGTCGCTCATGCCCAGACGCTACCCCGAAGGCCTGGGGTACCGTCGATCACGATGGCAACGATCGAAGAGTGCCGCGTCGCACTCGAGAAGCTCTCGGACAACATGCAGAAGGCCGATGGGAATGTCCGCGCCGCCGCGGCCATGGACCGTTCGGTCAGCTGCCGGATCACCGACCTCGACGTCACGTTCGTCGGCCGACTCACCGGCGGCCGCATCGTGGTGGACGAGACCGTGCAGGGCCTTCCGGCGGAGAAGGCCCAGATCAGGCTGATCATGGCCGGCGACGACCTCGTCGCCATGGTCGACGGCGGCCTGAACTTCGCGAAGGCCTGGGGCTCGGGCCGGGTGAAGCTGGAGGCCAACGTGTTCGACCTGTTCCGCCTCAGGAAGCTTCTGTAGCCACCGGTACGGCCCCTGCCCCCGCCGGGGCTCCCGCACGCGCGCGTGCCTTGCGCGCCGCCGGCACCACCAGCGGCGTCCCCGTCTCCGGGTCCTCGATGACCTGGCAGCGCAGCCCGAAGACCTCCTCGACCAGCTCGGCCGTGACGATGTCGCCCGGGGCGCCCTCCGCGATGACCGCGCCCTCCCGCAGCGCGATGAGGTGGGTGGCGTACCGGGCGGCGTGGTTGAGGTCGTGCAGCACCGCGACCAGCGTGCGGCCCTGCTCCTCGTGAAGTTCGGCGCACAGGTCGAGGACGTCGATCTGGTGCTGGATGTCGAGGTAGGTGGTCGGCTCGTCGAGCAGCAGCAGGGGCGTCTGCTGGGCGAGCGCCATCGCGATCCACACGCGCTGCCGCTGCCCGCCGGACAGTTCGTCGACATAGCGATCGGCCAGCTCGGCGACACCGGTCTGCGCCATCGACTCCTGTACGACCCGCTCGTCCTCCTGGGACCACTGGCGCAGGATGCCCTGGTGCGGGTACCGGCCGCGGCCCACGAGGTCGCCGACGGTGATGCCGTCGGGCGCGATGGACGACTGGGGCAGCAGGCCGAGCGTCCGCGCGACCTTCTTCGCCGGCATCGACTGGATGACCTGCCCGTCGAGCAGCACCCGGCCCTCGTTCGGCTTCAGCATCCGTGAAAGCGCCCGCAACAGCGTCGACTTGCCGCACGCGTTCGGGCCGACGATCACCGTGAAGGAGTTGTCGGGTATCTCCACGGACAGCTCGCGTGCGATGACGCGCTGGTCGTAGGCGAGGGTGACGTTCTCGGCGGACAGACGGTTCACAGTGCTCCTTCGGTGGTTCTCGTTCGCCGAGGCGTTCGTCGAGGTGCTGCAGGTGCTGGAGGTGCTCACTGGGACGTTCGTGGTGCTGCCGGCGGCGGCGCTCATATCCGCCCCGCCTTCCGCTCGGTGACCAGGAGCCACAGCAGGTAGACCCCGCCAAGGACTCCGGTAACCACGCCCACGGGCAACTGGTCGGCGCCGAACGCCCGTTGGGAGGCCCAGTCGGCGGTGACCAGCAGGGTGGCGCCCATGCACAGCGAGGGCACGAGGTTCGGGCCCGGTGAGCGGGTCAGACGCCGGGCGAGCTGCGGCGCCGTGAGAGCGACGAAGCCGACCGGTCCGGCGGCGGCGGTCGCGGCCGAGGTGAGCAGCACGGCCGCGACCATCAGCAGCAGCCGTACACGCTCGACACGCACCCCGAGGGCGTACGACACGTCGTCGCCCATCTCCATCATCCGCAGCCCGCGCCCGTTGGCGAGGACGAGCGGCACCAGGACGGCGCACAGCGCGAGCAGCGGCCAGACCTGGGTCCAGTCACGGCCGTTGAGGGAACCGGTCATCCACACGACCGCGCGGGCCGCGTCGACGAGGTCGGCCTTGGTGAGCAGATAGCCGTTGACCGCGGTGACTACGGCGGAGACGCCGATGCCGACGAGGACGAGCCGGTATCCATGCACCCCCTGCTTCCAGGCGAGCAGATAGATCGCGAGCCCGGTCACCAGACCGCCGACGAGCGCCCCGAGGGTGACGGCGGTCGCGCTGCCGGAGAACAGCACGATCATGACGAGCGCCCCGGCCGTCGACCCCTGCGAGAGGCCGAGCACGTCCGGACTGCCCAGCGGATTACGGGAGATGGACTGGAACAGCGCCCCGCCCAGCCCGAGCGAGGCACCGACCAGGAGGCCGACGAGAACGCGCGGCAGCCTCAGCTCGTTGACGATGAACTCCTGTCCCGGATCACCGCCCCCGAACAGCGTCTTGACGACGTCACCGGCCGGGATCGGGAAGTCCCCGGTACCGATCAGCACGACACTCGCGGCAAGCGCGCAGAGCAGGAGAAGGACGACGACCGTGAAGGCGCGGAGATCTAGGCGGAGGGAGAGGGTGCCGGTCCGGACAGCCCGCGTACGGAGCGCCCGAGCCGGGGCGGCCTTCCCAACTGGGCTGTCCTGCGCGGTCGTTGAAGCGGTCGTGGAAGAGGGATTCACAGCTGAGTCGTCCTTCGGCGCCGCACGAGATAGATGAAGACCGGCCCACCGATGACCGCGGTGACGATGCCGACCTGAAGCTCCGCGGGCCGCGCGATCAACCGGCCCAGGACATCGGCCCCGAGCAGCAGCACGGGCGACAGGATCGTGGCGTACGGCAGGATCCAGCGCAGGTCGGGGCCGGTGAAGGAGCGCACCACGTGCGGCACCATCAGGCCGACGAACACGATCGGGCCGCACGCTGCGGTCGCCGCGCCGCACAGCACGGTCGCGGAGAGCATGGCGAGCGCGCGGGTGCGGTTGAGGTTGGCGCCGAGGGCGCGGGCGGTGTCGTCGCCCATCGCGACCGCGTTCAGGGGGCGGGCGAGCAGCAGGGAGACGACCGTGCCGACCGCGAAGAACGGCGCGACCTGCGTGATCGTCGAGCCGGTGGCCGAGGCCAGTGAACCGACCGTCCAGAAGCGCATCTTGGAGAGTGCCGCGTCGTCCATGATCATGACGGCCTGGAGATAGCCGTAGAGCGCGGCGCTGATCGCGGTGCCGGCGAGCGCGAGGCGCACGGGGGTGGCGCCCCGGCTGCCGCCGAGGAACCAGACCAGCGCGCCGACGACGGCCGCGCCCGCGAAGGCGAACCAGACGTAGCCGCTCAGCGAGGTGACACCGAAGTACGTGATGGCGGTGACGACGGCGGCCGAGGCGCCCGCGTTGATGCCGAGCAGGCCGGGGTCCGCGAGGGGGTTGCGGGTGAGCGCCTGGAGGACCGCGCCGGACAGGCCGAGCGCTGCACCGGCCAGCAGCCCGAGGACCGTACGGGAGATCCGGTCGTCGACCACGACGTCCGCGTACGTCCCCGTGTCATGGAACAGGCCGTGCCACACATCCCCCAACGGCAGCGATTTCGCGCCGATCGCGATGCTCGCCAGGGCCACGAGGACCAGGAGAGCCACCGAGGCGAAGAGCCCAAGGACACGTATCGCCCGGCGGGTTGGGGGCGCGGGGGCGGTCTCCGCGCGCTGTTCTGGGGGACTGTCGACCAACACGAGGTTAGGTTAGCCTACCCTCGCATGCGGTCAGGAGGCCGCGTCCCGCTCCCCCGCCGTTCAGCGCCCCGGACGCGGCGCCCCGCCTCCCCCTGTCACAACCCCAGCCGCGCCAGCGCCTTCTCCCCGTCCAGCGTGCAGGAACCGTCCCCCGCCGCCGTCCAGGCCGCCGCACAGAGTGCCCGAAGCCCGTCCATGGGCTCGCCCTCACCGTCGAGTTCCAGCCGGTCACGGCCCGCCGTCGCCGTCCAGCCACCGCACCGGAAGCCGTCTCCCGCCCCGGTGACCTCGGGCTGCCCGGTGAGCATGCCCCGCAGATCGGCGTCGACGTACGTCGGCCGGTGCTGCGGCGGCGCGGCGAGGAGTTGGGCGCCGTCGGTCACGCCGGTCAGGACGAGCAGCGAATCGACCTCCCCGTTGAACGCCCCCTCGATGTCCGTGTCCAGCCGGTCGCCCACGACCAGCGGCCGCTCGGCGCCGGTCCGCAGGATCGTCTCCTTGTGCATGGGCGGCAACGGCTTCCCCGCCACCTGCGGCTCGGCCCCGGTCGCTATCCGTACGACCTCCACCGCCGCGCCGTTGCCCGGGGCGATTCCGCGCGCGCTCGGGATCGTCAGGTCGGTGTTGGACGCGAACCACGGCACCCCGCGCGCGATGGCGTAGCAGGCCTCCGCGAACCGCCCCCAGGCCAGGTCGGGGCCGCCGTAGCCCTGTACGACCGCGACCGGCTCGTCGTCCGCCGAGTCGACGGGGTCGAGCCCGCGCTCGCGCAGCGCGACCCGCAGTCCCTCACCGCCGATCACCAGCACGCGGGAGCCCGCCGGCACCTGCTCGCTGATCAGCCGGGCGACGGCCTGAGCGGAGGTGATGACGTCATCGGCCCCGGTCGGTATCCCCAGCTCGGTGAGATGCCCGGCCACGGCGTCCGGCGTCCGCAGCGCGTTGTTCGTGACGTACGCGAGCCGCATCCCGCCCGCACGCGCGGTGGCGAGCGAGTCGACCGCGTGGGCGATCGCGTTGCCCCCCGCGTACACCACCCCGTCGAGGTCGAGCAGCGCCGTGTCGTACGCCTCGCTCAGGGCCCGGGCACTGCCGTCGGGGCTCGTCCTGACGCTCTGGCTCATTCCACATCGCTCCTCGTTCGATCGCTTTCACCCGATCATCCCGCATGCCACTGACACACGTACGATGCCGGGATGAACACCGCAGGTCACTCGGAAGCAACGGAGCGCCGAGGCCTGGAACTCACCCCGTTCCGAGGCCTTCGCTACGACCCCGACCTGGTCGGCAGCCTGGCCGCCGTGACGTCCCCACCGTACGACGTGGTCGTACGCCCCGACGGCCTGCACCATCTCCAGGACTCCGACCCGCACAACATCGTCCGGCTGATCCTCCCGCAGGCCACCACGGTCGGCGCCCGCAACGAACAGGCCGCCGACACCCTGCACCGCTGGCTCTCCGAGGGGGTCCTCACCACCGACCCCGAGCCCGGCCTGTACGTCTACGAACAGCGCGACGGCAACGGCCTGTTGCAACGCGGCGTCATCGGCGCCCTGCGTCTGTCGGACCCGTCGGAGGGTGTGGTCCTGCCACACGAGGACGTCATGCCGCATGTGGTCGCCGACCGCGCGGCCCTCATGCGCGCCACCTCCGCGAACCTCGAACCCCTGCTCCTGACCTACCGCGGCAACGGCCAACCGGCCGACACGACGACGGTGGTAGAGCGCATCGCCAAGGACCCCGCACTGCTCTCGACGACCACGGAGGACGGCTACAGCCACCGCCTCTGGTCGGTCAC
Organism: Streptomyces sp. N50; assembly: GCF_033335955.1. Taxonomy (GTDB): domain Bacteria; phylum Actinomycetota; class Actinomycetes; order Streptomycetales; family Streptomycetaceae; genus Streptomyces. The sequence continues at coordinate 1,680,766 of NZ_CP137549.1, forward strand.
CGACCCCACCGACCTGGCCCGCATCCAGCAGGACCTGGCCCACCACCAGGCCCTGATCGCCGACGGCCACCACCGCTGGGCAACCTACCGACGTCTACGCGCGGAGCACCCCTCCCCCAGCCCCTGGGACTACGGCCTGGTCCTCCTCGTGGACACGGCCCGCTACCCGCTCCGCGTCCGCGCGATCCACCGCCTCCTGCACGGCGTCCCGGTCTCCGACGCCCTCGCCGCCCTGGACGGCCTGTTCCGCGTACGACAGCTGGACGTGCCCCTCCCGGAGGCCCTGGAGGCCCTGGCCGACGCGGCCTGCGAGGGCAATGCCTTCCTCCTCGCCGGCGACGGCGCCTTCCACCTCGTCGACCACCCGGACCCGGACCTACTGGCCCGCACGATCCCGGCCGACCGCCCCGCGGCCTGGCGCACCCTGGACGCCACGGTCCTGCACGCCACCCTCCTGGACCACGTCTGGCACATCCCTGAGGATGACCCGGCCCACATCGCCTACATCCACGACACCGCCGCCACGGTCCGCAAGGCCGAGCGCGACGGCGGTACGGCCGTGTTGATGCACCCCGTCCGCGAGGAGGTCGTACGCGACCTGGCCCGCCAGGGCGTCACGATGCCCCGCAAGTCGACGTCGTTCGGCCCCAAGCCGGCGTCGGGGCTGGTGCTGCGGGCACTGGACGTCTGAGACGCCGCGGCCGACCCCGGAGACGCGAAAGGGCGGGACCCAGGTGCTGGGTCCCGCCCTTGTCACTTCACTGACGTAGGTCAGTTCTTGTCGTCGTCTTCGTCTTCTTCTTTAAAAAGGACATCTTCCTTGACGACGTCTTCCTTGGTCTCGGCCGCGGCTTCGACCTCGTCGTCGTCCTCGCCGTCGTCCTCGCCGTCGTCCTCGTCCTCGATGTCGTCGTCTTCGTCCTCGTCGTCCAACTCGTCGACTACGGAGACGTCGTCCTGAGGCTCGACCTCGTCGTCATCGTCCTCGTCCTCGACGAACGCGTCGACGAACTCGACCCCGTCCATCTCGGCGAGCCGGTCCGACGCGTCCGTGCTGCCGTCCTTGTCGGACTCCACGGCCTTGGCGAACCACTCCCGCGCCTCGTCCTCACGCCCGGCGGCGAGCAGGGCGTCGGCGTAGGCGTACCGCAGTCGCGCGGTCCACGGCTGCACGGAGTTCGAGGCCAGCTCGGGGCTCTGCAACGTGACGATGGCCGCGTCGAGCTGGTCCATGTCACGCCGGGCACCGGCCGCGACGAGCCGCATCTCGACCTGCCCGGCCTTGTCGAGCTTGTGCACCTCGGCGGCGCCGGCCATCTCCAGCGCCTTCTCGGGCCGCCCGAGCCCACGCTCGCAGTCGGCCATCACGGGCCAGAGGTCCACGCTGCCGGTCATCCGCCGCGCCGCCCGGAACTCGGCCAGCGCCTCGCTGTACTTCTGGTTGGCGTACGCCGCGAACCCGGCCGCCTCACGTACGGCGGCGACGCGCGACGCCAGCCGCAGGGCGATCTTGGAGTAGGCGTAGGCGGCCTCGGGGTCCTCGTCGATGAGCCGGGCGACCATCACCAGGTTCTTCGAGACGTCCTCCGCGAGCCCCTTCGGCAGACTCATCAGCTCCTGCCGTACGTCCTTGTCGATCTCCTCGCCGGTGACGTCCTCGGGGATCGGCAGCCGCTTGATCGGCTCGCGGTCACGCTCCCGCTCGTCACGGAACCGGCTGCCGCCACCACGGCGGTCGTCGCCCCGACGGTCGTCACGCCGGTCATCGCGGCGGTCGTCACGCCGGAACGCCGGTCGCTCGCCACGGCTGTCATCACGCCGGAATCCACCGCGATCGCCGCCGCGGTCATCACGACGGGGACCGGACGGCCGGTCGTCACGACGCGGGCCGGCGGAACGATCGTCACGGCGGGGGTAGCTGCCACGGTCACCGCGGTCGTCGTCACGCCGGAAGGCAGGACGCTCGCCCCGGTTGTCACCGCGGTCATCACGACGGAACGGAGGCCGCTCACCACGGCTGTCATCACGCCGGAAGGCCGGACGGTCCCCACCGCGGTCATCACGACGCGGGCCGGACGGACGGTCGTCGCGGCGGGGGTAGCTGCCGCGGTCACCGCGGTTGTCGTCGCGCCGGAAGGCAGGACGGTCACCGTCACGGCGGTCGTCCCTGCGGTCATCACGGCGGAAGGGCGGACGCTCGCCACCCCGGTTGTCGCTGCGGTTGTCGCTGCGGTCGTCACGACGGAACGGAGGCCGCTCACCACGGCTGTCATCACGCCGGAAGCCACCACGATCGCCGCCGCGGTCATCGCGACGGGGACCGGCGGGCCGGTCATCGCGACGAGGAGCCGCGGAACGGTCGTCCCGCCCGCGGTAACCACCGCGATCGCCACTGCCACGGTCGTCGCTACGGCGGTCATCGCGCCGGTCGTCACGGCGGGGGTAGCTGCCGCGGTCACCCCGGTCGTCGTCACGCCGGAAGGCAGGACGCTCGCCCCGGTTGTCACCGCGGTCATCACGACGGAACGGAGGCCGCTCACCGCGATTGTCGTCACGCCGGAAGCCACCGCCGCCACCGCGATTGTCGTCCCGACGGAAGGGCGGACGCTCGCCCCGGCTGTCATCGCGCCGGAACCCGCCACCGCGGTTGTCGTCGCGACGCTCGCCACCACGGTTGTCGCTGCGGTCGTCACGACGGAACGGAGGCCGCTCACCGCGGTTGTCGTCCCGACGGAAACCACCGGGACGCCCTCCACGCTCGCCGCCGCGGTCATCCCGACGGGGACCGGACGGACGGTCGTCACGGCGCGGACCAGCGGGCCGGTCGTCACGACGCGGGCCGGCGGAACGGTCGTCACGCCCACGGTAACCACCGCGATCGCCACCGCCCCCGCTGGCACCGCCACGGTCGTCACGGCGAGGGGCGCCGCCACGGTTGTCGTCACGACGGCCGTAGCCCCCGCGATCACTGCCGCCGCCGCTGCCGCCGCGGTCGTTCCCTCGATCGTTGCTACGGCTCGGGCCTCCGCGGTACCCGCCACGGTCGCCGCGGTCACCACTGTCCCGTCGCCGCTCCTCGCGCTCGGGTCGGTCCTCGGGAGAGTTGGTGGACATCGGTGACTCCTGTCTTCGGTACCGCAAGTCATTCTCGCGCAGCCAGCTACGCGGCGCGCTCCGGGCTGTGATTCTGAAAGCTTCTGGAAAAACAAAAGGACCCCTGGTCCCAGCGTGAACGCTGGGACCAGGGGTCCTCCAAATATTGTTCGGCGGCGTCCTACTCTCCCACAGGGTCCCCCCTGCAGTACCATCGGCGCTGTAAGGCTTAGCTTCCGGGTTCGAAATGTAACCGGGCGTTTCCCTCACGCTATGACCACCGAAACCCTAATGGTTTCGAGCGAACAAGCACACTTTTCTTTTGTGTGGTTCAAGCTCTAGCCGACAACTGTTCGTTGTCTCAGAACTAACACAGTGGACGCGAGCAACTGAGGACAAGCCCTCGGCCTATTAGTACCGGTCACCTCCACCCATTACTGGGCTTCCAGATCCGGCCTATCAACCCAGTCGTCTACTGGGAGCCTTAACCCCTCAAAGGGGGTGGGAACACTCATCTCGAAGCAGGCTTCCCGCTTAGATGCTTTCAGCGGTTATCCCTCCCGAACGTAGCCAACCAGCCATGCCCTTGGCAGAACAACTGGCACACCAGAGGTTCGTCCGTCCCGGTCCTCTCGTACTAGGGACAGCCCTTCTCAATGTTCCTGCGCGCGCAGCGGATAGGGACCGAACTGTCTCACGACGTTCTAAACCCAGCTCGCGTACCGCTTTAATGGGCGAACAGCCCAACCCTTGGGACCGACTCCAGCCCCAGGATGCGACGAGCCGACATCGAGGTGCCAAACCATCCCGTCGATATGGACTCTTGGGGAAGATCAGCCTGTTATCCCCGGGGTACCTTTTATCCGTTGAGCGACGGCGCTTCCACAAGCCACCGCCGGATCACTAGTCCCGACTTTCGTCCCTGCTCGACCCGTCGGTCTCACAGTCAAGCTCCCTTGTGCACTTACACTCAACACCTGATTGCCAACCAGGCTGAGGGAACCTTTGGGCGCCTCCGTTACTCTTTAGGAGGCAACCGCCCCAGTTAAACTACCCATCAGACACTGTCCCTGATCCGGATCACGGACCCAGGTTAGACATCCAGCACGACCAGACTGGTATTTCAACGACGACTCCACCCACACTGGCGTGTGAGCTTCAAAGTCTCCCAGCTATCCTACACAAGCCGAACCGAACACCAATATCAAACTGTAGTAAAGGTCCCGGGGTCTTTCCGTCCTGCTGCGCGAAACGAGCATCTTTACTCGTAGTGCAATTTCACCGGGCCTATGGTTGAGACAGTCGAGAAGTCGTTACGCCATTCGTGCAGGTCGGAACTTACCCGACAAGGAATTTCGCTACCTTAGGATGGTTATAGTTACCACCGCCGTTTACTGGCGCTTAAGTTCTCAGCTTCGCCACCCCGAAGAGTGACTAACCGGTCCCCTTAACGTTCCAGCACCGGGCAGGCGTCAGTCCGTATACATCGCCTTACGGCTTCGCACGGACCTGTGTTTTTAGTAAACAGTCGCTTCTCGCTGGTCTCTGCGGCCACCCCCAGCTCAAGGAGTAAATCCTCTCACCGGTGATGGCCCCCCTTCTCCCGAAGTTACGGGGGCATTTTGCCGAGTTCCTTAACCATAGTTCACCCGAACGCCTCGGTATTCTCTACCTGACCACCTGAGTCGGTTTAGGGTACGGGCCGCCATGAAACTCGCTAGAGGCTTTTCTCGACAGCATAGGATCATCCACTTCACCACAATCGGCTCGGCATCAGGTCTCAGACTATGTGTGATCCGGATTTACCTGGACCACGTCCTACACCCTTACCCCGGGACAACCACCGCCCGGGATGGACTACCTTCCTGCGTCACCCCATCACTCACCTACTAACCGCTTGGGCCGGCGGCTCCACCACTTTCCATTCCCCGAAGGGTCCGGAACGGCTTCACGGCCTTAGCATCACGATGCTCGATGTTTGACGCTTCACAGCGGGTACCGGAATATCAACCGGTTATCCATCGACTACGCCTGTCGGCCTCGCCTTAGGTCCCGACTTACCCTGGGCAGATCAGCTTGACCCAGGAACCCTTAGTCAATCGGCGCACACGTTTCTCACGTGTGTATCGCTACTCATGCCTGCATTCTCACTCGTGAACCGTCCACCACTAGCTTCCGCTGCGGCTTCACCCGGCACACGACGCTCCCCTACCCATCCCAGCACCCGTTGGGGCTTAATTGCTGGAATGACACGACTTCGGCGGTACGCTTGAGCCCCGCTACATTGTCGGCGCGGAATCACTAGACCAGTGAGCTATTACGCACTCTTTCAAGGGTGGCTGCTTCTAAGCCAACCTCCTGGTTGTCTCTGCGACTCCACATCCTTTCCCACTTAGCGTACGCTTAGGGGCCTTAGTCGATGCTCTGGGCTGTTTCCCTCTCGACCATGGAGCTTATCCCCCACAGTCTCACTGCCGTGCTCTCACTTACCGGCATTCGGAGTTTGGCTAAGGTCAGTAACCCGGTAGGGCCCATCGCCTATCCAGTGCTCTACCTCCGGCAAGAAACACACGACGCTGCACCTAAATGCATTTCGGGGAGAACCAGCTATCACGGAGTTTGATTGGCCTTTCACCCCTAACCACAGGTCATCCCCCAGGTTTTCAACCCTGGTGGGTTCGGTCCTCCACGAAGTCTTACCTCCGCTTCAACCTGCCCATGGCTAGATCACTCCGCTTCGGGTCTTGAGCGCGCTACTATATCGCCCTGTTCGGACTCGCTTTCGCTACGGCTTCCCCACACGGGTTAACCTCGCAACACACCGCAAACTCGCAGGCTCATTCTTCAAAAGGCACGCAGTCACGACGTTGCATGCAAGCATGCAACGCGACGCTCCCACGGCTTGTAGGCACACGGTTTCAGGTACTATTTCACTCCGCTCCCGCGGTACTTTTCACCATTCCCTCACGGTACTATCCGCTATCGGTCACCAGGGAATATTTAGGCTTAGCGGGTGGTCCCGCCAGATTCACACGGGATTTCTCGGGCCCCGTGCTACTTGGGTGTCTCTCAAACGAGCCGTTGACGTTTCGACTACGGGGGTCTTACCCTCTACGCCGGACCTTTCGCATGTCCTTCGCCTACATCAACGGTTTCTGACTCGTCTCACAGCCGGCAGACTGTGAAAGAGAGATCCCACAACCCCGTATACGCAACCCCTGCCGGGTCTCACACGCATACGGTTTGGCCTCATCCGGTTTCGCTCGCCACTACTCCCGGAATCACGGTTGTTTTCTCTTCCTGCGGGTACTGAGATGTTTCACTTCCCCGCGTTCCCTCCACTTGCCCTATGTGTTCAGGCAAGGGTGACAGCCCATGACGACTGCCGGGTTTCCCCATTCGGAAACCCCCGGATCAAAGCCTGGTTGACGACTCCCCGGGGACTATCGTGGCCTCCCACGTCCTTCATCGGTTCCTGGTGCCAAGGCATCCACCGTGCGCCCTTAAAAACTTGGCCACAGATGCTCGCGTCCACTGTGCAGTTCTCAAACAACGACCAACCACCCGTCACACACCACTCACGCGATGTTTTACCGGGGTCGGCACTGAAGGCAGCCTCTCGGCCGTACCTTCAGACACCCAACAGCGTGCCCGGCATCCCCGTCACTCGTGGTCAGCTTTCCACGCTCCGAAGAGCAGTACTTGCAGCCCGAGATGAGCAGCGACACCGAATAATCAACGTTCCACCCTTGAGCAACCAGCACCGGACATTCGCCGATGTACTGGCCTCTGACCAAGTTCCCGAAGGTTCTTGGTAAGAAGTGCTCCTTAGAAAGGAGGTGATCCAGCCGCACCTTCCGGTACGGCTACCTTGTTACGACTTCGTCCCAATCGCCAGTCCCACCTTCGACAGCTCCCTCCCCACAAGGGGGTTGGGCCACCGGCTTCGGGTGTTACCGACTTTCGTGACGTGACGGGCGGTGTGTACAAGGCCCGGGAACGTATTCACCGCAGCAATGCTGATCTGCGATTACTAGCAACTCCGACTTCATGGGGTCGAGTTGCAGACCCCAATCCGAACTGAGACCGGCTTTTTGAGATTCGCTCCACCTCACGGTATCGCAGCTCATTGTACCGGCCATTGTAGCACGTGTGCAGCCCAAGACATAAGGGGCATGATGACTTGACGTCGTCCCCACCTTCCTCCGAGTTGACCCCGGCGGTCTCCTGTGAGTCCCCGTCACCCCGAAGGGCACGCTGGCAACACAGGACAAGGGTTGCGCTCGTTGCGGGACTTAACCCAACATCTCACGACACGAGCTGACGACAGCCATGCACCACCTGTACACCGACCACAAGGGGGGCACTATCTCTAATGCTTTCCGGTGTATGTCAAGCCTTGGTAAGGTTCTTCGCGTTGCGTCGAATTAAGCCACATGCTCCGCTGCTTGTGCGGGCCCCCGTCAATTCCTTTGAGTTTTAGCCTTGCGGCCGTACTCCCCAGGCGGGGAACTTAATGCGTTAGCTGCGGCACCGACGACGTGGAATGTCGCCAACACCTAGTTCCCACCGTTTACGGCGTGGACTACCAGGGTATCTAATCCTGTTCGCTCCCCACGCTTTCGCTCCTCAGCGTCAGTAATGGCCCAGAGATCCGCCTTCGCCACCGGTGTTCCTCCTGATATCTGCGCATTTCACCGCTACACCAGGAATTCCGATCTCCCCTACCACACTCTAGCTAGCCCGTATCGAATGCAGACCCGGGGTTAAGCCCCGGGCTTTCACACCCGACGTGACAAGCCGCCTACGAGCTCTTTACGCCCAATAATTCCGGACAACGCTTGCGCCCTACGTATTACCGCGGCTGCTGGCACGTAGTTAGCCGGCGCTTCTTCTGCAGGTACCGTCACTTTCGCTTCTTCCCTGCTGAAAGAGGTTTACAACCCGAAGGCCGTCATCCCTCACGCGGCGTCGCTGCATCAGGCTTTCGCCCATTGTGCAATATTCCCCACTGCTGCCTCCCGTAGGAGTCTGGGCCGTGTCTCAGTCCCAGTGTGGCCGGTCGCCCTCTCAGGCCGGCTACCCGTCGTCGCCTTGGTGAGCCATTACCTCACCAACAAGCTGATAGGCCGCGGGCTCATCCTGCACCGCCGGAGCTTTTAACCCCCACACATGAGTGTAGGAGTGTTATCCGGTATTAGACCCCGTTTCCAGGGCTTGTCCCAGAGTGCAGGGCAGATTGCCCACGTGTTACTCACCCGTTCGCCACTAATCCCCACCGAAGTGGTTCATCGTTCGACTTGCATGTGTTAAGCACGCCGCCAGCGTTCGTCCTGAGCCAGGATCAAACTCTCCGTGAATGTTTTCCCGTAATCGGGAACGACACACACGAGAGCGGAACAGTCAGGCGGAATAAGCCCGACCGTTCACAGCGTCCTCGCTGTATGTTTTCTTCAAAGGAACCCTGCCACCGGAAGAATCCGATGGACGGGGTATCAACATATCTGGCGTTGATTTTTGGCACGCTGTTGAGTTCTCAAGGAACGGACGCTTCCTTTGTACTCACCCTCTCGGGCTTTCCTCCGGGCTTTTCCCTTCGGTCTTGCGTTTCCGACTCTATCAGACCGTTTCCGGTTCCGATTCCCTGTCGGCGGGGATTGTCAAGAGCTTTGGGCTTTCGCCTGTCGGCCTTTCGACATTCACTACGTTAGCCGATCCCCTCGGCAACTCATAATCGAGTTCCGCGAGTTCGAATTCAGGCATGCAGGCACGCCGAATGCGCCCTCAGCGAGGGAGAGTCGTTAGTAGTGGGTTGGCCGCTTCCGGCTGCTGGCGAATGCCGTACCCGGGTCAAGCGGCTCGGGCTACATTACGCACCCTGCCAAGACGCGTCAACTTGGCCGACGTCGCGGCGTATGAGCCCGATACGGGCTAACCGTAGGGTCGTTGGTGATCCAGAACCGCCAGGGGTGGACCGCGCCCTCGCCGGACACTCCGGTGCGGGGACCGCTGCTTACCTGATGAGAGGGGACGGGTGTACCGGCCAGCATCCTCAGGGGTGTCTCGCCCGTGGTGCACGCGTCCGTGCCGTCCAGGGAGCGGTCGACGTCCAGGGCGGTGGCCAGGCGGGCGGGGCCTTTGGCCAGTTCTTTGTCATTTCGGGCCGAGAGTCGACGTTTGCGGGCGAGTTCGGCGCCCTCGACGATCTCGCCGGCGCGGAGCAGGACCCCCCTGGCCGTGCCCTCCGGACCGCACACCAGGTTCATGCAGTGCCACATGCCGTAGGTGAAGTAGACGTACACATGCCCGGGCGGACCGAACATCACACCGTTGCGGGCCGTCGGACCTCTGTACGCGTGGGATGCGGGGTCGTTGCCGCCGTCGTAGGCCTCGGCCTCTGTGATGCGCAGGACGATCGGGCCGTCGGGGGTCGTACGGACGACGAGGCGGCCCAGGAGGTCGGGGGCGACCTCCAGTACAGGGCGGTCGAAGAACTCTCTGGGGAGTGGCATACGGTCCGGGGGCGCGATCATGGCGTCCGAGCGTAGTCCAGGCGCGCTTGTGCCAAGGGGTGGTCAAGGTTCCGTCCGCTTGCCAGGGTGTGGCGCGGAACCGGGCGCGGTCGGTTCGCGTTTGTAGGGATCAAGGGTCCATACGTAAAGGGAGAGTCAATGGCGTTCAAGAAGCTGCTCGCGAGCCTGGGGGCCGGCGGGGCTTCGGTGGAGACGGTGCTGACCGAGGTCAACGTCGTTCCGGGCGGGGTCGTCCAGGGCGAGGTGCGGATCCAGGGCGGTTCGGTCGCCCAGGAGATCCAGGGGCTCTCGGTCGGGCTGCAGGCCAAGGTCGAGGTCGAGAGCGGTGACCAGGAGTACAAGCAGGACATCGAGTTCACGAAGGTGCGGCTGGGCGGCGCCTTCGAGCTGCAGGCCGGGGCCGCGCACAACGTGCCGTTCGGTCTTGAGATCCCCTGGGAGACGCCGGTCACGATGATCGACGGTCAGTCGCTGCGCGGGATGCACATCGGGGTGAGCACCGAGCTGGCGATCGCCCGTGCCGTGGACTCCAGTGACCTCGACCCGGTCAACGTGCACCCGCTGCCGGCGCAGAAGGCTCTCCTGGACGCCTTCATCCGGCTGGGCTTCCGCTTCAAGAACGCGGACATGGAGCGCGGTCACATCCGGGGGACGCGGCAGAAGCTGCCGTTCTACCAGGAGATCGAGTTCCAGCCGCCGTCGCAGTACCGCGGGCTGAACCAGGTCGAGCTGAGCTTCGTCGCCGATGAGAACGCGATGGACGTCATCCTGGAGATGGACAAGAAGCCGGGCCTCTTCAGCGAGGGCAGTGACACCTTCCGGTCCTTCCAGGTGGGTCTGCACGACTTCCAGGGGACGGACTGGGCGGCGTACCTCAACCAATGGCTGTCCGAGGTCGGCAGCAAGCGGAACTGGTTCTAGGCTCGGGACGTACTGAAGATTCCGATCAGGAGGTACCGAGGTGACCGAGCTGAAGCGGCGACCGCTCCCCCATGACTTCCATCCGCCCGTGCCGTCGTTCACGGTGACGAGTGTGGACGTCGAGCCGGGGGCCACGCTCAAGGACGCTCAGGTCTACGCGGCCGGCAACACCTCGCCGCAGCTGCGGTGGGAGGGCTTCCCGCCCGGGACCAAGAGTTTCGCCGTGACCTGCTACGACCCGGACGCCCCTACGGGGAGCGGGTTCTGGCACTGGACGGTGTTCGACATCCCGGCCTCGGTGACCGAGCTGCCGGAGGGCGCGGGCAGCGGCAAGTTCGCGGGGCTGCCGGATGGCGCCGTACAGGTGCGGAACGACTACGGGTCGAAGGACTTCGGCGGTGCCGCGCCGCCGCCCGGGGACGGGTCGCACCGTTATGTGTTCACGGTGTACGCCGTTGACGCGGAAAAACTCGGTCCGGACTCGGACGTTTCCCCGGCGGTCGTCGGTTTCAACCTGCGGTTCCACACGCTGGCGCGTGCCCAGCTGATCGGTGAGTACGAGGTTCCCGCCGAAGACTGACGTTCATGGAACGTTTGCCCGCCTCTGGTCTTGGAATTGATCAGGGGCGGGCATTTTTTATTGCGTTGTCCATCTCGGCGTGCCCGGCCAGAGTTGATCCAAGCCCGCCGCGCGGTGGGCCGGTTGCACATGGGAGGTGGGCTGGATGCGGGACACGCTGGTGCTGAACGCGAGCTTCGAGCCGCTGTCGACGGTGTCGTTGAATCGAGCCGTCGTTCTGGTGCTGCAGGACAAGGCTGTCGTCGAGCAGGCCCACCCCGAACTGCGCATGCGCGGAGCCGAGGTCGACATACCGGTCCCCCGGGTGATCCGGTTGTGCAGGTATGTGAGGGTGCCGTTCCGAAGACAAGCTCCGTGGTCGAGGCGGGGTGTGCTGGTCCGGGACCGGCACCGGTGCGCGTACTGCGGCAGGCGCGCGACGACGGTCGACCACGTGGTGCCCAGGGCGCAGGGCGGTCAGGACTCGTGGCTGAACACGGTGGCTTCGTGCGCGGAGGACAACCACCGCAAGGCGGCGCGGACTCCGGAGCAGGCAGGGATGCCGTTGCTGCGGCAGCCGTTCGAGCCGACGCCGGCTGACGCGATGTTGCTCGCGCTGGCGTCCGAGGATTTTGAGGCGCTGCCGGGTTGGTTGGCTCGGGACGCTGCCTGAACTAAGCGCCGTAGGGGCGTGGATGGTCGTCGGGTGCGCGTCGTGTGTGGCTGATCGCGCAGTTCCCCGCGCCCCTCAAGGGCGCGGGGATTCGCGTATGTGCAGAAGTGGCCGTCAGTCGATGGACGGCTTCTCGCGGCGTTGGCGGTCTGAATTGCCGCCTGAGTTGCCGGAGTTGCCTCCGTCGTTGCCCGAATTGCCGCCGAACGGGCCCATGTTGCCCATCGCTCCGGAGAGGCCCTTGAGGGCGTCGCCGATCTCGCTGGGGACGATCCAGAGCTTGTTGGCGTCGCCTTCGGCGATCTTCGGGAGCATCTGGAGGTACTGGTAGCTGAGGAGCTTCTGGTCGGCGTCGCCCGCGTGGATCGCCTCGAACACCGTACGGACAGCCTGGGCTTCACCCTCGGCGCGCAGGGCCGCGGCCTTGGCCTCGCCTTCGGCGCGCAGGATCTGGGACTGCTTCTCGCCCTCTGCGGTGAGGATCGCGGCCTGGCGCGTACCTTCCGCGGTGAGGATCGCGGCGCGCTTGTCTCGGTCGGCGCGCATCTGCTTCTCCATCGAGTCCTGGATGGAGGTGGGGGGCTCAATTGCCTTGAGCTCCACGCGGTTTACGCGGATGCCCCACTTGCCCGTCGCCTCGTCGAGGACGCCGCGCAGGGCCGCGTTGATCTCCTCGCGGGAGGTCAGCGTCCGCTCCAGGTCCATGCCGCCGATGATGTTGCGGAGCGTGGTGACCGTGAGCTGCTCGATCGCCTGGATGTAGCTGGCCACTTCGTAGGTCGCGGCCCGCGCGTCCGTCACCTGGTAGTAGATGACCGTGTCGATGTTGACGACCAGGTTGTCCTGGGTGATCACCGGCTGCGGCGGGAACGGTACGACCTGTTCGCGCAGGTCGATGCGGTTGCGGATCGTGTCGATGAACGGGACGACGATGTTGAGTCCCGCGTTGAGTGTCCGTGTGTAGCGACCGAATCGCTCCACGATCGCGGCACTTGCCTGCGGGATGACCTGGATCGTCTTGATCAAAGCGATGAAGACCAACACCACCAGGATGATCAAGACGATGATGACCGGTTCCATCGTGCTCCCCGTACCCTTCTCCGCCTCGGCGCTTTCGGAAGATCTTATGGTTGTTGAAGATCTTGCTGGTCGAGTCTGTCAGACCGTCACGCAACTCGTGTGCTGTTCGGTTCAGTTGAGACCTGCGAGGTCATCAGTCGTGTCCTGCGAGGTCATCGGTTGAGTCCTGCGAGGTCAGATGACGATCGCGGTGGCTCCCTCGATCTCCACGACGTCCACCTCCTGGCCCGGTTCATAGGCACGGTCGGCGTCGAGCGAGCGGGCCGACCAGATCTCTCCGGCCAGCTTGATCCGGCCGCCGCCGGAGCCGTCGACACGCTCCAGGACGACGGCCTGTTTGCCCTTCAAGGCATCGATGCCCGTGGCGAGTTGGGGCAGTGTCGAACGGTGCCGGGCCGCGATGGGCCGTACGACCGCGATGAGCGCGACCGAGACGACGACAAAGACGAGGACCTGGACGACGAGGTCCCCGCCGATCCCGGCGGTGCCCGCGGCGGCTACGGCGCCCACGGCGAACATGCCGAACTCCGGCATCGCGGTCACCACAAGGGGGATCCCGAGTGCTGCCGCGCCGACGAGCCACCACACCCATGCGCCGATGTCGTTCACATGGTCAATGGTAGGGCTGCGGGTCCCGTCACGGACAGGGCGCATATGTCCCTACACCCGCTTCTTACAAGGCAGTTCAGGCCATGGGGAGACCGTGTGCGGTCCAGCGGTCGCCGACCTGCTCCACGATGAGCGGCAGACCGAAGCACAACGACAGGTTGCGGGCGGTGAGTTCGAGCTCCAGCGGACCCGCGGCGAGGACCTTGCCCTGACGGATCATCAGGACGTGGGTGAAGCCGGGGGCGATCTCCTCGACGTGGTGCGTGACCATGATCATGGAGGGCGCGATCGGGTCGCGGGCGAGGCGGCCGAGGCGGCGTACGAGGTCCTCGCGGCCGCCGAGGTCGAGACCGGCGGCGGGCTCGTCGAGGAGGAGCAGCTCGGGGTCGGTCATCAGGGCGCGGGCGATGAGGGTGCGCTTGCGCTCGCCCTCGGAGAGCGTGCCGAACTTGCGGTCCAGGTAGTCGCTCATGCCGAGGCGGTCGAGGAAGGCGCGGGCGCGCTGTTCGTCGACGTCCTCGTAGTCCTCGTTCCAGCCCGCGGTCATGCCATAAGCCGCGGTCAGGACGGTCTGCAGGACGGTCTGGCGCTTGGGGAGCTTCTCGGCCATGGCGATGCCGGCGACGCCGATGCGGGGGCGCAGTTCGAAGACGTCGACCTTGCCCAGGGTCTCGCCGAGGATGGTGGCGGTACCGCTGCTGGGGAACAGGTAGCTGGACGCGACGTTCAGGAGCGTGGTCTTGCCGGCGCCGTTCGGGCCGAGGATGACCCAGCGCTCGCCCTCCTTGACCGACCAGGAGACCTGGTCCACCAGAGCCCGGCCCTCCCGGACCACGGTTACGTCCTCCAGCTCCAGAACATCGCTCATGAGCGCGCTGTCTCCCATTGCATCGTCGGCCTGTCTCGGCTGTCGCGTGCGCCGGTAGGCGCAGCCCTCGAAGAAATCTACGCCACCGGCCGGGCGGTCCATTCCATCGGTCCGGTCCTTAGGGTGGACGCCATGCTTTCGGAACCACGCTCAGGACGCCTCGCCGCCTGGGGAAATGCCCTGTTGGCCGGACTTGTCTCGCCGGACGACGCCGTGCTCGCCATCGTGGGCGAGGACGCCGTGCACCGGGTGGAGGGGCTGCCGGGCGAGTCGGCACCCGTCGGACTCACGCTCGCGCTGGGACGGCTGCGCACCCTCGGCGCGACCGGACTGCGGGTGGCGCTGCCCACCTCGGGACACCCCCTGGGGCTGAGCGGCCCGCCCGCCTTCAACGCCCGCGCACTGGAGGCCGAGGAGGCGGTGATCTGCTACGGCGTCGCGCTCGGCCTCGTTCCCGAGGTCTACGAGGCCGGTCCCGCCGGTGACGTCCATGTCGAGGTCGTGTGGCACTGCCTGCCGGTGCGGGAGGCGCCGCCCGCCGATGTGCCCTCGCTCGGGGAGGCCGAACGGGAGCTGGCGGAGGCGCTGCGGGACGCCACGGCGGTGTTGTCCCGGCTCGATGTCGCCGGGTCGGGGCCGGTGGCCGAGGCGGCGGTCGACGCGTATCGCGCGCGGGCGGAGCGGGGGCGGGAGGTGTTGGCGCCGGGGTATCCGCCGCGGGCTGTGCGGGTGCTGGAGCTTGCGCAGCGGGTGGGGCTGCTGGTGTCCGTGGCTTACGAGAACGGGCCCGGGGGTGCGGTGAGCGCGTCCGAGATGGGGGCGCGGGCTGAGGCGTTGCGGCCGGTGGAGCGGACGGCTCGGCGGGCGCAGGTCGCGGCGTACAACTCCGTTGTGGAGGAGCGGGAGAAGGGGGTGCGCTGAATGTTCCGTCGCGTGGGTGCCCGGTGTCGGGGTGGGCGCCACTGGGGGCTCCGCCCCCAGACCCCCGATCGGCCCTGAAGGGGCCTCGTCCTCAAACGCCGGACGGGCTGAATATTGCGGGCCTGCGTCGAAAGGGTGCCGGACGGGCTGAGTAACGGCGGCCTGAGTTGAGAGGTGCCGGACGGGCTGAGTTTGCGGGCCTGCGTGGAGAGGGCCTGGCGTGCTGAGTTGTGGGCCTGCGCCGAGAAGGCCGGCGAGCTGGATTTGACGGCCGTCCCTGGGAAAGTCCCCCGCGGATCTCATACAAAGAAGGGCCCCACGAGTCGTCGTTGACTCGTGGGGCCCCTCTTGGTGGTGCGGGCGTCAGTCGTTGATGCCCTTGTTGCCGAACGCGGGGTTCAGCAGGCCGATGACGTTGACGCTGTCGCCGACGACGTTGACGGGGACGTGGACCGGGACCTGGACGGCGTTGCCCGAACCGACACCCGGGGACTTCACGGCCGCGCCGTCGGCACCGGCGTCGGCGAAAGCGGCACCGGCGGAGGCGCCGGCGGCGATACCGGCGACGGTGAGGGCCACAGCGGCCTTCTTGGCGATGTTCATGAGAAGCGTTCCTCCTGCGATTGCGTGACCGACCCGGCCGCGGGTCGTGCGCTGATCAACGCGGGGAAGCGCGGAAACGGCACGGACATGCGCGTTTGACTGCCCGTTCGGATCATTGGCGCGACAAGCCGACCAAATGACCAGGCGACCTGGTGACGAGCAGACCGGCCGCCCAGGGAGTGCCCTGGACGGCCGGAGGTCACTGTCGCGGAGCGACGTGCGTCAGCTGTTGACGCCCAGGTTGCCGAAGGCGGGGTTCAGGACGCCGATGACGTTCACGCTGTTGCCGACCGCGTTGACCGGGACGTGCACCGGGACCTGGATGACGTTGCCCGAGCCGACGCCGGGCGAACCGGCGGCCTGGCCGTTCGCCAGGCCGTCGGCGGAGGCCAGCCCGGCACCGGCGGCTACCAGCCCGCCGGCCACCATCGTCACGGCCGCTGCCTTCTTCAGGTTCTTCACTTCTGAGCCCTCCTAGCGATCACCGCGGCAGGCGCCGCGGCACGCACTGGAGAACGGTGGAGATCCACGAAGGATGCGCCATTCGGGGGACATTCCCACGACGGTATGAATCTCAGCCCGGAACGAGACGCTCCGTGTTGCCGTCACGCCGCCCCTGCGACACCGCTCACCTGGTCAGACCGTGCCGTACGGCGAACAGGGCCGCCTGCGTGCGGTCCGCCAGGTCGAGCTTCATCAGGATGTTCGACACGTGGGTCTTGACCGTCTTCTCGGAGAGCACCAGGGCGCGGGCTATCTCGCGGCCGTCGGCGATCAGGCCGAGCACCTCGCGCTCCCGCTCCGTGAGCGAACCGCCTCTCCCCTGCCCCGAGTTGGACTCCTCCTGGGACAACAGGACGCCGGCGACCTCGGGTTGGAGCAGGATGTGGCCCGCGTGGACGGAACGGATGGCGCCGGCCAGGGCGTCCGGGTCCACGTCCTTGTAGACGTAACCGGCGGCGCCCGCGCGCAGGGCCGGGATCACCGTGCGCTGTTCGGTGAAGCTGGTGACGATCAACACGCGCGCGGGGTGGTCGAGTTCGCGGAGTCTGCGCAGCGCGTCGATGCCGTCCATGCCCGGCATCTTGACGTCCATGAGGACGACGTCGGGCTTCAACTCCTCGGTGCGGGCGACTCCTTCGGCGCCGTCGGCCGCCTCGCCGACGACCTCGATGTCGTCCTGCACCTCCAGGAAGGTGCGCAGGCCCCGGCGGACGACCTGGTGGTCGTCGACGATGAGCACCTTGATTGCGTCAGCCACCGGGGACCTCCATCTCGATCGTGGTGCCCTTTCCGGGCGCCGATTCCACGGTCAGTGTGCCGCCGACGCCGTTGGTCCGGTCCCGCATGGAGACCAGGCCGAGGTGGCGTCCGGCGCGGCGGATCGACTGGGGTTCGAAGCCGGTGCCGTCGTCGGTGATCCGGAGGACCGCTCCGCAGCCGTGTCGCGCCAGGGTCACGGCGACGTGCTCCGCGCCGGAGTGCCGCAGCGCGTTGTGCAGGGCCTCCTGGGCGACGCGGAGCATGGCCTCCTCCTGGGCGGCGGGCAGGGCGCGGAAGCCGCGGCCGGTGAAGGTCACGCGCGCGGTGTGGGCGCGGTCGAGGACCTGGATCTGGGTGCGCAGGGTGGCGATCAGTCCGTCCTCGTCCAGGGCGGCGGGGCGCAACTCGACCACTGCTGCCCGGAGTTCGTCGGCTGCCTCGGCGGCGAGCGCGGCCACCTGCTGGAGTTCGCCCTTGGCCCGGGACGGGTCTCGGTCCACGAGGGTGGCGGCGGCCTGTGCGGTGAGGCGGAGCGAGAACAGCTTCTGGGACACCGCGTCGTGCAGCTCGTGGGCCAGGCGGGAACGTTCCTCGGCGATGGTCAGCTCGCGGCTGCGCTCGTACAGGCGGGCGTTGGTGAGAGCGATGGCCGCGTGCTGGGCGAGGATCGAGAGCAGCTCCTCGTCCTCCTCCGTGAAGCCGCAACTGCCGTCCCGCTTCGGGCAGTTCTTGTTCGCGAGGAAGAGCGCGCCGATGACCTCGTCGTCGTCGCGGATGGGCAGGCCCAGGAAGTCGGACATGTCGGGGTGGGCCGAGGGCCAGCCCTCGAAGCGGGGGTCCTTGCGGACGTCGGCGAGGCGCTCGGCCTTCGCCTCGTTCAGCATCGCGGCGAGGATGCCGTGCTGGCGCGGGAGCGGGCCGATGGCCTTCCACTGGGCGTCGCTGACGCCGTCGACCACGAACTGGGCGAAGCCGCCGTGGTCGTCGGGCACGCCGAGGGCGGCGTACTGCGCGTCGAGCAGCTCGCGGGCCGAGGCGACGATCGTCTTGAGGACGTCGCGCACCTCGAGATGCCTGCTCATGGCCAGCAGCGCGGAACTCACCGCCGCGAGGCCGGACCGTGGACCTTGACTCATGACCTCACGGTACCGGCGGGGTGTGACAACGCGGATCGGGCTGGTGACGGCCCTCTTCTGGTCCGGTGGACCTAGGACGAAGGGCCCCTGGGGATGCGGCCCGGGTCCGACGCGGCGGGGGCGGTCCCGTTCCTACGTTGGGGGCACGCCGACGGAGGCGTAGTGGACGAGGGGACGTGTGTGTCATGTCGGTTGCGATCATCACGGGGGCGTCCAAGGGACTGGGCCGGGCACTCGCCGAGGCCCTGGCCGCGCGGGGCTGGGACCTGGTGCTCGACGCCAGGACCGAGGGGGCGCTGACGGAGGCCGCGGTGTCCGTCGCCACGTACGGCACGCGCGTGGAGGCCGTTCCCGGTGACGTCACGGATGCCGCGCACCGGGCCGAGCTGGTGGCCGCGGCCGGGAAGCTGGGCGGCGTCGACCTGGTCGTCAGCAACGCGAGCGCGCTGGGCGCCGAGCCGCTCGTACGCCTTGAGGAGCTGACCCTGGACGGGCTGCGGCGGGCGCTGGAGGTGAACGTGGTGGCCGCGCTGGGGCTGGTCCAGGAGGCGTTGCCGCTGCTGCGGGCCTCGCGGGCGGGTGCGGTGATCGCGGTCAGCTCGGACGCGGCGGCCGAGGCGTACGAGACGTGGGGCGGCTACGGGGCGTCCAAGGCTGCCCTCGACCACCTCGCGGCCGTGCTCGGCACGGAGGAACCCGGGCTGGGGGTCTGGGCGGTCGATCCCGGGGACATGGGCACGGACCTGTACGCGGCGGCCGTACCGGACGACGACGATCCCCGGCCGTCGCCGACGTCCGTGGTGCCGGCCTTTCTACGACTGCTGGACGAGCGTCCCGCGAGCGGTCGCTACGGGGCCCCGGCCCTCCTGGAGGAGCGATGACAGTAGCGGTGCGGGTCCCGGAGGAGCTGTCCGCGCGCGTGCCCGTCGAACAGCGCGGGCCCGGGCTCGACCGGGATGCCGTACGACTGCTCGTGTCGCGCGGTACCGAGGTGTCGCATCACGCGTTCGCGGAACTGCCGCGGCTGTTGCGGGCCGGGGATCTGCTGGTCGTGAACACGTCGCCGACGCTCGCCGCAGCGGTGGACGGGTGGATCGGGCACGCACGCGTGGTGGTGCATTTCTCCACCCGGGGCGATGACGGACGGTGGGCCGTCGAGCTGCGCGAGCCGGACGGCCAGGGCACCACACGCGCGCGTGCGGGCGGCCCGGCCGGCGTGGAGGTACGACTGCCCGGGGGTGTGCGGCTGGCCCTGGAGGAGCCGCTGAGCGGGCGGGGTGAGCGGTTGTGGTGGGCGCGGGTGTCGGGGGTGCGGGTGTCGGACCCGGGAGCGTCGGAGCCTGGGGCGGCGAGGCCTGAAGCCTCAGGGGCGGCCGTGCCCGGGACGAGTGCCGCGAAGCCGGAAGTGCTGGGCACGGACGAGGTGCTGGGGGCGCGGGTGCCCGGGGTGGAGAAGTCAGGCATCGGAACGCCTGGGCCTGGAGGGCCGACGTCGGGCGGGCCCTCGGGGCGAGGAGCGACTGGGCCGACCGTACCCGGGACGAACAGCGCCGAGCCAGAAATGGCGGGCCCGGACGATGTGCCGGAGGCGCGGGTGGCCGGAGCGGAATCGCCGGACATCGCGACACCCAGCGCTGGAGAGCCTGCGACGAGCGCGCCCGCAGGGCGAGGAGCGACTGGGCCGGCCGTGCCCGGGACGAGTGCCGCGGAGCCGGAAGTGCTGGGCTCGGACAACGCACCGGGAGCACGCGCGGCCGGGGCGAAGTCGCCGGACATCGTGACGCCCAAGGCCGGAGGGCCGGCGTCGAGCGCGCCCGCAGGGCGAGGAGCGACTGAGCCTGCCGTACCCAGGACGAACGGCGCCGAGCCAGAAATGGCAGGCCCAGACGACACCCCGGGCGCACGCCTGCCCAGGGCCGAGTCGCCCGGCATCGGGACGCCCAGGCCCGGAGGTTCGGCGGCGAGTGTGGCCGCGCTGCTCCGCGAGTACGGGCGGCCCATTCGTTACTCCTATACAGAGCGCGATCAGCCGCTCTCGGTCTACCAGACGGTGTTCTCGTTGCCCACGGAGGACGGGACGGGCAGTGCGGAGATGCCCAGTGCGGCTCGGCCCTTCACCGCGCGGCTGGTGGCGGAGCTGGTGAGTCGGGGGGTGCAGTTCGCGCCGATCACGCTGCACACCGGGGTGGCGTCGGCCGAGGTGCGGGAGCCGCCGTATCCGGAGCGGTTCGCGGTGTCGGAGACGTCGGCCCGGTTGATCAATGCCGCCCGGGCCGGGGACGGGCGGGTCATCGCGGTCGGGACCACCGCCGTGCGGGCCGTCGAGTCCGCCGCCGGGGCCGACGGGGTCGTACGCGCGCGTGCGGGGTGGACGGACCTCGTCGTGACGCCGGAGCGGGGTGTGCGGGTCGTGGACGGGCTGCTGACGGGGCTGCACGAGCCGGAGGCCTCGCATCTGCTGATGCTGGAGGCGGTCGCCGGGCGGGCCGCCGTAGGCCGCAGTTATGAGGAGGCGCTGCGGGGGCTCTACCTGTGGCACGAGTTCGGGGACGTGCATCTCATCCTCCCGGAGGAGGGTCCTCACGCGGTGCGTTGCTCACGCAACTGCGGGTGAGGTTGGTGTGCGGTCGATGTGAGCCCGCACATAGGGCGCAGATCACGTACTAGCGGACATAGGAGATATAGGCGCCCCGCTTGAGCGGGACAGACGGTCCCGTCTGTCCCGTTTTGCCCTGGACCGGTCAACTACCCGGGATCGTACGTCACACCTTTGCCAGGGGTTTTTGCGGCCGCTAAGAATTGCAGCCGTCGCTCAGCGCCGCGGATCCGTCCGCGGCGTTTGTGCCGGAAGCACCCGCGTCCCCCGCCGGACCGTGAGCGACCTCCGCGCAATTCGAAGAGGTCCATCCGCCATGCCCAAGAACTCGAACACTCCTGGTCATAGTCGCCTGACCAAGCTGAACAAGCTGACGAAGCAGCACAAGATCGCGCTCGCAGGTGTCGCCACGCTCGGCGCCGCCGCCCTCGCCTTCTCCGCGGTGCCCAGCGACGCGGGGACGACCACGAGCGACGCCGCGACCTCGACGAAGATCGCGTACAGCACGGAGCCCATCAAGGGCGTCAAGGCCAGCGTCACCGACCAGCTCGCCGGTGCCGGTGTGAAGACCGAGGCGATCCAGGCGAAGGCCGACGCCAAGGCGAAGGCGGCGAAGGCCAAGGCGGACGCCGCCGCGAAGAAGAAGGCCGCCGCCGAAGCCGCCGCCAAGAAGAAGGCGGAGGCCGCGCGCAAGGCCAAGAAGGCCGCGAGCCGCTCCACCGAGCGCGTCAAGATCCAGCCCGTCGCCGCGACGACCTACGCGAACAACCTCAACGGCTGGATCAACCACGCCCTGGCGATCATGAAGCAGAAGGGCATCCCGGGCTCGTACAACGGCCTGTACAAGAACATCATGCGGGAGTCCTCGGGCAACCCCAGCGCGATCAACGGCTGGGACGTCAACGCGGTCAACGGCACGCCGTCGATCGGCCTGCTCCAGGTCATCCAGCCGACGTTCAACGCGTACCACGTCTCCGGTACCTCGACGAACATCTACGACCCGGTCGCCAACATCACCGCCGCGGCGAACTACGCGGCCGACCGGTACGGCTCGATCGACAACGTCAACAGCGCGTACTGAGACGCGTACTGAGGCCTCCGGCGGACCTCTGGGTCTCGGTATCGACGCCGAAGGGCGGCACCCCCACCAGGGGCGCCGCCCTTCGGCGTCGTCACAGAAGAACTACTTCCGCGAGAACTACTTCCGCATGACCTCGGGCTCGTGGCGGCGCAGGAAGCGGGCCACGAAGAAGCCGCAGATCACACCGAGGGCGATCAGGGCGGCCATGTCCATGCCCCAGGCGCCGACGGTGTGCTCCCACAGCGGGTCGGTGGCGTCGCCCGGCTTGGGCGGGCTGATCTTGTTGAAGTCCAGCGTGGCACCCGCGGCGCCGACCGCCCAGCGCGACGGCATCAGGTACGAGAACTGGTTGACGCCGATCGAGCCGTTCAGCGTGAACAGGCAGCCGGTGAACACGACTTGGATGATCGCGAACATCACCAGCAGCGGCATGGTCTTCTCGGCCGTCTTCACCAGCGAGGAGATGATCAGGCCGAACATCATCGCGGTGAAGCCGAGGCCCATGATCGGGATGCAGAGCTCGAACATGGTCTGGCTGCCGAGGACCAGGCCCTGCTTGGGGATCTCGCGGCTGGCGAAGCCGATGACACCGACCATCAGGCCCTGCAGCGCGGTGATCACACCGAGCACGAACACCTTGGACATCAGGTACGCGGAACGGGACAGCCCGGTCGCGCGCTCCCGTTCGTAGATGACCCGTTCCTTGATCAGCTCACGGACGGAGTTGGCCGCGCCGGCGAAGCAGGCGCCGACCGCGAGGATCAGCAGGACCGTGGTGGCCGTGCCGTTCGGGATTCTGGTGCCGTTCGCCCGGGCCGGGTTGGGCAGCAGGCTGTTGCCCGAGTCGATGAGCAGGCTCACCGCGCCGAGGACGCCCGGCAGGATCACCATCAGGGCCAGGAAGCCCTTGTCGGAGGCGATCACCGCGACATAGCGGCGCACCAGCGTGACGAACTGCGACATCCAGCCCTGCGGCTTCGGCGGCTTCATCGCCTGCATCGGCGGCATCTGTACGGACTGCGGTGCGATCGCGTCGATGTCCGCGGCGTACATCTGGTAGTGCTGCGAGCCCTTCCAGCGGCCCGCCCAGTCGTAGTCGCGGTAGTTCTCGAAGGCGGAGAAGACGTCGGCCCAGGTGTCGTAGCCGAAGAAGTTCAGCGCCTCCTCGGGCGGGCCGAAGTAGGCGACGGAGCCGCCCGGGGCCATCACCAACAGCTTGTCGCAGATCGCCAGTTCGGCCACGGAGTGGGTGACGACGAGGACCGTGCGGCCGTCGTCGGCGAGGCCGCGCAGCAGCTGCATGACGTCGCGGTCCATGCCCGGGTCGAGGCCCGAGGTGGGCTCGTCCAGGAAGATCAGCGAGGGCTTGGTGAGGAGTTCCAGGGCCACCGAGACGCGCTTGCGCTGGCCGCCGGAGAGGGAGGTGATCTTCTTCTCTTTGTGGATGTCGAGCTTCAGCTCGCGCAGCACCTCGTCGATACGGGCCTCGCGCTCGGCGCCGGTGGTGTCGGCGGGGAAGCGCAGCTTGGCCGCGTACTTGAGGGCCTTCTTGACGGTCAGTTCCTTGTGCAGGATGTCGTCCTGCGGGACCAGACCGATGCGCTGGCGCAGCTCGGCGAACTGCTTGTACAGGTTCCGGTTGTCGTAGAGGACGTCGCCCTGGTTGGCGGGCCGGTAGCCGGTGAGCGCCTTGAGCAGGGTCGACTTGCCGGAGCCCGACGGGCCGATGACCGCGATCAGCGACTTCTCCGGTACGCCGAAGGAGACGTCCTTGAGGATCTGCTTGCCGCCGTCGACCTCGACCGTCAAGTGCCGGGCGGAGAAGGAGACTTCACCGGTGTCGACGAACTCTTCGAGCCGGTCCCCGACCAGGCGGAACGTGGAGTGGCCGACGCCGACGATGTCGTTCGGGCCGAGCAGCGCGGAGCCGCCCTTGGTGATCGGCTGGCCATTGACGTACGTGCCGTTGTGCGAACCGAGGTCACGGATCTCGAAGCGTCCGTCGGGCGTCGCGTGGAACTCGGCGTGGTGGCGCGAGACTTGGAGGTCGGAGACCACCAACTCGTTCTCCAGCGCACGGCCGATGCGCATCACGCGGCCCAGCGAGAACTGGTGGAACGTGGTCGGGCTGCGGTCGCCGTAGACCGACGGCGCCCCCGCGCCGACGCCGGATCCCTGCTGCGGCGGAATGTTCGCGGCGGCTGCCGCCGGCGGCTGGTAACGCTGCTGCTCAGGCGTCTGCGCCGGGGCCTGCTGCGGGGGTGCCTGCTGCGCCCAGCCGGGGCCCGCGCCCTGTGCGGCGTACGGCTGTTGCTGCGGCTGGGCCTGCGGAGTCGCGACGGCGGCCGCGGCGCCGGAGAGGTTCAGGCGCGGGCCGTCGGTCGCGTTGCCCAGGTACACGGACGAGCCCGGGCCGATCTCCATCTGATGGATGCGCTGGCCCTGCACGAACGTGCCGTTGGTGCTGCCGTGGTCGTCGATCACCCAACTCCGGCCGCCCCAGCTGATCGTGGCGTGCCGCCAGGAGACCCTGGCGTCGTCGACCACGACGTCCCCCTGCGGATCACGTCCGAGGGTGTAGGGCCTGGACGCGTCGAGCGTCCAGGTCCGTCCATTCAATTCCAGTACGAGTTCCGGCACTCCATGCCCCACTGAGTAGTCCCCCGAGTTACCCCCATCACAGGGAGTCTAGGGATGGCGAACATCGTCGGGAACTATTTCAGGCTGCACCCCCTGACCGAAAGTCGGACCCTGTGAAGACCACGTCCACACGCTTCCGCCGGTTCCGTTGACGGGGTTGAAACCGACCCGGAGAGTGGTAATCCACGCGAGGGGGACATGCGCGGTGTCCGCACCGCGCCGCGGATCGGGGGGTCTGCCATGAGCTCAGCGACGAGTGTCAGGACGGCGAACTACGACACGAGGGTGCCCTGGACCGACGTCCTGCTGTCCGCGATCGCGGCGGTGAGCTGGGCGCTGATAGGGATGGCGGGCACGGCCGCGCTCGGCCTGCACCTGCTGGGCGCCGACGCGACGGGCTCGCTCGGCCCGATGACCGCGGCGGTGGTGGCCCTCGGAGCGGGCGGTTCGGTCACCCCGACCGGCGACGTCTCCGCCTTCGGCCTGACCGGCGCCCAGGCGACCACAGCCGTCACGATCACCCCCCTGGGCGTGAGCCTGGTGGGCGCCCTCCTGCTGTCGTACTTCTTTCTACGGTCCTTGCGGGCGGCCGGAGTTGTGATCGCCCCGGCCGAACTCCTCGCGCGCGCGGGCTCGGTGATCGCGCTCTTCGTGGCGATGCTGGGTGGGCTGGCGTGGGCGGGCCATGACGTCATCACCATCGACGGAAGCAAGTTGGGCCTGGACAAGCTGACGGGTGGCGGGGGCGGGAACGGCGGCGGGGTGAGCATCCCCGGCCTCGGCGACATCGGTGACATCGGCGGGCTGCTCCCGGGCAAGATCAGCGACCTGGTCAAGGCGAAGGCGGCGGTGGGCTTCACGGTCGACACGGCGCCGACGCTGCTGGGCGGCCTGGGCTGGTCGGCGGGCATATTGCTGATCGCCCTGCTGGCATCCCGCCGAACTCCTTTGCCGCGCGGTTGGGAGGCGGTCCACCGTGTCGTACGCCCGGCCGCGTCCGCCCTCGTCACGGTCCTGCTGGTCGCGGTGGCGGCGGGCCTCGCGGCGGCGGCGTACGCGGCGATCGGCGACGACCACCCGAAACGCATCGCGGGCGCGGCGTTGCTGGGCGCCCCCAACGGAGTCTGGCTCGGCATCCCGATCGGCCTCTTCGTCCCCTGGGACGGCAAGGCGACGGGCGAACTGGCGAAGCTTCTCCCCCACCCCCTGGACCAACTCCTGAGCGTCAAGTCCGATCAGCCTGTGACGTTGGGACGACTGGCCGAACTGGACGGCCGGGTTTGGTTGTTGGGGGTCGCGGCGGCGCTGATGATGTTGCTGGCGGGGGTGTTGACGGCGGTACGGACGCCTGTGGGGGTGAGTGGTGCCGGTGGCCGTGGCGGTGCGGGCTCAGGGAACCCGGGGGCTCTCGGTTTTGCCGGGCGGTGTGCCGTACGGCTCGGGATCGTGACCGCACTGACGTTGCCGTTGCTGGCCTGGCTGACGGACGTGTCGGTGGATGCGTCGCTGTCGGTGCTGGGGTTCGACGCGTTCGGCGCGGGGATCGAGTTGCACGGACATCTGGGCATGGCGTTGGTGCTGGGTGCGGTGTGGGGTGCGGGGGCGGGGGGCGTCGGGGGGCTCCTCGCGTATGCGACCGGGGCTGCGGGGAGGCAGGCTTCGCGGTTGGCACGGGGTGACTTGGGGGCGGCGGGTCGGGATCCGGGGGCGAGGTCGGGGACGGGTTCAGGGCCCGGTTCAGGGTCGGGGTCGGATGCCTGGGTGCCGGGGCAGCCGGGGTATCCGGACCATGCGCAGGCTGCGGGAGGTGCGGGACAAGCAGGGCACCCGGAGAGCGCCGGGGACCCGGGTCCCTACGTGCCGAGTTCGCCGTACCGCGCCCCTAATCCTGCGACCAACCCGTATCTGCAACTGCCGGATGAGCTACGGCAACCGGAGGACGGCCGGCCTTCACCGCGTGGTGGGGCTTGGCCTGGTGGGGAGTCGCCGGGGCAAGGGGGTGGGGCGGGTCCTGGGAGGGCGGGGTCTGGTGGGGCGGGGCCGGGTGGTTCCGGGACTGGTGATGCAGGGGCGGGTGGTGGGGCTTGGTCCGGTGGACCTCGGTGGTCGCCGGATGCGGGCTCGCCTCAGGAAGGTGTGTGGCCGCCGGGTGCGGGGTCACCTCGGGGAGGCGATCGGCCGCCTGCCGGAGGATCACGGCCCGGCGGCACCCCTCAACCTCCGCGAAACGCAGGGCAGTTCGGGGCCGGTCCAGGGCCCGGGGCCGTAAGGGCCGGTGGAGTCGGTCCGTACTCCGGGAGCTCCCAGCCGCCTGGAGTTGTGCCGCCGGACGACGGCACTCGCCCTCACGACGGACCGCAGTCGCCCGGTATCCCTCCGCCGCCCGCCGACATGTACGGCGCTCCGACCATGGCCCAGTCCTACGAGCCGCCGTCCCGATCGCGTCGGCGTCGGCCCGGGGCAGGTTCGCGGGACTGGCCGGAGGACGACTCGGACGGTGGGCAGCAACCACCGCCTCCTCCCCCGCCACCGGCGCCGCCCCCTCCGGGGAAGCCCAAGGGCCGCCGGTGATCCACGTCCACGTCGGGTGAGTCCTCTTCGACACCCGGCGCAGCCTGCCCCGCACCGGGTGAGCCGTAGGTGGCGTCGGGCAGCATGCGAGTAGGGGTGCCCTCATAGAGGCCAACGGCCCGGATACCCGGCGGACCATGCCCTGCGCCCGGCGAGCCCTCGGCGGCGCCGAGCAGCGTGGAGGTGGCCGCGCCCCCATCGACCAACGGCCCAGACACCCGGCGGAACGTGCCCTGCGCCGGCTGAGTCGTAGGTGGCATCGGGCACCATGCGAACTGGGGCGCCCTCATGGAGGCCAACAGCCCAGACACCCAGCGGAACGTGCCCTGCGCCGGGTGAGTCGTGGGCGGTGCCGCGCAGCGTGCGAGTAGCGGCGCCCCGCGGACCCACGGCGCCATACCCGGCGCCCCACCCGTCCGGACGTATCCCTCGCATCCGCCCCCACCACCAGTCACCCCTCGCCCAACGACCAGGCAACTCCTGATCGGCGCCTCACCCCACCCCGATCACATCAACACACCTCCTGACCGCCCCTCAGCCCACTCCCGACCACCCCTGGCCCACGGCTGACCGCCACCCCGCGCCTCCGTGATCGCCCCGTAAGATTCGCGCCACCGACCCGACACCCACTGTTCCGTGTCCGCTGGGCGGACCTCTGCGGCATAAGGCACTCCGTGCCGGATACGGTGGGTACACCATGAGCGCTTCGCAGACCTCTGACGTCCCCACTCTCCTCGTCAAGATCTTCGGCAAGGACAGGCCGGGCATCACGGCCGGACTCTTCGACACCCTCGCCGCCTACTCCGTCGACGTGGTCGACATCGAGCAGGTCGTCACGCGTGGCCGGATGGTGCTGTGCGCACTCGTGACGCCGCCGCCCGCCGGGCTCGAAGGGGATCTGCGGGCCACCGTGCACAGCTGGGCCGAGTCGATGAAGATGCAGGCCGAGATCATCTCCGGCCTCGGCGACAACCGCCCGCGTGGGCTGGGGCGTTCGCTGGTGACCGTGCTCGGTCACCCGCTGACCGCGGAGTCCACCGCCGCGATCGCCGCCCGTATCACCAAGGCCGGCGGCAACATCGACCGTATCTTCCGGCTCGCCAAGTACCCCGTGACAGCAGTCGAGTTCGCGGTGTCCGGTGTGGAGACCGAGCCCCTGCGCACCGCCCTCGTCACGCACGCGGCGACGTTCGGCGTCGACATCGCCGTCGTGGCGGCGGGGCTGCACCGGCGGGCCCAGCGGCTCGTCGTCATGGATGTCGACTCCACGCTCATCCAGGACGAGGTCATCGAACTCTTCGCCGCGCACGCCGGCTGCGAGGACGAGGTCGCCGAGGTCACCGCCGCCGCGATGCGCGGGGAGCTGGACTTCGAGCAGTCGCTGCACGCGCGCGTGGCCCTGCTCGAAGGGCTTGACGCCTCGGTCGTCGACAAGGTGCGCAGCGAGGTGCGCCTGACGCCGGGCGCCCGCACCCTCATCCGTACGCTCAAGCGGCTCGGCTACCAAGTCGGCGTCGTGTCAGGCGGGTTCACCCAGGTCACCGACGACCTCAAGGACCGGCTCGGGCTCGACTTCGCCCAGGCCAACACGCTGGAGATCGTCGACGGCAAGCTGACCGGCAAGGTCACCGGCGAGATCGTCGACCGCGCGGGCAAGGCACGGCTCCTGCGCCGGTTCGCCGCCGAGGCCGGCGTACCGCTCGCGCAGACCGTGGCGATCGGCGACGGCGCCAACGACCTGGACATGCTCAACGCGGCCGGTCTCGGAGTCGCCTTCAACGCCAAGCCGGTCGTACGGCAGGCCGCGCACACCGCGGTGAACGTGCCGTTCCTCGACACCGTGCTGTATCTGCTGGGCGTCACCCGCGAAGAGGTCGAGGCCGCGGACACCCACGACGAGGACTGACCAGGACCTTCAATACCTTCGGGGTCCGGCACCACACGGTGCCGGGCCCCTTGTCGAGCACGGTCGATCCGGCTGATCCGGCGCTCCGGAAACGCCGGCTTACTCGGACGGCGCCCAGTAGTCGTCCAGCGTGGCCACACCCGGCTCCAGCGACTTCCAGGAACCGGTGAAGGACAGCACGGCGAAACCGGCGGCCGCGAACCCACGCTGCTTCAGCCATTCGCGAGCCTCGGCGCTGCCCGCACCGGCGTCCGCTCCGCTGCCCGTACCGGTCTCCGCTCCGGGGAGGATCTCGGCCAGACCCTGCACGCTCGGGTTGTGGCCGACGAGGATCACGTTCCGCGCGTCGTCCGGCGTCTCGTTCAGCACCGCGATCAGCTCGCCGGGAGAGGCCTCGTAGAGCCGCTCCTCGTAGACGGTTTTCGGCCGGTGCGCGAGTTCGTGGACGGCGAGCTTCCAGGTCTCCCGGGTCCGGACCGCGGTGGAGCAGAGGGCCAGATCGAAGGGGATGCCGGTGTCGGCCAGCCTGCTTCCGGCGGTGGCCGCGTCCAGGCGGCCCCGCTCAGCGAGCGGCCGCTCGTGATCGGTCACCTGGGGCCAGTCGGCTTTCGCATGCCGGAAGAGGACGATCCTGCGGGGTTCTGCGACGCTCATGGGATCCAGCTTCGCATGAAACAGGCCATGGGGCGCAGGGAGTTGACGGGGCGGCCTCGCGAGTGCTCCGCCGGTGCTCAGCGGGCTATGAGTTGCTGCACGCGCTCGAACAGATGGGTGATCACCGGGTCCGAGGCCGCCGCTTGCGCGTCCGTCGGGTTGAGCATCATCACGAGCAGCACGGCGAACGCGAGCGCCGGCAGGGCGAGGGCCCACCACGGCAGCCTGATGTCGACGCCGCCCGTGGTCGCCGGGTGGGGCCGGGTGTGCGTAGGGGCCGACATGGATGCCTCCGCTGGTCTCCGAGTGGTCCGCGATCCGCTTCTCGCGGTCGCACCATCGAAGTTACGGAACGCGCGGCCCTCAACCCATCCGGAGATCCACCCACTTGACCCTGAGCCTCACCCCCTAGGGGATGGTGGGGACAACCCCACCATCGGCCCGCGGAGGCACGTTCAGGGGCTCGCGGTCACGGCGACGCGATCGTCGCGATGATGGCGATGACGATGAAGATGGCGAAGAACGAGCCGAAGACGATGAGCATCTTCCGCTGGCCGTTCTGAGGGTTCGGATCGAGCACTGGCATACGGCAAGTCTCGCACCCGCCGGCCGTGCCGTGTCCGCCGGGGCCGGGTCAGCGGGCCGCCTCGTCCTCCACCGTACGGTTGCGGCCGGCGAGGACGCCCACGGCCATCTGCGGGACCATCAGGCCGGCCATGAGGGCGATCGGCAGCCCCCAGCCGCCGCTGTGCTGGTAGAGCACACCGACCAGGAGCGGCCCCGGGATGGAGATCAGATACCCGGTGCTCTGCGCGAAGGCCGACAGCTGGGCGACGCCCGCACCGGTCCTGGCCCGCATCCCGACCATCGTCAGGGCCAGCGGGAAGGAGCAGTTGGCGATGCCGAGCAGTACCGCCCAGGCCCACGCACCGCCGGCCGGCGCGAGGTACAGGCCCGCGTATCCGACGAGGCCGCAGACGCCGAGGGCGATCACGATCGGGCCCTGCCGGGGCAGCCGGGTGGCCAGCCGCGGGATGACGAAGGCCAGGGGCACGCCCATCACCATCGTGACGGCGAGGAGCAGTCCTGCGGTGCCCGCGGAGACCCCCGCGTCCCGGAAGATCTGCGCCATCCACCCCATCGTGATGTACGCGGCGGTGGCCTGGAGCCCGAAGAACACGGCGAGCGCCCACGCGGTACGGCTACGGGTGATCCGCAGCACGGGCTGAGCCTGCTCGCCCTCCCGCGCGCGGGACGACCGCTCCCCGGCTGCCTCCGGTCCGGAGGACGCCTCCCGGTGTCGTACGAGAGCGATCCACGGCAGTACGGCCGCGGCGGCCAGCGCCGCCCACACGGCGAGGCCGGAGCGCCAACTGCCGCCCAGGGCATCGGTGATGGGCACGGTGACCGCGGCGGCGGAGGCCGTGCCGAGGGCCAGGGCCATCGAGTACAGGCCGGTCATCGAGCCGACCCGGTCGGGGAACCAGCGCTTGACGATCACCGGCATCAGGACGTTGCTGACCGCGATGCCCATGAGCGCGAGCGCGCTGCCGACCAGGAAGCCGGTCGTGCCGCCTATGTAGGGCCGTACGAGCAGGCCCGCGGTGATGAGGACCATGCCCGCGCAGACCACCGCGGCGGGGCCGAAGCGGCGGGCCAGGCGCGGGGCCATGACGCCGAAGAGGGCGAAGCAGAGTGGGGGTACGGAGGTGAGCAGTCCGGCGACGCTGCCGCTCATGCCGAGCCCGTCGCGGACCTCTTCGAGGAGGGCGCCGAGGCTGGTGATGGCGGGGCGGAGGTTCAGCGCGGCGAGCACGATGCCGACGGCGAACAGACGTTTGATCCACGCGCGCGTGGGGGTGGCTCCGGTGGACTCCGGGGAGTCGGCCGGAGCGGAGTTGCTGACGTTCGTCGTGGACTTCAGTGTCCGGGTTTCCTCGCTTGCCATGCTGCCCATCATAGAATGATGGGATGATTGGTTGTCCATCCCCGGGTGGCCCGCTCCCGCCCCGCACATGCGAAGGTGTGCCATGCCCCTGAGCCATCCCCGTCGTTCGGCGCTGTCCGAGCAGGTCATCGCCTCACTGCGGAACCAGATCACCTCGGGCGAGTGGCCGGTCGGCTCCCGGATCCCGACCGAGCCGGAGCTGGTCGAGCAGCTCGGGGTCGCCCGCAACACGGTCCGCGAGGCCGTCCGCGCGCTCGCGCACAACGGCCTGCTGGACATCCGTCAGGGTTCCGGCACGTACGTCGTGGCGACGAGCGAGCTGGCGGGCGTGATGCACCGCCGCTTCGCGGACGCCGACCCCCGGCACATCGCCGAACTGCGCTCCACGCTGGAGTCGTCGGCGGCGCAGCTGGCGGCCGAGCGGCGCACCGAGAAGGACCTCAAGCAGCTGGACGCCCTCCTCGTACGCCGGGAGGAGGCCTGGGCATCGGGCGACACGGAGGCCTTCGTGACGGCCGACGCGACCCTGCACATGGCCGTGGTGGCGGCCTCCCACAACGACGTCATGACGGCGATGTACGCCGACCTGGGCGAGGTGCTGCGGGAGTGGCTGCGCGCGGACGTCGGCGAGGCGCTGACTCCGGAGACGTACATGGACCACACGCGGCTGGTGGACGCGATCCGCGCGGGTGACGCGCAGGCGGCAGCGGTGGAGGCCGCCGGCTATCCGTTCGTGTGCCGCCCGGGGAGGCTCGGCTCGCCCGCTCAGGACACTTCGGAAGAACTCAACTCGCCCGCTTCTGGTGGCTGACCCACACCGCGCGGACGTCCTCCCAGCAGCGGCCGGTGAGCCGTACGGTCTGCGCCGGGCCGGCGTCGGTCGCGATGCCGTCGCTGTCGATGTCCCACCAGCGGTCGCACTCGATGTGCAGGCTGACGCGGTCGGTCCGGGGGTACGGGTTGTGGCAGTACGCGATCACGTGCGAGCCGTGGACGGCGGTGCGGCAGTCGGCGCCGAACAGCTGGGGTGCGGCCGGTTTTCGTACCTCCACGCGTGTGTGGGGCATCGCCTCGTACGCCAGGGAGATGACGAGCGCTACGGCGACGGTCACTGAGGCCAGGCTGCGGGACAGGCGCACAAGGGAAACCTCCTCGGCGGTGCTGGGGAGGGAATCGCGTGGTGAACGCGTAATCCAGGGTGCGCGGTCGTGCCCTGACCCCGCCCGGCCGGAGGGGCCGAACGGGTGACGCCCCACTCCCCGCGCGGTGCGGGAAACGGGGCGTCGACGCCGTAGGAGAGGCCTACCGGGAGGTCAGGCTCCGATGGCGTGCAGGCCGCCGTCCACGTGGACGATCTCGCCGGTGGTCTTCGGGAACCAGTCGCTCAGCAGGGCGACGATGGCCTTGCCGGCCGGCTCCGGGTCGTTCAGGTCCCACTCCAGGGGGGAGCGGTTGTCCCACACGGAGGCCAGCTCGCTGAAGCCCGGGATGGACTTGGCGGCCATCGAGCCGAGCGGGCCCGCGGAGACGAGGTTGCAGCGGATGTTCTGCTTGCCCAGGTCGCGGGCGAGGTAGCGGCTGGTGGCCTCCAGGGCGGCCTTCGCCGGGCCCATCCAGTCGTACTGCGGCCACGCGAAGGACGCGTCGAAGGTGAGGCCGACGACCGAGCCGCCGTTCTGCATCAGCGGCAGGCAGGCCATGGTCAGCGACTTCAGGGAGAACGCCGAGACGTGCATCGCCGTGGCGACGGACTCGAACGGCGTGTTCAGGAAGTTGCCGCCGAGCGCGTCCGCGGGCGCGAACCCGATGGAGTGCACGACACCGTCCAGGCCGCCCAGCTCCTCGCCCACGACGTCGGCGACACGCGCGAGGTGCTCGCTGTTCGTCACGTCGAGCTCGATGACCTTGGTGGGCTTGGGCAGCTTCTTGGCGATGCGCTCGGTCAGCGTGGGCCGCGGGAACGCGGTCAGGATGATCTCCGCGCCCTGCTCCTGGGCCTGCTTGGCGGCGTGGAAGGCGATGGAGGACTCCAGCAGCACACCGGAGATCAGGACGCGCTTGCCCTCGAGAATTCCGCTCATGGTGATCAGTGACCCATTCCCAGTCCGCCGTCTACGGGGATGACGGCTCCAGTGATGTACGAGGCGTCGTCCGAGGCGAGGAACCGCACCGTCGCGGCGACCTCCTCGGGCTGCGCGTAACGGCCGAGCGGCACCTGCTTGACGATGCCCTCGCGCTGCTCGTCGGTGAGCACCTTGGTCATGTCGGTGTCGACGAAGCCGGGCGCGACGACGTTGAAGGTGATGTTGCGCGAGCCCAGCTCACGGGCGAGGGAGCGCGCGAAGCCGACCAGGGCGGCCTTGGAGGCGGCGTAGTTCGCCTGGCCGGGGCCGCCCATCAGGCCGACGACCGACGAGATCAGGATGACGCGGCCCTTCTTGGTGCGCAGCATCGCGCGGTTGGCGCGCTTGACGACGCGGAAGGTGCCGGTGAGGTTCGTGTCGATGACCGAGGTGAAGTCCTCCTCGGACATGCGCATCAGGAGCTGGTCCTTGGTGACACCGGCGTTGGCGATCAGGACCTCGACCGGGCCGTGCGTGGCCTCGATCTCCTTGTAGGCCTGCTCCACCTGCTCGGTGTCGGTGATGTCGCACTTCACCGCGAGGAAGCCGGCCGGCGGCTCTCCCGAGCGGTACGTGATGGCGACCTTGTCGCCGGCGTCGGCGAACGCACGGGCGATGGCGAGGCCGATGCCCCGGTTGCCTCCGGTGACGAGAACCGAGCGGCTCAACGGATCACCCTTTCGATAGCGGTCCTGCACGCCTGCCCGGTACACCTGGTTGACAGGCGGCTTTATCGAAAACCTATCGGTCCGCCCCGTCCGGCGGACAATCGGGCACCGACAGTGGCTTACGGGACTCGCTGTCGGGTCCCTACAGAAAGGGCCGACGCGGCGCGGAAACGTGTGGTCCCCGCACCCGCTCGCGCGACATGATCGGACCCGACAGGCCACGACAGCAGGGAGACCTCCGTGCCCCATTCCATCGACGAAGCCTTCACGGCACTTCCGCTACGCGCCTTGGCCGACGCCGCGCTGGCACGCGCGCGTGCGCTCGGCGCCGAGCACGCGGACTTCCGGTTCGAGCGGGTGCGCAGCGCGTCCTGGCGGCTGCGGGACGCCCGCCCGGCCGGTACGTCGGACACCACCGACCTCGGGTACGCGGTGCGGGTCGTGCACGGCGGCACCTGGGGGTTCGCGTCAGGCGTGGACCTGAGCCTGGACGCCGCCGCCAAGGTCGCCTCCCAGGCGGTGGCGATGGCGAAGCTCTCCGCCCAGGTGATCAAGGCTGCCGGGTCGGACGAGCGGGTCGAACTGGCCGCCGAGCCCGTGCACGAGGAGCGGACGTGGATCTCGTCGTACGAGATCGATCCCTTCTCGGTGCCCGACGAGGAGAAGGCGGGGCTGCTGGCGGACTGGAGCGCCCGGCTGCTGGCGGCGGACGGCGTCAACCACGTGGATGCGTCGCTGCTCACGGTGCACGAGAACAAGTTCTACGCCGACACCGCCGGGACGGTGACCACACAGCAACGGGTCCGGCTGCACCCGCAGTTGAACGCGGTGTCGGTCGACGAGTCGAGCGGTGAGTTCGACTCCATGCGCACCATCGCGCCGCCCGTGGGCCGCGGCTGGGAGTACCTCACGGGCACCGGCTGGGACTGGGACGAGGAACTCGCGCGGATCCCCGAGCTGCTCGCCGAGAAGATGCGGGCGCCGAGCGTCGAGGCGGGCCTGTACGACCTCGTCGTAGACCCGTCCAACCTCTGGCTGACGATCCACGAGTCCATCGGCCACGCCACCGAACTGGACCGCGCGCTCGGCTACGAGGCGGCCTACGCCGGCACGTCCTTCGCGACCTTCGACAAGCTCAACAAGCTCAAGTACGGCTCCGAGCGGATGAACGTCACCGGCGACCGCACCGCCGAGCACGGCCTCGCGACCATCGGCTACGACGACGAGGGCGTCGAGGGCCAGTCCTGGGACCTCGTCAAGGACGGCACCCTGGTCGGCTACCAACTCGACCGGCGCATCGCCAAGTTGACCGGCTTCGAGCGTTCCAACGGCTGCGCCTACGCCGACTCCCCCGGCCATGTGCCGGTACAGCGCATGGCCAACGTGTCGCTCCAGCCGGACCCCGCGGGGCTGTCCACGGAGGATCTGATCGGCGGGGTCGACCGCGGGATCTACGTGGTCGGCGACCGGTCGTGGTCGATCGACATGCAGCGCTACAACTTCCAGTTCACCGGGCAGCGGTTCTTCAAGATCGAGAACGGGCGGATCACCGGACAGCTGCGGGACGTCGCGTACCAGGCGACGACCACCGACTTCTGGGGGTCCATGGCGGCCGTCGGCGGTCCGCAGACCTACGTCCTGGGCGGCGCCTTCAACTGCGGCAAGGCCCAGCCGGGCCAGGTCGCCTCGGTGTCGCACGGCTGCCCGTCGGCCCTCTTCACGGGCGTCAACATCCTCAACACGACCCAGGAGGCCGGTCGATGAGCGTCGAGTCTCGTATTTGCTGGGGGTCCGGGGGCCCGCGGCGGCAGCCGCTCGTGTTGCAGTCCCCGGGAAAGCACAGTCTCAACACCACGCAGGAGGCCGGTCGATGAGTCCTCGTACGAACAAGCCGCACGAGATCGTCGAGCGCGCCCTCGAACTGTCCCGGGCCGACGGCTGTGTCGTCATCGCCGACGAGCAGTCGACCGCCAACCTCCGCTGGGCGGGCAACGCGCTGACCACGAACGGCGTCACGCGCGGGCGCACGCTCACCGTCATCGCGACCGTCGACGGCAAGGAGGGCACGGCCTCGGGGGTCGTGTCCCGGTCGGCCGTCACCCCGGAAGAGCTGGAGCCGCTGGTGCGGGCCGCCGAGGCCGCCGCGCGCGGTGCCGCGCCCGCCGAGGACGCGCAGCCGCTCGTCACGGACGTACCCCAGTCGCCCGACTTCACGGACGGGCCCGCCGAGACCTCCTCCTCCGTGTTCACCGACTTCGCGCCGGCGCTCGGCGAATCGTTCGCACGCGCGCGTGCGGGCGGTCGCGAGCTGTACGGCTTCGCCAACCACGAGCTGGTCACCAGCTACCTGGGTACGTCGACGGGCCTGCGTCTGCGCCACGACCAGCCGAACGGGACGCTGGAGCTGAACGCCAAGTCCCCGGACCGTACGCGCTCGGCGTGGGCCGGCCGCTCGACCCGGGACTTCAAGGACGTCGACCCGGCAGCCCTGGACGCCGAGTTGGCCGTACGGCTGGGCTGGGCGGAGCGGAAGATCCAGCTGCCCGCGGGCCGGTACGAGACGCTGCTGCCGCCGACCGCGGTCGCGGACCTGCTGATCTACCAGATGTGGTCGGCGTCGGGGCGGGACGCGGTCGAGGGCCGCACGGTGTTCTCCAAGCCGGGCGGCGGCACGCGCGTGGGCGAGCGGCTCACCGAGCTGCCGCTGACCCTGCGCAGCGACCCGAACGAACCGGGCCTGGAATCCGCCCCGTTCGTGCTCGCGCACACCTCCGGGGGCGACCAGTCGGTGTTCGACAACGGGCTGCCGCTGACCGCCACCGACTGGGTGCGCGAGGGCGAGCTCCAGCACCTGCTGACCAGCCGGCACAGCGCGGGCCTGACCGGGCTGCCGGTGGCGCCGTCGATCGACAACCTGATCCTGAGCGGGGGCGAGGACCGCTCCCTGGAGGAGATGGTCGCGAACACCGAGCGCGGGCTGCTGCTGACCTGCCTCTGGTACATCCGCGAGGTCGACCCGGCGACACTACTGCTCACCGGGCTGACCCGGGACGGCGTCTACCTCGTGGAGAACGGCGAGGTGGCGGGCGAGGTGAACAACTTCCGGTTCAACGAGTCACCTGTGGATCTGCTGGGGCGGGCGACCGAGGCGGGGCGGACGGAAAAGACGCTGCCGAGGGAATGGAGCGACTGGTTCACTAGGGCTGCGATGCCCGCGCTGCGGGTGCCCGACTTCAATATGAGCTCTGTCAGTCAGGGCGTATAACCTCGTACCTGATCCACGAGACCATCCCAAGGAGATACGAGAACCGTGACGGACATCGTCGACGAACTGCAGTGGCGGGGGCTCATCGCCCTCTCCACTGACGAGGACGCATTGCGCAAGGCGTTCGCGGACGGTCCCGTCACGTTCTATTGCGGTTTCGACCCGACCGCGCCCAGCCTGCACCTCGGCAACCTCGTGCAGATCCTGACGATGCGCCGGATCCAGCAGGCGGGCAACCGCCCGCTGGGCCTGGTCGGCGGTGCCACGGGCCTGATCGGCGACCCGAAGCCGAACGCGGAGCGGACGCTCAACTCGCCCGACGTCGTGGCCCAGTGGGTCGACCGGCTGCGCGCGCAGATCGCCCCGCTGCTGGACTTCGAGGGCCCGCACGCCGCGATCATGGTCAACAACCTGGACTGGACGCAGGGTCTGTCGGCCATCGAGTTCCTGCGGGACATCGGCAAGCATTTCCGGGTCAACAAGATGATCGCCAAGGAGGCCGTCTCCCGGCGGCTCAACTCCGACGCGGGCATCAGCTACACCGAGTTCAGCTACCAGATCCTCCAGGGCATGGACTTCCTGGAGCTGTACCGCAGGCACGGCTGCACGCTCCAGACCGGCGGCAGCGACCAGTGGGGCAACCTCACCTCGGGCACCGACCTGATCCACCGGGTCGACCCGGAGGCCGAGGTGCACGCCCTGGGCACCCCGCTGATCACCAAGGCGGACGGCACCAAGTTCGGCAAGACGGAGTCCGGCACGGTCTGGCTCGACCCCGAGATGACCACGCCGTACGCCTTCTACCAGTTCTGGCTGAACGCGGACGACCGGGACGTCTCCAAGTTCCTGCGCATCTTCAGCTTCCGGTCCCACGAGGAGATCGAGGAGCTGGAGAAGCAGACCGAGGAGCGCCCCCAGGCCCGTGCCGCCCAGCGCGCGCTGGCCGAGGAGCTGACGACGCTCGTGCACGGCGCCGAGCAGACGGCCGCGGTCACCGCCGCGTCCAAGGCCCTCTTCGGACAGGGTGAGCTGGCGGAGCTCGACGAGAAGACACTGGCCGCGTCCCTCTCCGAAGTGCCGCACGTCCAGGTCGCCGAACTCGGCCCGGTCGTCGACCTGTTCGCCGAGGTCGGCCTCGTGGCGAGCAAGTCCGCCGCGCGGCGGACCGTGAAGGAGGGCGGGGCGTACGTGAACAACGTGAAGGTCTCGGCCGAGGACGCGGTCCCCGCCAAGGAGGACCTGCTGCACGGACGGTGGCTGGTGCTTCGGCGCGGCAAGAAGAACCTTGCCGCGGTCGAGGTGACAGGAGCGTAAGCGCCGTAGGGGCGTGGGGTTCGTTGCGGGCCGCGGGTTCGTCGTGGCTGGTCGCGCAGTTCCCCGCGCCCCTTTGGGGCGCGCTGCCCTCAGGCCCTCTGTTTGTTCTTGCCGATCGTCGCCATGTACGCCATGTCGACGACGAAGACGATGATGATCGCGGCGACGAGCTGGAACGCGTGGCGGCTCCAGTCGATGCCGCTGGTCGCGTCGACGCCGGCCGCCCGTGCGATCGCGTTGCCGACGATGGCGCCGAGAATGCCGCAGATGGTGGTCAGCCAGAGCGGACTGTGCTGCTTGCCCGGGATGATCGCCTTCGCGATCAGTCCCAGCACGAATCCCACGATGATCGCCCACAACCAGCCCATGGCTGCCTCCTTGTACGGCTCGACGTCGGACGTGAGCATTACGCCAAGTGTGGGTGTGGTCGCCGTACGGCGCATGTCGGGTACGGCCATACGCGCTACGGCCCAGTTCGTTCGCCCAGGCCGGAGGTCCCCCGGTCTCGAAGGCGGCGGAGGCGCGGCGTAACGTGGAACGTGTCGGGGCCCGGTTCCCGGATCGGGTGCTGACCGGGGCTGCGGGCCGGGGAGAGTCCGATGCGGGCGGATGGTGGAATGTGATGCGGAAGCTGCACGGCGAAGGCAACGCCCAGGTGTTCCGGATCACCGGAGCCCGGACGGGACTCGCGGAGGACATCCGCGGCCGCCAGCGCCGGTACGTCATCTCGATGTCGATCCGTACGGTGTCGGTGATCCTCGCCTGCGCGCTGTGGAACGTCGAACGGCACGTCGCGATCGTCGCGTTGGTGCTCGGTGTGCTGCTCCCCTACGTCGCCGTCGTGATCGCGAACGCCGGGCGGGAGAACGCGCCGGGGCTTCCGTCCACGTTCGTCACCGCGCCGCTGCGGCCGATGATCGCGCCGCCGAGGGCCGACGGGACGTTCGCGGAACCCGTCCCGGAAGAGGTCGTGCCCGAGCCGGCACCCCGCGTGGGAGGCGAACCGTACGACCGGTCGTGACCATGGCGAACGCGCCAGAACCGGACGTCGACTCCGCACCAAGCTCAAGAAAAGCTCAGATCAATCATGTTGTTCCGGTGCCGGGCGAGCGGTCACCCGTGACATACTTCGTACGCGCTCCGCATCCCCCGTCGGAGCGACGGACCGACGCCGGGCAGCTCCCCCCGTGGCTGCTCGGCGTCGCCATTTGAGGCCCCCGGCAGCACCCTCCGGAACCGGCCCCGCAGCTCCCCGTTGGTCAAGCCAGGAGGGTTCGTATGCTCGCCGTCTGGCAAAATGTCAGGTTTGTCACCGCCCTGACGGTCCTGGTCCCGCTGGCGTTCGTCTGCCTCACCCTGCTGGTCCTCGGACTGGCCGTGCTGGTGCTGCCTCCGTCGCGTCACGCGAGCGCGTTCCGGGCGATGGGGATCCTCCGGCAGGTCGTCGAGGTACTGGTGTCCGGCCGCCGGACGACCGCGGGGAACGGCTGACGCGCGGGCTCGGTTAGGGTCGGGCGCGTGATTCTGAACGCCGCCGGCTCCGATCCCGCCTCCCCGATCTGCTCCGCCAAGGGGTGCCGTGCCGCTGCCGTGTGGGTGCTGGCCTGGAACAACCCGAAACTGCACACACCGGAGCGGCGCAAGACCTGGCTCGCGTGCGAGGAGCACCGCGAGCACCTGTCCCAATTCCTCGGCGTGCGGGGCTTCTTGAAGGACGTCGTCAGCTTCGAGGACTGGGAAGAACCCGAGACCCCGTAGGGCCCCTTCGCCTACGACGGCTGCTCAGCCGCCGATCGCCGACATCGGCCGGTCCGGCTGGAGGAACGACGGGTCGTCCAGGCCCGAGCCCGCCTTCTTGCCCCACATCGCCTGACGCCAGACGCGGGCGATCTCCTCGTCCGGGGCGTCGGAGCGCAGGGCGCCGCGGAGGCTGGTCTCCTCGCGGGCGAACAGGCAGTTGCGTATCTGGCCGTCGGCCGTGAGGCGGGTGCGGTCGCAGGCCGCGCAGAACGGGCGGGTGACCGACGCGATGACGCCCACGCGGTGCGGGCCGCCGTCCACGATCCAGCGCTCGGCGGGGGCCGATCCCCGCTCGTCGGAGCCTTCGGGGGCCAACTCGAAGCGGGTGCGGAGGGAGGCGAGGATGTCGCCCGCCGTGACCATGCCCTCGCGTGTCCAGCCGTGCTGGGCGTCCAGGGGCATCTGCTCGATGAAGCGCAGTTCGTAGTCGTGCTCCACGGCCCAGGCCAGCAGGTCCGGGGCCTCGTCGGCGTTGAGCCCGGGCATCAGCACGGAGTTGATCTTCACCGGGGTCAGGCCCGCGTCGTGGGCGGCTTCCAGGCCCGCGAGGACGTCCTTGAGGCGGTCCCGGCGGGTGAGGGTCTTGAAGACGTCGGGGCGCAGGGTGTCCAGGGAGACGTTGACCCGGTCCAGACCCGCCTTCTTCAGGGCGGCCGCCGTGCGCTTGAGGCCGATGCCGTTCGTGGTCAGGGACATCTGGGGGCGGGGCTCCAGGGCCGCGACCCGCTCGACGATGCCGACCAG
This sequence comes from Streptomyces sp. N50, assembly GCF_033335955.1. Classification (GTDB taxonomy): domain Bacteria; phylum Actinomycetota; class Actinomycetes; order Streptomycetales; family Streptomycetaceae; genus Streptomyces. The sequence continues at coordinate 1,722,335 of NZ_CP137549.1, forward strand.
GCCGGGGCGGAGCAGGGGCTCGCCGCCGGTGAAGCGGACCTCCTCGATGCCGAGGGAGGTGACCGCGATGTCTATCAGGCGGACGATCTCGTCGTCCGTGAGGAGGTCGGGCTTCGCCAGCCACTGCAGGCCCTCCTCGGGCATGCAGTACGTACACCGGAGATTGCACCGGTCGGTCAGCGAGACCCGCAGGTCGGTGGCTACTCGGCCATAGGTGTCGATGAGCACGTGTGCCCCCTCCCTCGTTTCGGATCGCATGTTTTCCGACACCTGCGAGCCTACGCGACACCACTGACAACGAGAGCGGCCCGATCCCACGAGGTACGGCACGGCCGCGTCGTAGGGACCTACGACGCGGCCGTCGACGTGGGGGGACCGAGTGTGGGGACTCGGTGGGACCGGAGGGAGGCTCAGTGAGCGCCCGTGCCGGTCAGGGACCGTACCTCCAGCTCCGCGAACTTGCCGGTGTCCGGCTCCTCCTTGGAGAGGATCGTGCCGAGCCAGCCCAGCAGGAAGCCGACGGGGATGGAGATGATGCCGGGGTTCTCCAGGGGGAACCAGTGGAAGTCGACGTGGGGGAACATCGACGTCTCCTTGCCGGAGACCACCGGCGAGAACAGGACCAGGCCGACCGCCGCGACCAGTCCGCCGTAGATCGACCACAGGGCGCCCTGGGTGGTGAAGCGTTTCCAGAAGAGGCTGTAGAGGATCGTCGGGAGGTTGGCGGAGGCGGCGACCGCGAAGGCGAGGGCGACCAGGCCGGCGACGTTCAGGTCGCGGGCCAGGGCGCCGAGGAGGATGGAGACCGCGCCGATGCCGACCGTGGCGTAGCGGGCGGCGGCCATCTCCTGCTTCTCCGTGGCCTGGCCGCGCTTGATGACGTTCGCGTAGATGTCGTGGGCGAACGAGGAGGACGAGGCCAGGGTCAGGCCGGCCACGACCGCGAGGATCGTGGCGAAGGCGACCGCCGAGATGGTGGCCAGGAGGATGGCGCCCCAGTTGGAGTCGACTCCGCCCAGATGCAGTGCCAGGAGGGGGGCGGCCGTGTTGCCCGCCTTGTTGGAGGCGATGATCTCGTCGGGTTTGATCAGCGCGGCGGCGCCGAAACCGAGGGCCAGGGTCATCAGGTAGAAGGCGCCGATCAGGCCGATGGCCCAGATGACCGACTTACGGGCGGCCTTGGCGGTGGGCACCGTGTAGAAGCGGATCAGGATGTGCGGCAGGCCCGCGGTCCCGAGGACCAGGGCGAGACCCAGGGAGATGAAGTCCAGCTTGGTCGTGCCGGTGGCGCCGTACTTGAGGCCGGGGTTCAGGAAGGCGGAGCCCTTGCCGCTGTTGGAGGCGGCCTTGCCGAGCAGGTCGGAGACGTTGAAGTTGAACTTCAGCAGCACCAGGAAGGTCAGCAGCAGAGCGCCGGCGATGAGCAGGCAGGCCTTGACCATCTGGACCCAGGTGGTGCCCTTCATGCCGCCGATGGTGACGTACACGATCATCAGGACGCCGACCAGGGCGACGATGCCGATCTTGCCCGCGTCGGTGGTGATGCCGAGGAGCAGCGAGACCAGGACGCCCGCGCCGGCCATCTGGGCCAGCAGATAGAAGATCGACACCACGATGGTGGACGTGCCCGCCGCCGTACGGACCGGGCGTTGGCGCATGCGGTACGCGAGGACGTCGCCCATGGTGTACCGGCCGGAGTTGCGCAGCGGTTCGGCCACCAGGAGCAGGGCGACCAGCCACGCGACCAGGAAGCCGATGGAGTACAGGAAGCCGTCGTATCCGAAGAGGGCGATCGCGCCCGCGATGCCGAGGAAGGACGCGGCGGACATGTAGTCGCCGGAGACGGCGAGGCCGTTCTGGAAGGCGGTGAACTGACGGCCGCCCGCGTAGAAGTCGGCGGCGCTCTTGGTCTGGCGGCCCGCCCATACGGTGATGACGAGCGTGGCGGCGACGAAGATCGCGAACAGGGTGATGATCAGCGGCCGGTGCTGGCTCGCCTCGCCTGCGGCCAGGGTGATCGCGGGGCTCATGCGCCGCCCTCCATCCGGGACTTGATGGCTGCCGCCTTGGGGTCGAGCTTCGCGGCGGAGTACCGCGCGTACCACCAGGCGATGAGGAACGTGGTGAGGAACTGGGCGAGGCCCAGGACCAGCGCGACGTTGATGTTGCCGACGACCTTGGTGTCCATGAAGTCGTCCGCGTAGTTGCACAACAGCACGTACAGCAGGTACCAGACGATGAAGGCGACGGTCACCGGGAAGGCGAAGGAGCGGTGGGCGCGGCGCAGTTCGGCGAACTCCGCGCTCTCCTGGACCTGTTCGAACTCCTCGGTACTGGGGAGTTGGTGTTCGGCTTTCGAGGGGGGTGGTGTCTCGGTGGCCACGGTGTCTCCTCGCGTTACGGACCTGCGGGTTCTGGTCTGACTCGGCGCTTCCTGTCCAAGGGCACGGCGCCGCGCGCCGACCGGTTCAACTCCTTTGACTTCTTTCGGTAGTCGTCTTTGGGAAATCATTGCTGGCCAGGTGCCGCGGGAGATAACTTCAGGTCTGCACCACTCGTCATGTACCTGCCCGAGCGCGCCACCACGTCTCGGGCCGTTTCATTTCCGGATGATGTGGAGATCCCATGGCTCATCTGCGCCCCAGACACCGGCTCGCCCTCGCCGTACCGGTCGTCCTGTCGCTGACCGCCTCGCTCGGCTTCCTTCCGTCGGCGGCCTCGGCGGTCCCGATCGCGGAGACCGGGACCACGGCACAGGCCGCCGACGCACCGAATCTCGCGTATGTGGTCAACACCCGGCTGGACCACCGGACGATCAACTCGGTCAAGAAGGCGATCAATGCGGCCGGCGGCACCATCGTGGTGACGTACGAGAAGATCGGTGTGATCGTCGTGCACTCGGCGAACCCCGACTTCGGCGTGCGGATCCGTGCGGTGCGCGGTGTGCAGTCGGCCGGTGCCACGCGGACGGCGCCGCTGAGCCTCGCCTCGACGACCGACGAGGGCGCGGTGCAGTACCTCTCCAAGGACCAGGCCGCGAAGACGGCCAAGGCCTCCGCGGCCGCCGGTGACAGCGAGCCCCTCGAGGCCGACCAGTGGGACCTGCCCGCGATCGGCGCCGACAAGGCCGCGAAGATCAACCCGGGCAGCAAGAGCGTGACGGTCGCCGTCATCGACGTCGGCGTGGACGACACCCACCCGGACATCGCCCCGAACTTCTCCGCCTCGCAGTCCGCCAACTGCGTGGGCGGCAAGGCGGACACCACCTACGGCTCCTGGCGTCCCGTGGACTCCGCCCACTACCACGGCACGCATGTCGCGGGTGAGATCGCCGCCGCCCGCAACGGCATCGGTGTGGCCGGCGTCGCCCCGGGTGTGAAGGTCGCCGGGATCACGGTGGCCGAGCCGGACTCGACGCAGCTGTTCTACCCGGAGAGCGTGGTCTGCGCGTTCGTGTTCGCCGCGGATCACGGCGTGGAGATCACCAACAACAGCTACTACGTTGATCCCTGGCTGTACAACTGCATGGACGACCCCGATCAACGTGCCATTGTTGACGCGGTCAACAGGGCCCAGCTGTACGCGCAGAGCAAGGGCACGCTCAATGTCGCGGCGGCCGGCAACTCCAACGACGACCTCGACTCGGACGCCCTCGTCGACGACTCCAGCCCCGACGACTCGACCGCGACGACCCGCACGGTCGACCCGCACGAGTGCTTCGACGTACCGACCCAGCTGCCGGGTGTCGTCACGGTGAGCTCGGTCGGCGTCAAGAAGGCCAAGTCGTACTTCTCCAGCTACGGCAAGGGCGTCATCGACGTGGCGGCGCCGGGCGGGGACGCCCTGCAGATCCCGGACACCCCGTCGAAGAACGGCCGCATCCTGTCCACGCTGCCGAACAACTCGTACGGCTATCTCCAGGGCACCTCGATGGCGACCCCGCACGTCGCCGCCGTGGCCGCGCTGCTCAAGTCGACGCACCCGCACGCCAGTCCGGCCCAGCTGCAGGCGCTGCTGAAGGCCGAGGCGGACAACCCGGGCTGCCCGACCGAGCCGTACGACACCAACGGCGACGGTGTCGTGGACGCGACCTGCGTGGGCGGCAAGCGGGTCAACGGCTTCTACGGGTTCGGCATCGTCAACGCCCTGCGGGCGGTGAAGTAGCCGACACCGCACCTGTTTCACGGGCCGGGCGGATCTCTCCGCCCGGCCCGTTCATGTCTGCATCACAGCCCTCTCTATATTGATTCAATCAATACTGCATAGTGAAATCATGACTGACATCAAGATGGCATGGGCTGCTCTGGGCGGCGATCCCGCCCTGGTCTCGCGCGTCTCGACCGTCGCACGCCCAGGAGCGCTCGAAGCGCGGCTTCCCGTACGGGAGTTGGCGCGGGCCTGTGTGGGAGCGTGCGCGCTGGCCGCCGCCGAACTGGGGGCGCGGCGGGCCGGGCTCGCGGAGGTACCCGGGGTGCGGGTGGACGACGGGGCCGTCGCGACCGCGTTCGTCAGTGAGCGGCATCTGTTGATCGACGGGCGGGCGCCGGTCAGCTTCGCGCCGCTGTCACGCTTCTGGCGGACGGCCGACGGCTGGGTCCGCACCCACGCGAACTACCCGCACCACCGGGCACGACTCCTGGACGCGCTGAAACTGCCGGAGGGCGCGTCGGTGGAGGACGTGGCCGCGGCGCTCGCCGAGCGGTCCGCGCTGGAGGTCGAGGACACGGTGTACGGCGCCGGGGGCCTCGCGGTCGCGCTACGGACGGCGGAGGAGTGGGCCGCGCACGCACAGGGGGTCGCGGTGGCCCGGCGACCGCTCGTCGAGCGCGAACGACTGGACACCGCACGCGCGCGTGCGCTCCCGCCGCTCGACGGCGACCCGTTGCTGCCCGCCGCCGGGCTGCGCGTGCTCGACCTGACCCGGGTCATCGCGGGCCCGATCGCCACGCGGACGCTCGCGCTGCTGGGCGCGGACGTACTGCGCGTGGACGCCCCGCAGTTGCCCGAGGACCCGGACGCGCACGCGGACACCGGTTTCGGCAAGCGGTCGACCCGGCTGGACCTCGGCCTGGCGGCCGACCGGCGCACCTTCGAGGAGTTGCTCGCACGGTCGGACGTGGTCGTCACCGGGTACCGGCCGGGCGCCCTGGACCGGTTCGGCCTCTCCCCCGAGACACTGGCCGACCGTCGACCTGGGCTGATCGTGGCGCAGTTGTCGGCGTGGGGTGCGTACGGGCCCTGGGGCGACCGGCGCGGGTTCGACAGCCTGGTGCAGGTCGCCACGGGCATCGCGGCGATCGAGGGGGCACCGGAACGGCCTGGCGCGCTGCCCGCGCAGGCTCTCGATCACGGGACCGGGTATCTGCTGGCGGGGGCGGTGCTGCGGGCGGTGACGGAACAGGCGGAGCAGGGTTACGGAATCGCCCTGCGGTTGGCGCTTGCGCGGACTGCGGCGTGGTTGATGGCGGACGGGGGTGAGCGGGGAAACGCGACGGCGACCGGAACGGCGTACGAGAGCGAACGGGGCCCGACGGCACGCAGGCAGAACGGAACGGCGTACAACCAGCCCGACGCCTGGCTCGTCGAGACGGACAGCGATATCGGGCGGCTGCGGCATGCCCTGTCGCCGGTGTCGTTCGTCGGTGGGCCCTCGAACTGGGCGCGGCCGCCGGGGTGTTGGGGTACAGACCCGGCTCGGTGGGCTTGATGCGCGGGTCGGGCGGAAACGTACCTATGAGCGGAATGTCGTTCCGCTGGTCGTTTTGTTGCACTTGCCCGGTTCTGTGGCGGCTGGTGAAGATCTTGGGGTGACCTTGATACGACCGACTGTCGAAGCTGCCGGCACGAGCGGCTCCGGGCGGCGCCCCGGTACGCGTCGGGCCGTCGCCGTACTGGCCCTGGTGGTGCTCGCCGCGCTGATACCCCTGCTCGGCCCGTCCGCCGCGCTGCACGGCACCGGGGAGGCCGCCGCTCCCGGGGTCGGCGGCATCGCGCTGCTGCGGGCGGTGTTGTTCGGGGCGCTGTGCGTCCCCCTGGGCGAGCTTTTCGTGAACCGGCTCGCGCGTACCGTGCCCGGCGCTCCCCCGAACGGCCCCCGCAGCTGGGCCCCGTACGCGGCCGGTGCCGGTTTCGTCGCCGCGCTGGGGCTCGCGTCGGTCGTGGCGACGGGCAACCTGGTGCCGCGCAGCCTCGCCCAGATCGACGTCGGCGGCCTCTACCAGTCCCGGGACGGCAAGTTGGCGCTCCTGGAGGTCAACGCGTTCGCCGTGGCGGCCCTGTGCGCCCGGTCGCGCAGGCCTGGCCTCCAGGTGTGGCCCCTGGCCGCCGTGGTCGTCGCGGAGGCGCTGCGGGTGCACCCGGCGAGCGAGCACAGCCCCCTGGTCGGCTCCGAACTGACCCTGGTGCACCTGACGTGCGCGGCACTGTGGGTGGGCGGTCTGCTGCACGTGCTGCGGACGTTGCGACAGTGGCGCGGTACCGAGGCGGGGGCCGCACTGTTGGGACTCTACGCGCGCGTGGCGGCCGTCCTGCTCGCCGCGATCACCGCCACGGGCGTGTGGAGTTCGCTGCGCCGGATGCCGGCCGGCACGATCCTGGACCAGCTGACGACGACGGCGTACGGGCGCACCCTGCTCGCCAAGGTGATCCTCGTCGCCGCCGTCGCCGTCCTCGCGCTGTGGGCGCGGTCCCGGCTGCGGCGGGCCGCCGATCCGCTGACCGCCTGCTCACCCGCACGGGCGGAGGTCGTCGCCCTGGGGGTGGTGGTCCTGGTCTCCGGACTGTTGACGGCCTTGCCGGTGCCGATCCGCTGGCATTGATCAACCCGTCGCTCAACCCATCGCTCAACTAGTCACCGACCAGTCAATGTCCGCCATCAATAGTTGATCAACCGTTCGTGACCAGGACCTTCAGGGCCGTGCGCTCGTCCATCGCCTTGTAGCCGTCGGGCACGCCCTCCAGGCCGACCGTCAGGTCGAAGACGGGCGAGGGGTCGATGGTGCCGTCCAGGATGTCGGGCAGCAGCTCCGGGATGTACGTGCGGACCGGCGCGACCCCGCCGCGCAGCGCGATGTTCCGGTCGAACATGACCCCGAGGTCGAGGCCCGTGCCGCTGCCGTGCGGCACGCCGACGAAGCCGATCGCGCCGCCGTCGCGCGCGATGCCGACGGCCGTCCGCATGGACTGCTCGGTGCCGACGGCCTCGACAACGGCGTGCGCGCCCTGGCCGCGGGTGAGTTCGCGGACGGCCTCAACGGCTTCCTCACCGCGTGCGGCGACGACGTCGGTGGCGCCGAAACGGCGGGCGATGTCCGTGCGCACCTCGTGGCGGCCGAGCGCGATGATCCGCTCGGCGCCGAGGCGCTTGGCGGCGAGCACGGCGCACAGGCCGACCGCTCCGTCGCCCACGACGGCGACGGTGGCGCCCTTGCGGACGCCCGCGCCGAGAGCGGCGTGGTGGCCGGTGCCCATGACGTCGGACAGGGTCAGCAGCGCGGACAGCAGATGGTCGTCGGAGGCCGCCTCCTTCGGCAGCCGTACGAGGGTGCCGTCGGCGAAGGGCACACGTACGGCCTCGCCCTGGCCGCCGTCGTAGCCCACGGCGCCCCAGAAGCCGCCGTGCACACAGGACGTGGTGAGGCCCTCGCGGCAGTAGTCGCAGACGCCGTCGGACCACACGAAGGGCGCGACCACGAGATCGCCGGTCCTGACGCCGTTCACCTCGGAGCCGGTCTCCTCCACGATCCCGAGGAACTCGTGTCCGATGCGCTGCCCGGGCTGCCGGGCCGACTCGCCGCGGTACGCCCACAGGTCGCTGCCGCAGATGCAGGCGCGCAGCACTCGGACGACGGCGTCGGTGGGCAGCTGGACCAGGGGCTCGGGCACGTCCTCCACGCGCATGTCGAACGGGGCGTGGATGGTGGTGGCGCGCATGGCGAGGGTCCTTCTCGTCGCTGGTGTGCTGGTGCGCTCAGGGGGTGGTCGAGCGCACTTCACGGTACGCCGCCGCCGGTGCGCGGCGCTCGGCGAGGGTGCCGAGCACGCCCCGGACCAGCAGGAACTGTGCCGCGACGTACGTCAGCATGATCCAGAAGTCGGGCCTGGGCGGCTGCGGCCAGTCGGCGACCCCGGTCGCGATGAAGGTGTCGGAGACCATGAAGAGCGCCCCGCCGAGCCCGGCGACGAGGCCGAGCCGGGTGGCCGCCGCGCAGGCCATGGCTGTCAGGAGGGTGCTGTAGCCGGCCACGGGGACGCGCAGGTCCGCCGGGAGGTCCGGCCACAGCAGCGTGACGGTGACGGCCAGCGCGGCGGCGTACCCGAGGGCGAGAAGAACGGCACGCGCGCGTGGAGCACTGTTCAGGCCGCCGTACGTCCTGAAGAGGGCGAGGTAGTTGAGGTGGCCTGCCGCGAAGAACGACATGCCGGCGAGGAAGGCGGGGTCGGCGTCGGAGAGCAGCAGGGTGTCGCCGCCCCAGCCGCAGAGGAGCGCGGCGACAAGGAGCCGGGGTGCGCCGCGCAGGGCCGCGTACGCGGCGAGGAGCGGCATCAGGAGGGGCTTGGTGACGGTGTGGCCGGGGTCGTAGCCGACGGCGAGCGAGAGCAGGTCCAGGAGGGCTGTCAGTGCGAAGACGGTCAGGATCACGCGAGGGACGGCCGGGTGTGCGGAACGTGGGTTCACGCGGCCGCGGTCTCCTCTGCGGCCGGGATGTTCTGCCCCGGGACGGGCACCGGCTGCCAGCCCGGTCCCCGGAACACGCGTCCCGCGCGCTCGCGCCAACTGGTCGCCGCCTTCAGGTCCTTGGCGATGGCGACGTACTCATGGGTGGCCACCTTGATCGGGTTGAACGTGTTGATGTTCTTCGTCAACCCATAGACGGGCCGCTCAACCTCCGGCACGAAGGACCCGAAGAGCCGGTCCCAGACGATGAGGATGCCGCCGAAATTGCGGTCCAGATAGCCGCCCTGAGAGGCGTGGTGGACCCGGTGGTGGGAGGGGGTGTTGAAGACGAACTCGAACCAGCGGGGCATCCGGTCGATCCGCTCGGTGTGGATCCAGAACTGGTAGACGAGGTTCGCCGAGGAGCAGAAGGCCAGCGCGGCGGGATGCACGCCCAGGGCGATGAGCGGGACGTAGAACGGCCACACCGTGAGGGTCGTCCAGGGCTGGCGCAGGGCCGTGGTGAGGTTGAACCTGCGGCTGGAGTGGTGGACGACGTGGCAGGCCCACAGGATGCGGATGACGTGGTGGCCGCGGTGGGACCAGTAGTAGAAGAAATCCTGCCCGAGCAGCATCAGCGGGATCGTCCACCACAGGACGGGCACGCGCAGCGGGGTGAGTTCGTAGATCGCCGTGTAGACCGCGACGATCGGGATCTTCCAGAGGAAGTCGAAGACGAGGCTCCCGAGCCCCATGCCGACGCTGGTGACGGCGTCCTTCGTCTCGTAGCCCGCCGCGTCCTCGTCGGGATGGACGCGCACGCTGATCATCTCGATCACGGTGAGCAGCACGAAGGCGGGTATCGACCAGAGCACGGCATCGGGCAGGTTCGGCATGGGTGAACCGTAGGACCGCTGGTCGGCCGCGACTAGACGTTGTTACCCACAAGTATTACCGGGGGTACGCGCTTGCTTGTTGGCGATCTCCGCCAATGGGCCCGCCATGTCCCGGTTGTGGGTCGCTACACCCCGGCCGCCCCCAGCAACGCGCCCGCCGCATAGGTGACCCCCATGGCCAGCGCCCCGCCCGCCACGTTCCGGAGCATCGCCGGTCTCGTGTCCGCCGTCCCGAGCCGGGCGCTGCTCCAGCCCGTCAGGACCAGCGCGGCCAAGGACGACACCACGGTGACGCCGAGCCGCCAGTCGGCCGGGGGCAGGACGATCGCCAGGAGGGGCAGCAGGGCGCCGACCGTGAAGGACAGGAAGCTCGCCCAGGCCGCGTGCCAGGGGTTGGTGAGGTCGTCGGGGTCGATGCCCAGCTCCACGCGCGCGTGGGCACGCAGCGCGTCGCGTTCCGTGAGCTGGGCCGCCGCTTCCATGGCCACCTCACGGGTCAGGCCGCGGTCCTGGAGAAGTTCGGTCAACTCCTCCAGTTCGGCCTCCGGTTGCTCCTTCAGCTCGCGCTTCTCCAGGGCCAGGGCGGCCTTCTCCGAGTCGCGCTGGGTGGAGACGGACACGTACTCCCCCGCCGCCATCGACATGGAGCCGGCGAGGAGACCCGCGAGGCCGGCCGTCAGCAGCGCCGAGCGGTCGTCCGTGGCGCCCGCCACGCCGACGACGAGACCGGCGGTGGACACGATGCCGTCGTTGGCTCCCAGGACCGCGGCCCGCAGCCAGTTCAGCCGCGAGCCCAGGGAGCCGTCATGGGCCTCGTCATGGTTCTCGCCGTGGGCCTCGTCGTTGGTCGGTTCCGTCACACCGCGAAGGATCGCACCCCCGCCCTCACCACACCCGTACCGACGCTCCCCGCGCGAACACCGGGCTCGTCGCGCCCGCCGGCGGTTCGGCGAGGGGCTCCGCGATCTCGCTCACCAGGGGGCCGACCTTCGCCGCGATCGGGTCCAGGGTGTCGAGGTCGAACCCATAGACGCGGGCCGCGTTGCCGCCGATCATCGCCGCGACCTCGTCGCGCGGCACGCGCGCGTAGGCGAAGCGGAGGCCCTCCCTGGAGTACGGGTACGTCCCCTCGTCGTGCGGGTAGTCGCTCCCCCACATGATCTTCTCGATGCCGATGCGCTCGCGCAGGGGCACCTCATGGGGGCGCATGAAACTGGCGCCCACGAAGCAGTTGTCGCGCCATACCTCCGAGGGACCCTTGCCCATCGAAGTGGCAAGCCCCGCGCCGAACTTGGACTCCGCGGTCGACGCCTTCGTGGCCGCCGCGACCAGCCGCCCGTGGTAGTAGTCCAGCATGTCGAGCACCCCGGGTATCCAGCCGGAGCCCTGCTCGGTGAGGACCAGTCTCAGGTCCGGGTGACGGCGGAACGCGCCGCCGAAGATCAGGTGCCACAGGGCGCGGTGCGAGAACCAGGTCGTCTCGACCATGTACACCGCGCGGGCGGCCGGTTCGTCGCCCAGGGGCGGGGAGGCCGAGCCCGCGTGGTGGTTGACGGGCACGCCGAGTTCCGCGCAGACGGCCCAGATCGGGTCGTACGCCGACGAGTACAGCTCGGGCAGCCCCGAGCCCGGCGGGGTGCCGGGCAGCAGCAACCCGCCCCGGAGGCCCGCCCCGACCGCCCACCGGATCTCCTGGACGGCCTCCTGGACGTCGTTGAGGAGGATCTGGAAGACACCCGCCCGCCGGCCCGGCGCGGCCGCGCAGAAGTCCGCCAGCCAGCGGTTGTGGGCGCGCAGGCCGGCCCAGCGGCGCCGGAACTCCTCGGCCGTGGGCGCGGGGGCCATCAGGGAGCCGGACGGGAAGAACGGCGGGATGGTGTTCGGGAAGACGACCTCCGCGACGATCCCGTCCTCCTCCAACTCCGCGATCCGCCGCCCGGAGTTCCAGTTCTTGTCGGCCGTGTCGGCGACCAGGTCCTCGTACGGGTTGACGTACGTGGCCGCCCACGCGTCGAACTCGTCGTGGTACCGCTGCTCCAAGTAGGGCCGGTAGTCCAGGAGATCGGCGCCCGCGTGGCAGTCCGCGGAGATGACCGTGTACCGGTCCGCGCCGTCGGAACCCACGGAATCCATGGAGCCCGTGGAGGTCATGGCGTCGCCCCCAGGACCGGGAAGTCGTGGTCGGTCAGCCAGTGCCGCCCCACCTCCCGCGAGCGCGCCCAGGACGCCGTCACGGCCTCCTGGTCGTCCTGCTGGCCGAGTTCGGCGGGGGTAGGGCCGATCCGGCGGGCCAGCGGCTCCAGGGCCGCCACGTCGAAGCCGAACGCGTCCGCCGCCGCCAGGCCCAGCATGCGGCGGGTCTCGTCCACCGGGATGTCGTGGAAGGTGCGCTTCAGCCACGCGCGCGTGTCGGGCCAGGTGCCCTCGGGGTGCGGGAAGTCGCTGCCCCAGAGGATGTTGTCGACGCCGATCTCATAACGCTGGGCCAGTTCACGGCGCTTGGTGTTGGTGGCGCAGATGAAGACCTGCCGGTCGAGGTACTCGCTCGGCGGACGCTTCAACTCCGCGAACGGCGACAGCTTCTTGCCGCCGTGGGCACCCAGGTAGAGGCGGTCCATGAACCACAGCTGGTTCGGCAGCCACCAGCAACCCGACTCCGCCACACCGAACTTGAGACCCGGGTGGCGCTCGAAGACCCCGGACCAGAGCAGGAACCAGAGCGGCCGGGCGGGCCACCAGGTCACCTCGCTCACGTAGATGCCCAGATGGTCGCCGTACTCGTGGCGGGGCGCGGCCCCGGAGTGTGTGAGCACGGGCATCCCGCACTCGGCCGCGGCCGCCCACACGGGGTCGTAACGCCGGTCGTGGTAGGGCTCCTTGTCGACCCACATGGAGGGGATCATCAGGGCGCCGAGGCCCGACTCCTTGGCGCGGTGGATCTCCGCGACGACCTTCTCCGTAGGGGCCGTCACGGGCAACAGGGCGACTCCGCAATGCCGTTCGGGGTTCTCGGAGACGAAGTCGGCGAGCCAGCGGTTGTGCGCCTGTGCGCCCGCCATACCCAACTCCGGGTCCTGGTCCCCGGAGAGGCCGAGGCCCACTCCGAAGGGCGCGGCCGTCTGGCTGTCCACCGCGTCCGCGTCCGGGAAGACCACCTCGGCGGCCACCCCGTCCCCGTCCAGTTCCTTGAGGCGCTGCGCGGTGTCCCAACCCCCGCGCAGGCCCTCCTCGTTGTCCTGGAACCACTTCGCCGCGAACGCCTCGTTGCGGATGCCGAGCCGGGTCATCTCCTCGCGGCGGCGGTCGCGTCCGGCGAGGAACTCGTCGAAGTCCCGGTGGAACCGGGCGTCCAGATAGGGCCGGTACTCCTCGGTGGGCAGCCCGGCGTGGCAGTCAGAGGAGATGATCAGGTACGGCTCCTGGTCGGTCACAACAGCCCCCTCAGTCCAGGATGAAGCTCTCTAGGTACGACGGGTTCGCCCGGTCGAGCATCGAGCCCGCCCGTGCCCGGATCTGGGCGTCGCTGTGCTCGCTCTCGGGCAGCAGCCAGAAGCGGTCCGCGCGGATGCCGTCCACGACGAGGTCGGCGACCTCTTCCACCGGCGTGAAGGCGACCTCCTTGCCCGCCGCCTTCATCGCGCTCTCCCACTGGTCGAGGCTGCGGTACGGGGTTCTACGGGGGCGCTCCTTCGCGTACCGGTCCGGCCGGTTGCGGTGCGACTCCCACAGCCCCGTGCGCAGCATGTGCGGCCCCGGGAAGAGCACCGAGGCGCCCACGCGCGCGTGCTCCGCCTTCAAGTGGGCGTACAGGGACTCGGTCATCGTCACGACGGCCGCCTTGGTGACGGCGTACACGGAGGCGGTGGGCAGCGGGGCGATACCGCCGTCCCCGGAGGACGTGTTGACGACATGACCGGGTTGACCGGACTTGATCATCCTCGGTACGAACGCCTGGATGCCGTGGAAGACGCCCCACACGTTGACGGCGAACGCCCATTGCCAGTCGTTCGGTTCGTGCTCCCACATCCGGCCTTCGGCGCCCGAGCCGACCCCGGCGTTGTTGCACAGGACGTGGACGGCGCCGTACGTGTCGTAGGCCGACTCGGCCAGGTCCAGGACCTGTTGGCGTACGCCGACGTCGACCACGCGCGCGTGCACGTCGGCGCCGTCGGCGCGCAGATCGGAGGCGGCCTTGTCGAGGGCGCCCTCCTCGACGTCGGCGAGGACCACCTTGAGCCCGTCGGCTGCGAACCGCCGCGCCATCGCGAGCCCGATCCCGCTCGCCGCCCCAGTGACGACGGCGACCTGCCCCTCCCTCAGTTCCATCAGACGCTCCCCTCAGGGGGCCCGTCGTGGATCTGGAGCGGGTCGTCGTAGCGCTGGTGGATGTAAGGCAACAGGGCCTGCGCGTCGACCCGTTCGACGACCCTGCCGCGCTGGTCGCTGGTCTTCTCGGCGATGGTGATGTCGACGAGGGTGCGCACGGGGAGGTCGGCGACCGGGTCGTACATGGACTCGCGCAGGACGACGTCCCCGGTGACGCGTTCCAGTCGGCGGACCTTCTCGTTGCGCAGGCAGTGCACGAGCACGGGGTCGGCGTCGAAGCCCGAACCGTCCACCGCCGGAAGGAACTTGAAGTAGAAGTCGGTCTTCTGCGTCGGCCCGGGGAGGGGCAGTTCCTCGCTGACCGCGCCGCGGACCTCGACGAAGGCGATGCCGTGCCGGGCGAGGGACGCGTGCACGACGAGGCCCACGCGCTCGACGGTCACCTCGCCGAGTTTCTTGGGCTCCCCGAAGACCTCACGGCCGCCGGTGAGGGCCCGTTCGTGGGTCATCGGCATCACCAGGGGGTACCAGCCCTCGACGCCGTCGTGCGCGGCGGCGACCGCGAACGAGCCCGCGCCCAGGGGGTATCCGGTCAGTTCGACCTTGCTGATGTTCACCCGGACCAGGGGCCGCCCGGTGGGCTTGAGGGGCGGCGGCAGGACCGCCGCGACCGCGTCCGGGTCGCTCTCCCAGACGGCCACCACACCCGTGGACCAGATGTCGGGGAGCCTGGAGCTCGCCGTGCGTGCGGCGGCGATCTCCGCCTCGGTCCGTGCGCCGTACCGTACGCGTGCCATACGCCGTACCGCCCTTCGTAGGCCGTCATCCGTCAGGCGGGCAGCACGTTCGCACCGGGCGGGCAAAAGGTCCATAGCCACGCGCACGTGCATTCGGCGGACCCGAACGGGCGGGCGGGGCGGGCGACCTGAGGGACAGGACTGTCAGTGGCGGCCCGTATCCTCAGTGACCATGCTCGAAGACCACTCGCCGACAGTGTCCGCAGCCACTCCGTGGCCGGCCGCATATCCCCAGGGGTACGCGGTAGTTGACGTGGAGACCACCGGCCTGGCCCGGGACGACCGGATAATCTCCGCGGCCGTCTACCGTCTGGACGCGCTCGGCGAGGTCGAGGACCACTGGTACACGATGGTCAACCCGGAGCGCGATCCCGGCCCCGTGTGGATCCACGGTCTGACGAGTGACGTCCTGGAGGGCGCGCCCCTCTTCAAGGACATCGCCGAGGAGTTCGCGACCCGCCTGGAGGGCCGGGTGCTGGTCGCGCACAACGCGGTCTTCGACTGGCAGATGATCGCGCGGGAGTACGCGCGCGTGGAGATCGAGCCCCCGGTCCGTCAGCGGCTGTGCACCATCGCGCTCTCCAAGGAACTGAGCCTGCCGCTGCCCAACCACAAACTGGAGTCCCTGGCAGCGCACTTCGGCGTCGTCCAGCAGCGCGCGCACCACGCGCTGGACGACGCGCGCGTGCTCGCCGAGGCGTTCCGGCCGAGCCTCCGCGCGGCGGCCCAGGGCGGCGTACGACTGCCGCTGCACGAGTGCCGGCCGCTGACCGAGTGGGCCCAGCCCGCGCCCCGGATCGGTCAGCAGGCAGGGGGCTACGGCGGCTTCGGGGCGGGCAGTTGGCGTCCCGCGCGCAAGCGGCCCGCGTGCCCCTATCCCAACCCGGGGCGCTTCGAGGACGGCAGGCCGCTCAAGCAGGGGATGCGGATCGCGTTCTCCGGGGACACGTCCATCGAGCGCGAGCTGCTGGAGGACCGGGCCGTGGAGGCCGGGCTGCATGTCGCGACGAGCCTGTCCCGGCTGACCAGTCTCCTCGTCACGAACGACCCGGACTCGGGCACCTCGAAGGTGGTCAAGGCCAAGCAGTTCGGCACGCCTGTGGTGGACGAGGCCGCGTTCGGGCAGCTGCTGCGGGACGTCGAGGCGGCGGACTGACGGCGCCCCGGTGACCGTACGGACGGGTGATTGTCGTACGACTCGCCCCGCGCGCGCTCGCCCGTGCCGGGTGGACGGCCCACCCTGTGGCGCATGGCGAGATGTGAAGTGTGCGGCAATGACTACGGCATGAGCTTCGAGGTGCACGCGCAGGGCGCGGTGCACGTCTTCGACTGCTTCTCCTGCGCGATCCACCGCATGGCCCCGATCTGCGAGCACTGCCGGGTGCAGATCATCGGCCAGGGCGTGGAGGTCGAGGGGCGCTGGTTCTGCGGGGGCCACTGCGCGCGGGCGGAGGGGATGGTGGGGATCATCGACAAGGTGTGAGCGTGTTCCCCGCCCGCGCGGGGGTGTTCCTCGGTAGACCCCTCGACCGTGCAACCCGGTCGTGTGCTCCCCGCCGCTGCGGGGCTGCGGCCCTCGGCGGGACCCTCCCGTCGAGGGCCGATCCGTGCCAGGTACCGTCAGTGGGGTGTACCGCTTCCTGATGTCCCGGCAGTGGGTGATCCTCGCGTTGATCACCCTTCTCCTGATCCCCACGATGATCAGGCTGGGCATCTGGCAGATGCACCGCTACGAGATGCGCAGCGCCCGGAACCAGTTGGTCACGAACGCGCTGCACGCGAAGCCGGTCCCCGTGGAGACGATCAGCGCCCCCGGGCACGCGGTGACCCGTACCGAGAAGTACCGCACCGTCACCGCGACCGGCACCTTCGAGACGTCTAAAGAAGTCGTCGTCCGGCGTCGCACCAATGACGACGACGAGGTCGGCTTCCACGTCCTCACCCCGTTCGTGCTGACGGACGGCAAGGTCGTGTTGATCAACCGTGGATGGATCCCGGCGACCGGGGTGCAGACGGCCTTCCCGAAGATCCCCGCGCCGCCGAGCGGCAAAACAACCATCACGGGGCGTCTGATGGCCGACGAGACGACCGCGGCGAGCGGCATCAAGGACATCAAGGGCCTGCCCGACCGCCAGATCATGTTGATCAACAGCGAGGAACAGGCGAAGCGGCTCAACGCCCAGGTGCTCGGCGGCTATGTCGAGCAGACCGCGCCGGAGCCGAAGGGCGACACGCCCGAGCAGATCTCCGACCCGGGCAAGGAAGACGCCCCGCTGAACTACGCGTACATGATCCAGTGGTGGCTGTTCGCGGCGGCCGTACCCGTCGGCTACGTAGTGCTCGCCCGGCGCGAGGCCCGCGACCGCCGGGAGGCCGCGGCGAAGCAGGAGGAGACGGCGGAGGCCGAGCCCGCGACCGTGTGACCCGGGCCTTTCTTCACCCGCCCGGCCCCGAACCTTGATTGCCTCACCGACAGGCAGGGAACCCGCACCCCGTGCACCCACGTATCGAGGACTACGCCCTCATCGGCGACGAACAGACCGCGGCCCTGGTCGGCATGGACGGCTCGGTCGACTGGCTGTGCCTGCCGCGCTTCGACTCGGCCGCCTGCTTCGCCCGAATGCTCGGCGACGAGGACAACGGCCACTGGCGCATCGCCCCCAAGGGCGCCGACCGCTGCACCCGCCGCGCCTACCGCCCCGACACCCTGGTCCTGGACACGGAGTGGGAGACCGACGAGGGCACGATCCGCGTCACCGACCTGATGCCCCAGCGCCACCGCGCCCCCGACGTCGTACGCATCGTGGAAGGCGTCAGCGGCAAGGTCACCGTGCACAGCAGGCTCCGCCTGCGCTTCGACTACGGCTCGGTCGTGCCGTGGGTGCGCAGGTCCGACGGGCACCGGGTAGCCGTCGCCGGTCCCGACTCGGTGTGGCTGCGCAGCGAGCCCGAAGTGCGCACCTGGGGCGAGGACTTCAGCACCCTCTCGGAGTTCACAGTAGAGGCCGGCGAGAAGGTCGCCTTCGTCCTCACCTGGCATCCCTCGCACGAGCCCCGTCCGGCGCTCGTGGACCCGTACAAGTCGCTGCACACCAGCGTCGCGGACTGGAGGCGCTGGGCGGCCCGCTGCCGCTACGACGGCCCCTACAGGGACGCGGTCGTACGCTCCCTGATCACCCTCAAGGCGCTCACGTACCGCCCGACGGGTGGCATCGTCGCCGCGGCCACCACGTCACTCCCCGAGGAGATGGGCGGCGTCCGCAACTGGGACTACCGCTACTGCTGGCTGCGCGACTCCAGCCTCACCCTGGGCGCCCTGGTCGCCGCGGGCTACCACAAGGAGGCCGAGGCCTGGCGCGACTGGCTGCTGCGCGCGGTCGCGGGCGACCCGGCGGACCTGCAGATCATGTACGGCGTGGCAGGCGAACGGCGGCTCCCCGAATTCGAACTGCCGCACCTCTCCGGCTTCGGCGGGTCGGCCCCCGTCCGCATCGGCAACGGAGCCGTCAACCAGCTCCAACTCGACGTCTACGGAGAGGTGCTCGACTCCCTGTGGCTGGCCCGCCGCGCGGGCCTGTCCCCCAAGCCGCACATGTGGTCGCTCCAGGCCGTTCTCCTGGAGTGGCTGCGCGCGCAGTGGCAGCAGCCGGACGAGGGCCTGTGGGAGGTGCGCGGCGGACGCCGGCACTTCGTGCACTCCAAGGTCATGGTCTGGGTGGCCGCCGACCGGGCCGTCCGCACCCTGGAGGAGTACGCCGACCTGCCCGGCGACCTGGAGGGCTGGCGCGAACTGCGCGACGCGGTGCACCGGGACGTGTGCGAGAAGGGCTACGACCCGGAGCGCAACACGTTCACGCAGTACTACGGCTCGCGGGAACTCGACGCCGCCCTGCTGCTGATCCCCCGCTTCGGCTTCCTCCCGCCCGACGATCCGCGGGTCGTCGGCACGGTCGACGCGGTCCGCGAGGCCCTGGGCCACGACGGCTTCGTACGCCGCTACGACACCGCCGCCGACACCCCCGTCGACGGGCTCCCCGGCGACGAGGGCGCCTTCCTTGCGTGCTCCTTCTGGCTCGTGGACGCGCTCCAGATGACGGGCCGCAAGAAGGAGGCCCGGGTGCTGTTCGAGCGGCTGGTGGGGCTCGCGAACGACGTGGGGCTGCTCGCGGAGGAGTACGACCCCGTGGCCGGTCGTCTGCTGGGCAACTTCCCGCAGGCGTTCAGCCACATCGGCCTGGTGAACACCGCCCTCACCCTGTTCGGGGACGAGGAGGCAGGATAGGGACCATGGATCTTGGACTGAAGGACCGGGTGTACGTCGTCACCGGGGCCACCCGCGGACTGGGCAACGCCGCCGCGCGCGAGCTGCTGGCCGACGGCGCGAAGGTGGTCGTCACCGGCCGGGACGAGAAGCGCGCCGCCGACGCGGCGGCCGAGCTGGGGCCGAACGCGGTCGGCGTGGCCGTCGACAACGCCGACGCGGAGGCGCCGGCCCGGCTGATCGCCGCCGCGCGTGAGCAATTCGGGCGCTTCGACGGCATCCTCGTGAGCGTCGGCGGGCCGCCGCCCGGGTTCGTCGGCGACACCACCGACGAGCAGTGGCAGTCGTCGTTCGAGTCGGTGTTCCTGGGTGCGGTACGGCTCGCCCGCGCGGCCGCCGAGGAGCTGGAGGCGGGCGGTGTCATCGGGTTCGTGTTGTCCGGTTCGGTGCACGAGCCGATCCCCGGGCTGACGATCTCGAACGCGCTGCGGCCCGGCCTGGCCGGTTTCGCCAAGTCCCTCGCGGACGAGCTGGGGCCGCGCGGCATCCGCGTCGTGGGGCTGCTTCCGGCCCGCATCGACACGGACCGCGTGCGCGAGCTGGACGGGTTGTCCGCGGACCCGGAGGCCACGCGTGCGGCAAACGAGTCGCGGATTCCGTTGCGGCGGTACGGGACTTCGGACGAGTTCGGGCGGGTGGCGGCGTTTCTGCTGTCGCCGGCCGCGTCCTATCTGACGGGGATCATGGTGCCTGTGGACGGTGGGATGCGGCACGGGTTCTGACGTCGGGTGCGGGCCGTCGTGGGCTGGTCGCGCAATTCCCCGCGCCCCTTTGGGGCGCTCAACTCACCCTTTCCGCGCGGTGCTTGACGCCCGTCAGGCGGACCTCCGTCGGCAACGTGTCCAGGCCCGCCGAATCGCGGGCGTGGGCAAGGGCGTTGGCCGTCAGGTGGTCGAGGGCGACTCCGGGGTCCACGTGCGGTTCCAGGCTGAGCTGGACGCGGGCCTCGGGGGCCGTGCGGGTGCCGGCGAGCCGCACGTGCGCGTGGGCCACGCCGTCCAGGGCGCCCGCGTCGGTGGCGAGGACGCCCTCCAGGGCCCGGCCCCGCAGCAGCGCGCCCTCGCCGTCGCCGGTGCTGACGGCGACCTCGGTGAGCCGACGGCGCCGTAGCACCGCGACGAGCCACCAGAGGGCGAGCAGAACCAGGACGGCGAGCACGGCGAGGACCGTCGGCCACCACCAGCCGTCGCCCCGCCAGCGGGTGCGCCGGGCGTCGCTCAGCAGGACGTCGTGACGCCCGTCGTAGATCCACCAGGAGGGCGGCTTCACTCCGAGGCCGACGGCCAGGACGGAGCCGCCCAGCACGAGCAGGACGAGGCCTACGACGCCGATCACCGCGCGGTTGACGATCCTGAGCATCGGCCTCATCCCTTCCGGCCGGAGCGGCCGACGTGTACCGACAGCGCGGGCGGGCGGGCGAGTCCGAGCCCGGTGATCGCGTCGCCGAGGACGGCGTCCAAGTCGGCCCGTACATCGTCGAGTTCACGGAAATGCGACACCGCGCGGACGTCGGCTTTCGTGCGGCTGGTGCGCACGCGGACCGACTGCACGCCCGAGACCTCCATGGCCCGGTCGCGCAGCACCATCGCGGCGGCGGCGCGCTGCAGGCCGGCCCGGACGTCGGCGTGGGTGCGGCGCATCGGCAGCACCTGGCGCAGACCGGGTGTCACCGCGAGCACGATCAGCCAGAGGCCGAGGGCGGCGGCGATGCCGGCGCCGACGAGCACCCAGGTGTCGTCCAGGGGCCGTTCGGCGAGCTGCCGGGCCAGTTCCCGGCGCCAGTGCGCGGCGGGCCGCTCCGCGCGCACGGCGGTGACGTCGTAGAGCAGGGCGCCGGCGCCGACGAGCAGCAGGACGGCGACGACGGCCGCGGGGACGCGGCGCGCCGACCAGAAGCGGCCGCCCTTGCCGTCGCCGTCGTGGACGACGGGAACGGGGTCGTAGTCGGACGCGGCGGTGTATCCGCCGGGTCCGGGGTCGGTCTCCTTCTCGATGACCGGTAGTCGTTGGGTCGTGCCGTCGGAGCCTTGGGGCTCGCTCATCGCGTCCTCCCCTGTGCCGCGCCATGTGCCGGATGGAGCCGTTCCACTTGGACGGCGACCTCGGGCACCTCCATGCCCACCAACGCGCGTACCCGCTGAACCACCTGTCGACGCACCTGAAAACAGCGCGCTCCGATGTCGCACGGATAGTCGAGTTCGAGGTGCACGCGCACGCGTACCGTGTCGTGGTGTACGACCACGGTGGCATGCGGCGACGCGGCGTCCGGGTGCAGTGGTCCGAGCGCCTCGCGCGCGGCCTGTGCGGCGATCTTCGCCACGACCCGGTCGGCGATACGGGTGGCGCCCCGTTCACCGGGCGCGATGACGGCCAGGGGTCCGCCGCGCTCGTCGACCGCGCCGTCCCGGCCGCTCACGCGGGTCATCGCCGCCGGTCGTCACGCGAGCGGAAGAAGTCGCCGAGTTCCAGGTCCCCCTCCAGGAACCGGCCGACGACGAACCCGATGGCGCCCAGGGCCGCCACCAGCAGGAAGGCCCCGAACCCGCCGAAGTATCCGGCGAAGCCCAGTGCCATTCCGGCGATCATGCCGACCACGGCCCTGCTCATCCTGCGCTCCTCAGCTCGTTCGTCGGCCCGCTCGTTGACTCGTCCGTCGGCTCGCTCACTGGAGCCTGGGCTCCGGTTCGTCGTCCTCTTCGTCCGGCAGCTTCACGTCGCTGACCGCGATGTTGACCTCGACGACCTCGAGGCCGGTCATCCGCTCCACGGCCGTGATGACGTTCTCCCGTACGGCCCGGGCGACATCCGCGATCGACACTCCGTAGTCGACGACGATCTCCAGGTCGAGCGCGGTCTGCACCTCGCCGACCTCGGCCTTCACACCCCGGGACACCGACTTCGTGCCGCCGGGCACCCGGTCGCGCACGGCCCCGAAGGTGCGGGACAGCCCACTGCCCATGGCGTGCACGCCCAGGACGTCCCGGGCGGCCAGCCCGGCGATCTTCTCCACCACGCCGTCGGCGATGGTGGTCCGCCCCCGGGACGCGGGGTCGCCGCCGCCGCGTTTGGTGGGGGGTTTGCGGGTCTGTACGGACTCCCGCTCACCGTCGGGGTCCTGTGTCCGGTTCCGCTCCGTCATGTCGGTCATCGCCGTACATCCCTTTCGGTCGTCGTCCTTCGACCACGGTAGTTGCGGTTGCTCGGTCCCGCGCTGGACATGCGGCAGGCTGGAGGAATGACGGCGGACGCGTGGACGCGAGCGGTACGGCATCAACTGCGGCTCGGCAGGCTGCTGCCTCTGGGTGATCGGCGGGACTGCTCATGGATCGCCGAGCGGGCGGCCGAGGCCGTACTCCGGGGCGCGGCGGAGCAGGTGCGGGGCGTGCGGCTGGGCGTGCTGCGGATCGCCCTCGCCGATCCGGCCGACGCGCACGAGCCCGCCGTACCGCCTCCGCCGGGTGCGCTGCCGCCCGGGCCGCTGCGGGTCACGGCCGACTTCGCCGCCGTGGCGACCGAACCCCTGCCGGAGGCGGCGTCCCGGTTGCGTACGGCACTGGCGACGGCCGCGGCGGAGCGGCTCGGTCTGGTGGTGGACGAGGTTGATCTACAGGTGACGGTCCTGCTGGACCATATGGACGACATTGACGACATTGATGTCATTGACGATGTCGGCCGTGTGGACGGTGCGGATCACGATCCCGCTGCCGACATTGACCATGTTGATGACATTGATCGTGTGGACGATGTTGACCGTGTTGACGGCGGCGACAGCGCATCCCTGGTCGCCGCGACCGCGCTCGCCGTCCCGGGAGTGGCCCGGCTGACCGGTGCGCTGGGCGGGCTCGGCCGGGCGGTGCACATCGAGGAGGTCGCCGGCGAAGGGGCGCTGCCGCGTCTCCACGCGCGCGTGGAACTCGCGGTACGCGCGGACCGCCGGGCCCTGGATGTGGCCCGGGAGGTCCGCGCGGGGGTCGGCGAGGCGCTGCCCGGTCACCCGACCGTGGCCGTACTGGTCACCAAGGTGGACTGACGGCAGGGCGGGCCGGCGGCCTTATTCGCCGACGCCGGCCAGGTCCCGCAGGCGTCGCGCCTGGGCGGCACGCTCGGCGGCGCGCTGATCGTCGTAGGCGCGACCCTGGACGCCCTGGAGCAGCGCCTTGGTCTCGATGACGGCGTCGCGCGGGGCGGCCAGCAGTGCGCTCGCCAGGTCGCGTACGGCGTCCTCGACCTGGTCTGCGGGTACGGCGATGTTCGCGAGGCCGGTGCTGACGGCTTCCTCGGCCAGGACGGAGCGCCCGGTCGCGCAGATCTCCAGCGCGCGGGCGTACCCGACGAGGCCCACCAGGGGATGTGTGCCGGTCAGGTCGGGCACCAGTCCGAGGCTGGTCTCGCGCATGGCGAACTGCACATCGTCGGCGACGACGCGCAGGTCACAGGCGAGGGCGAGCTGGAATCCGGCCCCGATGGCATGCCCCTGGACGGCGGCGATGGACACGATGTCGCTGCGTCGCCACCAGGTGAAGCCCGCCTGGTACTCGGCGATGGTCCCGTCCAGCACGGCGTCACTGCTGCGCGCGAGGTCGATGAACGACGGTTCGCCGTCGAAGCCCTCGGGCGTGAACGCCTGCCGGTCGAGTCCGGCCGAGAAGGACTTGCCCTCGGCGCGCAGCACCACGACACGGACGGAGCCCGGCAACGACCGTCCGGCCTCCGCCAACGCCCGCCAGAGAGCAGGACTTTGAGCGTTGCGTTTGGCCGGGTTGGTCAGCGTCACCGTGGCGATCGCGTCGTCGACGGTGAGCCGTACGCCGTCCTTGTCGAGTACGGGACCGAGGTCCTTGTCGTCCTGTTCGGGCGAAGCCATGGGGCGCCTCCGATGTGTGCGGTCAGCAGAGCAGAGCTAAGTGACTGCACAGTAACCACCCGGTCGGTCAGTCGTCCGACCGGGTGGCCACCATCGAAGCCGATGAGCCACCCGGGGTCAGGCCGAAGCCTTCTTGCCCCGCGTCGCCCCGCCACGCCCACGAAGCGTGACGCCCGACTCACTGAGCATCCGGTGGACGAAGCCATACGAGCGGCCGGTCTCCTCGGCCAGCGCTCGGATGCTCGCACCGGAGTCGTACTTCTTCTTCAGGTCTGCCGCGAGCTTGTCGCGCGCGGCGCCGGTTACCCGGCTGCCCTTCTTCAGAGTCTCGGCCACCCGTGCCTCCTCATGGGAAGTGCGCTCTTGGTCTCCTCATGATCACCCCTCCAAGCGTTCATGGCCACCCATTCGGCAAGGTCCGTAAGACAAGGTTTTGACGACAGGAGCGCGTCCCCACAAGTGGAATGTGGAATTCCTGAGGGGTGTGTCCGTACGGCCGAACGAGTTGTTCCGTGAAGTACCTGGTCAGAGACGCAGGACGGCCGAGCCCTTGTCGATAAAGGGCTCGGCCGGGAAATCGGTGTACGACACACCTCGGTACGAGGAGATCTCACACAGATGGTGGATCACCGGTAGGCCGAATGATCCATACGCCGTGGATCAAGCATTCGATCACACGGCGCTGACCGTCATGGGACTGACTGTCAGGCGAGCGCGACGAGATCCGCGTAGTCCGCGCCCCACAGGTCCTCGACGCCGTCCGGCAGCAGGATGATGCGCTCCGGCTGAAGCGCTTCCACGGCGCCCTCGTCGTGGGTGACGAGAACGACGGCACCCTTGTAGGTGCGCAGTGCGCCGAGGATCTCCTCGCGGCTGGCGGGGTCCAGGTTGTTCGTCGGCTCATCCAGGAGGAGGACGTTCGCGGACGACACCACGAGGGTGGCGAGCGCGAGCCGGGTCTTCTCGCCGCCGGAGAGAACACCGGCGGGCTTGTCGACGTCGTCCCCGGAGAACAGGAACGAGCCGAGCGTCTTGCGGACCTCGACCAGGTCCAGGTCGGGGGCGGCGGAGCGCATGTTCTCCAGGACCGTGCGCTCCGGGTCGAGGGTCTCGTGCTCCTGCGCGTAGTAGCCGAGCTTCAGGCCGTGGCCCTCGATGACCTCACCCGTGTCCGGTTTCTCGGCACCGCCGAGGAGCTTCAGGAGGGTCGTCTTGCCGGCGCCGTTCAACCCGAGGATGACGACACGTGAACCCTTGTCGATGGCCAGGTCGACGTCGGTGAAGATCTCCAGGGAGCCGTACGACTTCGACAGGCCCTCCGCCATGAGCGGGGTCTTGCCGCAGGGCGAGGGCTCCGGGAAGCGCAGCTTGGCGACCTTGTCGGAGACACGGACCGCGTCGAGCCCGGCGAGCAGGCGGTCGGCGCGCTTGGCCATATTCTGCGCGGCGACCGTCTTGGTGGCCTTGGCGCGCATCTTGTCAGCCTGCGAGTGCAGGGCGGCGGCCTTCTTCTCGGCGTTCTGCCGCTCGCGCTTGCGGCGCTTCTCGTCGGCCTCGCGCTGCTGCTGGTAGAGCTTCCAGCCCATGTTGTAGTAGTCGATCTGGGAGCGGTTGGCGTCCAGATAGAACACCTTGTTGACGACCGTCTCGACGAGGTCGGTGTCGTGGGAGATCACGATGAAGCCGCCGCGGTACGTCTTCAGGTAGTCGCGCAGCCAGACGATCGAGTCGGCGTCGAGGTGGTTCGTCGGCTCGTCCAGGAGCAGCGTGTCCGCGTCGGAGAACAGGATGCGGGCCAGCTCGATACGGCGGCGCTGACCGCCGGAGAGCGTATGGAGCGGCTGGCCGAGCACGCGGTCCGGGAGGTTCAGCGCGGCGGCGATGGTGGCGGCCTCGGCCTCGGCGGAGTAGCCGCCCTTGGTGAGGAACTCCGTCTCCTGGCGCTCGTACTGCCGCATGGCCTTGTCGCGGGTGGCGCCGCTGCCGTTGGCGATGCGCTGTTCGTTCTCGCGCATCTTTCGGATCAGGGTGTCCAGGCCGCGCGCGGAGAGGATGCGGTCGCTGGCGAGCACGTCCAGGTCGCCGGTGCGGGGGTCCTGCGGGAGGTAGCCGACCTCGCCGGAGCGGGTGACGGTGCCGCCGGCGGGCTGGCCCTCGCCGGCCAGGACCTTGGTCAGGGTGGTCTTGCCGGCGCCGTTGCGCCCGACCAGACCGATGCGGTCGCCCTTGGCGACACGGAAGGTGGCGGACTCGATGAGGACGCGGGCACCGGCGCGCAGCTCGATACCGGAGGCGGAGATCACGGTCAGACTCCAGAGCGGGGTCGTAGGCGGAAGGGGCGGCTGAGGACGTTCCCGCCGTCTAATGCGCGAGGAGAATGGCCATGGGCCAAGTCTAACGGGGCCGTGCAAGCGCTTTTCCTGTGCGCGGCGGGTCATCGCCCCGGGGCGCGCGGCGCGAGGTGATCCGGTACCGGTCGTCCACGGCGATGAGCTGCGTGGTCCGGTGCGGTGCCGGGAGATGAGCGGCGCTGGACGCGTGACGTACGGCACGCGTGCGTGCAGGGTCGGTAAGACGGCCGGCGCCTTCGCGATCCCCTTCAGCACGGCACGCACGCGTGCCGCGCCGGCTCGGTGGGCCGGGCTGGGAGCCGTCCCCCGTTCGGCCCCTCGTTCGGCGCCGCAGCGGGAACGGCGGGCGAGGATGACGCCATGCAGTTCGACGACGACGCGAATCTGGACACCTCCGAAGTGCAGGACGTGCGCGGCAGCCGGATTCCCGGTGGCCGGGCGACCGTGGGCGGTGGCCTCGCGGGGCTGATCGCGCTGCTGCTCGGGCTCTTCTTCGGTGTCGGTCCCGACAACCTGGGTCTGTCGTCGGGCAGCGACTCACCGGCGGCGACCGCGTCCTCGCTGGCCCAGGTGCAGTCGACCTGCCGGACCGGGCAGGACGCGAACACCAAGGAGGACTGCCGCATCGTCGCGGTGGTCAACAGCGTGCAGGACTTCTGGACGCAGGAGTTCCAGCGGCGCAGCGGTACGTACACGCGGTCGCCGACGGTCTTCTTCAGCGGGCAGGTCGCCACCGCGTGCGGGACGGCGACCTCGGCGGTGGGGCCGTTCTACTGTCCGGGCGACCGGAAGGTCTATCTGGACCTGGGGTTCTTCGACGAGCTGCGGACGAAGTTCGGCTCCAGCGGCGGGCCGTTCGCGCAGGCGTACGTCGTGGCGCACGAGTACGGGCACCACGTGCAGGACCTGATGGGCACGCTCGGCAGGTCCCAGGACGGGCGGACCGGCGCGAACAGCAACGCGGTGAAGGTCGAGCTGCAGGCCGACTGCTACGCCGGGGTCTGGGCGCACCACGCGACCACCACGAAGGACGAGTCGACCGGGCGGCCGTTGATCACCAGCCTCACGGACGCCGACATCCGGGACGGGATGGACGCGGCGGCCGCCGTGGGCGACGACCGGATCCAGGAGCGGTTCCAGGGCCGGGTGACGCCGGAGAGCTGGACGCACGGGTCGGCGGCGCAGCGGCAGCAGTGGTTCTACACGGGCTACCGGACCGGGGACATGGCGCGGTGCAACACCTTCCGCTGACGGTGGCCGGCGGCCGCTGTGCCCGGTTCGGGGGGCGTTGTCAGTGGCGGGTGCAAGACTCGTCGAAAGCACTCAGACCATCGAAAAACACCCGATGGACGGCGAAGACCCGATACACAAGGAAGTGATCGGCATGGCAGGCAAGGACAGCGGGCGTCCGACCATCTACCCGTCCCTGCTGTACGCGGACGCGAAGGCGGCGATCCGGCAGCTCACGGAGGCCTTCGGCTTCACCGAGCTGGCGGTGTACGAGGGCGAGGACGGCTCGGTCATGCACGCGGAGCTGGTGCAGGGCAACGGCGCGGTGATGCTCGGCTCGAAGGGCCGCGGCGGCCGTTTCGACGAGGCGATGAAGAGCGCGGGTCCCACCGGTGTGTACATCGTCGTGGACGACGTCGACGCCCATCACCGGCGGGCCGTGGAGCACGGCGCTGAGATCCTGATGCCCCCGACGGACCAGGAGTACGGATCGCGGGACTACATGGCCCGGGACGCCGAGGGCAACATCTGGAGCTTCGGTACGTACGCTCCGGAGCTGCCGGAGATACCGAAGACAGGGACCTGACCGCGCCTAGCTTCCCCCCGTGTGCACCTGGAAGGCCGCCCGGCGTACGGCCTTGGCGAGCGCCGGGTCCGGGTGGGCGGCGGCGAGCGCGACGAGGACCTGCACGGTGCGGGGATGGCCCACGGCGCGCACCTCGTCGAGGAGCATCGGGACGGTCGGCTGGATCGCGGACTCCAGGTGCCGCACCAGCAGCGGGGCCTCCCCGTGGTCGGCGACGGCGGCGGCGCTGTCGACCCACAACCAGGTGGCCTCTTCGCGGGTGAGCACCTCGTGGGCGTCCTCCGGATCGATCCCGTCGTGCTCCGCGAGCCACAGCAGGGCGTACGGCCGCAGGGTCGCCTCGTCGGCGACGGCGCGGACGTCGGGCTCGGCCGGGGCGCCCACGACGCGCAGCGCCTCGAAGGCGAGGCCGCGCAGCAGGGCGTCCTCACCGCGGGCGGCGTCGATCAGCTGGCCGACGGCGGTGCCCACGGTGCGGGCGGCGAGCCAGGCGCGGTACTCGGCGCGGGCGGCGTTCGGGCGGAGCTGGGAGCAGCCGCGGAGCATGTCCTCGGCGGACTGCTCGATGTTCCCGGCGGGGCTCTGCGCGGCCACGCAGATCTGCTCCAGCTTGACCCAGACCGCCCAGCTGCCGAGCGGGGTGAGGGTGGCCTGGGCATCGCCGTAGGTGAGGGCGCCGACGGAGGCGAGGGCGTGCAGGGCCCAGTCGAGGAGGGGGTCGAGGGGAGTGTCGGGGGTGTCGGCGGCCGGGGGCTGCTGGACGGGTTCGGGCTGGGGGCCGTAGGGGATCTCGCAGCGCTCGGTGCGCAGTTCGGTGACCCGTTGGCCGAGGAGGTCGAGGAGCTGTTCGACGGGGACGGGTCCGGCGGACAGCTGGAGGAAGGAGAGCACCTGGGGCATGGCCGAGACGACCTCGGCGACGGCTGAGGGCTCGTGTTCCCGGGGTTCCGGGTGGGCGAGCGACCAGGCGTCGAAGAGGGCGACCCAGCCGCGCAGGACGGCGCTGTCGTCGCGGTCCCAGGCGCGCAGCCGCCAGCCGGGGCGGGCCTCGTCGCCGTGCACCTCGACGAGGCCGGCGAGACGGGCGGTGTCCCAGTCGGCGCGGACCTGAGCCGGGGTCAGGCCCAGATCCTCGGCCGCGAGTTCGGCGGTCGCGTCGGAGAGGGTGCCCTTGCCGTCGGGGCTCGCGCTGTCACGGCCGGGGCGTAGTGCGGCGTCGGCCCAGTGGGCGACGCGGGCGGCTCCGGCCAGGCCGGAGCGAGCCATTCTGGCCAGTTCCGCGGGGGCCGGTGTGCCCTCCGGAGGGCGGGGTGCGGGGCGGCGCGAGCGCCGCTGGTTCATCGCTCGGGGGCGGCGGCCAGGGGTCGCGGGCGGACGAGTCGAAGCCTGGAGTCGCGCGGGATACGGGACGTCACGGGTGCAGTCTTCCGGTTGACGGTCCGAAAACCCAAACGGAATGTCACGGCGGGCGACGGGGAGGGCCAAGGCACGGGGTCCCGCGGGCAGCTGGGGACCGGGATCAGGCCAGTGGTACAGGGCTAAACGGAAGGTCGGCGGGGTGTGGCGGGGGTGGGAGGCCGGGGTGGTGAAGAGGGGCGTCCGGTACGGGCCGGTGGATCACATCGGCGGTGAGCGAATGGCATCAGCGGGGTGCGGACCACACCAGCGGCATGCGGGATCACAGCGGGGGGCGGACCACACCAGCGGCATGCGGGACCACATCAGCGGGATGCGGGATCACATCAGCGGTGTCAGGAAGCGGCGCAGGATCTCCTCGTAGCCGGCCGGGTCGGCGTTCCACATCGCGCTGTGCGGGGCGTGGGCGACCGGCTGGAGGGTGATCAGGTCGGGACGGTGGGCGGCGAAGCGGCGGGAGAGGGTCCAAGGGGCCACCGTGTCGTCCGGGCCGTGGAAGATCAGGGTCGGGACCCGGAGCCGGGCCGGGTCGGCGGCCTCGGCGATGCGGTCGCCGTGCAGACCGGTGCGGCCCTGGGCGGCACGGACCGCCAGCGGCAGCAGCGCGCCCGGGGTGTGCCGGGCGGTGGCGAGGGCGCGCAGCGTCGTCTCCCAGTCCAGCACCGGGGAGTCCAGCACCAGGCCGGAGACGCGGTCGCGCATCGCGGAGTGGGCGGCGGCGCGCAGCGCCATGGTGGCGCCGGTGGACCAGCCGTACAGGACGACGTGCTCGGCGCCGTACCGCACGGCGTAGCGGATCGCCGCGTCCAGGTCGCGCCACTCGGTCTCGCCGAGGTGGTTCAGGCCGTCGGGGTTCCGGGGCGCGCCCAGGTCGCCGCGGTAGGCGAGGGCGAGCACCGGGAAGCTGTTGCGGTGCAGGAACTCCATGACGTTCAGGGGGAGTTCGCGGGTCGCGGCCAGTCCGTGCACCGCGATCACCCAGGTGCTGCGCGCTCCGGGCACGAACCACGCGGGAAGGGAGCCGAGTTCGCCGGGGATGTCGATGTCGGCGTGGTCCAGGCCGAGGGCGGCGCTCGGGTTGCCGACGTGGACGTTCGGGGTGAGCCACACCTTGTCGCCGGGGCGGAGGGTGCCGTGGGTGACACGTTCGAGGCGGCGTACGACGGCGTCGGCGGAGGGGGACGCGGTCTCGACGACGGGCCCGACGACCGCGTGGGAGCCGTCACCGGCGAGGCCGTAGGTGCCGGGGCGCAGGGAGGCGAGGTCGCGGGTGAGCGCGATCTGCCCGGCGGCGGTGGAGTGCACCGTGAGCCGGGGTTCGGTCGGCAGGGGACGCCCGGGCGGCGCCTTCAGCGCGGCGTCACTGGCGAACCGGCCGACGGCGACGCCGGCCGCACCGGCCGCGAGGGCCACGGAGACGGCCGCGGCCGTCGCTTTGACTGTGCGCACGGGTCCAGTGTCCCGGGGGAGGCGGGTACCGGCCAGCCGGAGGGGCGGGGGGTTCTGCGCGGGAGGTATCCAGGGCGGGATGTTTCGGTGGTGGTCGGGAGTGGGGCGGTGCCGGTGGGGTGGGCGCCGTGGGGGGGAGGAGGTGTGCGGGGGGGGCCGGGATGCCTCGGTGATGGCGGTGGAGACGGAGCGGTGGCGCGCAGCACGAGGACGACGCGAGGCGGGCCGCCGGCTCGACGCCGTGCAGGTGATGCGGGTGGTGCGAGGCAGTTCGGCGCCGCCGGAAGGGTCTTCGCCGGAGACACACCCCGGCAGGACCCGTAGGGAGCGAGTCGGCGACAGCGCCCGCCCGACCCTCGCCGCGCTCACCTCGCCATCCGATCCGCTCACCCCGTCACTTTCACCCCAGCCAACCCCGCCCCCTCTCCGCCACCCGCACCCCACACAGCCGACCTCACCCTCTCGCTTCCGCCGTCCCCACCCGCGCCCTCACCCTCGCCACGCTCTCCTCTCCCCCTCACTTCCACCGCCCTCACCCCACCGCACCCTCACCCCTCACCCCGCCGCGCGCCCCCCTGCCCATACCCCCGCAACCGCTCCCCCGCCTCAGCCACCTGCTCCCCCGTCAGCAACGTCGGCGACAACCCCGGCACCGACGACGCCGTGAGCCACAGCCGGCACATCCACTCCAGCTGGGCCGTGCGGTCGAAGGCCTGGTCCAGGGAGGTGCCGTAGGCGATCGTGCCGTGGTTCTGGAGGAGGCAGGCGGAGCGGTCCGTGAGGGCGTGGAGCATGTTCTCGGCCAACTCCTCCGTGCCGTAGGTCGCATACGGGGCAACCCGGACCGGGCCGCCGAGGGCGCCGGACATGTAGTGGACGGAGGGGAGTTCGGGGACGAGGGTCGAGACGGCCGTCGCGTGGACGGCGTGGGTGTGGACGACGGCGTGGGCGTCGGTGCTGCGGTAGACGGCGAGATGCATGGGGAGTTCGCTCGTCGGGAGCAGGGTGCCGAGCACTTGTCGGCCGTCCAGGTCGACGCCGACCGTATCCGCGGGGGCGAGGCGGTCGTAGGGGACGCCCGACGGTGTGACCAGGACGGTGTCGCCGACGCGCACCGAGACGTTCCCGGAGGTGCCGACGACCAGGCCGTCGGAGACCGTCCGGCGCGCTGTCGCGACGAGTGCGCCCCAGGCGTGCGCCTCCTCGGCGCGCACACTTCTCCTCCGCGCCTCCCCCGCAGCTCCCGCACTCTCCCGGGCGCCCCGCCCGTCCCCCTGGTCCCGCCGTTGCTCAGCCATGCCGCGATCCTGTCAGCCGGTGCCCCAACGCACGTTCGGGCGAAGGCACTTTAGGCCGGAAGCCGCGCATCCGAAAGATGACATATGGGTGCCAACCACCCACTCCGGTCGCTTGGCCGGAGACCGACCGGCATTGACGGATCTTCCAATAACCTCTGGGAGATTTGTCGTGCACGCAGCCATTCCCGGGGGAAACATGGCCCGTGATCGCAAACCGTCCCTGACCCGCACCCACCCCCGACTCCGGTCCCGCGCCCGCCTCGCCGCAGCCGTCCTCGCCGCACTCACCGCCGGCGCAACCGCCCTCGCGCTCACCGAGACCCCGGCCACCGCCGCCGGCACCGCCGCGAGCCCGCCGAAGGGCCACGACGTCTCCTCGCACCAGAAGAACGTCGACTGGCCGAGCGCGAAGGCGAAGGGCGCCACCTTCGTCTACGTCAAGGCGACCGAGTCGACCACCTACCGCAACCCGTACTTCGACCAGCAGTACGACGGCGCCCGCAAGGCCGGCATCATCCGCGGCGCGTACCACTTCGCGCTGCCGGACAGATCGTCGGGCGCGAGCCAGGCCGCGTACTTCGTGGCGCACGGCGGCGACTGGAAGGCCGACGGCTGGACGCTGCCGCCGGCCCTGGACATCGAGACCAACCCGTACGACAGGAAGCACCCCTGCTACGGCCTGAGCAAGACCGGGACGGTCAACTGGATCAAGGCCTTCAGCGCCGAGGTGAACCGGGAGACCGGCCGCCGCCCGGTGATCTACACGACCACCCTGTGGTGGAAGACCTGCACGGGCGACAACAGCTCCCTGGCCTCGGCACACGCCCTGTGGATCGCCCGCCACGGGTCGGCGGACGCGGGCTCGCTGCCCGCCGGATGGTCGTACTGGACCTTCTGGCAGTACGCCAACAGCGGGAGCCTGCCGGGTGACCAGAATCTCTTCAACGGGACGGTGAGCCAACTGAGGAAGTTCGCCCGGGGTTACTGAGCGGTTCCCTGGGCAATCCGGCCACCACAGGGACCCCCTCAGTTCATCTTCCGTTCATTCAGGTTTCCTACGGTCAACGCGCCAATGACCTCGAACGATTGCCTGGGTAAATGGAAAGCTTCTCGCTGATCCTCGCGATTGTGGTGATCACCGCACTCGCGTTCGATTTCACGAACGGTTTCCACGACACCGCCAACGCGATGGCCACCACCATCTCGACCGGTGCGCTCAAGCCCAAGGTCGCGGTGGCCATGTCGGCCACCCTCAACCTGGTGGGCGCTTTTCTCTCCGTGGAGGTCGCCAACACGATCTCCAAGGGGCTCGTCGACGAGAGCGGCATCCGTCCCGAGGTCATCTTCGCCGCCCTGGTCGGCGCGATCCTCTGGAACCTGGTGACCTGGCTCGTCGGCCTGCCGTCCAGTTCCTCGCACGCCCTGATGGGCGGTCTGATCGGCGCCACCATCGCCTCGGCCGGCACCGGCGCGGTCCACGGCGACGTCCTGGTCACCAAGGTGCTGCTCCCGGCGATCGCCGCCCCGATCGTCGCGGGCGTCGCGGCGATGCTCGCCACGAGGTTCTCGTACGCACTGAGCCGGAACTCCGAAGGAAAGGCCGCCGACAAGGGCTTCCGCGTCGGCCAGATCGCCTCCGCCGGCCTGGTCTCGCTGGCCCACGGCACGAACGACGCGCAGAAGACGATGGGCATCATCACCCTGGCCCTGATCGCCGGCGGCTCCATCGCCCCCGACTCGGACCCGCCCACCTGGGTCATCCTCTCCGCGGGCCTCGCCATCGCGATGGGCACGTACATCGGCGGCTGGCGCATCATCCGCACGATGGGCAAGGGCCTGACCGACCTCCAACCGCAGCAGGGCTTCGCCGCCCAGACCAGCGCCGCCGCGGTCATCCTGGCCTCCTCGCACATCGGCTTCTCCCTCTCCACCACGCACGCCGTCTCCGGTTCGGTGATGGGTGCGGGCCTCGGCCGCAAGGGCGGTGTCGTCCGCTGGTCGACCGCCACCCGGATGTTCGTCGCCTGGGGTCTGACGCTGCCGGCCGCCGCGCTGGTCGGCGCGCTCGCCGAGTCCGTGACCGACCTCGGCGACTGGGGCACCGCGCTGGTGGCCGTCTTCCTGGTCGCCTCCAGCGCCGGCATCTGGCTGCTCTCCCGCCGCCAGGTCGTCGACGCCTCGAACGTCAACGAGATCGACGAACCGGCCGGCGTGGTCACCACCGCGATCGCCGCCGTCACCCCGCCGCCCCCGTCGGTCGCCCTCTCCGAGGGCCTGACGGCGACGATCCCCTCGCCGCCCGTGAACCCGCCCACCCTCGCGAAGTCCGACCCGGCGACACCGCCGGCTGCCGCCGTCTGAGCCCCGCGCCCCGGACACGAAGGAACGAATCAGCATGCACATCGACTGGGCAGCCCTCGGCTCCGTCTTCGGCGTCAGCCTCGTGGCCACCGTCTCCCTCGTGGCGGTCTTCACCCTCGGCATCGTCGGCCTCTCCCGCCGCGAACGCGCCACCGCCCAGGGCGACTCCGCGCCCCTCGCCCTGACCGGCGCGTACGCCTGCTTCGCGGCCTGCGCGGCGGCGGTGGCGTACGGGATCTATCTGATCGTGGCCTGACCGGCCGCGAGTTGAACGGAACGTGGGGTGCGGGACGGATCGCCGTCCCGCACCCCACGTCCGCGTGACCCCATCGACCACCCGCGTGTGGGCATCAGCACACTCCGTCCCCGCAGGTCAACAGCAAGTTGACGGCCCTTCCAACAGCATGGTGGACTGCCGGAGCCATATACGGCGGCAGGAGAGGAAGCCGGTGCGAATCCGGCGCGGTCCCGCCACTGTCACCGGGGTAGACACCCCCGGGAGCCAGGAACTCTCACCGCCGGTCTCGTCGAACCAGGGCGTGGACACCCTGAGTGAGGACATACCGCCATGCTCGGCTGCCGTTCGAGGTCCCGCACCATCCCCGTGTCCGACCCAGTGATCGGCTGACCCGATGCGTGCCGATCGCGTCTTCGCGTACGGCGCCGCCGCCGGCCTCCTCGGCGACCACCTCGTCGGCGATCCCCGCCGCGGGCACCCGGTCGCCGCCTTCGGCCGTGCCGCCGGTGCCGTGGAACAGATGCTGTGGCGCGACCACCGAGGCTGGGGCGCCCTGCACACCGCCGTGTGCGTCGGTGGCACCATCGCCCTCGCCGCCGCGGCCACTTCGGCCCTACGACCGTCTCGTACGGCCTCTGCCGCCCTCACCGCCGCCGCCACCTGGGCCGTCGTCGGCGGGACCTCCCTCGCGCGCGAGGCCGGGGTCATCGGGCGCGCACTGGAGGCCGGGGACATCGATGCCGCACGGACTCGGCTCCCCCACCTCTGCGGACGGGACCCGCAGGCCCTCGACGCCGACGGGATCGCCCGGGCCGTCGTCGAGTCCGTCGCCGAGAACACGTCCGACGCGGTCGTCGGCGCCCTGGTCTGGGGCGGCATCGCGGGCGTCCCGGGCCTGCTCGGCTTCCGGGCCGTGAACACGCTCGACGCGATGGTCGGCCACAAGTCGGCCAAGTACCGCCGCTACGGCTGGGCCTCGGCCCGCCTCGACGACGTCGCCGGCTGGCCGGGCGCCCGCCTCACCGCCGCCCTCGCGACCGTAGCGGGCGGCGACCCGCGCGGAGCGGTACGCGCCTGGCGCACCGACGCCCGCAAACACCCGAGCCCCAACGCCGGCCCCGTGGAGGCCTCCTTCGCGGGCGCCCTCGGCGTACGCCTCGGCGGCACGCTCTCCTACGGCGGCCGGGTCGAGCACCGGCCCGTGCTCAACGGCGACGGACGCCCCGTCGCCGTACCGGACATCGCGCGTGCCGTACGGCTGTCCCGGCGCGTCGGTCTGCTCGCGCTCGGGGTCAGTGTCGCCGGGCGCCTGCTGGTGAAGGGGCGGAAGTCATGAGCGGCGGCGGGCTGTTGGTGGCCGGGACCACCTCGGACGCCGGCAAGAGTGTCGTCACCGCCGGGATCTGCCGGTGGCTGGTGCGGCAGGGCGTGAAGGTCGCGCCGTTCAAGGCGCAGAACATGTCCCTGAATTCATTCGTCACCCGCGAAGGTGCCGAGATCGGGCGGGCGCAGGCCATGCAGGCGCAGGCATGCCGGATCGAGCCGACCGCGCTGATGAACCCCGTACTCCTCAAGCCCGGCAGCGACCGCACCAGCCAAGTGGTCCTCATGGGCAGGCCAGTTGGCGAGATGAGTGCGCGCGGCTATCACGGCGGGCGCCAAGAGGCGCTGCTCGGCACGGTGTTGGACTGTCTCGCCGAGTTGCGGGGCACGTATGACGCGGTGATCTGTGAGGGGGCCGGTAGTCCCGCCGAGATCAATCTGCGGCGGACCGACATCGTGAACATGGGCATCGCGCGCAATGCGAAGCTGCCCGTCCTCGTCGTCGGCGACATCGACCGCGGGGGCGTCTTCGCCTCCTTCTTCGGGACCGTCGCACTGCTCAGCCCCGAGGACCAGGCGTTCGTCGCCGGGTTCCTCGTCAACAAGTTCCGCGGCGATGTCTCGCTGCTGGAACCGGGGTTGGAGATGCTGCTCGGCCTCACCGGGCGGCGGACGTACGGTGTGCTGCCGTTCCAGCACGGCCTCGGGATCGACGAGGAGGACGGGCTGCGGATCTCACTGCGCGGCACCGTGCGCGAGTCGAACACCGCGCCGCCGGTCGGCGAGGACGTGCTGCGGGTCGCCGTCTGCGCGATCCCGCTCATGTCCAACTTCACCGACGTGGACGCGCTGGCCGCCGAACCGGGCGTCGTGGTGCGGTTCGTGGACCGGCCGGAGGAGCTGGCCGACGCGGACCTCGTCGTGATCCCGGGGACCCGGGGGACGGTGAAGGCGCTGGAGTGGCTGCGGGAGCGGGGACTTGCGGACGCCCTCGTGCGCAGGGCGGCCGAGGGGCGGCCAACTCTCGGTATCTGCGGCGGTTTTCAGATCCTCGGCGAGCACATCGACGACGAGGTCGAGAGCCGGCAAGGGTCGGTCGACGGGCTCGGAGTCCTGCCGCTGCGCGTGCGGTTCGCGCGCGAGAAGACCCTCACCCGGCCCGTCGGCGAAGCCCTCGGCGAGCCGGTCGAGGGGTACGAGATCCATCACGGGGTCGCCCAACTCACGGGCGGGGAAGCCTTCTTGGACGGCTGCCGGGTCGGTCAGACCTGGGGCACCCACTGGCACGGCTCGCTGGAGTCGGACGGGTTCCGGCGGGCGTTCCTGCGCGAGGTGGCGGCCGCCGCGGGCCGCCGGTTCGTGCCGGCGCCCGACACCTCGTTCGCCGCGCTGCGCGAGGAGCAGCTCGACCGGCTCGGCGACCTCATCGAACAGCACGCGGACACGGACGCGCTCTGGCGACTCATCGAGTCCGGCGCGCCGCAAGGACTGCCTTTCATTCCACCGGGAGCGCCCGCATGAGCACAGTGTTGTTGTTGTCGACCGCCGACACGGATCTGCTGGCGGCCCGGGCCTCCGGCGCCGGGTACCGGATCGGCAACCCGTCCCGGGTGGACGCGGCGGAGGAACTCCCCGCCCTGATCGCCGGTTCGGACATCGCCGTCGTACGACTGCTCGGCGGCAAGCGTGCCTGGGAGGACGGGCTCGCCGCGCTCAAGGCCTCGGGCATCCCGACCGTGCTGCTGGGCGGAGAGACCGTCCCCGACGCGGAGTTGATGGCCGAGTCGTCGGTACCGGCGGGTGTGGTGGCCGAGGCGCTGCAGTATCTCGTCGAGGGCGGGCCGGAGAACCTCACCGAACTGGCCCGTTTCCTCTCGGACACGGTGCTGCTCACGGGCGAGGGTTTCGAGGCACCGCAAGAGATGCCCGAGTACGGGGTGCACGGCGAACCCCAACTCGACACAGTCCGTCCGACTGTCGCCGTGCTCTTCTACCGCGCCCACGAGCTGAGCGGCAACACCGCCTTCGTGGACACCCTGTGCGAGGCGATCGAGGCGAAGGGCGCCAACGCCTTTGCCGTGTACTGCGGTTCACTGCGCAGCGCCGAATCAGGCGTGTACGAGCTCATCAACGGGGCGGACGCACTGATCACCACCGTCCTCGCGGCCGGCGGCGCGAACGCCTCGGAGGCCTCCGCGGGCGGCGAGGAGGGGGCCTGGGACGTCGAGGCGCTCAACATCCTCGGCATCCCCGTCCTGCAAGGCCTCTGCCTGACCACCTCGCAGGCGGCGTGGGAGGCCTCCGACGCAGCCCTCTCCCCCATGGACGCCGCAATGCAGGTCGCGATCCCGGAGTTCGACGGACGCCTCATCACCGTCCCGTTCTCCTTCAAGGAGCAGGGCCCGGACGACGTCCCGGTCTACGTCGCCGACCCCGAGCGGGCCGCGCGGGTCGCCGGAATCGCCGTACGGCACGCGGAGTTGAAGCACAAGCCGAACGCCGAGAAGAAGCTCGCGGTCGTGTTCACCGCCTACCCGACGAAGCACTCGCGGGTCGGCAACGCGGTCGGTCTGGACACGCCCGCATCGGCGATCCGGGTGCTTGATGCCCTGCGGGACGCCGGGTACGGGGTCGACGAACACCCGGACAACGGGGACGAGTTGATCCACCGGCTGATCAACGCCGGTGGCCACGACGTCGAATGGCTCACCGAG
Organism: Streptomyces sp. N50; assembly: GCF_033335955.1. Lineage (GTDB taxonomy): Bacteria > Actinomycetota > Actinomycetes > Streptomycetales > Streptomycetaceae > Streptomyces. The sequence goes on from NZ_CP137549.1 coordinate 1,761,161, forward strand.
GAGCAACTGGCCGCAGCGCCCGCGCGCGTGCCGCTCGCCGACTACCAGGCGTGGTTCGACAAGCTCGAACCGGAGCTCAGGCAAGGCATGGTGGACGCGTGGGGCGAGCCGCCCGGCAACCTTTACGTGGACGGCGACGACATCGTGCTGGCATCCCTCCAGTTCGGAAACGTCGTGGTCATGATCCAGCCCCCGCGCGGCTTCGGCGAGAACCCGATCGCGATCTACCACGACCCCGACATGCCGCCGTCGCACCACTACATGGCCGCGTACCGCTGGCTGGACAACAGCTTCGGCGCCGACGCGATCATCCACATGGGCAAGCACGGCACCATGGAATGGCTGCCCGGCAAGGGACTTGGGCTCAGCAGCGGCTGCGCGCCCGACGCCGTACTCGGTGAACTCCCCCTGATCTACCCGTTCATCGTGAACGACCCCGGCGAGGGCACCCAGGCCAAGCGGCGCGGCCACGCCACGGTCGTCGACCACCTGGTGCCGCCGATGGCGCGTGCCGACACCTACGGCGACCTGGCGAAGCTGGAGCAACTCCTCGACGAGTACGCCCTGGTGTCCGATCTGGACCCGACGAAGGCACCGGCCGTGCGGGCGCAGATCTGGACGCTGGTGAAGGCGGCCGAGCTGCACCACGACCTGCATGTCGACGACCAGCCGGACGACGCGGCGTTCGACGAGTTCGTGATGCACATCGACGGTTATCTGTGCGAGATCAAGGACGTGCAGATCCGCGACGGGCTGCACATCCTCGGCGGCGGCCCGGTCGGCGAGGCACGCGTGAACCTCGTGCTCGCCGTGCTGCGCGCCTCGCAGGTGTGGGGCGGGCAGGCCAACGCGCTGCCGGGTCTGCGGGCCGCGTTGGCCGAGCACTTCGGCCTGGTCGAGAAGGAGTTGCTGGCCGAACCGGGTGCGCCGGTGAAGGTGCCGGTGGAGCTGACCGAGCTGGTGGACGGGCCCGCCCGTTCCGCCGCCGACGCGATCGATCTGCTGGAGCAGCTGTGCCGCCGGTTCGCGGAGGGCATGGAGTCCCAGGAGTGGGAGGTCACGGCGGTCCCCGCGCTCGTCCGTGCCGTCATCGGCACCGAACTCCCGGACGCCGTCGCGGTGTTGGAGTTCGCCTGCGACGAGGTCGTACCCCGGCTCGCCCGCACCACCGACGAGATCGACCACATCCTGCTGGCCCTGAACGGGGGTTACGTCCCGGCGGGTCCGTCGGGCTCCCCGACCCGCGGCCTGGTCAACGTCCTGCCGACCGGCCGGAACTTCTACTCGGTCGACCCCAAGGCCATTCCGTCCAGGCTGAGTTGGGAGGTCGGGCAGGCGCTGGCCGACTCGCTCGTGCAGCGCTACCTCCAGGACAACGGCGAGTTCCCCCAGTCCGTCGGCCTCACGGTCTGGGGTACGTCGGCGATGCGCACCCAGGGCGACGACATCGCCGAGATCCTCGCGCTGCTGGGCTGCCGTCCCGTCTGGGACGACGCCTCGCGCCGGGTGACCGGCTTCGAGATCGTGCCCGTCACGGAGCTGGGCCGGCCGCGCATCGACGTCACGGTGCGGATCTCCGGCTTCTTCCGGGACGCGTTCCCGCACGTCGTCGGGCTGATCGACGACGCGGTGCGGGCGGTGGCCGAGCTGGCGGAGCCGCCGGAGTCCAACTACGTCCGCAAGCACGCCGACGAGGACACCGCCGAGCACGGCGACCGGCGTCGGGCCACGGCCCGTATCTTCGGCTCCAAGCCGGGGGCGTACGGCGCGGGGCTGCTGCCGCTGATCGACGCGCGGAACTGGCGCAGCGACGCGGACCTCGCCGAGGTGTACGCCGTGTGGGGCGGTTACGCGTACGGGCGCGGGCTGGACGGGCGGGCGGCGCGCGGGGACATGGAGACCGCCTTCAAGCGAATTGCCGTAGCAGCGAAGAACGTTGACACCCGCGAGCACGATCTCGTCGACGCGGACGACTACTTCCAGTATCACGGCGGCATGGTCGCCATGGTCCGTCACCTGACCGGCACCTCCCCCGAGGCGTACGTCGGCGACTCCGCCACCCCCGACCAGGTCAAGACCCGCACCCTGGGCGAGGAGACGCACCGCGTCTTCCGCGCCCGCGTGGTCAACCCCCGCTGGATGGCGGCGATGCGGCGCCACGGCTACAAGGGCGCCTTCGAGATGGCGGCGACCGTCGACTACCTCTTCGGGTACGACGCGACGGCCGGCGTCGTCGACGACTGGATGTACGAGAAGCTCAGCGCGGAGTACGTCTTCGACCCGGAGAACCGGGACTTCATGAAGAAGTCCAACCCGTGGGCGCTGCGCGGCATCACCGAGCGACTGCTCGAAGCGGCCGAGCGCGGACTGTGGGCCGAGCCGGACGCGGACACGCTGGAACGACTGCGGGCCACCTACCTGGAGCTCGAAGGCGACCTGGAGGGCGACGACCAGTGACAACTCCCTTTCCGTTCACGGCCGTTGTCGGCCAGGACGACCTGCGGCTCGCGCTGCTGCTGAACGCCGTGTCGCCGGCGGTCGGCGGTGTGCTGGTGCGCGGCGAGAAGGGCACCGCCAAGTCGACGGCCGTACGCGCTCTCTCGGCGCTGCTGCCGGAGGTCGCCGTCGTGCCCGGGTGCCGCTTCTCCTGCGACCCCGCCTCCCCCGACCCGGCCTGCCCGGACGGGCCGCACGAGACCGGACCCGGCACCCAACGCCCGGCCCGCATGGTCGAGTTGCCGGTCGGCGCCTCCGAGGACCGGCTCGTCGGCGCGCTCGACATCGAGCGGGCGCTCGCCGAGGGCGTCAAGGCCTTCGAGCCGGGGCTGCTCGCCGACGCGCACCGGGGCATCCTCTACGTCGACGAGGTCAACCTCCTCCACGACCACCTGGTCGACCTGCTGTTGGACGCGGCGGCGATGGGCGCGTCGTACGTCGAACGCGAAGGCGTCTCCGTCCGGCACGCCGCCCGCTTCCTGCTCGTCGGCACCATGAACCCCGAAGAGGGCGAACTGCGCCCGCAGTTGCTCGACCGCTTCGGCCTGACCGTCGAGGTCGCGGCCTCGCGGGAGCCCGACCAGCGGGTCGAGGTCGTCCGGCGCAGGCTCGCCTACGACGACGATCCCGCCGGGTTCACCGTGCGCTGGGCGGACGAGGAGTCCGCCGTACGGGCCCAAATCATCGCCGCGCGCAAGCTGTTGCCGTCCGTGCGGCTGGGCGACGGGGCGTTGCGGCAGATCGCGGCGACCTGCGCCGCCTTCGAGGTCGATGGCATGCGGGCCGACATCGTGATGGCCCGTACGGCGACCGCGCTGGCCGCGTGGGCCGGGCGGACGGACGTGCTCGCCGAGGACGTACGGCAGGCCGCGCTGCTCGCGCTGCCGCACCGCAGGCGGCGAAATCCCTTCGACGCGCCGGGACTTGACGAGAACAAGCTCGACGAGACGTTGGAGGAGTTCGCGGAGCAGGAGCCGGAGCAGGGGCCCGACGACGATCCCGATCCGGACGGCGGTCCTGACGGTCCCGGGGGTGGTGGCGGGCAGCAGCCGCCCGAGTCGGACTCCGATGGACCCCAGGGCGATGACGCGGGTGCGCAGCCCGAGGCCGGCGAGGGTGGGGAACCGCAGCCTTCCGGCGCGGGATCGGGTGAGCAGCAGCCCGTACGCGCCTCCGAGCCCTTCCGGACCAAGGCGCTGAGTGTGCCGGGTATCGGCGAGGGTGCGGCCGGGCGGCGTTCGCGGGCGCGGACCGAGCACGGGCGGACCACCGGGGCCAAGCGGCCCCAAGGGGCGCTCACCAAGCTGCACTTGGCGGCGACCATCCAGGCGGCCGCTCCGCATCAGCTGGCCCGGGGACGGTCCGGGCGTGGGCTGGTCGTGCGCCGGGACGATCTGCGGCAGGCGACGCGGGAGGGGCGTGAGGGCAACCTCGTGCTGTTCGTCGTGGACGCGTCCGGGTCGATGGCGGCGCGGCAGCGGATGAGCGCGGTGAAGGGCGCTGTGCTGTCCCTGCTGCTGGACGCGTATCAACGGCGGGACAAGGTGGGGCTCGTGACCTTCCGGGGATCCGCCGCCGATGTCGCCCTGCCGCCGACCTCGTCCGTGGACGCCGCCGCCGTACGGCTGGAGTCGTTGCCGACGGGTGGGCGGACGCCGCTCGCCGCCGGGCTGCTCAAGGCGCATGACGTGCTGCGGGTGGAGCGGTTGCGGGATCCGGCGCGGCGGGCGCTGGTTGTTCTCGTGACCGATGGGCGGGCCACCGGTGGGCCCGAGCCGGTCGCGCTCGCCGGGCGGGCGGCGCGGTTGTTCGCCGCCGACGGGGTCGCCTCCGTGGTCGTGGACTGTGAGACCGGGCCCGTACGGCTGGGGCTGGCCGGGCAGTTGGCCGGTGAGCTGGAGGGTACGGCCGTGACGCTGGACGAGTTGCGGGCCGACTCGATCGCCGGGCTCGTGAAGGACGTACAGAGGAGGGCCGCGTAATGCCGCAGGGGCAGCCAAGTGTCGTACCGGATGACGGATTGACGACCCGTCAGCGGCGGAATCGGCCACTTGTCGTTGTGCATACGGGAGTTGGCAAGGGCAAGTCGACCGCTGCTTTCGGGCTCGCCCTGCGTGCCTGGAATCAGGGGTGGCCGATCGGGGTGTTCCAGTTCGTCAAGTCGGCGAAGTGGAAGGTCGGGGAGGAGAACGCGCTTCGGGTGCTGGGGGCTTCCGGCGAGGGCGGGTCCGTCGACTGGCACAAGATGGGCGAGGGGTGGTCGTGGGTTCAGCGCGACTCCCAGATGGACAACGAGGAGAAGGCACGGGAGGGGTGGGAGCAGGTCAAGCGGGATCTCGCCGCCGAGACCTACAAGCTCTACGTGCTGGACGAGTTCGCCTACCCGATGCACTGGGGGTGGGTCGATGTCGATGAGGTCGTCTCCGTGCTGCGGGACCGGCCGGGCACGCAGCACGTCGTGATCACCGGGCGGAACGCGCCCGAGAAACTCGTCGAGTACGCCGACCTCGTCACCGACATGTCCAAGGTCAAGCACCCCATGGACGCCGGGCAGAAGGGTCAGCGGGGTATCGAGTGGTGACGCTGCCGTGACTTCCTCGTCCTCCCTGGTCTCCGTTCCCCGGTTGGTCATTGCCGCGCCTTCGTCCGGTAGCGGTAAGACCACCGTTGCCACGGGGTTGATGGCCGCGTTCGCCTCGCGGGGGCTTGCCGTGTCTCCGCACAAGGTCGGGCCGGACTACATCGACCCCGGGTATCACGCGCTCGCTACCGGGCGCGTGGGGCGGAACCTCGACGCGTATCTGTGTGGGCCGGAGTTGGTCGGGCCGCTCTTCGCGCACGGGGCTCGCGGGTGTGATCTCGCTGTTGTCGAGGGTGTGATGGGGATGTTCGACGGGGCTGCGGGGGAAGGGGAGTTGGCGTCCACGGCGCATGTGGCGAAATTGCTGCGGGCGCCGGTGGTTCTTGTCGTCGACGCGTCTTCGCAGTCTCGGTCTGTCGCCGCCTTGGTGCATGGGTTCGCCTCCTGGGATCCGGAGGTCCGGGTCGGGGGCGTGATCCTGAACAAGGTCGCGTCCGATCGGCATGAGGCGTTGTTGCGGGAGGCGTTGGACTCGGCGGGGGTGCCGGTGCTGGGGGTGTTGCGGCGGGCTCCTCAGGTGGATACGCCTTCTCGGCATCTGGGGTTGGTGCCGGTTGCCGAGCGGCAGGCCGCGGCGGTGGAGGCCGTCGCGGCCATGGGGGCGCAGGTCGACGCCGGGTGTGATCTTGAGGGGTTGCTCGCGCTGGCGCGTAGTGCCGGTGTGTTGTCCTGTGCGGCTTGGGATGCGGCTGAGGCTTTGGTTTCTTCGCCCCCTCCGCCCCTACCCGTCCCATCACTGGGGGCTGCCGCCCCCGGACCCCTGCTTCGGCCTGAACGGCCTCGTCCTCAAACGCCGGACGGGCTGGAGAGTGCCGGCCTGGGCCTGAAAGTGAACGGACAGGCTTCTCTTGCCGCCGACTCACAAGTGAGGGTTGCCGTCGCCGGTGGGCCCGCCTTCACCTTCTCCTACGCCGAGCACACCGAACTGCTCACCGCGGCCGGTGCCGAAGTTGTCGTGTTCGACCCCCTCCATGACGAAGAACTCCCGGACGGGACACGCGGGTTGGTCATCGGGGGCGGGTTTCCTGAGGTGTACGCCGGTGAGCTGTCCGCCAACGAACCCTTGCGCAAAGCCGTGTCCGCCCTCGCGGAGCGTGGCGCTCCCGTCGCCGCCGAGTGCGCCGGACTGCTGTACCTGTGCCGGGAGTTGGACGGGATGCCCATGTGCGGGGTGCTGGATGCCACCGCGCGGATGAGCGAGCGGCTGACGTTGGGGTATCGGGATGCCGTCGCGTTGAGCGACAGTGTGCTGGCCGTGGCCGGTACGCGGATGCGGGGGCACGAGTTTCACCGGACCGTCGTCGAGCCCGGCTCGGGGGCGGCTCCCGCCTGGGGGGTTCGCGCCCCTGACCGGCGGGTCGAAGGTTTCGTACAACAGGGTGTGCACGCGAGTTATCTGCACACGCACTGGGCGGCCGAGCCCGGTGTGGCCCGTCGGTTCGTGGAGAGGTGCCGGACGTCATGAGCAGCAGCAGGTTGATCGGAGTCGGGGTGGGTCCCGGCGATCCGGAGCTGGTGACCGTCAAGGGTGTCAACGCTCTGCGGGCCGCCGATGTCGTCGTCGTGCCGGTCATGGACAGTGGTGAGCGGGGGCGGGCCGAGGCCACCGTTCTGCATTACGTGCCCGCGGAGAAGGTGCTGCGGGTGGTGTTCGCGCTGAACGAGCGGACCGATCGCGCTCGGCGTGAGGCCGCCTGGGATGCCGCGGGGGCCAAGGTCGCCGAGTTGCTCGGGACGAACGGCGTCGTCGCGTTCGCCACCATCGGGGACCCCAACGTCTACTCCACCTTCACCTATCTCGCCCTGACCATCGGGGAGTTGGTGCCGGGGGTGGTTGTGGAGACCGTGCCCGGGATCACCGCCATGCAGGATCTCGCCGCGCGCTCCGGGGCCGTACTCACCGAAGGGACCGAGCCGTTGACGCTCGTGCCCGTGACCGCCGGGTCCGGTGTGCTCAAGGACGCGCTCGCCGGGCCGGGGACGGTCGTGGCGTACAAGTTCGGGCGGCAGGCGGCGGAGGTCGCCGAGGCGTTGCGGGAGACCGGGCGGATCGGGGACGCGGTGTGGGGGTCGGCGCTCGGGCTGCCCGAGGAGTCGATCCGGCCCGCCGCCGAACTGGACGGGGAGCCGTTGCCGTACCTCTCCACGCTCATCGCGCCCGCGCGGCGCGAGGGCGGGCGGGGCGGGAAATTGTGACCGGGCGCAGATGCCGTGGATCAGGCCGCCGCGAGGCCTACCACCAGCCAGATGAACGCCGCTCCGGCGACCGTGCACAGCAGGGTCGCGGGTGCGGGGTGTTCGTGGTGGGCCTCGGGGAGGATCTCGGCGGCGGCCAGGTAGAGGAGCACGCCGCCGAAGAAGCCGAGATAGCCGCCGAGCAGGGCCTCCGGGATGGTGAGGAAGGCCGTCGAGGCGGCGCCCGCCACGGGAGCCGCCGCGTCCGCGACCAGCATCGCGATCGCCTTGCGGCGGGCGTTGCCGTACAGGCTCGTGATCGTGTACGTGTTGAAGCCGTCCGCGAAGTCGTGGGCGATGACCGCGAGCGCGACCGCCGTGCCCATGCCGCCGCCCACCTGGAAGGCGGCGCCGATCGCGACACCGTCCATGAAGCTGTGGCCGACCATCGCGGAGGCCGCCGTGAGGCCCACCTCGGGCGCGCGGCCGTTGTGCTCCTCGGCGCCGTGCGAGGCCTGGCGGGCGGCGAGCAGGCGTTCGACCAGATGGGCCACGAGGAAGCCGGCCACGAAGAGCAGCAGGGCGGCCGGTACGCCGAAGACCTCGCGGCCCGCCGCGTGCAGCGCCTCCGGCAGCAGGTCGAGGCCGACCACGCCCAGCATCAGGCCGCCGGCCAGGCCCAGGACGAGATGGCGGCGGTCGGTCACGCGCTGTGCCGTCCAGCCGCCGGCCAGCGTCATCAGGAACGCGCCGAGCGCGACGAAGACCGCCATAGTCCCCTTGCTATCCGATCAACCACTGTTCGCGCACATCCTGGCCCACTCCACCCCCACGTGTACTGACGTTCTCGTTCTTTTTGTCCCGCTTGAGAGGATCCGACCCCATGGCCGCTGTCGATGCCGATACCGATGCCGCCGCCCCCACCGGCAAGGTGACCTTCGTCGGTGCCGGCCCCGGCGCCGCCGACCTGCTGACGTTCCGTGCCGCGCGCGCCATCGCCGAGGCCGACGTCGTGATCTGGGCGGCGAGTCTGGTGCAGGCCGAGGTCCTTGACCACGCGCGCGTGGGCGCCGAGATCCTGGACTCCGCGACGATGTCCCTGGAGGACGTCGTCGCCGTGTACGAGCGGGCCCGGAGCGAAGGGCTGCGCGTCGCGCGGATCCACTCCGGCGACCCGGCCCTCTGGGGCGGTACTCAGGAGCAGGTCGACCGGTGTGCCGCGATCGGGATCGCGACCGAGATCGTCCCGGGTGTCTCGGCGTTCTCCGCCGTCGCCGCCCTCGCGCAGCGCGAGCTGACGATCCCCGAGGTCGCGCAGTCGGTCGTCCTCACCCGGCTCGGCGGCGGCAAGACGCCGATGCCGCCCGGCGAGGAGGTGCGGGAGTTCGCGCGCCACGGCACGACCATGGCGATCTTCCTGTCGGCCGCCCGCAGCGGGCAGTTGGTACGGGAGCTGCTGGAGGGCGGCTATCCGACGGAGACGCCCGTCGTCGTCGCCTACCAGGCGACCTGGCCCGAGGAACTGATCGTGAAGTGCACGATCGCCACGCTGGAGGAGACGGTCAAGGAGCACAAGCTCTGGAAGCACACCCTCTTCCTGGTCGGCCCGGCCCTCGACGCCCACGGCACCCGCTCGCACCTTTACCACCCCGGCCATTTCCACGGCTACCGCAAGGCCGACCCGGAGGCCCGCCGGGCCCTGCGCTCCCGGGGTGCGAGCACGTGATCACGGTCATCGGGACGGGGACGGGGGCGGCGGTTCCGGACGAGATCCTGTCCGGCGCCCGGCTCGTCGTCGGCGGGCGGCGGCACCTCGCCGCCGTCGCGGTCCCGCCGGACGCCGAGCAGATCGTCCTCGGCCCGCTCGCGCCCGCCCTCGACACCATCCAGGCCTACGTCGAGAAGGGCGAGCCGGTCGTCGTGCTGGCCTCGGGGGACCCCGGGTTCTTCGGGATCGTCCGGGCGCTGGCGGAACGCTTCTCCAGCAACGCCCTCGACGTACGACCCGGCGTCTCCTCGGTGGCCACCGCCTTCGCCCGCGCCGGGCTGACCTGGGACGACGCGGTCGTCGTCAGCGCCCACGGACGCGATCTCCGTACGGCGGTCAACGCGTGCCGCGCGCATCCCAAGGTCGCCGTGCTGACCGGGCCGGGGGCCGGACCGGCCGAACTGGGGGCCGCGCTCACCCACCGGACCGGCGGGCGCGTCCTCGTCGTCGCGTCCGCACTGGGTTCCGGGGAGGAGCAGGTGGAGCGGGTCACGCCCGCCGAGGCCGCCGCCCGGGACTGGGGTACGGCGGTGAGTGTGGTGCTGTGTCTGGACGAGGCGCGGGTGCCCGGTGCCGTGCGGACGGTCGCCGGGGCTGCCGTCGGACCGGCCCAATGGGCCCTGGACGAGCGGGAGTTCGAGCACCGGGACTCGATGATCACCAAGTTCGAGGTACGGGCGCTGGCCCTGGCCCGGCTCGGGCCTCGGCTCGGCGACCTCGTCTGGGACGTCGGCTCGGGCTCCGGGTCCGTGGCCGTCGAGTGCGCACGGCTCGGTGCCGCCGTCACCGCCGTCGAGAAGACCCGGGACGGCGTCGAGCGGATCCGCGCCAACGCCGAGGCGCACGGCGTCGACGTGCACACCGTGCACGGGGCGGCGCCGACCGTGCTGTCCGACCTCGACGATCCCGACGCCGTGTTCGTGGGCGGGGGCGGGCGCGAACTGCCCGCCATCGTCACCGCGTGCGCGCGGCGGGCCCGGCGGACCGTGGTCGTCGCGATGGCCGCGCTGGACCGGGTACCCGCCGTGCGGGAGTCTCTCTCGGCGGCCGGACTCGCGGTCGACGGGGTGCTGTTGCAGTCGTCCCGGCTGGCACCGCTGCCGGGTGATGTGACCCGGCTCGCGGCGACCAATCCTGTTTTCCTGCTGTGGGGCGTCCGACCCCCGGCATCTGCTGAAGGAGTTGCACAGTGATCGGCCTCATTTCCGCCACCTCGGCGGGGGCGACGGCGCGCGACCGGCTGGCCGCCGCGTGGCCGGACCGTACGCGCGTGTACGAGGGCCCCGTCGGGGACGCCGTCCGGGCCGCGTTCGCGGAGTGCGAGCAGCTCGTGTGTTTCCTCGCCACGGGGGCCGTCGTACGGCTGATCGCCCCGCTGCTGGGCGACAAGCGGACCGACCCGGGGGTCGTGACCGTCGACGAGGGCGGCCGGTACGCCGTCTCGCTGGTGGGCGGACATGGCGGCGGGGCCAATGAACTCGCCGTGGAGGTGGGCGAGTTGCTCGCCGCGCAGCCGGTGGTGACCACGGCCACGGACGCGGTGGGTGTGCCCGGTCTGGACACGCTCGGGTTCCCCTTGGAGGGCGATGTCGCCGGGGTCACGCGAGCCCTGCTGGATGGCGAACCGGTCGCGCTGGAGGCCGAGTTGGCGTGGCCGCTGCCGCCGCTGAAGGTGTCGTCCCATGGTGCCTACGTCATCCGCGTCACCGATCGCGCCGTCGAACCCGGCGAGCGGGAGGTCGTCCTGCGGCCGCCGTCCCTCGTCGTCGGGGTCGGTGCGTCCAAGGGGGCGCCGGTGGACGAGGTGCTCGGGCTGATCGAGAGCGCGGTGCGTGACGCGGGGCTTTCGTTGAAGTCCCTCGCCGAACTCGCCACCGTGGACGCCAAGTCGGACGAGCCCGGCATCGTCGGGGCGGCCGAGCGGCTCGGTGTGCCGCTGGTGACGTACTCCGCCGGGGAGTTGGCCGCGGTGGAGGTGCCCAACCCCTCCGACGCGCCCCTGGCCGCCGTGGGCACGCCGTCCGTGGCGGAGGCCGCCGCGCTCGTCGGCGGGGGCGAACTCCTGGTCCCCAAGCGGAAGTCGGAGCGCGCCGACGGGCAACCGGCCATGGCGACCTGTGCTGTCGTACGGCGGGTCGCGCGCGGGCGGCTCGCGGTGGTCGGGCTCGGGCCGGGCGCCCGGGATCTGCTCACCCCGCGCGCCAAGGCCGAACTCCGGCGCGCTGCCGTGCTGGTGGGGCTGGACCAGTACGTCGACCAGATCCGGGATCTGCTGCGGCCCGGGACCGTGGTCCTGGAGTCGGGGCTCGGTGCCGAGGAGGAGCGGGCCCGTACCGCCGTGGCCGAGGCACGCAAGGGACAGGCGGTCGCGCTGATCGGCAGTGGGGACGCCGGGGTCTACGCGATGGCCTCGCCCGCGCTCGCGGAGGCGTCGGACGACATCGACGTGGTCGGAGTCCCGGGCGTGACCGCCGCGTTGGCCGCCTCGGCGATCCTCGGGGCGCCGCTCGGCCACGACCATGTGTCCATCAGCCTCTCCGATCTGCACACGCCGTGGGAGGTCATCGAGCGGCGGGTGCGGGCTGCGGCCGAGGCGGACATCGTGGTGACGTTCTACAACCCCCGTAGCCGGGGCCGGGACTGGCAGCTCCCCAAGGCCCTCGCGATCCTCGCCGGGCACCGGGAGCCGACGACGCCGGTCGGTGTCGTACGGAACGCCTCGCGGCCCGACGAGTCCAGCCGGCTGACGACACTGGCCGCGCTGGATCCGGCGTGGGTCGACATGATGACGGTGGTGACCGTGGGCAACACGGCCACCCGGGACATCGCGGGGCGCATGGTGACGCCGCGCGGGTACCGCTGGCAGGCCGCGCGGGCATCGGAGGAGGGCGCCAAGTGACCGCTGCGAACCGTGTGGTTCATCCGATCGAGGTGGAGTCCTACCGGCGGATGCGGGCCCGGCTGGACACCTCGCACCTCCCGCCGCTGAGCCGTGCGGTCGTGGAGCGGGTCGTCCACTCCGCCGCCGATCTGGCGTACGCGTCCGATCTCGTCCTGGACGAGGGCGAGTTGGCGAAGGCGCATGCCGCGCTGCACGCCGGGGCGCCGGTGGTCGTGGACGTACGGATGGTCGCGGCCGGGATCACCCGGCGCGAGACCGTGTGCAGGCTCGGGGACGCCGAGTCCGGGCCGGGGCTGACCCGTTCGGCACACGCGATCCGGCTCGCCTACGAGGAGGTCGGGCCCGGTGCCCTCTGGGTGATCGGCAACGCGCCGACCGCCCTGGAGGAGCTGCTGACGCTGGACGCCTCCCCCGCGCTCGTCATCGGGCTGCCCGTCGGTTTCGTCGGCGCGGTCGAGTCCAAGGCCGCGTTGCGCGAGAGCGGGCTGCCCGCCGTGAGCAACGTGTCCGAGAAGGGCGGTTCGGCGGTGGCCTCGGCCGCGCTCAACGCCCTGCTGTATCAACCTGTTTCAGATATCGAGGAGACATCGTGACCACCCCGCCGCCCGCCCTGCTCATCGCCGGACACGGCACCCGGGACGAGGCCGGAGCCGAGGCGTTCCGGGACTTCGTACGGGAGTTGGGCCGCCGCCACCCCGAACTGCCCGTCGCGGGCGGGTTCATCGAGCTGTCGCCGCCGCCGTTGGGCGACGCGGTGACCGAGCTGGTGGAGCGGGGGGTGCGCCGGTTCGCCGCCGTACCGCTGATGCTGGTGTCCGCCGGGCACGCCAAGGGGGACATCCCGGCGGCGCTGGCCCGGGAGAAGGAGCGGCACGAGGGGATCTCGTACACGTACGGGCGTCCGCTGGGCCCGCATCCCTCGCTGCTGAAGGTGCTGGAGCGGCGGCTCGACGAGGCGCTCGGCGAGTCTGCGCGCACGCCCGCCGACCGGGCCGACGTGACCGTGCTGCTGGTGGGGCGCGGTTCGACGGACCCGGACGCCAACGCCGAGGTGCACAAGGCGGCGCGGCTGCTGTGGGAGGGGCGCGGATACGCGGGCGTGGAACCGGCGTTCGTGTCGCTCGCGGCGCCGGACGTGCCGAGCGGTCTGGACCGGTGCGTGAAGCTGGGTGCCCGGCGGATCGTCGTCCTGCCGTACTTCCTGTTCACCGGCATCCTGCCGGACCGGGTGCGGCAGCAGACGGAGGGCTGGGCGGCGGCGCACCCGGAGATCAATGTGCTGTCCGCCGAAGTCATAGGCCCGGAGCCGGAGTTGCTGGACCTGGTGATGGAGCGGTACCGGGAGGCGGTCAAGGGCGATCTGCGGATGAACTGCGACTCGTGCGTGTACCGCATCGCGCTGCCCGGCTTCGAGGACAAGGTGGGGCAGCCGCAGCAGCCGCACTTCCACCCGGACGACGACGGCCACGACCACGACGGTCACCACCACGGGCACCACCATCACGGTGGGCACGCCCATGCACACTGACAGAGCCCACGACCACGATCCGACGGACAGAGCGCACGATCTCCGTCATCACGGTGACGTCGAAGTCCGGGACGACGGCGCCCAGTTGATCGACCTCGCCGTGAACGTCCGCGCGGACACGCCACCGGCCTGGCTGCGCGAGCGGATAGCCGGTTCGCTGACCGGGCTCGCCGCCTACCCGGACGGACGGGCCGCGCGGGCGGCGGTCGCGGCGCGGCACGGGCTGCCGGTCGAGCGCGTGCTGCTGACCGCGGGTGCCGCCGAGGCCTTCGTGCTGCTCGCCCGCGCCCTGAAAGTCCGTCAGCCGGTGGTCGTGCACCCGCAGTTCACGGAGCCGGAGGCGGCGTTGCGGGACGCGGGGCACTCGGTGGGGCGGGTGCTGTTGCGGGAGGCGGACGGGTTCCGGCTGGATGCGGGGGCGGTGCGGGCGGTGCCCGAGGACGCGGATCTGGTGCTGATCGGCAACCCGACGAACCCGACGTCCGTCCTGCACCCCGCTGCGGTGATCGCCCGACTCGCCCGTCCCGGGCGGACGTTGGTGGTCGACGAGGCGTTCATGGACGCGGTGCCGGGTGAGCGGGAGTCGTTGGCAGGGCGGACCGATGTCCCCGGCCTCGTGGTCCTGCGCAGCCTCACCAAGACGTGGGGGCTGGCGGGACTGCGGATCGGCTACGTCCTTGCCGCCCCCGAGACGATCGCGGAACTGGAGCGGGCCCAGCCGCTGTGGCCGGTGTCCACGCCGGCGCTCGCCGCGGCGGAGGCCTGCATGGAGTCGCAGGCTCTCGCCGAGGCCGCGCACGCCGCGCACCGGATCACCGCCGACCGGGCCCATCTCGTCGCCGGGCTGGCCGAGTTCGCCCCCGACGGACTCCGGGTCATGGAACCCGCCGAGGGGCCGTTCGTCCTCGTCCGTGTCCCGAATGCGGTGGCCGTACGGCGTCATCTCCGCGACCTGGGCTTCGCCGTCCGCCGTGGGGACACGTTTCCGGGGTTGGGCGAGGAGTGGCTACGGCTCGCTGTGCGGGACCGGGCCACAGTGAACCGGTTCTTGCAGGCGCTGGACCAGGCGGTGACGTTGGCTGGGCGGTGAGGTTGGCTCCGCCTCCGCCGTTTTGCCCACCCACCCGCCCGTCTCGGTGGGCTGGAGGGTCACCGTCCAAGCCCTTTGGGTGTAGCTCCTCTGGAGGGACGGGCTGAGCTGGGACGTTGACGAATCGCCTGTGCCCGGTGCGGTTGCCCTCGTTGGAGCGCCGCAGATAGGTGTATCGGCCATGCCCAAGATCGGCCGAGCGGTCCTCGCTGATGAGCGGCGAGGCGACCGGAACCGCCGGAAGGATCACACCTCAAATGTGAAGTCGCAGCTCGGTGCTGGTGAGATCGTCCCTTGAGAGGAGCTACACCCAATTGAGTTGCCCGTAAGAACCGATCACCCTCTGCAAAGGACGCGTTCCTACGACGCGTCTGTCAGTACGTGTCGGCGGGCAGGGTGGATGCCTACGGTTCCCATTGGGCCGTCGGGGTCCCGTCCGGTTCCTGGCCGTTCGGCCACAGGCTGGTGAGCACGTTCCGCATCAGCGTCAGGCTGCGTAGGGGGCGGTGTCGCCGTGGTTGGCTGCTTGGCGGGCCAGGTACTCGGCGCCCTGCCGGTCTCCGGCTCTCTTCCGCCGCTCGGCCAGGCGGTACAGAGGTCTGGTGATGCCGCGGTTTGCGGCCTGGCGGGCCAGGCCTTCGGCGTCCTCCAGGTGACCGGCCTTCCTCAAGACCTGCGACCTTCTCGTGCAGAGCGGCCAACTCGCCTCGTACGACGGACTCTTCCCCATCCAGGCGGTCAAAGAGCGGCAATTCCCGCACACGCGACAGACCGGCGGACGGGAAGATGCCACTCAGGGGGCGAAGAGTCTGGCCAGGCGCGCGCGAGCGATCGCGTTGCGCACACTCTGATGCTCAAGTTTCTGCCAGACCTCCCGTGGGGCGTGGGGTTACATATTGATATCGCTTGCTGTGAGCTTCCTAAGGGAGTTCGAGGGTGGAGCCTCTCGAAATTTGGGCCGAATGTCCCATGTTCGCTCGGTGGTCCAGTGACTTCTAGGAGTGACCTTGTTGTCGATTCGATGTTTATCCAGCCCATACGCGAGCACGTCAAGCCGTTGATGGACACGGGCAGGTAACGGTCCTGCGGTGGCTTCCCCCTTGCGTGTTGAGCCGTGCCCGTTCACTGTCAGCCCTCGCGTTTACGATCACTTGACCCACGATGTGAACGTTCGGTGGGCTAGGTGTGTTACCGCAAGGGAGAAGTGATGAAGCGAAGAGCGGGGGACGGGGTGCTCCGTCAACGGCGCAGGCCGTCAACGGCCTTGCGCCGAATAGCCATTGCTGTGGCTGCGGTCATGGCGACCCAGGCCGCGACGGTGTCCGTCGTGACAGGTGGGGCGTTCGCGGCGGACTCAGGTGGAGCGGAGGCCATCGCGGCTTCCACGGAGACGAAGTCGGCTGCCTCGTCGGCGGATTCGGTGGCCGCGGCGTTGCTGATGGCCCGGATGCAGGACCGGAAGATCGAGGTGACCTCCGAGCAGACGGAGACCTCGACGACCTACGCCCTGCCCTCAGGGGAGTTGCAAACGTCTACGTACGCCGGGCCGATCCGGCAACAGGTGGACGGCAAGTGGCAGGACATCGACACCGATCTGTCGGACACCGGCGAATCGCTGGAGCCTGCAGTGGCGGCGGCCGACATCGCCGTCTCCGACGGCGGTGACACCGCGCTGGTCTCGGTCGACAAGGGGTCCAAGTCCTTCGGGCTGGGCTGGGAGTCGAAGCTGCCGACCCCGTCGGTGAAGGACGACACCGCCTCCTACGCCCTGAGCGACGGCCAGACCCTCACGGTCACCGCGCTCGCCCAGGGCTTCAGCCAGAACGTCGTACTCGACAAGGCGCCGGACCAAGCGCCGGAGTACCGGATCCCTGTGAATCTCAAGGGACTTGAGCTGTCGGTGGCCGACTCTGGTCATCTACTGCTGAAGGACTCCGGCGGCAAACTGGTCGCTGAGGCGCCCGCGCCGATGATGTGGGACTCCTCCAAGGACGACGCGTCCGGCGAGTCGAAGCACCAGGCACCCGTCGCCACCAAGGTCGAGACTGCGGATAACGGCTCCCAGACCTTGGTACTCGATCCGGACGCGGACTACTTCGCGCAGGACCTGACCTACCCGGTCACCGTCGACCCCACCTCCACCCTGGCCGTGACCACGGACACCTGGGTGGCGACGAACTACACCGACTCGCAGGTCTCCTCGACCGAGCTGAAGTCGGGGACCTACGACGCAGGTTCGACGAAGGCCCGGTCGTATCTGAAGTTCGACGTGTCGGCGTTCAAGGGCAAGCACATCACCGACACCAACCTGGCGCTGTACTCGTACTACTCCTCGACCTGTGCCACCACGGGCGCGGGGACGCAGGTGCGGCGGATCACCGGATCGTGGTCGTCCTCCGACATCACCTGGGCTGACCAGCCGTCCACCACCACGACCGGCGCGGTGACCAATACCGCGGCCAAGGGCTACAGCAGCACCGACTGCCCGGCCGGCACGATGAACTTCGACATCGACGCCATCGTGCAGGCCTGGGCAGACGGCTCGGCCAACTATGGCCTGCGGATCGCGGGTGCGAGCGAGACCGACAGCCTGACCTGGCGGCGTTTCCGCTCGGCGAACTACGTCTCGGGGGACGGCTCCACCGAGCCGCACCTGACGGTGACCTACAACTCCTACCCGTCGGTGCCGACGGCGACGGCCATCTCGCCGTCGCAGGTCAACGCCTACAGCGGCAGGCGGTATGTGACGACGTACACGCCGACGGTGTCGGCGAAGGTCACGGACGTGGACGGTTCGTCGGCCAAGGCGCAGTTCGAGATCACCAACGACCCGGCGTACTCCGGGGAAACGTCCTACTCCTACACCGGCACTTCGGCCTCAGTGGTCTCCGGCGGGACAGCGAAGCTGACCATCCCGTCGGCGAGCCAGCTGGCCGGGGCGCACCTGCGGATGCGGGTGCGCGGCTATGACGGTACGGACTACGGATCCTGGTCGTCGTACCTCTACTTCGTGCCGAATGTCGCCAAGCCCGCTGCCCCGACCGTCACCTGCGACACATACACGCAGAACGACTGGACCGCCAAGGCCGACGCTGCCGTGTCCTGCACCCTGGACACCACGTCCTCCGACGGCGCCGGCTACCACTGGGGTCTGGACAACAGCAGCCTGCCGAACAAGAAGCTGGACACCACCAACGGCAACGGCGGTGACGCGCTCACCATCTCCGTCGACCCCGCGAATGGCTGGCACACGCTGTACGCGCGCACGGTCGACTCCGGAGGAAACCTTTCTTCGGCCACGACCGCCTACAGCTTCGGCGTCGGCGCGGACGGCGCGGCGATCCTTTCCCCGCAGGATGGCGACGATACTGCCCGCCGCCTCACCCTGTCCGCCAAGGGCCTGACCTCCTACACCGGGGTCACCTGGGAGTACCGCCGCGGGGAGGAGGACTCCTGGCATACCGTGCCGGTCGGTGACGTCACCGCTTCTGGCAGCGCGGTCTCCGCCTGGCCGGTCGCGGTCACCTCCGGCACCGCGACCAAGCTGGTGTGGAACACGGTGAACACCTTGTCCGAGGACGGTGTGATCGAACTCCGTGCCGCCTTCACCAATGGCACCACCACCGGCCACTCCCAGACTGTCGAGGTCACCCTCGACCGGGACGCCGGCACCGCGCCGAGCGCCCCCGTGGGGCCCGGGTCAGTGAACCAGCTGACCGGTGACTACACCCTGGCAGCCACCGACGCCTCGGCGTTCGACACGACGGTGAGCCGAGTCTTCTCATCCCGGGCGAACGACACGGACGACGAGGGCCAGGCACAGATCTTCGGCCCGGGGTGGGTCTCGTCCGTTGCTTCCCAGGGCGCGGCTTACACGCAGGTGCGTGCTACCTCCAGCACCTCGGTCGAGGTGCTGAGCGCGGACGGCGGCACCATCGCGTTCACGAGCACCACCGGCGGCGGCTGGAAGGCCCAGACGGGCCATGAGTCCCTGACCCTTACGGGCACGTTGTCGGGGACGAAGTTCACCCTCACCGACACCGATTCCAACAGCACCGTGTTCGCCAAGGCCTCGTCCGCGGTCTCGACCTGGACCCTGTCGTCCACGGCTTCCGCGGTGGGCGACTCGTCCGTCACCATCGCGTCGGAGTCGGTGGTGGTCGGCGACGACACGCTGGCCCGTCCGAAGTACGTCATCTCCCCGACGCCGGCGGTCACCACGGCCGCCTGCCAGGCGGACCCCTCGACGAAGGGCTGCCGGGTACTGGAGTTCGTCTACGCCGACACCACCACCGCCACGAGCAGTGCCCTGGGCGACTACAAGAACCAGGTCAAGGCCGTGAGGCTGTGGGCAACCAGCCCGGGTGCCTCCGCTGCCACGACCGAAACAATCACGTCCTACGCCTATGACGCTTCCGGGAACCTGCGCAGTGTGTGGGATCCGCAGATCAGCCCGGCACTGAAGACGACCTACACCTACGACTCGGATGGCCTCCTCGCGACCCTCACCGAGCCGGGGCAGCTTCCCTGGACCTTCAGCTACGGCACGGCCGGCTCCGCGTTGACCTCAGGTGCAGGCATGCTGCTGAAGGCCTCGCGCTCCGCGCTCGCCCAGGGGTCGAATACTGACGTCTCCGGTACGGCAGTGACCAGCGTCGTCTACGACGTCCCGCTGTCCGGCTCCACGGCTCCGTACCAACTGGACCAGGACACCGTCGCCGGCTGGGCCCAGGACGAGGCACCGACCGACGCCACGGCGGTTTTCCCGCCCGGCTCGTTGCCTTCCTCCCACACCGGGAGCGCCCTCGCCGCCGACGCATACACCACCGCCACCATCACCTACATCGACGCGAACGGTCAGGAAACCAATACCGCCACACCCGGTGGCTCGATCACCACGACCGAGTACGACGAGTTCGGCAACACGGTTGCCGAACTGAGTGCCGCCAACCGTGAACTGGCATTGGGTACCGCTACTGGCGCCGCCGACACGCTGGCCGCGCTCGGTCTGGCCGACCTGTCCACCGCGGACCGGGCCCCGCTGCTGGCCGTGGTCTCGGAGTACTCCTCCGATGGCGAGCGCCTGTTGGACGAGTACGGTCCACTGCACGAGGTCACCCTCACCGCGCAACTGGCGGGTTCCACCACCGAGTCCACCCTCGCGGCGGGATCGGTTGTCCCCGCCCGCCCGCACACGTCGTACGCCTACGATGAGAACCGTCCCTCCGGCGCCAAGTTGTCGGACCTGGTGACCACCACCAAGACCGGCGCCCTTGTCGACGGGTACGGTACGGACGCGGATGTCCGCACCGTGACCACCGCCTACGACTGGTCCACGGGCCAGACGACGGCCAGCGGAGGCGACGACACCACCGGCACGGCCGCCACTTACGACTCTGCCGGGAAGGTGGCCACCACTCGTACCGCGGGATCCAGCGGAACGGACGCCGCGACCATCAAGTACGAGTACTACACCGCCGACGGCACTGGTACCTGCGGGAGCCGATCGGAGTGGGCGGGCCTGGCCTGCCGCACCTCACCGGCGGCCGACATCACCGACGGCGGAACCAACCCCGACGAGACGGTCACCACCGTCTACACCTACGACCGGTGGCTCCAACTCGCCACGAAGACCGAGACCGCCAATGGCGTGACCCGCACCACGACCATCACTAAGGACAACGCGGGACGGCCGATCAAGACGACCATCAGCGGCGGCACCGGAAAGGACGTCCCGGCCACAACGGTCACCTACAACGAGACCAACGGCCAGCTGTCCCAGCGGACCGCGAACGGACAGACCATCGCCTACACCTACGACGCCCTCGGCCGCCCGACGTCCTACGGCGACGGTGCCGGCAACGTCACCACCACCTCCTACGACATCCTCGACCGGCCCGTGAAGGTCACGGACTCGGCTCCGTCCACGGTGACCTACGCGTACGACACGGCCGGCAACCGCAAGTCACTCACGGACTCGGCCGCGGGAACCTTCAGCGCGTCCTACGACGCCGACGGCACCCTCGTCTCCGAGTCTCTGCCCGGCGGCACCACGCTGACCATCGGCACGGACACCACCGGCACCGAGACAGGTCGGGTCTACGCCGATGCCAACGGCACGGCGATCGTCTCGGACACCGTCCGCCACAACGCACGCGGTGAACGGGTCGGACACACCCAGACCGACGGCTCCACCACGGACACCACCTACACCTACGACAGTGCCGCACGCCTCACCGAGGCCACCGACACCACCGCCACCGGCTGCACCACCCGCGCCTACACCCTTGACGCGAGCAGCAACCGCACCGCGCTGAAGACCACCACTGACGACTGCGACAGCAGCACCGACGATGCCACCACGGCCTCGACGTCGTACGACTACGACAGCGCGGACAGGCTCATCGCGTCCGGCGTGGCCTACGACGCGTTCGGCCGAACCACCACCAGCGGCAACAGCACGCTGACCTACTACGCCAACGACCTCGTGAACAGCGAGACCGTCGGCACCAGCCGCCGCACCTGGACCCTGGACGCTGCCGCGCGACTGGCCGTGTCCACCGACCAGACCCAGGCGACGGATGGATCCTGGACCACCACGGGCAGCATCACCAACCACTACGGCTGCGACTGTGACAGCCCCAGCTGGAGCAAGTCCTCGTCAGGCGCCGTCAGCCGCAACGTGGCCGATCTGACCGGCGCTCTCGCGGCGGTCACCACGGCCTCGGGCGACACCGTGCTCCAACTGTCCAACACCCACGGGGACATCACGGTCCAGCTCCCGCTGGACACCTCCGTGGCGCCGACCGTCCAGCAGTACGACGAGTACGGCAACGCACTCGATGGAACGGTATCGACCGCATACGGGTGGCTGGGCTCCTACCAGCGGGACAGCGGCACGCTCAGCGGCATCACGCTCATGGGCGTCCGGCTCTACGACGCCGGAAGCGGCCGCTTCCTCCAAAGCGATCCGGTATACGGAGGGAACGACAACAGCTACGAGTACTGCCGCGGAAACCCCGTCTCCTGCACGGACCTCAGCGGCGCCTACTCCTACTCGTACACCTACTACCTTGGTGGGTACTTCAGCTCCGCCAAGACGGTGTTCAAGTGGATCCGCAATCATTTCTGGGTGTTCCCCCTCAGCGGGTGCGGTTCCACCCTCAACCGGGGCGAGCGATGCAACCTCAAGCCCGTGCTCGGTCCCGTCAAGGTGGAGAAGCTGACCTCGACCTACTTCCAGTTCCTCTCCCTGAAGGGGCACTTCGAAGGCCCCGGCAAGCGGCTGAGGTTCACCTTCAGCAAGAGCTGGGGAGTTGTCTCCATGAAGGTCAAGGCATGGGGCCCCAACAAAACCAGATGCGACAACAACACGCTCTGCTCGACAGCGAACAAGATCGCGGCGCGGACCGGATTCGCGCTGTTCGCCTCCAATATCGCCTTCTACACGTCGGCCTACGGAATCTGGTGATCTAGCGATGAACGTACAGGTTCATGAACGGGCGAGGCCCGTCCTCACCTCTCTGGTGATCACGACGCTCGCGGCGGTTCCCTGGATCCTCGCCCTGCTCCCGCTCACCTTCAACGGCATGCAGCAGGTAGAGGAATCCGGCGGTGCCGGAACCGGGTCCGTCGGACTGGGCATCACGATGCTGACGCTTGCGGCTCTGCCGCTCGTCGCCTCGGCGCTGGTCCTCACATACGGGCTGACCGCCCGAATGGAGGTCCACAGGATCGTGCAGATCGCGGCAGCAGCCCTCTTCTTCGGAGGCCTGGTGTCATTCCTGTTCGCCATGCTGCTCGCCATGGCGTAAGCAGGAGACGGCAAGGCGCGGCGGTGGTGGCCTCCCTTCAGCGGAGGCCACCACCGCCACCCAGAGCGCGTGTCAGCCAGTCGTCCAGCGCGGCCGACGATACGCCCGCCCACCCGAGGTGGGCGTCGGGGCGAACGAGCATGACGGTCCGTCTCCCGCCGGTCTCCGAGAGCGGGGCCACCACGGTATCCGCGCCCAGGTGTCTGCGAGCGATGTCCGCAAAGGCCGGCGCAACCGGGGCGGGGGCGACAATCGCCCACCGGTGACCGAGCTCCCTGTGCAGGCGAGTGCGGACGCCGTCCTCCCGGAGGCAGGCCAGGTCGGGTACGCGATCGCCCGCACGCGGTCCGACACCGATCCGAAGGCGCGACCACCGGCCTCCCAGAGGCCCGCTGCAGTAGCTGATCCTGAGCTGCGAGGACTTCTCCCAGAGTAGCCGCTGGGCCGTCGGGAGACGGAGCAACGGAACCAGGACACGGTCACGGACGGTGCGCATCACCATGTTGTCCGCGAGGGCCAGACGCGTAACGCCACTCGTCGAAGCCAGTACCTCGCGGGCCGCCGGACGCCGTTCGCTTTCGTAGGTGTCCAGCAGGCGGCTGTGGGCTCTGCCCGAGGCGACCAGTGCGAGCTTCCAAGCCAGGTTCTCGGCATCACCGAGCCCGGTGTTCATGCCCTGCCCACCGAACGGGCTGTGTACGTGAGCGGCATCTCCCGCCAGCAGAACTCGGCCGGACCGGTACCTGGTGGCGAGGCGGCGCTGAATACGAAAGGTCGAAGTCCACAGGTCCGTCCATCGCTCGGGCGGCTGGATTCCGGCGTGCTTCTGAACGGCCAGTCTCAGCGCGTCCGACACACCATCGGAACCGATGTCCTCGCCATCTGCGGGAGCCGACGCCACCAGTCGCCAGACGCCGTCCCCAGGCAGAGGAAATACCCCGAGCATTCCCTCCCGGTGCAGCCACGCCGACACCACGTCTCTGGGAAACGGCAACGATGCACGCACATCCGTGAGGAAAAAACCATCCATCGTGGGCGCTCCGGGAAAGCCGATTTCCGCCGACGCACGCACACGGCTGTGCGCCCCGTCGCAGCCCACCAGCCACCTCGCGCGCACCGCCCCGTCCTCCAGCTGAACGGTCACGTTCTCCGCATCCTCATCAGCGTCGACGAACTTCCGTCCCCACTCCACCTCGACACCAAGCTCGCGGAGCCGCCGCAGCAACTGCGCTTCCACCTCTGCCTGCGAATTGACGAGCACAGGGCGATCCACCAGCGCCGCGTGCGCGCCGACCTTCAGACGCATCAGACACTTGCCGTTGACGTGCGTGACGAACTCCGTGATCCGCACCGAACGCTCCGGTAGCCCCTTCAGAGCTCCGAGCCGGTTGAGGACTTCGGAGCCCCGCGGCTGGATCCCCAGAGCACGTGACGCTGTCGACGGCCGCTCCGCCTTGTCGACGATCCTCACCGATACTCCGGCCAGGGCCAGGCCGCATGCCAAGGCTAGCCCGGTCGGCCCCGCGCCGACCACGACCACCATCGGACCTTCCACCTGGCATCCTCCGCGACTGAGATCTGAAGTGGCCGGAGTGTCGAGCCTAATGCGAGTGAGGGTTTCGCCGTTCACCGCCACCCACGTTTCACAGGGCTCCGGCAGCCGAACCTCGATGGGTGTAGCTCCTCTCAAGGGACGATCTCACCAGCACCGAGCTGCGACTTCACATTTGAGGTGTGATCCTTCCGGCGGTTCCGGTCGCCTCGCCGCTCATCAGCGAGGACCGCTCGGCCGATCTTGGGCATGGCCGATACACCTATCTGCGGCGCTCCAACGAGGGCAACCGCACCGGGCACAGGCGATTCGTCAACGTCCCAGCTCAGCCCGTCCCTCCAGAGGAGCTACACCCAAGCCCTTTCCCGCCCGCCCACCCGTCTCGGTCGGCTGGAAGGTCACCCTCAAAACCCTTTCCCACCCACCCGCCCGTCTCGGTCGGCTGGGAGGCCACCGTCCAAGCCTTTCCCACCCGCCCGCCCATCTCGGTCAGCTGGAACGTCACCGTCCAGACCCTGCCCGCCCGACTCGGCCAACCCAAAAGGCCAGCCTCCGAGCCTTCCCTCCCACCCTCCCGACCGCCCAACTCGGCTGGCCCGCCAAGAGGTTGCCCTGGCCCTCCCAAGCCTTCCCGCCCACCCGCCCGCCCGCCCGTCTACTGCCGTTTAAAGGTGGACCTTTGAAACGCCCGAGACGGGTGGGTGGGTGGGTGGGAAAGCTGTTGGCTCAGCCCCGGCGCCGGCGCGCTGTCAGTACCGCTCCCCCGCCCAGCGCCAGCAGCAACACCGCCCCACCCGCGATGTACGGCGTCACGGAACTACCCCCCGTCTCGGCCAACCCCGCCTCCGCAGGCGCCCCTTGGGGCTTCACATCCGGCGCCGGCTTGGAAGAGGGCGGAGTGACGGCGGCAACCTTCGGCGCCTCACACGTCGCCCGCGCCAACGTCACCGTCCCCTCCACGTCGGCGACGTTCAGCTTCAACGGGTTGACGGAGACCTTGAGTTCGAGGGCGGTCGCGGCGGCCGTACGGGACGTGGTCGACGTCTTGGACAGGTCGAGCCGCACCGAACCGACCCCCGGCACCTCAACATCCGTAGGACCACTGGCAGTTACCGTGATCCGCTTGCCGAGCACCGTCACCGCCCCCGGCAGATGCGACGTGGCGACCGGCGCCTTCCCCGCCTCGCACGTCGCCTTCGACATGACCGCGTCGACCTCGATGAGCGAGAGCAGCGGCAGACCGGGGACGTGCAGCCGGGCATGGGCGAGGTTCGTGTACCCCTCGGACTTGGTCGCGGACACCGTCGCCCTCGCCGTGGCGACGTCCGCACTGAGCACGCTGAACGGCTGCCCGCCGTTCACCCCGTCCAACTGGGCGGTGAGCGCGGTCTTTTCGGCACTCCGCGGCGCCTGGACCTCGTTGAGGGAGACCGCGAGAGGGACGTCCACGGTCTTGTTGAGCAGGGACACGTCGAGCCCGGTGCGGAGCACGACGGCGCTAGCACGACCCTGGTCGATACTCGCGTGGGCGGACCCCGCGCCGGCCAGCGCCACGGGACCGGCGGCGAGGGCGGTCGCCGTGGCCACGGTGGCCCAACGGCGTGCGGGCATGCGGAAGTTGGTGCCGTTCAAGGTGTGGGACCCCCAGAAGAGACATGCTTGGGACCCGGTAAGAATTACCCACGACGAGTGAACCGTCAGCGATCCCGCGTCACTTCACCCCATCGTGGGTTTTCCGTGAACGTATTCGAATCGCCTGGCGACTATTCGACCACCAGCCCGTTCAGCACCACCCGCCGCGGCGACGCCAGCACGCGCACATCGGCGCGCGGGTCCGCCTCGTACACGACGAAGTCCGCCGGCGCGCCCTCCTCCAGCCCCGGCCGCCCGAGCCACCGCCGCGCCCCCCACGCGGTCGCCGACAGCGCCTCTACGGCGGGGATGCCGGCGGTGACGAGTTCGGCGACCTCGGCCGCCACCAGGCCGTGGGCGAGGGAACCCCCGGCGTCGGTGCCGACGTAGACCGGGACGCCGGCGTCGTAGGCGGCCCGGACGGTGTCGTAGCGCCGCTCGTACAGTCGCCGCATGTGGGCCGACCAGCGCGGGAACCTGGCGTCGCCGCCCTCCGCGAGCTTCGGGAAGGTCGCGATGTTCACGAGGGTCGGGACGATCGCGACGCCCCGCGAGGCGAACAGCGGGATCAGGTCCTCGGTGAGGCCGGTCGCGTGCTCGATGCAGTCGATGCCCGCCTCCACCAGGTCGCGCAACGCGTCCTCCGCGAAGCAGTGCGCGGTGACGCGCGCGCCGAGCCGGTGGGCCTCGGCGATGGCCGCCTCCACCGCCTCGCGCGGCCAGCAGGCCGACAGGTCGCCGAGGTCGCGGTCGATCCAGTCGCCGACCAACTTGACCCAGCCGTCGCCGCGTTGGGCTTCCTGGGCGACGTAGGCGACGAGTTCGTCGGGTTCGATCTCGTGGGCGAAGTCGCGGATGTAGCGGCGGGTTCGGGCGATGTGCCGGCCCGCGCGGATGATCTTCGGGAGGTCTTCGCGGTCGTCGATCCAGCGGGTGTCCGAGGGGGAGCCCGCGTCGCGGAGCAGGAGGGTGCCGGCGTCTCGGTCGGTGAGGGCCTGTTGCTCTGCGGTCTCGGCGTCTACGGGGCCGTGGGTTCCCAGGCCTACGTGGCAGTGGGCGTCGACGAGGCCGGGGAGGGCCCAGCCGTCTACCGTGCGGATGTCACGTCCGTGGGTTGGACGGTCGTAGGAGATGCGGCCGTCGATCACCCAGAGGTCGTCGCGGATGTCCTCGGGGCCAACCAGGACTCGGCCCTTCATGTGCAGCACCGGTAGATCGCTCATGGGACGCACGATAGTTCGTCGAGTGCGGGAGCGTCGTGGCTGGTCGCGCAGTTCCCCGCGCCCCTTTAGGGCGCGCTTTCGTCGTCCTGTACTTCAGCCATCGCGGGGTCCAGCAGGCGGGACAAGAAATGGCGGGTACGGGCCTGCTGCGGGTTGGTGATGACCCGGTCTGGAGACCCCTCCTCGACGATCAACCCACCGTCCATGAACACAACCCGGTCGGCCACCTCGCGCGCGAACGTCATCTCATGGGTGACGACCATCATGGTCATGCCCTCGTTCGCGAGCATCCGCATGACCGCGAGCACGTCCCCCACCAGCTCGGGGTCGAGTGCCGACGTCGGTTCGTCGAAGAGCATGACCTCGGGGTCCATCGCCAACGCCCTTGCGATGGCTACGCGTTGCTGCTGGCCGCCGGAGAGGGACGCGGGGTAGGCGGTGGCCTTCTCCGACAGGCCTACGCGGCGGAGGTTGTCGGCAGCGACCTTCGCGGCCCGGGTCTTGTCGCGGCGCAGGACCCGGCGTTGCGGGAGGGTGAGGTTCTCGGTGACGGTCAGGTGCGGGAAGAGGTTGAACTGCTGGAAGACCATGCCGATACGGCGGCGTACGGCGTCGATGTCGACATCGGGGTCGGTGATCTCGGTGCCGCCGACGAACACCCGTCCCTGGGTGGGTTCTTCGAGCAGGTTCACGCACCGCAGGAGAGTCGACTTGCCGGAGCCGGAGGGGCCGATGACGCAGACCACCTCGCCCTGGCCGATCTCCAGGTCGATACCGCGCAGCACCTCGTTGGTGCCGAACGACTTGTGCAGGCCCCGGACTTGGATCTCGGGCTTCTCACGTGCGGTGTTCGTCACCGGACCGCCTCCCCCGTCTTCGTCTCCATCCGGCGGACCACGAAGCTCAGCGGGATCGTGACCAGGAGGTAGCACAGGCCGGCCACCAGGATCGGCGTGGAGTTGGCCGTCGTACTCGCCAAGTCCCTGCCGTATTTGGAGAGTTCGCGTTCCTCCAGGGTGACGCCGAGGAACAGGACCAGGGAGGAGTCCTTGAAGAGGAGGACCAGTTCGTTGGTCAGCGGCGGGAGGATGATCCGGAACGCCTGCGGGACGATGATCGACACCATGGCCCGCGCCTGCGAGAAACCGAGCGAACGGGCCGCCTCCAACTGCCCTCTGGGCACCGCCTGGATGCCCGCGCGGATCGTCTCCGCCATGTACGCGGCCGACACCAGGCCGAGTGCGAGGGCGACCTTGCCGTACGTACCGCCGACGATCTCCGTGCCCGGGAAGGCGAGCGGCACGGCGACACCCACGAAGATGAAGATCAGCAGGGCCGGCAGGCCGCGGAAGATCTCGATGTAGATCCCCGCGAGCCAGCGGTAGGGGCCTACCGACGACAGTCGCATCAGCGCGACGACCATGCCCAGGACCAGCCCGAAGACGAAGCCCGACAGGGTGTAGAGCACGGTGTTCTTGAGTGCCAGCGTGATGACGTCCGGGAACATCTGCTTGGCGATGCTCCACTGCGCGAACTGGTTCTTCAGGCGGCCCCAGTCGGCGGTGACCGCGAAGGCGATCACGGCGGCGGCGAAGACGGCGTACTGCACGCCCTGGGACAGCCTGCGCCGCTGCCGTCTGCTCAACCCCTGTCTCCTGGGCTGGAGTTGAGGATCCGCGGTGTCGGCGCTCATGAGGCCGACGGAGAGGCGGCGGCCGAGGCGTCGTAGGGGCCGATCCACTTCTCGTAGAGCTTCTTGTACGTGCCGTCGGCCTTCGCGTCCTTGATGGCCTTGTTGATGGCGGCGAGGAGTTTGGTGTTGCCCTTCTTGACCGTGAAGCCGTACTGCTCACCGGTGTTGAGGTTGTCGACGACCTTGAAGGCGTCGGCGTTGGCCTTGGTCCTCAACCAGCCCTGGACGACCGGGTAGTCGATGATGACGGCCTGGACCTGGCCGGTGCGCAGGCCGTTGAGGACGGCGTCGGAGGACTCGAAGGAGACGGGGTCGAAGCCCTTGCTCTTCGCGTAGTCCTCGCCGGTGGTCTGCGCCTGCGCGCCGAGCTTCTTGCCCTTGGTCTTCACGTCGGCGAGGGAGGTGATCCCGCTCTTCTTGTCGACGAGGACGGCCTGGGTGGCGTCGAAGTAGGGGTCGGAGAAGTCGACGTTCTTCTTGCGCTCGGCGGTGATGGTCATGCCTGCGGCGGCCAGGTCGCACTCGTCGGCGTTGAGGAAGGCGCCGGTCTTGAAGTTCTCGAAGGGGGTGTCGAGGATCGTCTGCTTCACGCCGAGGTCCTTGGCGACCAGGTCGATGAGGGAGACGTCGAAGCCCTGCACCTTGCCGTCGATCTCGGACTGGAAGGGCGGGTACGGGAGGTGCGTGCAGGTGGTGAGCCGGCCGGCCTTGACGAGTTCGACGCCACCGGCGGCGGTCTTCGAACCGCTGCCGCCGCTGTCGCTCGACGTGCAGCCGGTCACGAGGACGAGTGCGGTCGTCGCGGCCGTCGCGGTGGTGGCGGCCAGGGTGCGGGCCCGGCGGCCGAGGAGCGTGTTCACGGAGGCCTCCTGTGACGGAACTATGGGTTCCGATTATTCGGAGGGGTTCGGCCAGCCGCTCATCCGGACCGGTGACCAGGGGGCCGTCCGGGCTAAGAAGTCGCCGGTCGGAGGGGTGCGGAGGGCGGTGAAGTCGCCGGTCGGAGGGGTGCGGAGGGCGGTCAGGCGGGCCGGTTACCCTCGTTCCCATCGACTCCCGCGAGTGAAAGAGCACCGCCGTGACGCACCCCTTCCTCGACCTGGCCCCGCTGAGCGCCGCGCACTTCGCCTCGATCGAGGACCGGGTGGCCCGACTGCTCGGCACCGAGCAGGATGTCGTGATCATGCAGGGCGAGGCGCTGCTGCCGCTGGAGGGCGCGATCCGTTCCACGGCGGGGCCGGGCACGCTCGCGCTGAACGTCATCACCGGCCCCTACGGGCAGACCTTCGGGAACTGGCTGCGGGACTGCGGCGCGGAGGTGATCGACCTCGCCGTCCCCTTCCACACGGCCGTGACCGCCGACCAGATCCGGGAGGCCTTCGCCGCGCACCCCGGGATCGACTTCGTGTCCCTCGTCCACGCGGAGGCCGCGACCGGCAACACCAACCCGGTCGCGGAGATCGGCGAGATCGTGCGGGCCCACGGCGCGATCTTCTACCTCGACGCGGTGGCCTCCATCGGCGCGGAGCCGGTGCTGCCGGACGCGTGGGGTGTCGACCTGTGCGTGATCGGCGCGCAGAAGGCGATGGGCGGGCCGGCGGGGGTTTCGGCGGTGTCGGTGAGCGCGCGGGCGTGGGCCCGTATGGCGGCCAACCCCTCGGCCCCGCGCCGCTCGTACCTCTCCCTCCTCGACTGGAAGGACCGCTGGACCGACGCCGGCCGCACGGCGCTGCCGCACGCACCGGCCCAGTTGGAGATGCTGGCGCTGGAGGCGTGCGTGGAGCGTATCGAGGCGGAGGGTCTGGCCACGGTGATGCGGCGCCACGCGAGCGCCGCGGCGGCTACGCGGGCGGGTGCGGTCGCCTTGGGCGGCGGGCTCGAACCGTACGTCCACGATGCGGCCGAGGCCGCGCCGGTCGCTACGACGCTCAGGACGCCGTCGGGTGTGGTGGCCTCGGAGCTGGTGGCGAGGGCCCTGTCCGCGGACCCGGCGTTGCCGCTGGCCGCGGGCGGGGGTTCCCTGGCGAAGGAGATGATCCGGGTCAACCACTACGGGGTGGATGCGACGGTGGGGGCGGTACAGAGTTCCTTGGCGGCGCTGGGCGCGGCGCTGGCGGAGCAGGGGGTGTCGGTGGATCTGGAGGGCGCCCGGTCCGCCGTAGAGAACGCGTGGCGGTAGTCGTGGGCCGAGGCGGATGCTGGGGGCTCCGCCCCAGACCCCCGATCGGCCCTGAAGGGGCCTCGTCCTCAAACGCCGGACGGGCTGGATATTGCCGGCCTCGCTACACAGCACCCGCCGCAGAACCCCCCTGCTCGAAAGCTGGCTCGGTTTTCACCGCGCCACGCTGGAGTTGAAGTGCGCCGGACTGGATGACACGCAGGCCCCGGGCGCTGGATGGACGAGGCGCTCGCCGTGTGGCGGCGGGAGATCGCGCGGGGGCATGAACACTGTGCCGGGGTCGAGGTCAGTCTGCGGTGGGTGCTGATTCATCTGGTCGAGGAGTACGCGCGGCACAACGGTCACGCCGACATCCTCCGGGAAAGCATCGACGGCGTCACCGGAGCCTAATTCAGATGTAATTCCCGGGAATTTTATCGCCTTCTTCACGGGCAGCTTCCCATATTCTTCTGCCCGATTTCCGTGCGCCCAAACGCAAATAATTCGCGTAGATCTCGTGAGGGTTACACCCTTGTGACCCGTTACACAGGCCGCCCTTTTTGCACCTTATACGGCGGTCAAACCCGTACATAAACTGCACCTACGCACGCGTGATAACACAGCACCGCCTCAGACGTAACCCCATCCCTCCATGCAATTTCGAATTTCCCTCGGTAAATTCAATTCGCATGACTGCCACCCAAGCAGACCTGCACATCGACCGCCCCACGGTGGCCGACGGCGCCGCGTTGTGGCGTATTGCCAAGGACTCGAACGCCCTCGACCTGAACTCGTCGTACAGCTATCTCCTGTGGTGCCGGGACTTCGCCGGTACCTCCGCCGTCGTGCGGGACGAGCGCGGGGAGCCGGTCGGCTTCGTCACCGGGTACGTGCCGCCGGACCGGCCGGGCACGCTGCTCGTGTGGCAGGTGGCCGTCGACGCCGCGCAGCGCGGTCGCGGGCTGGCCGCACGGCTGCTCGACGGGCTGACCGAGCGGGTCGCGGACGAGTACGGCGTGACCGCGATCGAGACCACGATCACGCCCGGCAACACCGCGTCCGAACGCCTCTTCACGTCGTACGCCGAACGCCACGGCGCCGTCGTCGAGCGCACGGTCCTGTTCGAGGCCGGTGACTTCCCGGACGGCCCGCACGACCCCGAAGTGCTGTACCGCATCGGCCCGTTGAGCCTCTGAACTCCCCGTTGCCCTCCCCCCCCCTCACCCCCCACCCCGAGGAGCGATTCGCGTGACCATCACCCAGCCCGATCTGAGCGTCTTCGAGACCCTGGAGTCCGAGGTCCGCAGCTACTGCCGCGCCTGGCCCACCGTCTTCGACCGGGCCCGGGGCAGCCGTATGTACGACGAGGACGGCCACGCCTACCTCGACTTCTTCGCGGGCGCCGGCTCGCTGAACTACGGGCACAACAACCCTGTTCTGAAACGGGCGTTGATCGACTACCTGGAGCGGGACGGCGTCACCCACGGCCTCGACATGTCGACCGGTGCCAAGCGCGCCTTCCTCCAGACCTTCCAGGATCTGGTTCTGCGCCCGCGCGACCTGCCGTACAAGGTGATGTTCCCGGGCCCGACCGGCACCAACGCCGTCGAGTCCGCACTGAAGTTGGCGCGGAAGGTGAAGGGGCGGGAGGCCATCGTCTCCTTCACCAACGCCTTCCACGGGATGTCGCTGGGCTCGCTCGCCGTGACCGGCAACGCCTTCAAGCGGGCCGGTGCCGGTGTCCCGCTGGTGCACGGGACGCCGATGCCGTTCGACAACTACTTCGACGGCAAGGTCCCCGACTTCCTGTGGTTCGAGCGGCTGCTGGAGGACCAGGGCTCCGGCCTGAACAAGCCCGCCGCCGTGATCGTCGAGTCCGTGCAGGGCGAGGGCGGCATCAACGTCGCCCGCCCCGAATGGCTGCGCGCGCTGGCCGAGTTGTGCGAGCGCCAGGACATGCTCCTCATCGTCGACGACATCCAGATGGGCTGCGGACGCACCGGCGCGTTCTTCTCCTTCGAGGAGGCGGGGATCGTGCCCGACATCGTCACCGTCTCCAAGTCCATCAGCGGCTACGGCCTTCCGATGTCCCTGTGCCTGTTCAAGCCCGAGCTGGACATCTGGGAGCCGGGCGAGCACAACGGCACGTTCCGCGGCAACAACCCGGCGTTCGTCACCGCCACCGCCGCCCTGGAGACGTACTGGGCGGACGGTTCCGCGATGGAGAAGCAGACCCGGGCCCGCGGGGAGCAGGTCGAGCAGGGGCTGATCTCCATCACCGAGGAGAACCTCGCCGACATCAAGGAGTACCGGGGCCGCGGACTGGTCTGGGGCATCGAGTTCAAGGACCCCGAGCGCGCCGGCCGGATCTGCGCCCGCGCCTTCGAACTCGGCCTGCTCGTCGAGACGTCGGGCCCGCAGAGCGAGGTCGTGAAACTCCTCCCCGCCCTGACCATCACCCCCGAGGAGCTGGACGAGGGGCTGAGCATCCTCGCCCGCGCCGTACGCGAGACCGTCTGAACAACCTGACCGGCCCGACCATCTGACACCACGTCAAGGAGGCGTCACCACACCGTGATTGTCCGTTCGTTCAAGGAACTCGAAGGCACCGACCGGCACATCAAGGCCGCGTCCGGCACCTGGGAGAGCAAGCGCATCGTCCTCGCCAAGGAGCGGGTCGGTTTCTCGGTGCACGAGACCGTCCTCTACGCGGGCACCGAGACGTCGATGTGGTACGCCAACCACATCGAGGCCGTCGTCTGCGTCGAGGGCCACGCCGAACTCACCGACGACGAGACCGGGCAGACGTACACGATCACGCCGGGGACCATGTACCTCCTCGACGGCCACGAGCGGCACACGATGCGGATCAAGGAGGACTTCCGCTGCATCTGTGTCTTCAACCCGCCCGTCACCGGACGGGAGGACCACGACGAGAACGGCGTCTACCCGCTGCTGACCGAACCCGAGGAGGTGTGACGACCATGACGACCACCGTCACCAGCGTCACCGACCTGTACCCCAGCCGCGGCACCACCGAGGTGTCCGTCCCGCGCAAGGACCCCGTCGTCTGGGGCTCCCCCGACACCCCGGGCCCCATCCCGACCGGTGACCTCCAGGCGTTCGAGCGCGACGGCTTCCTCTCCATGCAGGAACTGCTCCGGGACGACGAAGTCGACGTCTACCGGCGGGAGTTGGAGCGGCTCGTCGCCGATCCCGCGATCCGGGCCGACGAGCGGTCGATCGTCGAGTCGAAGTCCAAGGAGATCCGATCCGTCTTCGAGGTGCACCGGATCAGCGAGGTGTTCGCCCGGCTCGTGCGCGACGAGCGGGTCGTCGGGCGGGCCCGGCAGATCCTCGGCTCGGACGTGTACGTCCACCAGTCCCGGATCAACGTGAAGCCCGGCTTCGGCGCGAGCGGCTTCTACTGGCACTCGGACTTCGAGACCTGGCACGCCGAGGACGGCCTGCCGAACATGCGCACCGTGTCGGTGTCGATCGCGCTCACCGAGAACCACGACACCAACGGCGGCCTCATGATCATGCCGGGCTCGCACCGGACCTTCCTCGGCTGCGCGGGCGCGACCCCCGAGGACAACTACCGCCAGTCGCTCCAGATGCAGGACGCGGGCACCCCGTCCGACGAGGCGCTGACCGGCATGGCCTCCGAGTACGGCATCAAGTTGTTCACGGGCAGGGCCGGTTCGGCGACCTGGTTCGACTGCAACTGCATGCACGGCTCCGGCGACAACATCACGCCGTTCCCGCGCAGCAACGTCTTCATCGTGTTCAACAGCGTGGAGAACAAGGCCGTTGAGCCGTTCGCGGCTCCGGTACGACGGCCCGAGTTCATCGGGGCACGGGACTTCACCCCGGTGAGGTGAGCTTCTTCGCCGTGGTGAGGTGAGTTTCGCCGCTGGATGCCCTTCCCCGTGTCACCCGGAAAGGGCATCCAGCAGTCGGTCCACGTCTCCTGGGGTGTTGTAGAGATGGAAGGCCGCCCGCAAGTTCCCCGCCCGGTCGGAGACTTCGACCCCCGCCGCGCTCAACTCGCCCTGCCTGCGGCCGAGTCCGGGCACGGAGACGATCGGTGACCCGGGAGACGCCACCGGTTCATGCCCGAGGGCGCCGAGCCCCGCGCGGAACCGGTCGGCGAGGGCCAGGTCATGCGCCCGTACGACATCGACCCCCAATTCCTCCAGCAGCGCGAGCGACTGGCGGGCACCGGCGTAGGAGAAGAGGGCCGGGCTCTCGTCGAACCGGCGGGCGGAGTGGGCGAGTTCCTCGACCGGGCCGTAGCAGCTGTCCCAGGGGGCCTCGCCCGCGACCCACCCGGCGAAGATCGGGTTGAGGCCGCCGAGGTCCTCCGGGGTGACCAGGAAGGCGACCCCGCGCGGGCAGAAGAGCCACTTGAAGCCGACGGCGGCGACATAGTCGTAGGCGTCCGCGTCGAGGTCGAGCCAGCCGGCCGCCTGCGACGCGTCGACGTACGTACGCGTCCCGTGTTCGTGTGCCGCCGCCCTGATCGCGGGCAGGTCGGCGATCCGGCCGTCGGCGGACTGGGCGGCGCTGACCGCGACGAGCGCGGTGCCGGGGCGTACCGATTCGGCGATCCGCTCCAGCGGGACGGCGCGCACCTTGAGGTCGGCGCGCATGTGGAAGGGGTTCACGACGGAGCTGAAGTCGGCCTCGGCGGTGAGGACTTCGGCCCCGGCGGGCAGTGAGGAGGCGATCAGTCCGCTGTAGACGGCGACCGAGGCCCCGGCCGCGACCCGGCCGACCGGCACGCGGGTCAGCCGGGCGAAGGCGGCGCGGGACGCCTCGACGTCGTCGAACATGTCGGTGGGCGTGCCGACCGCGGCGGCCTCGATGGCGGTGTGCATCGCCGTGACCGTGCGGGTCGGGAGCAGACCGGTGCTCGCCGTGTTGAGGTAGGTGTTCTTCGGGGCGAACTCGGCGCGGACGAGGCTCTCGAAGGTCTCCATGGCACCACTCTGCGGTGCCGTTCGGGCCTCGTCCATTGCGCGTTTTTGCGTGAGTCCTCTAAGCAACGCTTATGAGTCAGCGCTGACCTGCGGCTTTCAGGCCTGCGGTACCGCACACCCGTCGGGCCCGCATGCCTCGGCGTCGCCACCGCTGCCGGCCCCGCTGTCGATCAGCTTCAGCGGGGAGTGCTCGCCCCACGCCTGGGTCAGCGCCTGGGCGAAGACCTCGGCGGGCTGGGCGCCGGAGACGCCGTACTTGCGGTCGAGGACGAAGAAGGGGACGCCGTTCGCTCCGAGCTCCGCGGCCTCGCGCTCGTCGGCGCGGACGTCGTCGGCGTACGCGGTCGGGTCGGCCAGCACCTTGCGGGCGTCCTCGGCGTCGAGCCCGGCACCGGCGGCCAGCTCGACGAGCCGATCGTCGTCGCCGAACACGGACCGCTCCTCGGCGAAGTTCGCCTTGTACATCGCCTGGATCAGCTCGTCCTGGCGGCCCTGCGCCTTGGCGAAGTGGAGGAGGCGGTGCATGTCGAAGGTATTGCCGTGGTCGCGGTCGCGGGTGCGGTAGTCGAGCCCCTCGGCGGCGGCCTGCGCGCCCAGGTTGTCCTCACCGGCCTGCGCCTGCGCCTCGCTCATGCCGTACTTCTTGGTGAGCATCTTGATCACGGGCTGGGTGTCGCCCTTGGCGCGCCCCGGGTCCAGCTCGAAGGACCGGTGCACGACCTCGACGCCGTCACGGTGCGGGAACGCGTCGAGCGCCTTCTCGAAGCGGGCCTTGCCCACGTAGCACCACGGGCAGGCGATGTCCGACCAGATCTCGACGCGCATTCTTCGGCTCTTTCCAGGACGTACGGGTGGGAGACACACGTTCTCTGTCTCCCCCGTGAACGTTCAAGCACCTCGCTTCATTCCCCCGCCACGACCAGCCGCATCCCCAGATGGTGACCGCCGTCGCCCGGCTCGGCGACCCACCCCTGACGGACGTAGAAGCTCTGCGCCCGCTCGTTGTCGACATGCACATCGAGTACGGCGGCCCGCCGCCCGTCGGCCCGCCACTGCTCGACACAGGCCGCGTGCAGAGCCGTACCGAGGCCGGAGCGCCACTGATCGGGGTCGACATGGAACTGGTACAGCGCGACCGTGTCCGGCGACCCGCCCTCCGGGACACGGAAGGAGGCGACGGCGACGATACGGCCGCTCTCGACCACGCACAGCACCTGGGCGTCGGGCCGCTCGATGACTCCGCGCCAGGCGGCGAGCCAGTCCCGCCCGTCCTCCGGGACGCCGTCGGGGTAGTACGTCGCCCGGGCCCGCGCGTGCAGCGCGGCGACGCTCTCCGCCTCCGCGGGCAGGGCCGTGCGGATCACCCGGGTTCCACTGACTCGGTCACTGATCATGCAACCGATGACGTGAACTCCGCCGCTCCGGTTCCCAGACGGCTGAACTGCGCCCGGTACGCGCTCGGCGTGAGCCCGGTGCGGCGGACGATGTGCCCGCGCAGGGAGTCCGCCGTGCCCAGGCCGCAGGCGCGGGCGACCTGGTCCATGGGGAGGCTGGTGGTCTCCAGCAGTTCCCTGGCCCGCTCGACGCGCTGGTGGAGCAGCCACTGCAAGGGACTCACCCCGCTCTCCGCGTGGAACCGGCGGGTGAGGGTCCGCACACTGACACCCGCGTGCCGGGCCAGGTCGGTGAGGGTGAGCGGCTTGTCGAGGTTGCGCATGGCCCAGCCCCGGGTGTCCGCGCAGGCGACACCGCGCTCGGGCGGCAGCGGGGTCTGCGTGAACTGGGTCTGCCCGCCCGGCCGTACGGGCGCGACGAGGGCGAGCCGGGCGACCTCGTTGGCGACGGCGGCGCCGTAGTCGGTGCGGATGATGTGCAGGCAGAGGTCGATACCGGCGGCGTACCCGGACGCGGTCAGGAACTGGCCGTCCTGGACGTAGAGGACGTCGCCGGTGAGGTCGACCTCCGGATAGCGCCTGCGCATCTCCTCGGCCTGGTTCCAATAGGTCGTGGCCCGGCGCCCGTCCAGCAGCCCGGCCTCGGCCAGGGCGAACGCGCCGCTGCAGATGGACGCGATGCGCTTGCCCGCGGCGGCGGCCTCGCGCAGGGCGCTCACCGTGCGCGGGTCGGGCGTGTACCGGTGCCCGGTCCCCACGACGAGCACCATGTCCGCGTCCCGTACGACGTCGAGCCCCTCCCGCACATGGAGGTCGAGGCCACCCGTGGTGGGCACGGGCCCCGGCTCCGGAGCGCAGATGACCGTCTCGTAGCCCCGCTCCCCCTCGACCTCGACCCGTTCGAACAGCAGCTCCGGGATGGCCAGGTTGAACATCGAGACAGGTGTCGCCGCGACGACGGCGACCCGACGGGGACGGCTGGGCTGGATCATGGCCAGAACCTCCGGACGTATGGCATTCCGGCCACTACTGTACGGCGCCGCCCGCCCGCACCATGAGGACATGACAACAC
Source organism: Streptomyces sp. N50 (assembly GCF_033335955.1). Classification (GTDB taxonomy): domain Bacteria; phylum Actinomycetota; class Actinomycetes; order Streptomycetales; family Streptomycetaceae; genus Streptomyces. The sequence goes on from NZ_CP137549.1 coordinate 1,799,284, forward strand.
CCACCGCCCAACTAGCCCCCCGCACCGGCAACTTGACCCCTCCCTCCCCCACACTCACCCTCACCGCCGCCCTCCTCGGCTTCGCGCTCATCACCCTCGACGCGTCCGTGGTGAACGTGGCACTCCCGTCGATCGGGACCGCGCTGGGCGGCGGGATGTCGGGACTCCAGTGGGTGGTCGACGCGTACACGCTGTCCTTCGCCGCGCTGATGCTGTCCACCGGCGCCTTCTCGGACCGCGCCGGGGCGACCCGTGCGTACGCGATCGGCATCACGGTCTTCACCCTGGCCTCGGCGGCCTGCGGCCTGGCCCCGAACCTGCCCGCCCTGATCGGCGCCCGCGCGCTCCAGGGCGTGGCGGCCGCCGTGGTCCTCCCGGCCTCCCTGTCCCTCGTACGGCAGGCCTACGCCGAACCCGCCAAGAGGGCCCGGGCGGTGGCGACTTGGGCCGCGGGCGGCTCGGTGGCGGTGGCCCTGGGCCCGGTGGCGGGCGGCGCACTCACGACGGCCTGGGACTGGCGGGGCATCTTCTTCATCAACCTGCCCCTGGGCGCGACGGCGCTGATGCTCCTGCTCCGGTCCCCCCGCTCGGAGCGCCGCCCCGCACCCCTGGACCTCCCCGGCCAGCTGACAGCGGTGATCGCCCTGACAGCGGCGACGTTCGCGGTGATAGAGCGCGGAACCACAGGACTTGTGGCCGCACTCGTCGCGATCCTCGCGGGCGCGGCCTTCATCCGCATCGAACAGCGCCAGTCGCACCCGGTGGTGCCACTCACCCTGTTCCGCAGCCGGACGGTGTCGGTGGCGGTCGTGACGGGCGCGGCGTGCAGCGTCGCCTTCTTCGGCCTGACCTTCGTCTTCGCGCTCTTCTTCCAACAGGTGCAGGGCCGTTCGGCGTTGTACGCCGGGCTGATGTTCCTGCCGATGACCGGTCTGATCCCGGTGACGAACATCGTGGCGGGCAAACTGACGGCCCGCTACGGCGCCCGACTCCCCATGCTGGCAGGCCAGTTGCTGGCCGCGCTGGGCGCACTCGTCCTGCTGTACGTCGACGCGGGCACGCCCCCGCTCCTGGTGGCCGTACTCCTCGTACCGATGGCCCTGGGCTGCGCCCTGACGGTCCCGCCGCTGACGGCGGTGATGATGGACGCGGTGACGGCGGAGCGAGCGGGCTTGGCGGCGGGCGTACTCAACTCCGCACGCCAGGTGGCAGGCGGCCTGGGCATCGCCGTCTTCGGAGTACTGGTCTCCGACGACTTCACAACCGGCCTGCGAGAGAGCCTCGCGATCAGCGCGACCCTCTTCGCGGCAACGGCCTTCCTCAGCTTCCGTCTCTCAGGTCGTCCGGCCAACTAGGCCTGAACTCAAGGTGGTCGTACGTCACGACACACCCCTCCCCCATCGGCGACTGCGTCATGAACCCGACCAGCGCGGCGTCCGTCTCCTTCTCGTCACCGAGGGTGAAAAGCCGGATGAATATCCAACGCTCACCGTCACGGGAAGCGTGGAAGGCGAAGGCCCGCCCGGTCCGACTGACCCGCAGCCACACCGAACTCCCGTCCACGGTGAAGGAGTTGGCGTCGTCCGAGTGCCCCCGGGTCACCACCGTGCAGACGGTGGGCACATCGGGCGAGTACTCCAGGCAGAGCTTGGCCCAGGCCCGTTCCCCGACATGGACGTAGAGCACCCCGGCGTCAAAGGACCCCGCGAACCCGACGGTCACCCGGGCGATGAGCTGAAAGTCCCCGTGAGGCGCCCCGAGAAGACGGGGCGCATCGGAGGCGGGGTCCAGCCCTTCCCCGGTCGGCGGCACGAACCGATCCTGACGGGGTCCAGCCCACCCCGTGAGCACACCGTCCTCGTAGGACCAATGCCCGTCGGGCCCGTAAGTACGGAGGGGAAAAGGCAGTTCGGAAAGCTCTACGTCCATAAGCTCATCATCTCAGGCCAAGGGGAACGCCTTTAGGGGCGCGGGGCTGTATCGATGTGCGGCTCCGCCGCGTGGGCGCGACCAGCCACAACGGACGGTCAGCCCGAAAACCACCACACCCCAACGGCGCTACCGCTCCAGATGCCCGTCATAACGCCGAGGCAACCCCTGCGGATTCTCGTCCCGCAACTCCAACGGCAGCAACGCTTCAGGCGTGTTCTGGTAAGCAACCGGCCGCAGCCACCGCTCAATAGCCGTACCCCCAACCGAAGTTGAGGTAGAGGTCGTAGCCGGGTAAGGCCCCCCGTGATGCTGAGCCGGCGCCACCGCAACCCCCGTAGGCCACGCATTGACCAACACCCGCCCGGCCAACGGAGTGAGCTCCGCAAGGATCTCCGACCCCCGCCCCTCCCCGGCCGCCTCCTCCGCCGACAGATGAACCGTCGCCGTAAGATTCCCGGGCAGTCGCGACAACACGGCGTTCGCCTGCGCGTCATCGTCATAGCGGGCCACCACGGTGACCGGCCCGAAGCACTCTTCGAGGAGCAGGTCGTACGCCCCCTCGGCCGCCAGCTTCTCCGCCGGCACCGTGAGGAACCCGGGACTGACCGTGTGCTCACTCCCCGCCCCCGGCGTCACCGGCGACTCCACATCGGCAAGTTGAGCCCGCTCGGAGACACCCGCGAGGAAGTTGTCCCGCATCCGGTGATCCAGCAGCACCCCGGAGTCCGTGTCACTGACGGCATCCGTAAGGGACTTGACCAGCCCGTCCCCCGCGGAGCCGGACGGCACCAGCACAAGCCCCGGCTTCACACAGAACTGCCCGACGCCCAACGTCATCGAACCGGCGAGCCCCGTACCGATCGCCTCGGCCCGCTCGGCCGCAGCGGCCTCGGTCACAACTACCGGGTTGAGGGAGCCCAGTTCGCCGTGGAACGGGATCGGGACCGGTCGCGCCGCCGCCGCGTCGAACAACGCGCGACCGCCGCGTACGGAACCGGTGAACCCGGCCGCCGAGACCAGCGGGTGCTTGACGAGCTCGACGCCCGCCTCGAAGCCGTGGACCAGGCCGAGGACACCGGCCGGGATGCCCTGCTCGGCGGCGGCCCGGCGCAGCACGCTCGCGACCAGCTCGGACAGGCCGGGGTGGTCGGGGTGCGCCTTGACGACGACCGGGCAGCCCGCGGCGAGCGCGCTCGCGGTGTCGCCGCCGGGGACGGAGAAGGCGAAGGGGAAGTTGGAGGCCGAGTAGACGGCGACGACACCCAGCGGCACCTTGTAGCGGCGCAGGTCCGGGATCGGCGGGGTGGCCGTGTCGTCGGGGTGGTTGATCACCACGTCGAGGAAGGCGCCCTCGTCGACGATGTCCGCGAAGGCCCTCAACTGGTAGCAGGTGCGGGCCAGTTCGCCGTTCAGCCGGACCGGGCCGAGCGCGGTCTCCGCGTCGGCGACCTCGACCAGCTGGTTCTTGGCGGCTTCGAGCTGGTCGGCGGCGCCGCGCAGGAAGGCGGCGCGGACGGTACGGTCGGCGAGCGAACCCCGTGCCGCGTGCGCGGCGCGGACGGCGGTGTCCACCTCCTGGGCTGTGGCCTCCACCGCAACCTGCTCACGCTGCTTCCCGGTTCGGGGGTCGACACTCCAGACTGGTGCTGCTGCCACCGCGGGTCCCTCCACACATGTAATGCCGCAGTTCTGGGTCATTCACCAGGGTCGTTCGATATGCTGAACGCTGTCTCTGATGATGAATATGCTCTCGGAGACTATTTCCCGTCGAACGAAGGGGTCAAGGGCGATGTCGGCAGGCGAGACAGGCGGCGGGGCACAGGTCAAGTCCGCGGTGCGGACGGTGGAGCTGCTCGAATACTTCGCCGGCCGGCCCGGTATGCACTCCCTCGCGTCGGTCCAGGAGGCCGTCGGATATCCCAAGTCCAGTCTCTACATGCTGCTGCGCACGTTGGTGGAGCTGGGCTGGGTGGAGACGGACGCGACGGGCACGCGGTACGGCATCGGCGTACGGGCGCTGCTGGTGGGCACCTCCTACATCGACGGCGACGAGGTCGTGGCGGCGGCCCGCCCCACACTGGACCGGCTCTCGGACGACACCACGGAGACCATCCACCTCGCCCGCCTCGACGGCACGAACGTGGTCTACCTGGCCACGCGCCAGTCGCAGCACTACCTACGGCCCTTCACCCGCGTCGGCCGCCGCCTCCCCGCGCACTCGACCTCGCTGGGCAAGGCGCTGCTGAGCACGTACTCCGACGAGCAGGTCCGCAAGATGCTCCCGGAGACGCTGCCCGCGCTCACCGAGCACACGATCACCGACCGCGAGAAGCTCATCGAGGAACTCCACCAGGTCCGCGAGCAGGGCTTCGCCGTGGACCGCGAGGAGAACACGCTGGGCCTGCGCTGCTTCGGGGTCGCGATCCCGTACCGCACCCCCGCGCGGGACGCGATCAGCTGCTCGGTGCCGGTGGCGCGGCTCACCCCCGCCCACGAACAGATGGTCAAGGACGCCCTGTTCGACGCCCGTGACCGACTGACCCTCGCCACCCGGAGGCTCTGACCCATGGACGTCGCGCTCCGCCCGGTCCACGACAGTGATCTGCCGGTCTTCTTCCGGCTGACGAACGACCCCGAGTCCGTCAGGATGGCAGCCTTCACCGCGAAGGACCCGACCGACAGGGACGCCTTCGACGCCCACTGGAAGCGCATCCGCGCCCTGCCCGGCGTCCGGAACCGCACGATCCTCGCCGACGGCGACGTCGTGGGCAACGCCGCGGTCTACGGCGACCCGGGCGAGCGCGAGGTGACGTACTGGATCGACCGCGCCTACTGGGGCAAGGGCATCGCGACGGCCGCGCTGCGCGACCTGCTCGCCGAGGAGCCCGAGCGCCCGCTGCACGCGCGCGTGGCGGCCGACAACACGGGCTCGCGGCGCGTGCTGGAGAAGTGCGGGTTCGTCGTCACCGGCCAGGACCGGGGGTTCGCGAACGCGCGGGGCGAGGAGATCGACGAGCTGGTGCTGACGCTGAGCTGATGACTGACAGCTGCGTTCATGACTGACCGCTGAGTTCATGACTGACCGCTGAGTTCATGAGCGCTCGATGAGAAAAGCGATGTAAGGGAACGATTCGTTCCCGTCCGATCGTCTTCAGAGCGGGATGAACAAGACGATCAGGCGCACCTCCGTCTTCGTACTGCTCCTCGTGCTCGCCCTCCTGGTGCGGGCGACCTGGGTGCAGTTCTACGACGGCCAGGCACTCGCGGACGACAAGGACAACCGGCGGAACGCGATCGAGACGTACGCGGACCCGCTCGGGAACATCATCGTGGCCGGGAACGCGATCACCGGCTCGGCCCGGACGGGTGACGACAGCGACCTCGCGTACAAACGCACGTACACGGACGGCAAGTTGTACGCGGCGGTGACGGGCTACGCCTCGCAGAGCTACGCGCCGACGCAGTTGGAGGGGATCTACGCGAACCTCCTCGACGGCACGGACAGCGGCCTGAAGACGGTCATGGACACGGTCACCGGCGAGCGGGCCGCCCCGGGCAACGTGGTCACGACGATCGACCCGGATGTGCAGAAGGCGGCGTACGACGCGCTCGGCGACAAGAAGGGCGCTGCCGTCGCGATCGATCCGACGACCGGCAAGATCCTCGCCGTCGTCTCGACCCCGTCCTACGACCCCTCGGCGCTGACCGACGCCGACACCGCCGCGTCGGCCTGGAAGCAGCTCACCGCGGACTCCGACAAGCCGCTCACCAACCGCGCGCTGCGCCAGCCGCTGCCGCCGGGTTCGACGTTCAAACTGGTCGTGGCGGCGGCCGCGCTTGAGGACGGCCTCTACTCCTCGGTGGACGAGAAGACGACGAGCCCCTCGCCGTACACCCTGCCCGGCACGGTCACGAAGCTGGCGAACGAGAGCGCCTCCGCACCCTGCACGAACGCCTCGATCCGGGTCGCGCTCCAGTACTCGTGCAACACCGTGTTCGCGAAGATGGCCGTCGACCTGGGCCAGGACAAGGTCAAGGCGATGGCCGAGAAGTTCGGCTTCAACGACGACAAGCTGGACATCCCGGTGCGGGCGTACGCCAGCGTGTACCCGTCCAACATGAACAAGTCCTCCACCGCCCTGACCGGCATCGGCCAGTACGACGTGACGGCCACCCCGCTCCAGATGGCCATGGTGTCCGCAGCCATAGCCAACGACGGCAAGCTGGTCTCCCCGCACATGGTGTCCGAGACCACCGACAGCGGCGGAGACGTGGTCCACAACTACGACGACAACACGACGACGACCCAGATCGTCAGCTCACGCACCGCCCAGCAACTCCAGTCGGCGATGCAGACGGTCATCACGGACGGCACCGGCACGAACGCCGAGATCGCGGGCGTGACGGTGGGCGGCAAGACCGGCACGGCCCAGCACGGCGAGAACAACGACCAGTCGCCGTACGCCTGGTTCACGTCCTACGGCAAGTCCGACTCGACGGGCAAGCAGATCGCGGTGGCGGTGGTCGTCGAGCAGTCGGACGCGGCAAGGTCGGAGATCAGCGGCAACGGTTTGGCGGCCCCCGTGGCCAAGGCGATGATGAAAGCGGCCTTGCAGTGACGAGGCTAAGGGGCGCGGGGAACTGCGCGACCAGCCACAGACGGCCGCAAGCCGACCGCGCAGCGCCCCCTACTCCTACTTCACACCCAGAATCTGCTCAACGGGGTCAATAGCGAAGTACACCAGGAACAGCGCGGACACCCCCCACAACAACCAGTTGACCTCCTTCGCCTTACCCAGCACCGCCTTGATCACGACGTAGGAGATGAACCCGGCCCCGATCCCGTCAGTGATCGAGTACGTGAACGGCATCGCGGCGATGGTCAGGAACGCCGGAATCGCGATCTCGTACTTGTCCCAGTCGATGTGCTTGACGTGGGTCATCATCAGGAACCCCACGGCGATCAGCGCGGGCGCGGCCGCCTGCAACGGCACGATCGTCAGCAACGGCGTAAGGAACAGCGCAAGCCCGAACAACCCACCGGTGATCAGATTCGAGAACCCGGTCCGAGACCCCTCCCCGACCCCGGACGCCGACTCGATGTAGGCGGTGTTGGAGGACGCGGACCCGAGCCCGCCGGCGACAGCAGCGGCCCCGTCGATGAACAGGACGCGCCCGATGTTCGGCACCTGCCCCTCCTCGTCCAGGAGACCGGCCTCCGCGCTGATACCGACGATCGTGCCCATCGCGTCGAAGAAGTCCGACAGGATCAGCGTGAAGATCAGCAGGACGACTGTGATCGCGCTGGTCTCGCCGAACGCGCCGAACAGGCTGAAGTGGCCGATGAGTCCGAAGTCGGGCGCGGCCACGATCTTGTCCGGCACCTTGGGGGTCATCAGGCCCCAACTCTTGATGTCGGCAACGGAGTTGATGATGATCGCGAGGACGGTCATCGTGACGATGCTGATCAGGATCGCGCCCTTCACCTTGCGGGCGAACAGCGCGATGGTGAGCAGGACACCGAGACAGAAGACCAGAACGGGCCAGCCGGTGAGATGACCGACGGCGCCGAGCTGCACGGGCACCGTGGTCTCGGCGGCGTCCGGTATACGACTGACGAAGCCGGCGTCGACGAAGCCGATGAACGCGATGAACAGGCCGATGCCGACGCCGATGGCCTGCTTGAGCTGTTGCGGGATCGCGTTCATGATCGCCTCGCGCAGCCCGGTGAGGACCAGCACGCAGATCAGGACGCCCTCGATGACGACGAGACCCATCGCGTCGGGCCAGCTCATCAGCGGCGCCAGCTGGAAGGCGACGACGGCGTTGAGGCCGAGGCCCGCGGCGATGGCGAGCGGCAGGTTGCCGCCGACGCCCATGATGACCGTCATCACGCAGGCCACCAGGGCGGTGGCGGTGACCAGTTGACCGGTGTCGAGAGTGTGCCCGAACTTGTCCTTGGCACTGCCGAGGATGATCGGGTTCAGGACGAGGATGTAGGCCATCGTGAAGAACGTGGCGAAGCCGCCGCGGATCTCACGGCCGAAGGTGGATCCCCGTTCGGAGATCTTGAAGAACCGGTCGACACCGTTCGTCGCCGGTGGTTCGGCACTTGGCCGGTCGGCCACCTTCTGTGACTCGGACATGCGGGTACTCCTCGTGGCTTCAATGATCATCGGTGCGCGGATGCTGGCTGGATTGTTCCCGCGTTGAACCTGTTTCAGGTTTTCCCCGTGTTACGGAATCGAGGTCGGCCCGCCAGGCTGTGGTCGACCTGTCAGACGCTGTTCGAAGGTCCGTACCAGACCGGCCAGTTGATCACTGCTACGCTTCCGGATCTCGCGGGGGTCACCCCCGAACAAACACGTGTCATCTACATGACACACACAAACCGCAGCGAGGAGAGGTCCGCCGTGGGCACAGTCGTCGACGACGCCGCCTCCGAGGAGTTCCACGCCTTCTTCGAGCGCCACTACGCCGAACTGTCCCGCCTCGCCCACCTGTTGACAGGCGAGGCGGACGCCGCCGACGATCTCGCGGCCGACGCGCTGCTCGCGCTCTGGCACCGCTGGGACCGGGTGCGCGCCGCCGACCATCCCGCGGCCTACGCCCGTGGGGTCGTCGCCAACCTGGCCCGCACCCGGATCCGCAGCGCGGTGCGTGAGCGGCGGCGGGTCGCCCTGTTCTGGTCGCAGCGCGAGGAGAAGACCGAGAACCCGGACGTGGCCGGCGTGGTCGACGTCCAAGAGGCCCTGCGCAGGCTGCCGTTCCGCAAGCGGGCCTGCGTCGTGCTGCGGCACGCGTTCGACCTGTCGGAGAAGGACACCGCGCTCGCCCTCGGTGTTTCCGTCGGTACGGTTAAGAGCCAGACGTCGAAGGGCATGGCCGAGCTGCAGCGTCTGCTCGGCCCGCAGAGCCCTCCGCTGCGGATGCACGCGGCGCTGGCACGCGGCGGCGAGAGTGGAGGGAGGACCCGATGAGGCACCAGGACGTGCGCGACGACGAGTTGATCGCCCGGCTGCACGAGGCGGCCGAGGGACACGAACCCGACCGCTCCCGCATCCTCGCCCGGCTCGAACGCGGTATGGCCGCGCAGTCCCGCCCCGACCACCGGGCCACCCGGCCGCCCGTGTTCGGCTGGGTGCGGGTCGTCAGCGCCACGGCCGCGGTGGCGAGCGTCCTCGCGATCGGCGGCTACGCGGTCGCGTCCGCGGTGAAGAACAACACCCCCGCCGAGCAGACGGTGTCCGTCTCACCGACACCGACCCCCACGCCATCGCCGGACGCGACGAGCCGTACGCCGGTCAAACCGGTTGCCCCGAAGCCGAGTTCGGGATCGGGCACCACACACAGCACCCCCAAGGCGAGCACCTCCCCGACCGCCCCCACGACCGCGTCGCCCTCCGCGCCCCCCGTGCTGCCGGCCGCCTCCGGCACCCAGGACGGCCCGCTCTGGTCGGACGGTTCGATCGACCCGGGCAGCAACGACTTCTGGGCGCAGAGCGACGTCACCCTGAAGACGACCAAGCAACTCACCGCGCTCACCGTCCAGTTGAAGGTCAAGGAGACCGGCGGGGTCACCTCCGCGGGCGCCTGGCGCTCGCTGCCCGAGCAGGACTTCACGCAGACGGTGACGGAGCAGGACGGCTTCCTGGTCTACACGTGGGTGCTCAAGGAGGGCCGTACGGTCGCGGTCGGGGACTGGGTCTTCGCCGGGCAGTACAACCACGAGCGCGGCGGCCGGGACGCCAAGGACGACAGCTACTCGGCGGCGGGCACGGCGGCCGGCCAGCAGCTCGCGGTGAAGGGCGACTTCGCGGCGCAGAAGTCGTAGGAAGAATCTCAAGCGGGCGGCAACCCTTTCTCCACCGGTGACGACAAGGAAGCGCAAGGTTCCTCTCGCACGGAGTCACACGGAGCAAGTCGCTTGAGCACGCACAAGAAACACCTCACCCGCAGGCGGGTGCTCGGGGCCTCCGCGATCGGTGTCGCCGCCACCGGCGCGGCCGTCGCGGGCGGCACCGGCCTCCTCTCGTCCGCCAGCGCCGCCGCCTTCGGCTACACCGACGACGGTTCCAACTACGTGATCACCACGGGTGGTTCACTCGTCCTCAAGGTCTCCAAGTCGACGGGTGACATCACGTCCCTCGCCTACAAGGGCAAGGAGTACGAGGGCTACGGCGGCATGCACTCGCATGTCGAGTCAGGGCTGGGCGCCTCGACGGTCACGATCAAACAATCGGGCTCGACGATCCTGGTGAAGGTCGCGCACGGCGCGATCACCCAGTGGTACGCGGCCCGCAGCGGCGAGAACAACGTCTACCTGTGGACGAACAAGGCGGACGCCTCCTTCACCGCGACGCGGTACATCGTCCGCGTGAAGCCCGGGGTGTTCCCCAACTCCGGTTCGGACGCGTGGGATTCGACCACCGACACGATCATCGAGGCCGGCGACGTCTGGAAGCACCCGGACGGCACGACCCGCTCGAAGCACTACTCGGGCAAGCGGACCATCGACTACGACCACGTCGGTTTCACGACGGGCTCGGTCGGCCTGTATCTGGTCCGCTCCAACCACGAGAAGGCGTCCGGCGGCCCCTTCTACCGATCCCTGCTCCGCCACTCGAACGAGGGCGGGGCCGGTCTGTACGAGATCCTGCACTACAACGAGGCCCAGACGGAGCCCGAACGCTTCGGTCTGCAGGGCCCGTTCGTGGTCGCCTTCACGGACGGCGGTACCCCGTCCGCCTCCCTCTTCGCGGCGAATCTCGACACCTCCTGGGCGGACTCGCTGGGCATCACGGGTTGGGTCGGCAAGGCGGGCCGGGGCAAGGTGGCGGGGGTCGGCCTGAAGGGCATGGACGCCGACTACCCCTACACGGTGGGCTTTTCCAACGCGGACGCGCAGTACTGGGCGAAGGCGGCGTCCGGCACCGGCGCGTTCTCCTGCAAGGGGATGCTCCCGGGGACGTACACGCTGACCGTCTTCAAGGGCGAACTGGCCGTCCACACAGGGTCGGTGGAGGTGACGGCGGGCGGTACCACGTCCTTGCACACCCTGAGCATCACGGGTGACCCGTCCACCGCGTCGACCGTGTGGCGACTCGGCGACTGGGACGGCACACCTGGGGAGTTCAAGAACGCCGCCCTGATGACGTACGCCCACCCTTCCGACGCCCGCGCCTCCAAGTGGACCGGCAACGTCACGATCGGCAGCGGAAGCGAGGCCGCGACCTTCCCGGCGTACATCTGGAAGGACGTCAACAACGGGGTACTGGTCCACTTCAAGCTGACCGCGGCCCAGGCTGCCGCGGCGCACACGCTGCGGGTCGGGGTGACGACGGCGTACATCAACGCCCGCCCCCAAGTCACCGTGAACGACTGGGTCTCGGCGATCCCCACCCCACCCCTCCCACCCAACCCTCGACACGCGATCTCACCACGGGTTCCTACCGCGGAAACAACCACACGTTCGTTTTCAACGTCCCTTCCAGTGCGTGGAGTTCGGACGCGACGCAGTACAACGTCCTGAAGATCGAAGTCGTCAGTGGTTCGACGGGGTCGGGCTTCCTCAGCCCGGGCACGTCGTTCGACTGCATGGACCTGCTGACCTGAGCCCCCCTCGGGCAGCAGAGCAACGCCCCTGCCGGTGACGACCGGCGGGGGCGTTGCGTTGTTCCCTGGAGCTCAGGGACTCGTGTGTCCGGGCGTCCGGACACGCAGAGCCTGGACGGACCAGTCCAGGGCGGGAGCCAGGCTCTCCGGTGCCGTCCAGCCGTTGACCACCGCGAGCAGCTGGAGATATCGCTCCCTGCGGGGGTCGTTGACCCTCTCCAGCCGGGTCGCCAGCCGGTGGCGGAGCTCAGTGTCGTCGGGACGGCCGAGGAGCTGGGCGTAGAGCGCCGTGAACGACGCGACGAACGGATCGGCCTGAGGTGAGGCCGGGTCGATGTCGGCGGCCAGGGCCGGGGCGGTCTGGTCACGAACGGCTGCGGCGATGTCGCGACGCGGGACCGCCGTGCCGCTCCGGGCCTGCTCGGCCGCCTGCTCCTCGGCCAACCGCCGTACGGAGGCACGGAATTCCAGGTCCAGGGACAGTTCGGCCAACTCCACCCACGCCTGCACCTGTTCGGCTTCCGGGTTGTCGGGCAGTTCGGGGGTCATCGAGCGCATGACCCCGGCGAACGCGGGGGCCACGTCAGGTCCGCCGAAGACGGCGTCGAGGAACTCGCCGATCAGACAACGGCGTTCGTCCTCGGAGAGCTGGGCCAACCGGTGCATGAGTTCCGTCTCCTCAGGTGTGGACCCGCGCTCGGCCACCGCCGTCAGCACCGCGTGCCGCAGTCGCAGGACGCGGATCTGCACCGCCAGCGCTTCGGCGTGCGCCGCGGCGACCTCGGGCAGCGAGAGCTCTCGGTCCACGACCCCGCGGATCGTGGAGAGGTCAAGTCCCAGCTCGCGCAGGGTCCTTACGAGGTCCAGGCGTGCGACGGCGTCGATGCCGTACAGGCGGTAGCCGGCCGGGCTGCGGTCCGTCGGCGCCACGATTCCGCGATCGGAGTAGAACCGCACCGTCTTGACCGTGAGCCCGGTCCGCCGAGCGAGTTCACCGATCGAGTAGAGCGTGTCGCCGTCCATGCCGCCCACCTTTACGTCTCCCCCTACGGGAGACTCAAGCCCCCTCGTGAAGGAGTCGGCGGTTCAGGAGGGGGATGCGTCGGCGTCGCCGGGGCATGCTGGTGGTCCTACGCGCGGGCCGGGAGGTGCTGGGATGCGGTGGTGGGCCGGGGGATGGATGGTCGCCGTGGTGGTCGTCCTGGCGGGGTGTCACACGTCGGAGGGTGGTGGATCGGTGGGAGGGCCGTCGGAGAGCAGCGGTTCGACGCGGCCGTCGGCCGGTGCGTCGACGCACACATCGGGAGTGCCGACCGGGGGAAGCCCGTCGGCGTCGGCCACCAGTTCCTCCGCTTCGCCGGTGAACTGTGCCGCCGGGCACACGGAGGTCACCGTCAGCCCTGGCGACGCGGTCGTACGGCGGCTCTGTGTGCGGCCCGGGACCGTGGTGTCGCTCGTCCTGCGGCCTCGCCCGGACGACAAGCGGTGGACGGCCGTGCGGAGTTCCGCGCCGGCGTTCGTCCTCGCGTCCGGATGGCGGGCGGACACGGACGGTACGGCCCACGCCTCGCTGCGGTGTGCGGGGGCGAGGGGCGGTGAGGCCGAGGTCACCGCGTCGGCGAAGGCACCGGACGTGGCCGGCGCGGCGCGGGTCGCCTTCACCCTGCGCGTGAGCGTGGTGCCGTACACGACGCAGGGGTGACCCCGGGCAACCCGGGACCACCCCTCCAACTACCTCTGTGTCAGCGGAGGTTGCGCACGTCGATCGTGTAGATGCCGCGGCCGTGGGTGGCCGCGTAGAGCGTCCGGCCGTCCGGGCTCAGCTTCAACTGGAGTACGGCGACGGCCGGGAGGTTCCCGACGCGCTGCCAGCTCGTACGGCCCGGCGCGCGGTAGACGACGCCCAGGTCGGTGGCGACGGCGAGGCCGCCGTTCGCGGTGACGACCGCGGAGTTCGTCGGGACGTCGGGGAGGTTCTTCGAGATGTCCTTCCAGGTGGTGCCGCCGTCGGTGGACTCGAAGACGTGGCCGACGCCGGCGCCGGGGCCCTCGGTCCAGTGCCGGGAGAAGCCGTTGACCGCGAGGTAGACGTGGTCGGCGTTCTTGGGGTCGACGGCGAAACCGGCGAGGTAGCGGTTGGGCACGGTGCCGTCCGCGCCTGTGCTCGGCAGGGCGATGTCGTGCCAGCCGGTGCCGTCCGCGTTGCCGACGGAGATGCCGCGGGCGAAGCCTTGGTTGTTGCAGGGGCCGCACCAGGCCGCGTACACCTTGCCGCCCGAGGCCGCGACGGCGGTCGCGGTACGCCCGGCGCCGAGGTCGTACACGCTGGTCCACTCGTCGCCGCTGCGGATGGCGTAGCCGTGGGTCTGCACCCAGATGTGCCGGCCGCCCGCGATCCAGGTCGAGCTGTTCTTCATGTCGGCCGTGATCGGGGCGATGAAGCGGGCCTCACCGGTGGCGTTGTCGGCGGGGGCGACGCCGTACGACGTGATCTTGCTGGGGTCGGTGACCCAACTCCCGTCGTTCACCGCGCAGTTCTGGGTCACCTGGATGGCGAGGTAGACGTACTCCTCGGCGATGTCGCAGCCGTTGGCCGGGTCGGTGAGGGTGTCTCCGCCGTCACCGCCGAAGTTGGACCCCATGACCTTGTCGTTGCTGCGCAGGATGGACTGGCCGTTGTCCTGGAGGCCGCCGATGACGGAGACCCCGCCGTAGGTCAGGTCCTTGCCGATGCCCACCGAGTAGTACTGGAGGGTGTCGATGGTGCCGTCGTTGAGCGAGGTCCAGTCGGTGGCGTGCCCGGAGGCGTCCTGGGAGCCGTTCAGCGGGCGCTTGTAGACGCCGCCGTCGTTGCCGACGTAGACGAAGCTCTTTCCGTGGTAGCTGCCGATCGCGACGCCGTGCTGGTCGGAGTGGGTGGTGGGGCTGCAGTCGCCGGTCTGCTTGGTGGGGTCGATGCTCCAGCAGGGGAAGCCGAAGTTCCAGTACGGGCCGACCGTGGACCAGTCGGTGCCGCCGTCCTTGGTCTCGTAGACCTCCTCCAGGCCCGCGTAGACGTGCTCCGCGTTCGCCGGGTCTACGGTCAGGAACTGGTTGTACCAGGCCTGTACGCCGGGCATGTAGCCGCTGGAGGTGAGCGCCGAGCCGTCGGCTGCCAGGCCCTTGTAGTCGGCGATCTTCGTCCAAGGGCCCGTGGGAGAGCCGGACTTGGAGACGTAGATGCCTTCCAGGCCGCTGTCCGGGTTGGTGTTGAGCTGCTCCGGGGACTGGTCGATGGCGTAGTAGCGCGAGCCGTCGGCGGAACGGGCGAAGGTGACGTTGCCGACGTTGTCGGCGTCGGCCGGCAGGTCGCCGAGGCCGCTGGTGATCCGCGTCCAGGTGCCGTCCGCGCCCTTGGTGTAGAAGCCGTTGTAGTCGTCACCGCTGCGCCAGCCGACGGCGAGGACCACCTTGGAGGGGTCCTTCGGGTCGATCGCGATGTCGTTGGCGATGTTCTTGTACGCGGCCGAGTCGTCGTTCGCGAGTGAACCGCCCGGCAGATAGGCCGGGTTGGGCGCGAACTCCAGCTTCCAGGCGCCGCTGAGCCGCTTCGTGGAGTGGCTCCACACTCCCTCGCTGGTCGCCGCCCACACCTTGCCGCCGCCGAAGCGCAGTTCGTGGATGGTGGTGGACTCCAGCTCGTCGCCGCCGACCCGGCTGCGGGTGGAGAACGTGCCGTGACGGGGGTTCGTCAGGACGTAGACGCCGCTGCCGAGATACGCGTCCGCGTTGGTCGTCGCCTCGCCCGTGCCCAGCCACAGCCGCCCGGCGCCGTCCAGCGCGAGCGCGCCGGTGGACTGCGAGGACAGCGCGTCGCTGATGGGCTGCCAGTGACCGCCTCCGGTGTGCGAGCGCCACACTCCGCCTCCCGCGCTGCCGGCGTAGACGTACCCGTCGTCGGCGGCGGCCATCGCGGCCATCCGGCCGGTGACATTGCCCGAGCCGCCACTGGAGTTGGAGTCGTAGTCGCGGTAGCGCGGGTCGTCGGAGTTGTACGGCAGGTCGGTGATGTCGCGCCAACTGCCGCCGGTGCCGGGCAGGTTGGTCAGGCTCGTCCAGGCGGCGCCGTACGCGCCCGGTGCGACGATGCCGGGCGAGGTGCGGGCCTCGGCGTACTGGTCGGCGCCCTCGGCTATCTCGTCGGCCTCGTTGCCGTCGTCACCGCCGTCGTCGTCGGCCTTGGCTTTCGGGCTGACCGCGCCCACCGACTGCCCTCGTTCGGCGGCCAGTTGAGCCAGTGCGCGGACCCCGAAGGGGGTGCCGCCCGAGCCGGGCGCGGCGCCGGCGGGTATCGCCACGAGTGCGGCGGATGCGGTGATGGCACAGATCGTGAACCAACGTCTCTTGCGGGCAGGTACTGACACCAGGTCCTCCCGAGCGGGCACGGATACAGCCGTCGGGGACGACCCGACCACCGGTGACAGGAGGAGTCCGGCATTTGGACAGTCCTTGACCAGAACCTGTCACTACACATGGCTGGAAGCCGACCGGTTCCCTACCTCAGGGGCCCCGGATCAGGGAGCGGCGGTCCGCGCACGGGCCATGACCGGCAGCACACCTGCGAGGACCAGTGCGATGCCCCCGGAGACCAGCAGCGGAAGGTTGCCGTCGGTGCCCCAGGCGAGCCCGGCCCACACGCCCGCGAGGAGCACGGCGGCGCCGGTCGCGCCCTGGAACAGGCCCTGCGCGGTGCCCTGTTGGCGGTCGGGGACGAGCGTGGAGATCCAGGCTTTGCCGACGCCGTCGGTACAGGCCGCGAAACCGCCGTAGAGCGGCAGGACCACGAACACCGCCCAGGAGCTGTGGATCAGGCCGAGGCCCAGATAGCCGATCGCGAAGAAGAGCAGGCCGGCGGCGAAGACCAGCGGGCGCGGCAAGCGGTCGGACAGCGCCCCGGCGGGGTAGGACAGGGTGGCGTAGACGAGGTTGTAGACGGCGTACGCGCCCACCACCCCGGCCGTCGGGAGGCCCAGGTCGTGGGCGCGCAACAACAGCAGCGCGTCGGGGAAGTTGACCAGGTTGAAGGCGAGCAGCACCCCGAGAACCCGCCAGTAGGGGCGCGGCAGCGACCTCCAGGGTGTGCGGGCGGGCCGCGTCGAGGAGCTGCCCGCCCTTCCGGCTCGGGGGTCGCGGACGGCGGCGACCAGCGCGACCGACGCGACGGCGGGGATCACGGCGACCCAGAACAGCGGGCGCAGCCGGTGGTCGAGCGCCTCGTACAGGACGAGCCCCACGAGCGGGCCGACCACCGCGCCGGCGGTGTCGGCGGCCCGGTGCAGCCCGAACACCCTGCCGCGCTGCCCCTGCGGTACGCCCTCGACGAGCAGGGCGTCGCGCGGCGCCCCGCGCATGCCCTTGCCGAGCCGGTCGGTGACGCGGGCCAGGAGCACCAGCGGCCAGACGGTCGCCAGCGCGATCAACAGCTTGCCCACCGCGGCCAGGCCGTAGCCGACGCCGATCAGGGGACGGCGGTCGAACCGGTCCGCGAGGCGCCCGGCGGCCACCTTGGTGATCGACGCCGCGCCCTCGGCGAGCCCCTCGATCGCACCCACGACGGCGGGCGGGGCGCCCAGCACCACGGTCAGGAAGATCGGCAGGATCGGATAGAGGAGCTCACTGGCCGCGTCCTGCAGAAAGGACACCCCGCACAGCACCTTGACGTTGCGGGTCAGCCACGCGGGGCGGGGTCCGGTCGGCCGGGGGGCGGTGCTGGGGTCGGTCACGGGTACAGGATCCCCGAGAAGCGGGCGTGCGCCGTGAGGAAGTGTGAGGAGCGTGAAAATGCCGGTTGGCCCCGGTCGACTCGCAGCGACCGGGGCCTTTCACGCATCAGCTCCGTGTGCCGTCCCGCGAAAAGTGAAGTCCGCGGCGAGGCACGTCAGTTCATCGTCGCGCCGATGGTCGTGGACCCCGTCGTCAGGAACGTCGTCGTCGGCAGTGTCCCGCTGGACGACCGCGCCCCGTACGCCGTAGTCGCGTCCGTCGACTTGAAGGACGGAGTCGCGACCCCGCCGTCCCAGCTGTTCGCCGCCGAGACCGCAGCCGAACCCAGCGTGTCCGAACCGCCCTTGTTGCCGACGGAGAGGTTGCGGGCCAGGCGGGACCTGCTCGTGGCGAAGAAGAAGCCGGACTCCGTGTTGGAGTAGGCCGTGTTGCGGTTGAGGATGATCGCGCCGGTGTTGGAGTTCTCGGTGAAGCCGTTGAGGGTGTTGTCCCAGGCCGCGTTGTCGTTGACGACGTGGGCGACCGCGACGCCTCCGCCGCCCAGCTTGAAGCCGTTGCCGTTCCCCTCGAAGGCGGAGTCGTTCCAGCGGTTCTTGCCGTTGCCGAAGGCCCAGGAGTGGTCGATGGTGACCGGCGAGGAGAACTGCCAGAGGTCGAGGCCGTCGTCCGAGTTGTTGTAGAGGCGGGCGCCGGTGACCTTGTTGCCGGTGCCGGAGCCGAACTTGATGGCGATGCCGTCGGCGTTCTGGCCGTGCCCTGCGGCGTCGTAGTTGCCGTAACTGTCCAGGTTCTGCACGAGGTTGTTGGTCGTGCCGTCGCCGCGCAGGGTGAAGCCCGAGTCGCCGTTGTTCGCCGTCACGAGGTTCTTGAAGATGCCGCCTACCGACGACGTGGCTACGAAGCCCTGTGCCGGGGAGTTCTGGAAGGTGAGGTTCTGGACCGTCCAGTAGTCGCCGTAGATCCCGGCCAGCCACTGCCCCGCGGGCAGCTTGGAGCCGTCGATCTTCACCTTCTCCGTGCCGTACGCCTCCAGCGTGATGCGGGCCGAACCGGTGCCGTCCGCCGTGGACTTGAGGGTCGCGGCCGGGGTGTAGGTGCCCGCCCTTACCTGGATGACCGTCCCCGCCGTGGCGTTGGCGACGGCCGACTCCAGCTGGGCGGTGGTGGACACGGTGACCGTCGACGAAGCGGCTTGCGCGCCGCCGCTGTTGAGGCCGAGGTAGACGCCGCCCGCCCCCGCGGCGACGGCCACCGCGGCGGCGATCGAGAGGGTGCGGGTCCTGCGGTGGCGTCCGGTGCTCGTACGCACGGCGTTGGTTCCTTTCCTGGATGACGAGGACGAAACGGGCCGGAGGGGCCGCCCCGGCCCGTTTCTGATCCCTGGTCGCCGCCGCGGCCGGAAAGGGTTGCCGCGGACACGGGAAAAGACACGCGGCGAGCAGCGAAACTTTCGCTCCGCCCCACCCCACCCGCACCGATTGACGCACCGCACCCCACTGATGACACTCCGAAGGCACAGCTATTCAACAGAATCCCCCACACCCCCACAGGATGTGCCATGCGACCCCGCACCGCCCGCACCCTCCTGCTCCCCTTCCTGGCCCTCCTCCTCGGCCTGCTCGCCGCCCCGCCCAGTACCGCGCACTCAGGAGCACCGCCCGTGACCCACCCCCAGTACGCCGGCTACCTCTTCGCCTACTTCACGGGCGAGGGCACCGCCGACGGCGAACAGATCCGCTACGCCCTCAGCCGGGGCAACGACCCTTTGCACTGGCGGGAGTTGAACCAGGGCAAGCCCGTCCTGACCTCGACGATCGGCGAGAAGGGGCTGCGCGACCCGTTCGTGATCCGCTCCCCGAAGGGCGACAAGTTCTACCTCATCGCCACCGACCTCCGCATGTACCAGAACAGCAGCGGGAGTTGGGACGACGTCCAGCGGCACGGCAGCAAGTCCGTGATGATCTGGGAGTCGACCGACCTGGTCCACTGGACCGACCAGCGGCTGGTGAAGGTGGCCCCGGACAACGCGGGCAACACCTGGGCGCCGGAGGCCTATTGGGACGACTCGCTCGGTGAGTACGTCGTCTTCTGGGCGTCGAAGCTGTACGCCGACGACGATCCCGGCCACACCGGCTCGACGTACAACCGCATGATGTACGCGACGACGAAGGACTTCCGCACCTTCAGCGCGCCGAAGGTCTGGGACGACCCCGGTTACTCCGTCATCGACTCAACTGTCGTGAAGTACAAGGACACTTACTACCGCTACACCAAGGACGAACGCGACCCGTCCTCCAACTCCCCCTGCTCGAAGTTCATCACCGGCGAGAAGTCGACCTCGCTGACCTCCACGTCGTACGACTTCGTCTCGGAGTGCATCGGCAGCGGTGCGATCGAGCGGGGCGAGGGGCCGACGGTGTTCAAGTCCAACACCGAGAAGAAGTGGTACCTGTTCGTCGACGAGTACGGGCTGCGCGGCTACGTCCCCTTCGAGACCACCGACCTCGACTCCGGCGAGTGGACCCCGTCCACGGACTACCAGCTCCCGGCAAGTCCCCGGCACGGCACGGTACTTCCGGTGACACAGGCGGAGTACGACCGGCTGCTGGCCGCGTATCCGGCGACGCCGGCGTCGGTCGTGGACGCGACGGCGAGCGGGCAGAAGGGGTACGCGGTCGTCACGGAGGCCTCGTCGAAGGTCGTGCTGCCGACGCAACCCGGCGCGGATCTACGGCACTTGGCGCCGAGCCTCGCGATCGGCGCGGGGGCGAAGGTCAGTCCGCCGCCCGGTACGCGACGGGACTTCCGCACGCCGCAGTCGTACACGGTCACGGCGTCGGACGGGACGAGCCGCACCTGGACGGTGGAGGCGGTGCCGACCCGAAGTCCCGTGCTGCCGGGACTGACCGCCGACCCGGACGTGCACTATCTCGACGGGCAGTACTGGATCTACCCGACGAGCGACGGCTACGCGAACTGGGGCGGGACGAGCTTCAAGGCGTACTCCTCAAGGGACTTGGTCCACTGGCGCGACCACGGAGTCATCCTCGATCTGGGCCCGGATGTCTCCTGGGCCGACAAGAACGCGTGGGCGCCAGCGATCGCGGAGCGCGACGGGAAGTACTACTTCTACTTCTGCGCGGAGCAGCAGATCGGGGTCGCGGTGGCGGACTCGCCCGCGGGCCCGTTCAAGGACGCCCTCGGCAAACCCCTTGTGGCGAAGGGGGGTTCACTGAGCGGCCAGATGATCGACCCGGCCGTCTTCACGGACGACGACGGGCAGTCGTATCTCTACTGGGGCAACGGGCACGCGTACGTGGTGCCGTTGAACGACGACATGACGTCGTACGACGCGACGAAGGTGAAGGACATCACGGCGGGTGACTTCCGTGAGGGGTCCTTCGTCGTGAAGCGCAAGGGGACCTACTACTTCATGTGGTCCGAGGACGACACCCGCAGCGAGAACTACCACGTGGCCTACGCGACGGGACCGTCCCCGCTCGGTCCGTGGACCGAGCGGGGCACGATCCTGTCCAAGAACCCCGAGTACGGCATCCTGGGCACCGGCCACCACTCCGTGGTGAACGTGCCGGGGA
The DNA here is from genome assembly GCF_033335955.1 of Streptomyces sp. N50. Lineage (GTDB taxonomy): Bacteria > Actinomycetota > Actinomycetes > Streptomycetales > Streptomycetaceae > Streptomyces. The sequence goes on from NZ_CP137549.1 coordinate 1,820,190, forward strand.
CCGACGACTGGTACATCGTCTATCACCGGTTCGCCCTGAACGGGCCAGGAAGGCCTGGTGGGGACGGCACGCACCGGGAGACCACGATCGACCGCCTGCGGTTCGCGGCGGACGGAACGATTCAGCCGGTGGTGCCCACCCTCGGGTCGATCAGCCCCGTGCTGACCGGCGGACAGCCCGTACGGACTAGCTGACGAAGTAGGTCGGGTTCGGGATCTTGTACGTCTTGTCGGCGTAGCCCCCGTCGAGGTCCGAGTACTGGTCGCCGAAGTTGGCGATGATGTTGTACCCGAGGTCCTCGATGTGCTTCCGGGTACCGGACTTGTACTGCACGGTGGTGCAGGTCCAGGTACCGGCGGTCGCGCAACCGCTCAAGTACGACGGCGGGTTGGCCGTGTTCTTGAGGAACATGTGGTCGGCGTCGAGGTTGACGTCGGCGCCGACCTTCTTCAGGTTGTCGACCGCGTAGGTGCGCTGCGCCTCGCTGAGACCCGAGTTGTAGAACACCGTGACGCCCTTGGACGCGGCGTACTTGACCAGCTCGGGGGTGCCGAAGACCTCCGGGCGGTTGGCCTGGGCGACGTACGCGGCCCAAGTGGCCGAGCTGTAGCCGTAGTTGTTCTTCTTCTCGTAGTCGAGGCTGAGCAGCAGCGTGTCGTCGATGTCGAAGACGACGGCCGGCTTGACGCCCTTCTGGTGGTGCTTGTGGACGGCCTCGTCGATGTACTTCTTGGCCGACGCGTCGATGCGCGCCAGGTCCTTGGCGTACGGGCTGGTCGCCGAGGCCTGGTACACGCCGCTGCTGTCGAGCGTGGTGCCGTAGTAGGTGTCGATGTCCTTCGTCAGCAGGCCGATGTTGTACGGCTCGTGCGTCGAGTTGGCCGTCGACTGGCCGGCGGTGGCGACGCCACTGCCGTAGAGGGCGGCACCGGCGACGACACAGGCGGCGCCGAGGGCGGCCGCTCTAAGGGACTTCCGCATGAAATCTCCGGATCTGGTTCCGATGGGTGATGCACCAGGTCAGAGACTGTCTACGCGCATCACACGCCCGGCGCGAGGACCTTTATCCGATCGATACACAATCCACAGGGCGGGGAATTGGCCGCCCATGGGGTTCACTTGACCTTCTCCTGGTCGGCTTCTCCTAGGGTCGTGCACGCGAGGTACGCGTGGTGGACTCGCCCGACAGGCCCGAGGCACTGGGCAAGGTGGGCGCGATCCTGGGGATCACGGAGCCGGCGGACGACAGGACCGCACCCGCCTACGCGGTGCTGCTCGACAGTGACGACAGCCTGATCCAGTTCCGCCGGGAGCAGATCGAGCCGACGGGACAGATGCGCACGCGCGAGGACTACTACTGAGAGCAGGCGGAGCTGCCGCGCCCGCGTGCCGCGCGTGAGCCTCGTGACCGTCCGGCAAGGACGTGGGCCCAGCCCCGAGACACCGAACTGGGCCCACGCAACGGTCAGTTCATCGTCGCGCCGATCGTGGTGCTCCCTGTCGTGAGGAACGTCGTCGCCGGCAGCGTGCCGCTCGACGAACGGGCGTTGTACGTCGTCGACGCGTCCGTGGAGATGAAGGACGGGGTGGAGATGCCGGAGTCCCAGTTGTTGCCGGCCGAGGTGACCGCGGAACCCTTGCTGACCGAGCCGCCGCCATTGCTCACCGCGAGGTTCTTGCCGAGTTTGGCGGAGCTGGTGGCGAAGTAGTAGCCCGAACCGCTGTTGGCGTACGCGGTGGTGCGGTTGATGACGATCGCGCCGGTGTTGGAGTTCTCGGTGAAGCCGTTGCCCGAATTCCCCCAGGCGGCCGAGTTGTTGACGACGTGGGCGACGGTGACGCCGTTGCCGCCCAGCTTGTAGCCGTTGCCGTTGCCCTCGAAGGCGGAGTCGCCCCAGCGGTTGATCCCGTTGCCGAAGGACCAGCTGTGCTCGATGGTGACCGGCGACGAGAAGGACCACAGGTCGATGCCGTCGTCCGAGTTGTTGTACAGCCGGGCGCCGGTGACGAGGTTGCCCGTGCCGGAGCCGAACTTGATGGCAACGCCGTCCGCGTTCTGGCCGTGCGTCGCGGCGTCGTAATTGCCGTACGAGTCAAGGTTCTTGACCGTGTTGTTGACGGTGCCGTCGCCGGTGAGCGTGAAGCCGGAGTCGCCGCCGTTGATGGTCTTGACATTGTTCCAGTTGGTGCCGGTGCAGGACTGGCAGACGACCGCGCTGTCCGGGGAGTTCTGGAAGGTGAGGTTGGAGACGTTCCAGTAGTCCGCCGTCAGCTTGAAGATCCACGACCCCGACGGCAGTGACGAACCGTCGATCTTGACCGTCTCCGAGCCGTACGCGGTGAGGGTGACCGGCGCGGAGGAGGTGCCGTTGGCCGTCGACTGGAGGGTGGCCGTCGGGTAGTAGGTGCCGGCCCGGACCTGGATGACCGTACCGGCGGTGGCGTTCTTGATGGCGTTGGTCAGGTCGGTGGAGTTGCTGACCACAACGGTCGCCGCGTGTGCCGGGGTGGCGATCACGGCGAGTCCGAGCGAGGCCGTGGCCACGGCGAGCGCGGTGAAGGTGCTGATACGACGCATGACGTGCGGGTCCTTTCGTCGATCAGAGTGAGCGGACGGGTTCCCAGCCGCCGAGGTAGGTCGCGGGGGTGTGCAACTCGGCCTCGGCGGCGGTGAGTTGGGGCCGGTTCTCCGGAACGGTGATCACGGAGCCCGGTCCCGTGTTGCGGTACTCGTGAAAACGCATCGACTGCCAGGGATAGGCGTCGCGCATGTTGATGTAAGGCGCGACCGGGTCGATGCCGGGCCCGATCCGGGTGTCCCGCACGACGAGGGACGGCCAGGCCGTCGTCTCGTACGACGGAACCCACGGCCGGGCCAGCTTGTACGCGGCGTCCTCGGCGCCGGAGGTGATCCGGGAGCGGACCGCGAGGATGCCGTGCGGGTTGGCACGAGCGGTGGACGGCGCGAAGACCATGCCCTTGGGCGTGAAGGCCACGTCCCGTTGGAGGGTGTGGAAGTGGCAGTCCGCGAAGACCGCCGTCGCCCGCCCGAAGACGAAGTCGACGTCCCCCTCGATGTAACAACGGGAGAAGTACTGCCGGTCGAAGACCTCCAGCGCCGACGTGTCCACGAACAGCGTGTCCTGGTGGGCGAGAAGACGGACCCGCGAGAACCGCGAGCGGTCCCCCGTCACATACGCGGCCACCGCCTGCGTCCCCGTGATCTCCGGATGGTCCGCGCGCAGCCAGTCGTTGGCGAGGGTGAGGTCCCGTACGGTCAGCCCGGGCGCCGCCGACGTGAAGGTCGCGGAGCCCGCCGTACCGTACGTCGTCCCCGAACCGTCCGGTTTCTGCGTCCCGTTGGCGTTGTCGTAGACGATGACGACGTCACGCGGGTCGCGGGTGGCACCGCGCAACGTCAACTCGCCCGCAGCCGCAGGCACGTTGACGACTTCGCGATACGTCCCCGGGTGCACGACGATCGTCCAGCCGCTGCCCTCCACCGCGTCGACGGCGGCCTGCACCGATTCTCCGGGCCGGACGTGCAGGACCTGACGACGGTCGAACGCTACGGCGGGCCCGGCACCGGCGGCCACGAGACCACCGGCGATCCCCGTCAATCCCGCCAATCCGGTCAGGAGTGTGCGTCTGCGCAGGGCCATCTCAACGCCTCCGCCCCGGTGTCCAGTCACCCAGATACGCCTCACGGGTCGCCGACTCGGCCTGTTCGGCGGTGAGTTGGGGCCGGTTCTCCGGCACGCTGATCGCCGCGCCCGGGCCCGTGTTCCGGTACTCGGCGAACCGCTGCCCCTGCCAGGGATAGGCGTCCGACATGTTGGTGTACGGCGCCACCGCGTCGATCCCGGTGCCCAGCACCGTGTCCCGCACGGTGAGCATCGGGTGGGCGGTGGTGTCCGAGCCGGGCACCCAGGGACGGGCCAACTTGTAGTAGGCGTCCGGTGCTTGGCTGCTCACGCGGCTGTGCGTCACCAGGTATCCGCGCGGGTTCGCGACCGCCGTGGAGGGCGCGAAGACGAAGCCGTACGGTGCCGTCGCCAGGTCGGTGCGGTCGAGCGTCCGGAAGTGACAGCGATCGTAGACGGCGGTCGCGCGCCCGAAGACGAAGTCGACGTCCCCCTCGACGTAGCAGCGCGCGTAGTACTGGCGGGCGAAGACGCCGAGGGCGAACGAGTCGGCGTACAGCGTGTCTTGATGCCCCAGGAAGTGGCAGTCGAAGAACGCCGAACGGTCGCCCTGCACCTTGATCGCGACCGCCTGCGTGCCGGTGATCTCGGGGTGGTCGGCACGCAGCCAGTCGTTGGCGAAGGTGATCCGGCGGGCGGTGAACCCGTCGGTGCGGATGGTGGTGGTGGCCGAACCGGTGGTGCCGTAGGTACCCGAACCATCCGGCTTCTGGGTCCCGTTGGCGTTGTCGTAGACGATGACGACATCACGCGGGTTCTCGCTCGCGCCGATCCAGGTCATCTCGGAGGCAGCGGGGGTGAGTTGGCCGGTCGCCGGGTCGGTGACTCCGGCGGTGACCGTCTCGCGGTAGACGCCGGGGGCGATGACAAGGGTGTACCCGGCGCCGGTCGCGGCGGTGACGGCGGCCTGGACGGTGGTGAAGTCGCCCCGGCCGCGCGGGTCGACGTACCGGGTGAGCGGGGTGAGGCGCGCGGCGGGTGAGCCGTAGCGGCCGAACGGGCGTGGACTGCCGACGGCGAGGGCGGGTACGGCGGTGAGGCCGAGCGCGGCGCCCGCGCCGGCGCCGACGCTCGCGACGAGGAATCCCCGTCTGGACAGGGGCAGTTGGCGGAAGTGGTGGTGCGAGGGCATGCGGGTGCTCCTTCGCGGTGCGGCTCGTGAGGTGGCCCCGGCACCGGGCCGGTCGGACGCAACCGGCCCGGTGTGTACGGGTGTTGGTCAGCGCAGGCGGCCCGCCCCCGCGCCCCGGTCGACGATGAACGGCACGGCCTTCGCGGGGTCGATCTTCGTGCGCAGGGTCGGGGTCCAGCCCGCGCCGGACTGGAGGATCTCGGTCGGAACTCCCGCGTTGTGGACGGCGATCAGGTCGGTGAGCTCGCCGTTGACGTAGTTGTCGTCGGCGGTGAGCGGTGCCTCGGACCACTTCTTGAGGATGGTGGCCTCGTCGATGCCGGCCGGGATCGTGAACGCGTTGTGTTCCGCGACGAGTTGGGACTCCAGCCCGATGCCGTAGCTGTAGCCGTATCCGGGGTCGGCGACGAAGTGGTTGTTGTACGAGTCGACTTGGCCGAAGCGGACGCGGGGTGCGCGTTCGACGAGGTCGGAGAACAGGTTGTGATGGAGCGTCACCTTCAGATGGCCCCGGTCGACGGCGGCCGTGGAGGCGCTGTCGCTGTTGCCGATGAGGATCGTCTTGTCGTGGTCGGAGAAGACGTTCCAGGAGGCGGTGACGTAGTCGGCGCCCTTGACGATGTCGAGTTCGCCGTCGTGCTGCTCGAAGATCCGCCCGTAGTAGGTGGGCAGCGAACTGTCCGGGTGGGCGCCGTCGGTGAACGTGTTGTGGTCCAGCCAGACATGCGTGGAGCCGTAGATGACGGCGCTGTCGTACTCGGAGTTCCAGTTGCCGACGGCGGTGTCGGTCGGGTCCCACTGGGGGAAGCAGTCGAGCGGGCTCTCGAAGGAGAGGTTGCGGACGATGACGTTGTCGACGGCCGTGATCTGCAGGCTGGCGCCCTTGAAGCCGGCGTTCCTGCCGATGCCGATGATGGTGGTGTTGGCGGGGACGGCCGCCTTGATGACCTTGTTCTGATTGGCGGCGGAGACGCGGCGCAGGCCCTCGGGGCTGTCGGCGGGCTCGTTGTCGAGGTTCTGGCCGTAGCCCCAGACGGCGGGGTCGTAGGTGGCGAGGTACTGGGCGAAGTCGTAGCCGGGCGCGGCGAAGGAGTCGCAGCCCTCGGCGTTGGCGTCGATCACACCCTTCACTCTGATGATCTTCGGCGCGGTGCCACCGGCGGCCAACGCGGCTTTGAAATCAGCCCAGTTGGAGACGGTGTAGACGTGATCGGGGGTGGCCGCCGCGCCACCGCTGGTGCCGGTGCCGTAGGAGGCCCAGCCGTCACCGGCGCCGAGCGCCTGCCGGTCGAGGGGGCGCGGATGGGCCTGGGCGGTGGTGCTGGTGAGGGCGAGAGCCAGCGCCGTGCAGCCTACGAGCGACGCAATGACGCGTGCATGACACATAGATATACGCACTGTGCGGGTCTCCTTGCTCAGAGGAGGTCCGAGGCGTCCGTGGCCTCGGGCCAGGTGATCCAGGACGTGGGAATCTCGTCGCGCAGCCGGATGACGTCATGCGGCGCGAGCACCCGGGCATGCGCCAACTCCCTTGCCACGAGCCGCGCCACGGCGATCGCACCGGGCGGATTGAAGTGCGTGTTGTCCTGTTCGGTGTCGGTCCAGTTGAAGTAGACCTTCGTCTCCTCCACCCCGAGCCGCTGCCACAACGCGAGCGACAACGCCTCGATGTCGAGCAGCGCGACCCGCTCCTCCTGCGCGAGCGCCCGCATCGCCGCCGGGTAATCCCCGTGCGTCGGCAGCGCGTTGCCGTCGACGTCGAACCTGCGGCGCTCGACGGGGGTGGCGAGCAGCGGCCGGGCGCCATGAGCCCGGGCCCCGTCGACATACATCCGCAGATAGTCCTGGTAGGTCGTCCAGGGCTCGGTGTAGCGGGTGGGATCGGCGGTCTTCTCGTCGTTGTGCGCGAACTGCACGAGGAGGAAATCACCGGGCCGGATAGCGGCAAGGATCACGTCCAGCCGCCCTTCATCGACGAAGCTCTTCGAACTCCGCCCGTTCACGGCCTGATTGGAGACCTTCACCTCCTTGCGCAGAAAGAAGGGAAGCGCCATACCCCACCCGGTCTCCGGAGCTTCGATGGAGTACTTCTGCGCGGCGGTGGAATCACCGGCGATGTAAAGAGTGCGCTCCCGTCGAGCACCGCCACCATGTAACGGAACGGCGGCAAGAGCACCTAACGCGACTTGCCTACGGGTAAGAGACACGATCGGCTCACCTCTCGGCTGTTGTCTTTTGTCTTTAGGGGCGCGGGGAACTGCGCGACCAGCCCCCACCGGCCCGCAGCCCCCCACAATCCGCAACCACCCAACTCAGTGGTTCTTCTTCCAATCAGCCTGAGCCTTGTTCAACTGATCGGCCAACGTGTCCAGAAACTCCTTCGCCGTCACCTTCCCCAACAACAGCTTCTGGAAGTTCGGCTCGTTGTCCGCCTTGGAGATCGTGTTCCAGTCCGGCAGGTAATACGGCAGCTGCACGATCTTCGTGGACGCCCCGTTCAACGCCGCCGCAGCCAACTCCGTAGGCTCAGACTTCTGAATCCACGCGGAGCGCGCCGCATCCGTGTTCGCTGGCACCTGCCCGGCAGACTCGTTGTACTTCGAGTTCTCCGCCGCGGACACCGCGAACTCGATGAACTTCCAGGCCGCTTCCTTGTTCTTGCTGGACTTGAACAGACTCAGCCCGTCAACGGGGTTGGAGATCTGCACCCGCGTACCGTCGTCCAGCGTCGGATTGGGAATTCCCTTGAACTTGTCCGCGCCCAGCGCCTTCAGATGATCCTGGTACGACCCGAGGTTATGACTCAGCATCCCGATCGTGCCGCTGTCCCACTGCGCGACCATCTTCGTGAAGTCGTTGTTGAGGTCGGCGGACGGAGTGTCCTTCTTGAACAGCCCGACGTACTTCGCCAACGCGGCAGCGTTCTTCGGGTCGTTGACCGTCGTCTTGTCCCCGTTCCAGAAGGACGTGATCCCGGTCTGCCCGTACACCGCGTCCAACGCGGGCGCGATGGACCCCTCGCCACCCCGAATGGTGAACCCGAACTTGTTCTTCGCCTTGTCGGTGAGTTTGTCGGCGGCGGCGTAGAACTTCGACCAGGTGGTCGGCGCGTCCAGTCCCGCCGCCTTGAACAGATCGGTGCGGTACCACAGCGTCCCGTTGTTGGCGGAGGTAGGAATCTGGTACAGCGTGTCCCCACCCCCCGCGCTCTTGCTGACGTCGAGCAGGTTCTGGCTCAACTTCCCGTTCAGAGAACTGGACTTGAGCCGGCTGTCCAACGGCTCCAAAGCCCCCTGCACCGCGACCTCCGCCAGCACCGCGGTCCCCACACCGCCGACGTCGGGCAGCCCCCCGCCCTGGATCGCGGTGTCGTACTTGGACTGAGCGCTCGCGGCCGGTATCCCGACGTACTTGACCTTGATGTCGGGGTTCTTCTTCTCGAAGTCCGCGATGATCTGCTTCCAGATGTCGGTGCGGACACCGCCGTTGTTGTCCCAGAAGGTGATTGTGCCCTTGCCGGACCCCTCGCCGCCCTTGTCCCCCGCGGCCCCGCTGCCGTCGTCACCGCACGCGGTGGCGGTCAGCGCGAGCACGGAGCCCAGGGCGACGGCCACGGCGGCACGCCTGCTTCTGCGGATGCTGGTCTTCATAGAGCGGCTCTCTTCTTGTGGATGCGACGGTGTGATGGCCTCGCGGGCCGTGGGCAAGCGCTTGCCACGGAGGTGCGTCATTGCGACTCCCAACAGGCGGACGGGCAGGGTGAGTCAGAGAGAACTGATCCGGAACCGCGTGAAACAGGCCGCGCCGGCATGTCCCGTGCCGACGGGCGCGAGCGCGAACAGCCCGAGCAAGGCGCCGACCCAACGCCAGGGCGTGGCGGCGAAGACCTGGCCGCTCGGACGCGGCCCGTCCCCGACGTCGTGGAAGAAACGGCAGCGCGCCCCGGCGCCGATCTCGACGCGCAGCCGGACCCGGCCCTCGGGGGCGGGGCAGGACTCCCCCGCGTCCCGTTCGCGCTCGGCGACGGGCTCGGCGAAACGGTGGACGAACCGCACCTCACCGTCCGCGCCCCGCTGAAGTCCGATCCAGCTGTACGCGTCGCCCAGCACGGCGAGTCCGGCGCGTGCGCCCAACTCCTCACTGTGCAACCGCAGTTCGACCTCTACGGCGACCGGTGTGGCGGGGAGTCGCTGGGTGAGGAGGTTCGGGAGGCGGCGGAGGTCATGGATGTCGGCGGAGCGGGCGCAGGTCAGGCGGAGGCCGTCGCCGGAGTGGTGGGTGGCCCAGCCGTCCTGGGGGTTCGCCGTCCACTGCCACTGGCGGCCGTAGCGTCCGCCGGGGAAGTCGTCGTCGGTGGCGGGCGCGGCGGGCGGCTGCGGCGGGAGGTCCGGTTTCCGGTGTACGGCTACGGGGGCGCCCGCGTCGCCGATGACCGGCCAGCCCTCGTCGTCCCAGCGCATCGGCTGGAGGTGGACCAACCGGCCGTAGGCGCCCCGCTGTTGGAAGTGCAGGAACCAGTCCTCGCCGGACGGGGTGCGCACCCACGCGCCCTGGTGGGGGCCGTTGATGCCGGTGTCCCCTTGTTCCAGGACGACCTTCTCCTCGTACGGGCCGAAGAAGCCGCGTGAGCGGAACGCGCCCTGCCAGCCGGTCTCGACTCCCCCTGCGGGGGCCAGGATCCAGAACCAGCCGTCGTGCTGGTGGAGTTTGGGGCCCTCCAGGGTGAACCAACCGGGGATGCGGTCCGCGTCGACGATCACCTTGCCGTCGTCGAGGAGGGTCGTGCCGTCGGGATGCATGCGGTGGCCGGTGAGGCGGTTCTTGATGCCCGCGCGGGACTTGGCCCAGGCGTGGACGAGGTAGGCCTCGTCGTTGTCGTCGTCCCACAGGGGGCAGGGGTCGATCAGGCCCTTGCCCTCCTTGAGGAGGTGCGGGCGGGTCCAAGGGCCGCGTATCTCGGGGGCGTTGACCTGGAAGATGCCCTGGTCGGGGTCGCCCCAGAAGATCCAGAAGCGTTCGTCGTGGTACCTCAACGCCGGTGCCCAGACACCGCAGTCGTGGCGCGGGGTCCTGAACTCCCTTGCCGGTTCCAGGCGTTGGAGGGCGTGGCCGACCAGGGTCCAGTTGACCAGGTCGCGGGAGTGCAGCAGGGGCAGGCCCGGGACACGGCCGAAGCTGGACGCGGTGAGGTAGAAGTCGTCGCCGACGCGGATGACGTCCGGGTCGGACCAGTCGGCGTTCAGGACGGGGTTCGTGTACGTCTCGTGGGTCACTGGCCGAGTCACTGGCTGACCGCCTTCCGCACGAGCGCGGCGGCCTCGGCACGGGAGAGGCCGCCATCGGCCACGACGGTGACGATCCGTCGTACGACCGTGTCGCCGGGCGGGATCGGCAGCCGCTCGTCCGTCGCCAACGAGGCGCCCACGCCCGGGTATTCGGTGGTGCGGACGAACCACGGGTCCTGGCGGGAGCGGTCCGTGGCGCCGGCGAAGACCAGGGTCCAGCCGGTGCCGGTGAGGGCGAGCCAGTCGGCGCGGGTGCCGTGGACCTCCGGTTCGCCCTCGCGGTCGGCGGTGAAGACGCGCGGGGTCCCGGCCTCCTTGCGGGCCCGCCAGAAGAAGCCGCCGTAGGCCGCGCCGGGGCGGCCGTTGGTGGCGGGGCTGCCGATCGAGAGGGCGTCCGGTGTCACGTTGGTGAGGGAGAAGGTGAAGTCCAACGCCCAGGCGCTGTCGGTGAGTTCGGTGGCGGCGACCGTACGGCGTTCGCGGAGCAGCTCGGCGCCGGAGGCGACCCAGCGGAGTTCCTCGACGAAGCCGTCGGGGTCGCGGAGCTGGAATCCGGCGTGGCGCTGGGCGCCGTGGTTGTCCAGTTCCGTGGGGCCCTGGCCCTGGACGTAGGTGCGGCCGCCCCAGAAGTTGTGCCCCTCGACGTCGGGAACGGCGACACCGACGCCGAGGTGGTGGGTGTGGTCGACGGGGCTCAGCTCGGTGACCGCCGTGCCCGCCAGGGTGGTCACGGGGTGCAGGTACGGGCGCGGGGAGAGCCGGTCGGGCAGCTCGGGCCGGGTGACGTACCGGGCGACCGGGCGGCCCGCGACGCGCAGCACCGGCGTGTCATGGGTGATCATCAGGTGCTCACCTCTTTCGGTGGGGCCCAGGAGGCGCCCAGCTCTGAGTAGAGGGCGAGGGTGTCGGCCGCCGCCGTGACCAGTGCGTCGATGCCGGGGACGACCCGGCGGTTCTCCGCGGGGATGAGGTGCCAGGCGTCGGTGGGCAGCGGGGCCGGGTCGGAGGCCTCGCGGATCGCCTCGACGACCTTCATGAAGGCGCCCGTCGCGTCCGGTTCGACCAACAGGGCCTCGCCGTCGGTGAGATGGGCGACCAGGTTCTCCAGCAGGTCCGTGCTGCCGTACTCGAACTCCTCCGGACCGTGGCCCGCGCGCTGGAGCAGGACTCGGTCCTGCTTGTACCAGTAGGTGATCCGGCCCTCGGTGCCGTGCACCAACACGTAGGGCTCGCCGGGGTGTTCGGCGCACAGGGTCACCGCGACGGTGACCGGGCGGCCCTGGACGGTGGTGACGCGGACGCAGGATGTGTCGTCGGACTCGATGTCGTTGGCGCGCACGAGTTCGGTCTCGATGCGGACGACGTCCTCGGCGCGGGTCGTGTCGTTGAGCGCGAGGGCGGTGGCGACGGCGTGCGCGAGGGGGTTGGTGAGCGCGCCGTCGATCACGTCGACGCCGTTCAGACGCCGCTTGCCCGCCCAGGGGGCACGCCGGTAGTACGCCTCGTCGCGCGCCCAGGCACCGGCCCCGCCGACGCCGGTCGGCGTGCCGATCGAGCCCTTCTCGATCAGCTCGCGGACCGCGGGCACGGCGTGCGAGCCGAGCGACTGGAACCCGATCTGGCAGACCACTCCGGCGGCGGCGACCCCGTCGGCCATGCGGCGGAACTCGGCGTACGACGGCGCGGGCGGCTTCTCCAGCAGCAGGTGCACGCCTCGCTTCGCGGCGGCCAGGGCGAGGTCCGTGTGGGTCGGGATCGGGGTGCAGATCACCGCGACCTGGGCGCCGGTGGAGTCGAGGAGCCCGCCGAAGTCCGGTGACTGCGCGGGGAGTTCGCCCCCGAACTCCTCCTCCGTCAGCGGGGTCAGCTCGCAGATTCCGGCGAGGCGTACGAGCCCCTTGTCCTGGAGCCGACGGATGTTATCGACGTGCCAGCGGCCGTGGCCGCGCGCACCGGCGAGGACGATGGAGACGGGCGGCGTGACTGCCGTAGCCGCGGGTGTGGAGACGGTCGTAGGACCGGTGGTGGGGTTCATGGGATTCTCCCTGCTTCGACGATCTTCGTCAGCAGGGTAAGCGGTTGCCTCATCCCTTCACCGCCCCCGCGCTGAAGCCGGTGATCAGCCACTTCTGGATGAAAGCGAACACGATCACCACCGGTACGGCCGCGATGATGCCGCCCGCGGCGAGCGCGCCGAGGTCGACGCTGTCGGCGCCCATCAGGGTGTTGAGGCCGACCGGGATCGTCTGCTTGCTCTGGTCGGACAGGAACATCAGGGCGAAGAGGAAGTGGTTCCAGGCATGCACGAAGGCGAAGGAGCCGACGGCGATCAACCCCGGCCGCAGCAGCGGGAGGACGACGATGCGGAAGGCGGCGAAGCGGTTGCAGCCGTCGACCCAGGCGGCCTCTTCGAGGGACTGCGGGACGTTCCTGATGAAGCCGCTGATCAGGATCATCGAGAGCGGCAGCTGGAAGACGGTCTCCGCGATGACGACGCTGCCGAGCGAGTTGATCATCTGGAGCTTGGCGAAGATCTGGAACAGCGGAACCAACAGCAGGGCGCCCGGCACGAATTGGGAGCAGAGCAGGGCCAGCATGAACGCGCGTTTGACCCTGAACTCGAAGCGGGCGAGCGCGTAGCCGCCGGCCAGCGCGACCACGGTGGTGAGGATCAGGGTGGCGACGCCGACGTAGACGCTGTTCTGGAAGTAGACGCCGAAGCTGCGTTCGGTCCACACCTTCTGGAAGTGGTCGAAGGTCATCGGCCAGGGCACCAGGGAGGTCGAGCCGGCCGGGCGGAACGCGAAGAGCAGGATCCAGTAGAAGGGGATCAGGGTGAAGACGAGGTAGATGCCCAGGGGGACGTAGATCTGCCAGCGCGGGACCTCGTCCCAGGCGCGGCGGACCTTGCGCGGCTGTTGTGGTGCGGCGGCTTCCCACTCGCGGGCCGGGGCGATCTCGGTGATCACTTGTCGCCGCCTCCGAACTTGCTCAGGCGCAGATAGACGATCGAGAAGAAGAGCAGGATGACGAAGGCGACCGTGGTGAGGGCCGACGCGTAGCCGAAGTTGTGTGCTTCGACGCTGGTGTTGGCGACGTAGAGCGGGAGCGTGGTCGTCTCGCCGGCTGGGCCGCCGCCGGTCAGGGTGTAGAGGAGGTCGACGTTGTTGAACTCCCAGACCGCGCGCAGGAGGGTGGAGAGGACGATCGCGTCCTTGAGGTGCGGCAGGGTGATGTTCCGGAACTGCTGGAAGCGGCTGGCGCCGTCGACCTCGGCGGCCTCGTAGAGGTCCTTCGACACGGACTGGAGGTCGGCGAGGATGAGGATCGCGAAGAAGGGGACGCCCCGCCAGAGGTCCGCGACTACGGCCGCGGAGAAGACGGTTGAGGGGTCGGAGAGCCAACTCGTGCCGTACTGGCCGATGCCCATGTCGGCGAGGTAACGGGTCACGCCTGTCTGGGAGTTGTAGAGCAGCACCCAGATCGCGGAGGTCAGGACGCCCGACACGGCCCACGGGGAGAACACCAGCGCGCGGCCGATGGAGCGGCCCACGAAGGTCTGGTTGACGATGAGGGCGAGGGCCAGACCGAAGAGCAGTTGGAGGCCCACCTCCACGACGACCCACTTGGCGCTGAACGTCAACGTGTCCCAGAACTGGGGGTCGTTGGTGAAGGCGTGGGTGAAGTTGTCGAGGCCCGCGAAGCCGTTGCGCCACGGCTTGGTGGGGTTGTAGTTCTGCAGGCTGTAGTAGAAGACGCTGATGACCGGGTAGGCGATGAAGCCCAGCATGAGCAGGGCGGCCGGGGCGATCAGCAGGTACGGGAGCCTGCGCGGGGTCGCGGAGGCACGGCGCCGCCGGGGTGGCGCGGGCGGTTTCGCCACGGCTGCGGCTTGGGCCATGACTGTTCTCCGTTCGGTACGGGACGCTCAGTGCGGGTGGCTCGGTGCGGGTGGCTTGGTACAGGAAGCGCTTGCTCGACGGGCGTGCGAAGCGCGGGGGTGCTCAACCGGCGTACGGGTCGGGCACCTTGCCCGGCCGGGCCAGGAACTCGAAGTCGCAGCCGGTGTCCGCCTGGGTGATCTGGTCGTTGTAGAGCGCGCCGTAACCGCGCTCGTACCGTGCGGGCGGCGGTGTCCACTCCGCCCTGCGTCGCTCCAACTCCTCGTCGTCCACGTTGAGTTGGAGGGTGCGCGCCTCGACGTCCAGGGTGATGGTGTCCCCGGTCCGCACCAGCGCCAGTGGTCCGCCGACGTACGACTCGGGCGCGATGTGCAGCACGCACGTGCCGTAACTCGTCCCGCTCATCCGGGCGTCGGAGATGCGGACCATGTCCCGGACGCCCTGCTTGAGGAGGTGGTCGGGGAGCGGGAGCATGCCGTACTCGGGCATGCCGGGGCCGCCCTTGGGACCCGCGTTGCGCAGCACCAGCACGCTGTCGGCGGTGATGCCCAACTCCGGGTCGTTGATGGTGCGTTGCATGGTCCGGTAGTCGTCGAAGACGACCGCGGGGCCGGTGTGCTTGAGCAGGTGCGGTTCGGCGGCGATGTGCTTGATGACGGCGCCGTCCGGGCAGAGGTTGCCGCGCAGGACGGCGACCCCACCCTCGCTCGCGACCGGGTTGTCGCGGGGTCGGATCACGTCGTCGTTGTGCACCTGGGCGCCGGCGAGCTGCTCGCGGAGAGTGTCGTAGGAGACCGTCGGGCGGTCCAGGTGGAGCAGGTCGGTGATCCGGGAGAGGAAGCCGGGGAGGCCGCCGGCGAAGTGGAAGTCCTCCATGAGGTACGTCTGTCCGCCGGGCCGTACGTTCGCGAGGACCGGGACCGTGCGGGCGACGCGGTCGAAGTCGTCGAGGGTGAGGCGGACGCCCGCGCGGCCGGCCATGGCGATCAGGTGGATCACGGCGTTGGTGGAGCCGCCGAGGCCGAGGACGGTGGTGACGGCGTCCTCGAAGGCCTCCTGGGTGAGGATCGACGAGAGAACACGCCCCTTGTGGACTTGTTCAACGATCCTCATGCCGGATTGCGCGGCCATCCGATCGTGGCCCGAGTCCACGGCGGGGATGCTGGACGCGCCCGGCACGGTCACCCCGAGCGCCTCGGCGGCGGCCGTCAGCGTGGACGCCGTCCCCATGGTCATGCAGTGCCCCGGCGAGCGCGCGAGGCCGCTCTCCAGTTCGGTCATCTCGCACTCGCCGATGAGCCCGGCGCGCTTGTCGTCCCAGTACTTCCACATGTCGGTGCCGGAGCCGAGGACCTCGTTGCGCCAGTGCCCCGGCAGCATCGGCCCGGCGGGGACGAAGACGGTGGGCAGGTCGACGCTGGCCGCACCCATGAGCAGCGCGGGGGTCGACTTGTCGCAGCCGCCCATCAGGACGGCGCCGTCCACGGGGTACGACCGCAGCAACTCCTCCGTCTCCATGGCGAGGAGGTTGCGGTAGAGCATCGGGGTCGGCTTCTGGAAGGTCTCGCTGAGGGTGGCGACCGGGAATTCGAGCGGGAAGCCGCCGGCCTGCCACACCCCGCGCTTCACGGCCTGCGCGCGCTCACGGAGGTGCACATGACAGGGGTTGATGTCGGACCAGGTGTTGAGGATCGCGATGACGGGCTTGCCGAGGTGTTCCTCGGGGAGGTAGCCGAGCTGGCGGGTGCGGGCCCGGTGGCTGAAGGAGCGCAGCCCGTCGGTGCCGTACCACTGGTGGCTTCTGAGCTCGTCCGGTGACTTCATACGGACCATCCGGCGGCTATCGCGGCGACCTCGGCGCGCTCGCTCTCGGGCAGGGGCCTGCTGGGCGGGCGGACATCCCGGCGGCACAGGCCGAGGGACGCAAGCGCTTCCTTGACGATCGTGACGTTGTTCGCGGAGCCGTTTGCCGCCCTTAGTTCCTCGAATCGGCGGATCTGCTCCCACACCTTCATCGCGCCCGGATAGTCCCCTGATCGAAGCGCTTCGATCATGTTCAGCGAGACGGACGGGGCGACGTTCACGAGCCCTGAGGTGAAGCCGGTGGCGCCCGCCGAGAAGTAGGAGGGCGCGTACGGTTCGGCCAACCCCGCGACCCACACGAAGCGTTCGAGCCCCGCGTCCCGGGCGAAGGCGGCGAAGCGGGCCGCGTCCGGGACGGCGTACTTGACGCCGATCACGTTCGGGCAGTCGTCGGCGAGTTCGGCGAGGCGGGCGCCGAGGAGCTGGGCGTTGCGGATGTACGGGACGACGCCCAGGTCGGGCACGGCCTCGGCGATGGCGCGGTGGTAGTCGACCCAGCCGTCCTGCGAGACGTACGGGTGAACGGGCTGATGGACCATCACCATCTGGGCGCCGAGGTCGCGGGCGTGGCGGGCGGAGGCGATGGCTGTGGGTACGTCGTGTCCGATGCCGACGAGAATCGCGGCGCGGTCGCCGGCCTCGTCGATGGTCAACTCCGTTACGAGCCGCCGCTCTTGAGGGGTGAGGGCGTAGAACTCGCCGGTGTTCCCGTTCGGCGTGAGGATGCCGACGCCGCCGTCGAGGAGGCGGCGGAGCAGGGCCCGGTGGGTGTCCTGGTCGACGCTGCCGTCCTCGGCGAACGGGGTCACCGGGATGGCCACCACGTCGGCCAGGGCGGTGCGTTGGGCCTCGAACGCCGCTGTCATGCTTGACCGTCCTCTCCCTGTGTTCCCAACTCGGTGCCGGGGAAGGCCCGTTGGACGAACGACGCGATGTGGGCGTGCAGTGCGGTGGCCGCGCCGTCCGCGTCGCCGTCGAGGGCGAGGCGCAGGATCTCGCGGTGTTCGCCGGCCTCCCGTTCCCAGGAGGGTGAGGCGGCCCAGGCGACGGCGGAGACGAGGGCGGCCTGGTCGCGGACCTCGTCGAGCATCCGGCCGAGCAGCGGGTTGCCGCACGGCAGGTACAGGGCGCGGTGGAACTCCCGGTTGGCGAGGGAGCGTTCGGCGGTGTCGGTGGCCTGGTCGGCGCGGGTCAGCGCGTCTCGGGCGTCGTCGAGGGAGGCGTGGAGTCGTACGGCCCGCCGTAGCGCCTCGGGTTCGAGGAGCAGCCGTACGTCGTACACCTCGCGCGCCATGTCCGCGTCCACCATGCGCACCGTGACGCCCTTGTACTGGTTCATCACGACGAGCCCGGTACCGGCCAGGGTCTTGAGCGCCTCGCGCACCGGGGTCTTGGACACCCCGAACTGTGCGGCGAGGTCGGTCTCGACCAGGGGCTGACCCGGCGTCAACTGACCGGTGAGGATGCGGCGTTTGATCTCCTCCTGCACGTACTGCGTGCGGGACGGGATCGGCGTGGGCACAGAGGTCATGCGCGCCTCTCGGATCTCACATATCGCGTCTCATATATGACGTACGAAGTACGACGCGTTGAAGGTAGGAGCGGCTCCGTGTTTCGTCAATGCTTCTGACAAAGGAAGGGGAAAGCGCTTCACACGGTGCGCTTCACATGGTCTTGGTGACGCCTTCGAGCGCGGCGAAGGTGCGGCCGGGGAAGATCGCGGCGGCGCGTTCCAGGGCCGCTTCCCTGGTGAGAGTGGGTCCCACGTGGGTGATGAGGAGTTCACGCGCGCCCTTGGCGCAGGCGGCGGCATCCTCGGGCGTGAGGTGGACTTGCCGTTCGCCTTCGCGATGCCGGTCGATGTCGGCCTCGCAGAGGAACACGTCGGCGCCGCCCGCGAGTTCGGACAGCGCCTCGCAGGGTCCGCTGTCCCCGGAGTACCCGAGCACACTCCCCTGGCACTCCGCCCGCAGCCCGTACGCCTCGGTGTCGTGGACGACGGCGCGTGCGGTGAGCCGGAGGTTCCAGTGCCGGACGGCGTGACCGTCGTAGAGCGGCCGGAAGTCGAAGACGCCGCTCAGGAACCGGACATCCGGCTGCCCGAAGAACCCGGCGAGCCGCCGGGCGCAGTCCTGCGGGGCGTAGAGCGGGATCGGGGAGGTCGGGGTCATCCCGCCGTAGGCGAACGCGTAGGCGGCGGCGAGGAGATCGGCGCTGTGGTCGGCGTGCAGATGCGAGATCCAGATCGCGGTGAGCCGCGCCGGATCCGTGTGCCGCTGCAACTCAGCGAACGTCCCCGTCCCCGCGTCCACCCACACCTCGGCGCCGCCGCCGCGCAGCAGATACCCCGAGCAGGGGCGGCCGGGGCGCGGATGCGGGGAGGCTGTGCCGAGGACGGTGAGACTGAGAGGCATGGTGGGGAAGAGTACGGTTCCGGGGGCCTCGGCGCTCAGGTTTCGGGGTGGTGTGTGGGGGCTGGTCCGAGTTACCTGCGGTATCTCGGCTCAGCGGCCGCCCCCGGGTGGGTACTCGTGGGAAGCCGGGGGCAAATCTAACCATTGTGGCGACCTCTGACCGGTTAGAAAGGACCCCAGCCTCCCGAGGGCAGGTCCGGAGGCCGGGGCCAGAAAGGGGAGACGGCTCCGCTAGGCCTTCCACCCCGGGTCGCGTCCGCTGAGCCCCAGCGCCCGTTCCAGCAGCGGTGCTTCGTCCGGTACCGGGACGACCGGGCCGAAGATGCCGCCGCCGCGGGTGGGGTCCTGGGTGGCCGCGAGGAGGAAGCCGTAGGACGCCTGGAGTGCGGCCGGGTCGGGGGCGTAGGGGCGGCCGGTGGCCACTGCCAAGTCCCAGCCGTGGATGACCAGTTCGTCGGCGACGACGGCCGCGGCGACCGCGCCGGGAAGGTCGATGCCGCCCGCGCGGGTCATGCCGGTCCAGGCGGCCGGGTCGCGCCAGGCCTCGGCCAGGTCGTCGAGGGCCTTGGGGAGTTGCCCGCGCCAGTCCGGGCCGATGTCGGGGGCCGTAGCACCCGGGTTGGTGTCGGTCGTGACGCCCAGGTCCTTGCGCGCGGCGTCGCGGAAGGCGACGGACAGGCCGAGCACGTGCCCCAGCATGTTGCGTACGGCGAGTTCGGGACACGGCGTCCCGTCCGTCAGCTGCTCGTCGGTCACCCCCTCGGCGAGCCGGGCGATGACCCGGGTCTGTGGGCCGAGGTCGAGGATCGTGTCGTCGGTCATGGGCATCTCCTCAGGTATGGGGCTCCGCTGATGAGGTAGACCGGCGGCGGCCCCGAAACTCATCGCACAGCCCCGCCGCGCCTCCCCCACCGCGCGTTTCTACGGCACCTGCCCGATGCCGCCACCCCCGCCTTAGACCCACGATGACCAGGCATGACGACAAACTGGACGGTGACCCGCATCCTGCGGGACCGCAACGCGGGGCTGTATCTCGCGGGCCTGATCGTGTCCGCCTTCGGCACGTCCGCGCTCGGGCTCGCGGCCGGCGTGTGGGTGAAGGACCTCACCGCCTCGAACGGCCTCGCCGCGCTGTGCACCTTCGCCGTGTGGGCCCCGACCCTGTTCGGCCCGGCCCTCGGCACGATCGCCGACCGCGTCCGCCGCAAACCCCTGCTGATCAGGACCAACCTCGGCCTGGCCGCCCTCCTCCTCACCCTCTCCGCCGTCCACTCCCGCGCCGACCTGTGGCTGCTCTTCGCGGTCCTGTTCGTCTACGGCACCACCGTCGTCGTCCAGGACCCCGCCGAGTCCGCCCTCCTCGCCGCCGTCGTCGACCGCGACCTCCTCGGCGACTTCAACGGACTGCGGATGACGGCCGTGGAAGGCATGAAACTGGTCGCGCCGCTGACGGGCGCGGGCCTGTACGCGGCGTTCGGCGGCCCCACGGTGGCCGCGCTGGACGCGGTCACGTTCGCGCTGGCGGCGGCCCTCTGGCTGCTCATCCGCGCGCGGGAGGAACGACCGCGACGCCCCACCGGCACCTGGCGGACCCAAACCACCGAAGGCGTACGCGAGTTGTGGGGACACCCCCTGCTGCGCCCGCTGGTCCTGGCGGGCGGGACCACGATGTTCCTCGCCTCCCTGAGCAGCTCCACGACCTACGCGATCGTCGGCGGCCTGGGCCACGCGCCCACGTACACCGGCGTGCTGTACGCGGCCCAGGGCACCGGCTCGGTGGCGGTCGGCCTCGTCTCCGGACCCGCTCTACGACGGCTCGGCGAACGGCGGTTCGGGGCGGCCGGGATCGCGCTCACGGGGGTCGCGGTGGCCGCGCGTGCGGTGCCGTCCGACGCGGTGGTCCTGGCAGGCGCCGCGGCGATCGGCCTGGGACTGCCGTGCGTGCTGATCGCCGCGTTCACCGCGGTACAGCGGGAGTTGCCGGGTCCGCTGCTCGGCCGGGCCACGGCCACCGCGAACACCCTGATCTTCACGCCCAACGTGATCGGGCTGGGGGCGGGGGCCGCACTGGTCGAACTGGCCGACTTCCGGGTGCTGTTGGTACTGATCGGGGTGGCGCTGCTCGCAACGGGCCTGTCCTTGGCGGTGCTGGGAACGGGGGTGCCTTCGGCGCCGCTGCCCACACCGGACGAGCCTCAGAGCCCGCCCAATGCCCCCCGCACCTCGCCCAAGTCCCCCTCCGACGCCAACCCCGCGTGATACAGCCGCAGTTCGGTCGCCCCGAGACTCCGGGCCCGTTCCGCGTCTGCCGCAAGTACCCCCGGCCGTCCCCCCATGCCGGAGACCACCGTGAAGTTGGCGGCCAACACGGCCCCGTCCACGCCCTGTTCGGCGAACGGGGTCAGGAGGCCCGCGCCCGCCGTGCAGGGCACGACCACGCCGTCGGCCACCGAGAGGATGTGTGCGGGGTCCACGCCCGCGTTGGCGCCGCAGTGGTACGACTCCGGGTCCGCGTGGAGCAGGACCTGGAAGTCGGCGGGTGCGGCGGCCCGGACCGCCGCGACCGCCGTCTCCTGGAGGGTGCGGGCCCGCTCGTCGCGCCACGCGCGCGTGGCCGTCGCGTTCGCGTCGCCGAGGAGTTTCTCGACCCCCGCCCAGCCGCCGTCGGAGGGCGCGCCCTGCCACGCGGGTTCCAGCGCGGCGCGTACGACGGCCGCCAACTCCTCGGCGTCGAGGCCCTGTTCGCCGTAGCCCGCCTGGCAGGTCGGGCAGAAGCACAGGGACATGAGGTACTGGCCGGCGTCACCGAGCCCGACCCCGGCGGTCTTGTCGTGGGCGTGCAGGTGGGCGAGGCCGTACCAGCCGAGGGACTCCAGTTCGGTGCCGCGCGCGCCGGGGCGTACGGCCGCCTCGGCGGCGAGGTCGACGAGGTACGCGCGCGTGGTGGGCTGCGCGACGCAGGGTGCCCAGGGGTAGCGGTCGCCGTAGGCGTTGACCACCGAGGTGTCCGGATGGTCCGCGCCCAGACGGGAGTTGTGGGCCAGCACCACCCAGGTGTGCACCTCCAGGCCCGCTTCCGCGAGGGCGGCCGCGGCCTCCCCGTAGGCATCGCCCGGCGCCCAGTCGCCCGCCGGGTACGGCCTCAACTCCCGTCCCTGCCAACGGTCGTCCGGCGGGTAGAGGACGGCCGCGTGCTCGGCGGTGACGACGCGGTGGCGCGGGTGGCGGGGGGTCAGCGCGCGCGTGGAGTGGTACGCGGAGGCCAAGGTCGCCTGCTGGACGCCGAGTTCGGCGATCCTGGCGCCCGCCTCGGGGTCGCCGTCGACGTCCCAGGGGTAGACGAATGCCGATGCCTTCACGCGCCCTCCTCCATCCCGGCGGGGATCTGCGACTCGATCAACGTATAGCCGCGCTCGATGAGTTGGGCCAGCTGTTTGACGTGGTCCTCGGTCGGCTCGGTGAGGGGTGGGCGGACCTCGCCTACGTCCAGCCCCCGCATCCGTACGCCCGCCTTGACCAGCGAGACGGCGTAACCCCGGCCCTGGGCGCGGAGTTCGACGAACGGTAGATAGAAGCCGTCCAGGAGACGGTTCGCCGTGGTGTCGTCGCCGGTCGCCAGCGCGCGGTGGAAGGCGAGCGCGATCTCGGGGACGAAGCAGAACACGGCGGAGGAGTAGAGGGTGATGCCGATGCCCCGGTACGCGAGCTGGGTCTGTTCGGCGGTCGGCAGTCCGTTGAAGTAGAGGAATTCGCCCGGGACTTCGGCGCGGACCGTGCTCACGATCCGCTGCATCAGGTCGAGGTCGCCGAGGCCGTCCTTGAAGCCGATGATGCCCTCGGTGCGGGCGAGTTCGACCACCGTCGCGGGCGTGAACACCGCGTTGTCGCGCTGGTAGACGATGACGGGCAGCGCGGTCGCCGCGGCCACCTCACGGTAGTGCCGCAGCAGCCCCTCCTGCCCGGCGACCACGAGGTACGGCGGCATGGCGAGCAGCCCGTCCGCCCCGGCCGTCTCGGCGAGCCGTGCGTACCGTACGGCGAGCGCGGTGCCGTAGCCCGCGCCCGCGACCACCGGCACCCGGCCCCCGGCCGCCTCCACGGCGGCCCGGACGCACGCCTCGAACTCCTCGGGCAGCAGCGCGTGGAACTCCCCGGTGCCGCAGCACGCGAACACGGCGGCGGCCCCGGCCTCCACGCCCCGGCGGACATGCGCGCGGTAGACGTCGAGATCGACGGAGCCGTCGGGGCCGTACGGGGTGACGGGGAAGAACAGCGGCCCGCTGGGGATGCCGAGCCGGGCGGCGAGAGGGGCTGACGTCACGGGCTCTCCCTTGGCAGACACATGCGCCCCCTTGCCGGAGGCGTACGTTCCTCTGATCGACGTCTACATTTCTGAACGAGCCCACCCTAAGGAGCCCTCTCAGGATGGGTCAAGCAGGCGAATACGCAACAGGGGAGCGGATTTCCCAGGTCCGCGCCACACTTGACGGGTGCGGCGACAGATCCTTAACTTGTCCACGCATGTGAATGTCGTTCACGAATGAGGCCGCCCACGAGGCCAGCCACCCGCCGACCACCAAGGAGACCCGAGGATGCCCGCTCCCCGCACCGTTCTGCTCACCGGCGCCGCAGGCGGACTCGGCACCCTGATGCGGGACCTGCTCCCCTCCTACGGCTACGAGCTGCGCCTGCTGGACGTCCGCCCCATCGAGGGCGCGCCGGACGCGATCACCGCCGACCTCTCCGACCGCGCGGCGCTCCGCGAGGCCGTGCAGGGCGTCGACGCGATCATCCATCTCGCCGGCATCTCCCTGGAAGCCTCGTTCGACAAGATCCTCGCGTCGAACATCGAGGGCACGTACAACCTCTACGAGGCCGCCCGCGAGGAGGGCATCCCACGCATCGTCTTCGCCTCCTCCAACCACGCCGTCGGCTACACGCCGAGGCCCCAGGGCGACGACCCGCTCATCCCCATCGACACCCCGCACCGCCCCGACACCTTCTACGGCCTGTCGAAGTCCTTCGGCGAGGACCTGGCGCAGCTCTACTGGGACAAGCACGGCCTGGAGACCGTCTCCGTACGCATCGGCTCCTGCTTCCCGGAGCCCAGCAGCGTGCGCATGCTGTCGATCTGGATGAGCCCCGCCGACGGCGCCCGCCTCTTCCACGCGGCCCTGACCGCCGAGGACGTGCAGCACACCGTCGTCTACGGCTCCTCCGCCAACACCCGCCTGTGGTGGGACCTTTCGACCGCGCGGGCGCTCGGTTACGAACCGCGGGACGACTCCGAGCCGTACGCCGAGAAGATCATCGCCGAGCAGGGCGAGCTCCAGCCGGACGTCGAGGCGCACGCCTATCTCGGCGGCCACTTCGTGAACGACCCGCCGATCTGGCCGTACTGACGGAAAAAGGGACTCCGGAGACGCGGGCGGGCACCGAACGGGCCCGCCCGCAGGCATGTTCGGGCACGGACGCTGCCCGATCTCACGCACCGGCGCACAGCCGCGCAGGTCCGCGACGGGCACAGCGCCGGGTAAACGGTCACACACGGGCAGCATCGGGCGTGCAACAGGCCTGGTCAGTGCCGCGCACCCGCTGTAGAACTTCCCCCAAGGGTCCCACCGGGCCCGAACGGGCAGTACTCCAGGTGAGCGGAAAGGCGGTGTCGGCCATGAGCACGAGTTCGGCGGAGGAACGCCAGCGGGAGATCGTGCGGGCCGCGCGCCGCACCGGCTCGGTCGACGTCACCGCGCTCGCCGCCGAGCTGGGCGTGGCCAAGGAGACCGTACGGCGGGATCTGCGGGCCCTGGAGGACCACGGACTGGTCCGCAGGACGCATGGCGGCGCCTACCCCGTGGAGAGCGCCGGTTTCGAGACGACGCTCGCCTTCCGCGCCACCAGCCATGTCCCGGAGAAGCGCCGGATCGCCCTCGCCGCGGCCGAGCTGCTCGGGGACGCCGAGACCGTCTTCGTCGACGAGGGCTTCACCCCCCAGCTCATCGCCGAGGCGCTGCCCAGGGACCGGCCGCTGACCGTGGTCACCGCGTCCCTGCCCGTGGCGGGCGTGCTCGCCGAGTCGGAGAACACCTCGGTGCTGCTGCTCGGCGGCCGGGTCCGGCACGGCACGCTGGCCACCGTGGACCACTGGACGACGAAGATGCTCGCCGGCTTCGTCCTCGACCTCGCCTTCATCGGCGCCAACGGCATCTCCCGCGAACACGGCCTGACCACGCCCGACCCCGCCGTCAGCGAGGTCAAGGCACAGGCCATCCGCGCCTCCCGGCGCACCGTGTTCGCGGGCGTGCACACCAAGTTCGGGGCGGTCAGCTTCTGCAGGTTCGCTGAGATCGGCGCCCTGGAGACGATCGTCACGAGCACGCTGCTCCCGTCGGCCGAAGCCCACCGCTACTCATTGCTGGGGCCACAGGTCATACGCGTCTAGGGCGTCACGAGCGTCCAGAACGCCGTTTGAAATTCCAACTGAGTCACTACGTAGGGCGCAGCCATGCCCGGCGACGCCTTTGTCACCCAAAAAGTCCATCCGTAAGTCCAACTCCCCTTACTGCAGGAGCGATCCATGCGAACCCAGAGCCGACGACGGCCGCCGCGAGCCACGCTCGCCCTGGCCGCCGTAGGGACGCTGCTCGCCCCGCTGCTCTCCGGCTGCTGGGTCGGAGCGGGCGGCGCCGGATCCGGCGGCAACTCGATCAACGTCCTCATGGTCAACAACCCCCAGATGACCGAACTCCAGAAGCTGGCCCCGCACTTCACGAAGGAGACCGGCATCAAGGTCAACTTCACGGTGCTGCCCGAGAACGACGTCCGCGACAAGATCAGCCAGGACTTCGCCAACCAGGCGGGCCAGTACGACGTGGCGACCCTGTCCAACTACGAGATCCCGATCTACGCCCGCAACGGCTGGCTGCACGAGATGGACTCGTACGTCGCGAAGGACCCGGCCTACGACGAGCAGGACATCCTCAAGCCGATGCGGGAGTCCCTGACGGCCGACGACGGCAAGCTCTACGGGCAGCCGTTCTACGGCGAGTCGTCCTTCCTGATGTACCGCAAGGACGTGCTCGCCGAGAAGAACATCACGATGCCCGCGCACCCGACCTGGACCCAGGTGGCCGACATAGCCGCCAAGGTCGACGGCGCGAAGCCGGGCATGAAGGGTATCTGCCTGCGCGGGCTGCCCGGTTGGGGCGAGTTGATGGCCCCCCTGACCACCGTCGTGAACACCTTCGGCGGGACCTGGTTCACCAAGGACTGGAAGGCGCAGCTCGACTCCCCCGCGTTCGAGCAGGCGACGAAGTTCTATGTCGACCTGGTCCGCAAGCACGGTGAGTCCGGCGCGGCCCAGTCCGGCTTCGCCGAGTGCCTGAACAACATCACCCAGAGCAAGGTCGCCATGTGGTACGACGCCACCTCCGCGGCCGGTTCGCTGGAGGCCAAGGGCTCCCCGGTGAAGGGCAAGATCGGCTACGTCCCCGCCCCCGTCGAGAAGACCAAGTCCTCGGGCTGGCTGTACACGTGGGCGTGGGGCATCCAGAAGGCGTCCCACAACTCCGACAAGGCCTGGAAGTTCGTGTCCTGGGCGTCCAGCAAGCAGTACGAGCAGCTGGTCGGCGACACGGACGGCTGGTCCAACGTGCCGGCCGGGAAGCGCGCCTCGACGTACACGAACCCGGACTACGTCAAGGAGGCCGCCGCCTTCCAGGAGATGACGAAGGCCGCCATCGAGGGCGCCAAGCCGAACGACCCCGGCGTGCAGCCGCGGCCCGCGCCCGGCATCCAGTTCGTCGACATCCCCGAGTTCACCGACCTCGGCACGAAGGTCTCCCAGGAGATCAGTTCGGCCATCGCCGGACGGCAGTCCGTCGACTCGGCCCTGAAGAAGTCCCAGAAACTCGCCGAGCAGATCTCCAAGGAGTACGAGGGACGATGACCGCCACGACAACGGCCCCGCTGGCCACCAGTCCGACCCGTACCGCGCGGCAGCCCTCGGACCGACTGCGCGCCTGGGCCACCCGTGCCCCGCTGCTCCCCGCCCTGATCTTCATGATCGTCGTGACCCAACTCCCGTTCGTGGCCACGCTGGTGATCTCCTTCTTCGACTGGAACGCGCTCTACCCGAAGGCCCGGCACTTCACCGGCCTCGACAACTACCACCAGGTCCTGACCGACGCGGACCTGCGCCACTCGGTGTGGACGACGATCCTGCTCACCGTGGCGGTGGTGCTGGCCAGCCTGGTCTTCGGCCTGCTGCTCGCACTGCTGCTGGACCGGAAGTTCAAGGGCCGGGGCTTCGTCCGCACCCTGCTGATCGCACCGTTCCTGGTGGTGCCGGTGGCCGCGGCCCTGCTCTGGAAGCATGTGCTCTACAACCCTGAATACGGCCTGTTCAATGGGCTGTTGCACTATGTGGGCGGCCCACAGCCCGACTGGATCTCCAACACCCCGCTGCTCGCGGTCGAGGCATCCCTGGTGTGGCAGTGGACGCCGTTCATGATGCTGATCCTGCTGGCCGGGCTGCAGAGCCGCGACCACCAGCAGATCGAGGCCGCGAAGGTGGACGGCGCGAGCGACTGGCAGGTCTTCCGCTATCTGACCCTCCCGCACCTGCGCCGCTACCTCGAACTCGGCGCCCTGCTGGGCTCGATCTACATCGTCCAGAACTTCGACGCCGTCTTCACCATCACGTCGGGCGGCCTGGGCACCGCCAACCTGCCCTACACCGTCTACCAGAGCTTCTACCAGGCGCACGAGAACGGCCTCGCCTCGGCGGCCGGCGTCCTGGTCGTCATCGGCTCGATCATCATCGCGACCTTCGCCCTGCGCGTCGTGTCGTCCCTGTTCCGTGAGGAGGCGTCCCGCGCATGAGCAGTGTCGCCGTACGCGCGCGTACCCGCCGCAAAGGCGCCGGCCTCGGCCTGGTGGCCTGGGTGCTCGGCATCGTGTTCTTCCTGCCCATCGCCTGGATGGCGCTGACGTCCTTCCACTCGGAGGCCGACGCGGCGACCAACCCGCCGTCCTTCGGGGCCGCCCTCACCCTGGACGGCTACCGGGACTTCTTCGGCACCGGAGGCGGCGCGAGCCCCTGGCCCGCGCTGGTCAACTCCCTTGTCGCGTCCGTGGCTTCGACGCTCTTCGTGCTGCTGCTGGCGTTCCCGGCGGCCTACGCGCTGTCGATCCGCCCGGTGAAGAAGTGGACCAACGTCCTGTTCTTCTTCCTCTCCACGAAGATGCTCCCGGTGGTGGCGGGCCTGCTGCCGATCTACCTGTTCGCGAAGAACGCCGGGATGCTGGACAACATCTGGCTCCTGGTCATCCTCTACACCTCGATGAACCTGCCGATCGCGGTGTGGATGATGCAGTCCTTCCTCGCCGAGGTCCCGGTCGCCGTCATCGAGGCGGCGCAGATCGACGGCGCCCGGCTGCCGACCATCCTCGCGCGCGTGGTCGCTCCGATCTCCCTCCCGGGTATTGCCGCGACAGCCCTCATCTGCTTCATCTTCAGCTGGAACGAGCTGCTGTTCGCCCGCGTGCTCACGGGTGTGGTCGCGGAGACCGCCCCCGTGTTCCTGACCGGCTTCATCACCAGCCAGGGCCTGTTCCTGGCGAAGGTGTGCGCCGCGTCGCTCGTCATCTCCCTGCCGGTGCTCGCCGCGGGGTTCGCCGCCCAGGACAAGCTGGTCCAGGGCCTCTCCTTGGGAGCCGTGAAATGAAGGCCGCCGTCATCGAGTCCGTGGGCCGCGCCGTCGTCACCGAGGTCCCGGACCCGACGCCGGGCCCCCGCGAGGTCGTCGTCGAGGTCGCCGCCTGCGGGCTGTGCGGCACGGATCTGCACATCCTCCAGGGCGAGTTCGCGCCCAAGCTGCCGATCGTGCCGGGCCACGAGTTCGCCGGCGAGATCGTCGCGGTCGGCACCCAGGTCACCGAGGTCTCGGTCGGCGACCAGGTGGCCGTGGACCCGTCCCTGTACTGCTACGAGTGCCGGCAGTGCCGCAACGGTCACAACAACCTCTGCGAACGCTGGGCCGCGATCGGCGTCACCACGGCGGGCGGCGCGGCCCAGTACGCCGTCGCCCCGGTGGCGAACTGCGTCAAGCTCCCCGAGCACGTACGCACCCAGGACGCGGCCCTCGTAGAACCCCTGTCCTGCGCGGTACGCGGCTACGACGTCCTCAAGTCACGCCTCGGCGCGCACGTCCTGATCTACGGCTCCGGGACCATGGGCCTGATGATGCTGGAGCTGGCCAAGCGGACCGGCGCGGCGAGCGTCGACATCGTGGACCTGAACCCGGCCCGCCTGGAGACCGCCCGCACACTCGGGGTCTCCGGCTCTGCGGCGAACGCGGACGAGCTGGACAAGCCGCAGGGCTGGGACCTCGTGGTCGACGCGACCGGCAACGCGGCGGCGATCCAGGACGGCCTGGGCCGGGTGGCGAAGGCGGGCACGTTCCTCCAGTTCGGGGTGGCCGACTACGCGACGCGGGTGTCCATCGACCCGTACCGGATCTACAACCAGGAGATCACCATCACCGGCTCCATGGCGGTGCTGCACAGCTTCGAGCGGGCGGCTGAACTGTTCGCGAACGGGGTGCTCGACCCGGAGATCTTCATCAGCGACCGGATCGAGTTGGAGCGGTATCCGCAGGCGCTGGAGCAGTTCGCGGCGGGGGTGGGGCGGAAGATCGTGGTGGTCCCCTGAGCCCGGTCCGCTGAGCCGAACGGGGGCGGTCCAACGGTAAGGGAACGGTAAAGCGGTGTCGTTCGTTCACGAGCCATGACAGCTATGACCCCAGGCTCGAACATCCCTCTTCCGGTCTCCCGGGTGGCCGTGGATGTCGCCGCCCCCGTGCGGCTCGACGTGTCGAGCCTGCTGCTCACCGGCGACGGCAAGGTGCGCTCGGACGACGACTTCATCTTCTACAACCAGCCGAACGGCCCGGGTGTGACGTACCGCTCCGGCGGCGGTACGTCCCCGGACGCGATCACGGTCGACACGGCCGCGGTGCCGCCCGGGATCGAGAAGATCGTCGTCACGGCGAGCCCCGACGCCGCGGGGCAGACCTTCCAGGGCATCGAGCCGACGGCGACGATCCGCAACGCGGAGGACGGCTCGGTGCTGGCCACCTTCACGCCTCCTCAACTGGGCGCCGAGACGGCCCTGGTGGTCGTCGAGATCTACCTGCGCAACGGCGTCTGGAAGGCCCGCGCGGTCGGCCAGGGCTATGCGAACGGCCTGGCGGGCATCGCCACGGACTTCGGCGTCTCGGTGGAGGAACCGGCGGCGGCTCCGGCGGCACCGGTCGCCCCACCCGCTCCCACGGTGCAGACCCCGGTGGCACCCCCGGCGCCCGCCGCTCCCCCGGCCCCGCCCGCCGCACCCCCGCTCGGCGCCGGAAAGATCAACCTCGACAAGGGCCGCGTCAGCCTCCAGAAGAACCAGACGGTGTCCCTGGTCAAGGGCGGCCGCCCGCTCCTCTCCCAGGTCAAGATGGGCCTCGGCTGGGAGCCCGCGTACAGAGGCAAGGACATCGACCTGGACGCCTCGGTCATCGCCTACGGCCCGCAGCGCAACCACATCGACAGCTGCTACTTCGGCAAGCTCTCGATCCTGAACGGCGCGATCAAGCACTCCGGCGACAACCTCACGGGCGAGGGCGGCGGTGACGACGAGGTGATCGTCGTCGACCTCGGCCGCATCCCCCAGGAGGTCACCGGCCTGGTCTTCACGGTCAACTCCTTCTCCGGCCAGAAGTTCACCGAGGTCGCCAAGGCCTACTGCCGTCTCCTGGACGCCGCGACCGGCGAGGAACTGGTCCGCTTCGACCTCACCAACGCCGAGTCCCAGACCGGCGTGATGATGGCCAAGCTGGTCAAGCAGTTCTCCGGCGAGTGGGACATGACCGCGATGGGCGACTTCGTGAAGTCCCGCACGGTGCGGGGCATGGTGAAGCCGGCCGCCCAGGCGCTCTGACCACCCCACACAGTCCTACGACCGCTGCGGGCGCCCCTGAACAAGGGGCGCCCGGCGTTCAGTTCACTCCCCTTGGGTGGCTGCCGGCCGCAACCCGTCCGTCAGCAGGGACAGATAGCGGCGGATGTACTTCCCCTGCCCGTTCGCCAACTCCGAGGCCGTCGACACTCCGTGGGCCAGCCGCAGGACCTCGATCGGCTCGATGTCCTGACGCAGGGTGCCCTCCCGCTGCGCCGCCTCGACCAGCCGCCGCGCCGCGCTCTTCATATGCGTGGCGCAGGCCGTGAGGGCGAGATTGCCGCCGTCCGTGACGGCCGAGCCCAACAGGGCCTTCATTCCGCGTACTTGGATCGTGCCGACGCACACCTCGTACAGCCACTCGGCCAGCGCCTCGCCCGGGGGCAGCTCCTTCGCGAGTTCGTCGGCGCGGGTCCCGAGCGCCTCGATCCGGTCGACGTAGGCCGCCTCAAGCAGCGCCTGCCGGGTCGGGAAGTGCCGGTACAGGGTGCCTGACCCGACGCCCGCGCGCTTGGCGATGTCGTCCAGGGACGCGTTCTCCCCGTGCTCGGCGAAGGACTCCGCCGCGACCTTCAGCAGTCGGTCGTAGTTGCGCCGGGCGTCCGCACGCATGGGTCTGACCTGCGCCATCCAGATACTCCTTGCGAACCGGGGACTGTCTCCGTATCTTACCGAGTACTAAACGGAGACAGTCCCCGCTTATCTTCGCGGGCAGTCCGTGCTGCCCGCACGTCTTTCACACGGGGACGCCAGACCGGGAGAACTCCATGTCCACCCCGTCCGCACCGTCCGCCACCGCCGATCCTCTCTCCGCACCACCCGGGCCCGCCAGGCTCGGCACCGTCCTCTTCGTCATCGTGACCGCGTATCTGATGGTCGGCGTCGACTCCACCGTCGTCAACGTCGCGCTGCCCGACATCCAGAAGGACCTCGACTTCAGCCCCACCGGCCTGTCCTGGGTCCTCAACGCCTACACGCTCGCCTTCGGCGGGCTGCTTCTGTTGGGCAGCCGGGTCGGAGACATCGTGGGCCGCCGCCGTACGCTCACGATCGGCGTCCTGCTCTTCGCGACCTCCTCCCTGCTCGGCGGAATCGCCGGCGACAGCGCCTGGCTGCTCGCGGCCCGCGCGCTGCAAGGCGTGGGCGCCGCGCTCATCGCGCCCAACACCCTCGCCCTGATCACCACCAACTTCCCGGAGGGCCCGCGCCGTCACCACGCACTCGGCATCTACACCTCCATGGCCGGCATCGGAGGGTCGATAGGCCTGGTCGTCGGCGGCATGCTCACCTCCTGGGCGTCCTGGCGCTGGTCGCTGCTGATCAACGTGCCGATCGGCGCCGCGGTGGCCCTCGCACTCCCCCGCTTCGTCGGCGAGACCCCGCGCCACGCGGGCCGGTTCGACGCGGCGGGCGCGCTCACCGGCACCGCCGGGATGACCTCGATGGTGTACGCGTTCATCCGGGTCTCGTCGGACGGATGGGGCGACACGCAGGCGCAGTTGGGGTTCAGTTTCGCGGTGGCCCTGCTCGCGGGCTTCACCTTGGTCGAGTCCCGCGCCGCCCAGCCCATCATGCCGCTGCGCCTGTTCGCCGACCGCAACCGCGCGGGCGGCTACGCCGGCGTCCTGCTGCTGCCGGCGGGCATGTTCGGCGCGTTCTACTTCCTCACCCTGATCAGCCAACGGGTCCTGGACTACAGCCCGTTGCGCACGGGCTTCGCCTTTCTGCCGATCACCCTGGCGATCTTCACGGTGGTCCGCTTCGTACCGCGCCTGCTGGCCCGCTTCGGCGCCAAGCCGGTGCTGCTCACCGGCATGGCCCTGCTCGCCACCTCGGCGGGGTGGCTCTCACAACTACGCCCCGGCGACGGCTACTTGACCGGTCTCCTCGGCCCGCTCGTCCTGATGGGCGTGGGCGTCGGCCTCAGCTTCATGCCCCTCAACGTGACGATCCTCGCGGGCATCGAGCCCCGTGAGGCGGGCGCCGCGTCGGGCCTCCTGCAGACCCTTCAGTGGCTGGGCGGCACCCTCGGACTGTCCATCCTGGTCACGGTGTTCGGCACGGCGACCCGGCATGCGACCGGGTCACCGTCCGAGATCCTCGTCCACGGCTCGGCCCGCGCGTTCGGCGTCGGAGCCCTGATCGCCCTGACCGCGCTGCTGGTGTCGGCGTTCGTGATCACCGGCAGGAAACCCGAACGGGCCGAGGGCGCCCGGGAGTCGGCCTAGAACAGCGCGCTGTACGCGTTCAGCGCGGGCTGGCCGCCGAGGTGGGCGTAGAGCACCGTGGAGTCGGCGGCGATCTCGCCCCGGGCGACGAGATCGATCATCCCGGCCATCGACTTGCCCTCGTACACGGGGTCGGTGACCATCCCCTCGGTGCGGGCGGCGAGGCGCATCGCCTCCAGGGTGGTCTCGTCCGGGATGCCGTAGATGCCGGCGTGGTAGCGGTCGTCGAGCTCGACGTCGTCCAGGGTCAACTCGCGCTTGACGCCTATCAGTTGGGCGGTGCCTTGCGCGATACGGGCCACCTGCTCCCGGGTCTCGGCGGGCTTCGCCGACGCGTCGATGCCGAGCACCCGGCGCTCGCGCCCGCCCGCCTCCTCGATCGCCCGGAACCCGGCGACCATGCCCGCCTGGGTGGAGCCGGTCACCGAGCACACCACGACGGTGTCGAAGAAGACGCCCAACTCCCGCTCCTGCTCGGCGACTTCGTGGGCCCAGTTGGCGAAGCCGAGGCCGCCGAGCGGGTGGTCGGAGGCGCCGGCCGGGATGGCGTACGGCTTGCCGCCGCTCTCCTCGACCTCCCGCAGCGCCTGCTCCCAGCTCTCCTTGAAGCCGATGCCGAACCCGGCCTTCACCAGGCGTACGTCCGCTCCGGCGAGGCGGCTGATCAGGATGTTGCCGACCTTGTCGTAGACGGAGTCGGGCCACTCCACCCAACTCTCCTGGATCAGCACGCACTTGAGCCCGGCGCGGGCGGCGCAGGCCGCGACCTGGCGGGTGTGGTTGGACTGCACGCCGCCGATCGAGACGAGGGTGTCGCAGCCCTTCGCGAGGGCGTCGGCGACGAGGTACTCCAGCTTGCGGGTCTTGTTGCCGCCGTACGCGACACCGGAGTTGCAGTCCTCGCGCTTGGCCCACATCGAGGCGCCGCCGAGGTGGGCGGTGAGGCGCTCCAGCGGGTGGACGGGCGAGGGGCCGAAGAGGAGGGGGTAACGGTCGTACGAGGAAAGGGACATGAGACCTCCAGGGTCAGTCGGCGTCGGTCAGGTCCGCGAGGGTGTGCCAGATGTCGGCCGTGACGCGGACCGCACCGTCCGTGTCACCGTCCGCGCAGGCCTCGATCAGCCGCTCGTGCAGCCCGGCCGAACGGCAGGAGCCGCCCTCGCCGAAGCGTCGTCGCTCCAGTCGGCGGATGAGCGGGGTGTAGCGGGCGACGGTGGCGGCGGCGGCGCGATTGCCGCTCACCCGCACCAGGACGTCGTGGAGTTCGTCGTCGGCGCGCAGGGCCGCGTCCACGTCACCGGCGTGCACGGCGGCGGCGAACCGGTCGTTGGCCGCGCGCATGACGTCAACGTCCGTGTCGCGCAAGAGAGGTACGGCGACCCGGGTCACCAACTCGTGCATGGCCCCGACGACGGCGGCGGCGTCCCGCACCTCGGCGGCGACGACCGGCGTCACCCGGGTATAGCTCTGCGGCTTGCTCTCCAGCAGCCCCTCCTCCACCAGCCGCGAGAACGCCTCCCGCACCGGCGCCCGCGACAGCCCGAGCCGCTCGGCGAGATCGGCGTCCCGCACCACCGCCCCGGGCTCGATGTCACCGGCGACGATGGCGTCGCGGATCGCTTCGTAGGCGCGGTCGCGGAGGAGAGTGCGCGGGACGGGCCGTAGGGCGTTCATGAACTGAAATGTTAGATGTCAATCCTCCGCCGGGCAAGGGTGTGCCCGCGTGGACAAGGGTGTGCCCGCGTGGACAAGGGTGTGGCCCGCACTCCCCGTGAAAGTGCGGGCCACTTCTTGCCGCTCAGGCCGCCCAGGGCCAGTCCGCGTCCCGGGCCGACTCCAGCAGCGGCACCATCCGGAAGGCCGCGTCCGAGAGGCCGCCGAAGGTGTGCCGGTTGGCCTTGCCGGACGGGCCGTGGCCTGCCCGGTACCCGGCGAGGTTCCAGGTGTAGACCGGCACATGGGCCGGTACCTGCTCGGTCGGGTCGCCGTAGTGGCTGTACGAAGCCTGCTCGTCGGTGATGATCAGCACCCGGTCCTGGCCCCGGTAGTGCGAGCGGACCGCCGAGGTGGTGTCGGTGCCGCCCAGGTCGCCGAAGCGGCCCAGGACCCTGAGCACCGACTCGCCCGCGCCGAGGTCCAGGCGCTTGCTGGTCGTGCCGAACTCGACGAGGTCCGCGTCCGCCGCCCGCAGCGCGAGCGCCGTGCCGAAGATCGCCGCCGCGTCGGCCCGGTTGAGCTCCGAACGGTCGGACAGCCGCGAGTAGAACATCGAACCCGAGCGGTCCACGAGCACCAGCGTGCGGCCCGGCAGCGCGGGCACGTTGGCCAGCGAGTGGCCGAGCGCCTGCTCCAGCGGGTACGACCAGCGCAGCGAGGGCGCGTGCTGGTACGCGGCGAGGTACCGGAACGGGAACTGCCGCGAGCGCGCGACCTCCGCCGGGTCGCTGATCTTCGCCGCGACCCGGGCCGCGACCTCGTCACAGACCCCGGCCTCGTCGAAGTTGCGCAGGTTCCGGACGAGCGCCATCGAACCCATGGACGGAATGACCGCCTCCCACGCAGCCTTGTCCATCGGGCCCTGGAGCCACCCGGCCAGCGCCTCCCACGTCATCCCGGCCGCCGCGAGCCGCTCGGCACCGTCGGCCGCCGTGACGACCGCGCGCCGCCGCGCGACCGGCAGCGCCATCAACTCGCGGTGCGCGGTGAGGACTTGGTTCGACGCGGGCGGTACGGCGGTGTCCGGGTGGTGCCGGCGGTCCAGTGCGTACTGGAACAGCTCGCCCTGCCACGCCTTGTCCGGGTCCGGCGCCGCGTGCACCAGGTTCAGGATGTCGCCGAAGCGGTAGCCCTTGGACGCCGTGTCGTACTTCAGCAGGGACTTGCCGTTGTAGAGCCGCTGTACGGCGTCGGCGACACCGCGCTTGACCGGCTTCGGGATGTTGCGGCCGTAGCGCGCGGTCCAGTACGCGAGCAGTTCGCCGGGCTCGTCCGGGCGCCGGAGCACGGAGTCGACGACCTGCCGGTTCGAGGGGCCGTCGGTGGCGCCGGCGTCGAGGCGGGCCTTCACGTACTCGGCGGCGCCGACGACGGCGGCCGTACGGAGGTTGCCCTCGCCGCGCAGCCAGCCGAGGAGACCGGCCGTCCAGGCCGGGTCGGTGACGGCGAGCTCGCGCACGAGGGTCGCGAAGCGGTCGTCGCGGTCGGCGCCGGACTCGTAAAAGGTCTGCTGGGAAACGAAGTTGGCGACCGCGAGCAGGAAAAGCTCGGAGCGCGCGTCTCGCTCACTGCCTCGGCCGCCCTGGTAGGTGCGGAGCACTCGGCCCGTGGAGGTGACTCGCGAAGTGGGCTGGGTCTTCGCCGCCTTGGTGTTGAAACGCGTCATGGTGAATTCCCCCGAATTCATTGGTACTTCGGAGGAAGACGCAGCGAAAGGTGGATGCCCGAGATCAGAGAGCGGCGACGGACTTGTCAGATGCTCTACCCAATTGAGCTACACCGACCCGAAGTCGATGACGGGACTTGAACCCGCAACCGTCTGGTCCAATGAAGTAACCGTTGCCTGCGCACCGGGCACCCACCATGAGCTGCGCCTCCCGAGATCAAAAACGGCTGCGGTGTCTTTTTCGATTGCAACGAAGTAACCGCGGCCTGCGCACCGGGAGGTGCGTGCTGTTGTGATCTCAGAGTAGGAGGCGCAGCTCTGGAAGGGCCAACCAATTAAACGGGTGCGGGAGTTCAGCCGCGCTTCTGCCGCTTCCAGGGACCGGTGATCGCCAGCATGATCCCCGGCGTCTGGATGTTCGCGTACAGGGTCTTGCCGTCGGGTGAGAAGGTCACGCCGGTGAACTCGCTGTACTCCGGCTTCTCTTGGGTGCCGATGTTGAGTTCGTTGCGGGCGATCGGGTATGTGCGGCCCGAGTCGGTCGCGCCGAACAGGTGCTGGACGCCCTCGCCGTCCTCGGCGATGACGAGGCCGCCGTAGGGAGAGACCGTGATGTTGTCGGGGCCGTCGAACGCGCCGTCCACGGACGGGTCGGGGTTGACGCCGATCAGGACCTTGAGGGTGAGGGTGCGGCGCTTGGGGTCGTAGAACCAGACGGCGCCGTCGTGCTGGACGGGGCTCTCCGTGCGGGCGAACGAGGAGACGATGTACGTGCCGCCGTCACCCCACCACATGCCCTCCAGCTTGCGGGCGCGGGTGACCTCGCCGGCGGCGAACTGCTTGCGGACGGAGGTCGTCTTGGCGTCGCGGTCGGGAACGTCGACCCAGTCGACGCCGTACACCGTGCCGATCTTCGTGGCGCGGGAGAGGTCGTCGATGAACTTGCCGCCGGAGTCGAAGCACTTGAAGGCCTGGAGGACGCCCGCGTCGTCGGCGAGGGTGCGGAGCTTGCCGCGGCCGTGGTGGAAGTGCTCGGGCGGGGTCCAGCGGTAGAGGAGGCCGTTCGGGTTCGAGGCGTCCTCGGTGAGGTAGAGGTGGCCGCGCTTGGGGTCGACCACCACGGCCTCGTGGGCGTAGCGGCCAAGTGCCTTGATCGGCTTGGGGCTTCGGTTGGCCCGGCGGTCGACCGGGTCGACCTCGAAGACGTAACCGTGGTCCTTGGTGAAGCCGTTGGTGCCGGCCTTGTCCTCGGTCTCCTCGCAGGTGAGCCAGGTGTCCCAAGGGGTGTTGCCGCCCGCGCAGTTGGTGGCGGTGCCGGCGATGCCGACCCACTCGGCGACGTGGTCGCGGCGGACCTCGACGACCGTGCAGCCGCCGGCCGCGGCGGGGTCGTAGACGAGGCCCTCGGTGAGCGGGACCGGGTGGGGCCACTGGGCGCGGGGGCCGGCCAGCTCGTGGTTGTTGACGAGGAGGGTGGCGCCGCGCGGGCCGTCGAAGGTGGACGTGCCGTCGTGGTTCGAGGGGGTGAACTCGCCCGATTCCAGCTTGGTCCTGCCGCTGTACGTGATGACGCGGTATTTGAAGCCGGCGGGCAGGGCGAGGAGGCCGTCCGGGTCGGCGACCAGCGGGCCGTAGCCGACGCCGGTGTGCCCGTGTCCGTGGTCGTGTCCGTAGTCCGCCGCCGACTCGGTGTCGGAGTCGGTGGCGGCGAGGGCGTTGGGCGCGGTGGCGAGGGCGCCGACGCTGCCCGCCAGCGCGACCCCGGCACCGGTCATCGCGGACTTGGCGGTGAAATCCCTGCGGGTGAGCGACATGCGTGTCTCCTGTGACGGTGGGTGTGCCGTGGAGGGTGGCGGACCTCGGTCGGCGCCACGCTTCCGCCCATGTCTGAACACGAGTTGAACACCGGACGACTTCGCCGGGCCCTCTTCCATGAATCCGTAAGAGATCACCCACGAAGCCGTATGCGCTCACCCATGGAACTCAAAAGTCCCGCCGGGTGGATCGGGTCAACTCCCTTGCTGGGAACGCGCCTTGAAGGCCGCCTTCCTGGCTTCCTTCGCGATCCGCTTGTCCGGGTGCAGCCGGCCCATCGCCTCCAGGACGTCCGCGGTCGCCGGGTGGTCGACCCGCCAGGCCGCCGCGAAGAATCCGTTGTGCTGCTGGGCCAGGCCCTCGACCAGGGCCTGCAGCTCCTCGGAGTTGCCCTCCGCGGCGAGCTGCGCGGCGACCGTGTCGACGGTCAGCCAGAACACCAGGTCCTCGGAGGGCGCGGGGACGTCGCTCGCGCCGCGTTCGCTGAGCCAGACCCGGGCGAGGCCGCCCAGTTCGGGGTCGTCCAGCACCGCGCGCAGTGCGGGCTCGGCCTCCGCGCCGACGAGCGAGAGCGCCTGCTGGCAGAGCAGCCGGCGCAGGGGCGCACCGGCGTCCCCGCCGCGGGCGGCCGACAGCAACTCCCGTGCCGCGTCGAGGGGTTCACGCCCGGCCAGCCACTGCTCGATCTCGGCCTGCGCCGCCCGCTGCGGGAACCCGGACGTCCCGTCCAGCAGCGCGTCCGCGCCCTTGTCCGCGAGATCTCCTACGGCGGGGGCGGCGAAGCCTGCTTCGAGGAGGCGGGCGCGCAGGCCGTAGAGGCCGAGGGGGGTGAGGCGCACCATGCCGTAGCGGGTGACGTCGGTCTCGTCGACGGACGCGGAGGGGCCGTCCGCCGGCTCGTCGGGGTCGGCCATCAGGGCCTCGTCGACGGGCTGGTACTCGACGATGCCGACCGGTTCGAGGAGCCGGAACTGGTCGTCGAGGCGCATCATCGCGTCGGAGACCTGCTCCAGGACGTCGTTGGTGGGCTCGCCCATGTCGCTGGGCACGATCATCGAGGCGGCCAGCGCGGGCAGCGGGACGGGGTTGTCGCCGGGTCCCTCCTCGTTGACGGTCAGCAGGTACAGATTTCCGAGGACGCCGTCGAGGAACTCGGCCTCCGCCTCGGGGTCCCAGTCGAGTGACGAGAAATCGACCTCGCCGCCGTCGTCCATGGCGTCGACAAGACCGTCCAGATCGGGCACGCTCGCGTCCGCGAGGAGGGTGTCGAGGGCGCCGAGCCACACCGTGAGCACGTCGCCGGGCGAGCCGGAGGTGAGCAGCGCGAGCTCCTCGCCCGCCGTCACGGTGCCCTCCTCCTCGTCGACGACCTCGACGAGCCCGGTGTCCACGGCGACCCGCCAGGCCTCGCTGGCGTCGGCCGCGGCGTCGTCGCCGGTGAGTCCGAGGAGCTCGGCCGCGGCGGGCAGCTGCTCGTCGACGAGGCTGCCACCGGCGTCGATCCGGGTGTCGGGGCCGGCCCAGCGGGCGAGCCGTGCGGCCCGGGCGAGCAGGGGGGTGGACAGCGCGTCGCGCGCCAGCTCCGCTTCGGAGTGCAGCCGCACCGGCGGCAAGGGGGAGCTGTCTGACATCGGTGGGTTCTCCTAGGGCGCCTCGAAGGCCGTACGACGGCCGTACACGACACACGACTCAGCCGCTCAGCCTAGACGGATTTCGACCCATGCCGCCCGGTTCATGTTCCGGCCACGAGGAGTACATGGCTGAAACCTTGACAACTGGGCGGCCCCGCAATGAGATTGACGCGCGTAGAAATGTCATGGACACCCGGTCCAGGTAATGTCTACGCGCGTCGCCACCGCCCCACCGGTTCGCGGCTCCCACCGCCGTATCACCTGTTGTCACCTGTTCCATCACCCTCGTCCCGGCACTCATGCATGTCCCCGGAGGGATCCCGTTGCCGAGCAAGTCCTCCGCGCGCCTTGCCGCGCTGACCGTCGCCGCCGTCTGCTCCATGGCGTCCACGGTCGTTCTCACCTCGCCCGCCCACGCCGACGGCGTGCGCATCCATGACATCCAGGGCACGACCCGGGTGTCCCCGTACGCCGGCCAGAAGGTCGCGGACGTACCGGGCATCGTCACGGGCGTCCGTACGTACGGCTCGTCCAAGGGGTTCTGGTTCCAGGACGCGACCCCGGACGACAACCCGGCCACGAGCGAGGGCGTCTTCGTCTTCACCAGCTCCACGCCGAAGGTCGCCGTCGGCGACTCGGTCACCGTCTCCGGCACGGTCTCCGAGTACGTCCCGGGCGGTGCCTCCACGGGCAACCAGTCGCTGACCGAGATCACCAAGCCGACGGTCACCGTCGTCTCCAGCGGCAACGCCGTACCGGCCGCCACGGTGATCAGCGACCGCTCCGTGCCGAGCCGGTACACCCCGGCCGGCGACACCGCCGCGAGCAACTCGGTCAACGCGCTGACGCTGCAGCCGAAGAAGTACGCCCTGGACTACTACGAGTCCCTTGAGGGCATGAACGTCCAGGTCTCGAACGCCCGCGTGGTCACCGCGACCGACCCGTACGCGGAGCTGTGGGTCACGGTGAAGCCGCACGAGAACGCCACCAAGCGCGGCGGCACGGTCTACGGCTCCTACGACTCGCAGAACGGCGGCCGCCTCCAGATCCAGTCCCTGGGCGCGACGGCGGACTTCCCGGTCGTCAACGTCGGCGACAAGCTGACCGGCACCACGGACGGCCCGCTGGACTTCAACCAGTACGGCGGCTACACCCTCGTCGCGAACGAGATCGGCGCCGTGAAGAGCGCCGGCCTCAAGCGCGAGACGACGAAGAAGCAGTCGAAGAGCCAGCTCGCGGTGGCGACGTACAACGTCGAGAACCTCGACCCGTCGGACGGCACCTTCGCCGCGCACGCCTCGGCGATCGTGAACAACCTGCAGTCCCCCGACATCGTGTCCCTGGAGGAGATCCAGGACAACAACGGTGCGACGGACGACGGCACGGT
The DNA here is from genome assembly GCF_033335955.1 of Streptomyces sp. N50. Lineage (GTDB taxonomy): Bacteria > Actinomycetota > Actinomycetes > Streptomycetales > Streptomycetaceae > Streptomyces. The sequence continues at coordinate 1,860,937 of NZ_CP137549.1, forward strand.
CGACGCTAGCGTCACGGTCAACAAGCTGATCGACGCGATCGTCGCGGCGGGCGGCCCGAAGTACGACTGGCGCTCGATCAACCCGGTCAACGACCAGGACGGCGGCGAGCCCGGCGGCAACATCCGCCAGGTGTTCCTGTTCAACCCGGAGCGGGTCTCCTTCACCGACCGCGCGGGCGGCGACTCGACGACGGCCGTCGGTGTCACCAAGGTGCACGGCAAGGCGCAACTCACCGCGTCCCCGGGCCGAATCGACCCCGCCAACGCGGCCTGGAGCGCGAGCCGCAAGCCGCTCGCGGGCGAGTTCGTCTTCAAGGGCAAGACGGTCTTCGTGATCGCCAACCACCTGATCTCCAAGGGCGGCGACCAGCCCCTGACCGCGCAGTACCAGCCGGTCACCCGCAGCTCGGAGACCCAGCGCCACGCGCAGGCGACGGCCGTCAACGCCTTCGTCAAGGAGATCCTCGCCGCGCAGAAGGACGCGGACGTCATCGCGCTCGGCGACATGAACGACTTCGAGTTCTCCGACACCGCGAAGATCCTCGAAGGCAAGGGCGAGCTGTACTCGGCGATCAAGTCCCTGCCGAAGAACGAGCGTTACACGTACGACTACCAGGGCAACGAGCAGGTCCTGGACCAGATCCTGATCAGCCCGTCGGTCCGCAAGGACTGCTTCGAGTACGACAGCGTCCACATCAACTCGGAGTTCAACGACCAGATCAGCGACCACGACCCGCAGGTGCTGCGCTTCCAGCCGTAGCACCTGCGGGGAGCCACGGGGGGCTCACGGGGGGGTGGACGGGGTCTCGCCGACTTGCACCAGGTCAGGCGAAGACCCCGTCCAGCCAGTTCTGCCAGGCGAGTTCGTTCGCCTTGGCGTCGGCGCCCGGCGCGAAGTCGTGGACGCTGACGCCGACCGGGGCGCCCCACTGGTTGCGCCCGAAGAAGCGGATCAGCGCGCTGTCGGTGCGCAGTCCGATGAAGTACGGGTCGCGGAAGTCCAGTACGGCGTCCAGGAGTTGGCCCTCGGGCCCGCGCGCCCGCACCCTCGCCCCCTCGGCGGTGTCGTCCGCGAGGCCGAGCGCCCGGGCGGCAACTTCCAGCGCGTCGGGGGCGATTGAGGCATCGGGTCCGTTGAGCGTGGCGAAGGCGACGGCCCGGCCCGCGAAGTGGGTGACGTACTCCCGCAGGGTGTGCAGGTAGAACGCGTTGTGCTTGCTCGCGCCGTCGTACTGGTTGTCCCAGTCGTCGGTGAAGATGCCGCTGTGCACGTACCGCACCCAGGCGCGCCGGCCGCCGTCGCGGGGCTCGATGGTCTCGTCGATCTGGTTGAGGCTCTGGGTCGGGAAACCGACGTCCTCGGTGCGGGCGGTGAGCCGGTGCGGCGGGTCGAAGTTCGTGAGGGTGGACCCGAAGGGCCCGACGCGGTTCTCGCCGTCGTACTCCATCGGCCACAGCCAGCCGCCGGTGCCGTCGGTGACGGCCGCCCACACCTCCTCCGGAGTGGCGTCGACCTCAAACTCGTAGACGATCTCGAATTCCTTGGACATGGCTTACTCCTGAGTCCTACTGGTCCAACTCCGGTACGGGGTGCGGCTGTTCCTTCACCGTGGGGTGGACGGCGACGACGATCCGGTGGTCGCGGCCCTCCTCGGCCTCCCCCGCGTCATATTTGCGGATGAGGGCGCTCACCCCGGCGGTCAACTCCTGGATGAACGCGGCCCGGTCGGCGGCGGACGCGAAGCGCACCTCGCCGTCCAGCGCGTAGGTCGCGAGCCGCTTGTGCGCCTTGGTCGCGCCGGTGATCAGCGAACCGACGTCCCGCACCAGGCGGGCGCCGAGCGCCAGCAGCCAGCGCGCGGAGAGCTGGTCGCGGAACCGGTCCGGGTCCGGCTGCACGGCGGCGAGCGCGAGCGGCGAGATGACGTACGACGCGGCGGTCGCCCGCATCACCCGCTCGGTGACATTGCCCTTGCGCCGCTCGCCGTCCAGCTCGACCAGGCCGTGCCGCTCCAGCGCCTTGAGGTGGTAGTTCACCTTCTGCCGGGGCAGTCCGACCTTGCCGGCCAGCATGGTGGCCGACGCGGGTCCGGCCGCCAGTTCGGCGAGCAGCCGGGCCCTTATGGGGTCCAGCGAGACGGCTGCGGCCTCGGGGTCCTCGATCACGGTGACGTCCAGCATGCGTCCACCGTCTCACCGAACACTTTTTTTGTCCAGGCGGGTGGGATTGTCGGCGACGACCGGGACGCCTGGGCGCCGGGGACGAGTCAGCCGGGTACGAGGCCGAGCGCGTGGTCGTAGCGGCTGACCGTGGTGCTCTTCAGGCCCGGCCAGGTCTGGACGCGTTGCCAGGGTGCGGTGGCGGAGCCGATGCCGTCGCCGGGGGCAGCGAGGGCGTCCAGGTGGGACTGGGCGCTGTCCCACTCGGCGTAGTTGAGGACGCGGGTGCCGTCGGTGGAGGGGTGGAAGTGGGCGGAGATGCCGCCGGGGTGGGGTGCGGGTTCGTTCGCCAGAGCCTCGAACACGGCGTCCACCCAGGCGTGTTGGCGGTCGGGATCGGGGCCCTCGAACTCGATGTCCACGATCACGACGCAACCGGGGATACGGCCGCCCCGGTCGGCCGGTCCGCCGCTGCGGTAGTGGCGGTAGCGGCCGAGGCCGAGGCGCTCGATGCGCGGTACGGCGGTGTCGATCTCGTCGACGCGCTCCTGGCGGTGGGTCTTGACGAAGGTCTCGTACGCCGGCTCGCTCGTCCACTGTGAGTAGTGCAGCAGGGTGGAGGCGTCGTGGCCGGTGTAGACGTGGTAGCCGAGGAGGTCGTCGGCGGGCCAGGGACGACGCTCCCAGGCAGCCGCGATCGCCTCGACGGACTGCCGTTGGCGCAGCGGGGTTCCTACCCGCCAGGTGCTGAAGAAGGGGGCGCCGACGCGGGGGTCCGCGAGGTCGGGGTGGGAGTCGGTCCGGCGGGTGGCGGTCATGCGGGCCTCCGGTGATCGGTACGGGTGTGTGTACCGACCAGCCTTCAACCTCGACCGAACTTGAGGTCAAGGCCCGCCCTACTTCTGCGCCCCACCCTCCTCCAACTGCGCCAACCGGCTCTGGAACCAGTCGAGCCGGGCCTGCAACAGGGCCGCCTCCGCCACGAGTTCGGGCACGCCGAGCCCTTCGGGAAGTCCGGGGTCGACGGTCTCCACGAGGTCACCGCCCGCCACCACCCGCAGCCCGTCCCCAGCCAGCCGGGCGAACCCGGCGAGCGAGACGGACGTACGACCGCGGACGCAGCCCGCGCAGGCGGCGGCCAGGGCGCGCCAACCGGGCCTGCCCCAACCGGCGTCGGCGAGCGCGACGGCCCGGGCACCGCAGGCGCAGGGGCCCACGGTGGCGGTGCGGACGCGCTGGCGGGCGTAGCGGAAGCCGAGTTCGAAGCGGATGTAGGTGCCGAGCACGGTGATGTCGAGGAGGACCGCCGCGCGGTGCTCGGCGGTGCACAACAGGGCCTCCGCGGCTGCCCGTTCGTGCACACAGTGGAAGCCGCAGTCGCAGAGCCGCGCGGGCGAACGGTGCCGTCGGCCGTAGACGCAGGACGCGTCGGCCAGGACTCCGTACGGCAGCGCGCCGCCCAGCGACACACCGGTGAACCCGGCCCGGGTGCCGTCCTGGGACAGCACCGGGTGGGCGATCTTGAATCCGGTCGGCGGCTCCGTCGGACGTTCCTCGGGGAGCCGCAGCCTCATCGGGCGACCGGAACCTCTTCGGGTGCCTTCTCCTCGGCGAACTCCGCGGCCGTCTCGGGGAGTTCGAGTTCTTCCTCGTGGATCTGCGGCCGCTCCTCGGCGACTCCGGTGGCCAGTGCCTTGCCGAGCTTCATGACGCCTCCCGTGACCAGGGGTGGATCAACTTCCCACGTCGGTGACCTTCCTGGCCATGGTGACCCATGAGGGGGCCAATTGGACATAGGGCCTTGGGCCTTGGGCCTCAGTACGGGCCGCCCCGGAAGTACAGGCTCCTGTACGGCCGAGGGCTGTCGCCGTGTTCGTGGGCGGCGTCGGAGCGGTCGGCGGGGGCCGAGCGCCCGGCCAGGCCGCGCAGGGTCTCCAGGCCGGCCAGGATCTCGGCGCGGTGCTCGGAGGTCTTCATCCAGGCAGGCAGCCGCGCGATCATCGCCCTGGTCGGCGACAGCCCGCCCCGCTCGCGCAACCGCGCGCCCACGTAAGCCGCGAGGGCGTCGACGTGCGCCTCGTCGTAGGCCCACAGGATGTGACCGACGCACCGGGTCTGCAGCCAGAGGGGCCGACGGAAGAAGGGGTCCTCGGTGCCGCCCGGTGCCACGCCGACCAGCGCGTTGTCCCGCATCGCGGCCACCCACTCGGCGACGGCCCCGCACCCGCCGCACGCCAACCGGCGTGGCTGGTACAGCAGTTCCGTGGCATACCTGGGCGCGGGCAGACCGGGTCGCGGGACCACGACCGCGCGGCCGCCGCAGCGGGGGCAGACCACCAGCACACGGCCGGTGAAACGCGCCAGCTGGACGTTGTCGTCGCGGTGGCGCGGGGAGTCTCCGGCGCGCCCCTTCAAGCCACTCCGCCGTGCGGAATCCCCGGTGTCGCCGCTCCCTCTCACGCCGTCCCCGACTCCTTCGCCACCGCGTCCCTGACCTCCGCCTCGTACGGTACTTCGCCCAGGTCGATCCGCTCGATGTCGCCCACCATTGCGCAGCATCCCTTACCGATACCAAGTAGAAGAATTAAGTGGAGCTTCACTGTCGCTCTGCCGAGACTACTCCCATGACGAACGCCGCGACCTCCGTCCCGCCCCCTTTCGGTCGCGCCCTGTGCGCGATGGTCACCCCCTTCACCGAGGCCGGGGAACTCGACCTCCCCGGTGCCCAACTCCTCGCCGAGCGGCTGGTGTCACAGGGGTGTGACGGGCTCGTGCTGTCCGGGACGACCGGGGAGTCGCCGACCACGACGGACGGGGAGAAGGCGGCGCTCATCACGGCCGTCCGCGAGGCCGTGGGTGACCGGGTCCCCCTCGTCTCGGGCATCGGCACCTTCGACACCCGGCACACCGTGGAACTCGCCCTCCAGGCCGAAAAGGCGGGCGCGGACGGGGTGTTGGTGGTCTCGCCGTACTACAGCAGGCCCCCGCAGGACGCCCTGGAGGCGCACTTCCGCGAGGTCGCCGACGCCTCGGGGCTGCCTCTCGTGCTCTACGACATCCCGGGCCGCACCGGCACCCGTATCGAACCGGAGACGATGATCCGGCTCGCCGAGCACCCCCGGATCGTCGCGGTCAAGGACTGCTCCTACGACTTCCTCGGCGCCCAAAAGGTGCTGGACCGGACCGAGTTGGCGTACTACGCGGGGTGCGACGAGCACATCCTCGCGCTGTACGCGGTGGGCGGGGCCGGCTATGTGAGTACCGTCGCGAACGTCGTCCCGGCCCAACTCCGGGCGATCCTGGACGCGTTCGAGGCGGGCGACACCCCCGTGTCCGCCCGCCTCCAACAACGTGCCACGCCGCTCATCGAGTTGATGATGGCGGCGGGACTGCCCGGCACGGTGACGGTCAAGGCGCTGCTCAACTCGCTCGGCCTGCCCGGGGGTCCGGTCCGGGCCCCGCTGCGGCCCGCCGGCCGGGATGCGGCCGACGGACTGCGGGCGGCGTACGAGGAATTCGTCGCCGTATGACGGGACCGGGGCCAAGTCGGCCCCATTCCCTCAGCGTTGGGCGAAGACCGGCTTCCACCGTCCGGCGCTGACGTCCGTGCTGCCCCCCAGGAAGCCGCTCAGCGGTACTTCCTTGTCGCTGCCGAGGGTGACCAGCACGAGCCGCGCGTGGAACTCGCTCTTCCCCGCCCCCGAATCCCCCTTCCCGATGTCCCAGGCGATGAGCGACTTGTCGTCGGCCCAGGCGAGCAGTTGCTGCCCCCGGACCTCGCTCTGCTCACCGGTGGCGGAGTCGGTGACGTACGACGAGGTGCTCCACATGTGCCCCGCGAAGTCTCCGGCGACGTGCTTGCCGTCCGGGGACAGCCCCGCGTCGACGAACCAGACCAGGTACTTGCTGCCGTCCTGCGGTGCGGGGACCTCGGCGCCCGTGAAGTCGTAGAACAGCTTGTTCACCTCGTCGGAGGGGAGGCCGGCCCAGACGTACCTGCCGTCGCGGGTGAGGGCGAAGTCCTGGCGGTAGTTGACGAGGGTGGTCAGGCCGTCCGCCCGCTGGCCGCCGACCGTGACCCCGGCCCAGGAGCCCTTGCCGGAGGCCACGTCGAGGACGTAGAAACCGGTGCGGCTCGACGGTACGTCGGGCTCCCCGACGTTGGGGTCCGCCGGATGGAACTCCGCGTCGGGGTTGTGGGTGTAGGTCGTCGCGACCAGCTTTTGGCCGTCGTCCGAGAACGACAGGCCGCCGACCTTGTGACTGACCTGGATCCACCGCTTCACCTCGCCGGTGGCCAGGTCGAGGAGGCCGATCCGGGAGGCGGGCAGGGTCCGTTCCAGGACGGCGGCGGTCTTCATGCCCGGGGCGACGGTGACGACCGACCACTTGGGGGCCTTCACATAGGTGCCGGTCTTCCGGTCGAACAGCCAGTAGGTGCGCTCGGAGACGGACTCCCTGGCCGACACCGTGACCTTGGTCGGGATGTAATAGGCGGCAAGTGCCGTCCTCCCGGCGGCGATCAGCTCGCTCGGCGGCGACTGGCCCGGGTGGGCGCTCGTGTTCCCGCGGTCCACGACACCCGACGGACGGACGTCGCTCTTCCCCGAGTAGAGCCGCGGCACGCCCACCGCCACGGCGACCACGGCGACCGTCGCGACGACGGCGGCCACGAGCTGTCGGGTACGGCGGCGGCGCCGTACGGCGAGCACCCAGTCGGCGAACCCCGGTCCCGCCGGGGGCTGTTCGGCGGCCTGTTCGCGCAACGCGTCGCGCAGGAGATCGTCGACGTTCACGGGCGCACCTCCACGGGCGAGTGGTCACGGGAGGACCCGAGCTCGGCGTCGGCCGGGCCCAGGGCGGCCAACTCCGGAGCGAGGACGCGCAGTCGGGCCAGGGAACGGTGGGTGGTGGACCGCACCGTGCCGACGGAACAGCCCAGCAGCCGGGCGACGTCGGCCTCCGGCAGGTCCTCGAAGTAGCGCAGCACGAGGACGGTGCGCTGGCGGGCGGTGAGCCGGGACAGTGCCTCGCGCATCACGACGCGCAGCTCGGCGGCGGACGAGGCGTCCGTGTCCGCACCGGTCTCCGGCGGTTCGGCGACGGTCAGTTCGCGTCTTCGCCACTTCAGCCGCCACCGGCTGACCTGCTGCCGGTAGAGGATCTGCCGTACGTACGCCTCGGGTTCGTCGATCCGCTCCCAGCGCCCGGCCGCCTTGGCCAGCGCGGTCTGCAGCAGATCCTCACCGGCGTACCGGTCTCCCCCGCTGAGCAGCACGGCGGTCCTCAGCAGAGCCGACGACCTGTTGTCCACGAAGTCCCGGAAACCTTCCAGCCCTTCGGCATCCATCGTCACCTTCACTCACTTCCCCGACGGCACACGATGCCCCGCCCCCTGTGTCTCCTGTGACGCGTGCGGACATCCCCCGCTATGCCTGCCGCCGCGAGAAAATTTCATCCGCCTCGCCCAGCCACTCCCCTACGGTGACCACATGAGCCGCCGCCCCCTGCTGTTCCTCGACGTCGACGGCCCCCTCAACCCGTACGCCGCCCAGCCGGAACGCCGCCCCGAGGGCTACACGACCATCCGGGTCACCGTGCCCGACCGCCCACCACCCCGGCCCCGCCCTGCTGCACCACGTGAACCCCCGACTCGGCCTGCGCGAGGGGGACTTCACGGCGCTTGCGGAGTTCGCGGCGGCCGTGCGGGCATGAGGCCCACATGGGAGAGCGCCCTCCCGGTGATTGGGAAGGCGCTCAACCCGCATACCCGAACCGCTAGTTGTGGCTGTGCAGGATCTCGTTCAGGCCGCCCCAGACCGCGTTGTTCGGGCGGGCCTCGACCGTGCCGGTGACCGAGTTGCGGCGGAAGAGGATGTTGGAGGCGCCGGAGAGTTCGCGGGCCTTGACGATCTGGCCGTCGGGCATCGTGACGCGGGTGCCGGCCGTGACGTAGAGGCCGGCCTCTACGACGCACTCGTCGCCGAGCGCGATCCCGACGCCCGCCTCGGCGCCGACCAGGCAGCGCTCGCCGATGGTGATGCGGACGTTGCCGCCGCCGGACAGCGTGCCCATCGTGGACGCGCCGCCGCCGATGTCCGAGCCGTCGCCGACCACGACACCGGCGGAGATCCGGCCCTCGACCATCGACGTGCCGAGCGTGCCGGCGTTGAAGTTGACGAAGCCCTCGTGCATGACGGTCGTGCCCTCGGCGAGGTGCGCGCCGAGGCGGACCCGGTCGGCGTCGGCGATGCGGACGCCCTTCGGGGCGACGTAGTCCGTCATGCGCGGGAACTTGTCGATCGACGTCACCTGGAGGTGCAGGCCCTCGGCGCGCGCGTTCAGCCGCACCTTCTCGACCTCGTCCACGGCGACCGGGCCGAGCGAGGTCCAGGCGACGTTGGCGAGGAAGCCGAACATGCCGTCCAGGCTCTGGCCGTGCGGCTTGACCAGGCGGTGCGAGAGGAGGTGCAGGCGCAGGTACACGTCGTGCGCGTCGAGCGGCTTGTCGTCGAGGGAGGCGATGACCGTGCGGACCGCGATGACCTCGACGCCCCGGCGGACGTCAGGACCGATCGCCTTGGCCGCACCCTCACCGAGCAGTTCCACGGCGCGCTCGGCGGACAGGCTCTCCGTACCGGCGGGCCCGGGGTCGGCGGACAGTTCGGGCGCGGGGAACCAGGTGTCGAGTACGGTCCCGTCGGCGGCGACGGTGGCGAGGCCGGCGGCAACGGCGCCGGTGGTGCGAGGTGCGGTCGTGTCGGTCATGAGGGAAACCTAACCTGGCGGGGGCGGCCGGGACCAACTCGTGCACGGGGCGTCTCAGGGAACGACACGCACGGGCTCGCGGTACGGCAGCAGGGGGGCCGTACCGCGTACGGCAGCAGTGGGCCGGCTCAGCCGCGTTCGCCGGCCTTGTCCACCACCGCCCACGCCGCGGTCGAGCCACCGCCGACGGCCTTGTCGTCCAGGAGCATCCGCGTCCCGACCATCCGGTACGTCTGCGGATCGAACAGCCACTGATCCGCCTCCCCGGACTTGAGGGTGCCGCTCCTGACATAGGTCAGGGCGATCACCCGGCGTCCCGTCGCGTCCTTCACCAGGTGGTCGGTGACCTGGCCGCCGGGCAGGGTCGCGAGGGCGCGGTAGAGCGAGGCCAGCCCCTTGGACGTCATCAGATGGGCGCCCAGCAGAACACTGATCTCGGTGTAGTCCGCGTCCGCCCGGGTCTGCCCCTTCCGGTCGGCGATGGCGTTCTGGTGCCGGAGGAACTCCAGGGTCTGTTCACCGCCGGCGGGCAGCGCCTTCAGGACCCGGTACATCTCGCGCGGCGAACGGTCGTCGCCCTCCCCGCCGTTCTCCAAGTGCATCGGGGTGACGATGAGTTGGGGGCGCTGCCCCTTGGGCGCGATGTCCTCGGACGCCGCCGCGGTGCCGTCGTAGCGGATCCAGCTCGGCATCTCGGTCACCGCCGCCGCGGACGCCTCCGACACCTGGAGGGTGTAGATCCACTGATCGGCCCTCGGTACGGTCACGTCCGGCTCGGTCTCGACCAAGTCGGCCGCCCGCTCCAGGAGTTGGGACGCGCTCAGGCCCTTCAGGCTCACGCCGGGCGGGCGCGCGGGCTCCACCTTGCGGCTGCCGGGCGCGGTACCGCCCAGCAGTACGGTCACGGTGACGGCCACCGCGGTGACCGCCGCCACGACGGCGACGATCACGAACTCCCGTCGCCGCCACAGCACTTGGTGCCGTCCCCCGGCCCGTGCCGCCTCGGTCAGCCGCGTACGACCGGGCGCGAGGCGTCCGCGGTCGGGCACCGGCGCTCCGGCACGCAGCTCGCGCACCCGCGTCATCTCGTCCATCGCTACGCCACCTCCGCCGCGTCGTGCACGAATGCGGGATCGGCGCCCAGTGCCGAACGCACCTTGCGCCGAGCCCTGTTGAGCCGGGAACGGACCGTGCCGACCGGGATGTCCAGCGCCTCGGCGACCTCCTGATAGGTGAGATCGGCCCAGGCGACGAGCAGCAGCACGTTCCGGTCACCGGCCGACAGTGCGGCGAGGGCACCGGCGAGCGGTCCCTGTGCGGCGATCCGGCTGTCCGCCTCCTCCACCCAGGAGTCACCCCAGGACGCGGCGACGGGGTCACGCCCGGTGCGGGCCAGCGCCTTGAGCGCCCGCACCTCGGTACGGCGCTGCTTGCCGATGAGGTTGCCCGCGATGCCGTAGAGCCAGGGGCGCGCGTTGGCCCGCGTCAGGTCGTAGCGCGAGCGGATACGGAACGCCGTGAGGAACGTGTCGGCGGTGATGTCGTCGGCCGCGCCGTCGCCCAACCGCCGTGCCGCGTACCGGTGGATGTCCGCCGCGTACCGGTCGTAGAGCAGGGCGAACGCCTCCGGCTGCTCCAAGGACCGGGCGACGACCTCCGCGTCGTCGCCGTCACGGGCCGCGCCCGGCGGTGGTCCGCTCACCAGGTTTCCCCCGATTCGTCAGTGGCGTCGACGGCGTCGACATGCCGTCGTGTCGGCTCCTGTTACCCGGTGGGGGCCGAAGAGTTCACGGAGCCGGAGAGTTCGCGAGGGGGCTGCGGGAAAGCGCTTCAGTCCTTCACGGGCCGCGGAATCACCCGCCCCAACACCTCCCGCGCATACGCCTCGTCATACGGCGCGCCCGTCAACAGCACCTGAAGACAGATCCCGTCGATCAGCGCGACGAGCGCCCGCGCGGTCACCGGGTCGGTGCGGCGGGCGAGTTGGTCGGCGAGGTCGCGGGCCCACTCGTCGGCGACGGGGCGCAGGGCGGGGCGGCGCAGGGCGGCGAGGTACAGCTCGTACTCCAGCTCGACGCCCGTGCGGTCGCCCGCGAGCCACTCCCCCATCCAGCCGGCGAGTTCCCCGGCCAGGTCGGTCCGCGGGTCCTCCAGCCCGCCCCGCGAGGCGATCACCTTGGCGAAGGCCTCGTTGGCCTGGCGCAGGGCGGCGACCATCAGCTCGTCGAGGGTCGTGAAGTGGTACGTCGTCGAGCCGAGCGGGACATCGGCCTCGGCGGCGACGGAACGGTGGCTCAGTCCCGCGATGCCCTTCTCCCCGACCACCCGGATCGCCGCGTCGATGATCCGCTGCCGCCGCTCGGGGTCGTAGCGCCGGGCCATCAGTACATGCCTCCCCGGGCCATCAGTGCATGCCTCCCTTGGCCATCAGTGCGCGCCGCCCAGGTTGAGGACCACGACCCCGACGATGATCAGCGCGATGCCGGCGGCCTTCGCGAGGGTCATGCCCTCGCCGAGGAACACCGTCCCGATCCCCACGATGGCGGCGGTGCCGAGGCCCGCCCAGATCGCGTAGGCCGTACCGACCGACATGGACTTCAGCGTCTGCGCGAGCAGCGCGAAGGAGAGCACGTATCCGAGGACCGTGAGGACCGACGGCCACAGCCGGCTGAAGCCGTGGCTGAACTTCATGGCGGTGGTGCCGCCCACCTCCGCGGCGATCGCCGTGAGGAGCATCAGGAATCCCATGTGTACGAGTGTACATAACGGGATCTCGGAATGTACGCGACGGAATCTCGTAGAAACCGCTCACTGAAACGGCTGCTCACACTCCCCTCGCTCCACTACTGTTTCACCGTTCACACACCTGGCTTTCACGGTCACGGCCGTCGCCATGGGCGCCGCTGGAGGAACAGCGCATGCCAGACAGTTCACCCCCGCCCTCCCCCAACTCCCCTTGGGAGAACGGCTGGACCCCAGACACCTCACGGGCCCCCGGAACCCGCCGGCTCTATCTGGCCGGGGCGCTCGCCGTCACCACGATCGTCGTGTGCGTCACGGCGATCGTCGTGACGGACAAGCAGACCGACGACACGTCACGCACGAAGAAGGCGGACCCGACCACGTCGGCCGGTGCGGACGGCCCCGGCCTGCTCTCGTACGCGTCCCCGTCGAAGCAGGGCACGCCGACGCCCGGCGAGCACACGTCGAGCTCGGGCTCGGGCTCGGCGAAGACGCCCGGCACCACCACGTCGACCGCCGCCGCGGGACACGGCTCGACGCCCTCCGCGAAGGCGCCGTCCCCGTCCAAGTCGACGTCGTCCCACGGGAGTTCATCCGGATCCTCGGGCTCATCGGGCTCGTCGGGGTCCTCGTCCTCCACCGCCTGGAAGTCGGTCCGCTCGGTCAACTACCCGGACCGCTACTGGCAGGTGAGCGGCGACTTCGTCAAGCTCAACCCGGCCAACTCCGCCTCGGCCCGCAGCGCTTCCACCTTCAAAGTGGTCAAGGGCCTTGCGAACAGCTCCTGTTACTCCTTCACGACGGCCAACGGCAGCTATCTCCGCCACCGCAACTTCATCCTCCGCGCGGAACGCAACGACGGCTCCCCCCTCTTCAAACAGGACGCCACGTTCTGCCCCCGCCCGTCCCCCTACTCCGGCGCGGTGATGCTGGAGTCGGTCAACTACCCGGGCCGCTTCCTCCGCCACCAGAACTTCCAACTGAGGCTGGACCGCTACCAGGACAGCACCCTGTACCGGTCGGACTCGGCGTTCCGGCTGGTGGCGGGGCTGGACTAGGCGGAGGCATCAGGGAAGACGAGGCGCGTCGCGAAAGGCGATGAGCGAGGCCTTGGGCCGCAGTACGCAGAACTCGTTCCCCTCGGGGTCGGCGAGGACCACCCAGCCCACGGCCTCGCCCTGCCCGACATCGACCCGCCGCGCGCCCAGCGCAAGGATGCGCTCGACCTCGGCCTCCTGGTCGTCGGGGGCGAGGTCGAAGTGCAGCCGGTTCTTGACGGTCTTCGGCTCGCTCACCGGCATGAAGCAGATGCCGGTCTCCGCCAACTCCCCTGGCCCGATGACGACTTCGCGTTCCTTCTCGGACAGCACCCGCCAGTCCAGCACCCCGCACCAGAAGCGGGCCAGCCCCGGCAGATCGTGCGCGTCGACGACGACATGATGCAAAGAAACGGCCATACCCCAAAGGTATGGCCGTTTCCGGTGAGTCAGCAGACTCAGACGTTCTCAGACGTTGAACCCCAGCGCCCGCAGCTGATCCCGGCCGTCGTCCGTGATCTTGTCCGGGCCCCACGGCGGCATCCACACCCAGTTGATGCGGAGTTCGTTGACGAGGCCGTCCGTCGCGGACTTGGCCTGGTCCTCGATGACGTCGGTCAGCGGGCAGGCCGCCGACGTCAGGGTCATGTCGATGGTGGCGATGTTGGCGTCGTCGATGTGGACGCCGTAGATCAGCCCGAGGTTGACGACGTCGATGCCCAGTTCGGGGTCGACCACGTCGAGGAGGGCCTCGCGGACCTCCTCCTCGGAGGCGGGCTTGATCTCCATGGTCTCGGTGTCACTCATGCCGTCTTCCTTTCCGCGTCGGAGTCGGCTCCGCCCAGGGCCTGGGCCGTCGCGTCCTTCCACGCCATCCAGCTGAGGAGGGCGCACTTCACCCGTGCCGGGTACTTGGAGACACCGGCGAACGCGATCGCGTCCTCCAGTACCTCCTCCATCGCGTCGTCGGGCTCGATCCGGCCCTTGGACTGCATCAGCTCCAGGAAGGTCTCCTGGATCTTCTGCGCCTCGGACAGCTCCTTGCCGACGAGGAGGTCGTTCAGTACGGAGGCCGAGGCCTGGCTGATCGAGCAGCCCTGGCCCTCGTAGGAGATGTCCGTGATCTGCTCGCCGTCGTACTTCACGCGCAGCGTGATCTCGTCGCCGCACGTCGGGTTGACGTGGTGCACCTCGGCGTCGCCATCCCGCAAGCCCCGGCCGTGCGGGTGCTTGTAGTGGTCCAGGATGACTTCCTGGTACATCGAATCCAGCTTCACGGTCTCAGTTCACGTCCCTCAGCCGAAGAAGTTCCGTACGTGCTCCAAGCCGTCGACCAACGCGTCGATCTCGGCCGGCGTGGAGTACAGATAGAACGACGCTCGCGTGGTCGCAGGAATTCCGTAGCGCAGGCAGACCGGTCGGGCGCAGTGGTGTCCGACCCGGACCGCGATGCCTTCCTCGTCCAGCACCTGGCCCACGTCGTGCGGGTGGATGTCGCCCAGCGTGAACGAGATCGCCGCGCCCCGGTCCTCGGCCGTGGTGGGGCCGATGATCTTCAGGTCGGGGACGTCCAGCAGGCGCTTCACCGCGTACTCGGTCAGCGCGTGCTCATGGGCGAGGATCTTGTCCATGCCGATCGCCGACAGGTAGTCGATGGCCGCACCGAGACCGACCGCCTGGGCGATCGGAGGGGTGCCCGCCTCGAACTTGTGCGGCGCGGGAGCGTACGTCGACGAGTGCATCGACACGGTCTCGATCATCTCGCCGCCGCCCAGGAACGGGGGGAGGTCTTCGAGCAGCTCCTGGCGGCCCCAGAGGACGCCGATGCCCGTCGGGCCGCACATCTTGTGGCCGGTGAAGGCCACGAAGTCGGCCTGGAGGGCCTGTACGTCCAGCGGCATGTGCGGCGCGGCCTGCGAGGCGTCGATCAGGACCAGGGCCCCGACCTCCTGCGCGCGGCGCACGATCTTCTCGACCGGGTTGACCGTGCCGAGGATGTTCGACACCAGGACGAAGGAGACGATCTTCGTCTTCTCCGTGATGATCTCGTCGATGTTCGAGAGGTCGAGGCGGCCGTCGTCGGTGAGGCCGAACCACTTCAGCTTCGCGCCCGTGCGCTGCGAGAGCAGCTGCCACGGCACGATGTTGGAGTGGTGCTCCATCTCCGTGATGACGATCTCGGTCTCGTGGTCCACGCGGTAGGGCTCGTCGGCCCAACCCAGCATGTTCGCCACGAGGTTGAGCGACTCGGAGGCGTTCTTGGTGAAGATCACCTCGTCGCGGCTGGGCGCGTTGATGAACGTCGCGACCTTGTCGCGCGCGCCCTCGTACAGCGCCGTGGCCTCCTCGGCGAGCACATGCACACCGCGGTGGACGTTGGCGTTGTAGCGCTCGTAGTACTCGTTCAGGGCGTCGAGCACCTGGCGCGGCTTCTGCGAGGTCGCCGCGTTGTCCAGGTACACGAGCTTCTTACCGTCGTGAACCGTGCGGTCCAGGATGGGGAAGTCCTTGCGGAGCGCCTCGGTGTCGAGGAGGCCCGGCAACTGTGTCACGCGGATACGCCACCCTTCGTGGTGTAGGCCTCGTAGCCCTCGTTCTCCAGCTTGTCGGCGAGCTCGGCGCCGCCGGACTCGACGATCTTGCCGCCGGAGAAGACGTGCACGAAGTCGGGCTTGATGTAGCGCAGGATGCGCGTGTAGTGCGTGATCAGCAGGGTGCCGACCTCACCGGTCTCGCGGACGCGGTTGACGCCCTCGGAGACGACGCGCAGGGCGTCGACGTCCAGGCCGGAGTCGGTCTCGTCGAGGATCGCGATCTTCGGCTTGAGCAGCTCCAGCTGAAGGATCTCGTGGCGCTTCTTCTCACCGCCGGAGAAGCCCTCGTTGACGTTGCGCTCGGCGAAGGAGGGGTCCATGGAGAGGCGCTCCATGGTCTCCTTGACCTCCTTCACCCACGTACGCAGCTTGGGGGCCTCGCCGCGGACGGCGGTGGCGGACGTACGGAGGAAGTTCGAGACGGACACACCGGGGACCTCGACCGGGTACTGCATCGCGAGGAACAGGCCGGCGCGGGCGCGCTCGTCGACGGACATCTCCAGGACGTCCTCGCCGTCGAGGGTGACGGTGCCGCCGGTGATCGTGTACTTCGGGTGGCCCGCGAGCGAGTAGGCGAGGGTCGACTTGCCGGAGCCGTTCGGGCCCATGATGGCGTGGGTCTCGCCCTGCTTCACGGTGAGGTCGACGCCCTTGAGGATCTCCTTCGTGGCGTTGTCGGCCTCGACGGTGACGTGCAGGTCGTGGATTTCAAGCGTTGCCATGGGTTCCTCAGGACTCCTGGGTGAGGGAGACGAGCACGTCGTCCCCTTCGATCTTTACGGGGTAAACGGGTACGGGGCGCGTGGCGGGAAGGCCGGACGGCTTGCCGGTGCGCAGGTCGAACGCGGAGCCGTGCAGCCAGCACTCGATCTGGCAGTCCTCCACCTCGCCCTCGGAGAGCGAGACGTTCGCGTGCGAGCAGATGTCGTTGATCGCGAACACCTCCCCCTCGGTCTTCACGACCGAGACCGGCGTGCCGTCGAGTTCCACCCGCTTCGGGGTGTCCTCCTCCAGCTCGCTCAGCCCGCAGGCGCGCAGGAAGGCCGACATCAGACCGACGCCTCCAGCTCCGCGTCGATCTTCTCCAGCAGCCGCTCCTGGATGTCGGCGACACCGATCTGCTGGACGAGTTCGGCGAAGAAGCCGCGGACGACCAGGCGGCGGGCGTCGTCGGCCGGGATGCCGCGGGCCATCAGGTAGAAGAGCTGCTCGTCGTCGAAGCGGCCGGTCGCGGAGGCGTGTCCGGCGCCGACGATCTCGCCGGTCTCGATCTCCAGGTTCGGCACGGAGTCGACGCGGGCGCCGTCGGTCAGCACGAGGTTGCGGTTCATCTCGTACGTGTCGGTGCCCTCGGCCGTGGCCTCGATGAGCACGTCACCGATCCACACCGCGTGGGCACCCTCGCCCTGCAGCGCGCCCTTGTAGATGGCGTTGGACTTGCAGTGCGGGACGTTGTGGTCGACCAGGAGGCGGTGCTCCTGGTGCTGGCCGGCGTCCGTGAAGTACAGGCCGAACAGCTCGGCCTCGCCGCCGGGTCCGGCGTAGGCCACGCGCGGGTGCAGTCGTACGAGGTCGCCGCCGAAGGTGACGACGAACGACTTGAACGTGGCGTCCCGGCCGATCAGGGCGTTGTGCTGGCCGACGTGCACGGCCTTGTCGTCCCAGTCCTGGACGGAGACGACGGTGAGCTTGGCGCCGTCGCCGACGATGTAGTCGACGTTGGCGGCGAGGACCGCGTCACCGGTGTGGTCGATGACGACGACGGCCTCGGCGAAGGCTCCGAGCTCGACGACCTGGTGGCCGTAGGCGACGCCGCCCTCGCCGTGCACGACGATGCGGATCGGCTCGGTCAGGACCGTCTCCTTGGGGACGGTCACGACCGAGGCCTTCTCGAAGGACGAGTAGGCCTGCGCGGCCACACGGTCCACCGGGGTGCCGGCCTTGCCGAGCCGCGCGTCGTCACGGCCGACGGTCTCCACGGTGACCCCCTCGGGGGTCCCGATGGCGACCTTCACGCCGTCGCCGGTGGCGACCGCGGTGCCGTCGTGCAGCCCGCGGAGGCGCTCCAGCGGGGTGAACCGCCACTCCTCCTCGCGGCCGTGGGGGACCGGGAAGTCCGCCACGTCGAAGGACGGGGGCGCGCTCATGCGCGTGGCGACGGTCGACTCGGCGGCAACTGCCACCGCGCCGGCGGTGGTTGACCCCACCGGAATGCTCTGAGCCTCAGCCATGGCTGTCGGTCTGCTCTCTTTCCTGCGTCAGAATTCGCTTGCTGCTGTACGGAAGGCCGGTGTCACCGAAGGCCGGTGTCACCGAAGGCCGGTGTCACCGAAGGCCGGTGTCACCGAAGGCCGGTGTTAACCGACAGAGCCTTCCATCTGCAGCTCGATCAGCCGGTTGAGTTCGAGGGCGTACTCCATCGGCAGCTCCTTGGCGATCGGCTCGACGAAGCCGCGCACGATCATCGCCATCGCCTCGAACTCGGTCAGACCGCGGCTCATCAGGTAGAAGAGCTGGTCCTCGGAGACCTTGGAGACGGTCGCCTCGTGGCCCATGGACACGTCGTCCTCGCGGACGTCCACGTACGGGTACGTGTCCGAGCGGGAGATCGTGTCGACGAGCAGCGCGTCACAGAGCACGTTCGACTTGGAGCCGTGGGCGCCCTCGCCGATCTCGACGAGACCGCGGTAGGACGTACGACCGCCGCCGCGCGCCACCGACTTGGAGACGATGTTCGACGACGTGTTCGGCGCCATGTGGACCATCTTGGAGCCGGCGTCCTGGTGCTGGCCCTCGCCCGCGAAGGCGATGGAGAGGGTCTCGCCCTTGGCGTGCTCGCCCATCAGGTAGACGGCCGGGTACTTCATCGTCACCTTGGAGCCGATGTTGCCGTCGATCCACTCCATGGTCGCGCCCTCGTAGGCGACGGCGCGCTTGGTGACCAGGTTGTAGACGTTGTTCGACCAGTTCTGGATGGTCGTGTAACGGCAGCGGGCGTTCTTCTTGACGATGATCTCGACGACCGCGCTGTGCAGCGAGTCCGACTTGTAGATCGGCGCCGTACAGCCCTCGACGTAGTGCACGTAGGCACCCTCGTCGACGATGATCAGGGTCCGCTCGAACTGACCCATGTTCTCCGTGTTGATCCGGAAGTACGCCTGCAGGGGGATCTCGACCTGCACGCCCTTCGGCACGTAGATGAAGGAACCGCCGGACCACACCGCGGAGTTCAGCGACGCGAACTTGTTGTCGCCGACCGGGATGACGGTGCCGAAGTACTCCTTGAAGAGCTCCGGGTGCTCCTTCAGCGCGGTGTCGGTGTCGAGGAAGATGACGCCCTGCTCCTCCAGGTCCTCACGGATCTGGTGGTAGACGACCTCGGACTCGTACTGCGCGGCGACACCGGCGACGAGGCGCTGCTTCTCCGCCTCGGGGATGCCGAGCTTGTCGTACGTGTTCTTGATGTCCTCGGGCAGGTCCTCCCAGGACTCCGCCTGCTTCTCCGTGGAGCGCACGAAGTACTTGATGTTGTCGAAGTCGATGCCGGAGAGGTCGGAGCCCCAGTTCGGCATGGGCTTCTTCTCGAACAGTCGCAGGCCCTTGAGACGGAGCTTGGTCATCCACTCCGGCTCGCTCTTCTTGCCGGAGATGTCCCGGACGACGTCCTCGTTGATGCCGCGCTTCGCGGAGGCACCGGCCACGTCGGAGTCGGCCCAGCCGTATTCGTAGGTGCCCAGACCCTCGAGCTCGGGGTGGGCGGTCTCCTCGATGGGGAGCGTCATGCGGGGTTCCTCCCGGCGGTACGTGCAGATGCGTGCGGTGAATCGGAAACGGTCTTGGAAATCTTGGGGATGAACGTGGTGCACACTCCGTCGCCGTGGGCGATGGTGGCCAGTCGCTGGACATGGGTGCCGAGCAGCTGGGAGAAGAGCTCGGTCTCCGCCTCGCACAGTTGCGGGAACTGCTCGGCGACATGGGCGACCGGGCAGTGGTGCTGGCAGAGCTGCTCACCGACCGGTGCGCTACGCGCCGTAGCAGCGTACCCGTCCGCGCTCAGGGCCTTGGCCAGGGCTTCCGCGCGGTTCTCGGGCGCGGCGGCCTCGACGACCTTGCGGTAGGCGATGGCCTGGGCGGCCATGCGGTCGCGGGCGAAGGCGACGACGGCCTCGTCCCCGCCCTCGCGCTGGGCGATCCAGCGCAGCGCGTCCGCGGCGAGCTTGTCGTAGGACTGGTCGAAGGCGTCCCGGCCGCAGTCGGTCAGGGCGAACACCTTCGCGGGGCGTCCGCGTGTGCGCGCTCCGTAGACCCGCTGCTCACGTGCTTCCACGACGTCGTCGGCGACGAGTGCGTCGAGATGACGGCGTACGGCGGCCTGGGTCAGCCCCAGCCGGCCGGCGAGGTCGGCCACGGTCGACGGGCCGTGGTCCAGGATGGAGCGCGCGACACGGTTGCGGGTGGACCGCTCACCGGTCGCGAGTTCCTCCTGCGGAGCCTCGCCAACGTTTTTCACAACGCCATTGTTGCGTAATTCCTCAGAGGCAGGCAACCCGCGTCCGGCGGATGGACGGTGCGCTGCATCACTTAGGCATACCTAATCTGACCTGCGAAAACGATCTTTGATCGATCAGTCCACTGGCACCTTCGACCCCCTTCCGGGAGACTCCACGACCATGCCCGTACCCCCTCCCACCGGCCCACTTGTCACCCGGGACACAGTCGCCGCACAACTGCGCGAGCTGGGCGTGCGCCCCGGCGAGACCCTCCTCGCGCACACCTCCCTCAGCTCCCTCGGATGGGTCTGCGGAGGCGCCGTGTCGCTCGTCCAGGGACTCCTCGACGCCGTCGGTCCGGACGGCACCCTGGTCGTCCCCACCCAGACCGGCGACCTCTCGGACCCGGCCCACTGGGGAAACCCGCCGGTCCCCCGCGAGTGGTGGGACACCATCCGCACCTCCATGCCGTCCTACGACCCCCTCGTCACGCCCTCGCGCGGCGTGGGCGTCGTCCCGGAGACCGTGCGCACCTGGCCCGGCGCCCGGCGCTCCGCGCACCCGCAGACCTCCTTCGCGGCGATCGGTCCCCACGCGGCCGAGATCCTGGACGGCCACGCCACGGACTGCCGGCTCGGCGAGCGGAGCCCGCTGGCCCGGCTGGAGGGCCTGCACGCGCGCGTGCTGCTGCTCGGCGCGGGCTACGACACCTGCACCAGCTTCCATCTCGCCGAGTACCGCATCCCGTCCCCGGTCGTCGACGTCGGCCGCCCCGGCCCGGACGGCTGGGAGACGGTCACCGAGGTGTCGATCTCCTCCGACCGCTTCGACGAACTGGGCCACGACTTCGAACGGGACCGTCCCGTCGTCCGCGGCAAGGTGGGCGCGGCCGACGTGCGGCTGTTCCCGGTGGGCGACGCCGTGGCCTACGCCGAACGGTGGCTGCCCCTGCACCGCCCCCGTGAGGAGGAGATCCAGCACCCGCCGCTCTGAGGCGAGGCCGGCCTACCTAGACTCGGGCCCATGCGAAGCGAGCCCGTGCTCCAGGTCCAGGCCCTGGTGAAGCGGTACGGCACGAAGACCGCGGTGAACGGCCTCGACCTGGTGGCCCATGCGGGTGTCACCGCCGTGCTCGGCCCCAACGGGGCGGGCAAGACGACCACCGTCGAGACCTGCGAGGGGTACCGGAGGCCGGACGCCGGCACGGTGCGCGTCCTGGGCCTCGACCCGGTCCGCGAGTCCGCCGCACTGCGCCCCAGAATCGGCGTGATGCTCCAGTCCGGCGGCGTCTACTCGGGCGCCCGCGCCGACGAGATGCTCCGCCACATCGCCAAGCTGCACGCGCACCCGCTGGACGTGGACGCGCTCATCGAGCGCCTGGGACTGGGCAGTTGCGGCCGCACGACGTACCGGCGCCTGTCCGGCGGCCAGCAACAGCGCCTCGCGCTCGCGATGGCCGTCGTGGGCCGCCCGGAGCTGGTGTTCCTGGACGAGCCGACGGCCGGCCTCGACCCCCAGGCCCGCCGCGCGACCTGGGACCTGGTCCGCGACCTCCGTACGGACGGTGTCTCGGTCATCCTCACGACCCATCACATGGACGAGGCCGAGCAGTTGGCCGACGACGTGGCGATCATCGACGCGGGCAAGGTCATCGCGCACGGCTCCCCCGAGGAGCTGTGCCGCGGCGGCGCCGAGAACACGCTCCGCTTCACCGGCCGCCCCGGCCTCGACGTCGGCTCCCTCCTGAAGGCCCTCCCGGCCGACTCCACGGCCGCCGAACTGACCCCGGGCTCCTACCGCGTCGGCGGCAAGGTGGACCCGCAACTGCTCGCCACGGTCACCTCCTGGTGCGCGCAGCACGGGGTGATGCCGGAGAAGATCTCGGTCGAACGGCACACCCTGGAGGACGTTTTCCTGGAGCTGACCGGCAAGGAGCTGCGCTCATGACGATGACTGTTCCGGGGACGTACACCCCGCGGCCCGGGGCGGCCCCGCTCCCCCGCATGATCGCGGCACAGGCGGCCCTCGAAACGAAGATGCTCCTGCGGAACGGCGAGCAGCTCCTCCTCACGGTGGTCATCCCGACTCTCCTGCTGGTCCTGTTCAGCTCGGTGGACATCGTGGACACCGGCAAGGGGAAGTCCGTCGACTTCCTCACCCCCGGCATCCTCGCGCTCGCCGTGATGTCGACGGCGTTCACGGGCCAGGCCATCGCGACGGGCTTCGAGCGCCGCTACGGCGTCCTGAAGCGCCTCGCGTCCTCCCCGCTGCCCCGCTGGGGGCTGATGACCGCGAAGACGGCGTCCGTGCTCGTCACGGAGATCCTCCAGATCATCCTGCTGACGGCGATCGCCTTCGCGCTCGGCTGGTCCCCGCACGGCAACCCCTTCGCGGTGTTCCTGCTCCTGATCCTCGGCACGGCGGCCTTCTCGGGCCTCGGCCTGCTGATGGCGGGCACCCTGAAGGCGGAGGCCACGCTGGCCGCCGCGAACCTGGTGTTCCTGCTGCTGCTCGTGGGCGGCGGGGTGATCGTGCCGATGGACAAGTACCCGTCGGGGGTCCAGGACGTGCTCGGGCTGCTGCCGATCTCGGCGCTGTCGGACGGCCTGCGGGACGTGCTGCAGCACGGAGCCGGGATGCCGTGGGGCGACCTGGGGATCCTGGGCGTGTGGGCCGTCGTAGGGCTGGCTGCGGCCGGGAAGTTCTTCCGCTGGGAGTGAGCGGCGCCTCCGGGGACCCTCGTGAACGCGTGCACAAGCGGCGCCCTACGATGGTCCCCGTGCCCAACGTGACCCCCGCCGACGTCGTAGCCGCCGCGCGCAACCCCCTCGCCTTCATCGCCGCACGCTGGACCCCGGATCCCCGGACGGTTCAGCGGGCGGCTCTCGCCGCGCTCGTCATGTCGGTGGTCATCGTGGTCACCGGCGGTGCCGTGCGGCTGACGGGTTCCGGGCTCGGCTGCCCGACCTGGCCCAAGTGCACGGACGACTCGCTGACGACGACCAGCGCGATGGGCTTCCACGGTGCCATCGAGTTCGGCAACCGGATGCTGACGTACGTCCTGTGCGCCGCCGTCGGCTGGGCGATCATCGCCGCGCGCTCGGAGAAGCCGTACCGCCGCACGCTCACCCGGCTGGGCTGGGCGCAGTTCTGGATCGTGATGAGCAACGCGATCCTCGGCGGGATCGTGGTGCTGGTCGGCCTCAACCCGTACACGGTCGCGGCCCACTTCCTGCTCTCCTCGGCGCTGATCGCGGTCGCCACGCTGATGTGGCAGCGCGGCCGGGAGGGCGACGGGGAGCCGAAGCCACTGGTCGGCAAGGCCGTGCAGCAGCTGGTGTGGTTCCTGGTCACCGCCTCCGTGCTGCTGATCGCGGTCGGCACGGTGGTCACCGGCGCGGGTCCGCACGCGGGCGACTCCAAGGAGGTCGACCGCATCCCGATCGACTGGGAGACGGTCGCCAAGCTGCACGCGGTGCTCGCCTGGATCGTGGTCACGCTGACGTTCGCCCTGTGGTTCGTCCTCAAGGCGGTCGACGCCCCCAAGGGCCCCCTGGACCGCACCCGCGACCTGTTCCTGATCCTGCTCTCCCAGGGCGTCATCGGGTACGTCCAGTACTTCACGAACCTCCCCGAGGCCCTGGTCGCCCTCCACATGCTCGGCTCGTGCCTGGTGTGGATCGGGGTGCTGCGGGTGCTGCTTTCGCTGCGCGAGCGGCCGGAGGTCGTGGCCGACCTGCCGGGCCCGTCGGTGGAACAGTCGCTGCCCACGCGCGCGTGAGGCATCACCCGTATTACGTTCGGCATCGCCCGTAGTAAATGACTCACCCGTAGCGGGCCACCCAGTCGTCGATCGCAGGGCCCAGATAGGCCCGGGTCAGCTCCGCCCGGCGGTGGATCCAATCGCCCTCTACGGAGACGGCGGACGGCGCCGGATCGTCGTAACGCCTCCGTACGACGTCCTCCACGACCTCCACCGGAGCGCCGAGCGAGGGCAGCAGGTCGAGGGCCTCGCGCTTGGTGATCAGGCGCCCGTCCCGGCGGGTGACGGTCGCGCGGGCGAAGGTGGTCAGGCCCACGTCGACCCAGCCGTTCTCGAGCCAGATCTGCGGCTTGTCGACGGCCGGTCGCCAGTACTCCCGCTGGTCCCGTACGACGAACTCGGCCAGCTCCTGGTCCGTCACGGCCGGCAGCAGGTCCTTCGGTGATCCGCCGTGCAACACCCGCCCGAATTGGTGCAGTTCACGCCGGGTGACAGGCGTGACGGGCCGACGGGTGACGTGGTCGTGGGCCCAGGTGAGGTGGCTCTGGTTCGGGGCGTCCTGGGTGCCCGGGGCGAGATAGCTGCAGTGCAGACGGACGGCAAGGGGGTCGGTGCGCAGTCCGCGGTGCAGGGCGACCAGTTGGCGGACGGTGCTGGGCTTCAGGGGATGGTCGAGGATGGCTATCAGGTCCAGGTCGCTGCGGCCCTCCTGGTAGTCGCCCCCGGCGAGCGAACCGTGGGCCCACACGGCGACGGGTTCCAGGGGGGCCAGTTCGTTCAGGAAGCGGTCGAGCAAGGCGTCGGTCGGCATGGGCCCAGTCTGTACAGCTCACTCCAGCCCGTACACCCTCTTCGCGTTGCCGACCGCGATCAGTCCCGCCACGCGCTGTGCGTCGGCCGGTGACCAGGCCCCCTCCGCGACCCAGGTGCCGAGCACCCGCGCGAGTGCCTCGCGGAACAACCGCGCGCCCACGACGTGCAGTTCGGGCAGTCCATGAGCCCCGCTGGAGAAGAGGATCTTGCCGAAGGGGGCCAGCTCCAGGATCTCGGCGAGCACGGTCGCTGCGCGGGCGCCGGTGCGGACGAGGGCTGCGCCGGAGTCGGCGTACACGTGCGGGAAGACGCCGGCGAGGTGGGCCGCGTGGCGGTGGTACGGGTAGCTGTGCAGCAGTACCAGGTCCGTGCCGAGACCGGCCGTCGCCCGCACGAAGTCGGTGAGCAGGACGGGGTCGGTGCGGTCGATGCGGACGCCTGGTTCGCCTAATCCGGCGTGCAGCTGGAGCGGCAGGCCGGACGCCACGGCGATCCACAGCAAGTGCCGTAGCAGCACCGGGTCGCTGAGCGTGCCGCCGACCCGGCGCCCGGCCAGCCAGCGGGCCGCCGCGCCCCGGACCTCACCGGGACCGGGCGGATCGGGTGCGAGCGCGAGACCGTGCCGTACGCCCGCCACGGAGGTGAAGGCGACCGCGCTCGCGGCCGCGCCGTGCACCGACTCGGCGAGGTTGGCGAGGAAGGACTCCACCGTGCCGGAGGTGTCGGCGACCTGTTCGGCGAGGAGTTCCAGGCGGACGATCTCCCGGGCGTCCGCCTGCCCGGCCGTCGCCATCTCGGCGGGGCCGGTGAGGTCGCCGGGCAGGCCCGTGTCGATCAGGTACGTCGTGATGCCGCTGCCGCGCAGCAGTCTGCGGCCCGCTTCCAGTACGCCTAGTTCACGGCGCCGGGCGAGGTAGCGGGCGGGTGGGCAGTGCGGCTCCAGGCCGAGCAGGGGTGGGCACCATCGTCGTACGGCGAAGCCCGTCTGGGTGTCGAAGAGGGTGGTGCCGGGGGCGGGTGGGCCCTCGGTGCGGGCGAGTTGGGCCTCGAAGGTGCCGAGGCCCAGCTCCGTTCTCAGTACGCCGTGGCAGTACTGGTCCACGAGGGACGGCGTTTCGATCATCCGGGCTCCCCGTGGCAGTGACCGCGTCGCTTGTACGGGGCCTAACGGGTGAACCGGGTGTGAGGTGTTGCCTGCACACACCCCGTGTGAGGGGGCGCCATGGGGAGGGGGTGCGGGTGAGTCTCGCGATCGACGGTCCGGTGTGGCTGGTCGCGCAGTTCCCCGCGCCCCTTTGGGGCGCTACCCGCCGACCTGGATTCCTGCCATGCGCTTCCACTCGTACGGGCCCGTCTTCACCTTGGCCGCGAACTCGCCGTCGAAAGCTTCGTGGACCGTGATCCCGGACTTCTCGACCGCCTGTTGGGCGATCTCGTAGGACGTGGCGACCAGGTCGCCCCAGCCGCCGTCCTCGCCGACGAGGACGATGCGGGCGCCGCGTTCGCCGATGTAGGCGACCTGGGCCTCGGCGCCGCCGTGGGCCTTGGAGAAGGTGCCGATCTGCTGGGCGAGGCGGGCCACCTGGCGCTCGGCCTTCGCGTCAACCTGCTGCGTGTCTGCCATGACCAGGATGCTACCGACGGGTAGATCGAACGGCGACGGGCGGGGTGAGTGACTCCCGCCTCAGCAGGACTCCTACCTGAGGAAGGGGTCCACCGCGATCGCCACGAACAACAGGGACACGTAGGTGATCGACCAGTGGAACAGTCGCATCTCCTTGAGCTTGCCGCCCGTCACCTCGGCCTTGGCCCGGTTCTGGAGCCCGTGCGCCTCCCACAGCCAGAAGCCGCCGGCCAGCAGCGCGACCAGGGTGTAGAACCAGCCCGTGTAACCGAGGGGCGTCAGCAGGAGCGAGACCGCGACCATGACCCAGCTGTAGATCACGATCTGGCGGGCGACCACCTTGTTGGAGGCGACGACCGGGAGCATCGGCACGCCCACGCGCGCGTAGTCGTCGCGGACCTTCATGGAGAGCGGCCAGTAGTGCGGCGGCGTCCAGAAGAACATGACGAGGAAGAGAATGATCGGCGCCCACGACATGGAGTCCGTGACGGCCGACCAGCCGATGAGCACCGGGAGGCAGCCGGCGATGCCGCCCCACACGATGTTCTGCGAGGTACGCCTCTTGAGGATCATCGTGTAGACGACGACGTAGAAGAGGAGCGCTCCGAGCGCCAGCCAGGCCGACAGCCAGTTGACGGTCAGGCCGAACAGCAGGGTCGAGATGACGCCGAGCGAGATGCCGAAGGCGAGGCACTCGCGGGGGCTGACCATGCCGGTGACCAGGGGGCGCTGCGAGGTGCGGTCCATCAGCGCGTCGATGTCGCGGTCGATGTACATGTTGAGCGCGTTGGCGCCGCCCGCGGACAGATAGCCGCCGACGCAGGTGAGGAGGACCAGCTTGAGGTCGGGCACACCCTGCTGGGCCAGGAACATCACCGGAACGGTGGTGATCAGCAGCAGCTCGATGATCCGCGGCTTCGTCAACGCCACGAACGCCATGACCCGGGCCCCGATCGGCCGCCGGCTCGGGCTCTGGCTCGCCCCGACAATCCCCGCTGGACGGGATTCAACGGCCGTCACGCACACCCCTGACAGAGACATCCCAGCAAGCCTTCGGGTGTGAACTCCCCGTAAAGGCTCACGCGTACCACGCCACTGTAGACGTTGCCCAGACCCGGACATTCGCGGGGGTGGGGTCGTGTTGGACGGCACCCCCGGAAGAGCTGATCGCCACTCTGTTGAGCACTCGAACGAGCACCTCCGTATTCAGTTGCCGAATGCGAAACGGACCAGTCGGGAGGCGGATCCGCGAGAGTCCCGGCAGTCTGGAATGACTCGAAAAAATGCGCGTTCTTACGGGGGTAGGCTCGACAACGGCCGGTGGGCGCCAAGTGCACCGGCATCCGACATGCGTGACATGTGGAGAGGAGCCCTGACCCAGGGTGAGCACCAAGCCGACCACAACAGACCTCGAGTGGACCGAGTTGGACCAGCGGGCCGTAGACACCGCCCGCGTCCTGGCCGCCGATGCCGTACAGAAGGTCGGTAACGGCCATCCCGGTACGGCGATGAGCCTGGCCCCGGCCGCGTACACCCTCTTCCAGAAGGTGATGCGCCACGACCCCGCCGACGCCGACTGGGTGGGACGCGACCGTTTCGTCCTTTCCGCGGGCCACTCGTCCCTGACCCTCTACACGCAGCTCTACCTGGCCGGGTTCGGCCTGGAGCTGGCCGACCTCGAAGCGTTCCGCACCTGGGGCTCGAAGACTCCGGGGCACCCCGAGTACGGCCACACCACCGGCGTGGAGACGACGACCGGCCCGCTGGGCCAGGGTGTCGCCAACGCCGTCGGCATGGCCATGGCCGCCCGGTACGAGCGTGGCCTGTTCGACCCGGACGCCCCCCAGGGCGAGTCGCCGTTCGACCACTTCATCTTCGCCATCGCCGGTGACGGCTGCCTCCAGGAGGGCATCTCCGCGGAGGCGTCCTCCATGGCGGGCCACCAGGAGCTCGGCAACCTCATCCTCCTCTGGGATGACAACCACATCTCCATTGAGGGCGACACGGAGACGGCCGTCTCCGAGGACACCGTCAAGCGCTACGAGGCCTACGGCTGGCACGTCCAGCGCGTCGCCCCGAAGCCGGACGGCGACCTCGACCCGCACGCCATCTACAACGCCATCGAGGCCGCGAAGAAGGTGACGAACAAGCCGTCGTTCATCGCGATGCGCTCGATCATCGCCTGGCCCGCGCCGAACGCGCAGAACACCGAGGCCGCGCACGGCTCGGCGCTCGGCGCCGACGAGGTCGCGGCCACCAAGCGCGTCCTGGGCTTCGACCCGGAGAAGTCCTTCGACGTCTCCGACGAGGTCCTCAAGCACACCCGCCAGGCGCTGGACCGGGGCCGCGAGGCGAAGGCCGCGTGGGACCCGTCGTACCAGGAATGGCGCACCAACAACCCGGAGCGCGCGGCCGAGTACGACCGCATCCGCGCGGGCGAGCTGCCGGCCGGCTGGGAAGAGCAGCTTCCCGCCTTCGAGACGGGCAAGTCCGTCGCCACCCGTGCCGCGTCCGGCAAGGTGCTCCAGGCGCTCGGCGCGGTCATCCCGGAGCTGTGGGGCGGCTCGGCCGACCTCGCGGGCTCGAACAACACGACGATCGACAAGACCTCGTCGTTCCTCCCTGCGGACAACCCGCTGCCGGAGGCGAACCCGTACGGCCGCACGATCCACTTCGGCATCCGCGAGCACTCCATGGGCGCGGAGCTGAACGGCATCACGCTGCACGGCAACACGCGTGCCTACGGCGGTACGTTCCTCGTCTTCTCCGACTACATGCGCAACGCCGTACGGCTGTCGGCGCTGATGCACCTGCCGGTGACGTACGTGTGGACGCACGACTCCGTCGGTCTCGGCGAGGACGGCCCGACCCACCAGCCGGTCGAGCACCTCGCGTCGCTGCGCGCCATCCCGGGCCTGAACGTGGTCCGCCCGGCCGACGCCAACGAGACGGCCATCGCCTGGCGCGAGGTGCTGCGCCGCTACACGAAGGTCTACGGCGAGGGCGCCCCGCACGGTTTCGCGCTGACGCGCCAGGGTGTGCCGACGTACGACGCCAACGAGGACACCGCCAAGGGCGGTTACGTCCTGTTCGAGGCGTCCACGGGGACGCCCGAGGTGATCCTCATCGGTACGGGTTCCGAGGTGCACGTGGCCGTCGAGGCGCGCGAGCAACTGGAGGCCTCCGGGGTTCCGACGCGGGTCGTGTCCATGCCGTGTGTGGAATGGTTCGACGCGCAGGACAAGGAGTACCGCGACAGCGTGCTGCCGCCGTCCGTCAAGGCGCGGGTCGCGGTCGAGGCCGGGATCGGTCTGACCTGGTACCGGTTCGTCGGGGACGCCGGTCGCATCGTTTCCCTGGAGCACTTCGGGGCTTCCGCCGACGGCAAGGTGCTCTTCCAGGAGTTCGGCTTCACTGCCGAGAACGTGGCTGAGAAGGCCCGGGAATCCATCGCCGCCGCCCAGAGCTGACGCTGACAAACGACACGTAGGAGATGCATTTTCCATGACAGACGCACTCAAGCGCCTCTCTGAAGAAGGCGTCGCGATCTGGCTGGACGACCTGTCGCGCAAGCGGATCACGTCCGGCAACCTCGCCGAACTGATCGACCAGCAGCACGTCGTGGGCGTCACCACCAACCCGTCGATCTTCCAGAAGGCCATCTCGTCGGGCGACGGTTACGAGCAGCAGCTCACCGACCTCGCCGCCCGCAAGGTCACCGTCGAGGAAGCCATCCGCATGATCACGACGGCGGACGTCCGTGACGCCGCCGACATCCTGCGCCCGGTCTTCGACGCGACCGCCGGCCAGGACGGCCGAGTCTCCATCGAGGTCGACCCGCGGCTGGCGCACAACACGGCGGCGACCATCGCCGAGGCCAAGCAGCTGGCCTGGCTGGTGGACCGGCCGAACACCCTGATCAAGATCCCGGCCACCCGCGCGGGTCTGCCGGCGATCACCGAGGTCATCGGCCTCGGCATCAGCGTCAACGTCACGCTGATCTTCTCGCTGGCGCGCTACCGCGAG
Source organism: Streptomyces sp. N50 (assembly GCF_033335955.1). Taxonomy (GTDB): domain Bacteria; phylum Actinomycetota; class Actinomycetes; order Streptomycetales; family Streptomycetaceae; genus Streptomyces. Next base: position 1,890,954 of record NZ_CP137549.1, read on the forward strand.
GTCATGGACGCGTTCATCTCCGGCCTGGAGAAGGCCAAGGAGCGCGGCCTGGACCTCTCGAAGATCCACTCCGTGGCGTCCTTCTTCGTGTCCCGCGTGGACACCGAGATCGACAAGCGGATCGACGCGCTGGGCACCGACGAGGCCAAGGCCGCCCGCGGCAAGGCCGGTCTCGCCAACGCGCGGCTCGCCTACGAGGCGTACGAGGAAGTCTTCTCCTCGGACCGCTGGGCCGCCCTCGACAAGGCGCAGGCCAACAAGCAGCGTCCGCTGTGGGCCTCGACCGGCGTCAAGGACAAGGCGTACAAGGACACCCTGTACGTGGACGACCTGGTGGCGCCGAACACGGTGAACACCATGCCGGAGGCCACCCTTGAGGCCACCGACGACCACGGCCAGATCACCGGCAACACCATCTCCGGCACGTACGAGCAGTCGCGCGCCGAGATCGCCGCCGTAGAGGCGCTGGGCATCTCGTACGACGAGGTCGTGCAGCTGCTGGAGGACGAGGGCGTCGAGAAGTTCGAGGCGGCCTGGACCGACCTGCTCAAGTCGACCGAGGCGGAGCTTGCGCGCCTCGCCCCCTCGGAGGGCTGAAACCTTGTCGAGCAGCAACCCGCTGCGTGACCCCGCCGACCGACGGCTCCCGCGTATCGCGGGGCCGTCGGGCCTGGTCATCTTCGGCGTCACAGGCGATTTGTCACGCAAAAAGCTGATGCCCGCCGTGTACGACCTCGCCAACCGTGGTCTGCTGCCGCCGGGTTTCTCGCTCGTCGGCTTCGCCCGGCGCGAGTGGGCCCACGAGGACTTCGCACAGGAGGTCCACGACGCGGTCAAGGAGCACTCCCGCACGCCGTTCCGTGAGGAGGTCTGGCAGCAGCTCGTCCAGGGGATGCGCTTCGTCCAGGGCACCTTCGACGACGACGACGCGTTCGAGCGGCTCCGCGACACGATCGACGAACTGGACAAGGCCCAGGGTACGGGCGGCAACTTCGCCTTCTACCTGTCGGTGCCGCCGCGCTCGTTCCCGGTCGTCATCCAGCAGCTGAAGAAGCACGGGCTGGCCGACCAGGAGAAGGGTTCCTGGCGCCGCGCGGTCATCGAGAAGCCCTTCGGCCACGACCTCAAGTCGGCCGAGGACCTCAACAAGGTCGTGCACGAGGTCTTCGCCGCGGACCAGGTCTTCCGCATCGACCACTACCTCGGCAAGGAGACCGTCCAGAACATCCTGGCGCTCCGCTTCGCCAACACGATGTTCGAGCCGATCTGGAACCGGTCCTTCGTGGACCACGTGCAGATCACCATGGCCGAGGACATCGGCATCGGCGGCCGGGCCGGCTACTACGACGGCATCGGCGCCGCCCGTGACGTCATCCAGAACCACCTGCTCCAGCTGATGGCGCTGACCGCGATGGAGGAGCCGTCCTCCTTCTCCGCCGACGCGCTGGCCGCCGAGAAGGAGAAGGTGCTCGGCGCGGTACGGCTGCCGAAGGACCTGGGGAAGAACACGGTCCGCGGGCAGTACGCGGAGGGCTGGCAGGGCGGCGAGAAGGCCGTCGGCTACCTCCAGGAGGACGGTATCGACCCCAAGTCGAAGACCGACACGTACGCCGCGATCAAGGTCGAGGTCGACAACCGCCGCTGGGCGGGTGTCCCCTTCTACCTGCGCACCGGCAAGCGCCTCGGCCGGCGCGTCACGGAGATCGCGGTGGTCTTCCAGCGCGCCCCGCACTCCCCCTTCGACCAGACGGCGACGGAGGAGCTGGGCCAGAACGCGATCGTCTTCCGCGTCCAGCCCGACGAGGGCGTCACGGTCCGCTTCGGCTCCAAGGTGCCCGGCACCTCGATGGAGATCCGGGACGTCTCCATGGACTTCGCCTACGGCGAGTCGTTCACGGAGTCCAGCCCGGAGGCGTACGAGCGCCTGATCCTCGACGTCCTGCTCGGCGACTCGAACCTCTTCCCGCGCACCGAGGAGGTCGAGCTCTCCTGGAAGATCCTCGACCCGATCGAGCAGTACTGGGACAAGCACGGCAAGCCCGCGCAGTACCAGTCCGGGACATGGGGTCCGGTCGAGGCGGACGAAATGCTCGCACGAGAGGGACGGAGCTGGCGTCGGCCATGAAAATAGACCTCACCGACACCACTGCCAGCAAGATCAACAAGGCGCTCGTCAAGGGCCGCCGCGCGATCGGCACCCCGGCCGTCGGCATGGTGCTCACCCTCGTCGTCGTCACGGACGAGGAGAACGCCTACGACGCCCTGAAGGCCGCGGGCGACGCGTCGCACGAGCACCCCTCGCGCACGCTCGTGGTCATCAAGCGCGTCTCGCGCTCGTCCCGCAACCGCACCCAGTCCCGCCTCGACGCCGAGGTGCGGGTGGGCGCGGACGCGGGCAGCGGTGAGACGGTCATCCTGCGGCTCTACGGCGAGGTCTCCGACCACGCCCAGTCCGTGGTGCTGCCGCTGCTGCTGCCGGACGCGCCGGTGGTGGTCTGGTGGTCGGTGGACGCGCCGCGCGACCCGGCGAACGACCCGCTGGGCGCCCTGAGCCAGCGCCGGGTCACCGACAGCTACGCGGCGGAGAAGCCCGTCGACGAGCTGCGGTCCCGCGCCGAGAGCTACGAGCCGGGCGACACCGACCTGGCCTGGGCCCGCATCACCCCGTGGCGTTCGATGCTGGCCGCCGCGCTCGACCAGGTCGACTCGGAGATCGTCTCCGTCGAGGTGGCGGGCGAGGAGTCCAACCCGAGCGTCGAACTGCTCGCGATGTGGCTCGCCGACCGCCTCCACGTGCATGTCCGGCGTGCGGTCTCCGCGGGTCCCGGTCTGACCCAGGTGCGCCTGGAGACGACCGGCGGCCCCATCACGCTGCACCGCTCCGACGGGGCGATGGCCACCCTGGCCCTGCCCGGCCAGCCGGACCGCGCGGTGGCGCTCAAGCGCCGCGAGACGTCCGAACTCCTCGCGGAGGAGCTGCGCAGGCTCGACCCGGACGACACGTACGCGTCCGCGCTGCGGTTCGGCGTGGACCGGCTGGGCGGGATCCAGTCGGCGGCGGAGCGGGCGGAAGCCGCGGCTCAGCCGGTACCGGCGCTGCCGGTGCGCGCGGTGACGGAGCCGGCGGCGACCGGTGTGCAGTCGGCCGCCCTGGAGAGCGGGGGCGCCGACCGGCCCACCCCGGCGAAGATGCCCCCGGTCAAGAAGCAAGAAGGCTGATCCGCAGTGAGCACTCCCCAGCTCGTCGTCCACCGCGACAAGGAACTGATGGCCCAGGCCGCCGCGGCCCGGCTGATCACAAAGATCGTGGACGCGCAGGCCTCGCGCGGCTACGCCTCGATCGTGCTCACCGGCGGTCGCAACGGCAACGGTCTGCTGGCAGCCCTGGCGGGTCAGCCCGCCCGGGACGCCGTCGACTGGGGCCGCCTGGACCTGTGGTGGGGCGACGAGCGGTTCCTGCCCGAGGGCGACCCGGAGCGCAATGTCACCCAGGCCCGTGAGGCACTGCTCGACGCGGTGCCCCTGGACCCGAAGCGCGTGCACGCCATGCCCGCGTCCGACGGTCTCTACGGCAACGACGTGGAAGCGGCGGCGGCAGGCTACGCCGAGGAACTCGCCCGGTCCGCCGGTCCCGAGAACCACGGCGCCGTCCCGACCTTCGACGTCCTGATGCTGGGCGTCGGCCCGGACACCCATGTGGCGTCGCTCTTCCCGGAGTTGCCCGCCGTACGGGAGACCGAGCGCACGGTCGTCGGCGTCCACGGCGCCCCCAAGCCGCCGCCGACCCGGGTCACCCTGACCCTCCCGGCGATCCGGTCGGCCCGTGAGGTGTGGCTGCTCGCGGCCGGCGAGGACAAGGCGGAGGCCGCGGCGATCGCCCTGTCGGGCGCGGGTGAGATCCAGGCACCGGCGGCCGGTGCGCAGGGCCGCGCCCGCACCCTGTGGCTGCTGGACGCGGCGGCGGCTTCCCAGCTGCCCCGCGCGCTGTATCCGCCGGCTTCGGCCTGACACGGGCCACCTGTGGAAGCCCCCGTACGGCCTTCGGGTCGCACGGGGGCTTCAGTGCTTCACGTGGCTCAACGCCCGCGCAGCTCGCGGTACTTGGCGACCAGGGCGGTCGTCGACGCGTCCAGGCCGGGCACGTCCGCGCCTTCGCTCAGGGCGGGTTCGACGCGCTTGGCGAGGACCTTGCCCAGCTCGACGCCCCACTGGTCGAAGGAGTCGATGTTCCAGACGGCGCCCTGGACGAACACCTTGTGCTCGTAGAGCGCGATCAACTGCCCGAGGACCGACGGGGTCAGCTCGCGGGCCAGGATCGTCGTCGTGGGGTGGTTGCCCTTGAACGTCTTGTGCGGCACCAGCTCCTCGGGCACACCCTCCGCCCGCACCTCGTCCGGCGTCTTGCCGAAGGCCAACGCCTGGGTCTGGGCGAAGAAGTTGGCCATCAGCAGGTCGTGCTGCGCCTTGAGGCCTTCGCTCAACTCGGCCACCGGCTCGGCGAAGCCGATGAAGTCCGCCGGGATCAACTTCGTGCCCTGGTGGATGAGTTGGTAGTACGCGTGCTGCCCGTTCGTCCCCGGGGTACCCCAAACCACGGGTCCGGTCTGCCAGTCGACCTCCCGGCCGTCCCGGCCCACGTACTTGCCGTTCGACTCCATGTCCAACTGCTGCAGATACGCGGTGAACTTGGAGAGGTAGTGGCTGTACGGCAGCACCGCATGGGACTGGGCGTCATGGAAGTTGCCGTACCAGACGCCCAACAGGCCAAGCAGCAAAGGCACGTTGGACTCGGCGGGCGCGGTGCGGAAGTGCTCGTCGACGAGGTGGAAACCGTCGAGCATCTCCCGGAAACGGTCCGGGCCGATGGCGATCATCAGCGACAGGCCGATCGCCGAGTCGTACGAGTAACGCCCGCCGACCCAGTCCCAGAACTCGAACATGTTGGCCGTGTCGATGCCGAAGTCCGACACCTTCCCGGCGTTCGTGGACAAGGCCACGAAGTGCTTGGCCACGGCCTCCTGACCTGCCTTCAGCTCGGTGAGCAGCCAGTCGCGGGCCGAGGTCGCGTTCGTGATCGTCTCGATGGTGGTGAAGGTCTTCGAGGCGATGATGAACAGGGTCTCGGCCGGGTCGAGGTCGCGGGTCGCCTCGTGCAGGTCGGCGCCGTCCACGTTCGACACGAACCGGACCGTCAGACCGCGGTCGGTGAAGCTGCGCAGCACCTCGTACGCCATCGCGGGACCGAGGTCGGAGCCTCCGATGCCGATGTTGACGACGTTCTTGATGCGCTTGCCGGTGTGGCCGGTCCACTCGCCGGAGCGGACGCGGTCCGCGAAGCCGGCCATCTTGTCGAGCACGGCGTGGACTTGGGGCACCACGTTCTCACCGTCGACCTCGACCACCGCGTCACGCGGGGCGCGCAGCGCGGTGTGCAGGACCGCGCGGTCCTCGGTGACGTTGATCTTCTCGCCGCGGAACATCGCGTCCCGGAGGCCGAACACGTCCGTGGCGGCGGCCAGCGCGTGCAGCAGCCGCAGGGTCTCGTCGGTGACGAGGTGCTTCGAGTAGTCGAGGTGCAGGTCACCGACCTTGAGCGTGTAGCCGGTGCCACGCCCGGGATCGGCGGCGAACAGCTCCCTCAGCTGCACCTCGCCGAGCTCCTCCCGGTGCTTGGCCAAGGCGGTCCACTCGGGCGTCTGGTTGAGCCTGGTACGGCCGTCTGCGTTCATTGCGACTTCAGCCTTCTTTCCTACCGACCTGCGGGCCTGTTCCAACCTAATTGATCAGCCCGTGACGCGAGCTGTCGTCGCGTCGTCCTCCAGGGCAACAACAGGTACGTCCGGCTTGACCGCCGGTATCAGTGCCAGGACCGACAGAACGAAGAAAACCGCGGTGAGCAGGGCGGGTGTGTTCAGCCCCCAGGCCGTGGCGGCGGCGCCACCGAGGAGGGCGCCCAGCGGGGCCCCGGCGACGGCCAGGGTCCGGAAGGCGGAGCTGACCCGGCCCAGCATGTCGGCGGGGGCGCGCTGCTGCATCAGCGTGGTCGTGTTGACGTTCCACAGCATGCTCATGAAGCCGAAGACGCCGAGCGCCGCCACGACCGCGATCAGGCTGCGCACGGAGCCCATGACGACGAGGGCGCCGGTCTGCACCAGGCCCGCGAGCAGCACGCTCCGCATCGGGCCGAGGCGGGTGGTGATCCGCCGGTTCACCGCTCCCCCGGCCAGGCCGCCGACGGTGAACGCGGTGGTCGCCGCCGCGTATCCGGCGGTGCCCGCGTCCAGCCAGCCGGTCACCAGGACGACCAGGGTGGCGATCAGGGCGCCCATGCCGATGTTGCACAGGGCTGTCGCTGCGCACAGCCCCCGCAGGGGCCGGTCGCGCCACAGGGTGCGCAGCCCGTCCGCGATCTCTCCGCGCAGGGTGCTGCCGGCTGGTCCGGGCGCGCGCTCGGGCGCCGTGATCCGCAGCGAGGCGACCAGCGCGGCGGCCAGGAGGAAGGTCCCCGCGTCGGCCACGAAGGGAACCGCCGCTCCCGCAGCGATCAGCAGCGGAACCACGGGCGTTCCCATCAGGCCGCCCGCGATCTTCTGCCCGGTCATCAGCCGGGCGTTGGCGCTGCCGAGCGCCGCCCGGTCCACCAGGGCGGGCAGCAGGGCCGTGGAGGCGTTGTCGAAGAGGGTCTGGAGCGTGGTCAGCGCGAAGGCGAGCGCGATGAGCAGCGGGATCGAGGCGTGGCCGAGTGCGACGGCCACGGCGAAGGCGGCGACGAGCAGTCCGCGCACCGCGTCGACCGTCCACATCGCGCGCCGCTGGTCCACCCGGTCCGCGACCGCGCCGCCGAGCAGGCCGAAGATGATCCAGGGCAGATAGCCGCAGGCGGTCACGGAGGCGATGAGGAGGGGCCGGTCCGTCAGCGAGACGGCGAGCAGCGGCAGCGCGGCCGTACGCAGGGCGTCCCCGAAGCGCGACACCACCGCCGCGCTCCACAGTCGCCCGAACCCCCCGCGCCACGCGGGCACATGACTGCCCGTCACCTCGACCGTCGTCACCGCTCCCCCCCACGATTCGTCACTTCACAAACCGTAGAGGGCACCACTGACAATCGGTCCGGGGGCGGGTCGGCCACCGGGCTGCGAAACAGCTCCGGCCAGACACCTTGTGGGCGTCCGGCCGGTTCAACTCCTAGATTTCTCCCCGCAGTTTGGCGAGCGCCTCGGCGAGGATCGCCTCGCCGTCCGCGTCGCTGCGCCGCTCCCGTACATACGCGAGGTGCGTCTTGTAGGGCTCGGTGCGCGGCGGGTCCGGCGGGTTGTCCCGGTCCTGTCCGGCCGGGAAGCCGCAGCGCGGGCAGTCCCAGGTGTCGGGAACCTGCGCGTCGCTGGCGAAGCTGGGCTGCGTCTCGTGCCCGTTCGAGCACCAGAAGGAGATGCGCAGCCGGGGCGCGGACTCGCCACGCTCGGCCTCGCCCATCGGCCCCGCCCCGACCCGGCTTCCACGGATCGCGTTGCCACTTGCCACGGTCGTAACTCCCTGCGTGATGGTGCCGCGAAGCGAGTCGGCGTTTTCGCTCCGTTGCGAGCGCCTCAGTCTACGTAAGGCCCAACGCGCGTCCAGTGGTTGGAGTTACAGCCCCTACACCTAGACGCAAGCCCCATGATAGGCCGCGCTCAGCTGCGCGTACCGAACATGGGGCCTTACGTACGGAATGTGCGAAGGAACGTGCGGTCAGCTCGTCTTCATCAGCAGGCCGAGCACGACGATGCAGGCGAACCAGAGCACACCGAGCACCACGGTGATGCGGTCCAGGTTGCGCTCGGCGACCGAAGAGCCGCCGACGGACGACGCCATGCCGCCACCGAACATGTCGGAGAGACCGCCGCCCTTCCCCTTGTGCATCAGCACCAGCAGCATCAGCAGCAGGCTGAAGACGATCAGGGCGATCGAGAACCCCAAAACCACGGCTGGACCAACTTCCTCGGATTCGGATGGACGACAGGGGCATAGCGGCTGGCGCTATGCCCCCGCAAGGGTACGACGGATCCTGGCTACCGCCTACACACTGCCGGACTCACTACTGGTCGCGGAAGCGCGCGATCTTGACGAACTCGTCCGCGTCCAGCGAGGCACCGCCGACCAGGGCGCCGTCGACGTCGGGCTGAGCCATGATCTCGGCGACGTTGCCGGACTTGACGGAGCCGCCGTACTGGATGCGGACCTGGTCGGCCAGCTCCTGCGAGTACAGCTCGGCGAGCTTGCCGCGGATGGCCTGGCAGACCTCCTGGGCGTCGCCGGCGCCGCAGACCTTGCCGGTGCCGATGGCCCAGACGGGCTCGTAGGCGATGACGATGGACTCGGCCTGCTCGGCGGGGACGTCCTTGAGACCGCCCTCGACCTGGGAGAGGGTGTGGGCGACGTGGTTGCCCGCCTCACGGATGTCGAGTTCCTCGCCGACGCAGAGGATCGGGGTCAGGCCGTGCTTGTAGGCGGCCTTCACCTTGGCGTTGACGATCTCGTCGGTCTCCGCGTGGTACTGGCGGCGCTCGGAGTGGCCGATCGCCACGTACGTGCACTTCAGCTTGGCCAGCATCGCACCGGAGATCTCGCCGGTGTAGGCGCCGGAGTCGTGCGCCGAGATGTCCTGGGCGCCGTACTTGATCTTGAGCTTGTCGCCGTCGACCAGGGTCTGCACGGAGCGCAGGTCGGTGAAGGGCGGCAGGACGGCGACCTCGACGGCCTCGTAGTCCTTGTCCGCGAGGGCGAAGGCGAGCTTCTGGACGTGGGCGATGGCCTCAAGGTGGTTGAGGTTCATCTTCCAGTTGCCCGCCATGATCGGCGTGCGCGTGCTCATGTAGGTCAGTCCTCCAGTGCGGCGAGACCGGGGAGCGTCTTGCCCTCGAGGTATTCGAGGGAGGCGCCGCCGCCGGTCGAGATGTGGCCGAATGCGGTCTCGTCGAAGCCCAGGATCCGGACGGCCGCGGCGGAGTCGCCACCGCCGACGACCGTGAAGGCCGGGGAGTCGAGAAGGGCCTGGGCGACCGCCTTGGTGCCCTCGGCGTAGTCGGGGTGCTCGAAGACGCCCATCGGACCGTTCCAGAAGATGGTGGCCGCGTCGGCGAGCTTCGAGGCGTACAGGGCACCGGTCTCGGGACCGATGTCGAGGCCCATCTGGTCGGCGGGGATGGCGTCCGCGGCGACGGTGGTGGGGTGGGACGGGGCCTTCGTCTTCAGGTCCGGGAACGCGGACGCGGTCACGACGTCGACCGGGACGACGAGCTCGACGCCGTTCTTCGCGGCGCGCTCGACGTACTCGGTGACGGCGGGAATCTGGTCGTCCTGTACCAGGGAGGCGCCGATCTCGTAGCCCTGGGCCTTGAGGAAGGTGAAGGCCATGCCGCCGCCGATGAGGATGCGGTCGGCCTTGCCGAGCAGCTGGTCGATGACGGCGAGCTTGTCGGAGACCTTGGAGCCGCCGAGCGCCACCACGTAGGGCCGCTTGACGTCCTCGGTGAGCTTCTTCAGGACGCCGACCTCGGTGGCGATGAGGTAGCCGGCGTAGTGCGGCAGACGGGCCGGGAGGTCGTACACGGAGGCGTGCTTGCGGTGCACGGCACCGAAACCGTCGCCTACGTAGACATCCGCCAGGGCGGCGAGCTGGTCGGCGAACTCGCCGCGCTCGGTGTCGTCCTTGGAGGTCTCGCCCGCGTTGAAGCGCAGGTTCTCGATGACCGCGACCTGGCCGGGCTCCAAGCCGCGCACCGCGTCGTGGGCGGCGGGGCCGACGGTGTCCTGGGCGAACGCGACCGGCGCGCCGAGGAGTTCGGCGAGGCGCTCGGCCGGCTGGAGGAGGGAGAAGGCCGGATCCGGGGCGCCCTTGGGGCGGCCCAGGTGCGAGGCCACGATCACCTTGGCGCCCGCCTCGACGAGGGCCTTGACGGTGGGCAGCACGGCGCGGATGCGGCCGTCGTCGGTGATGAGGCCGTCGGCCAGCGGGACGTTGAGGTCGGCGCGGACGAAGACCCGCTTGCCGTCCACGCCTTCGGCGAGAAGTTCGTCGATCGTCTTCATAAAGGGACTCCTAGGGAGGGCTCTTCAGATCCGAGAGGGCTGATCGATCACTACGTAGTGACGGCCGAAGGCTCGGACACTACGTAGCAAGGGCTCGGACAGCGCGGCGTGCGCTGACCGAGCCCTGACTCACATCGAGTTGCCTGCTCTGGGAGTTAGAGCTGGCCGCCGACGAAGACCGTGAGGTCGACGAGGCGGTTGGAGTAGCCCCACTCGTTGTCGTACCAGCCGAGGATCTTCACCGTGTTGCCCTCCTGGACCATGGTCAGGAGGGAGTCGAAGGTGCAGGAGGCCTGGTCGCCGACGATGTCGGAGGAGACGATCGGGTCCTCGGTGTAGGACAGGTAGCCCTTGAGGTCGCCGTCGTCGGCGGCCTTCTTGAACGCGGCGTTGACCTCGTCCTTGGTGACCTCGCGCTGGAGCGTCACGACCAGGTCGGTGGCCGAACCGGTCGGGACCGGGACGCGCATCGCGATGCCGTCCAGCTTGCCCTTGAGCTGCGGGAGGACCAGGGCGGTGGCCTTGGCGGCACCGGTCGTGGTCGGGATGATGTTCTCGGCGGCGGCACGCGCGCGGCGCAGGTCCGAGTGCGGGAAGTCCAGGATGCGCTGGTCGTTCGTGTACGCGTGGACCGTCGTCATCAGGCCCTTGACGATGCCGAAGTTCTCGTCGAGAACCTTGGCCATCGGCGCCACACAGTTGGTGGTGCAGGAGGCGTTCGAGATGACGTGGTGGTTGGCCGCGTCGTACTTGTCCTGGTTGACGCCCATCACGATCGTGATGTCCTCGTCCTTGGCCGGAGCCGAGATGAGGACCTTCTTGGCGCCGCCGGCGATGTGCTTCTCGGCGTCGGCCTTCTTCGTGAAGATGCCGGTCGACTCGATGACGATGTCGACGCCCAGCTCGCCCCACGGGATGTCGGCGGGGTTGCGCTCGGACAGCACCTTGATCGTGTGCCCGTCGACGGTGATCGTGTCGGCGGTGTGCGACACCTCGGCCTGGAGGCGGCCCAGGATGGTGTCGTACTTGAGCAGGTGAGCGGTGGTCGCGGTGTCACCCAGGTCGTTGACAGCCACGATCTCGATGTCAGCACCCTGCTTCAGCAGCGCGCGGAAGTAGTTACGACCGATGCGGCCAAAGCCGTTGATGCCTACGCGGATCGTCACGAACCGATCTCCTCGTTGGTACGCCGGCTCAGTGCCGGCGAGTTGTATGGGATGTCCCCGACCGCCTACGACCCTACCCTCCTGAGCCCGCCGTGGTGACATCGAGATGCCCCATACACGGCAGGGCGGTCCGTACCCGCCAGTAGGGGTACGGACCGCCCTTGATGTTCATGACATCGTCACACAGGGTCAGCTGGTCAGAGCGGTCAGCGCCTTCTTGAGGAGAGCTGCCCGGTCACTCGCCGAGGTGACCTGTTCCAGACCGAAGCCGAGCAGCACGGTGCGGTCGGTGGTGACCGCGCCGTACGTCTGGAACAGGGCTCCGGTGCGGGTCCAGTCCTTCAGGACCGCCGGGCTGCCCGGAGGCGGTCCCGTCACGCTCCAGGCCCCCAGGGAGGTCTCGAAGCCCTCGGTCTGGGTCGCCGTACCGCCCACGACGAGCGAGGTGTCGTCGGCGAGGACGCCGTGGCCGCCGGAACCCGGGTCGGTGATGTAACTGAGCGAGACCTCGACCGACTTGCCCGCGTAGGCGCTCAGGTCGAAGCCGACCTGCTGCCAGCCGTTGGAGGCGCCCGTGAAGCTGTTCCACGAGCCGGTGGTGCCGGTCGCGGTGCAGCCGCTGGTGGAGAAGGTCAGGTAGTGCTTGAGCCAGGGGTGCTCGGCGACCAGGAAGCCGGCCTCGCACTCGGACGGCAGGGCGGTGCTGGTGGCGCCGCCGACCTCCGGGAGCGTGGTCCAGTCGTCGGCCCCGGTGGTGTGGATCTCGACCACGGCGTGGTCGTAGCCGGGCTCGGTGTCCCACAGCAGCTCGCTGCGCAGCGTGGGCTTGTCGGCCGCGCTCACCCCGGTGAGGTCGATGGTGCGGGTGAGGCGCTTGTAGGCGTCGTCGGTGTGGACGGCGGCCGCCATGTAGGAGCCCGCATACGGACCGTACGGGTTGACGGTCCCGGCGAACTGGCCCGCCCCCGCGCTCGCAAACTGCGGGTACGTGGTGGGCGACAGCGAGTCGGAGGTGACGCTGTAACTGCCCGCCCGGTCCAGCGGGTTGCCGGGCGCGCCGCTGAGCGGCCCGGTGAAGCCGGCGAGCTTGCCGGAGCCATTGAATCCGGTGGCCCCGGGGAGGGACGTACGCGAATAGGCACCCAGGTAGTACTGGCTGAAGTCGTTCGAGGGAGTGCCGTCGGCGAGGGCGACGGAGCCGCCCGCCTGCTCGCCGGCCTCGATCAGCTTGCCGCCCTCGTTGAGGTAGGCGCGCAGCTGGAGCTGGGTGTCGTTGCCCGGGCCACTCACTCCGGAGTAGTGGACGACGGTCTTGAAGTGGTCGAGCACACCGAGCGCGTCGGGCGCGCCCTGGGTGGCGACGTCCCAGACGACCGCCTTACGGCCGTCCGCCTTCAGCGCGTCGACGTAGGTCTGCGCCTGGGTGGCGGCGGCGCCCTCCTCGGCGACTACGAGCGTGTCGGCCGCGGGCCGCCTGGCCACCGTGTACGTGAAGTGCGCGCTGGAGGTGCGCTTCCCGGCCTTCGTCTCACCGGTGAACCACACCTCGACCTTGTCGCCCGGGTCGCCGTCCTTGACCTTGGCCCGGTACTCGTCGAAGTACAGGTTGTCGTCCCCGCCGTAGGTCTGGCCGCCCTTCCAGGGCTTCAGTGCCATGTCCTCCGTACGGCCGCCGTTGACGCGGTACTTGAGCTCCTTGTCGCGCACGGACTTCCGTACGACGACGGAGACCTCCTGGTCGGCGCCGCGCGAGTACGACGTCGGGAAGGTGGCCGGGGTGAAGTCGGCGGCGCTGAGGCCGACCGACGACGTGGGCTGGTCGGGGTGGGCGGCGGTCTCGGCGACGGAGAGCGCGAAGGGGATGTTCTTCTGGAACTCGTCCTGGATCAGCTTCTCGTCGTCGGGGAAGTTGAAGACGGACTGGCAGTCGGCCGCGTTCCAGGCGTCGTTCGGGTCGATGTTCGACGCGGTCTGGCAGGTCGACATCTCGGGGGTGAACATCGACATGTGGTTGACGTTCGACGCGTGGCCGTCCGCCTCGCCGTTGGTCGTGTACAGCTCCGAGGAGACCTGCGAGTGGTAGCCGGGGATCGCCGGGTTGTCGGGCGTACCCGCGAGCGCCTTGTAGAGCACGTCGTCCGGGGTCGGGGTCGCGACCTGCCAGCCGACTCCGTAGAGGAGGAGTTCGGCGGCGGAGTGGTAATTGATGCCGTAGGTGAAGCCGATGCGCTTCTCGAAGGCGTCGAGTGCGGCGGTCTCCGGCTCGGAGTTCGGGGCCGCGCCCCGGTAGGTCTCGCTGGTCGGGTTCGGGGACGAACCCTCGTCGTCGTAGCCCCACTTGTAGGCGAAGTTGCGGTTGAGGTCGACGCCGTCACCGGTGGAGATGGTGCCGTCGCCGTTGACGTCCCGCAGGTTCTTGCGCCACAGGCGGGTGTCGGAGTTCTGGAAGGTGTAGTCGTAGCCGTCCGGGTTGGCCGACAGCACGAACCACAGCTCGGTCGAATCGACGATCTTCTTGATGCGCTTGTCGGTCTTGTAGTTGTCCAGGTAGTAGTGCATCAGCCGGCGGGTCATCTCCGGGGTGATCCACTCGCGCGCGTGCTGGTTGGACACGTACAGCACGGAGGGCTTGGAGCCGTCCTTGGTCTTCTTCGCGTTCTTGGTCAGTTTGAGCGCGAGGATGTCCTGGCCGTCGATCGTCTTGCCGATGGACTCGACCTTGGTGAGACCGGGGTTGGCCTGGCCGGTCTTGAGGATCTCCTCCTCCAGCCCGCCGCTTCCGCTGTACGGACGGAACACCCCCTGCGCCGCGTCCTCGACCCGCGCCTCGGCCTTGGCCGACAGGGTGTGCTCGGTGAGGTCGACGCCCTGCTTCTCCAGCTTCTGGGCCTGCTGGTCGGTGAGATAGACCTCTACGGCTGTCTTGCCGGAGGCCGAGAACTGGTTGTCGCCGAGTTCGTGGGCGTCCTGTCCGGCCTTCAGGAGCAGGGGTATCTGCTTCTGGGTGACGTCGGCGTGGAAGACCTTGACCTCGGCGGGGTCGGACTTCGCCGAACTCCCGCCCTGCGCCTGGGCGATGGGTGCGATGCTCGCCCCGGCGATCAGGAGGGCGCCGACAGCGAGGATCGATCTCGCTCTGTGTCTCATGAATCCCCCTAGCAATCGTTCACCACAGCGGCGAACAGTTGCCAGGCTCATGACACTTCATGATCGAGTCAAGGGGGCGTCACGGATGGTCAAACGGGGGGTGGGGGTGGGGACTTGGCGGGGGTTGGTGGGGGGCGGGCTTGGGTGGGGTGAGGGGTGGGGGCTTGGGTGGGGCGGCGTCCGGCGGGGTGGGGGGCTTGGGCGGGTCCGGCGGAGTGGCGGGCTTGGGTGGGGTGGGGGGCTTGGCCGGGTCCGGCGGACCGGCGGGGGTGAGGGCTTGAGGTTTGGGCGGGGTCCGGCGGGGCGGGGGCGCTTGGGCCGGGGCGGCGGGGCGGCGGGGCGGCGGGGCGGCGGGGCGGATCGTGGCAAGGAGGCGGGGTCGCCGCATACCTCTTCGGGGTCCAGACCGGCCTTGCTCGCAAGCCGGGCCAGTCCAGGCGGCGTTGCTCGCGGGCCGGACTACATCGAGTTCTGCGGCGCCCAAGGCGGATGCGCGCCGACGCGTGGGTTCTCTGGTAGGCCCGGCCGATCTCCTTGAAGGGCGCGGATCGGGCGCGGGCCGTTTCTCCTTGCGGGGCGCAGGTCGTCGATCCGCCCCGGCCTGGTCAGCCGGCAGGCATGAAGGGGCGCCTGCGCCGGTGTATCGGCAGTTCGCCACCACGGGGACGAGGGCGTCCACAGCGGAGAAGTGCCGGGGCCAGGGTCTGCCGGGGCCAGGGTCTTTCGAGGGGGCCTGCGGGTCTCCCCAGAGTCGCAGGGGGCGGCACGCATTCGCCCGGCGGGAGCCCTCGCGGCCTAGCCCTCGGCCGTCGGCGCCCTCGTACCAACCTGTCGTCGTCGATTCGTCGTCGATTCCCTCCGGGCCGGATCCACCGCGCACGCCCGGACAAGGCCCGCACCGGCGAATTGACGACCCGTCGGCATCGAGGCAATTGCACCCCGGCAGGAATCACGCCACCGCCGACGACGCCCACGGACGAGCCCGTACGCGCCCTCCCGGGGACGCAAAGGCCGGCTCCACTCGCGCAACGGAAACCCTCAGGAACCGCCTCCTGCCACCGCCCCCACACGCCGATCGGCCGACAGTCGGCCTCCTCCGAGCCGATCCACCAGGCACGCCCGCACACGCACGCCCGCACAGCCGCCCCGCACCGGTGCGTCGACGGCCCGTCGGCATCGAAGCCAAGGCACCCCACGACAGACGAACGCCGGTGCCGGCGCCCGGACTGGGCACCCGCACCGGCGTATTGACGGATCATCAGCCGATCCGTGTCGAGTGATCGTCAGCCGACCATGTTGTCGGCCATCTCCTCGGTGATGCTGGACTCCGTGCCCGGGATGCCGAGGTCCTGGGCCCGCTTGTCGGCCATCGCCAGCAGGCGGCGGATACGGCCGGCCACGGCGTCCTTGGTGAGCGGCGGGTCGGCGAGGGCGCCCAGTTCCTCCAGGGAGGCCTGCTTGTGGTCCATGCGCAGGCGGCCCGCTGCCGCGAGGTGCTCGGGGACCTCGTCGGCGAGGATCTCCAGCGCACGCTGGACACGGGCTCCGGCGGCTACGGCCGCGCGGGCCGAGCGGCGGAGGTTGGCGTCGTCGAAGTTGGCGAGGCGGTTCGCCGTGGCGCGCACCTCGCGGCGCATCCGGCGCTCCTCCCAGGCCAGCACCGACTCGTGGGCGCCGAGCCGGGTGAGCAGGGCGCCGATCGCGTCGCCGTCACGGACGACCACCCGGTCGACCCCGCGCACCTCGCGCGCCTTCGCCGCGATCGACAGTCGGCGAGCGGCGCCGACCAGCGCGAGCGCCGCCTCGGGACCCGGGCAGGTCACCTCCAGGGAGGAGGACCGGCCGGGCTCGGTCAGCGAACCGTGGGCCAGGAACGCGCCTCTCCAAGCCGCTTCCGCGTCACAGGTGGCCCCCGAGACGACCTGCGGCGGCAGGCCCCGGATGGGGCGGCCACGGCCGTCCACGAGGCCTGTCTGCCGGGCCAGCTGATCACCGCCCGCGACCACCCGGACGACGTAACGGGAGCCTCGGCGCAGGCCGCCGGGCGCCATCACGATCAGTTCGGAACTGTGGCCGAAGATCTCCAGGATGTCCCGCTTGAGCCGGCGCGCCGCCATCGCGGTGTCCAGCTCCGCCTCGATCACGATGCGCCCGCTCACCAGGTGGAGGCCTCCGGCGAACCGCAGAATGGCGGAGACCTCCGCCTTCCTGCAGCAGGTCCGGGTGACGGGGAGCCGGGAGATCTCATCCTTCACCGCTGCCGTCATCGCCATGGGCCGATCCTTCCATGCATCCGAAAAATACGGTCGTACGCGGCGGCCAACAGCTCCGGGTCGTGCCTTGGAGTTCCGTCGGTCCGGGCCACCGGCGCCAGCTCGACCGCGGCGTCCAGCCGCTTGGCGGCTTCGGTGAGCGACGCGCGATCGGGCACGGCGGCCTCGTCGGCCAGCACCACGTCCAGGGCGAGTTTAGGGGCGTGTCGTCCCAAAACCTCCAAATGACGCTGCGGGGAGAAGCCATCGGTTTCTCCGGGCTGCGGCGCGAGGTTCAGGGAGAGTACCCGGCGCGCCTTCGTCTCGGTGAGCGCGTCGAGCAGTTCCGGCACCAGCAGGTGCGGGATGACGGACGAGAACCAGGACCCCGGGCCGAGCACCACCCAGTCCGCGTCGAGCACGGCGGCGACGGCCTCGGGCACGGCCGGCGGGTCGTGCGGCACGACGTGCACGGACATCACCTCGCCGGGGGTGAGGGCGACCGTCGCCTGTCCCCGGACGGTGTCGACGTCGTCGGGCCGCGCCGGATCGTGCCCCTTGACCAGGGCCTGCAGCTCCAGCGGTACGGCGGACATGGGCAGCACGCGCCCGTGCGCGCCGAGCAGCTTGCCGACCAGGTCGAGGGCCTGCACGTGGTCGCCGAGCTGCTCCCACAGGGCGACGATCAGCAGATTGCCCACGGCGTGTTCGTGCAGGTCGCCCTTGGACTGGAAGCGGTGCTGGATGACGCGGGCCCAGGTCTGGCCCCAGTCGTCGTCGCCGCACAGCGCGGCCAGCGCCTTGCGGAGGTCCCCGGGGGGCAGGACGCCCAGTTCGTCGCGCAGGCGTCCGCTGGAGCCGCCGTCGTCGGCCACGGTGACGACGGCGGTGAGGTCGCCGGTGATGCGGCGCAGTGCGGTGAGCGAGGCGGACAGGCCCATGCCGCCGCCGAGGGCGACCACCTTGGGCTGGGTGCCGCGCCGGCGCGGCTTGCCGCCGCGGGCCTCCACGGGTCTGGTCGTCCGTCCTTCGGGCACCACGCGGCGCAGCCTGCCCAGCCGTGGGCTACGTCCTGTCATTCCCGTCCCATGTCCCGGTGTACGACCACCGTCTCCACGCCCTCGGCCACGAGCCGCGCGGCGAGCTTCTCCGCCGTGGCGACCGAGCGGTGCTTGCCGCCGGTGCAGCCGATCGCGATCGTCACGTACCGCTTGCCCTCGCGTCGGTAGCCGGCCGCGATGAGCCGCAGGAGCTCGGCGTAGCGGTCGAGGAACTCCTTGGCGCCGGGCTGGTTGAAGACGTACGCCGAGACCTCCTCGTTGAGGCCGTTGAAGGGGCGCAGCTCCGGGATCCAGTGCGGGTTGGGCAGGAAGCGCATGTCGGCGACGAGGTCGGCGTCGACCGGGAGGCCGTACTTGAAGCCGAAGGACATGACGGTGGCCCGCAGTTCGGGCTCCTCCTCGCCGGCGAACTGGGCGTCCATCTTGGCGCGCAGTTCGTGGACGTTGAGGCTGGAGGTGTCGATGACCAGGTCGGCGTCGCCGCGCAGTTCGCGCAGCAGCTCGCGTTCGGCGTCGATGCCGTCGACGATACGGCCGTCGCCCTGGAGGGGGTGGGGGCGGCGCACCGACTCGAAGCGGCGCACCAGGGCGTCGTCCGAGGACTCCAGGAAGACGATCCGCCGGGTGACGTTCTTCGACTCCAGGTCGGCGAGGGACTCGCGGAGGTTGTCGAAGAAGCGCCGTCCGCGTACGTCGACGACGACCGCGATCCGTGCCACGTTGCCCTGGGAGCGGGCGCCGAGCTCCACCATGGTGGGGATCAGGGCGGGCGGGAGGTTGTCGACGACGAACCAGCCGAGGTCCTCCAGACACTTGGCGGCGGTGGACCGCCCGGCTCCGGACATGCCGGAGATGATCACCAGCTCGGGGATGGCCGCCTCGGGCACCCCGGGGGTCGTGCTGTCCGTACTCACCTGTGCTCCGTCGTCCTGGACCTCTTGCTGCGGAGCCTGATCGTCGCCGGTTTCCTTGTGCGTCCGATCTCGGTCCGCTGTGGGCTGCTTCTCTTGTCCGGTCATGTCTCCTGCCCCCGTCGCTCGTCCGGGGCTCCCGCGGGTACGGGCTCCCCTGGGGCACCCGCCGTGGTCCCGGGTGTCCCGTCTTCCGTGTCTTCCATGATCTCTCCAGTCGCCGTGTTCACGGCGGGTGCGGCCGGGGCCGCCTGGGCGAGGGCGACCGCGATGGTCTCGGCGGTCTTGCGACCTATGCCCGGAACCTCGCAGATCTGATCGATTGTCGCGGATCGCAGCTTCTTCACCGAACCGAAGTGCTTGATCAGCGCCTGCTTGCGTGTCTCGCCGAGGCCGGGCACGTCGTCCAGGGGGCTCGACCGGAACCTCTTGGCCCGCTTGGCGCGCTGGTAGGTGATCGCGAAGCGGTGGGCCTCGTCGCGGACGCGCTGGAGGAGGTAGAGGCCCTCGCTGGTGCGGGGCAGGACCACCGGGTCGTCGTCGTCCGGGAGCCAGACCTCCTCCAGGCGCTTGGCCAGGCCGCACACGGCGATGTCGTCGATGCCCAGCTCGTCCAGGGCCTTCTTGGCGGCGGCGACCTGCGGCTGCCCGCCGTCGACCACGACGAGCTGCGGCGGGTAGGCGAACCGCTTGGGGCGCCCCTCGTCGTCCTTCAGGTCACTCAGCTCGTCGCCGTCCGCCCACTCCCCCGTCTTCTCCTTCTCGGCGAGATAGCGCCGGAAGCGGCGGGTGATCACCTCGTGCATGGAGCGGACGTCGTCCTGGCCCTCGAAGCCCTTGATCTGGAAGCGGCGGTACTCGCTCTTGCGCGCGAGCCCGTCCTCGAAGACGACCATCGACGCCACGACGTCGTCTCCCTGGAGGTGCGAGATGTCGTAGCACTCGATCCTCAGGGGCGCGCTGTCCAGGTCGAGGGCCTCGGCGATCTCCTCCAGGGCGCGTGAGCGGGTGGTGAGGTCGGAGGCGCGCTTGGTCTTGTGGAGGATCAGCGACTGCTGGGCGTTGCGTGCGACGGTCTCCATGAGGGACTTCTTGTCGCCGCGCTGCGGGATGCGCAGTGACACGTTCGCCCCGCGCCGGTCGGTCAGCCACTGCTGGACCGGCTCCACCGGGTCGGGCAGGGCCGGGACGAGGACCTCCTTGGGGACGGAGTCCCCGGTCTCCTCGCCGTAGAGCTGCTGGAGGGCGTGCTCGACGAGGGCCGCGGTGGTGACGTCCTCGACCTTGTCGGTGACCCAGCCGCGCTGGCCGCGGACGCGTCCGCCGCGGACGTGGAAGATCTGGACGGCCGCCTCCAGCTCGTCCTCGGCGACGGCGATCAGGTCGGCGTCGGTGGCGTCGGCGAGGACGACCGCGCTCTTCTCCATGGCCTTCTTGAGGGCGTCGATGTCGTCGCGCAGGCGGGCGGCCCGCTCGTACTCCATCTCCTCGGCCGCGTCCGTCATCTGCTTCTCCAGACGGCGGATGTACGTGCCGGTGCGGCCGGCCATGAAGTCGCTGAACTCCTCGGCCAGTTCGCGGTGTTCCTCCTCGGAGACACGGCCGACGCAGGGGGCGGAGCACTTGCCGATGTAGCCGAGCAGACAGGGACGGCCGGTGCGCGCCGCGTTCTTGAAGACGCCGGCCGAGCAGGTGCGGACGGGGAACACGCGCAGCAGGAGGTCCACGGTGTCGCGGATCGCCCA
The DNA here is from genome assembly GCF_033335955.1 of Streptomyces sp. N50. Taxonomy (GTDB): domain Bacteria; phylum Actinomycetota; class Actinomycetes; order Streptomycetales; family Streptomycetaceae; genus Streptomyces. The sequence continues at coordinate 1,911,304 of NZ_CP137549.1, forward strand.
GGCGTGTCCGTACGGCCCGAAGTAGCGGACGCCCTTCTTCTTGTGACCGCGCATCACCTGCACGCGCGGGTACTCCTCGTTCATCGTCACCGCGAGGTACGGGTAGCTCTTGTCGTCGCGGTACTTGACGTTGAACCGGGGGTCGTACTCCTTGATCCAGGAGTACTCCAGCTGGAGTGCCTCGACCTCCGTGGACACCACCGTCCACTCCACCGACGCGGCCGTGGTGACCATCGTGCGCGTGCGCGGGTGGAGTCCGGCCAGGTCCTGGAAGTAGTTCGCCAGGCGCTGGCGCAGGCTCTTCGCCTTTCCGACGTAGATCACCCGGCGGTGCTCGTCGCGGAACTTGTAGACCCCGGGCGAGTCCGGGATCTCTCCCGGCCTGGGGCGGTAGCTGGAGGGATCGGCCATGTTTCACACCCTACTGGCGCGGAGTGACAGCGCGGCGGGGCTGTGGACAACGCCGGACACGCCCGGCGGAACTCCCGCCGGAGTGATTGCCGGATGTTCCGTCGGTCCTTTTTCCGGGACTCCGGACCGGTACTTCTAGCGGGACTCCAGAAACGTGAGAACGGCCAGGACACGGCGGTGGTCGTCGGCGGCCTCCGGAAGGCGGAGTTTGCCCAGGATGCTGCGGACGTGTTTCTCGACGGTGCCCTCGGTGACCCACAGCCTGCGGCCGATGCCGGCATTGGAGCGGCCCTCCGCCATCAGCGCCAGGACCTCGCGCTCGCGGGTGCTGAGGAAGGACAGCGGGTCGTCGCGGCGCTGCGCCGAGAACAGCTCGTGCACCAGGGAGGGGTCGACGACCGAGCCGCCCTTGTGGATGCGGTCGAGGGCCTCGACGAACTCGTCGACGACCGTGATCCGGCTCTTGAGGAGATACCCGACCTTGTGCCCGCCGGCCAGCAGCTCCAGAGCCTCCTCGACCTCGACGAACGCGGACAGCACGAGGATGCCGGTGTCGGGGTGGCGCTCCCGGATCGTGCGGGCCGCCTTGAGGCCCTCGGTGGAGTGGTCGGGCGGCATCCTGATGTCGACGATCGCGAGGTCGGGCCGCTCGGTGTCGACCAGTTCGAGGAGCCGTACGGCGTCGCCGGCCTGGCCCGCGACCTCGTAGCCCAGGCGTTCGCACAGGCTCGCGAGGCCCTCCCTGAGCAGGACGTCGTCGTCGGCGAGGACGACTCGTCCCTTCGCGGTCTGCTGCGATGCGTCCATCGTCACGGCTCCCCTTGCCCGACCGGTGCGGTGCGCCACGCACAGCCTGCCGGACCGGGTCGGGTACGGCTAGCCGGTAAGGGAATTGGGGGGTGACGGTGAAGACAGGGCCGCACCTCCGGGCGATTCTCGTAGGAGTGCGAATGCGGGCGGACCGGTCGCCTCGGGCGAGGTGACGGACCTCGGGCCGGGACGTCGGAAGGGCTGCGGGAGATGCGGCGGACACGGGCGGACGGACGACGGCGGTCGGTCCGTGTCCGCACGCACGAGGACGACACGCGGTCCCTGAAGGACCTCCTCGACCCGCGTGACCCCGACGTGGTCCGCGCCCAGCACCTGCGTGCGAGGAGCTCGCGGCATCCCTAGAGCCGGACGGCTGCCTCTCCGTCCGAGAAGACCGCCCGACGCGTACGCGACGTCACCGAGTCCATGACTCCCCCGACCTGGACCTCATCGCGTACGCCTCGGGCGGTCACCCCTCCGTCCGGGGAAGCGGCAGTCGTACGACGAGAGTTGTGCCCTCCCCCGGTGGGCTGACGACGTGCAGCTTGCCGCCGATCGCCTCGACGCGGTCGACGAGTCCGATGAGCCCGGAGCCGTGCCCGAGATCGGCGCCGCCCACTCCGTCGTCGGCGATCGTCACCTCCAGGACGTCGTCCTCGACCCGCGCGGACACCGCCACGAAGCTCGCGCGCGCGTGCTTGACGGCGTTGGTGAGGCACTCGGAGGTCACGTAGTAGACGGCGACCTCGATCTGCTCCGGGAGGCGGCCCGCGGGCAGACGCAGGTCGAGTTCCACGGGGACGGCGGAGCGACGGGCCAGCGCGCGCAGGGCCGGGCCCAGACCGCCCTTGGAGAGGATCGCGGGGTGGATGCCCCGCGCGACCTGCAACAGGTCGCCGAAGGCGTCGTCCAGGCCCTTGGCGATGTGGTCCAGCTGCTCGGCGAGTTCCTCCGGCTGCTCGTCCAGCATCGACTGGGCCATTCTGAGGTCGAGTTGGAGCGAGACGAGCCGCTGTTGGACGCCGTCGTGCAGATCGCGTTCGATACGGCGCCTGGAGGCGTCCCCGGCGGCCACCACGCGCGCGCGGGACGCGGTGAGCTGGTCGCGGCTGTCGGCGTTGGCGAGGGCGGTGGCGACGAGTTCGGTGAAGTCGGCGAGCCGGGACTCGGTGCCCGGGGGCAGTGGTTCGCTTCCGGCGGCGGCCGCGACGACGGCACCCCACAGCCGGTCGTCCACGACGATGGGGACGCCCACCGAGCGGCCCACGCGCGCGGGGCGGGCGGTGCGCGCGACTTCGGCGGCGGCGGCCGCCTCGGCCTCGGCGGCGGGCCCGCGGGCGGAGCCGAGGACGGTGGCGGCTCCGTCGGCGCCGTAGCGAAGGACTGCGGCGGAGCCGCTGCTCAGTACCTTGCCCACCTGGTCGGCGACTTCGGAGAACACCTCGTGCGGTGGGACCCCGCGGGCGACGAGGGTGGCGACCCGGCGCAGCGCGGTCTGTTCACGGGCGGCGCGGCGGCTCTCGGTGACATCGCGTGCGGCGGCGTAGATCAGGCCGTCCGCGGTGACCGGGCGGGCGCTCCACTGGAGCCAGCGTTCGGTGCCGTCGTCCCGGACGAAGCGGTTCTCGAACTCGGCCAGTTCGACGCCGCTCGCCAGCCGGTCGAGGACGGCACGCGTGCGTGCCCGGTCCTCCGGGTGCACGAACTCCAGCCAGGGTCTGCCCAGGAGCGCGTCGGCGGAGTGGCCGAGGGTCCGCTCGAAGGCGGGGTTCACGCGCTTGAAGTAGCCGTCGAGTCCCGCGATGCACAGCAGGTCGAGGGAGAGGTGGAAGATGCTCGCCAGTTCCTGCTCGGCCTTGTCGCGCCGCCCGTGCGCGGCGGCGAAGGACGCCATGGTGCCGTTCATACCGCCGAGCAGCTGTGCCCAGGTCCCCTCGAACGCGGCGACGTCCGCGCGGTGGCCGAGCCGGTTGTCGTCGATCGCCGTGTTCATGGTGTTGATCTCGCCGGCGAGCCGTTCGGTGGTGACCCGCAGTTCTCTGAACATGTCGGCGACGGCGCCGAGTTCGTCCCGGCCCGCGTACCGGATGTCGTACGACAGGTCGCCCTCGGAGAGCGCGCGGGCGCCCGCGGAGACCTCGCTGAGGGGGCGGGTGATCGACTGGCGCAGGGTCAGGCCGAGGACGGTGACGGCGGCCAGGACGGCCAGCGACACGCTGAGGTCGCGTGCCTCACGCGCGCGTGCGCTGTCCAGGTCGCCGGCGGCGTCGCGGCCCAGTTCGGCGGCGGCCTGGTGCTGAATGACGCGCAGTGCGTCGATGCGCTGGGTCGAGGCGGTCAGCCAACCGGCGTACGTGGGCCAGGCGTTCTTCTTGGCGTGCGGGTCGGCGAGGGTCTCTCGGGTGGTGCGGACGACGAGGCCGGGGTGCTGGAGGAGGACGACGTAGAGCCTGCCCTTGAGAGCGGCGGGCGCGGTCCGGTCGAAGTCGTCCAGGAGCGCCTTCTCCAGGGCCGACCATCGGTCCGTGGCGGTGGCGTGCGGGGCATCCGGGGTGTCGAACAGCACGGCCAGTTCGGTGCGTTCGCGTTCGGCGGCCTCGACGGCGTTCAGGAGCGCGATGTGCGTGTCGGCGGCCTGCCCGGAGGCGCGGGTCGGCCGGCCGGACTCCAGGGTGGCGGCCAGCTCCAGGAGGTCGTCCTCGATCGTGTCGTACTGGGCGGCGAGTTGGGGCGCGGTGAGCGAGCCGGTGCCCGACTGGAGCCTCAGGGCGTGCAGTTGGCGGCTCCGCGCGTCCAACCGGCCCGGTACGTCGGGTGGTCCGGGCCGGCCGGCCGCACCCAGGAGGGCCGCGTTCAGGGCCTGGTCGGTGACGTGCTCCGCACCGGAGCGTCCCTTCAGGGTCTCCGCTCCGGGACGCAGGCGGGCCTTGACGGCGGCGATGCGTTCCCTGGCGATGGCGTCGGTCAGCGCGGTGGTCTTGAACGACAGCGCGGTCGCCGTACGGAAGTCCCGCATCGTCTCCGCGTCGTGCCACTGGGAGACGGCGCCGAATACGGTGAACGCCAGCATGCCGGTCACCGGGAGCAGCACCAGGAGCATCAGCTTGCGCCCGACGCGCAGCCTGGCGAGGAAGGGGATCCGGAGGGCGGCACCGGACCGCGGGCGCCTACGACGGGGGCCGTGCGGGGCGGGGCGGTCGGAGCGCGGGCTGCGCAGCTCCGGGAGCGCGGTGGGCGTGACGAGGTCGGGCTCGGGGCGGAACCCGGCGAGCAGCCTACGGAGCGGGCCCGGGGACAGGGGGCGACGCACGGCGGGCTCTCAGCGGCCGGGGGGTGGAAGGTATCGACGATCGTCGGTCACGTGCCCAGCCTGCCCCCAACCGGCCATGATCGTCAGGGCCTTGGGGAGGACGGGTCACTCGAAGTCGGACACGCGCGCGTGGGATCCGCGTCGGGCACACACGCGTGGCGCTCGCGGCCGCAGCCCGCGCGGTCCTTGCCGCCGTCGGGCACACGCGCGTGGCGCACGCTGTCGCTACCTGCTCGGCGGATAGCCGTCGTGCGCGGCAAGGTCGTCGTCGATCTTCCTGGCGGCCTCGTCCAGGGTGGCCTTGACCGGCGCCCGACTGAAGATGATCTTCGCGAAGGCCCGGGAGAAGGCGTCGGTGATTGCCGGATAGGCGGGCGTCTGCGGCCTGGGGCGGGCGACTCCGTCCCGGAGTTGCTCGATGAAGAGGTGCTCGGGGCCGCCGGGCGCGTACTGCGGTGAGAGCTTGATCGCGCTCTCGGTGGCCGGGATCGCCCCGTTGGCCACCGTCATCCGGTGCACCTGGGCGGGCTGGAGCAGGAAGGACAGGAAGCGCCAGACGGCGTCACCGTCCGCGTTGCCCGCCGGGACACCCCACTGGAAGGAGCCCATCCCCGTGACGGTCCCCTGGCCGAAGTCGGGCAGCGGGACGATGGTGACGTCCCCGGGGAAGGCCTTGTTGAATTCCGGATAGGTCCAGTGCCCGCACCAGGAGATCGCGCTGCGGCCGCTGACGAACGCCTTGTCGTCCTTGACCATGTCGATGAGCCCGGCCTCGGCCCAGTTCTGCAGGTCGGTGAGCGCCTTGACCGAACCGGGGCCGTTCACATAGCCCTCGGCGGTGCGGAAGTTCCTGGGCTCGATGAGGTCGCCGCCCGCCGACCACACGGCGGGCGCGAAGCCGTACGTGTTCCACTCCTGGCCCGGCTGGGAGTAGACGAGCCGCAGGTCGAGGGGTGCCTGGTAGCCCTGGGTGCGCAACTTGCGCAGGATGCCCGTGAGTTCGGCCGCCGTCCAGGCGTCCTTCGGGCCGGTCGGGACGCGTATGCCGGCCTTCTTCATGACGGACTTGCGCACATACAGGCCCATGCCCGAGTCGAAGGTGCCGATGCCCCACAACCTGCCCGCGTAGGTGCCCTGTTGACGGATCGTCGGCAACAGGTCGGCGCGGACGCTCGCGGGCACACAGGAGTCGATCGGCCGGAGCTTGCCCGACCAGGCGTAGCTGTAGAGGTTCGGGCCGTCGAAGTCGAGGAGGTCGGGCAGGTCGCCGCTGGCCGCCGCCGACAGCACCAGGGCGGTGTAGGCGCGGTCCTCCGGGAGGGTGACCAGCTCGACGCGCACCTGCTTCTGCCGCCTGTTGAACTCCTTCACCTGGTTCCGCAGCGTGGTGAACTCGCCGCTGGGGCCCGCGTGGTACCAGACGGTGATGTGCGCGGTGCCGTGGATCCTCCCGTCGCAGGTGGTGTCCTTCGGGGTCGCGCTCGCCCCCTTGGCGTCGCTCCCGCCGCCGTCGCACGCGGCCAGCAGCAGGGCCGCGCACGCCACCCAGGGGACCAGGGTTCCGCGGACCCGGCGGATCCCGCGGCTGCCTGTCCACGCGCGCGTGGCGCTCGTTCCGTCCATGGCACACCCCCACTCGACCGGACGACGTGGTCTCCCCCAGGGCGCCGTCATGCTACCGCCCGTCGCATCCCCATCGCCCTGCGTGCACGAGAACCTGCGTCTGTGGCACGGGACTTCAGCTCTTTCCGGCTAGCTGGAAGGCGCGACCGGGCGCCGGTTGGCAAGCTGGGCACATGTCGCTGCGCTGTCTCCTCGTCGATGACAGCGCCCGGTTCCTGGAGGCGGCTCGCGCTCTGCTGGAACGTGGCGGCATGGAAGTCGTCGGCATCGCCTCGACGGGCGCGGACGCCCTCTCCCAGGCCCGGGAGTCGGCCCCCGACGTCGTCCTCGTCGACCTCGACCTCGACGGCGAGAACGGCTTCGAGGTCGCGCGCCAACTCGTGGGCGACGTACCGGCGGTGATCCTCATCTCGACCCACTCCCGGGAGGACTTCCAGGAACTCATCGCCGCCAGCCCCGCACACGGCTTCCTTCACAAGTCGGCCGTGTCCGCGCGGGCGATCAGGGACCTGCTGGGCGTCGACGGGCCGCCCGCACCGCAGTGAGAGCACCCACCGCGACCGGGCCAAGTCACATATGCCTGATGGGCGGCAGGTGTTGTCGGGACTTGGTCAACACGCTTCAATGCGGGGGAACTCGGGGCGTGAACGACGGCGTACGGATGTGAAGACTTTTCTCCGGCGCCGACGGGGGCCCCGAAGCAACTCGCGTGAACGGCCTGACCAGCCGTTGTGAACATTCACAGAGAGGGCCCCTGCATGCCGCACGCCACACAGCAGGCGGACGTCGCCACCGCGGAACTGGACTCGGCCCTGCGCGGCGGCCCCTTCCACGTCGCGCTGCGCGCCGCCATCGCCGCCCGCGGACTCCCCCTGCAGCGCGTCCAGCACCATCTGACGCGCTACGGGGTCAAGGTCGGTGTCACCAGCCTGAGTTACTGGCAGCAGGGCGCCCGCCGCCCGCAGCGCCCCGAGTCGCTGCGTGCCGTACGGGCACTGGAGGAGATCCTCCAGCTCCCGGAGGAGTCACTGATCCGGCTACTCGCCGAGGCCGAGGAACGCTCCGTCGCGCAGCGCCCGGCGGCCCGCTCCTACCGCTCCTTCGTCGAGGCCTCCGGCGTCCTGGAGCAGCTGCTGGCCGAACTGGAGTCCACGCTCGACAACGGCCTGCACTCCCTCGGGCTGCACGAGCGCGTGCGCGTCGGGCCGCACCGCGAGCTGCTCGGCCGCGAGTCCCACCACATCGTCCGCGCCCACCGGGACGGCGTCGACCGCTTCATAGCCGTCCACTACGGAGACCCCGGCTGCGCCCCGGACCGCATGACCGTGCACGCCCTGGAGAACTGCCGCACGGGCCGCGTCCACCGCCACCACGAGACCGGCATCCTGGTCGCCGAGCTCCTCTTCGGCACCCGGTTGCGCTCGGGAGATACGTTCCTCTTCCGCTACGGCGTCGAGGACGGCACCGCCGGCGTCTCCCGCGAGTACGTCCGCGACTTCGGTATCGCGGGCGGCCAGTACGCGCTCCAGGTGCGCTTCGACGAGAACGCGCTCCCGGTGCGCTGCCACCGCTTCACCCAGCACTCGGCGGCGGCCCCGCGCAGCGGCCGCCAGGAACTGCGCCTGGCCGGAGGACACCATTCGGTGCACCTCGTGGAGCCGCGCATGCGGTCGGGGATCGTGGGGATCGGCTGGGACTGGGAGTGAGCCGCCGGGGCGCGGACGCCCCGGACGCCCCGAGGATCAGGCGGCCGGCCCCGCGACGATCTTCCCGTTCTCGGCCGTCACCTTCAGCTCCTGCAGGGGTTCGGTGGCCGGCGCCTGCACCACCTTGCCGGTCATCGCGTCGAACTGGCTGCCGTGGCACGGGCAGATGAGCGTCGTACCGTCCAGCTTGTTGATGGGGCACTGCGCGTGCGTGCAGATCGTGCTGTACGCCTTGAGGGTGCCGTTCGCGGCCCGGCTGACGACGACGTTCTGATCGCGGTACAGCGTGGCGCTCCCCTTGGCGACCTCGCTCTCCGCGCCCAGCTCCACAGGCGCGGTCGGGGTCGCGGCGGCCCCTGAACCACCGCCCGAGCAGGCGGCGAGGCCGAGCCCGGCGACGGGCGTGAGGGCCGCGCCTCGCAGGACGGTACGACGGCTCGGGGCGGGGCGGCCGGGCATGGGGGTCTCCAGTGGTGCGCGCTGTTCAGTCGTTCAGGGGGCGGTGCACGGCGACGATACCCGTGGCGTTCCGCCCGCTTTGAGGTGGGTTCACCGGACGGGCGCTCACGGTACGTAAACGTTTGCGCAAGCGTTTACGTCTGGCGGCGGATGGGATACGTTCCCGCCCAGAAGGCCCGCCGCATTTCAAGCCCACCGCACCTCGGGGAGGGGGACCCGCGATGGCCACCATGGTCGACGTCGCTCGGAGCGCCGGTGTGTCCGTCGCGACCGTCTCGCACGTCCTGAACGGCACCCGTCCGGTGCTGCCCAGCACCCGGGAGGCCGTGCTGGCCGCGATCGAGGAGCTGGGCTACACCCCCAACACCCTCGCCCGCTCCCTGGTCACGTCCCGCACCCGCTCCATCGGCCTCGCGGTGTCGGCGATCAGCAACCCGTACTTCACGGAGATCCTCCAGGGGGTCGAGGCCGGCGCCCTGGAGCAGGGCTACAGCCTGCTCATCGCCGATCCGCACGACGACCCGGAGCACGAGCGCACGGTCGTCCAACTCCTGCACGAACGCCGGGTGGACGGCATGATCGTCGCCCCGTCGGCGGCCCCGGACGCCCTGGTCGCCTATCTCGCCCGGCACTCCGTACCGACGGTGTTCCTGGACCGGGTGGTCGAGGCGCCCTCGGACGACGCGGCCCCCTCCGACCAGGCGTACGCCTCCGGCCAGCCGTATGCCTTCGACCAGGTGTGCGCCGAGAACATCGAACCGACGGCCCATCTCGTCACCCACCTCGCCGGACTCGGCCACCGCCGCATCGGCCTCGTCGCGGGCCTGCCCGGGCTCAGCACCACCGGCGAGCGGATCGCGGGATACCGGCACGGCCTCGCCGCCGCCGGACTCCCTTACGACGAGCGGCTGTTGACGCACGGCGACTCCGAGTCGGCCGCCGCCGAGCGGGCCACCGAGAAGCTCCTGTCCCTCGCCGCCCCGCCCACCGCCCTGGTCACCGCCAACAACGCGATGACCATCGGCGCCCTACGCGCCCTGCGCGAGCGCGGCCTGTCGGTCCCCGGCGACCTCGCGCTGTGCTGCTTCGACGACTTCGCCTGGGCGGATCTGTTCGAGCCCCGGCTCACCGCGATCGCCCAGCCCAGCAAGGAGATCGGCGCCGAGGCCGTACGGCTGCTGCTGGACCGGCTGACCTCGCCGGACCGGCCCGCCCGCGTCGTGCGCCTGCCCTGCACCTTGGTCCACCGCACGTCCTGCGGCTGCCCCGACCCGTCCGAACAGTCCCAGAAGGGAAACATCTCGTGATCGTCGTAGCCGGTGAGGCCCTGATCGACCTGGTGCCGCAGGGCACCGGAGCCCTCGCCGCCCTGAAGCCGGCGCTCGGCGGCGGCCCGTACAACACCGCCATCGCGCTCGGCCGCCTCGGCTCCCCCACCGCCTTCTGCTCCCGCGTCTCCGACGACGCGTTCGGCGAGGCCCTCCTCGCCGGGCTGCGGCAGGCCGACGTGGACGTCCTGGACGTACAGCGCGGCCAGGAGCCGACCACCCTCGCGGTCGCCACGCTCGACGCGCACGGCTCGGCCACATACTCCTTCTACGTCGACGGCACCGCCGACCGGCTCTTCGAGGTGCCCGCGGCGCTGCCCGCCGAGACCGAGGCCGTGTCCTTCGGTACCTGTTCGCTCGTCCTGGAGCCGGGCGCGAGTGCCTACGAGGAACTACTGCGGACCGCGTTCGGGCAGGGCGTGTTCACGCTGCTCGACCCGAACATCCGGGCGGGCCTGATCCCCGACGCGGACGCGTACCGGGCGCGCTTCAAGAGCTGGCTGCCGTACGTCTCCCTCCTCAAGGTGTCCGAGGAGGACGCGCTGTGGCTGGGCGGCACCCCGCGCGAGTGGCTGGACGCAGGGCCCTCGGCGGTCGTGATCACCCATGGTGGCGACGGCCTCGCCGCGTACACCCAGGACGGCACCGTGTACCCGATTCCGGGCGAGAAGGTCGACGTCGTGGACACGATCGGCGCCGGTGACACCGTCAACGCGGCGCTGCTGCACGGCCTGTCCACCCGGAACGCGCTGTCCGCGGAGGGGATGGCCGTCCTGGGCCGCGACGGCTGGACCCAGCTGCTGAAGTTCGCGGCGCGGGCGGCGGCGATCACGTGTTCACGGGCGGGGGCGGAACCGCCGTACGCCTCTGAACTGGGCGGTCTGTAGAGGCTGTTGAGCGCGTGTGGCGCCCTGCGGGGAGGTTCCCGCAGGGCGCCACACGCGCGTGCTCGCCGCCGGTCAGGCCTTGCGGGCCCGCGTCGTCTTCTTCGCGGGCGTGGCCTTCTTCGCGGGCGCGGACTTCTTCGCCGGTACCGCCGCGGTCTTCTTGGCGGCCGTCTTGCGCGGGGCCTTCACGGGGGCTCCGTCGCTGATCCGGTCGGCGTCGAGGATCTCGCGGAGGAACTTGCCGGTGTGGCTGGTCGAGACTGCGGCAACCTGCTCCGGTGTGCCCTCGGCGATGACGAGACCGCCGCCCGCGCCACCCTCCGGACCCATGTCGACGACCCAGTCGGCGACCTTGATCACGTCGAGGTTGTGCTCGATGACGATGACCGTGTTGCCCTTGTCGACCAGGCCGCCGAGCACCGTGAGGAGCTTGCTGATGTCCTCGAAGTGCAGGCCGGTGGTCGGCTCGTCCAGGACGTAGACCGTACGGCCGGTGGAGCGGCGCTGGAGCTCGCTGGCGAGCTTGACGCGCTGGGCCTCACCGCCGGACAGGGTGGTCGCGGACTGGCCGAGGCGGACGTAGCCGAGGCCGACGTCCTTGAGGGTGTTGAGGTGGCGGGCGATCCCGGGGACCGCCTCGAAGAACTCCGTGGCCTCCTCGATCGGCATGTTCAGGACGTCGGCGATGGACTTGCCCTTGTAGTGGACGTCCAGCGTCTCCCGGTTGTAGCGGGCGCCGTGGCACACCTCGCACGGGACGTACACGTCCGGCAGGAAGTTCATCTCGATCTTGATGGTGCCGTCGCCCGCGCAGTTCTCGCAGCGGCCGCCCTTGACGTTGAACGAGAAGCGGCCGGGCAGATAGCCCCGCACCTTCGCCTCGGTCGTCTCCGCGAACAGCTTGCGGACGTGGTCGAAGACTCCGGTGTACGTCGCCGGGTTCGACCGCGGGGTGCGGCCGATGGGCGACTGGTCGACGTGCACGACCTTGTCGACGAGGTCGTCGCCGTCCACGCGCGTGTGCCGTCCCGGCACGTTCCTCGCGCCGTTCAGCTCGCGGGCCAGGTGTGTGTACAGGATGTCGTTGACCAGGGTCGACTTGCCGGAGCCGGAGACGCCGGTGACCGCGGTGAACACGCCCAGGGGGAACGAGACGTCGATGTCCTGAAGGTTGTTCTCCCGGGCGCCGTGCACCGTGAGCCGGCGGGAGGGGTCGAGCGGGCGCCGGATCTCGGGCAGCGGGATGGCCTTCTTGCCGGACAGGTACTGCCCGGTCATCGACTCCTCGTTGGCGAGCAGCTCCTTCAGGGAGCCGCTGTGCACGACCTTGCCGCCGTGCTCGCCCGCGCCGGGGCCGATGTCGACGATCCAGTCGGCGACCTTGATGGTGTCCTCGTCGTGCTCGACGACGATGAGCGTGTTGCCCATGTCGCGGAGCCGGACCAGGGTCTCGATCAGCCGGTGGTTGTCGCGCTGGTGCAGGCCGATGGACGGCTCGTCGAGGACGTACAGGACGCCCACGAGTCCGGAGCCGATCTGGGTGGCCAGGCGGATGCGCTGGGCCTCGCCGCCGGAGAGGGTGCCGGCCGCGCGGTTCAGCGAGAGGTAGTCGAGGCCTACGTCGACCAGGAAGCGCAGCCTCTCGTTGCACTCCTTCAGCACGCGCTCGGCGATCTTCTTGTCGCGGGCGTCGAGCTTCATCCCGCCGAGGAACTCCGCGCAGTCGCTGATGGACATGCCGGAGATCTCGGCGATCGACTTGTCCATGATCGTGACCGCGAGGACGACGGGCTTCAGGCGCGTGCCGTGACAGGTGGGGCAGGGCACCTCGCGCATGTAGCCCTCGAAGCGCTCGCGGCTGGCGTCGCTCTCCGCCTCGCCGTGCCGCCGCTTCACGAAGGGGACGGCGCCTTCGAAGGGCGTCGTGTAGACCCGCTCGCGGCCGTACCTGTTCCGGTACCGCACCTCGATCTGCGTCTTGTGGCCGTACAGCAGGGCCTTCTTGGCGCGCTGCGGGAGACCCGCGAAGGGGATGTCGGTGCGGAAGCCCAGCGCGTCCGCGAGGGCGCCGATGAGGCGGCTGAAGTAGTCCTTGGTGTGGCCGTGCGACCACGGGTGGATGGCGCCCTCGTCCAGGGACTTGTCCTCGTCCGGGACGATCAGCTCGGCGTCGACCTCCATGCGCGTGCCGATGCCGGAGCACTCGGGGCAGGCGCCGAAGGGCGAGTTGAAGGAGAAGGAGCGGGGCTCCAGCTCCTCGAAGGACAGGTCGTCGTACGGGCAGTACAGGTGCTCCGAGTACATGCGCTCGCGCTCGGGGTCGTCCTCGGGGAGGTCGACGAAGTCGAGCACGACCATGCCGCCGGACAGCCCGAGGGCGGTCTCCACGGAGTCGGTGAGGCGGCGCTTGGCGGAGTCCTTCACCGTGAGGCGGTCGATGACCACCTCGATGGTGTGCTTCTCCTGCTTCTTCAGGGTGGGCGGCTCGGAGAGCTGGATGGTCTCGCCGTCCACGCGCGCGCGGCTGTAGCCCTTGGTCTGGAGGTCCGCGAACAGGTCGACGAACTCGCCCTTGCGCTCGCGCACCAGCGGCGACAGGACCTGGAAGCGGCTTCCCTCGGGCAGCGCCAGGACCTTGTCGACGACGGCCTGCGGCGACTGGCGCGAGATGGGCCGACCGCACTCCGGGCAGTGCGGCTTGCCGATGCGCGCGAAGAGCAGGCGCAGGTAGTCGTAGACCTCGGTGATGGTGCCGACCGTCGAGCGCGGGTTGCGCGAGGTCGACTTCTGGTCGATGGAGACGGCCGGGGAGAGACCCTCGATGAAGTCGACGTCCGGCTTGTCCATCTGGCCGAGGAACTGGCGGGCGTACGAGGAGAGCGATTCCACGTAGCGCCGCTGGCCCTCGGCGAAGATCGTGTCGAAGGCCAGGGAGGACTTGCCCGACCCGGACAGGCCCGTGAACACGATGAGCGAGTCGCGTGGAAGGTCGAGCGAGACATTCTTCAGATTGTGCTCGCGCGCGCCACGGACGATGAGACGGTCGGCCACGCCGGTCCGCACCTTTCTTGAGAGAAGTGACAGAGGCGGGGCCCCCGTCGTTCTCAGACTAGGGGGAGCCACTGACAACGCCGGTCGGAATCCCGGCCGAGGCATAACAACCTCCGGCCTTCCAGCATGCCCGACGCCGCCCCCGACGATATAGCACGTGCATTCGATTTACGGCACTGCTTCACCACCTTCACCCAAAGGTGTGGCGGGACTAGGGTCAGCAGCATGATTGATCACGCTCATGACCTGGCCTCTGTACGTGATGCGACCGAGCGGGTGCTCACCGCAGCCGCCGGACTGGACAACGCCTCTGTGGCCGAGCCGTCACGGCTTCCCGGCTGGAGCCGCGGCCACGTCCTCGCCCATATCGCCCGCAACGCGGACGCCCTCGTGAACGTCCTGGAGGGGCGTCCCATGTACGCCACGGCGAGCATGCGCGACGCCGACATCGATCGTGACGCCCCGCGCCCCCTCGACGTCCAGCTCGCCGACGTGCGCGAGAGCGGGGCCCGTTTCCAGGACGCGGGTGCCGCTCCCGCGGACTGGTCACGCACCGTGGAGCTGCGCAACGGGGTCACCGACAGCGCCTCCCGGGTGCCGTTCCGACGCTGGGTCGAGGTCGAGCTGCACCACGTGGACCTGGGGATCGGGTACGAACTGGAGGACCTGCCCGAGGAGTTCACGCAGCGGGAGATCGACTTCCTGGTCGAGCGGTTCACCGGACACCCCGATGTGCCGTCGACGCAGCTCTCCGACGGCACGCACGCGTGGAGCACGGGCCGGGCGGCCGACAAGCCCGAAGTCACCGTCACCGGCCGCCCGGCGGATCTGCTCGGCTGGCTCTGCGGGCGCCGTGACGGGGCGGCCCTGGCGGTCGACGGGGACTCCTTGCCGGCACTTCCCCCGCTATAGGCCCACGGCCCGGCCGTAGAACCTCCGATGCCACTCGTCGGTGGCGGGTGCGGGTTGGCTGGTGAGCACGGGGTTCGGGCCGGTCTCGATGAGCTGGAGGAGCGTCCAGGCGACGCCGTGGCAGTCGTCCGGGCCGAAGCAGAGGACGAGCGCCCGGGCCTCCTCTCCCGTGACCGGCTTCGGGATCGCGTCGAGCCGGCGGGCCCGCCTGTCGATCTCCTCCTCGTTCGCGTCCCAGCCGGGGAGCGGGCCGTCGGCGACGAACGCGCGCACTTCGGGTCTCATGGGCGAATGATCGACTTCCGTCGCCACGGCGGGCACGACATCACGCTCCCGCGCCCGGACACCGGAGGGCGCCGGTCCCTTCGGAACGTCTTCGGAAACGCACTAGGCTGACCGCCATGACGTACAGCGGCGAGGTCACGGTCGGTGGACCGGCGGACGTGCACGAGCTCACTGACCTGATGATCACCAAGATCGCGGTCGGGCCCATGAACAACAACGCCTATCTGCTGCGCTGCCGGGCCACGGACGAGCAGTTGCTGATCGACGCGGCCAACGACGCGGAGACCCTGCTCGGCACGATCGGCGACGACGGCATCACGTCCGTCGTCACCACCCACCAGCACGGCGACCACTGGCAGGCGCTCGCCGAGGTCGTGACGGCCACGCGCGCGCGTACGTACGCGGGCCGCGAGGACGCCGACGGCATCCCCGTGCCGACCGACGTCCCGGTCGACGACGGCGACACGATCCGGGTGGGCCAGGTCGAGTTGACGGCGCGTCACCTCGTGGGCCATACGCCGGGTTCGATCGCACTCGTCTACGACGACCCGCACGGGCACCCTCATGTGTTCACTGGGGACTGCCTGTTCCCCGGCGGCGTGGGCAACACCTGGAAGGATCCGGAGGCGTTCGCGAGCCTGATGCACGACGTCGAGACGAAGATCTTCGGCACCCTCCCGGACGAGACCTGGGTCTACCCGGGACACGGCAACGACACGACGCTGGGCGCCGAACGCCCGCACCTGCCGGAGTGGCACGCGCGCGGGTGGTGAGGATCGGCCGGAGCGGTAAGCGTTCGACGTGAACCGGTGCGTGCGCGCCCCGTGTGAATCCTTCGCACGCGCCGGTGTCCCACGCGCGCTCCCAACACACGTGGTTGCGCGGTCAACTGGAAGCAGCCCCGCTCAGGACGACGGCTCCTGCGCGGATGGGCCGCCGGTCCGTCATTCCCCCGCCCTAGACCGGCGGCCCCGGCGAGCGGGCCCGAATCTGCGTCCCACAGGTGCTGTTCACAAGAGCGCAACAAGTGTTCCCACTATGCGGACAATCGGGGCTGTGACCTGGACAATCAGGACGTCTGACTGTCACTCTCCCGCCATGCACCTTGCCCCTCGCGTACTGCGACGCGCGATATCCGCCGCGACCATAGCCCTGCTCGCCACCGCCGTCGGCTGTGCTCCGCAGCCGGAGGAGAAGGCCTCCGACCAGGCCTCGGGTTCGACCGCGACCACCTGTGCCAAGGGCAAGTTGGCCACCCAGACCTCCGGCAAGCTGACGATCGCGACGGACGAGCCGGCGTACGAGCCGTGGTTCGAGGACGACAAGCCCGCCAACGGCAAGGGCTTCGAGTCGGCGGTCGCGTACGCCGTGGCGAAGCAGCTCGGCTACGACAAGAGCGCCGTCGTCTGGCAGAGCGTCCCCTTCAACAAGGCCTTCGCGCCCGGCGTGAAGACCTTCGACTTCGACATCAACCAGGTGTCGATCAGCACCGAGCGCAAGAAGGCCGTCGACTTCTCGTCCGGCTACTACGACGTGCGGCAGGCCGTCATCGCGCTCAAGGGCGGCAAGGCCGCCAAGGCGACGAGCATCGCGGGCCTGAAGGGCCTCAAGCTGGGCGCCCAGGTCGGCACCACGAGCCTGAACTACATCAGCGACGTGGTGAAGCCGACGCAGCAGGAGGCCGCGTTCTCCAAGAACGACCAGGCCGTCTCCGCGCTCAAGAACGGCCAGGTGGACGCGATCGTCGTCGACCTGCCGACCGCCTTCTACATCACCTCGGCCGAGGTGACCAACGCCAAGATCGTCGGCCAGTTCGAGAACCAGGGCGGCACGCCCGAGCAGTTCGGGCTCGTCCTCGACAAGGGCAGCGACCTCACGTCGTGCGTGTCGTCGGCCGTGGACGCGCTCCGCAAGGACGGCACGCTGGCGAAGCTGGAGAAGCAGTGGCTCTCCGACGCCGTCGACGCCCCGGTCCTCAAGTGACCGTGGTGAAGGACGGGTCGGGCCGGGAGGCCGCGGACGACAAGGGCGACATGCCCGGCGGGGGCGACACGTACGTCCCCTCGCAGCGGCGCCTGGACCGCGAGCGCCACAACCGCACGCGTGCCCGGCGCGCGACCGCGATCGCCGCGGTGTCGACCCTGGTCACGGCCGTCGTCCTGTACGTGGTCGTGGTCAGCGCGCCGGGCTGGGAGCGCACCAAGGAGACCTTCTTCGACGGGCACTACGCGCGCGAGGCGTTCCCCAAGGTCCTCGAAGGGCTGTGGCTCAACGTCCGGCTGCTGCTGATCTGCGGCGTCCTGGTGCTCGTCCTGGGCATGCTGATCGCCATCGCGCGCACCCTGCGCGGGCCGGTGTTCTTCCCGCTGCGGGTGCTGGCGGCGGCGTACACGGACTTCTTCCGGGGACTGCCGCTGATCATCAACCTGATGATCGTGGTCTTCGGAGTGCCCGCTCTGCGCCTCCAGGGCGTGACCGTCGACCCCGTGTGGCTGGGCGGTGCGGCCCTGACGCTCACGTACTCGGCGTACGTCGCCGAGGTGTTCCGCGCGGGCATCGAGTCCGTGCACCCCTCGCAGCGCGCGGCGGCCCGCTCGCTCGGCTTGTCCAACCGGCAGGCGCTCCGGCACGTGGTGCTCCCCCAGGCCGTACGCCGGCAGGTGCCGCCCTTGTTGAACGATCTGGTGTCCCTCCAGAAGGACACCGGGCTCGTGTCGATCGGCGGCGCCATCGACGCCGTACGGGCGTCCGACATCATCGCGCAGCGCGCCCTGAACTACACGCCGTACATCGTCGCGGGGCTGGTCTTCGTGGCGCTGACCATCCCGATGACCCGCTTCACGGACTGGGTGACCGCGCGGATGGACAAGCAGCGCGCCCAGGGAGGCACGACATGAGCAACGACACCACCTCTCCCGTGCTGCGCATGGAGTCCGTCCGCAAGACCTTCGGTACGTCGGTCGTCCTGCGGGACGTCGACCTGGAGGTCCCGCAGCACACGGTGACCGCGCTGATCGGTGCCTCCGGTTCCGGCAAGTCGACGCTGCTGCGGTGCGCGAACCTCCTGGAGGACATCGACGACGGCGCGATCTGGCTGGACGGCGAGGAGATCACCGACCCGCGCGTCGACCCGGACGCGATACGGCGCCGTATCGGCGTGGTGTTCCAGGCGTACAACCTGTTCCCGCACATGACCGTCCTGGAGAACATCACCCTGGCCCCGCGCCGGGTGCACGGCGTGTCCCGCGCGGAGGCCGAGGCACACGCGCGTGAGCTGCTGGAGCGGCTCGGACTCGGGGACAAGGCGGGCGCCTACCCGGACCGGCTGAGCGGTGGTCAGCAGCAGCGGGTGGCGATCGTGCGTGCCTTGGCCGTACGTCCCCGGCTGCTGCTCTTCGACGAGATCACCGCCGCGCTCGACCCCGAACTGGTGGGTGAAGTGCTCGCCGTGGTGCGGGACTTGAAGGACGAGGGCATGACCATGGTGCTGGCCACGCACGAGATGGGCTTCGCCCGGGACGTCGCCGACCAGGTGTGCTTCCTGGACGGAGGCGTCGTCCTGGAGCGCGGTACGGCCCGGCAGATCTTCGGTGACCCGCAGCAGGAGCGCACCCAGCGCTTCCTGCGACGGATCGTGGAGGCGGGCCGCCTGTAGCAGCGGCCTGCTTGGTCTGTAAGGGGCGTGCGCCTGGAAGCCGGTGCTTACGCGTCGGCCTTCCCCGCGCCCGCCAGCGCGGCGACGCGCTCCACGCCGAACACGTACCCCTGCACACCGCACCCCGCGATGACACCGTCGGCGCGCAGCGAGACGTACGAGTGGTGCCGGAAGGCCTCGCGCTGGTGGATGTTGGAGATGTGGACCTCCACCACCGGCAGCCCGTCACAGGTGTTGAGGGCATCCAGGATCGCGACCGAGGTGTGCGAGTAGGCGGCCGGATTGATCACGATGCCGCAGTGGTTCTGCCGTGCCTCGTGGATCCAGTCGACCAGTTCGCCCTCGTGGTTGGACTGCCGGAAGTCCACCGTGCCGCCGTGCCCGGCCGCCGCCTTGACGCACAGGGCCTCGACGTCGGCGAGCGTGTCGGAGCCGTAGATCTCCGGCTGGCGCTGGCCCAGGAGGTTCAGGTTGGGGCCGTTGAGGATCATGATCGGGGCGTTGGCCAGGGTACGGGGCACGGTTCCTCCGGTCCGTTCGGACATGTTGTTCGAGGCAGGGCCGCCGGTCGACGGCACTGCTCGGACCCGGTCTATCACGCCACCTCCGCACCACCGCGCGCCCCGTAACCGTCGCTCACTGTGGGTAGTTGACGCGGCATGCACGATGCACGCACCGTAAGCCCCCCGTCCATGCTGCGCCTCGCGGCCGCCTCACTCGCCGGCACCGCGATCGAGTTCTACGACTTCTTCGTCTACGGCACGGCGGCGGCCCTGGTTCTCGGCCCCCTGTTCTTCCCGACGTTCTCGCCGGTGGCGGGGACGCTGGCCGCCTTCGGGACGTTCGGCGTGGGCTTCGTGGCGCGACCGCTGGGCTCGATCCTGTTCGGGCACTTCGGGGACCGGCGCGGACGGCGGCCGGTCCTCGTCGCGTCCTTGCTGCTGACGGGTGCCTCGACGGTCGCGGTCGGCTGCGTACCGTCGTACGGCTCGATCGGGGTGGCCGCTCCCGTGCTCCTCCTGGTGCTGCGTTTTCTGCAGGGTCTTGGACTCGGCGGGGAGTGGGGCGGGGCGGTGCTGCTGACCGCCGAGCACGCGCCGGCCGGGCGGCGCGGCCTGTGGTCGAGCTTTCCGCAGGCCGGGCCCGCGGTGGGGTTCCTGCTGGCCAACGGCGTGATGCTGGCGCTCTCGGCGACGTTGACGGACGCGCAGTTCGCGCGGTGGGGCTGGCGGGTGCCGTTCTGGGTGGCCGGGGTGCTGGCCCTGGGCGGGCTGTGGCTGCGGTCGTCGCTCGCCGAGAGCCCCCGGTTCCTCGAAATCGACGACCACGCGCGCGTACCGCTCGCCGAAGTGGTGCGCGGGCACTGGCGGTTGGTGCTGCTGACCGCCGGTGCGCTGTCCGTGGGGTACGCGATTTTCTACGCGGTCACGACCTGGTCCCTCGCATACGGCACAGAGCGGCTCGGAGTGAGCCGTACCGTCATGCTGGCCTGCATCATGGCCGCCGTGGTGGTGAAGGGCTCGCTGACCCCGCTGGTGGCGCTGCTGAGCGACCGCTACGGGCGCCGTCCGCTGTGCCTACTGGGGTGCACGGCCGCCGCGCTGTGGATGTTCCCGATGGTCGCGCTGCTCGCCACGGGTGCGCCGCTGCTGATGTTCCTCGGGTTCCTGGGGGCGCTGCTCGCGTTCGTGACGATGTTCGCCGTGCTCGGCGCGTATCTGCCGGAGCTGTACGAGCCCCGGGTGCGCTGCACGGGCGCCGCCGTGGGCTACAACCTCGGCGGGGTCCTCGGCGGCGCGCTCACCCCGATCGTGGCGACGGCGCTCGCCGAGCACAGCGGGCGCGTGCCGTGGGGTGTGGGCGCCTATCTGACGGGGGTGGCCCTGTTCAGCCTGGGCTGCTTCGCGCTGCTGCCGGAGACCCGGCCGGTGGAGGTGGTGGCCGCGGAGCCGGTCGCCGGGTGAGGGCGTGCGCGGCAGGCGGCAGGCGGCAGGCGGCAGGCGGCAGGCGGCAGGCGGCAGAGGGACGCAAAGGTTTGCGCAAGCGTTTACGTCCCGCCCGAGCCCCCGCGCCTCACGGACATCCTCGCTTCACGGACATCCTCGCCTTGCGGAACCGCACACGCGGCGGGCGGGACGCCTCGCGCTACGGATTGATCGCCAGCTCCAAGTAGGCCGCGAACAGCACCAGATGGACTCCGCCCTGGAGCGGCGTCGCCCGCCCCGGCACCACCGTCAGCGAACTCACCACGACCGTCAGGGCGAGCAGCACCATGTGTGTGGAGCCGAGGCCGAGGACGAGCGGCCCGGAGAGCCAGATGGACGCGAGGGCGACGGCCGGGATCGTGAGGCCAATGCTGGCCATCGCGGAGCCGAGCGCGAGGTTGAGGCTGGTCTGCACCCGGTCGCGGCGGGCGGAACGCAGGGCGGCGATGGTCTCGGGGAGCAGCACGAGCAGCGCGATGATCACGCCGACGACGGCGTGGTGCAGCCCGGCCGCCTCGACGCCGGACTCGATGGTCGGCGAGACGCCCTTGGCCAATCCGACCACACCGATCAGGGCGAGGCCCAGCAGACCCAGGCTGATCAGGGCGGTGCGGGCGGAGGGCGCGTCCGCGTGGAGGTCCTTGGTGATCGTCTCGCCCTGGTGGGAGACCGGCAGGAAGTAATCGCGGTGCCGCACTGTCTGCGTGGCCACGAAGAGGCCGTACAGGGCAAGTGAGGAGAGCGCGGCGAAGGTGAGCTGGGCGCCGGAGAACTCCGGGCCCGGCTTGCTGGTGGTGAAGGTCGGCAGGACCAGGCTCAGCGTGGCCAGGGTTGCCACGGTGGCGAGGGCGGCGCCGGTGCCCTCGGGGTTGAAGACGGCCGTGCCGTGGCGCAGCGAGGCGACGATGAGCACCAGGCCGACGATGCCGTTGCAGGTGATCATGACGGCCGCGAAGACGGTGTCCCTGGCGAGGGTCGAGCTCTTGTCGCCGCCGTCGGCCATCAGGGTGACGATCAGGGCGACCTCGATGATCGTCACGGCGACGGCGAGGACCAGGGAGCCGAAGGGTTCTCCGACGCGGTGGGCGATCACCTCGGCGTGGTGCACCGCGGCCAGCACGGCACCGGCGAGGACCACGGTCACCAGGGCGACGACCACGGCGGGCAGATCCTTGCGCCCCCAGGTGAAGATCAGCAGGACGGCCGCGAGCACCGGTACGAGGGTCGTCCACCGGTTGGTGAGCGACCTGAGCCGAGTGATCATGAAGCGATCCTCGCAGAGGCGCACGGGCCCCGCATTCCGGCGGTGCGGGGCCCGTCCGGCGCTACTTGAACTCGGTCATGTCCAGTACGTCGCAGTCGGTGAACGACGGCGGCCTGGTACACAGCGCGGCCATCCGCTCGGCCATTTTGCCGGTCTCGGGATCCTGGCTGTTGCGCATGGCGTCCTCGTACGAGTCGAACTCGATCACGACGAGGACATGGCCGGGATTGTTCCGGTCCCGCAGGACGAGGCGGTGCGTCGGACCGCCGGCCCGGCCGGCCATCCGCTTGTCCGCCTCCTCGGCCACCGCCTGCATCTCGTCGAAGCGGTCGGTCTCGAAGTCGACGATCTGCACGAACTTCTTCGATACGTCCATGGATACCTCCACGCGGCCGTGGCGCTCCCGGACCGGTCGCGCTCGGTATCCAACGAAGCACCGGGAGCGGTGGTCGGCAATTCATCGTGCGGTGCTCCCGGTGATCGTTTCTCCTACGTCGGACGTGGTCAGGCGTCGATGCTGTCCTTCGGGGCGCCTTCGGTCCCGGACTGCGCCGCCTCGGCCGCCGCCGTCTTCTTGTTGGCCATCAGGCTGGTGATCGTGGTGACGATCAGGACCGCGCAGATCACACCCAGCGAGACCGGGATGGAGATCTCCGGGACATGGACGCCGGACTCGTGCAGCGCGTGCAGCACGAGCTTGACGCCGATGAAGCCGAGGATGACCGACAGGCCGTAGCTGAGGTGGACCAGCTTCTTGAGCAGGCCGCCGATGAGGAAGTACAGCTGGCGCAGGCCCATCAGCGCGAAGGCGTTGGCCGTGAACACGATGTACGGGTCCTGGGTCAGGCCGAAGATCGCGGGGATGGAGTCGAGGGCGAAGAGCACGTCCGTCGTACCGATGGCGAGCATCACGACCAGCATCGGGGTCATGACCCGCTTGCCGTTCTCCCGGATCCACAGCTTGGTGCCGTGGTACCGGTCGGCCACGCCGAAGCGGCGCTCGGCGGCCTTGAGCAGCTTGTTCTCCTCGAACTCCTCTTCCTCCTCGTCGGCGCGGGCCTCCTGGATGAGCTTCCAGGCGGTCCAGATGAGGAAGGCGCCGAAGATGTAGAAGACCCACGCGAAGCTGGCGAGGATGGCCGCGCCGGCCGCGATGAAGATGGCCCGCAGGACCAGGGCTATGAGGACGCCGACGAGCAGCACCCGCTGCTGGTACTGCGAGGGCACGGCGAACTTCGCCATGATCAGGACGAAGACGAAGAGGTTGTCGACGCTCAGCGACTTCTCGGTGATGAAGCCGGCGAAGAACTCTCCGCCCGCCTGGCCGCCCCCGAAGAGGAGCAGACCGAGTCCGAAGAGTCCGGCGAGGGCGATCCAGACGATCGTCCAGATCCCGGCTTCCTTGATCGACACGTCATGCGGCTTGCGGCCGATGAAGAAGTCGACCGCGATCAGGGCCGCCAGCCCCACGATGGTCAGGACCCACAGGGTCACGGAAACATCCACTACTGCTCCTCCGGCGGTATTAACGGCAAATGGTCAGCGTCGTCGCTACCGGAGGTCTCTTCCACCTTGGACGGGCGCCCAGGGCCGACGCCCCGGGATCTGGCCTGATCCGTATTGACGGGTACGCCGCAGCAGATAGGGAGTACTCCCCTCCGTACGGAAAAGCCTACCCCAACCACCAAGGAAAGGTAAAGCGATTACCAAAGAAAGGATAAAAGAGCAGGTGGAAGCCCTTTACCTGAGCTTGGTGCGGGCCGTCGCGACCTCGGTCAGCACCGTCCGCAGCACCTGGCTGCCCGGCGGCACCATCGAGGGCTCGTACGTCCAAGCGTGTCCGACCCACGGGTCGGCGAGGTGGTCGTCGGGCAGCGGGGTGAGTCGCATCAGCGAACGCCAGAGAGGGTCGAGCAACGGGCCGTAGCCTGCGGCGTCCTCACGGTCCGCGACCATCATCAGATGGACGCCGACGCTCGGGCCCTCGTCGGCGAGATAGCGCAGCTGGGTCACGGCGCGATCGTCGAAGCCGTGCGGGAAGTCGTTGACGATCAGCAGTTGCTCGGCCGTGTCGAGGCCGGGCGGCAGCGAGTCGGCGGCGCCGCCGCGCACCGCCATCTGCACCAGGTCCACCCGCTGGGTGAGCCGGGTCAGTACGTCGGTCACCCCGGCGGCGCCCACGGCGGGCGGCGCCGCGAGCACGCCGGTGTGCACCAGCGGGACCAGCGCCTGCGCCGCCGACCCGGCCGGGTCGATGACGTGCACGGCGAACTCGCCCGCCGGATAGACGGCGAGCAGCCGGGCCGCGTGCGCCACGGCCGTGTCCAGCGCGAG
The DNA here is from genome assembly GCF_033335955.1 of Streptomyces sp. N50. Taxonomy (GTDB): domain Bacteria; phylum Actinomycetota; class Actinomycetes; order Streptomycetales; family Streptomycetaceae; genus Streptomyces. Next base: position 1,935,324 of record NZ_CP137549.1, read on the forward strand.
ACGCCGCAGCTCGGGCGAGTCGGTGAACGAGCCGTCGAGGGACTCCGCGCCACCGCTGTCGATCCACAGGCCGCGCTCAAGCGGCAGCCGGACCAGCATCGGGACGCGCAGCTCGGGGCTCTCCGGGAGGTGGAGATCGCCGAGGCGCACGGCCATCGGGATCTCCATCGGGGCGCGGTAGCCGTGCCAGACGGGGTTGTCCCAGCCGGCGAACGCGGGCGGGAGCGCGGGCTCCACCACCTCGGACTCGGCGGCCAGCTGGGCGAGGTCCCGGTCGAGGGCCGCCCGTGCCTGGTCGACGAGTTGGGCGTGCTTGGCCTGCGCCGCCTCGCGGGCCGCGTCCCCCTGACCGCCGATCCGGCTGCGCGGGTCGGACAGGGCCTGGTCGAGCTCCTTCTCCATGCGCGAGTCCGCGAAGTCGACCGCGCTCCGGTACGCGGCCATGGTGCGCGCGAGGTCCTCGAACATCCCCCACACCTGGTTGTACAGCCGCTCCTCCATCGACCACCCGGTCGCGTCCCCGGCAACAGGCCGCGCGGGCTGCCCGGGCGGAGCCGGGGGCGCCGTCGGCGCGGGCGACGGGGGCGCCCCGGTCTGCCGACGCGGGTGGCTGTAGTCGATCGGCCCACCGGTGGTGGGGGTCGCGGGCTCGGTGTCGGCGGCGTCCGCGGCGGAACCGGGGAATCCGGAATGCGGCGCTACGGCTCCCGGGGTGCCCTGCGTCCCGTACGGAGACGTCGGCTGCGGCGCTACGGCTCCGGGGGCACCCTGTGCCGTAGGCCCACTCCCCTCGGGGCCGAGGGCCGGGGTGGCCGTCTGGCGGGTGCGGTCGCCGTCCGGGGTGCGGGGTGGGGGTGCGGCCACGGAGCGGGCGAGGCCGTGGGCCACCGCTTCGTTGATGCCGGCCGCGAGGTGCGCGGCCTGGGGCAGGCCCTGGTCGGTGAGGAGTTCGGCGAGGCCGCCGGCGTAGCCCTGGCCGACGGCCCGTACCTTCCAGGCGCCCTGCCTGCGGTACAACTCCAGGGCCACGACGGCGGATTCGGCGTCCAGGCCGGTGATCGTGTAGCTGGCGACCTCGCTGCCGTCGAGGCCGGTGACCGCGACGAAGGGCGCGGCGACGGCGCCGAAGCGGGCGGGGCCGTCGCCGCCGAGGGGCAGGGCGAGGAGCACGCTGACGCGGTGCACGGCCTCCGGCATGGCGCCCAGGTCCACCGCGAGGCGGTGGTCGGCGGCGGCCTGCTTGGAGACCTCCAGGCCGGGCAGGGTCGGGGTGCCCGGGTGGGCCACCCACTCGACGCCGTGGATCCTGCCGCGCTCGTCGCCGAGCGTGGCGGCGGCCACGACCGGCTGGCCGGCCGCGACCCGGATCTCCAGGCGCGCTTGGGAGAGCGGGTGGTTCTGCCCTCGCACCAGCTCGGCTGCCATCGCTCGCGTCCCCCTGCTCAGCCGTGTCGTGTCGTGTGCGCCGGGCCGTCCTACAGGTGCGGCAGGATCGCCGGCATCAGGTCCTGGAAGGTGCGGCCGTTGGTCGGTGTGCCGAGGGCCGTCAGCGTCCAGCCCGAGCCGGTGCGGTGCACCTTCGCCATGATCTGGGCGGTGTACTGGCCGCCGCCCGCCAGCGTGTAGCGGGCCAGCTCCTGGCCGTTGGTCTCGTCGACCAGGCGGCAGAACGCGTTCTGCACCTCCTGGAAGGTCTGGCCCGTGAAGGAGTTCACGGTGAAGACGATCTGGTCGATGTGGACCGGCACGCGCGCGAGGTCGACGAGGATCGCCTCGTCGTCCCCGCCCTGGCCGACGCCGCCGACGAGGTTGTCACCGGTGTGGCGCACGGAGCCGTCGTCGCTGACCAGGTGGCGGAAGAACACGACGTCGACGGGCTGCTTGTCCGCGAAGAGCACGGCGGACGCGTCGAGGTCGATCTCCCGGGTGCGCGAGCCGAACAGGCCGCGCCGGGGAGCCGCCTGCCAGCCGAGACCCATGCGCACCGCGGTCAGGCCGGACCCGTCGTTCTTCTGCAGACTGATGGCCTGACCCTTGGTCATGTTGACCGTCACGGCTGTTCCCCTCTCGAACTGTCCCCTGTTGCCGCGGAATCCGCGGATGTCCAGAACCCTACGCAGCGCCACTGACAGTGCCGAACCCCGCATCGGACTTTGTGTCGGTCTTGCAACACAGAGCGCGTACCCCGAGGTCGGGCGGTCCACGCGGGCGGTCAGGCCAGGCCGCCCTCCTTCATCTGGCGCAGTTCCTTCTTCATCTCGTGGACCTCGTCGCGCAGCCGGGCCGCGACCTCGAACTGCAGGTCCGCGGCGGCGGCACGCATGCGTGCCGTCATCTCCTCGATCTGCTCGGCGAGTTCGGCCGCGGGACGGTCGGTCGGCACCGTGTCCCGGGCCTTGCCCTTGGCGGACTTGGCGCTCTTCGCGGCCTTGCCTCCGAGCGCGGGCACGGGGGTCTTGGCGCCCTTGCCGTCCTTGGCCTTGCGGTAGCCCGAGCCGAGCAACTGCTCCGTGTCGACGTCCTCGCGGGCGATCTGCGCGACGATGTCGTTGATCTTCTTGCGGAGCGGCTGGGGGTCGATGCCGCGCTCCGTGTTGTACGCGACCTGCTTCTCCCGGCGGCGGTTGGTCTCCTCGATGGCCTTCTCCATCGCCGGGGTGATCCGGTCGGCGTACATGTGGACCTGGCCGGAGACATTGCGCGCCGCGCGGCCGATGGTCTGGATCAGGGAGGTGCCGGAGCGCAGGAAGCCCTCCTTGTCGGCGTCCAGGATGGCGACCAGGGACACCTCGGGCAGGTCGAGGCCCTCCCGGAGGAGGTTGATGCCGACCAGGACGTCGAACTCGCCGGAGCGCAGCTCGCGCAGCAGCTCGATGCGGCGCAGGGTGTCGACGTCGCTGTGCAGATAGCGGACCTGGATGCCGAGTTCGAGGAAGTAGTCCGTGAGGTCCTCGGCCATCTTCTTGGTGAGCGTGGTGACCAGGACCCGCTCGTCCTTCTCGGTGCGCTTGCGGATCTCGTGCACCAGGTCGTCGATCTGGCCCTCGGTGGGCTTGACGACGACCTCGGGGTCGATGAGTCCGGTGGGGCGGATGATCTGCTCGACGGCGCCGTCCGCGCGCGAGAGCTCGTACTTGCCCGGGGTCGCCGAGAGGTAGACCGTCTGTCCGATGCGCTTCTGGAACTCCTCCCACTTCAGGGGGCGGTTGTCCAGGGCGGAGGGCAGCCGGAAGCCGTGGTCGACGAGGGTGCGCTTGCGGGAGGCGTCGCCCTCGTACATGGCGCCGATCTGCGGGACCGTGTTGTGCGACTCGTCGATGACGAGCAGGAAGTCTTCCGGGAAGTAGTCGATCAGGGTGTTCGGCGCGGAGCCGGGCTCGCGGCCGTCGAAGTGCATCGAGTAGTTCTCCACACCGGAGCAGGAGCCGATCTGGCGGAGCATCTCCAGGTCGTACGTGGTCCGCATCCGCAGGCGCTGGGCCTCCAGGAGTTTGCCCTGCTTCTCCATCTCGGCCAGCCGCTCGGCGAGTTCCTTCTCGATGTCGTTGACGGCCCGCTCCATGCGCTCGGGGCCGGCGATGTAGTGGGAGGCCGGGAAGACGTAGAGGTGCTCGTCCTCGCTGATGATCTCGCCGGTGAGCGGGTGGAGGGTGGAGAGGGCCTCGATCTCGTCGCCGAACATCTCGATGCGGACGGCCAGTTCCTCGTAGACCGGGAAGATCTCGATGGTGTCGCCGCGGACGCGGAAGGTGCCCCGGGAGAAGGCCACGTCGTTGCGCGTGTACTGGATGTCCACGAAGCGGCGCAGCAGCTGGTCGCGGTCGATCTCGTCGCCGACCTTGAGGGGGACCATGCGGTCCACGTACTCCTGCGGAGTACCGAGGCCGTAGATGCAGGAGACCGAGGCGACCACGATGACGTCGCGGCGGGTGAGCAGCGAGTTGGTCGCGGAGTGGCGCAGACGCTCGACCTCCTCGTTGACCGAGGAGTCCTTCTCGATGTAGGTGTCCGACTGCGGGACGTAGGCCTCGGGCTGGTAGTAGTCGTAGTACGAGACGAAGTACTCGACGGCGTTGTTCGGCAGGAGCTCGCGGAACTCGTTGGCCAGCTGGGCGGCCAGGGTCTTGTTCGGTGCCATCACCAGGGTGGGGCGCTGGAGCTTCTCGATCATCCACGCGGTGGTGGCGGACTTGCCGGTGCCGGTCGCGCCCAGCAGGACGACGTCCTTCTCACCTGCCTCGACACGTCGGGCCAGCTCGGCGATGGCCGCCGGCTGGTCGCCGCTGGGCTGGTAGGGGCTGACGACCTCGAAAGGCGCCACCGTACGTTCGATGTGAGAAACGGGCCGCATGGAACCAACCGTACGACCCACCACTGACAACGGGGTCGGATCAGCGGTTCTGCGGGGTGCGGGAGCGGCGGTGTCCGAGGTCCCGGGCGGCGCGGACGGGTGCGCGCCGGGGGTGCGGGACGAGGGCGCCGGCCGGGACGCCGGGCTTGTGCTCGACGGGGGCCTGGGCGGGTTTCCCCATGACCATCAGCGGGTCGAACATCACGACGACGCCGGCCAGGAGGAGGAAGGCGAGGGGGCCGATCATCATGGGCGCGAGGAGGGACGCGGCCGACACGCCGTCGGTGGTCGGGGCCGTGCCGTGGACGTGGACGCTGAGGGCGGCCATGCCGGTGTAGTGCATGCCGGCGACGGCGAGCCCCATGACGAGGCTCGCGCCCACGCTCCACAGGAACCCGCGGACCTGTCCGGCGGCCCAGAGGGCGCTGATCGCGGCGACGACCGCTATGACGACGGACACGGCGACGGTGAACGTGTTGTATTCGAGATTTCCGTTGAGGCGCATGCTGGCCATGCCCAGGTAGTGCATCGAGGCGATGCCCAGGCCGGTGAGGGTGCCGCCGGTGAAGAGCGCCGTCCCGCGGGCTCCCCTGTAGCCGACGATGAAGATCCCGACGCCCACCATGACGATGGCGACGGCGAGGCTCGCGAAGGTCATCGGCTTGTCGTAGTGGACCGGTGTCTGGCGGACCGAGAAACCCATCATCGCGATGAAGTGCATCGTCCATATGCCGGAACCGATCGCCGCCGATCCGAGGGCGAGCCATCCGGGGCGCCAGGACTGGGTGACGAGCATCGATCTGGTGGTGCAGCGCAGGCCGAGGGCGCCGCCGAGGCACGCCATGAGGTAGGCCACCAGCGGTGTGACGAGTCCGTAGCTGAATCCGTCGACCGTGCCCTGCATGCGCAGTTGCCCTTCCGTCCTGTTCCATTCCGGAATTCCTGAAACGCGCCCAGCCCCAGGACCGCCGGAACGGTCAGGGTCGACGCAGAGAGTATGACCCCCACCGGAATGGTCGAACGATTTTCCGGCAAAGAAACACGGCCCTGCCCCAGTTGTGCGGCACCGGTGAGCGGACTTGGGCAACACCATTCATTCTGTGTCCATCCTGTACCCCACGGGTAGTGACGTTCCGCTGTCATCCTTGAGCTGTATGTGATCGCTCGATGCGAGGAGTACGCATGCACCTGCGCGCAGTTGCCGCCTCGACCACCGCGCTCCTGGGGGCCGCCTCCCTTCTGCTCCCCTCCCCCGCCGCCCGGGCCGGCGACGCCACCCAGTGGCCCACGGTCGTGGCCCACCGGGGCGCGTCCTCCTATGCGCCCGAGAACACCCTGGCCTCCATCGACAAGGCGGCCCAGCTCGGCTTCCAGTGGGTGGAGAACGACGTCCAGCGCACCAAGGACGGCGAGCTCGTCGTCATCCACGACGACAGCCTGAAGCGCACCACCGACGTGCAGAAGGTGTTCCCGGATCGAGCTCCCTGGAAGGTGAAGGACTTCTCCGCCGCCGAGATCGCGCGCCTCGACGCGGGAAGCTGGTTCGGTCCCGCGTTCACAGGCACGCGCGTGCCCACGCTCACGCAGTACATGCGTGAGGTGGAGCACAACCATCAGAGCCTGCTCCTGGAGATCAAGAACCCTGAGCTGTACCCCGGCATCGAGCAGCAGACCCTCAAGCTCCTGGGCAACGAGGGCTGGCTGGACCAGGGGCACCTCGACGACCGGCTGATCGTGCAGAGCTTCAGCGCGGACAGCATCCGCGTCGTGCACGACCTGAAGCCCGCCATCAGGACCGCCTTCCTCGGCACACCCGCCGTGTCCGCGCTGCAGTCGTACGCCGCCTTCACCGACCTGATCAACCCGTCGTACGGCTCGATCTCCATGGGCTACGTCTCCGCCGTGCACGCACACACGGGCCCGCACGGCAGTCCGATGGAGGTGTACGCCTGGACCGTCGACGACGCGCCCACGGCATGGAAGGTCGCCGGGTACGGCGTGGACGGGCTCATCACGAACAAACCGGACGTGGTGCGGTCCGCGCTGAACGGGTTCTGAGGCCGCTCGCGGGGCGTTGTCAGTGCCGGGTCGTACGGTGGGCGCATGGACAGCCATGGGCAGAACGAGCAGCGGGTGGTGTGGACCGTCGTCGGCACCGACATCGGTCCCCTGCTGCTGGCCGCGACACAGGACGGCCTGGTCAACGTCGTCTTCCACGCCACGGATGCGGTGCGCGACAAGACCCTCGACCGACTGGCGACCCGGCTGGGCACCGAGCCGGTCGAGGCGCCCGACTCCCCCTTGCTGGCCGAGGCGATACGCCAGATCGAGGCCTACTTCGCCGGTGATCTGCGCGACTTCGAGCTGCCGCTCGACTGGTCCCTGATCTCCGGCTTCAACCGGCAGGTGCTGCGCGAGCTGGCGTCCGGTGTGCGGTACGGCTCGGTCGTCGGGTACGGCGATCTGGCCGGACGGGTCGGGCAGCCGCTCGCGGCCCAGGCGGTGGGGGTGGCGATGGGGTCCAATCCGCTGCCGGTCGTCGTGCCGTGCCATCGGGTCGTCGAGAGCGACGGCGGAATCGGCGGGTTCGGGGGCGGCCTGGAGACGAAGAGGAAGCTGCTGGCGCTGGAGGGGGTGCTGCCCGAGCCGTTGTTCTGAGGGCTCGGGTGGGCAGGGACTACGGGGGGACGACGCAGATGACAAGAGGCTTCACGCGCGCGTGCGGCGACGGCGGCACCAGGTGTGCGTCGTGACCGCCGTCGACGGGCGGGGCGCGCTGCCCGTCGCGGCCGACCGGCTGCCCGCGCTGCGGCGCCGGGTGTCCGGGGTGCTGATCACGACCCAGATCCTGGGCGGCCTCGGGGTCGCGACCGGGGTCGCGCTGTCCGCCGTACTGGCCAAGCAGGTCAGCGGGACCGAGTCGCTGTCCGGGCTGGCGCCCACGGCGACGGTGACGGGGACCGCGGTGCTGTCGATGCCGTTCGCGGCGCTGATGACGGCGCGCGGAAGGCGCCCCGGGCTGGTCCTCGGGTATCTGGTCGGGGCGCTGGGAGCCGGGGTCGTGGTGCTCGCGGCGAGCATCGGGAGCTTTCCGCTGCTGCTGTGCGGCATGGCCGGGTTCGGGGCGGCCTCGTCGGCGAATCTGCAGTCACGGTTCGCCGCCGCGGATCTGGCCGAGCCGACGCAGCGGGCCCGGGCGATCTCCCATGTCGTGTGGGCGACGACCATAGGGGCGGTCCTCGGACCCAACATCGCCGCGCCCGCGGGCCGTAGCGTCTCCGGGCTCGGGATACCCGCGGCGGCGGGGCCCTTTCTGTGGGCGGGCGGGATCTTCCTGGTCGCCGCCGTCGTGGTCGCCGTGATGCTGCGGCCCGATCCGTTGCTGACGGCGCGGGCGCTCGCGCCGGACGAGGACCGGTCGCCCGCCGCGCGGTCGCTGCGGGCCGGGTTCGCGGCGGTGGCGGCGTCGCCGCGGGCGCGGCTGGCGCTGGTGACGGTGGCCGTGTCGCACACGGCGATGGTGTCGGTGATGGCGATGACACCGGTCGAGTTGGGGCACCACGGGGCGAGCATCGATCTGGTCGGGCTGGTGATCAGCGGGCACATCGCGGGGATGTACGCGTTCTCACCGCTCATGGGGAGGCTGTCCGACCGGGTCGGGCGGCTGTCCGGGATAGGGCTCGCGATCGGGCTGCTGGCCTGTGCCGCCTTCCTCGCCGGTACGGCGGGCGGGAGTCACGGACGGATCGCCCTGGGCCTGTTCGTGCTGGGCCTGGGCTGGTCGGCAGGGCTCGTCTCCGGCTCGGCGCTGCTCACGGACTCGGTGTCGCAGCCCGCGCGTGCCGCCGCGCAGGGACTTTCCGACCTCACGATGAACACCTCGGCGGGCATCGGCGGGGCGGTGGCCGGACTGGTGGTCGCCGAGGCGAGTTACGGCTGGCTGAATCTCACGGCCGCCTGTCTGCTGATACCCCTGGCCGCGCTGGCCCTGTTCACCCGCTCCCGGAAGATCCCGGTTTCCGATGTCCCGCGAAGGGTGGCCGGGAGGCCGAGCCGGTAGCAGAATCCGCCGTGCGCGCGCACAGCCACTGGCATCCGGGGGATCGGAGCCGAAGGGACGGCGAACACGCATGAGTGGAAGCGGAAACAGGGCAGTCGCGTATCTCAAGCCGGGAGCGGTCGAGGTCAGGACCATCGACTACCCGACGCTTGAACTGCAGGACGGGCCGGGAGTCGCACCCGCCAACGTCGGCCGCAAGGTCCGGCACGGGGTGATCCTGAAGGTGCTCGCCAGCAACATCTGCGGCAGCGACCAGCACATGGTGCGCGGCCGGACGACCGCGCCCGAGGGGCTGGTCCTCGGACACGAGATCACCGGAGAGGTCGTCGAACGGGGTCCGGACGTCGAGTTCATCGACGTGGGCGACATCGTCTCCGTACCGTTCAACATCGCCTGCGGCCGGTGCCGCAACTGCAAGGAACGCAAGACGGGCATCTGCCTGAACGTCAACCCGGCCCGCCCCGGGGCGGCTTACGGCTATGTCGACATGGGCGGCTGGGTCGGCGGTCAGGCCGAGTACGCCATGGTCCCGTACGCGGACTTCAACCTGCTGAGGTTCCCGGACCGGGACGAGGCACGCGAGAAGCTGCTCGATCTGACCATGCTGTCGGACATCTTCCCGACCGGTTTCCACGGCGCGGTCACCGCGGGCGCCGGGGTCGGGTCCACGGTGTACGTCGCCGGGGCGGGTCCGGTCGGGCTTGCGGCGGCCGCGTCGGCGCAGCTCCTGGGCGCCGCGGTCGTCATCGTCGGCGACCTGAACGCCGAACGCCTGGGCCAGGCAAGGAGTTTCGGCTGCGAGACCGTCGACGTCTCGCGCGGCGACATCGGGGAGCAGATCGCCGAGATCCTCGGCGAGCCCGAGGTGGACGCCGCGGTCGACGCGGTCGGCTTCGAGGCGCGGGCGCACGGCCCGGACGCCCCGGAGGCGCCGGCGACGGTCCTCAACTCGCTGATGAGCGTCACGCGCGCGGGCGGTGCCCTGGGCATCCCCGGGCTGTACGTCACCGCCGACCCCGGCGGCGTCGACGAGGACGCGAAGAGCGGCACCCTGAAGGTGCGGCTCGGCCTCGGGTGGGCCAAGAGCCACGCCTTCACGACCGGTCAGTGCCCGGTGATGACGTACCACCGGAGTCTGATGATGGCGATCCTGCACGGGCGCGTGCACATCGCCAAGGCCGTCAATGCGACGCCCATCTCCCTGGAGGACGCACCGCGCGGCTACGCCGAGTTCGACCAGGGCGCCAGCCGTAAGTACGTGCTCGATCCGCACGGGACGCTGGCGGGTGTGAGCCCGGTCTGAGGCACGGAAAGTGGGGGCCACGCACGCGTGGCCCCCTTTTTCCACGTCGCCCGCTGGTGGTGTCCCCCACAGTCCGCGAGGGTTTGACCAGGCCCGGCACCCGCCAGGGATGAGGGAAGACCGAACGACAGGAGGCGCGTGGTGCTGGTGGTGTCCGAGGAAGTACGCGAGGCGATCGACGCGCGTCGACCCGTGGTGGCCCTGGAGTCGACGATCATCGCGCACGGGCTGCCGCGCCCGCGCAATCTGCAGGTGGCGCTGGAGCTGGAGGCGGCGGTACGGCGGGAGGGTGCCGTACCCGCGACGATCGCCGTGCTGGACGGGCGGCCCCATGTCGGCCTGGACAAGGAGCAGTTGGAGCGGGTTGCCAACGAGGACGGCATCCGCAAACTGGGCCACCGCGACCTGCCGCTCGCGGTGGCGGCGGGAGCCAGCGGAGCCACCACGGTGTCCGCGACGGCGCTGCTGGCGGCGCGGGCGGGCATCCGGGTGTTCGCGACCGGGGGGCTCGGCGGGGTGCACCGGGAGTGGACGGTGACGCAGGACGAGTCCGCCGACCTGGGGCTGCTGGCGTCCACCCGGATCACGGTGGTGTGCGCGGGCGTGAAGTCGATCCTGGACGTTCCGGCGACCCTGCAGCGCCTGGAGACGCTGGGAGTCGCGGTCGCCGGGTACGGCACGGACCGCTTCCCCGGCTTCTACCTCTCCGACTCCGGGTATCCGGTGGACTGGACGCTGGAGACCCCGGAGCAGGTCGCGGCCGTGATGCGGGCGCAGGACGCGCTCGACGCCCCGGAGTCGACGCTGATCGTCGCCAATCCGGTGCCCGAGGACGAGCAGTTGGAACCCGGGCTGCACGCGCGCGTGCTCGCCGACGCGCTGCACGCGTGCGAGGCGGAGGGCGTCACCGGGCAGGCGGTCACCCCGTTCCTGCTCGGCTACCTGGTCGAGCACACCGACGGCGCCTCGCTGACCGCCAACCTGGCGGCCGTGCGCGGCAACGTACGGCTGGCGGGGCGGATCGCGGCGGCCTGGGCCGAGGCGTGACGACGGAGCCGAACGGCGCGCTCCTGGTCGTCGGGGACGTCGTCACGGACGTCGTCGCCCGGCACCGGGGGCCGCTCGCCCCGGGCACCGACACCGCCGCCACGATCCGCACCGTGCCGGGCGGCGCGGGCGCCAACGTGGCCTGCTGGGCGGCCCATTGGGGCTGTGCGGACGTACGGCTGCTCGGCCGTGTGGGTGCGGACGCGGCGGTGTGGCACGAGCGGGAGCTGGTCGCCTCCGGGGTGCGGCCCCGTCTCGTCGTCGACCCGGAGGCGCCGACCGGGACGGTGATCTGCCTGGTCGACACGGGGGCGTCGGCCGAGCGGACGTTCCTCACGGACAGCGGCGCGTCCCTGCGCCTCGACCCTGACGACTGGTCGGACTCCCTGCTCGACGGCGTCGTACGGCTGCATCTGTCGGGCTATCTGCTGTTCTCGGAGTCGAGCCGGGCGCTGGTGGCCGCGGCACTGGAGTCGGCACGCGCGCGTGGGGTGCCGGTGAGTCTGGATCCGGCGTCGGCGGGGTTCCTGGTGGAGCTGGGCGTGGACCGTTTCCTCGCGCTGGTCGAGGGGGTGGACGTCCTGCTGCCGAGCCGTGACGAGGCCTGCCTGCTCACGGGATTGCCCGATCCGGCGGACGCGGCGGCCAAGTTGAGCCGCCACGTTCCCCTGGTCGTCACCAAACAGGGCGCCGAGGGAGCCCTGGTCGCCCACTCCGGCACGGTCCACGCGCGCGTACCGGCCGAGCCGGCCGTTCCCCTGGACACCACGGGTGCGGGGGACGCCTTCACTGGGGCGTTCCTCGCGACGCTGCTGGCGGGCGCCGATCCCGAGGAAGCCGCGCGGGAGGGATGCCGGGCGGGGGCTCGGGCGGTGGAACGGGTGGGAGGGCGGCCGCCTGGGAGCGGGTGAGGGGTAACGGTGATTCGGTCAACGGTGCTGGACGCAAGGCCAGTTGTGGATCACCCAGCCGTGTCGGGCAGAGGGGCGGCTGTACAGGGTTGACGGCCAGCGGTGCCGGATGGCGGCCCGCTCGCACCGGGCGGACACCGGCAGAGCCGGGCTGACGGGCGCCTCGGCCGGGGCGCCCGCGGCCCCGGACACGCAGCAGCCCGTGCCACGCGGGCGACGACAGGGCCGAGCGGAAGGGCACTCGAGCCGGGCGAGAAACGGCAACGGCCGGGCTCATGGCACCCCGTCGTCGAAGTCACCGACGGCCGAACCGACACCCAGTACCCGGCACCCGGCACCCGGCACCCGGCACCCGGCACCCGGCACCGACGACCCGGTACTGACAACCCCGGGTGCTGACCACCCCCGCACCGGCAGCACGTCACCGCAACGGAACCGGCAGTCTCCCCCGCCGATCATCAAATCCCGCTCCCCGCCTACGCCTTCCGCCCCCACGCCGAGATCATCGGAGCCGTAGCCAGATCCATCGTGCCGGAGGCGACGTTGGCCAGGTGGCGGTCGATGTCCTCGTCCGTGGCCAGGCCCGCGGTGACGAGCTGGTCGCGGATCTGGCGGACCGTCGCGGACTCCAGCGCGGCGCAGGCCGGTGAGGTGACCGGGAAGTACGCGTCGGCCTCCACCCGGCGCAGGCCGGCCTCGCGGAGCAGGCGCGGGAGCCGGCGGCCGTAGGAGAGGTCGGCGCCGCGGTCCGCGAGGAGCTTGCGGAAGCCGTGGCGGAGGCGGTTCGCGAGTTGTTGCTCGGGGCCGTGTTCGTCGGGGCAGAGCAGGGGCTGGAGGGCGGGGTCGGCGTCCTCGATCAGGAGGCGGCCGCCGGAGCGCAGGGACTTGATCATCGAGCGCAACGCCCGTTCCCGGTCCGGCACATGGACGAGGACGAGCCGGGCGTGCACGAGGTCGAAGCCCTCCCCGGGCGGTTCCTCGGCGCCGACGTCATGGACGCGCACCTCGACCGGCGGGCGCGCGGCCGAGGCGACCTGCGAGGTGTCGATGTCGGTCGCGAGCACCTTTCCGGTCGGGCCCACCTTCTTGGCCAGCCAGGACACCACCGAGGTACCGCCGACGCCGACCTCCCAGACGCGCCAGCCGGGTCCGACACCGAACCCCTCCAGGTGCCGGAACGTCGTGGGGTCGAAGAGCGTGGCGAAGGCGTCGAAGCGCTGTCCCGCCTCGGACTGCCGGTTGTCGAGGAGATACCCGTCGGATCGCGTCATGCCGCGATCATCCCAGTTGCCCCGGTTGTCGGGAGGGGGCGACGCTCCGGTTGTCGGGCGGGGCGAAACTCCGGTTCCGGCACGGGCGAGGCTCCGGCCCACCGCACCCCCTTGTCGCGTGCGAAGCTCCGGCCAACCACACCCATGTCGTGACCGTGCACCGGTTCGTCCCCAGCTTCGTCCACAGGCGGGAACAAAGCGGAGGATTCCGTTCCCACAGGCTTACCCACGGCTCACTTCGGCCTGGCAAACTGGCACGCCAAGGCGCAGAAATGCGATGCGAGGGGATCCACGCAAGGAGATCCGGATGTCCATGGCAGGGAATCTTCGGAAGGTCACGGGCCTCGGCAGGGTCGGCGGCCTCCGCAAGGTGGCACGGCTGGCCCGGCGGCACCCGCGGGTCGACCTGAGCCACCATGCCCGGTCACCGCTGGGCTCCTCGGTGGTGAAGTGCGTCACGTATCAGGACGGCGTCCGGGTGCCGGTCGCCGGCGACCTGGTGGACACCGTCGAGCGGGTGCGCAAGAAGGAGGACGGCTTCGTCTGGCTCGGCCTGCACGAGCCGACGAACGAGGAGTTCGCGGGCATCGCCGAGCTCTTCGACCTGCACCCGCTCGCGGTCGAGGACGCGATCGAGGCGCATCAGCGCCCGAAGGTGGAGCGCTACGGCGAGACGCTGTTCGCGGTGTTCAAGACGGTCTGCTACGTCGAGCACGAGAAGCTGACGGCGACCAGCGAGGTCGTGGACACCGGCGAGATCATGGTGTTCGTCGGCGCCGACTTCGTGATCACCGTGCGGCACGGGCGGCACGGCTCACTGGGGCCGCTGCGCGAGGAGTTGGAGTCGAACCCCCGGCAGCTCGCCAAGGGACCGGCCGCGGTGCTGCACGCGATCGCGGACCATGTGGTCGACGACTATCTGAGCGTCACGGACTCGGTGCAGGCGGACATCGACCAGGTGGAGACGGACGTGTTCGCGGAGAACGGCGCGCGGGCGGACCCGGGCCGTATCTACCAACTCAAGCGTGAACTCCTGGAGTTGAAGCGGGCGGTCGTCCCCCTCAGCCGCCCGCTGGAGGAGCTCGCCACCCGGCCGATGCGGGTGATCGGACCGGAGATACAGGCCTACTTCCGGGACGTCTCCGACCACTTGCTGCGCGCGAAGGAGCAGATCGCGTCCTTCGACGAACTGCTCAACTCGATTCTGCAGGCGCACCTCGCCCAGGTGACGGTCGCGCAGAACGAGGACATGCGGAAGATCACGGCCTGGGCCGCGGTGATCGCCGTACCGACGATGGTGTGCGGTGTGTACGGCATGAACTTCGACCACATGCCGGAGCTGCACTGGCGGTTCGGCTATCCCCTGGTCATAGGCGTGATACTCGTGTCCTGTCTGGCGCTGTACCGGGGCTTCCGGCGCAACGGCTGGCTGTGAACGGCAGCGGCAGCCGCTGAACCGGAGACGGTCCGGTGGTACAACGCCCGGAAACGGTCCGGCAGTTCAGCGCCCGGAACCGCCCGGCGGTTCAGCGCATACCGCTGCGGGCGTAGACGCTCTCGACCCAGCCTGCGAGCTGTTCCTCCGTCAGATGCTGGGCCAGGTCGGCCTCGCTGATCATGCCGACGAGGCGTTTGTTCTCGATGACGGGGAGCCGGCGGATCTGGTGTCCCTGCATCTCTTGGAGCACCTCGCCGACATCGGCGCCGGAGTCGATCCAGCGGGGTGTGCCCTGGGCCATCTCGCCCGCGGTGATTTTGGCCGGGTCGTGGCCCATGGCCACACAGCCGACGACGATGTCCCGGTCGGTGAGGATGCCGCAGAGCCGTTCGTTCTCGTCGCTGATGGGCAGGGCTCCGACGCCCAGTTCGCGCATCAGCTGGGCGGCGCGGTCCAGGGTTTCATGGGCGGGGATCCACTGGGCGCCCCGGTGCATGATGTCTCCGGCGGTGGTCATGAAGTACCTCCCGGTGCCGGACGGCCGGCGCGGCACAGAACGTTCCGCTAGTCCCGGCGCCCTACATTCTCGCCGCGCGGCCGGGTGAACGCACCCCGACGGTCACGACTTCCGCTGCGCCGGCGCGCCACCCCGGTCCCCCTCGGGGACTCACCGGGTCCGTGGATCAGCCGTTCCACGCCGGGTGACGCGGGTCGTCAGCGCGGACCAGGACGTCCGCCGTGCCGGCCGGGTCGGTCTCGTCCTCGTAGCGCTCGAAGGCGGGGAGGGTCCAGTGCTCGGGCTCGGGGGTACGGCGGCGCAGGGCGCCCGGCGAGAGGAGGACGTGGACGGACAGGTCGAAGGGGAACCAGTGCCGGAGGAGGAGGGGACCGTGCAGCAACAGGACGGCGCCGGGCGGGAGTTGGACGTAGGGGCTGCGGGTGGCGCGGTCGGCGACCGGGTCCCACAGGTCGGGCAGGACGCGGCCGTCGCCGTCCGGTTCGAGCGGGCCGAAGACCTCGCGCCACAGGGCACGGGTGTCGAACCAGCCGTCGTAGTACGCCTCGACGTCCTGGCGTCCGTACTCCAGACGCAGCGAGGCGGGGCGCAGGAACCCCTCGGTGCCGACGACGAGCGAGGAGCGGCCGCGGACGCGCAGCGCCTCCGCGACGCGCTCGGCGAGGTCGCCGGGACGGCCCGCCGGGGCGCCGTCGAAGGCGACGCGCGGCCAGGGGCTGCCGTCGGCCGGCTTCAGGTCGAGCAGACGCTCGGCGAGGAGGTCGCCGAGCCGGTCCCAGGTGATCGCTTCCAGTCGCACAGGGCCCATGATGCGGCAGGCCGCGATCAGGGTGCGTCGGGCCGGTGGCCGCTCCGGGCCGCGAGGAGGTGCGGAAGGTGGGTCTCGCTCCAGGCGCGGGCGGCGTCGAGGAGCGGGAGGAGGCTGCGGCCGAGCGGGGTGAGGGCGTATTCGACGCGCGGCGGGTTCTCGTCGTACGCGGTCCTGGTCAGCAGGCCGTCCCGTTGCATGGCGCGCAGGGTCTCGCTGAGGACCTTGGGGGTGACCGCCCTGAGCGGTGTACGGAGTTCGGTGAAGCGGCGCGGGCCGCCTTCGAGGCAGCGGACGATCATGCCGGTCCACTTGTCGCCGACGCGGAAGGGCATGGCGGAGGAGGGACAGACGGGGTCGAACATGTGGGGGTCGAGCGGTTCCTGCCGTACGGCGTCCGTCGCGTCGGTCATTGGTCGAGGCTAGCGCCGGTTCCGTTGAAGTAACCGGGCCTCAGGTCCTTACCGTCCGGGTCGGGCGGCGAACAGCGCTGCCGGACAAGGGAGTTGGGCATGAGCGGGATCGTGGTCCTGGGGGCCGGAGGCCGAGCGGGGCGGGCCGTGACGGCGGAGGCGCTGGGGCGTGGGCATGAGGTGACCGCCGTGGTGCGGGATCCGGCGCGGTACGCGGAACTCGCGGTGGCGGGCGTCTCGGTGGTGCGGGGCGATGTGACCGATGCCGGGTCGGTGCGGGAGGCCGCGGGCGGGTCGGTCGGTGCCGTGCACGCGGTGTCGCCGTTCAGCGGGCCCGAGCAGGGCTTCGACGCGCTCGACCCCGACTTCTTCGTCAAGGCGGCGGACGCGTTGCTGACAGGGCTGGCCGGGGCGGGGGTGCGGCGGCTCGTCGCGGTCGGGCTGTTCGCGGATCTCCTCGGGGCGGACGGGCGGCCGGTGATGGACGACCCCTCTGCGTTCCCGCCGGAGATACGGCCGTTCGCGCTGGCCCACACGGCAGGACTGCGGCGCCTGCGGGAGGCGGGCCGGAGCGAGGTCGACTGGGTGATGCTCACCCCGGGCGGCGGCCTGGACCAGGGCGCCCCGCGCACCGGACGGCACCGCCTGGGCGGTGAGCGGGTGCCGGAGGGCGCGCCCGGGCTGTCGTACGCGGATCTGGCGGTGGCGGTGCTCGACGAGATCGAGACGCCGACCCGGCACCGCGAGCGCGCGTCGGTGTTCGTCCCGCGGGACGTGCGCAGGGCCGCTGAGAAATAGGAGAGAGGCGCGCGGCAGAAGGGAATGAATCGCCTATGGCACCGCTCACGACTCCCCCCACCCCCCGTGGACTTCTGGTTGTTCAGCCGCTCAGGAAGCGGCACTGTGCCGGGTGCCGTCGGGGGCCGTTGCCGTTGGTGGTCGTCGAAGGCGGTGTGCCGCGGTGTCTCGACTGTGTGGATCTCGGGCATCTGGTGTTCCTGCCGCGCGGCGACACGGCGTTGACGCGCCGGGCGCGGGAGGAGAGTGGGTTGTCGGCGGTGGTGGTGCGGTTCCACCGGCGGCGGGGCCGGTACGAGCGGCAGGGTGTCCTCGTCGAGGAGGCGGGGCTCGCGCGGGCCGAGGAGCGGTGTCTCGCGGACGCGGAGGCGCGACGGCGGCGCCGGGCGCGGGACGCGGTGCGGCGGGCCGCGGAGGACGTGCGGTTCGCGGAGGCGTTCGCGGCGGAGATACGGCGCCTGTTCCCCGGCTGCCCCGAGGCACGGGCCCGGGCCGTCGCCGCGCATGCCTCGGCGCGGGGCAGCGGGCGGGTAGGGCGGAGCGCGGCGGGGCGGGCGTTGTCCGAGGGCGCGGTGGTCTCGGCGGTGGTGGCGGCCGTACGACATGTGGACACGCCCTACGACCAGTTGCTGATGAGTGGGGTGCCGCGACATGAGGCGCGGCGGCGGATCTCGGTGGGGGTGGAGGGGGTGCTGCGGGAGTGGCGGGAATGCGGGGTGCGAACGGAGACCAGGGAAGAGGCGGAGGCCGGGTGAGGAGCCCTTGGGGGAACCCGGTTGCCCGGCATGCCGTCGCCGGCCCCGAGGGCATCGCCGCCGACCCGGAAGACGCCGTCACCGGCCCGGAGCGTGCTGTCGTCGCCCCGGACGGCCTCGTGGACGTCCGCTTATGCCCCGGCGATTCTCGGCCATGGTGACCCGGCCGGGGGCGGGGTTGACTTGTCCCGGTGGTCGGTGGTGGGCAGGATCTCGGCTCTACGGGCGGGAGTTGGTGTCGGCATGATCGGTGAACCGTATGTCACCCTGACGGTTCTGGGGGTGCTCGCGACCGGGGTGATGGCCGGGGTCTTCTGTGCCTTCTCCGTGCTGGTCATGCGGGGGCTGGCCGGGTTGCCGCCCGCGCAGGGGGTCGCCGCGATGAACGCGATCAACACGGCGGCGATGACGCCGGCCTTCATGCTGCTGTTCGCCGGTTCCGCGGTGGTGTGCGCGGTGATCGCCGTGGTGACGTTCGTGCTGTGGCCGGATCAGGGGACCGTGGAGCTGCTGCTGGGCAGCGCGCTGTATCTGTTCGGCGCGTTCGGGCTGACCCTCGTCGCGAACGTGCCCCGCAACGAGGCGCTGCTGAGGCTGGACCCGGGGACGCCGGAGGCCGCCGCGTACTGGCCGTCGTACGTACGCGAGTGGACGATGTGGAATCACGTCCGCGCGATCGCCTCGGCCGCCGCCGCGCTGGTGTACATGCTGGCCCTCACCTGAGAGAAACCACATGATCACCTGAGCGCGCTGGTGAGGACCCGCCGGGCCGCCCGCGGGACCGCGCGAGAAAGCCGTCTCGTCCCACTCTGCGCGCCCGGCCGCGGGGCCTTATCGTGGCTGAAAGAGTGCCGCCCGATGACGCACGGCCTGTCGTACGCGGACGCGAGGAAGACGGCCATGGCCGATCCCAAGGGTTTTATGACCACTCCGCGCGAGGAGTGGCCCCGCAGGCCCGTCGAGGAGCGGGTGCGGGACTGGGACGAGGTGTATGTCCCGGGCGCGCTGCTGCCGATCGTCACGAAGCAGGCCGACCGGTGCATGGACTGCGGCGTCCCGTTCTGCCACGACGCCTGCCCGCTCGGCAACCTGATCCCCGAGTGGAACGATCTCGTCAGCCGGGACGACTGGCGCGCGGCGGCCGACCGGCTGCACGCCACCAACAACTTCCCGGAATTCACCGGGCGGTTGTGCCCGGCGCCGTGCGAGGCGGGGTGCGTGCTCGCCATCAACCAGCCCGCGGTCACCATCAAGAACGTCGAGGTCGCCATCGCCGACCGCGCCTGGAGCGACGGTTTCGCGCCACCTCGGCCACCGGACCGGCTGTCGGGGCGGACCGTCGCGGTGATCGGCTCCGGGCCCACCGGCCTCGCCGCGGCACAGCAGTTGACGCGCGCGGGGCACACGGTCGCCGTGTACGAGCGGGACGACCGGCTCGGCGGCCTGATGCGGTACGGCATCCCCGAGTTCAAGATGGAGAAACGGCATCTGGAACGGCGGCTGGAGCAGATGCGGGCCGAGGGCACGAAGTTCCGTACGTCGACGACGGTCGGGCGGGACATCGGGGCGGCCGAACTGCGGGCGCGCTACGACGCGGTGGTGATCGCCACGGGAGCGACGGCATGGCGTGAACTGGACGTGCCGGGGCGGGAGTTGACCGGCGTCCACCAGGCGATGGAGTACCTTCCGCTGGCCAACCGGGTGTGCGAGGGCGACTTGGCGGCCTCTCCCCTGTCCGCCGCCGGGAAGCATGTCGTGATCGTGGGCGGCGGCGACACGGGGGCCGACTGCCTGGGCACCGCGGTGCGTGAAGGGGCCGCGTCCGTCACCCAGTTGGACATCTACGCCCAGCCGGACGCCGAGCGCGACGAGGACGCGGAGCCCTGGCCGACGTATCCGAAGATCTATCGGCTCTCGGCCGCGCACGAGGAGGCGCGGGACCTGGAGACGGCTCCGGCGGCGCACGCGGACGCGCGGCTGTTCGCGGCGTCGACGCTCCACTTCGAGGGCGACGGGGACGGGCACGTGCGGTCCCTGCACCTGGTCGAAGTCGACGCGCAGCGGCGCCCGTTGGACAATTCCGGACGCGGCCTGCCCGCCGATCTCGTACTGCTCGCCCTCGGGTTCTCCGGGCCCGACCGCGAGGACGGCCTCGTCGATCAACTGCGGTTGGCGATGGCGCCGCGCGGCACGATCACCCGGGACGCGGACTTCGCGACGAGTGCGCGCGGTGTGTTCGTCGCCGGGGACGCGGCGCGCGGGCAGTCGCTGATCGTGTGGGCGATCGCGGAGGGGCGGGCGGTGGCGGCGGCCGTAGACCGTTATCTGACGGGCAGTTCCCAACTCCCGGCCCCCATCGGGCCGTACGACCGCCCTATGACCGTGTGAGGCGGCGGAGGAAGCAGTCGGGATCTCTGCTGCCGGATGAGCAGCCGTACGTCCGTGCTCACACCTGGGGATGAGGCGGGGCGTACTGCGCGGGTACGAGGCGCCGGGCGGGCTCTCCTCCCGGCTCACGAAATCGTTCGGCGGCGGGCGGGAAAGTGACTTCCGGCCGACCTGTGGGCCAACTGCGGTGGGATCATCGGCGTAGGAGGCGAGTCGTGGTCGGCCCGGAGTGGGGTCGGGCGCGGCGGCGCCCCCATCCTTCGTTCCGTCGTCAGGCGCAGGGCCACCCCCGCGCGTCCCCCCTGTTGGCGGTCGGTCCTGGAGGGTGTTGATGACGACGCTCGACGAACGTCATGGCGAGGACGCGCGGGAGGCGGAGGGGGCGTACCGCCCGGACGCCACCGTCCCCCTCGGCCAACTCACGGCGATAGAGCCCCTGTTCGCCGGTTCCAAGGCGGCCAACCTCGCCCGCGCGGCCCGGGCGGGACTGCCCGTGCTTCCCGGGTTCGTGATCCCCGAGGGCGCGGGCGACGACCCCGCCACCCTGCGCCGCGCCTGGCGGGACCTCTCCGATTCCGGGGCGCGGCCCCTCGTCGTACGGTCCTCCTCACCCCAGGAGGACACCGAACAGTCGTCCCTGGCCGGGCAGTTCGCCTCCGTGCTCGATGTGCGCGGGTGGTCCGCCTTCCGTACGGCCGTGCGGACGGTGCTCGATTCGGCGCACCGGCCCGACGGGTCCACCGCGCCGATGGCGGTGCTGGTGCAGCCGATGCTGACGGCTCGGGTCGGCGGGGTGATGTTCGGCGCCGATCCCGTCGAGGGGCGTGCCGACCGGATGCTGGTGAGCGCGGTGCGCGGCGGTCCGGACAGTCTGGTCAGTGGTGAACAGGCCGGTACCGATTACTGGTTGAGCCGACGGGGGCGGTTGCTGCGCACCGAGCCACCGACTGCCGACGCGCTGCTCACGCCCTCCGAACTACGGCGACTGGCCCGGCTCGCGCGCCGGGCACGGCGGGTGTTCGGAGGGCCGCAGGACATCGAGTTCGGGTTCGGATTCGGGTTCGGGTTCGGGTTCGACGAGGACGGGGATCAAGTCGGGGGCGGACGGCTGTGGTTGTTCCAGAGCCGGCCGATCACCGCCATGGCGGCGCGGCCTTCGCGCGGGGCGCGGTTGCTCGGGCCCGGGCCGGTCGCGGAGACGCTGCCGGGCCAACTCCAGCCGCTGGAAGAGGACTTGTGGGTCACACCGATGGCCCGCGGGCTGACCGCCGCGCTGGACATCGCGGGCAGCGCACCGCGTCGGCTGCTGCGTACGGTACCGGTCGTCACGACGGTCGGCGGCTGGGCCGCGGCCGACCTACGGCTGCTCGGCGCGGCCCCGCCCAGGCGCCGGGGGCTCGCCCTCCTCAACCCGGCGCCGGGAGCACGGCGGCTCGGCGCGGCCTGGCGGGTCGGCCGACTCACGGCGGCACTGCCCGGGCTGTCCGCTGACCTCGTGGCGGACGTCGACCGCCGCCTCGTCCAGGTCCCGGCCCCCGCGGAACTCACCGGCCCCGACCTGGCCGCCCAACTCCGCTGGACCCGCGCCGCCTTGGTCTCCCTGCACGCCCAAGAGGCCCTCGCGGGCGCCCTGTTGCACGAGCCGCCCAAGTCCCGCACAGCGGCGGGGGCCGCCCTGACCGCCCTCGCGGAGACACGGGCCCTTGGCATCCCGGACGACCAGGCAGCAGCCGTCGCGCCGAGCGTGCTGGCACTCACGGCACCGAGCTTGCGGGGGCGGGGGCAGGGGCAGGAGCGGGGGCGCTTGCCGCAGGGCTCAGCGCCGGATGCCGGAAACACCGGCCTGGAACAACGGCCGGTCGCGCCGGCCGAGCGGAGAACCCCGGGCGCCCCTCCCCAGCGGAGAACCCCGAGCGCCCCTCCCCAGCGGAGAACCCCGGGCGCCTCTCCCGAGCAGCAGACACCGAACACCCCTCTCCAGCAACAGACACCGGCCGCCCGACCAAGCCGGGAGAGCGACCCCGGCGACCGGATGCCAGGGTCCGCCCCCACGCCGGCACTCGGAAGCAACGGCCCCTCCCCAAAGCCGACGCCCACGCTCTCACCAACACCAACACCAACACCAACGCCCGCACCCGCACCCGCACCCGCACCCGCACCCGCACCCGCACCCGCACCAACGAACCACCACTCCCCCAGCCCCCTCCCCCTCACCACAGGCCGCACCCCCTCCCTCCCACCCCGAGAATCCCTCCGCCTCCGCATCCGCTGGGTCCAAGAGCTACAGGTACGCCTCGTGCGAGAGGCCGCGCGCAGGCTCGGCCTGGCCGCCGCGGATCGCGTAGGGCTGCTGCGCTGGCCGGAGTTGGCCGCCGTACTCGACGGCGAACCCCTGCCTGGTGACCTTCTCGAACGCGTGCCGCAGGCCGAGTCACCGCCGTTGCCGGACGCCTTCCGACTGTCGGCGGCGGGCACGGTGGTCGCCGAACGCACGGGCACCGGCGGCAAGGGCACCACTGACGGTGACGGCCGGGGCGTCTCCGGCGGACGCGCCGTAGGGACGGTCTGGGACGGGACCGGGCCGCGCCCCACCGACCCCGTGCTCGTCGTCCGCACCCTCGACCCGGCACTCGCCCCGCTCCTGCCCCGCCTCACCGCGCTGGTCGCCCAGACCGGCAGCCCGTTGTCCCATCTCGCGGTGCTGGCACGGGAGTTCGGGTTGCCTGCCGTGGTCGGCACGACCGACGCGGTACGGCGCTTCCCGCCCGGTTCACGCGTCGCCGTCGACGGCACCACCGGTGACGTACGCCCGGAAGAGGCCCGGACGGGCAACGAGCGGACAGGGGACGGACGATGAGACGCATCGCCTACGTCTTCGGAAGCCTGGCCGCCGCCGGAGCGGGGACCTACCTAGTCGTCTACCTCTACCGCTGGCAATGGCAGCGAGCCATCCTCTGCGGAATCCTGCTCCTGGTCGTCGAAGTGATGCTGCTCGGCATCGTGCTGCTCGCCCGGCTCACCCGGATCGAGGAACGGGTGAAGGAAAGTGACGCCAGGCAAAGGGAGTTGACGGCACGTCAGGAGGACGTGCTGGGTCGGCTACGGCAGACGTCCGCCGAGCGCGACGGCGCCCGCTTCCGCTGGCTGGAGGACACCGCCGACCGTACGTACGTCTTCGTGCCCGTCCTCATGGTCACCGGGGTGTTGCTGTCCGGGCTGGCCTGGGTGGTGCAGCGGATCGCCGCCGCGACCGGACGCCCGGCCGAACGGCGCCTCGCGGGACGCCTGGCCGTCCTCGCCGTCCCCGAACCGGGCACGTCGGTGGGCGAGTTGGAGGACCGGCCCGCGCTGGGCCGACGTTCCAAGGGCCGCGTCGCCCGCACGGCCGTCGTCGGTGTCGTCGGCGCCGCGCTGCTCGCCGCGCTCGTCGTCGGCCTCGCCGATCTCACCCAGACCCGGGAGCAGAGCGCGAGCGATTCGGAGGCGACCTCGGTGCTGGTCCAAGTCGACGTGCGGGGTGCGGACATGACCGCCGAACGGCAGGCCCTCGCCGCGCAGCAGGTCTGGGAACGCTGCCGGGACTCCACCTCCGTGCCGCTGAACCACGCCACCCTCGGCAGCCTCGGTGACGGCATGTTCGCCGGGGTCGTACGGCCCGCGCTCGCCGAACACGACCGGATGCGGCTGCGCGGCTGCCTGGAGGACGCGGCCCTCGACCGCGCCCACCTCACGGTGATGGGCATGGGCGACACGGACGCGGACGACGACTGAACGGGACGGACGCGCAGAGCGGACGCCGGACAGCAGGCCACAGCCCGCCGGAACACACCATGCGGACGTACGATGCCAAGGCGCCCCCGTCCCCGAGCACCCCGGGCCGCCCATGGCAACCGTCCTCACGCCCACGCCCCGACTCCGCCTGCCCAGACGTGCGATGAGGCTGCTCCTCGTCGTCGCCCTCGGCTACCTCGCCCTGTGGGCCACCGGCGCGCTGGGCATCCTCGCGCTGTCGTACTGGGTACGCGAGGAGACCCCGCCACCTCCCGGGACCCGTACCGTGCAGGGCATCCAGCACTTCCAACCCGTGGACACCGAGGGGAAGTTGTGGCGAGGCGCCGCTCCCTCCCCCGGCGGCTACCGGGAGTTGGCCCGCCTCGGCTTCACCACCGTCGTGGATCTGCGGGCCGAGGACCTGAGCGCGGCGCAGCTCGCCGAACCGGGCAGGGCCGGCTTGGACGTCGTACGACTGCCCATTCGGGACGGGCAGACGCCAACTCCCGTGCAGGTACGGCGGTTTCTCGACGTCGTCGCGTCGGCGGCCGGGCCGGTGTTCGTGCACTGCGGTGCGGGGGTGGGCCGTACGGGGACGATGGCGGCGGCGTATCTCGTGCGGACCGGGGAGGCGTCGGCGGCGTCGGCGGTCCGGCGGAATCTCGCCGTCGGGCCGCCGTCGATCGAGCAGATCTACTACGCGCTGAGCCTCGGCCGGGGCCCGGGCCGGCTGGAGCAGCCGCCGTTCCCGGTGGTCGCCGTCAGCCGACTGGTGGACGCCCCGCGCCGCATGCTGTCGTGGTTCTGAAGCCCGGCACCGGGCGGGGTCAGGGCTTGCGCCCCACCGCGCCGTAGCCCGGAATCGTGCCGTCGTTCTGGCCCGGCACCGGCTCGCCCAGCTCCGGATGCCACTGGTCGACCACCGTCACGCCGGGCTCGACCAGGTCGAGGCCGGTGAAGAAGCGGGCGAAGCCGGCGCGGGGGCGGAGGGTCAGGGTGATGCCCGCCGCCGTGAGCTTCTCGACCGCCGCCGTCGACTCCTCCGGGGTGAAGTCGGCGGTGGCGTGGGTCATCATCAGGTAGCTGCCGCTGGGGAGTTGGGACAGCAGGCCGTCGACCAGCTCGTGCGCGCCGTCCTCGTCGGGGACGAAGTGCAGCAGTGCGACGAGGGACAGGGCGACGGGCCGGGTGAGGTCGAGGACCGCTCGCGCGGCCTCGATGACGGCGTCGGGATCGCGCACATCGGCCTGCGCATACGCGGTGGCGCCCTCGGGTGTGCCGCGCAGCAGGGCCGCCGAATGGGCCAGCACGGCCGGGTCGTTGTCGCAGTAGACGACACGTGCCCCGGGCGCGACGGCCTGTGCGACCTGGTGCAGGTTCGGCTCGGTCGGGATGCCCGTGCCGATGTCCAGGAACTGCCGTACGCCGTGCTCGGTGAGCCAGCGGGTGGCCCGGTGCGTGAACGCGCGGTTGACACGTGCCATGACCGGCACCCTCGGGTCGAGGGCGAGCATCTGGCGGCCCATCTCGGCGTCGACGGGGTAGTTGTCCTTGCCGCCGAGATACCAGTCGTACATGCGGGCGGGGTGGGGCCTGCTGGTGTCGATCCTGTTGGTCTCGCCGGTGGGCCGCACGGTCATGGCGTGCTCCATAAGCTCTTAAAGCAACATGTGATCAAGTCGGTACCAAAATAAGGAGGTTCGGTAAGGAAAAAGCATTCAGCACAAGCTCGTCGGCTCAGGACAGCAAGAAGTCCGCCTCGCCCGCTTTCGCCCCCTCGATGAACGCCGTCATCTCGTCGGTCGTGTAGATCAGGGCCGGCCCGTCCGGGTCGGTGGACTGACGGACGGCGATCCGGCCGTCGGCGAGCTTCATCGCCTCCAGGCAGTTGCCGCCGTTGCCGCCGCTCCACGGCTTGTGCCAGCCTTCGCTTCCCAAGTCCCGCGCGGGCATACCGTTGTAGACGCTCATACGCGGCTTGATGCGATCCATTCACAGCTCCTTGCGGAGATCCTTGAGGATCTCCTTCGTGCGATGTGCCGTAGCGGCCTGCGCCGCCATGCGGTCCATGACCTCGAGATGGGTCGCCACCTCTTCGCGCGCGTCCAGATAGACGGCGCCGGTCAGGTACTCGCTGTAGACCATGTCCGGCAGTTCTGACATGGCAAATCGGAACAGCACGAAGGGCCCGTACGTGCCCGGGTGCGGCCCCGAGGAGAACGGGGCGACCTGCAGGGTCACGTTGGGCAGCTTCGTGGCGTCGAGCAGTTTGTCGATCTGGGCCCGCATCACCTCCGGGCCGCCGACCGGGCGGCGCAGGGCGGTCTCGTCCATGACGACCCAGAAGCGCGGCGCGTCGGGACGGGTGAGCAGGTCCTGGCGCTGCATCCGCAGATCGACGTGGCGCTCGATGTCGTCGGGCTCGGTCTGGCCGATGGCACCGGACTTCAGCACTCCGCGGGCGTAGTCCTCGGTCTGCAGCAGCCCGGGCACGAAGTGCGGTTCGTACGCCCTGATGAGCGCGGCCGCGCCCTCCAGGCTGACGTGCATCGAGAACCAGCCGGGCAGGATGTCGTGGAAGCGCTGCCACCAGCCGGGCCGGTTGGCCTCCTCCGCGAGCTGGACGAAGGCCTCGGCCTCCTCGTCGGAGACGCCGTAGGACTTCAGGAGGAGCTGGAGGTAGGGGATCTTGAGGGAGACCTCCGCCATCTCCATGCGGCGGACCGTGGCGGGGGCGACACGGAGGACGCGGGCGGCCTCCTCGCGCTTGAGCCCCGCGCGTTCCCGCAGGTCCAGCAGGCGCCGGCCGAGGACGACCTGGCCGACCGTCGGTGCGGACCGCGGCTCGCTCACGCTCCACCTCCACGAATGAGTCACGAATGAGTACCGGGTAATGACCTGAGTGCCGACTGCTGAGCGAGAAGTGCCGGGTAATGGGTTGAGTACGGACAGCGCATACGTCCGTACAGCCCGGCGAAAGGGTTCTCGCGGCCCGACGGACCGATCCTGGCGAACCGAATCCTGACAGCCCTGCGGCGCCATTCGAAGACTCATTCGAAGATCGGGACAGACCTCCGGAGATCCCAACTGGCGCCGCGCGACTTTCTGTTGCGAGCAGTGTGCCACGACCGTGCAGAGCGTCATACGGCACTCTGCATTTTTCATAGTGACACTTGCCAAGTGTTCACGGCGGGGCGATAGTGGCAAGCGTGATTCCGTCCGCGCCCTTAGGAACAGACGCCGCCGCAGGCCGCCTCGGTCTCGGTGCCGCCGCGGGAGCCGTCCCTGGTGGGGCCGCTGCCGAGCGCCGGTTCCGGTTCGAGCTGGCCGCACATCCGGGTTCCCCGGCCCAGGCGAGACGCCTGACGCGGGCCCGGCTGTCCGGCTGGTCCGTGTGCGAGGACACCTGCGACACGGCGGTTCTGGTCGTCTCCGAGCTGGTCACCAACGCGATCGTGCACACCGCGAGCAGCCACATAGTCTGCGAGCTGCACGATGGCGACGACCTGGTACGGATAGCCGTCCGTGACGAGGGCTGCGCTCCCGGTGAGCCGCGCCCTTCCCCGCAGCGGCCCGATGAGGAGCACGGGAGGGGACTGCTTCTCATCGACGGGCTCTGCCGGGCCTGGGGCGCCCAGGAACACGGACCCGGCCTGCTGGTCTGGGCCGACCTGCCACGGCAGGCGGACCCGGCGCACGGCCACCACCCGGCCCCCGTCCACGACAGTTCCGTACCGCTCAACGACCTGGGTTGGGGCGCACGACCCAAGCCGGGTCCGTCGGGCGGTTCGGGCGACGAGGACGAGGCGACGGCACACTTCGGGGCATTCGAGGATCTGGGCGTATTTCCGGGGCGGGGGCATGGGGGTGCCTCCGGCAGCGGGCATGGGGGTGCCGGCGACTTCGGAGGTCTGGACCTCGGCGGCTTCGGGGGCCGGGAGCACCAAACCGGAGGTGGTCCTGCTCGTGGGTCCGACTCCGGTACGCGGGGCCGGGAGGGCGCGGGCCACTTCGGGGGCCTCGGTCAGGAGACCACGGGTCTCTTCAGGGGCCGGGGACACCAGGACGCCGGCGACCTCCCGGACTCCGTGGACATCGGGGAATCCAGTGGGTTCGGGGATTTCGGGACGGGAGTCGAATGGGTGTGAGCGGCGTGTCCGGTCCCGGCCAGGTGCTCAGTCTCGACACGCTGGTCCGGCTGGGGCGCGCACTGCACGGGCCGGCCGGTACGCCCCGTCGGCTGGCCGTCCCCGAGGGCATGACCGCGCCGCTCGGCTGTGACGCGGTGGCGGTGCCCGCGCGGTTCGGGCCGCTGGTGCTGCCCCGGCTGCCGCGCGTCGGCTGTGTCTACGCCGACGAGGCGCACTGGTGGTGGATCGTCCCGTCCGACTCCGACTACGCCCTGGACTGGCCCGCGCCGGCGCGGTACACCACGGGGGCGCTGGTGCCGGACTCGGCTCGGGCGCCCGGTCTCATCCACAGGCCGGACGGGAAGCTGCCGTATACGCCGCCGATTCCGTTGTACCTGGCGGTTTGTCGGGTTACGGGGACTACGCCTTCTTGGTCGCGGCCCATCAGCGCGTAGCGCTCCGCGGGTTGAGCGGATTTTGGCTGACGGTTCGGTGGGGGCTGGGCGCGCCCCGCGGCGGAGCCGCTAGTCGATACAGCCCCGCGCCCCTGGGCTCGTGCGGCTGCGCCGCACATCGGCTGCCCGTCTCTCCTTTCTCCCCGCGTACGCCCGCGCGCTGCCGCCTCAGCTTCCCGCGCTCTCCCCCGCACCCGCCCCACCCCGCGATAGTGGCCGTTCGTCCACGATCGGGGGAGGTCGGCGGTGGGGAGGAAGGGTGACTCGGGGGCCGGGGAGCCGTCCGCGTCGGAGCGGCTGCTGTTCGGTGGGCCTTTGCGGTACGACACGGGGTGGAGTCAGCACAACGACGCGTTTCTGGAGCTGAGCTTCCGGTCGATGGTGACGCGGTTGCCGGCGATGCTGCGGTCGAGTTTCCGGCTGGCCTGGCAGGCGGATCCGCGGGCCGCGCGGGTCGTGCTGGCGGCCGAGGCGTGCCGGGGCGCCACGCAGGCGGTGAGTCTGCTCGCGGTCAACAGTGTGCTGGGGCGGCTGATCACCGGCGGTGCCATCGCGGACCGGCTGCGCGGTGCCGCGCCCGCGCTGGTCACGATGGCCGCGGTGATGCTGGTGGGCGCGCTGCTGCGGGCCGCGTCGACGTACGCGACCGGGCGCCTTGAACCGAAGGTGGAGCGGGTCGCCACCGAGCTGTATCTGGAGCGGGCGGCGGCCGTGGAGCTGGCCGCGATCGAGGACCACGCGTTCCACAAGCTGCTGGACACCGCGCAGTACGGCGCCATGTCGGCCCGCCGCATGATCTCGTACGCGACGAACGTCATGAACGCGCTGATCTCGCTGATCGCGGCGGCGGGCGTGCTGACCGTGCTGCACCCGGCGCTGCTCCCGCTGCTGGCGACGATGACGCTGCCGAGCGCGTGGGGCGCGCTGACGAACGCGCGGCGGCACTACGAGTCGTTCCACACCTGGGTGCAGCACGTCCGGGCCGGCCGTCTCATCGGTTCGCTGCTCACCGAGCCGGAGGCGGCCCCGGAGATCCGGGTGCACGGCGTCGGGCCGTTCCTGCTGCACCACTTCCACGAGATGTCGGAGAGCGCGGAGGCGGAACAGGCCCGGTTGGCCCGGCTCACGGCCCGCACGGGGCTGATCGCGGCCACCTGGACGGGCCTCGCGACGGCGGCGACGTACGCGACGCTGGGCGGGCTCCTGCTGTCCGGGGCAATGGCGCTCTCCGTGGCGGGTACGGCGGTGATCGCGATCCGCACCGGTTCCGCGAGCCTCGACACCCTCGTCCTGGCGGTGAACCAGCTGCACGAGGAGGCCCTGTTCGTCGGCGATCTGCAGAAGCTGTACGAGGAGGCGACCGGGTGGGCGATCCCGGTCGGCGGGGCGGCGCTGCCCGAGGAGCCGCGGGAGATCCGCTTCGAGAACGTCACGTTCAGCTACCCGGGCGAGGCCACCCACCCCGCGCTCGACGATGTCTCCCTCACCCTCCCGCTCGGCCGGATCATCGCGCTGGTCGGCGAGAACGGCTCCGGCAAGACGACCCTGGTGAAGCTGCTGGCCGGGCTGTACCGGCCGGACCGGGGCCGGATCCTGTGGGACGGCGTCGACGCGGCGGACGCGGACCGGCAGCAACTGGCCGACCGGATCGCGATGGTGGCGCAGAACTTCAAGCGCTGGCCGTTCACCGCCCGCGTCAACGTGGCCGTCGGCCGGTCAGCCGCGCCGCTCACCGATGAGCGGCTGACCGAGGCCGTCGCCGAGGCCGGCGCGCAGGACGTGGTCGCGGATCTGCCGCGCGGTCTGGACACCCTGCTGGCCCGCAACTTCAGCGGCGGGCACGAGCTGTCCGGCGGTCAGTGGCAGCGGCTCGGGATCGCCCGGGCCGCCTACCGCAGGGGCCGCATCCTGATCGTGGACGAACCGACGGCGGCCCTCGACGCCCGGGCCGAGCTGGAGGTCTTCGAGAAGATCCGCGCGCTGGCCGGCACCGGGCAGACGGTCGTGCTGATCACGCACCGGCTGGCGTCCGTGCGCCACGCGGATCTGGTCCATGTCCTGGATCAGGGGCGGCTGGTGGAGTCCGGGACGCCCGACGAACTGCTCGCGAGCGGCGGGGTGTACGCGGAGCTGTACGCGCTCCAGGCGGACCAGTTCACGGCGAAGGTGCCCGCCCCGAAGGCGGGCTGACCTCTCAGGCGGCGACGTCCACGACGTCGCCGCTGCGCACGATGACCAGGAACGCGTCGGTCGCGATGTCCATGACGACCTCAGCCTGCAGGCCCTCCAGACGGCGCGCCTGCGCGAACTCCTCCGCCGGCCACGAGCCACGCGGCCCGCCGGCGGGAAAGCTCTCAAGCACCGTTCGCCCGTTCACCTTGTACCTCCCTGTCGTGCTGAACTCGGAGCGCCTCATGACGTCTCGTGGAGGAGACCGTCGTGAAGCCTCACTGAGTTAAACGCCGACAGTACGGTGAACGGCTCGCGAAGTGACGGTACTGAGACATAGTCGACACCCGGTCGCGTACTTTCCCGGCACTTTCCGTATCAGTCCTCGTACTCGTCGTGATAAAGCACGCGCGCGCTGCCGGCGGGCGCCCCGAGCGCCGACGCGCGCCCCTTCGGCTCCTCCCACTCCTCCTGCCGCCCCAGCGCGGTCAGATCCAGGAAGGTGGTGGTCGAGCCGAGCCCGTCGAGCCCGCGCTCATAGGCCGAGTAGGTGTGGAACACCCGGTCGCGGTCCCGCAGGAAGCAGCTGACACCGGGCCGCTCGACGGGTTCCCCGTCCCCGACGAACGTGACCTCGAAGTCCCAGTTGAAGTCCCCGCCGAAGGACGAGTACCAGGGCAGCGTCCACCCCATCCGCGCCTTGAACGGCAGGATCTTCGTGTACGGCGCCCTCGACACGGCGGCGAACGTCGTACCGCGCGCCTTCAGATGGGCCAGGTGCCCGATCTGGTCGAGGAACGCCGAGCAGCTGCGGCAGCCCGCGTCCCACTCGGGCGCGAACATGAAGTGGTAGACGACGAGTTGACCGCGCCCCTCGAAGAGGTCGAGCAGGGTGGCCTTCCCGTCGCCGCCCTCGAAGAGGTACTCCTTGTCGACCTCCACCATGGGCAGCCCGCGCCGCTCGGCGTTGAGCGCGTCCCGCGCGCGCGTGGCCGCCTTCTCCTTGACCAGCAGTTCCTCGCGCGCCGCGCGCCACTGCGCACGCGAGACGATCTCCGGAAGCGACATGGGGGCCCTCCTGTGACAACGGTCCGTTGAGGGGTGGACCGGGGGGAGGACGGGAACTCATCGCTGTCCCGGGAAAAGCTCCAAAAAAACTTCAGAGGGACTTCGTCGCGTACGTCACCGGAAGCGCGAGCAGTCCCCGGGCGCGCAGCGACGGCCGCCACCGCACCTCGCTCTCCCCCACCCCCAACTCCAGCCGCGGGAACCGCTCCAGCAGCGCGGCCAGCGCGATCTCCGTCTCGGCACGGGCGAGCGGCGCACCCAGGCAGTAGTGGATGCCGTGCCCGAGCGCGAGATGCCCGGAGGTGTCACGGGAGAGGTCGAGCCGGTCGGGCTCGGGGAAGCGCTCCGGGTCCCGGTTCGCGGCGGACGCGGACACCCAGACCGTCTCGCCGGCGGGGACGGTGACCCCGCCGATGGTGACGTCCTCGACCGGGAAACGCCGGATGGCGAGCAGCGCGGGCCCTTCGTACCGCAGGAACTCCTCTACGGCGGCGGGGAGTTGGCCGGGGTCCGCGCGCAACGCGGCCAGCTGTTCGGGGTGTCGCAGCAGGGCGAGCACGGCGTTGCCGATGAGCTGGACGGTGTTCTCGTACCCGGCGAAGAGGATGAGGAAGGCGAGGGACATCAGCTCGTCCTCGCTGAGCCGGTCCCCTTCGTCGCGCACGGCGATCAGGTCGGAAAGGAGATCATCACCGGGCTCTTCCCTTTTGTCGGCGAGGAGTTGGGTGAAGAAGCCGAGCATCGCGACGACCGCGTGCTTGCCGGCCTCGGGCGGTGTCCCGGGGGCGGGTGCGACGAGGGTGTCGGTCCACACCCGGAAGTCCCGGCGGTGCCGGTCGGGCACGCCGAGCAGGTCGCAGATGACGGTGATCGGGAGCGGTGCGGCGTAGGAGGCGATGAGGTCGGTGTCACCCGACTCCCCCAGCGCGTCGAGGAGTTGGTCGGCGGTGCGCCGGATCGGCGTACGGAGCTGCTCCGTTCGGCGCGGGGTGAACGCGCGGCCGACCAGGCGCCGGATGCGGGTGTGGTCCGGCGGATCCATGTTGAGGAGGTTCGCGTCGAGCGCGGGTGGCAGCGAGAACCCCTTGTAAGTCCCGCCCGTGGCATGCCTCTTGTCCAGCGAGAGCCGCAGATCGGCCAGCGCCTCCCGCACGTCGTCGTACCGGGTGACGAGCCAGGCGGGGGTGCCGTCGGGGCCTGCGATGCGGTGCACGGGGGCGCTGTCGCGCAGGCGCCGGTACACGTCGTACGGGTGGTCGAGAAGGCCGTCCGCGAGATCCATGGGAACAGCCTAGAGGCGCGGCTCAGGTGTCGTATTCCTGGATCCGCCGGCCATGACTCCGGTCGACGAGGGCGGGCAGACGGTCCTCCAACTCCCGTACGACAGCGGGTACATCGAGCGTGAGCAGCTCGCGGTCGCGCATGAGCACCCGGCCGTCGACGATCGTGGTCCGGACGTCGGCGGAACGGGCGCTGTGCACAAGGGTGGCGGCGAGATCGTGGACGGGCTGGGTGTGCGGCCCGGTGAGGTCGACGAGGATGATGTCGGCCCGCCTCCCCGGCGCGATCGACCCGATCGAGTCACCCAGGCCGACCGCCCGGGCGCTCTGGAGCGTGGCGTGGTGCAGGGCTTGACGGAATGTCAGCCAGCGCGGATCACCTTCGGCGGACTTCTGCACCAGCGACGTGAGGGCCATCGACTCCCACACGTCGAGGGAGTTGTTGGAGGCGGCGCCGTCCGTGGCGAGTCCGACCGGGATGCCGAGGGCGCGCAGGGCACGGATCGGAGTGGTGTCCGGCCAGGCGAACTTGAGGTATCCCCGGGGCGCGGTGGCGACCGCCGTACGGCCGCTCGCGCGCTCCAGGACGGGAAGGTCGCGGTCGGTGATGCCGGTGCCGTGGGCGATGAGCAGGTCGGTGGCCAACAGGCCCGCGCGGTCGAGGACTTCGATGGGGGTGAGGCCGTGGCGGGCGAGGCTGGTGTCGGTCTGGTCGCGGTTCTCGGCGGCGTGGATGTGGACGGGGAGGCCGTGTTCCAGGGCGAGTTCGGCGGTGGCGGCGAGGTCGGCGTCGGTCACCGTGTAGGGGGCGTGCGGGGCGAGGGCGGTGGTGATGCGGCCGTCGGCGGTGCCCCGGTGCCGTAGCGCGAACTCCAGGGATTTCTCCCGGCCTTGGGGACCCTGGGAGGAGAAGTAGGCCTCGCCGAGATCGGCGCGGATCCCACACTCGGCGACGACCTCGGCCACCGTATCCATGGAGAAGTAGTGGTCGGCGAAGCAGGTGACCCCGGCGCGGATCATCTCGGCGCAGGCGAGCCGGGCCCCCAACTCCACATCCTTTTCAGTGAGGTTGGACTCGACGGGCCATACGACGTCGTTGAACCACTCCTCCGTGGGCAGGTCCTCGGCGAGCCCGCGCAGGGCGACCATCGGCGCGTGGGTATGGCAGTTGACCAGCCCCGGGAGGGCGATCTGCCCGCGCGCGTCGATGCGTTCGACGGCGGCGAGTCCGACCACGTCCGCCGCGCTGGTCACCGACTCGACGCGCCCGTCCCGTACGACGATCGCGGCGTCCTGTTCGAAGCGGATGCGCTCGTGATCGTCATGGACAAGGACGGTGCAGCCGGTGATGAGGAGGTCGGCAGGAGAGTCGCTCACACTCCCAACGTACGACGCCGTCCTCGCCCCGCGTGAGCCGAACCGCGCATCCCGGCGTGGCGCTGTCGCGAGCCGCCCCGGACCAGCACGCTTGCCTCACGACCAAGGCTTCTGACGCACGTCCGAGCTTCACGACCAAGGCTTCTGGAAGGGGCCCGCATGCTCCTCGGCACCTGGAATCTGGAGAACCTGTTCCGTCCCGGCGGCCCGTCCGGCCCGAAGGACAAGGCCACCTACGAGACCAAGCTCGCCTCCCTCGCCGCCGTGATTACGGAACTGGACCCGGTCCTGCTCGGCGTCCAGGAGGTCGGCGACCCGGCCGCGCTCGACGACCTGGCCGGGATGCTGGACGGCGAGTGGCACACCGCCACCTCCGCGCACCCGGACGTCCGGGGCATCCGGGTCGGCTTCCTCAGCCGTACGCAGCCGCGGGTCGTCGCCGACACGAACACGTTCCCGGCCCACCTGCGCCCGGTGCAGTCCGACGACTCGGGCGCCGAGGAACCGGGCGCGGGCCGCGGCTTCCTGGCGGTGGAGGTCGAGACGCCGACCGGTCCGCTGACGGTGGCGGTGGCCCACCTGAAGTCGAAGCTGCTGACGTACCCGGGTGACCGTTTCTTCCCGCACGACGAGGGCGAACGGGCCCGCTACGGCGCCTACGCCCTCTACCGCCGGGCCGCCGAGGCGGCGACCCTGCGCGCGCTGGCCGACCAACTCCTCGCCGGTGAGGGCCGTACCCGGGACGTGGCGGTGCTCGGCGACATGAACGACGAGGTGCAGGCCGCGACCACCCAGATCCTGCTCGGCCCGCCGGGTTCGGAGATCGGTACGCCGGGCTACGACCGCGCCGACCAGGGCGACGCGGTCCGCCTGTGGGACGTGGCTCCGCTGATCCCCGCCGACCAGCGCTACTCCCGGATCAACTCCGGGCGCCGCGAGTTGATCGACCACATCCTGGCCAGCCACCACCTGGTCCACCGGGTGACGGCGGCGGGGACGGGACTGCCGGGTGCGGGAGCGCCCCAACTCCCGTCGGTGGGACCGGATCCGGCGGAGCGGCGGGAGGCGCCGGGGTCGGACCACGCGCCGGTGTGGGTGCGGATGGACTGACCGGGCCGGTCCAAGTACCTAGACCGCGATGGTCAGTTGGATCGCACGCAGCCCGACCCGCCCCCGCCCCCGCTCGAACTCCTCCAGCAGCTCGGTGAGTTGCTGGATGTGGCGGGACGTCAGGCGTCCCGCGTCATCGAGATGGACGGCGCAGGCAGTGGTCGTGTCGACGAGCCGTTCGAGGACGGCCGCGACCTCGTCCGTGCCCTCCGTGTGCCGGGCGAGGGCGGGGAGTTCGGCGGCCGAGACGGCGATGGCGCCGCGGGCCTCGGCGAGCGTTCGGTAGGCCTCGCGGCGCAGCGTCCAGCGCTCGGCGCGGTCGTCGGACTCGCTCAGGACGTGCACGAGGTAGGCGTGCGCGGCGGCGCCCGCGGCCCCGAGCCGGGCGCGTACGCCCCCGCCGCGCTCCCCCGGCATCGGCAGATGTCCGACGATCAGCACGATCGCGCAGGCCAGCAGCGTCTCCCCGATCCGGCTCGCGGAGGCCTGCGGTTCCCCGCCCACCATCACCAGGGACAGCACGAGGACGGTGACGACAGCGGTCTGCGCGGCGAAGTGCCGGGTGGCGACGGGAATCAGCGCACCGCTGAGCGCCACGAGCGCGATCAGTCCCTCGGGCCGGGGCAGCACGGCGGCGAACCCGGCGAACACCAGCGCCCCCAGCACGGTCCCCGCCGCCCGGCTCAGCGCCCGCGAGGCGAGCGGCCCGAGGTCGGGCTTGACGAGGAAGACGGCGGTGGCGGGCAGCCAGTACCAGTGCTCGTGCTGCCCGTACCAGCGGGCCTGGTGCAGCGCCTGCGCGACGGCGACGCTGGCCCCGAAACAGAGGGCGACTCGGATTCCGTACTCCCGTCCCCCGGCCCCAAAAGCCTTACGGAGCACATCAGTTGGCGTAAGCCGACGCGTGTGCAGACTCGATGCGCTCCCCTCCGCCTGGTCGAAGGCGTCGGCGGCGTGCAGCAGGGCGTCGTCGAGGGCGCGCAGCGCGGGCGCGGAACGGTTGGGCGCGGGCAGTGGCCCGGTGGGCGCGTTGTCCCGCACGGCGGCGGCGAGCCGGCGCGGCCCCTCCCCCGCCCGGGCGGACACCGCCTCCCCGGCCCAGGCGATCGCGGTCGCGGCCTCGGCGAGCGGCAGCGCGGCGGCATACTGCCCGTGCAGCCGCCGCTCGGCCGACGAACTGGCGTACCGCCGCAGCCGCGGCCCGGCGAGCGCGTCCTGCGCGTGATCGAGCGCGGCGGTCAGCGCGGCGCGCCGCCCCGTCGCCTCCGCCCCACCGCTGGCGTCGAGCAGCCCGGCGATCGCGTCGTACACGGCGGCTACGGCGGCCCGCTCGCCGTCGAACCGGTAGTCACCGGCGATGGCCCCGGGCGTGGGCAGCGCCAGCCGCAGCAGGACCAGCCAGGCGGCCCCGGCGAGAAAAGCGAGGGCGCGCTCCCACCCCGGTTCGGGCAGGGGCATCCCGGCGCCGATGGCGGAGGCGACGAGCAGTTGCGTACCGGCACCGGAGGCGACGGGCCCGATGGCACTGAACCCACCGGCGACCAGCCCGATCCCGGTGAAGAGAAGTGTGAGCACGACAGCCCCCACATGGGCCCCGGCGTACGTCCCGATCAGCAGCCCCGCCGCACCCGCGAGCGCGGGCCCGCCCAGCCGCTTGACCGAGGCCCGCCGACTGCCGGGCCGGTCGTTGATCCCGGCGAGCATCGCCCCGAGCGCGGCCAGCACCCCGAGGGACGTGCGGTCGACGATCACGGCGACCATCAGCAACGGCCCGGCGGCCAGCGCCCCGCGCGTGACCGCGCTCCAGGGAACCGGCCCGCGCTGGGCACGGAGCGTGTGGGCGAGCCAGGGCGGAAGCGAGAACGCGGCGGTACGACGGGACACAGGGCTCCTGTCTTGACGAGGGCGGGGTGTGCCTTCGGGCGACGGTGGCCGGGGCGGTAGCTGGAGCGGGTGCTGAAGCCGGTGCGGGCGGCTGGGGTGGTAGCCGCGGTGTCCACGGTAGTTCGCGGCCTGGCGCGGAACGGGCCGTGCGCATTTCGGCGGTGTGAAGGTTGGCCGTAGAGCCGCTTTCTTTATGAACGCAACGCCGAGAAGGGCGCTCCCACGTCTACTTCATGTCCCACGGCTTCTTCATGTCCCACGGCTTCTTTATGAACGCGCCGCCGCGAACAGCGCCCCCGCGTCGGAAACCGCGCGATCAAGCACATCCGGTTCGGGGCGCAGCCCGGCCACGACGCCGTCGACCGCCCGCAGCCCGGCCCGCTCCAGCAACCGCTTCTCGTTCGTCACCCACTCCCCCTTTGCCGCCAGCACCCCGTGCCCGGCCTGCGCGGCGGCCACGGCGATCGCACCGGCGACCTCGGTGAGCCGCCCCTTCGGGACGTGGTTGGCCCGCGCGTACGCGAGGGTGGCGTCGGCGGTGCCGTACCAACGCTCGGCGGCGGCGAGCCGCAGCTTCGCGGGATAGCCGTCCGGGCGCGGCAGTTCACCGCGCAGGACACGGTTGACCGCCAGCTCGGCGACCACCAAGTAGCTGGGAATCCCGGCGAGATGGAACAGCAGCGGCTCCACCCGGAAACGCCCCTCCTGCGCCTCCCCCAACTCCCGTTCCACCACGTCGAGATCGCGATAGTGCACGTCGACGCGCCGCCCGTCGATGGCCAGCCAGGCACCCCCGTTGAAGACCCCGCCGCCCCATCCGCCGACCTCGGAGACCTCGCCTTCCCACCCGAGTGCGCGGAGGTCGGCGGGGCCGAAGGGGCCGCGGTAGTAGACCGCCAAGTCCCAGTCGCTGTCGGGGCGGTGAGTGCCTTGGGCACGGGAGCCACCGAGGGCTACGGCCTGGACTGCGGGGAGGGTGGCGAGGCGGTCGGCGGTGGTGTCGAGGAAGTCCGCGTCGTCGGCGGGTGTGGGTGCGGGCACGGCTGGGGCTCCAACTGGTCTGTTGGGGGCGGGGATTGGCGGGAGCGTACGTAGAGTGCGCGCTCGGCGCCACGCGTTAAAACGCGACGCTTCAGGTCGGCACCCCGCGTCGCCGCGCGGCCGCTCAGCCCGCCGCCGCCATCCCGAAGTCCGCTCCCGAGATATCCCCCAGCGCCTCCGCGATCCGCAGCAACGGCTCGCGCAGGGCGGTCAGTTCGGTGCGCATGGGCTCGGCCTGGGGCCAGGCGGCCTCGTGGTCGAGGGGGGCCGTGTCCGCCGGGCAGCGGGCCTCGTAGGCGGCGAGGCGGGGGTGCCAGGTGCTGGTGAAGGGGCGGATGGTGTCGTTGATGAGGGTGTAGGCGAGGCTCTGGACGGTCGGTGCGCCGGAGCCGCGTTCGAGGCCGATGCTGTACGTGTGCAGCGTGCCGCGCGTGAAGTCGATCAGGGACTTCAGGGAGGTCAGCGCCTCGCGCAGGCTGCCCGTGCCCGGTGCCAGTTCCTGCACCCCGATGCGGGTGACCAGTTCGACCTGGATGTCGAAGGCGGCCATCCGCTCCGACTCACTGGGTGCTGCCATGGGTGCCTCCCTCCGGCTGCCGGGGAAGGTCAGCGTAACCGGGTCGCGGCGGCCGCACAGAGTGCGCAGGGCCGCGTGCCGCAGGGACTCGGTGCGGGCGGGCGCCGGGTCGTGGTGGTGCCAGGCGTGCAGGGTGACCGGGTGGAGCCGCCAGCCGCCGTCGGCCACCGGTGCCAGCAGGCTGCGCACCCGCAGTTCGCCGACTCCGTCCCCGGCCCGCCGGGCGGCGACGGCCCTGGGTACCCGGTCGACGGCGGCGAGCACTCGTTCCGCGTCCTCCACCGTCAGCGGCAACGGGTGCAGTACGGCGGCACAACGCAGGACGTCGGCGGCCTCCGCCGTGTCCACGTCCCGTACGAGGGCGCCGGTCACGTCCGCCCCGGCGAGCGTGTCGAGAAGCGAACCCCCGCGCGCGTGCAGCCGGTCGTACAGTTCGCGCGGATGATGCCCGGCCCGGATCGCGCGCCCCAGGAGTCCGAGGGCGAGCGGATGCCCCTCCACCGCCTCGGCCAGCGACTCGTCACCGCCGACGAGCACGCGCGCGTGGAGGGCGTCGAGCGGTTCGAGGTCTACGGGGGTGCCGATTCCGGCGTAGGCGCGGCTGCGCAGGGTGAAGAGGGTGCGGCCGAGCGGGTGGGGCGCCGCCATCGCGGCGATGTCGCGGGCGGCGAGCCGGTCGGCGGGGACGGAGTCGACGATCCACAGGAACGGCCCGTCGGCCCCCAAGGAGGCGGCGGCGGAGTCGGAAAGGGCCCGCACTGAGTCGTCGTAGGCCTGCCCGCTCACCCAGAAGACACCTCCGGGGTAGGCCGCCTCGAAGCGGAGCGCGTACTCCTGGGCGAGCGCGGACTTGCCGATGCCGGCCATGCCGCGGATCTGTACGGCGCGCGGGGCGTCACGGCCGGTGACGAGGGGCGCGGAGTGGGCGTGCAGGGCGGAGTGCACCTGCCAGAGCTCGGAGAGACGTCCCAGGAAGTCGAGGCGTGGCTCCGGGGAGCCCAACAGCCAGCGTCGTACGGCACGTTCCCGGATGGCCATCGGGCCGTCGAGGCGCGCGACGTGCTCGCGTACGTCGGCCACCAGGGCGGCGGGGTCGTCGGCCGAGGCGTGCCGGGCGTCGCGGAGTTCGACGGGGTGGATGTGGTCGGAGGTCGGCTCGGGATTGACGACCATGACGCGGCCGCGCGGATCGCCCTCCCCCAGGCCCGCCAGATAGGCCGTGGTCAACTCCCACTGGCAGGCCTCGCGTTCGGGGTAGCCGGTGGAGTAGTAGGCGAGCAGCGCCTTGGAGCGGGCCAGTTCGCGTCGGATGGTGTCGCTGATGCCGGCGAAGGAGGCGACCCCGGTCTCGTCGGTGAACACCTCAAGGCCGCCGTCGCGCAGCACCTGCGCGAGCGGTCGGACCCGCTCCACGTCACCGCGGCTGTAGCTGAGGAAGACATCCCACACGACGGCTTACCCTACTGTGGGTACCGGGGAGGGCGATCATGAGACACAGGCAGCGCAGGCGGCGGGGTCCGGGCGGTCCGTCACAGATCACGGCCAGGCTGACGATCCCGTTCGTCGGCGAGATCTCCGGCACCTGGGAACCGGCCGACGCGGAGCGCAGCGCGGCCTGGGAGCTGTACCTGCAGCTCGTCACCCGCGTGTCGGTCGAGGAACTCGCCGCCGACGAGGGCTTCCTGCGTGAGGCGCTGTCGTCGTTCTACACGTTCTTCGGCACCACCCGTGACATCCTCCATCGCCACGGGCCCCAGATCGCCCCGCCCGTCCCTCCTGGTCACGTCAGCTTCGCCGTCCTCGCAGTCACGGTCCTCAACCGCGTCCTGCGCCCCCTCCTCGCGACCTGGCATCCCCGCCTCGCCGCCTACGAGTCCCAGCGGCCCGAAGGACGCGACCCGGTGGCGTGGGAGCGGGAGTGGGAACACGCGGACGCCCTGCGCGATGCGATCGCGGAGGTGCGGGGTGTGCTGAGGTCCTTGGCGCGGACCTTGCAGGAGGTGGCCGAGGTCGGCGACCTCATCGACCTGCCCGCACCGCGCACTCCCGAGGACGCGGCGACAGGGGCGAATCGGGGCACCCCCCCCCGGCGGTTCAAACAGGTCCTGATGCTTCGAACGCCCCTGACACTCCTGACGCTTCCGGAGTCTGAGGTCACGCTCGCCGCGTGAGGCCGTCGGGCCGATTGTCAGTGGCACGCGCTTCACTGGAGTGGTCACTGAGAGTCACCACGGGGAGCGGTCGATGGCAGCACACGAGACGCATGAGAGTGGGCGGGAGCGGAAGCAGGGGCGGGACGCGGAGGACGGCGGCGACGCGCACGCCACTCGTACGCATCTCTCGGCCGCCGGGCTGCGCGCGCGGGGATGGACGGCCGGGATGGTGCGTCAACTGCTCGGTGAACCCGATCTGTTGCGGGTCAGTTCCCATTCCCGGGCGGCGCCGCGCATCCGGCTGTACTGCGTCAAGCGGGTCGAGGCCGCCGAGCGGAGTGGCGAGTTCCGGGCCGTTTCGGCGGCTGCCGCGCGGAGGTCGGCCGCGGCGCGGATCGCTGCCCGGCGCAGGCGGCGGGAGGTGCTGGCGCGGATCGCGGCGGAACCGATCGACGTGCCGCGACTGGCTCCGCAGAAGCTGACGGCGCTGGCGGTCGAGCATCGCGAACGGCGGGGGCCGGTGCCGGATGGCGCCGCTTCGCCCGATCGGTGGAAGGTCGACTATCTGCTATGCCAACTTGCCCGCTACGACGAGTTGTTGAGCGGGCTGCACGGGGGTGCCGGACGGATCGCGGCCGAGGAGTCGCTCCGGCGGCGGGTCTACGCGGCCATCGCCGAGGCGTACCCGTTCCTTGCGCAGGAGTGCGAACGCAGACTGGCCGGGGGAAATTCGGATGCGGGCGCCCCGTCCATGTGATCGGCTGACGCCCGCACTGTGCCGACCGCCGACCGCCAACTACCGGCCGCCGGTGACCGATCGACCGATTTCTGGGAGACCCCGTGCTCGAACGCGTCACCGTCCCCACGCTCTTCCCGCCGCCCACCTACTCCCACGCCACCGTCGTCGAGGCCGGTACGAAGCTCGCCTTTCTCGCCGGGGCGGTTCCGCTCGACGTCGACGGCAAGGTGGTCGGTGTGGGGGACGCGGTGCGGCAGGCCGAGCAGGTGGTGGTGAATCTCGCGGAGCAACTGCGGGCGGTCGGGAGCGACTTGGGGCACGTCGTCGCGACGGACGTGTACGTCGTGAGCAGCGAGCCCTCGGTGTTGTCTGCCGTGTGGGAGGTGGTCGAGGCGTCCGGGCTCAGTGCGGGGCCGCATTCGTCCACGCTCATCGGCGTGGCCTGCCTCGGGTACACCGGGCAGCTGGTGGAGATCACGGCGACCGCTGTCGTACCGGAAGAAGCGCTGGCAGAGGAAGAGGTGTCTCAGTCGTGAACCCCGACCCCGAGGCCGTCGTCACGCTGCGGCGGGCGGCCGCGCCCGATGCGCGGCCCGCCGCCGATGTGTGGCTGCGTTCGTTCGCCGCCGCGCTGCCGACCGTTGTCAGTCCGCGGTCCGCCGACGACGTGCGGGACTACTTCCGGGACGTCGTCGTGCCGTTGCGGGAGATCTGGGTGGCCGACGCGGGGGACGGCGGTGGGATCGTGGGGCTGATGGTGATCAACGGGGATGAGGTGTCGCAGCTGTATCTCGAACCGGACTGGCGGGGACGCGGGCTCGGGGACCGGTTCGTCGGGCTCGCGAAGGAGCGGAGTCCGGGGGGCCTGGAGCTGTGGACGTTCCAGGTGAACAAGCCCGCGCACCGGTTCTACGAGCGGCACGGCTTCGTCGCCGTCGAGTTCACGGACGGCAGCGGCAACGAGGAGCGGGAGCCGGATGTGCGGTACGTGTGGGAGCCCAAGCCGTGAGGCGTAAGCCGTGAGCCGTGACTCGTAAGTCGTGAGGCACAAGTCGTGGGTCAGGGGCGGGCGTTGCGGGCCAGTTCGAGGGCGTTCGACGGCCACCACTGGCCTGCCGCCGGGCCGCCTCGGCAGGTGCCGTCGGACTCGCCGGGGCGTTTGACCCACAGGTAGGCGTCGAGGAGGGGGTTGTCCGTGCGGGTCGTCGGCGGGGTGCCGAGGGCACGGCCGGGTGGATTGCACCACGCGTCGGTGCCGGTGTAGGGGCCGTTGCCGTTGCGGCTGGTGTCGATGACGTAGTGCTTGCCGGCGAGGTCGTTGGAGAGTTGGTCGCCGTACGTCGAACTCGCCTTGTTCGTCTGGTAGTTGGAGACGTTCAGGGCCACGCCGTCGGCACGGTCGACGCCGGACGCCTTGAGCGCGGCGACCAGTCGCCAGGCCTCGGGGATCCAGCTGGAGTTGCCCGCGTCGAGGTAGACGTGGGTGTTCGGTCGCCGTTTGAGGTGGTCGACGGCGTAGGCGAGCAGTGCGTAGCGTTCGCTCGCCGTGACGCGGGTGCAACCGGCGACCACCTGGGCGACCGCGTCCGGTTCGACGATCACGTAGGCGCCCCGGTCGCCGAGGGCGGCGGCGAACTCGTCGATCCAGGTGCGGTAGGCCGCCGCAGTGGGGGCGCCGCCGAGGGAGTACTGGCCGCAGTCCCGGTTCGGGATGTAGTACGCCACGAGTACGGCGGTGCGGGCTGCCTGGGCGGCGGCGGTGGTGCGGGCGCGGACGACCGGGCCGGGGTCGGGTCCGTTGAGCCACTCGGCCTCGGGTCTGGCGGCGATGCGGTCCATCAGCGTGGCGTCGGCTGTGCGGTCGGCCTCGCGCCAGGCGGCTGCCTGCTGTGCGGCCCGGGAGTCGGGGGCGGTCCAGAAGGGTTCCGGTACGTCGCGTGCCGCCCCGGCGCAGCAGAGGCCTGCGAGGAGGGTGGCGAGGAGGGCTCGGCGTACCGGGGTGGGCAAGGTGGCTCCGTTCTTGCCGCGCGGGTGACTGAGCGGCGGCTTGTCCTTCCCGGAGTTTGCAGGGCGCTCGGGGTTGGCCCGGTGCGTGACTTGGCGGGGCGGGGGAAGATCACCCCGACGGGGGGTGGGGTGCGGGGGCGGTGCGGTACGACGAGGGTGCGGCGTAGCGGGGGTGTGGTGCGGCGGGGAATGCGGCGCGGTAGGGGGTGCCGGGATCTGTCGTTTTGCGGGTGCTGCGCCGTCGTGGCTGGTCGCGCAGTTCCCCGCGCCCCTTAAAAGCCGCTGCCTCGCGCCTCTTTAGAGCTTGCCCCCCTTGAAGCCCGGGCCAACTGAGGCGCCCTGAAGGGGCGCGGGGAACTGCGCGAGCAACCCCCACCCACCCGCACGCCGAACTCAAACCGGCACCCCCCCCTCAAGACCGCCGCCCCCACCCACCCGCACGCCGAACTCAAACCGCCGCCCCACCCCCGTCAGGCCCCCCGCCCCCACCCCCTC
The DNA here is from genome assembly GCF_033335955.1 of Streptomyces sp. N50. Lineage (GTDB taxonomy): Bacteria > Actinomycetota > Actinomycetes > Streptomycetales > Streptomycetaceae > Streptomyces. Next base: position 1,979,640 of record NZ_CP137549.1, read on the forward strand.
CGCTTAACCACCGGCCTGGCAAAACTCCCCGCTCTGCTCGTCCTCAGCCCCAACCCCACCAGCGACTCCGCCAGCTTCACCCCCGCCCCCACCCCGTCCACGACGGGCAACCCCAGCTTCTCCCCCACCACCCGCTGCAACCCCGTCATCCCGGCACACCCCAGCACCAACACCTCCGCCCCCGCCGCACACACCCGCTCCGCCGCCGCGAGGAACGCCGCCTCCGTTCGGGCCTCGTCGCCGCCGAGGTCGAGGACGCTCAGCCCCGTCCCCACCACCGCCGCGCAGTTCCGGCCCACCCCCGCCAGCTCCAGGCTGTCCTCGATCTGGCCGCAGGACCGTTCCAGCGTGGTGACGACGCCGTAGCGCCGGCCCAGCAGACAGGCCAGATGGGCGGCCGCCTCGGTGATGTCGACGACCGGTACGTCCACCAACTCCCGCACGCCCTCCCGCCCGTGCTCCCCGAAGCCGGCCATGACGACGGCGTCGTAGGCGGGGCCCTCGTACGTCCGGAGGAGGTCCATGACGGCCGCCGCCGAGAGGTAGCTGTCCAGCCAGCCCTCCGCGGACTCGGGGCCCCACTCCGGGGTGAGCCCGGTCACGGTGGTGCCCGGGCCTGCGGCGGCCCGGGCACCTCGTACGATCTCCTCGGTCATCTCCTGCGTGGTGTTGCAGTTGGTGACGACGATGCGCACGCGGGTCAGACCTCCAGCGGCTCGGGAGCGGGTTCGGCGGCGGCCCGGTCGGTGCGGCAGATCAGTACGTACAGGCCCGCGCCCAGCGCCGTACCGATGAACCACGAGTACGGAGCCACGTCGCTGAACGTCTTCACCAGTGCGAGTACGCCCGCGACCGCCGCCGCGGGCAGGAACGCCGCGAGTGCCTTGGGGTTCACGCCGCCCCGGTAGTAGTAGCGGGAGCCGGGGGTCGCGTCGAACAACGCCTGCACATCGACCCGGCCGCGCTTCACCCAGTAGTAGTCGACCATGATCACGCCGAACAGCGGGCCCAGGAAGGCACCGAGGCCGCCGAGGAAGTAGTTGACGACCGTGGGGTTGGAGAACAGGTTCCACGGGGTCACGACCAGCGCGGCCACCGTGCTGATCATGCCGCCGATCTTGAAGGTGATCTTCTGCGGCCAGACGTTGGCCAGGTCGTACGCCGGTGAGACGAAGTTGGCGACGATGTTGACGCCCATGGTGGCGACGGCGAACGTGAACGCGCCGAGCACCATCACCCAGGTGTTGCCGACCTTGGCGACCAACTCCGCCGGATCCGTGATGGCTTGGCCCCAGACCTCCAGCGAACCGGCCGTGACGATCACCGAAACGACCACGAACGCCGTGGAGTTGATGGGCAGGCCCCAGAAGTTGCCGCGGCGGACGGTCTTGTAGTCCGGCGCGAAGCGCGAGAAGTCGCAGAAGTTGAGCATCAGCGTGCCGTACGTCGCGAGGATCAGCCCGATCGCGCCGAACCACTGCCGCCACTGCTCGCCGAACGAGACCGGGTGCGGGGTCGAGGTGAGGGAGATCGACCAACCGGCCTTCGCCAGCACCCAGATGGCCAGCGCGATCATCACCAGCCAGATCGCGGGACCGCAGAAGTCCTGGAACTTCCGTACGGATTCCATGCCCTGACTGATGATCACCGCCTGGATCAGCCAGAGGGACACGAAGGAGACCCAGCCGAGCGCGTCAAGTCCCAGGAAGGAGTGGTGAGTCCAGGACTCCAGGCCCGGCCAGGCCGCCAGCAGCATCACGTTGACGGCGACGGAGGCGAGGTAGGTCTGGATGCCGTACCACATGATGGCGATCACGGCCCGGATGAGGGCGGGGATGTTGGCGCCCCAGACGCCGAAGCTGATGCGGCTGACGACCGGGAACGGGACGCCGTGCGCCTGCCCGATCCTGCCCATCCAGTTCATGCCTACGTAGATGAGCACGAAGCCGACGAGCAGGGAGGTGAAGACCTGCCAGACGTTCATGCCGAGGACCAACAGGCCTGCGGCGAACGTGTAGTTGCCGAGGTTATGGACGTCGGACATCCACATGGCGAAGAGGTCGAAGACCTTCCAGTTCCGCTTGTCGGCGGGGGCGAGGTCTTCGTTGGTGAGCCGGGGGTCGGGGACGAACGTTGGCGTGCCGGTGGCTTCGGCACGGTCGGCGAGGGACACGGGGCCTCCAGGGCGAGGGGACGGGAGCGATGGGAGGGAGGTGCAGGACGGCTTCCGGTGTCGTTTGGTATACCAAACTGCCGTCATAGTCCTCCCGTCAACCGTTCCGACCGATGTCTCCGTTGTTAACGCTCCGTAAAACACCCCCGGAGTCGGCGAAGATAACCCCATGAGCTCCACGTCAGCGAAGATCGAACCCCTCGGAGCGGTGCGCGAGCGCGTCCTGGCCACCCTGCGGCAGGACGTCATCGCCGGTCGCCTCCGCCCCGGTGACCGGCTGGTCGAGCGCGAGCTCGCCGAACGCTTCGGCGTCTCCCGGGTGCCGGTCCGCGAGGCGATCCGCGCGCTGGTCGCCGAGGGGTTCGTGCACTTCGAGACCCCGCGCCGCACGGTCGTACGCCGTCTCACCCCGAACGACGTGCAGGAACTCTTCGAACTGCGCGAGGCCCTGGAGGTCTACGCGGCCGGGCTCGCCGCGTCCCGCGCGACACCGGAGGAACTGGCCGAGGTGGAGGAACTCCTCGACCGTGCGGCCGCCGCGACCGAGGCGGGCGACGCCGAGCTGATCACGGACATCAACAGCCGCCTGCACGACAGCATCGTCGCGATAGCGGGCAACACGCTGCTGACCGCTGCCCTGGAGCCGGTCGCGGGCCGCCTGCGCTGGATGACCCGACGGAACGAGGAGTGGCCCCAACTCCTTGTGGAACACCGCGAGTTGTACGAGGCGATCGCATCCGGCGACCCGGACCGCGCCCGCGCGCACGCGCTGGCCCATGTGCGGACCAACTACCGTTCCACGGTCCGGCATCTGTTCGGGGACGACGCGCAGCCGTAGGCAAGGGGAGTGGACATGGTCAGCAGACGTGGCCTGTTGGGCGGAGCCGCCGCCTTCGTGGGGGTCGGGACGATGACCGGCGCGGGGGTGGCCGTGGCGGACGTGGCGCTGGACACCCCGTTCACGCCGGTCGGCGCTCCGCATCTGGCGCAGGCCGAGCAACTGGTGGGATATCAGCGGCTGTTGGCGGCCGGGTATCTGGTGGACGGGCTGGCGGGGCACTGGCCGCTGGACGGTTCGGGTACCGACCGTTCCGGCCGCGAGCACCCCGTGACGCTCGGCTCCGGCGCGACCTGGACGGCGCTGCGCGCGGGCGGCGAGCTGAGCCTCGACGGGACGTCCGGCGCGTACGCGGCCACGGACTCCGTCCTGGACACGACCGCCCCCTTCACCGTCTCGGCGTGGGTGCGCCTGGCGAGCGACGCCGACCCGGCGACCATGTACACGGCGGTGAGCCAGGACGGCGCGACGACCAGCCGCTTCCTCCTCCAGTACGACAACACCGTCTCCACCTGGGCCTTCAAGGTCCGCAGCGAGGACCAGACGGCCAAGGTGTCCGCCGTCGCCGCATCACCGGCCGGTCCCGGCATCTGGACCCATCTGACCGGCGTCTGGGACGGCACACAGATCCGGCTGTACGTCGACGGGCAGGCGCAGGGCAGCGCCGCGACCACCCTGTCCTGGGCCGCGACCTCCGGCTTCTCCATCGGCCGGGCCCGCTTCGACGGCGCGCCCGTCAACCGCTTCAAGGGCGCGATCGACGACGTACGGACCTACGCCCGCGCCCTGACCGCCGACGAGATCGCCCTGGTCAGCGGCCGTACGGCCCGCCTGAACAACGTCTACCGGACGGACCCGGGCGCCACCCTCACCTGGGGCACGCCCGACGACCCGGCGAGCTGGGTGGCCCGCGCCCGCTGCGCGTCCTTCGTCACCGGCGTCCTCAGGCACACCTACGGCTGGGCGAGCGACGCCTACTTCCTCCAGTACTTCCAGGAGAAGGTCCCGGAGGCCGCCGACTACTGCGCCGCCTTCCTGAACGGCACCGCCGGCCCCCGCTTCCAGCGCGTCCGCAAGGTCGCCGAGCTCCAGCCGGGCGACATCATCGCCGTCGACTACCAGGGCAGCGACCCCGACAACACCGGCCACATCGTCATGGTCCGCGAGGTCAAGGGCGTCTTCAGCGGCACCGCCGACTTCACCGGCGAGACGCAGTACGCCGTCGAGATCGTCGACTGCACCTCCGACCCGCACGGCGTCCACGCCCTGACCAACTACCCCACATACCCCGACACCCGCATGGTCAGCAACGTCCCCGGCGAGAACCTCCAGGGCGTCGGCATCGGCCACATGATGTTCTACGCCTCCGACACCACGGGCGAGTTCTCGCGCTACCGGTGGAGCGTCAACTCCTCGAAGAGCAGCGGGACTTACGACGTGACGGCCCGACCGGTGGCGGCGGCGCGCGTCGGCTGACCAACTGGGCTAGCGGCGGGCGTACTTGTCCGTAGCCGCGACCAGTGCCTCCGCGACACCGGGCGCGCCCGTGTTGTGCCCGGCCTCCTCCACGACCACCAACTCACTCCCGGGCCAGGCGTGTTGGAGCCGCCAGGCGACACCGAGGAGGTTGCCGAGATCGAGGCTGCCCTGGACGAGGGTGCCGGGAATGTCCTTGAGGAGGGGCGCGTCCCGCAGCACGACGCCCTCCTCGTTTCCCTCCCCCAGGAAGTGGTCGTTGCCGAAGTAGTGCGTGACGGTCCGGGCGAAGCACATCCTGAACTCCGGGTCCTCGTACCGGGGTTCGGAGCGCGGCGGGGCCGGGACGATCGCCGTCTCCCAGTCGGTCCAGGCGCGTGCGGCCCGCTCCCGCACCGCCCGGTCGGGCGACTCGATGAGCCGGTTGTAGGCGGCGGCGAGGTTCCCTTCCCGTTCGGCGGCGGGGAGTTCGGAGACGAACGCCTCGAAGGCCTCCGGGAAGAGCTTCCCAAGTCCCCTGGTCAGCAAGGCCACTTCGGGATTCGACCCGGTGGCGACGCACGTCAGCACCAGCTCCGACACCACACTCGGATGCGTCTGCGCATACCGCAGCCCGAGCACCGACCCCCACGACGCGCCCCACACCAGCCACCGTTCGATCCCCAACTCCCGCCGCAGCAGCTCCAGATCGGCGATGAGGTGGGCCGTCGTGTTCACGCTCATGTCGGTGTCGTACGCGCTCGCGTGCGGCCTGGACCGTCCGCACCCGCGCTGGTCGAGCAGCACGATCCGGTAGGCGGCGGGGTCGAAGTACCGCCGGGGGCGCGGGGAACAGCCCGACCCCGGGCCGCCGTGCAGCACGACGGCGGGCTTGCCGTGCGGGTTTCCGCAGGTCTCCCAGTAGATGTGGTTGCCGTCGCCGACATCGAGCATGCCGTGGTCGTACGGTTCGATCTCCGGATACAGGCCCATCCCGCGACCCTAACCTCGCTACGGCTCCGGTGTCCCCGGCCTCGCTACGGCGTGGTCGGCAGCCCCGCCGCCCCGGCCGCCGTGCGCAGGACGTCCCGCAGCATCGCGGGGGTGAGTCTGCCGGTGAAGGTGTTGCGCTGGCTGACGTGGAAGCAGCCGAAGAGGTCGAGGCCGTCGAGGGAGACCCGGGCGCCGTGCCCGAACGCGGGCCGTGGGCGCGGGACTTGCCAGCCCGCCGCCGCGAACGCGGGCAGCGCCGCCTGCCAGCCGAAGGCGCCGAGGACAACCGCGGCCTTCAACGTCGGCCGCAGCAGGGTGAGTTCGTCGACGAGCCAGGGACGGCAGGTGTCGCGCTCCTCGGGGGTGGGCTTGTTGGCGGGCGGGGCGCAGCGCACCGGCGAGGTGATGCGCACGCCGTACAGTTCCAGGCCGTCGTCGGCGCTCACGGCGGTCGGCTGCGAGGCTAGGCCGACGTCGTGGAGGGCCTCGTACAGGACGTCACCGGAGCGGTCGCCGGTGAACATGCGGCCGGTCCGGTTGGCGCCGTGCGCGGCCGGGGCCAGGCCGATGATCAGGAGCGGCGCGTCGGCGGGGCCGAAGCCGGGTACCGGGCGGCCCCAGTACGTCCAGTCGGCGAAGGCGGCGCGTTTGGTGCGGGCGACCTCCTCGCGCCAGGCGACCAGGCGGGGGCAGGCCCGGCAGCCGGTGATCCGGTGGTCGAGGTCGGACAGGTTCATGCGGCCACCGTATTCATGTCCTCATCGGCTCAGGTGAGGATCGCGCCGAACGCCACGAACCCGCAGATCATCAGGAACAGCAGCGCCAGCAACGGCCATACAAACCTTAGGTACTTGTCGTAGCCGACCTTCGCCAGCGCCACCCCGCCGATGGTGACGGCGGTCGTCGGCACCCAGAGGTTCATCCAGCCGCTGGCGGCCTGCCAGGCGGTGACGACGACCGCGCGGGAGACCCCGGCGAAGTCGGCGAGCGGGGCGAGGATCGGCATGGCGAGGGTCGCGTGGCCGGAGGTGGACGGGATCAGGAAGGCCAGCGGCAGGTTCACGACGAAGACGATGATCGCGAAGACGCCGGAGGAGGTGCCCTTCACGATGCCCTCGATGGAGTGCAGGACCGTGTCCGTGATCTTCGAGTTGTTCATGATGACGGTGACCCCGCGCGCCAGCACGATCACCAGCGCCGGCGAGATGAAGTCGGCGGCGCCCTGGATGATCATCGAGCTGAGCTTCTGCTCCCCCATCCGCGCCACCAGCCCGATCAGCACGGCCGCGCACAGGAAGAGCGCCGCCAACTGCGGGAAGGACCAGCCGAGTTCGAAGCCGTACGGCTTGGCGTCCGCGTCGCCGGTGAGGGCGCTCGCCCACGGCACCACCGAGAAGATCATGAAGGCGAAGACCAGGCCCATGGTGACCAGAACCGCCTTGTGCAGCCCGGTCAGTTCGGGTTCCTCGGCCTCCGAGGCGGCGTCCTGGTCCCGGTCGCCGGGCAGGAACCCGGTGATCGACCGCTCGGGGTTCCGCCGCACGCGGCGCGCGTACCGGATGACGTACGCCACCGTCACCGCCGTCAGCACCACCCACATCACGAACCTCAGCACGATGCCGTCGCCGAGCGAGATGTCCGCGGCGGAGGAGGCGACGCCGGTCGCGAAGGGGTTCACGGTCGAGCAGAGCACGCCGATCCCGGCGCCGAGGATGATCGTGCCGACGGCGACCATCCGGTCGTAGCCGAGTGCCAGCATCAACGGCACGATCAGGCCGTAGAAACCGAGGGTCTCCTCGGCGAAGCCCTCGACCGTGCCGAGCACGGAGAAGACGACCATGATCCCGGCGATGAGCAACGCGCCGCGGTCGCGCAGCCGGTGGGCGAGCCGGCCGATGCCCCGGTCGAGGGCGCCGGTCGCGAACACCACGGTGATGAACGCCCCGATGGCGAGCACGAACAGGAACACGCCCGCGCTGCCGTACAGTTCACCGGCCAGATCCGGGCCGACCTGGCCGGTCTTCTCGTCCTGGATGCCGTAGAGGCCGTTGACGGGCGCGAGGAACAGGTCGTTCAGCCGGTCGACGAAACTCTGGCCGGAGTCGACGCGGTGGTAAGTGCCCTGGATCGGGGCGCCGGAGGCGTTGCGGTCGTACTGCCCGGACGGGACGAGGAACGCGAGCAGCCAGACGGCGACGGTGACGATCGCCAGGACGGTCAACGCGCTGGGGAAGGTGAACTTCGGCTTGTGCGGCGGCTGTTGGGTGGTCTGCGGGTCGTCGGTGGTAGTCATACGCCCGCCGCCCCGTCCTGACTCCGGCCCCGGAAGTCGGCCGCGTATCGCTCGACGAACGCGCACATCGCGACGACCGTGTTCCGCAGCTCCGAGAACAGCACCCGCTCGTTGGGCGCGTGCAGATTGCACATGCTGTCCTGCGCGCCGAAGAGCAGCACCTCGGCGTCGGGCGCGGCCCGCGCGAGCCCGTTGACCAGCGGGATCGAACCCCCGGTCGCGACATACGACGGCTCGGCGCCCCAGGCTTCCGCCAGCGCGGCGAGGGCGGCACGGTAGGCGGGCCCGCCGGTCGCGGCCTCGTAACCAGGGCCGGTGTCGCCCGGGGTGACGGTGAGCGAAACACCAAAGGGCGTAAGGGAGTTGAGGTGATCGACAAGCCGCGCCCGCGCCTCGTGGGGATCCTGTCGCGGATGAAAACGAAGGTTGAGCTTGGCCCGCGCATACGGCACGACCGCCGAGGCCGCGTGATCGACACCGGGCGCGTCCAGCCCGACGACGGTGATCGCCGGCCCGCTCCAGAGCCGCTCACCGAGACTCCCGCCACCGATGAGCGGAACCCCGTCGCACACGCCCGCCAACTCACGGAACTCCTCCTCCGTGTACGTCGCCCCGCCCCACTTCTCCCGCCGCAACCCCTCCACGGCCACATCCCCGTGCACGTCGTGCAGCGTGGCCAGAGCCTTGAGCAGCACGAGCAACGCGTCGGGCGCCGCACCGCCGAACTCCCCACTGTGACGCGGCTCTTCAAGAGTCCGCACTTCTACGACCACCTCGGCCGCGCCGCGCAGTCCGGTGGTCAGGGTCGGGGTGCCGGGGCGGAGATTGCCGAGATCGGCGATCACCATGGCGTCGCAGGCGAAGCGCTCGGCGTCGGTCGGCGGGTAGGTGTCGAAGGGGCTGCCGTACTCCTCCTGTCCCTCGAACACGATCTTCACGCCGACCGGCGGCCGCCCCTCGTACGCCCGCAGCATCCCGAGATGCGCGATCACGTTCGACTTGTCGTCCGCGACACCGCGAGCCCGCAACCCGCCCTCCACGGCGGTCGGCTCAAAGGGCGGCGAGTGCCACAACTCCTCGTCCCCGGGCGGCTGGACGTCGTAGTGCGAGTAGAGAAGAACGGTGGGGGCGCCGGGGTCCGGCGGCGGAATCTCCGCGAAGATCACCGGCGCGGTGTCGGGCAGCTCGATCCGCTCGATGTGCCCGACTCCGGCCCCGCGCAGCAACTCGACGAGCAGGTCATGCGCTTCCTGCACCGGCTCGGCCGGAAACCCGGGAAACGCCACGGAGGGAATCGCGGCCAGCCGCACGAGGTCGGCCCGGAGCCCGTCCATCAACGCGTCGACCTTCGCTGCCATGTCCTCCACGCCCGACCCCTCGTCTCTACTCCGGCTGCGGCCGCTACGACCTCGGAAAACAGCCTCTGCGGTACGGAGTGGGGGTGCATCCGGGGTGGGCCAGGGGGGTGCCGGGCGGGGGCGGGGTTCCAGGGCCGCGGGTCTCCGGCCGCGGGCCGCGGGCCTCCGGCCTCGGGTCTCGGGCCTCAGGTCTCGGGCCTCGGGCCTCGGGCCTCAGGTCTCAGGTCTCAGGTCTCAGGCCTCAGGCCTCCGGTCTCGGGTCTCGGGCCTCGGGCCTCGGGCCTTCGGTCTCGGGCCTCCGGTCTCAGGCCTCCGGTCTCAGGCCTCCGGTCTCAGGCCTCCGGTCTCAGGCCTCCGGTCTCAGGCCTCAGGCCTCCGGTCTCGGGCCTCCGGTCTCAGGTCTCAGGCCTCCGGTCTCAGGTCTCAGGCCTCCGGTCTCGGGTCTCGGGTCTCGGGTCTCGGGTCTCGGGTCTCGGGTCTCGGGTCTCGGGTCTCGGGTCTCGGGTCTCGGGTCTCGTCGGGAGACTTGTGCCTGGGAGACGAGTGCCGGGTGGGGAGAGACCGGAGGTCGGAGGCTGGAGACCGCAGGCTGGGGGTTGGAGGCTGCGGTCTGAGGGTTGGGGGCTGCAGGCTGGGCGTTGCAGACCGCAGGCTGGGTCGGGGGCCAGGCCCGGGGACGGAGCGAGGCCGGCGCCGGGTCTCAGTGCCGGGGACCAAGGCCCAGTGTCGGAGACGAGGTCGCACTCCGGGCACGGGCCGGGCTGGACCCGGGCCGGGACCGAAGCTGGGGCCAAGGCCAAGGCCAGAGCCGGAACCGGAGCCGCAGCCGCGTGGTCACAGGCCAGGACTACTAGGACTGCCAGGACTAGCCCCGGGCCGGAGCCGAGGCTGGGGCCAAGGCCAGAGCCGGAACCGGAACCGCAGCCGCAGCCGCAGCCGCGTGGTCACAGGCCAGGACTACTAGGACTGCCAGGACTAGCCCCGGGCCGGAGCCGAGGCTGGGGCCAGGGTCGGAACCGGAGCCGCAGTCGTGGCCACGCGCCGGAACTGGACCCGAGCCGGAATCGAGACTGGAGCCAGGGCCGAAACCAAAGCCGCAACCGTGGCCACACGCCGGGGCCGAACCCCGGGCAAGGAACCGGGACTGGGGCCAGGACCGGAACCGGAGCCCCAACCCTGGCCACACGTCGGAACCGGAGCCGCAACCCTGGCCACACGCCGGCGCCACAGCCGCAACCCTGGCCACACCCCGGCGCCACAGCCGCAACCCTGGCCACACCCCGGCGCCACAGCCCGCAGGCCCGGCGTAGCAAGGAGCCCCGTGTTCAGGTCGGCGGCCGAAACCCGCCGGAGCCGTCCGCCTCGGGGTACTAAAGTCGGGGCATGGCTTCCGAGGGTGCGGACGAGACCGACGGCGACAACGGAACCGGCGCGACCACGACGAGCCGGAACACCGACGCGCCCCAGAGCCCTGCGGCTGAGCCGCACAGCGATGCCGTGGCCGCAGCCAAGGCCGCCGGTCCCGCCAACGGTGCGAGCGTCCGCGTCGACAGCTGGATCTGGTCCGTCCGTCTGGTCAAGACCCGTTCCATGGGCGCCGCCGCCTGCAAGGGCGGCCACGTCCGTGTCAACGGTGAGCGGGTGAAGCCCGCCCACTCCGTCCACGTCGGCGACGAGGTGCGCCTCCGTCACGAGGGCCACGAGCGCGTCGTCATCGTGAAGCAGGTCATCCGCAAACGGGTCGGCCCCCCGGTCGCCGTCCAGTGCTACGTGGACAACTCCCCACCGCCCCCACCCCGCGAGGCCGTCGCCCCGGCCGGCATCCGCGACCGCGGTACCGGCCGCCCCACCAAGCGCGACCGCCGAGACCTGGAACGCCTGCGCGGCCTCCCCGGCGCCGGCCCCGACCCCGCCGCCGCTCCCGATGCTCACCGGGACCGGGACACCCGCCGAGACGCACGCCGCAGTACCCGACGCGACCCGCAACGATGACGTCCGGGACGGGCCCTAGGCCCACCGGACGCCACCGGTCACCCTGCGCTCAGCCGCAGCGATAGCCACAGCTATAGCCACGGTCGTCGCTGTCAGCCGTACCGCACCGATCACGCCCGTCGTCGTACCACCCGCAGCAACTCCGCGTTCTGCCCCCGCCGTGCCCAGGCGATCAGGGCGAGCGGAATGATCAGGATCAACGGTGTCGCCGCGTTCACTCCGTGGAACACGGTCATCTGCACGACGAACGCGCCCACCATCAGCGCGCTGAGCGCCGTCGCCGCCACCGACTGCAGCAGCGGGACCAACAGCCCGACGGCTCCGGCCAGTTCGAGCGCCCCGATGGTGTACATGGCTCCGCTGCCCCAGCCGATCTTGTCGAAGGACTCCACGGCCGACGAGTTCGCGATCAGCTTGGGCAGCGCACTCGCGACGCCGTAGAACAGGGCGATCAGCACCTGGAGGGCACGCAGCGCGATCCGGGCACGGCGACCGCGCGTGGTCGCGGACTCGGCGACGACGGTGCGGGAGGTGGCGGAAGCGGCGGAGGCTACGGAAGCGACGGTCTCGGACATGAGGTTCTCCTGTGGGAAGCGGTCGGTGTTGCTGTCACAGGGGTAGACCGACCCTCGCCCTCGAACTCATCGCCGCCGCAGGGGTTTTCCTCCGCGAGTCAGCCGGCCCACGCGTCCGCTAGTCCTCCGCAGTCGCAGTCTCAGTCGCAGCCACCGGCACCGGCACCGGCACCGCCCTCACCCATATCCGGTCCGGCGTCAGATAGCTGTCCACTCTCAGTCCCGCCTCCGCCAGCGCCTCCTCGAACTGGTCCTTCGTGAGCGGCCGGGACAGGAACGTCTGGGTCCAGACCGCGTCCGGGAACACATACTCCGCACGCACCGAGTCGACCCCCTCCCCGACCGGCTCCGCCGACACCATCCGCACGGTGAAGCCACTGGGATCGATGCGCTCGCGCGGCAGGTTCGTGTGGTAGTCCTCGCCCTCCCGCTGGATCAGCACGCAGCCGCCCGGCGCGACATGCCGCACGCAGGTCCGCAGCAGTCCGCGCCGCACCTCGGCGTCCCCGGCGTGTACCAGGAACGACGCGAGCATCACCACGTCGAAGGTCTCGCCCAGATCGAGGTTCTCGATCGGACTGCATATCGTGCGCGCGCCCTTGACCCGCTCCAGCATCTCGGCGGATTCGTCGACCGCCGTGACCGTGAACCCGCGCTCCAGGAGGGGGTGGGTCATCCGCCCCACCCCGCTGCCCAGCTCCAGGATGCGCGCACCCGCCGGCACGGCCGCGGCGATGATCTCCGGCTCCTGACCGATCGACAGCCGCGAGTACAGCTCGACCGCGCAGCCGTCCGGGGTGATCGCCCCGGGGCCTGTCCCCTCGTATCCCTCACGCATTTCGATTCGCATGCCCGTCCAACGGACCGCGTCCGCACGCCCGTTCCCGACTCGCACTGGTTCACCCGTACGAGTCAATTCCCTTCAGCGAGGCAACGGTTGGCCAGAAAGGCAACTGTCGGGGGTCGAAGCCGGGCCGGGATCAGAGCGGAAACCACCCGTGCCCGATGTACCAGTGCCCGCCGGCCCGCAGATGATTCCCGACGGCCCGCTCCACGGACGTACGCCGCGGCAGGTTCTCCACCGCCAGCTCGGGATGCCCGAACACGAACTGCACCGGCTCGGTGTCGGCCGGCTCCGTGTCCTCGCGAATCACCCGGAACCGTTCCTGGAAGCGGACGATGTTGGACTCGACCGGGAGGTACCGCTTCAACTGCGGGTCGAGCAGCCAGGAGTGGCAGGTCGCGGCCTCGTGACGCTCCTCGGGAAAGTGCCGGGCGAAGAACGCGCGGGCCAGCTCCAGCGAGCGCTCGCAGGCGGCCGGGGTGAGCGGCCCGGAGTAGTCGGGGATGTGCAGGTTCAGGCAGGGCGCCCCGGGCGCCGCGTCCAGCCCGGCCTCCGTGAGCGCCTGCGCACTGCGCTCGCCGAGCCGCGCCCGTTCGAACTGCAGCCGTCCCAACTGGTACAGCTCGCCGCGGAAGTGCGGGACGAGCCACTGCGGGAACGGCAGCCCCGGCCCGCCGAACCGCCTGTGGTGCACCGCGATGTTGCGTCCCAGGTCGGCGAGGGTGCGCCGGGAGACGTCGGCGGGGATGCCGCGTTCGCGGTGGTACGCGCGCGTGGCGGGCAGCGCGGCGACGAACACGTACACAGGGAAGTAGCCGCCGATCTCGGGCGGGGCCTCGGGCAGCCGGGCCAGGAGCAGCTCGGTGAGCCGGGTCCAGTGGCCGTGCTCCCCGATGTCCTTGATCAGCTCGCCGACGCACTCCTCCAGGAGCCGCGTCGCGTCGGGGTCCCGCGTCAACACCCGGCGCAGTCGCACCAGTTCGTTGATGTCCTCATGGGGTACGGCGAGGTCGAGCAGGACCTCGGGCAGTTCGTCGGCGTCCGGCAGCACGATGCGCTTCCCCTCCCTGTGGAGCCCTGTGGAGCCTTGTGAAGCCCTGTGGAGAACGTCCGAGCCGAAGAGTACGTTGCAAGGAGGAGTAGTGATTCCGATGCGTACAGGCAGTGAGCCGACGACCGCGCGCAGTCCGCTGCGGACGCGGTTCTGGCTGAGCGTCTGGGGGCTGGTCTGGACGATCTTCGGCACGGTCGCGTTCGCGCTCGCCGGCCGCCCCGGGTGGGCGGCGGCCTGCGCGGTGCTGTGGCTGATCGTCACGATCGACATGACCATGATCCTCAGACACATGCGCCAGGGCCCGCACTACCAGCCGGGCCCGGACGTCCCGCCGTACCGGCCACCGGAGCACCGCCACCCCTGACGTGCGCGAGCGCGCCCTACAGGCGTGCGCCTACTCCTCGAACCGGGCCGCCTTCAGGTACTGCGGTTTCGGATCGAGCGCGGCGGCCAGCCGGAAGTGGCGTTTGGCCTGGTCGGCGCGGCCCTGTCGCTCGTAGGTGCGGGCGAGCGCGAAGTGCGCGAAGGCGTTGTCCGGCTCGCGCTCCAGGACGATGGTGAACTCCAGTTCGGCGGGGCGCAGTTGCGCGGCCGCGAAGAAGGCACGCGCGCGCAGCAGGCGCGCGGCGGTGTTCTCCGGGTGCGCGTCGATGACGCGGTCGAGCAGCTTCACCGCGCCCCGCGGGTCCCGCGCTTCGAGCAGTTGCTCGGCGGCGCGGAAGTCGATGACATGCGTCTCCGGAGTACGTCCGGTCGTTCCGCTGTTCTCGGGCACGGCAAAGTCCTTCCCTCACTCGGACGTTTCAACGCCCGCGGAAAGGGCCGCTATTCCTGAGGGGGCTGCTGGGGCGCGTGCGCCCTGCGCACGAGTTCGGCCCATACGTCCCGTACGCGCCGCTCCAGCGCCTCCAGCGGTACGTCGTTGTCGATGACGATGTCCGCGATGGCGAGCCGCTTCTCGCGCGTCGCCTGGGCGGCCATACGCGCGCGTGCGTCGTCCTCGGTCATCCCGCGCAGCCTGACCAGCCGGTCGAGCTGGGTCTCGGGGCTCGCGTCGACGACGATCACCAGGTCGTACAGCGCGGTGAGGGCGTTCTCGGCGAGGAGGGGGACGTCGTGGATCACTACGGAGTCGTCCGCCGCCGCCGTTTCCAGCTCGCGGGACCGCCTGCCGACCAGGGGGTGCACGATCTCGTTGAGAACGGCCAGCTTCTCGGGGTCGGCGAAGACGATGGAGCCCAGCTTCGGCCGGTCCAGGGCGCCGTCCTCGCCGAGCACGTCCTCCCCGAAGGCCTCGACGACCGCCGCGAGCCCGGGAGTTCCGGGCGCGACGACCTCGCGCGCGATGCGGTCGGCGTCGATCAACACGGCGCCGTGCCCCACGAGCAGCCGCGACACTTCACTCTTACCGGCACCGATGCCCCCGGTGAGGCCGACCTTCAGCATGGACCGAAGCCTACGGCCTGTCACTGACAGGGCACGCGGTGACCGGCGGCAACCGCTCAGGACCCGTCCGGCGGAGAGGCCCTGGCACGCCCTAGTTGTCGCCCTCGCGCTCCGCCAGGAAGCGCTCGAACTCCTGCCCGATCTCGTCCGCCGAGGGGATCTCGACGGGCTCGGCGAGCATGTTGCCGCGGCTCTCGGCGCCCGCGGCGGCGTCGTACTGGTGCTCCAGGCCCTGGACGAGCGCCACGAGCTCCTCGTCGCCCTCCTGGATCTGGCGGTCGATCTCGGTCTGGGTGCGGTGGGCCTCGGTGCGCAGGGAGTGCGCGATGCCCGGGAGCACCAGTCCGGTGCCCGCCGTGATGGCCTCCAGGACGGTCAGGGCCGCGTCCGGGTAGGGCGAGCGGGCGATGTAGTGCGGGACGTGCGCGGCGACGCCCAGGACGTCGTGACCGGCCTCCATGAGGCGATACTCGACGAGCGCCTCGGCGCTGCCGGGGACCTGCGCCTCGTCGAACGGGCTGCGGTGCCCCGGGACGAGGTCGTTGCGGTTGCCGTGCGGCGTGACGCCGACGGGCCGGGTGTGCGGGACGCCCATGGGGATGCCGTGGAAGTTCACGGACAGCCGGACGCCGAGCCGCTCCACGATCTGCTGGACGGCCGCGGCGAAGCGCTCCCACTCCACGTCCGGCTCGGGGCCGGAAAGGAGCAGGAAGGGGGCTCCGGTGGCGTCCTGGACCAGTCGTACGTCCAGGGTGGGCTCTTCGTAGTCGGTCCAGCGGTCCCGCTTGAAGGTGAGCAGCGGGCGGCGGGCGCGGTAGTCGACGAGCCGGTCGTGGTCGAAGCTGGCCACGAGCTGGTGGGGCAACGTATCGAGCAGACGTTCGACGATCTGGTCGCCGGTCTCGCCCGCGTCGATGTATCCGTCGAAGTGGTAGAGCATGACAAGACCGGCCGACTCCTGTGCGAGCGCCATGTCGACGACTGCCAGGCCCTTCGGCTCCCATGCGTACAAACCCTGCGGATCAAGCACAGTGACCGCTCCTCCTCGTGTTCGTACTGCACAACGCCCTCCAGGGCATGGGCATTCCCGCCCATGCCCCTGATCAGGCACCTCTTACGGGCTTTTCATGCACCGCTCCCCTGTGTCACCAGGAGGGCGTCCACGTCACGAGGACAGCACGCGCGCGTGGAGTGCGGTCACGGCCTTGCGGGCGGAGGAGAACGCGCCGTGCTGCCAGGCGTCGGTGTAGCTGAGCCAGTCGCCGGCGAAGTAGACGCGTCCGGTGGGGTCGTTGAGCGGCTTGTAGCGGGCGTCGTCGGGGCCACCGGGGGTGTCGTGCCACGCGGCCTCCAGGTGGGGCGTCTGACGCCAGTGGTGGGAGAAGGACGAGGCCAGCTCGCTGCGGTACTTCTCGCCGTAGATCTTCACGCCCACGGCCACCGCCCGCTCTTCCCGCCCCTTGGGGGTGAGCTTCGCGTAGGAGTCCGCGTCGTCGTCGTAGTTGTAGTACCCGATCAGGACGCCCCGCTCACCGTGGAAGCCGTAAGAAGGGTGCCAGATGTGGGTGACGTCCTGGTCGGTCTCGGTGATGCCGCCGTAGATCCGGTGATCCAGTTCCCACCAACGGGACTTGTACTCCAGGCCGATCTTCGCGGCGGACGACGGGGTGATCGCCTCCAGCGCGGTCTGGACGCCGGTGCCGAGGTTGTGCGGGATCTTGGCGAGGATGTTGGGCGGCAGGGCGCCGACGCAGTAGTCGGCCTCGATCACCTTCGTACGGCCGCCCTGGGTGTAAGTGACGGAAACGCCACTCCCCTTGTCGGTGATTTTCGAGACGGCCGCTCCGGTACGGATGCGGTGTGCGCCGATCGCCCGGGTGAGGGCCTTGGGTATCTGGTCCATGCCGCCGACCGGCTGGAACATCAACATGGCCTGGTCGAAGCCGAATTCGAAGGAGAAGTAGCGGCCGACACCGCTGGCGAGGACTTCGGAGGCAGTGGGCACGTCCCCGAGCAGCACACCAGGAGTGCCCGCGGCGGCCGGGACGGTCGAGTACCCGCGGAAGTCACCGCCTTCGTAGGTCAGTTTGTCCCCGAGCTCTCCCCAGCCCTTGAGGAACTCGACGAGCCTCTCCTGGTCGGTGGCGGTCAACTCCTTGTCCAGGGCGCCCTTGTCGGTGGCCTTGGCGAGCAACTCCGAGACATAGCCGTAGACATCGGCCTTGGCGGTGCGGTAGCGCTCGGGCTTGGTCATGCCGGTGGACTCGTTGTAGATGTACGCGTCCGCGTTGACGTTGGTGAACACCTGGATGGGGACGCCGAGTTCACGGCAGTAGTCGAGGGTGACCATCCACTGCGGGATCCGCGCGGGGCCGCAGTTCATGTAGTGCCCGTCGGCGAAACGGGCGGTCTGCCGGTTGCCGTACAGGTCGGTCGTCGTGTCCCCGCCCCGGACGGTGAAGTTGCGGCCGCCGGTACGGTCCCTGGCCTCCAGGATCGTACAGTCGTAGCCGGCCTTGCCCAGTTCGTACGCCGTGGTCAGTCCGGCGATGCCACCGCCGACGATCACGACCTTCGCCGCGCCGCGTCCGGTGAGGTGGAAGTCGCTCGCGCTCAGGGCGCGGAAGGGCTGTTCCCGCTGGGCGGCCTGCGCGGTGGGGGCGAGTCCGAGGGCCCCCATGGTGGCGAACATCGTGCCCGCGCCACCGGTGAGACCCACGTTCCGCAGAAAAGCACGTCGGCTCTGGTTGCTTGCCATGGTCCGGCTCCCCTTTCCGATCATGAATGACCGAGGAAGCGTCCCAACACCCAGTTACGGCACAGCAGTTACTGATGTATCCCGCACGTTTCTACAAAGTCGAGGGAAACCCCGCCAGGGGCGCGGGGAACTGCGCGACCAGCCACAACGCACCGGCAGCCGCATGACGACCGTCCACGCACACGACTGAGGGGCCGCACCTCGAAAGGTACGGCCCCTCAGCTAACGGCTAAGCCTCAGCGGCAGCGCTCAGCTCTGGCCGCCGGCCAGCTTCTCACGCAGCGCGGCGAGCGCCTCGTCGGACGCCAGCGCACCGGAGGTGTCCGCACCCTCGGAGGAGTACGAACCGCCGCCGCCACCACCGGCCGCGGCCGGAGCCGCACCCGCCGTGTCGACGCCCTCGGCCGCCGCCTGGGCGTCGGCCTCGCGGGACTTGATGACCTGCGCCTGGTGCTGCTCGAAGCGCTGCTGCGCCTCGGCGTACTGGGTCTCCCACACCTCGCGCTGAGCCTCGAAGCCCTCGAGCCAGTCGTTGGTCTCGGGGTCGAAGCCCTCGGGGTAGATGTAGTTGCCCTGGTCGTCGTACGACGCGGCCATGCCGTACAGCGTCGGGTCGAAGTCGACCGTGGCCGGGTCGGCACCGAAGGCCTCGTTGGCCTGCTTCAGCGAGAGGCTGATGCGACGGCGCTCGAGGTCGATGTCGATGACCTTGACGAAGATCTCGTCGTTGACCTGGACGACCTGCTCCGGGATCTCCACGTGGCGCTCGGCCAGCTCGGAGATGTGCACCAGACCCTCGATGCCCTCGTCCACGCGGACGAACGCACCGAACGGAACCAGCTTCGTGACCTTTCCGGGCACGACCTGGCCGATCTGGTGGGTGCGGGCGAACTGCTGCCACGGGTCTTCCTGGGTCGCCTTCAGCGACAGGGAGACGCGCTCGCGGTCCATGTCCACGTCGAGGACCTCGACGGTGACTTCCTGGCCGACCTCGACAACCTCGGAGGGGTGGTCGATGTGCTTCCAGGACAGCTCGGAGACGTGGACCAGACCGTCGACGCCACCCAGGTCCACGAAGGCACCGAAGTTGACGATCGAGGAAACCACGCCGGAGCGGACCTGACCCTTCTGGAGGGTCGTGAGGAACGTCTGGCGGACCTCGGACTGGGTCTGCTCCAGCCAGGCACGGCGGGACAGGACCACGTTGTTGCGGTTCTTGTCCAGCTCGATGATCTTGGCCTCGAGCTCCTTGCCCACGTAGGGCTGGAGGTCGCGGACACGGCGCATCTCGACGAGAGAAGCCGGCAGGAAGCCACGGAGGCCGATGTCGAGGATGAGTCCACCCTTGACGACCTCGATGACGGTACCGGTGACGATGCCGTCCTCTTCCTTGATCTTCTCGATGGTGCCCCAGGCGCGCTCGTACTGGGCGCGCTTCTTCGAGAGGATCAGGCGGCCTTCCTTGTCCTCCTTCTGGAGAACAAGGGCTTCGATCTCGTCGCCGACCTTGACGACCTCGTTCGGGTCGACGTCGTGCTTGATCGAGAGCTCGCGGCTCGGGATGACACCTTCGGTCTTGTAACCGATGTCGAGCAGGACCTCGTCCCGGTCGACCTTCACGATGACGCCGTCGACGATGTCGCCGTCGTTGAAGTACTTGATCGTCTCGTCGATCGCGGCGAGGAAGGCTTCCTCGTTACCGATGTCGTTGACCGCTACCTGCGGGGTGGTGGCGGTGGTCTCGGTGCTGCTCGTCATGTGGGAAAGGGCTCCGGTACGGACATTGAAGTCGTAGGTACTGCTCACGCCGAGAGCCTTTTTCGCTTCGCTCTGCAGAAGGCCGGACAGCCAAGGAAGCGCCGATCCGGAACACCAGGTGTCCGGTGGCGCCTCGAAAACCGAGGGGACATACATACAGATGCGAGCGCAACCTGCTACGTCTGAGGTGCGCAGGCCCGCAGCGCAACTTGTAGCATACGGGGGCAGCCAGGCAGGGTCAATGCGCGAAGGCGCACACCCGGGGCGGATCGCCGCATACCCGGCACAAAACGTGTCCCGCGAGGCCACGCAGGCCTGAACCACCCCTTCAGTGACGCCGCCGGGGACAGCCGCACCGTAGAGGTGACGGAAGAGTACGACGAGGGAGCCGATCATCCAAGAGCCCGATGCGTTCGAGCCGGAAGCCACCCGACGTGACGCCGACGTCACCGAGAGTTCCCGGGCCAACCGGGGCTGGTGGGACCGGAACGCGGACGACTACCAGGTCGAGCACGGCACGTTCCTCGGCGACGACCGCTTCGTGTGGGGCCCCGAGGGCCTCGACGAGGTGGAGGCCGAACTCCTCGGCCCGCCCGAGGAGCTGAAGGGCAAGGACGTCCTGGAGATCGGCGCCGGGGCGGCCCAGTGCTCGCGCTGGCTGACCGCCCAGGGTGCCCGCGCGGTCGCCCTGGACCTCTCCCACCGCCAGCTCCAGCACGCGCTGCGGATCGGCGGATCGTTCCCTCTGGTGTGCGCCGACGCCGGCGCGCTGCCCTTCGCGGACGAGTCCTTCGACCTGGTGTGCGCGGCGTACGGGGTGATGCCGTTCGTCGCCGACCCGGTGCTGGTGCTGCGCGAGGTGCGCCGGGTGCTGCGGCCCGGCGGCCGGTTCGTCTTCTCGACCACGCACCCGATCCGCTGGGCCTTCCCCGACGAACCGGGCCCCGAAGGCCTGACGGTCTCCGCCTCGTACTTCGACCGCACGCCGTACGTCGAGCAGGCCGACGACGGCCGCGCGGTCTACGTGGAGCACCATCGCACCCTCGGTGACCGCGTCCGGGACATCGTGGCGGCGGACCTGCGCCTGGTGGACCTGGTCGAGCCGGAGTGGCCGTCCTGGAACACGGCCGAGTGGGGCGGCTGGTCGCCCCTGCGCGGCAACCTGATCCCCGGGACGACGATCTTCGTGTGCGAACGCGCCCGGTAGAACCACTGAGCTGAACCACTGAGGGGCTGACGGAACGCGGGCACGCGCGCGTAGAGGTCGTTTCGCACGGCGTACGACACTGGGGTCGTGATCCGCTACGACGCCCTCGACGCGCTGCCCGTCCGCAGTGCCCTGCCCGGACTCGACGCCGCCCTGGAGGCGGGCGGTGCGGCCGTGCTCGTCGCGCCGCCCGGCACCGGCAAGACGACGCTGGTGCCGCTCGCGCTGGCCGGGCTGCTCGGTGAGGGAAGCGCGGGGCCCGCGCGGCGGGTGGTCGTCGCCGAGCCGCGGCGGATCGCGGCGCGGGCGGCGGCCCGGCGCATGGCGTGGCTGCTGGGCGAGAAGGTCGGCGAGAGCGTCGGCTACACCGTGCGCGGCGAGCGGGTCGTCGGACGGCACGCACGCGTGGAGGTCGTCACGACCGGAGTGCTGCTCCAACGGCTGCAACGGGACCAGGAGTTGGCGGGCGTCGACGCCGTGATCCTGGACGAGTGCCACGAGCGGCACCTGGACGCGGACACGGTGGCCGCCTTCCTGATCGACGTACGGGAGGCCCTGCGGCCCGAGTTGCGGCTGGTCGCCGCGTCCGCGACCACCGACGCGCAGGGCTGGGCCCGGCTGCTGGGCGATGCGCCGGTGGTCGAGGCGGAGGGTGTCGCGTACCCGGTGGAGGTCCTCTGGACGCCTCCGGCGCGTCCCGTACGGCCGCCGCACGGGATGCGTGTAGACCCGGCGCTGCTCACGCACGTGGCGTCGACGGTCCGGCGGGCGCTGGGCGAGCGGGACGGGGACGTGCTGTGCTTTCTGCCCGGGGTCGGGGAAATCGCGCGCGTGGCCGGGCAGTTGGGCGACCTGGGCGGGGCCGAGGTGCTCCAGGTGCACGGGCGGGCACCGGCCGCCGTCCAGGACGCGGTGCTGTCCCCCGGGGCACGGCGGCGGGTCGTGCTCGCGACGTCCGTTGCGGAGTCGTCGCTGACGATTCCCGGCGTACGGGTGGTCGTCGACTCGGGGTTGGCGCGGGAGCCTCGGGTCGATCACGCGCGCGGGCTGAGCGCGCTCGCGACGGTACGGGCGTCGCAGGCTGCCGGGCGGCAGCGGGCGGGGCGGGCCGGGCGTGAGGCTCCGGGGGCGGTGTACCGGTGCTGGGCCGAGGCCGAGGATTCCCGTCTGCCGCGTTTTCCCGCACCGGAGATCAAGGTGGCCGATCTGACGGCGTTCGCCCTGCAGGCGGCGTGCTGGGGGGATCCTGGGGCGTCGGGGCTGGCGTTGCTGGATGCGCCTCCCTCCGGGGCGATGGCGGCGGCTCGGGGTGTTCTGGCGGCCGTGGGTGCCGTCGACCCGGGTGGGCGGGCCACGGCTCGGGGTGTGCAGTTGGCTCGGCTGGGGCTCCATCCCCGGCTGGGGCGGGCCCTGTTGGACTCGGGTCCGGCCGGCGCCGAGGTTGTCGCACTGCTCAGTGAGGAGGCGCCGCGGGCTTACGGGGATGATCTTGCCGGGGCTTTGCGGAGTGCCCGGCGTGGAGGGGACGCCTATGCCGGGCGGTGGCGTGCGGAGGTTCGGCGGCTGCGGGCCGTGGGGGCGGAAATTTCCCGCCCGCCCACCCGTTACGCCCCTCAAGAAGTGAACGTCACAAGCGATGACCGTGCCGTCGGACTCGTCGCCGCCCTCGCCTACCCCGAACGCGTCGCCAAAGCCGACGGCGGCTCCTACCTCCTCGTCTCCGGCACCCGTGCCGAGGTCGGCGAAGCCAGTGCCCTGCGCGGGGCGCCCTGGATCGCCGTCGCCGTGGCCGACCGCCCCATCGGCAAGGGGCACGCACGCGTGCAGCTCGGGGCCGTCGTCGACGAGGACATCGCCCGGTTCGCGGCCGGGGCTCTGCTCAGCGAGGTGGACGAGGTCCACTGGGCCGGCGGCGATGTCGTGGCCCGGCGCGTCGAGCGGCTCGGGGCCGTCGAGTTGGCGGTGCGGCCTCTGAAGAACGCCGACCCCGTTGCCGTACGAGAGGCACTGGTCGACGGGCTGCGGCAGGAAGGGTTCGGGCTGTTGCGGTGGTCCGACGATGCTCAAGTGCTGCGGCAGCGGCTGGCGTTCCTGCATCTGAATGTCGGGGAGCCTTGGCCCGATGTGTCCGACGATGCGCTCCACGCGCGTGTGGACGAGTGGCTGGAGCCGGAGTTGGGGCGGGCTCGGCGGCGGGGGGATCTGGGGCGGATCGAGGCGGGGCAGGGGCTGCGGCGGTTGTTGCCGTGGGCCTCGGGGGACGCGGGGCGGTTGGACGAGTTGGCTCCGGAGCGGTTCCTCGTGCCGAGCGGGTCCAGGATCCGGATCGACTACGGGAATCCTGAACAGCCCGTGCTCGCCGTGAAGTTGCAGGAGATGTTCGGGCTGCACGAGTCGCCGAGCGTCGCCGGGGTGCCCGTGCTCGTGCACCTCCTCTCCCCCGCCGGGCGGCCCGCCGCCGTCACCGCCGATCTCGCGTCCTTCTGGAAGGACGGCTACAAGGGCGTGCGGGCCGAGTTGCGGGGGCGGTATCCGAAGCATCCGTG
This sequence comes from Streptomyces sp. N50, assembly GCF_033335955.1. Classification (GTDB taxonomy): domain Bacteria; phylum Actinomycetota; class Actinomycetes; order Streptomycetales; family Streptomycetaceae; genus Streptomyces. Next base: position 2,002,930 of record NZ_CP137549.1, read on the forward strand.
GCCGGAGGATCCGGCCGCCGCCGAGGCCACGCGGTTCACCAACGCGCGGCTCAGGCGGTGACCGGTTCCGGTTCGTGGACCTCGGTGGGGGCGGGGTCTCCGGGGCGCCTGCCGCGGGCCTCCAGGTAGAGGGAGAGGGCCAGCAGGAGCAGGCCGAGGGTCAGGAAGCCCCAGGGGAGGTAGGAGACCATCAGGAGGACGAGGGTGCGGTTGGACTTCACCAGGGCGACGGTGTGCTTGATGTAGTCCTCGCGCATCTTCACGTCGCCGGCGAACGCCGTCACCTTGTCCCGGCCCCCCAGGAGTGTGCCGCCGCGCAGCTCCTCCTTGTGGATCTCCTCGCCGTAGACCGGTGCCCCGGTGACCGGTTCGACCCAGAACCTGCGGACCGTGGTGTACCAGCGGGTGGTGCCCGTCTTGGCGACGGACTCCGGGGTGATGCCCTTCACGGGCATCGTCTTCGGGAAGGGGACCTTGGTCCAGGGGATGGTCTGCTCGAAGTAGTAGACCTTGACGCCGCGGAAGTTCTGGGTGCCCTTGTAGTGGATGGGGTTGGTGGTGCGGGTCTGCGCGTCGAAGTACTCGTAGTCCCGTTTCTGCGTCAGGAACGGCCACTTGAACTCGATGCCGTCCCGTTTCACCGGGTCGCCGTCGACCATCTCACCGGTGGCGTGGACGGGATCCTGGGTGTGCGCGTCGAAGATGTAGCGCTCGGGGATGGAGGAGACCATCTTGCCGTCGGGGCCCTGCACGTAGGACAGCCCATCCCAGACGACGACGTCCCGGCCGGCCGTCTTGTCGATCTTCTTCGCGGCTTCGACGTTGCCCTTGAGGGTCTGCACGATGGTGACCTTGGGGACCGTCTTGGCCTGCATGGTGCCGTAGTCGAGGAGGGTGGCGTTCTTCGCCTCCAGGACCATGTCCTGGTACTGGTTCGCCGGGATCTTGGCCAGGCGCGGGAAGGCGTACCAGCGCATCAGCGGGGACAGCGCCGTGAAGAACACGGCGAGGGCGAGCAGGATCAGGCTGGCCTTGCGGCGCATCTCGGCCTCCATCCCAGGGAGTTAAACGCTTGCGCAAGCGTTTACGGGTGCGCGGGCACCGTCGTCAGCAGCGGTTTCGGGGAGGTCTTGCCCATCGGTGAACCCATCGCGGTGATGGTCAGGACCAGCGCGAACGCGAGCACGAGTCCGGTCGCGGCGGCGATCAGGGCACGCATGCCGGCCTCCCGACAGACAGGAACTGATAGGTCGTCAGGTCCGGCACCGTAGCAACGCACGGGCGAGATGAGAACACGTTGCACACGCACGAGGGGCGGACACGACGAGGGCGCCCGTCCGCCGTGGCGGAGGGCGCCCCTGTGTCCTGCGGTCGTACGGCCGGGCTATGCGCTCGGTGTCGCGGAGCTGCTCGTGCTGGCGCTGGCACTCGGGCTCGCGCTCGGGCTGGACGACGAGGTGTCGGCCGCCGTCACGGTCAGTTCGACCGTGAGGGTCGCGCCGCCCGTGGTGGTGATGCGGAGCAGGAAGGTGCCGGTGGTGTCGTCGGCGTACAGCTTCGGCAGCTTCAGGAGGCCGTCGGCGTCCGTGGCCAGGCCCGTGAGGGTGCGTACGGTCTTGCCGTCCGCGTCCTTGAAGTAGGGGCCCTTGTCGTTCTCGGTGGCGTCGTCGGCGGCCTTGATGAGGGTCGCGGTGGCGGCGACCTTGTCGGCGACCGCGCCGTTCTCCGTGGCCTTCACCTCGACCTGGTCGGCGAACTCGCCGCCCGGGGTGCAGGTCAGCGCCGTGGTGCTGGTGCGGACCAGAGTGTCGGCCACGCGGGGCGTGACGCTGGCCGCGTAGTCGAGACCGGCGATCGTACGGCCGACGACGGTCGCGCGGACGGTGAAGTCACCGGTCGTCTCGCCGGCTTGGAGGGCCGGGGCGACGGCCACACCCGAGGCGTTGGTGGTGACCGGGGCGACCTTCTCGCCGCCGACGAACGTGGCGTCCGTGGTCCCGACGATCGTGAACCGGATCCTGACCTTGGCGACGGTCTTGCCCGCCGAGGTCTGGGCCTTGGTGCTGATCCTCTTGCTGAACTGCTCGCCCGCGACCGCCGTGAGCTTCGCCGTACCCGCGTCCGCGAGCTTGGCCACCGTGTCGGTGGGGGTCGGCGTGGGCGTGGGCGTCGGGGTGGGCGTCTGCGACGGGGTGCCCGGCGTGGACGGGGCCGACGGAGTGCTCGGCGCGGAGGGGGTCGACGGGGTGCTCGGAGTCGACGACGAGGGTGAAGTCGTAGGAGTGGACGGGGAGTTGTCGTCGCTGCGGCCCGACGGGACGGTGCCCGTGCCGTCCGGGACCGAGTGGGTGCCCTTGCGGTAGTACTCCAGCCAGGACAGGACCGTGTTCAGGTAGTCCGTCGAGTTGTTGTAGCTGAGGATCGCGCTGCGCAGGCCCGCGTCGGTCGACAGGTTCCAGTCGTTGCGGCACAGGTAGTGGCCGGCGGCGAGTGCGGCGTCGTAGACGTTGTTGGGGTCCTTGACCCCGTCGCCGTTGCCGTCGCGTCCCGCCCAGGCCCAGGTGGACGGGATGAACTGCATGGGTCCGACGGCCTGGTCGTACGTGCTGTTGCCGTCGTACAGACCGTGGTCGGTGTCCTTGATGAGCGCGAAGCCGTTGCCGTCGAGCGCGGGGCCCAGGATCTTGGAGGTCGTGGTGCCGTCCGCGTCGACCTGGCCGCCGCGGGCCTGGCCGGACTCCACCTTGCCGATGGCGGCGAGGAGTTGCCAGGGCAGGTTGCAGCCGGGCTTGGAGGCGGCGAGTTCGGTCTCGGCCTTCTTGTAGGCGTCGAGGACGGTCGCCGGGATGCCGGCCTCGGCCTCGCCCACCGAGACCGGGGTCCCTATGGACGGCGACTGGCTGTCGCTCGGGCTCGGTACGGGGCTGCTCAGGGGCGGGAGGTCCGTGTAGTACGGCGAGTCTCCGGTGGCGCTGTGGTCGGTGCTCCCGTCGGGCGTCGCCTGGCCGGTGGCGAGCGTTCTGTGGCCGCCGGTCACCGCCGGAGCCTGGGACGCGGACAGTGCCGCGACCGCTGCCGCGGCCACCGCCGTCGTCGCCGCACCCTTGCGCAGCCGCCTGCCGAAATGCGCCGTCATGGAGTGAACCCCTCCCAGGGACGCCCGAGCGCCCACCTCTGTCTGTTGCCTCTGCGCCTGTTGTGACGGTCGACCCGCCCCGCAGGTTGCCCTCGTGGTCGTTATCGGATGGTGTGTACTTCTGTTCTCCGCCTCCGCCCGTCCGCAGGCCCCGCGCGGGGACCCAGGCGACCCTACGACAACTTGCTTTGCACGGGCACCCGTTGGTGACCGTTATTCACCGCTTGGCCATGTGCCGATGTCTCCTACGGGGAGCCCCGTTGCCGTTCACCTTGAGTCATGCCGCCGCCGTACTGCCCGCCGTGCGCGGCGACGGAAGGGGGCGCGGGCGTCTCGTACCGGCGGTGCTGGTGGCGGGTTCCTTCGCCCCCGACATGACGTACTACGCGGCGAGTGCGGTCCCCGGAGCCATGGAGTTCGGTGAGGTCACGCACTCCTTCCCGGGCGTCCTCACCGTCGACGTCGCGATCACCTGGGCGACGGTCGGCCTGTGGCTGCTGCTGCGCGAACCCCTGGTGGCCCTGCTCCCGCGCACCCGCCAGGCCCGGACGGCGACCCTGTTGCGCTGCGGCGCTCCACGCGCGCGTGCGACCCCGTCACTGGTCGCCTGGTGGTACGTCTCGGCGGTCCTCGGCGGCCTGACCCACGTCGTGTGGGACGCGTTCACGCACCACGACCGGTGGGGCGTACGCCTGTTCCCCGTCCTCGACCGGGAGGTGGGCGGCAGGCCGCTGTTCTCGGCGCTGCAGTACGGCAGTTCGGCGATCGGCGCGCTGCTGATCACCGCGTTCGTGGTGCGTGCGCTACGACGGGTTCCGGCCACCGAGCCGGTGGGGGTGCCCGAGCTGTCGGTACGGGACCGGTGGGCGGCCGGAGCCGTCCTGGCCGCCTGCGCCCTGACCGCGGCGGCGGAAAGGGCGTCGACCTGGTGGGCCTACTGGGGCTCGACGGCGACCCCCTGGGACCTGATCCCGACCCTGTGCTTCGGCGCGGGCGCGGGGCTGGTGCTGGGCGTGCTGCTGTACGCGGCCGGAGTCCGCGTGTGGCGCCCGGCGGCGACAGGGGGGTCCGCCGGCCCGGACGAGGTCAGCGCGGGGCGGGACCGTGGCGCCGACTCGCGCTGAGCATGGTCAGGGGCGGTGGAGGGCCGAGGGGGACTCGGTCACACCGAGCCGCCCGGCGGGGTCGCGATGAACACCGTCATGGTGTGCGCGGAGGGTGACCTCGGGATCCGGGTGAGGACGAGGTCCAGGTAGCTGCGCCCCAGGTCGGCCCAGAGCCGCCACACAGGGGTGCCGGTGGGAGTGATGGCGGGTCCCTGCGGATGTCTGGCCTGTTCCCGGGGGTCTACGGCGGTGTCGTCCCGGAACGTGAGGCGTCGCCGGAGTCCTGCGGCCGTGTGCTGGACGGCCATCGCGAGGTCGGCGGGGATGCGGGCGGTGCTTGCGCCGGCCGAGAGGGCCGGGACCGGCGGGCGGCGCGCACCGTGCGCGGCGGCGTCGCCCGCTGCCCGCACCTGGGCCGTCCGGCGGTGGAGCGTGCGTATACCCATGCCCGCATCCTTACGGTCGCCGGGGGCGGGGGGCGCTTCCGGCGGGGCCACGCGGGTGACGGGCCCTCCGGGGGTTGGGTGGGGGGTGTGCGGGGGGTTTCTGTGGCCGGGGCGGGTGTGTGCCGGGCGGGGTGGGGTGCGGGGCGGATGCCCTGCGGGGCGGGTCAAAGCAGAGGTCAGGGGCGCGCCCGCCCACGCCAGCCGGCCCGCACCCGACCCCTCCCGGACCACCCGCACCACACCCCGTCCCAGCCCGGCCGGCACACCCCCACCCCGGCCGGAGAAACCTCCCGCACAACCCCCACCCGACCGCCGGAGGCTAGTGCGCGGCCGACTCCCAGTCCGGCCCCACGCCCACCGAGACGTCCAGCGGGGCCCGGAGGTGGACCGCGCCGGCCATCGCGTGGCGGACCAGTTCCTCTGTGGCCGCGCGTTCCCCGGGGGCGATCTCCAGGACGATTTCGTCGTGGACCTGGAGGAGCATGCGGGACTTGAGGGCGGCCTCGCGCAGGGCGGTGTCGACCTTGAGCATGGCCATCTTGACGATGTCCGCAGCCGTGCCCTGGATGGGCGCGTTCAACGCCATCCGCTCAGCCGCCTCACGGCGCTGGCGGTTGTCGCTGTTGAGGTCGGGGAGGTAGCGGCGGCGGCCGAAGAGGGTCGCCGTGTAGCCCGTCGCCCGCGCCTCGTCGACCGCGCGGCGCAGATAGTCCCGTACACCGCCGAAGCGCTCGAAGTACGTGTCCATCAGGACCCGCGCCTCGCCCGCGTCGATGTTCAACTGCTGGGAGAGGCCGAAGGCGGACAGGCCGTAGGCGAGGCCGTACGACATCGCCTTGATCTTGCGGCGCATCTCCGCGTCGACCGCGGAACCCTCGACCGAGAACACCTGGGAGGCGACCGTGGTGTGCAGGTCCTCGCCCGAGGTGAACGCCTCCAACAGGCCCTCGTCCTCGGAGAGATGGGCCATCACCCGGAGCTCGATCTGGCTGTAGTCGGCCGTCATGAGGGACTCGTAGCCCTCGCCCACCACGAAGCCCCGGCGGATCGCCCTGCCCTCGTCCGTGCGGACCGGGATGTTCTGCAGGTTCGGGTCCGTCGACGACAGGCGGCCGGTCGCCGCCACCGTCTGGTTGAACGTGGTGTGGATGCGGCCGTCCGTCGCGATCGTCTTGATCAGGCCTTCTACGGTGACGCGCAGCTTCGCCTGTTCGCGGTGGCGGAGCATGATGACCGGCAGTTCGTTCTCGGTCTGGTTGGCCAGCCAGGCCAGCGCGTCCGCGTCCGTCGTGTAGCCGGTCTTCGTCTTCTTCGTCTTGGGCAGGCCCAGTTCGCCGAAGAGGACTTCCTGGAGCTGCTTGGGCGAGCCGAGGTTGAACTCGTGCCCGGCCGCCGCGTGCGCCTCCTTCACCGCCTGCTGCACGGCACCGGCGAACATCTGCTCCATGGCTTCGAGGTGCGCCTTGTCGGCCGCGATGCCGGACCGCTCCAGGCGGGCCAGCAGGATCGACGTCGGCAGCTCCATGTCACGGAGCAGGTCCGCCGCGCCGACCTCCTCAAGGCGCTCCCCGAAGGCGTCGCCGAGGTCGAGGATCGCGCGGGCCTGCACCATCAGGGCGTCCGCCTCGGCGCCGTCGTCCGCGCCGAAGGCGAGCTGGCCGTCTGCCGTGGCGGCAGGGGCCAGTTCACGGCCGAGGTACTCCAGGGACAGCGCGTCCAGGTCGAAGGAGCGCCGGCCGGGCTTCACCAGGTAGGCGGCGAGCGCGGTGTCCATGGAGATGCCGGCGATCGTCCAGCCGTGCTCGGCGAAGACCCGCATCGCGCCCTTGGCGTTGTGGAACACCTTGGGGCGGTCGGCGTCCGACAGCCAGGCCGCGAACGCGTTCTCGTCGCTCTCGTCCAGCTCGGCGGGGTCGAACCAGGCGGCCGCTCCCCCGGCGGTGGCGAGCGCGACCTCGGTCACCGAACCGGTGCCCAGCGCCCAGGTGTCGACGGTGGCGACGCCGAGCGGCTCGGTGCCGTAGTCCGCGAGCCAGCCGGTCAGTTCGCCGGTGCCGAGGACCGAGCCGTCGACCGCCACACCGCTCTCGGCGGGCGGGGTCGCGTCGGCCTCCTCGTTGCCCGGGTCGACGGCCAACAGGCGCTCACGCAGGGAGGGGTTGCGGATCTCCAGGGTGTCGAGAACCATCGCGAGGGCCGTGCGGTCGTACGGAGCACGCTCCAAGTCGAGGACGGTCTTGGGCAGTTCGACGTCCTTGACCATCTCGGTCAGGCGGCGGTTGAGCTTGACGGCGTCCAGGTGGTCGCGGAGGTTCTGCCCGGCCTTGCCCTTGACCTCGTCGACGCGCTCGACCAACTCCGTGAACGAACCGAACTGGTTGATCCACTTCGCGGCGGTCTTCTCGCCGACACCGGGGATGCCCGGGAGGTTGTCGGACGGGTCGCCGCGCAGCGCCGCGAAGTCGGGGTACTGGGCGGGCGTCAACCCGTACTTCTCGACGACCTTCTCCGGAGTGAACCGGGTCAGCTCGGAGACGCCCTTCGTCGGGTAGAGCACGGTGGTGTGCTCGGACACGAGCTGGAAGGAGTCGCGGTCGCCGGTGACGATCAGCACGTCGAAACCCTCGGCCTCGGCCTGGGTGGCGAGGGTGGCGATGACGTCGTCGGCCTCGAAGCCGTCGACCGCGAAGCGGGACACGTGCATCGTGTCGAGCAGTTCGCCGATCAGCTCGACCTGGCCCTTGAACTCGTCCGGGGTCTTGGAGCGGTTCGCCTTGTACTCGGTGAACTCCTCGGAGCGCCAGGTCTTGCGGGACACGTCGAAGGCCACCGCGAAGTGCGTGGGCGCCTCGTCACGCAGGGTGTTGGCCAGCATCGACGCGAAGCCGTAGATCGCGTTCGTCGGCTGGCCCGTCGCGGTCGTGAAGTTCTCCGCGGGCAGCGCGAAGAACGCGCGGTAGGCCAGCGAGTGCCCGTCCATCAGCATCAGCCGTGGACGGTCTCCGCCGGAGGTGTTCCCGGAGGTCTTGTCGGTCTTCTTCGATGCTGTCTCTGCCACGCCCCCGATCCTGCCACGCCCCACTGACAGTCGGAGTCACGGTCGCCGCGTCGGAGGTCACGGTCGCGACGGCGGGCTCACGCCGGGGGTGGCGGAAGTCGCCGCCGCGACGGCGGGAACTGCAGCCGAAACCGCCGTGGCCCGGGGCGTGGAGGCGCATGCGAATGCGGGGGGGAGGGGCGAATGCGGGGGTGGAGGCGAAGGCTGTCCCCGCGGAAGGCGAGTCCGCGGAAGGCGAAGGCGGTGAGCCCAGTCGCCTCGCGGCAACGGTCGTAGGAGAACCGGTCTCCGTGGCCGTGCGGTCACGCGCGCGTGAATGAGGTTGCGGGCGGTCTGTAGGGCAGTCAGGCGTTGGCCGCGCGACCACGCGCGCGTGAGTGAGGTCCTGCCGCTGCGAGATGCCGAGGCGATCGACCACGCGCGCGTGAAGAGGTCACCGTCACCGCACGCAAAGGGGTCACCGTCGCCGCAGCGGACCCGGCCGGACGCGTCCCGCCCCGCCCCGCCCCACCGCCGCGAAGATCGGACGGACCGACACCGCCCACCGCAGCACGGGCGGGCAACACCCGCCGCAGCACGGGCGGACAACACCCGCCGCAGCACAGGCCGGCGGCACCCGCCGCAGCACAGGCCGGCCGGACGGCAGCACCCGCGGCGCCGAAGACCCGCCGGACCGGCAACACCCGCGGCGGCGAAGAGCGCCGGACCAGCGGCACCCGCAGTGGCAAGGAGCCGGACAAGCCCGCCCCACTCCGCGTCCCCTCACAACTCCTCACCCTGTCCCGCCCCACTCCTCGTCCCCCACCACCCCACTCCCCGCCCCGCACCACCCCTCGTCCCCCACCACCCCACTCCCCGCCCCGCACCACCCCTCGTCCCCCACCACCCCACTCCCCGCCCCGCACCACCCCTCGTCCCCCACCACCCCACTCCCCGCCCCGCACCACCCCTCACCCCGCACCACCTCACACACCCCCACCTCCAGCCCCCCCCCGAACCCATAGATCCCACGAACCGACCTCGGCGATGTCACCGCCCCGTGCGAGGATCGAAGACGTAGCGCACATGTGCCAGTGAAGGAGGGCCCGCGATGGCCACGAAGCCGCCCAAGGGTGATCCCGTCCAGGACGCCCCGCAGGTCACCGAGCCGAAGCACGCCGCGGCCGGGCTCCCGGCGATCGGGCACACGTTGCGCATCGCCCAGCAGCAGATGGGTGTGAAGCGCACCGCGTTGACGCTGCTGCGGGTCAATCAGAAGGACGGGTTCGACTGCCCGGGCTGCGCCTGGCCGGAGCCGGACCACCGGCACGCGGCGGAGTTCTGTGAGAACGGCGCGAAGGCGGTCGCCGAGGAGGCCACCCTGCGCCGGGTCACCCCGGAGTTCTTCGCGGCCCACCCGGTGGCCGATCTCGCGACCCGCAGCGGGTATTGGCTGGGGCAGCAGGGGCGGCTCACGCATCCCATGTATCTCCCCGAAGGGGCCGAGCACTACGAACCGGTCTCCTGGGAGCGTGCCTTCGACATCGTCGCGGAGGAGATCGCGGCCCTCGGCTCCCCCGACGAGGCGCTGTTCTACACCTCGGGCCGGACCAGCAACGAGGCAGCGTTCCTGTACCAGCTGTTCGCAAGGGAGTTGGGCACCAACAACCTGCCGGACTGCTCCAACATGTGCCACGAGTCCAGCGGTTCGGCGCTCAGCGAGACGATCGGCATCGGCAAGGGCAGCGTCCTCCTGGAGGACCTCTACCAGGCCGACCTGATCGTCGTCGCCGGACAGAACCCCGGCACCAACCACCCGCGCATGCTCTCCGCCCTGGAGAAGGCCAAGGCCAACGGCGCGAAGATCATCAGCGTGAACCCGCTGCCCGAGGCGGGCCTGGAGAAGTTCAAGAACCCGCAGACCCCGCAGGGCATGCTCAAGGGCGCCGCGCTCACCGACCTGTTCCTGCAGATCCGCATCGGCGGCGACCAGGCCCTCTTCCGCCTCCTGAACAAGCTCATCCTTGAGACGGAGGGCGCGGTCGACACGGAGTTCATCGACGAACACACCCACGGCTACGAGGAGTTCGCCGCCGCCGCGCGGGACGCCGACTGGGACGAGACGCTCCTCGCCACCGGGCTGACCCGCCCGGAGATCGAGAAGGCCCTGGAGATGGTCCTCGCCTCCGAGCGCACCATCGTGTGCTGGGCGATGGGCCTCACCCAGCACAAGCACGCCGTCCCGACCATCCGCGAGGTCGTCAACTTCCTTCTGCTGCGCGGCAACATCGGCCGCCCGGGCGCCGGTGTGTGCCCGGTGCGCGGCCACAGCAATGTGCAGGGCGACCGCACGATGGGCATCTTCGAGCGGCCCGCGCCCGCGTTCCTGGACGCGCTGGAGAAGGAGTTCGGCTTCGCCCCGCCGCGCGAGCACGGCTACGACGTCGTCGCCGCGATCCGCGCCCTGCGCGACGGCGACGCGAAGGTCTTCTTCGCCATGGGCGGCAACTTCGTGTCCGCCTCCCCCGACACCGAGGTCACGGAAGCCGCCATGCGGCGCGCCAGCCTCACCGTGCACGTGTCGACGAAGCTCAACCGCTCGCACGCCGTCACGGGCGCGCGTGCCCTCATCCTGCCCTGCCTGGGCCGCACCGAGCGCGATCTCCAGGGCGGCGGCGAGCAGTTCGTGACCGTCGAGGACTCCATGGGCATGGTGCACGCCTCCCGCGGCCGCCTGGAGCCCGCGGGCACCGACCTGTTGTCGGAGCCGGCCATCGTGTGCCGCCTCGCCCGCCGCGTCCTCGGCGACCAATCCCGCACGCCCTGGGAGGAGTTCGAGAAGGACTACGCGACGATCCGTGACCGCATCGCCCGCGTGATCCCCGGCTTCGAGGACTTCAACGCGCGCGTGGCGCACCCCGGAGGCTTCGCCCTCCCGCACGCCCCGCGCGACGAACGCCGCTTCCCCACCACCACCGGCAAGGCCAACTTCACCGCCGCGCCCGTCGAATACCCCGAACTCCCGGAAGGGCGCCTGCTGTTGCAGACGCTGCGCTCGCACGACCAGTACAACACCACGATCTACGGCCTCGACGACCGCTACCGGGGCATCAAGAACGGCCGACGGGTCGTCATGGTCCACCCCGACGACGCCGCCCGGCTCGGGATCGCCGACGGGTCGTACGTCGATCTGGTCGGCGAGTGGAAGGACGGCGTGGAGCGGCGGGCGCCCGGTTTCCGGGTCGTGCACTATCCGACGGCCCGGGGCTGCGCCGCCGCCTACTACCCCGAGACCAACGTCCTGGTCCCCCTGGACGCCACCGCAGACACCAGCAACACCCCGGCCAGCAAGTCCGTCGTCGTACGTCTGGAACAATCAGCCACCGACTGAGCGTTCGCTCAGTCGTCGGTCAGGTGCACCAGCCGGACGCAGGACGAACGGAGTCGGCCCCATGGGCGAGCAGCAGCACGGCAAGTTCCCGCAGGACGTCATCGACGAGTACTCGGCGCTCGGCGTCGACCTGGTCGCCCTCTTCTCCGCGGGGCACCTCGGCACCCGGATGGGCGTGGAGATCGTCGAGGCGTCCGCCGAGCGCGTCGTGGGCACCATGCCGGTCGAGGGGAACACCCAGCCGTACGGACTGCTGCACGGCGGCGCCTCCGCCGTCCTGGCCGAGACCCTCGGCTCGCTCGGGTCCATGCTGCACGGCGGCAGCACGAAGCTCGCCGTCGGCGTCGACCTGAACTGCACCCACCACCGGGGCGCCCGCTCCGGCCTCGTGACCGGCGTGGCCACCCCCGTCCACCGGGGCCGCTCGACGGCGACGTACGAGATCGTGATCAGTGACGAGGACGGGCGGCGGGTGTGCACCGCGCGGCTGACCTGCATGCTGCGTGACCTGAAGCCGGGCGACCCGATCCCCGCGAACACCGCGGGCTGAATCTCCGCGCGGGCCGCGAACCGGCCCTCGACCGGCGGATGTCGACCCCGTCTACCGCACTCCCGTCCACTCCCCTACCGTTTCCCCATGAGGCTGCCGGCATGAGCGGTATCGGGCCCGTCGAATCCGTCGACTCACCGGAGAGAGACGGGAGTTACGAAGTCATCGGGGGTGACTCGCCCCGCCTGAGCGACCATTGGCACACCCTGCCGCGGCGCACCCGCCGGGCCGTGCTCGCGGCGGGCACGGTCGCCGCCGTGGGCGCCGGAGCCGTCCTCCTGCCGTCCTTCCACGACGGGCGGCAGGAGAACCCCACCCCGCCCGTGCCATGGCCCGCGAACATCACCGAATGGCGCTACACCGGGCTCGCCCAGACCACCGACACCCCCACCACGACCGGTTTCTTCCGCTTCGCGGTCACCGTGGACAGCGGACCCCCCGTCGCCATCCGGGTCGTCGGCGCCGCCTTCGACGGGCTCACCGCCCAGGCCGTCCCCGCCCCCTCCTTCACCGTCCACACCGGGGCGACCCGCCGCGTCACGGTGGAGATATCGGTTTCCGACTGTTCGGGACTGCCCCTGAATGCGGACCTCGCCTTTCTGGACGTAACGCTGCGTAACACGCGCGCAATACAACACCACAGTTTCATCTTCGGCAGCGCCTACTCCAAGGACCTTTCCCAGCTCCTCCACAGGGCCTGCGGCACGACAAACGCCAGGCCAGGCCCACGGCCAAGCGGAAGTGCAGGTTCTCAAAATGTGGACCGCGGCTGAATTCCGCCAAACCGGCTGAGACCCACCCTCCACGATCCCCGCCAACCTGCACGTCATAACAAGAAAGTCACAAGCCAGCGCACGACGATGCCCATGCCTACAGACCGGGCTTAGAGTCACGGCCAGTCACCGCTCCATCGGGAGTTGGGTACCAGCGCAGCACCTTGCCGCTCCACACCGGGGCGACGGTGTCTGCGGAAAGGACTGATTGTGCGACAGCGTTCTTTGGTGATACTGACCTCCGTTCTCACGACCGGAGCTCTGACCCTCACCGCGTGCGGCTCCCGGGACAGCGGCAGCAAGAGCGACAGCGGGTCGACCACCCTGACCATCGGTGTCGACGCCCCCCTGTCCGGCGAGAACTCCACCACCGGTCTCGGCATCCAGTACGGCGTCCAGATCGCCGTCGACGACGCCAACAAGAACAACTGGGTCCCCGGCGTCAAGTTCAAGGTCAAGGCCCTGGACGACAAGGCCCAGCCCGCCACCGGCCAGTCGAACGCCACCGCCTTCACCGGCGACAGCAGCGTCGTCGGCGCCGTCGGCCCGCTGAACTCCGGCGTCGCCCAGTCGATGCAGCAGGTGTTCGCCTCGGCCAACATGGTCGAGATCTCCCCCTCGAACACCAACCCCGCCCTGACCCAGGGCAAGGACTGGGCGACCAAGAAGACGCGGCCGTACAAGACGTACTTCCGCACCGCGACCACGGACGCCCTGCAGGGTGCCTTCGCCGCCGACTACGCGTACAACGGCCTCAAGAAGAAGAAGGCCTTCGTCGTCGACGACAAGCAGACCTACGGCGCCGGCCTGGCCGGGATCTTCAACAGCGCCTTCAAGAAGCTCGGCGGCTCCATCGCGGGCACCGACCACGTCAACACCGGTGACACGGACTTCAGCACCCTCGTCACCAAGATCAAGAACTCCGGCGCCGACCTGCTCTACTACGGCGGCCAGTACGACGAGTCGGAGAAGATCACCAAGCAGCTCAAGGGCGCCGGCGTCAAGATCCCGCTGTTCGGCGGTGACGGCATGTTCGCCACCACCTACATCCAGACCGCCGGCAAGTCCGCCGAGGGCGACCTCGCGACCTCCGTCGGCGTCCCCGCGGACACCCTGCCCGCCGCCAAGGCGTTCATCGCGACCTACAAGGCCAAGGGCTACAAGGGTGACTACGGCGCCTACGGTGCCTACGCCTACGACGCCGCCAGCGCCATCATCAAGGCCGTGAAGGCCGTCAAGGACGGCAACAGCGACAAGCTGCCCTCCGGCAACGACCTCCGCTCCAAGGTCGTCGACGCCGTCCAGAAGTCCGACTTCGAAGGCATCTCCGGCAAGGTCGCCTTCGACGAGTACGGCGACACCACGAACAAGCAGCTCACCGTCTACCAGGTCACCAACGGCGCCTGGAAGGCCGTGAAGACCGGCACCTTCAACGGCAGCTGACCTCGGTCAGAGCACACAGCACCACCGCACCACGGGCCGCGCGGAAGGAGGATCCCGACCGCGCGGCCCGTTGTCACACCCCCCCACCCCAGGCACGCGATCTGTGCACACGACCACCAGCGACAATGGAGGCCACGCGGTGAACACCCTGCCGCAGCAGCTGGCCAACGGGCTGCTCCTAGGCTCGATGTACGGGCTGATCGCCATCGGCTACACGATGGTGTACGGCATCGTCCAGCTCATCAACTTCGCGCACGGCGAGATCTTCATGACCGGCGCCTTCGGCGCCCTCACGGTCTACGCCTACATCCTGCCCGACGGCACCTCGATGGTGGTCGCCGTACCACTCATGCTGATCGGCGGCGGAATCGTCTCCGTCCTCGTCGCGGTAGGGGCCGAACGATTCGCCTACCGCCCCCTGCGGCAAGCACCACGGCTGGCCCCCCTCATCACCGCCATCGGCCTGTCCCTGTCCCTCCAGGAACTCGTCCGGAACTTCTACCCGGGCGCCGACAAGGCCCGCTCCTTCCCCAGCCTCGACGGCAACCACGACATCGGCTCCGTCACCATCTCCGACGCCGACATCTTCCTGGTCATCGCCGCCATCGTCTGCATGTCCGGCCTCGCCTGGTTCGTCCGCAAGAGCCGCACCGGCCGCGCCATGCAGGCCACCGCGCAGGACCCGGACACCGCGCAGCTCATGGGCATCGACACCAACCGCATCATCGTCATAGCGTTCGCCATCGGCGGCTTCTTCGCCGCCGTAGCAGCCGTCTCCTACGGCCTGAAGTACGGCAACATCGACTACCGCATGGGCTTCCTGATGGGCCTCAAGGCCTTCACCGCGGCCGTCATGGGCGGCATCGGCAACATCTACGGCGCCATGCTCGGTGGAGTCGTCCTCGGCGTCGCCGAGACCCTCGCCTCCGCCTACATCAGCAAGATCCCCGGCATGGAACAGCTCGGCGGCTCCAGCTGGGCCAACGTCTGGGCCTTCTGTCTCCTCATCCTCGTACTGCTGTTCAGGCCACAGGGCCTGCTCGGCGAACGCGTCGCGGACAGGGCGTGATCACATGACCGAGACGACCGAGACCCCCCAGACCCCGGCCACCGCCCCCGCGGCACAGCGCGGCCTCATCCCGCTGCCCTTCGCGGCCGCCCGCGCCCTCCTCCTGGTCGGCGGCATCCTCACCACCGCCTCCACCTTCCTGCGCTGGACCTGGACCTCCGACTTCCCCGGCGACCTCACCGTCAACGGCTACCCCGGCGGCCTCCAGGTCCTCAGCCTCGTCGCAGGCCTCCTCACCGCACTCTTCGCCCTCTCCGCCTACGGCGTCCGAGGACTCGGCTGGCTCCGGCCCGCCCGCAACAACGCACCCCTCGTCCTCACCGCCCTCGGCGGCTTCGCGGTCACCTGGTACACGGTCATCGCGATCGCGGCCGAACTCGGCGGCATCGTCAACTGGGAACCCGGCACCTACATCGCCGCCGTAGCCTCCCTGCTTCCCGTCATCGGCGCCCTCGCCCTCCCGCAGGACGCCACCGACACCACCAAGGAAGCGCTCAAGGCCTACATCACCAAGGCCGACCGCGTCCCGGCACCCCAGCCGACCGCACCCTGGATCCAGCGACTCGTCATCACGATCGTCGCCGCCCTCGCCCTCACCGTCTTCGCCTACGGCATCGACGCCGAGGACGAACTCTTCGTCGGCTTCCTCATCGTCGTCGTCTTCACGTCCTGGGCCCTGCAGACCGCCGGCCTCTTCGACCGGTTCAGCCACCTCACGGCCAACAACCGCAGCTTCGCCCTCGCCATGGGCTTCGTCGCCGCGATCGGCTTCCCCTTCACCCAGACCAACGACCACTACGCCAACCTCGGCGTCAACATCCTGATCTTCGGCACCGTCGCCCTCGGCCTCAACATCGTCGTCGGCCTCGCCGGACTCCTCGACCTCGGCTACGTCGCCTTCCTCGGCGTCGGCGCCTACACCGCCGCCCTGGTCTCCGGCTCCGAGTTCTCCAAGTTCTCCGGCGTCCAGTTCCCCTTCTGGGCCGCCGCCCTCACCGGCGCCGCCGCGTCGCTGGTCTTCGGCGTCCTCATCGGCGCCCCCACCCTGCGCCTGCGCGGCGACTACCTCGCCATCGTGACCCTCGGCTTCGGAGAGATCTTCCGCATCGCCGTGAACAACATGGACGGCGTCTCCGGCCCCGACATCACCAACGGCCCCAACGGCATCCCGTCCATCCCCGACCTGTCGTTCTTCGGCTTCAACTTCGGGGAGAACCACGACATCGCCGGGTTCACCATCGGCCGCTTCGCCAACTACTACCTGCTGATGGTCGTGATCATGGCGCTCGTCGTCACGATCTACCGCCGCGCCTCCGACTCCCGCATCGGCCGCTCCTGGATCGCCATCCGCGAGGACGAGACCGCCGCCACCGCCATGGGCATCAACGGCTTCCGCGTCAAGCTCATCGCGTTCGCCCTCGGCGCCACCCTCGCCGGCCTCGCGGGCACCGTCAGCGCCCACGTCACCTACAGCGTGGTGCCGAACCCGTACCAGTTCGCCGGAGCGGCCCCGCCCAACTCCGCGTTCCTCCTGGCCGCCGTCGTCCTCGGCGGCATGGGCACCGTCTCCGGACCCTTCCTCGGCGCCGCCCTGCTCTACCTGCTCCCGGAGAAGCTCGTCGCCCTCCAGGACAAGTCGCTCCTCGCCTTCGGCATCGCGCTCATCCTCCTGATGCGCTTCCGCCCCGAAGGCATCATCCCCAACCGCCGGCGCCAGCTGGAGTTCCACGAGACCGGCCAGCTCGACGTACCGGACACCACGACCCTGACCGACGAACCGGCCATCACCAAGGCAGGGGCGTAGAGAGCCATGACGACACCAGTACTCGAAGCCCGTGACGTCACCATGCGCTTCGGCGGCCTCACCGCCGTCCGCTCCGTCGACTTCACCGTCAACTCCGGCGAGATCGTAGGCCTCATCGGCCCCAACGGCGCCGGCAAGACCACCTTCTTCAACTGCCTCACCGGCCTCTACGTCCCCACCGAGGGCACGGTCTCCTACAAGGGCACGGTGCTCCCGCCCAAGCCCCACCTGGTGACCAAGGCCGGAATCGCCCGCACCTTCCAGAACATCCGCCTGTTCGCCAACATGACGGTCCTGGAAAACGTCCTCGTCGGCCGCCACACCCGCACCAAGGAAGGCCTCTGGTCGGCCCTCCTGCGCGGCCCCGGCTTCAAGAAGGCCGAAAAGGCGAGCGAAGAACGCGCCATGGAACTCCTGGAGTTCATCGGCCTCGCCCACAAGCGCGACCACCTGGCGAGGAACCTCCCCTACGGCGAGCAGCGCAAGCTGGAGATCGCCCGCGCCCTCGCGTCCGAGCCCGGCCTCCTCCTCCTGGACGAGCCCACCGCCGGCATGAACCCCCAAGAGACGCGGGCGACCGAGGAGTTGGTCTTCGCCATCCGCGACAAGGGCATCGCCGTCCTCGTCATCGAGCACGACATGCGCTTCATCTTCAACCTCTGCGACCGCGTCGCCGTCCTCGTCCAGGGCGAGAAACTCGTCGAAGGCACCTCCGACGTCGTCCAGGCCGACGAACGCGTCGTGGCCGCCTACCTCGGCGAACCGTTCGACGCCGGCGCCGAGGACAACCAGCCCGCCACGGAAGCGGAGAGCACCACCAGCACCAAGGGAGAAGCCCAGTGACCGCACTGCTAGAGGTCGAGGACCTCAGGGTCTCCTACGGCAAGATCGAAGCCGTCAAGGGCATCTCCTTCAGCGTCGAAGCCGGCCAGGTCGTCACCCTCATCGGCACCAACGGCGCCGGCAAGACCACGACCCTGCGCACCCTCTCGGGCCTGCTGCAGCCCTCGGGCGGCAAGATCACCTTCGACGGCAAACCGCTCAACAGCGTCCCCGCCCACAAGATCGTCGCCCTCGGCCTGGCCCACTCCCCCGAAGGCCGGCACATCTTCCCCCGCCTCACCATCGCGGAGAACCTCCAGCTCGGCGCCTTCCTCCGCAAGGACAACGCGGGCATCGAGAAGGACATCCAGCGCGCCTACGACCTCTTCCCCATCCTCGGGGAACGTCAGAAGCAGGCGGCGGGCACGCTGTCCGGCGGCGAGCAGCAGATGCTGGCGATGGGCCGCGCGCTCATGTCCCAGCCGAAGCTGCTGATGCTCGACGAGCCCTCCATGGGCCTCTCGCCGATCATGATGCAGAAGATCCTGGCGACGATCGTGGAACTCAAGGCATCGGGCACGACGATCCTCCTCGTCGAACAGAACGCCCAGGCGGCGCTCTCCCTCGCCGACCAGGGCCACGTCATGGAGGTCGGCAACATCGTCCTCTCCGGCACCGGCGAGGACCTCCTGCACGACGAGTCGGTACGGAAGGCGTACCTCGGCGAGGACTGAGGTCCCTGCCGCCGTCTCCGTTTACTACGACGAGGCCCGCGCCCCCAGCTTCGGGGGCGCGGGCCTCGTCGTACGTACCGTCGCGGGGTGTCAGCCCTTGGAGGACTTCTTCTCGTCCGCGTCCTGGATGACCGCCTCGGCGACCTGCTGCATGGACATCCGCCGGTCCATCGACGTCTTCTGGATCCACCGGAACGCGGCCGGCTCCGACAGCCCGTACTCGGTCTGCAGGATCGACTTCGCACGGTCGACCAGCTTGCGGGTCTCCAGCCGCAGGGTGAGGTCGGCGACCTCCTGCTCCAGCTGCTTGAGCTCGGTGAAGCGGGACACCGCCATCTCGATCGCGGGCACGACGTCACTCTTGCTGAACGGCTTCACGAGATACGCCATCGCACCGGCGTCCCGGGCCCGCTCCACGAGGTCGCGCTGCGAGAAGGCGGTGAGCATCAGCACGGGCGCGATGCCCTCTTCGGCGATCTTCTCGGCGGCGGAGATACCGTCCAGCTTGGGCATCTTCACATCGAGGATCACCAGGTCGGGCTTGTGCTCACGGGCCAGCTCGACGGCCTGCTCACCATCACCGGCCTCACCGACGACGGTGTACCCCTCTTCTTCGAGCATCTCTTTGAGATCGAGCCGGATCAGGGCCTCGTCCTCGGCGATGACGACACGGGTCGTCAGCGGAGGCACGTGCGACTTGTCGTCGTCGGGCGCGTCTACGGGCTGGGGCGACTCGGGGGCGGTCACGGGGGCTCCTCGTTCAGGGCACGGGGGTGGTGCTGACAAGAGCGTACCTAGCTGCGAGTCCGTACGGTGACCCGGTATGCTTCCGATCAGCCAGTCCTGCCGGGTTGGTGGAAGGGCATACACGGATGTCTCAAACACATCTGCCCGAGAGGGCTTGCGGGTTCGAATCCCGCACCCGGCACTTCTGATCAAAAAGCGGAGGCTCACGTTCGCGTGAACCTCCGCTTTTTGCTGCGTGTCGTCGCGATCACGCTCACAGAGTGTGCACATGTTCATTCATGGCACGCGGGTTCGACAACAAGCACTGACGCTGCTGCGCGACGGCGCGAAGAACGCGGACGTGGCCCGGCAGCTCAACGTCCCGCTCGGCACCATCGGCTACTGGAAACACCTCGACCGCGCGAAGCATGGCGAGTGCCCAGGGAATCACGACCCCAAGTGCCCACGCTGCGACGGCCGAGACCTGGACCTGGCGGCGTACAGCTACCTGCTCGGCCTCTACCTCGGCGACGGCCACATCAGCCAGTACTCAGAGCACCGTGTACCCAGCCTGATGATCACGTGCGACGAGTCCTGGCCCGGGCTCATGGACAAGTGCGAAGCAGCCATGCGCACCGTCTTCCCCGACAACTCCGTCTGCCGAGTCCGCAAGGTCGGCTGCCGCAACGTGAAGGTCTACTCGAAGCACCTGCACTGCCTCTTCCCCCAGCACGGCCCCGGCAAGAAGCACGACCGCCGCATAGTCCTCGAACCCTGGCAGCAGGACATCGTCGACGCCCACCCCTGGGAGTTCATCCGGGGCCTCATCCACTCCGACGGCTGCCGCATCACCAACTGGACGACCCGCATGGTCGCCGGTGAGCGCAAGCGCTACGAATACCCCCGGTACTTCTTCACCAACAAGTCCGACGACATCCGGAAGCTCTTCACCGACACCCTCGACAAGGTCGGCGTCGGATGGACCACTCTGGCCCGCGGCAGCGACCCGTTCAACATCTCCGTCGCCCGCAAATCCTCAGTCGCCCTCATGGACACCCACGTCGGCCCCAAACACTGACCCCGCGCCCGCCGAGACATAGACAAACCGGGGGCATTACCAGTCCATCAGCCATAACGCGAACGGGATTTACCGAGATCCCGCGCATTCGTCCGCGAGGGCGGTCTCCTATTCGCCGGCGCTCTTCGCGGCGGCCGGGAAGGAATTGAGGGCGATTCAGATGTCCGGGCTCGTCACATTGCCTGCCACATTGCCCGCCGCGTTGCTCTCGCGCTACTTGGGGCTGTCGTCCTCGCCGACGTGGTGGACGCGGACGAGGTTCGTCGAGCCGGCGACTCCGGGGGGCGAGCCGGCCGTGATGACGACGATGTCGCCCTTCTGGCAGCGGCCGTACTTGAGGAGGAGTTCGTCGACCTGGTCGACCATCGCGTCGGTGGAGTCGACGTGCGGGCCGAGGATGGTCTCCACGCCCCAGGTGAGGTTGAGCTGGGCGCGGGTGGCCGGGTCGGGCGTGAAGGCCATCACGGGGATGGGCGACCGGTAGCGGGACAACCGCCGTACCGTGTCGCCGGACTGGGTGAAGGCCACCAGGAACTTCGCGCCGAGGAAGTCGCCCATCTCGGCGGCCGCGCGGGCCACGGCGCCGCCCTGGGTGCGGGGCTTGTTGCGTTCGGTCAGCGGGGGCAGACCCTTGGCGAGGATGTCCTCCTCGGCCGCTTCGACGATGCGGGACATGGTGGTGACGGTCGCGATGGGGTACTTGCCGACGCTGGTCTCGCCGGACAGCATCACCGCGTCCGTGCCGTCGATCACGGCGTTCGCCACATCGCTCGCCTCCGCGCGCGTGGGGCGGGAGTTCTCGATCATCGAGTCGAGCATCTGGGTGGCGACGATGACCGGCTTGGCGTTGCGCTTGGCCAGTTTGATGGCGCGCTTCTGGACGATCGGGACCTGTTCGAGGGGCATTTCCACGCCGAGGTCGCCGCGGGCGACCATGATGCCGTCGAAGGCGGCGACGATGCCGTCGATGGCCTCGACCGCCTGGGGTTTCTCGACCTTGGCGATGACGGGGAGGCGGTGGCCCTCCTCGTCCATGATGCGGTGGACGTCGTCGATGTCCTTGCCGCTGCGGACGAAGGACAGCGCGATGACGTCGAAGCCGGTGCGCAGGGCCCAGCGGAGGTCGGCCTCGTCCTTGTCGGAGAGGGCCGGGACGGACACGGCGACTCCGGGGAGGTTCAGGCCCTTGTGGTCGGAGACCATGCCGCCTTCGACGACCTTGGTGTGGACGCGGGGGCCGTCGACGGCGGTGACTTCGAGGCAGACCTTGCCGTCGTCGACGAGGACGCGCTCACCCGGGGTGACGTCCGCGGCGAGGCCGGCGTAGGTCGTTCCGCAGGACTGGCGGTCGCCTTCGGCGCCTTCTTCGACGGTGATGGTGAAGGTGTCTCCGCGTTCAAGGAGTACGGGGCCTTCGGTGAAGCGACCGAGTCGGATCTTCGGGCCTTGAAGGTCGGCGAGCATTCCGACGCTGCGGCCGGTCTCCTCGGAGGCCTTTCGGACGCGCTGGTAGCGCTCCTCGTGTTCGGCGTGGGTGCCGTGGCTGAGGTTGAAGCGGGCTACGTCCATTCCGGCTTCGACCAGGGCTTTGATCTGGTCGTAGGAGTCGGTGGCGGGGCCCAATGTACAGACGATTTTCGCTCGGCGCATAGTTTGAGCCTAGGCCTTACCGGCGGGTAGGGAATTGGCCGTGCATGACCACTCAACAACCTTTGGGTGAAGGGTTATTGACAAGGCTTGAATGTGCGGCGGGGTGCTCCAATGAGCGTTCGAATCGTCGAATTGCGGTTGCCTATGAAAGGCGCATGTCAAAGGCGCGGGGGTGCCATCGTGAAGCGTGCGTTGACCTGGGCGTAGATGTGTTGCCGCTGGGGTTCGAGGTCGAGGGGTGCGGCGGCGGTGTCCTCGGCGGCCGCGCCGGCGAAGGACATGGAGCGCATACGGCGCTGGGGGGTGCCGTAGGTCTCGGCGTTCTCGGCGCCGATGTCGGCGAGTTCGACGAGGGCGGCGAGGGTGGTGCCGAGTGCTTCGGCGTATTCGCGGGCGCGTTGGACGGCTTCGTGGACGGCTTGCTGGCGGGCCTGGCGGTGGACGGGTGAGTCGGGGCGCAGGGCCCACCAGGGTCCGTCGACGCGGGTGAGGTCGAGGTCGGCGAGGCGGGTGGTGAGTTCGCCGAGGGCGGTGAAGTCGACCAGTTCGGCGGTGATGGTGACCCTGCCGTGGTAGCGGTGGACGCGTTCGCCGCGGCCGTGTTTGGTGAGTTCGGGGGTGATGGAGAAGCCGCCGGTCTCCAGGCGTTCGACTGCTTCGCCGTAGCTTTTGACGAGGTCGAGGACGGTGGCGTTGCGGCGGGTGAGGTCGTCGAGGGCGGTGCGGCGGTCGGTGCCGCGGGCGGCGACGGTGATGCCGATGCGGGCGATCTCGGGGTCGACCTCGAGGCGGGCCTCGCCGCGGACGGCGATGCGGGGGGCGTCGGGGGTGCCGTAGGGGACGGGGGGTTGGGGTTCGTCTGTGGGCGTGGTCATGCGTCCCACTGTGTCATTCACCGGTGGGACACAGCTTGTGGTGGTCACCAGATCGAAACCTGCGGGGGCTGTTGCGCCAGGTAAGAAACAGGTCAGAATCTACGCGCGTTGTTGACCGTTTCCCGAGGAGATCCAGACATGCCCTTGAACCGCCGGAAGTTCCTGAAGAAGTCCGCCGTGACGGGCGCGGGGGTGGCGCTGGCCGGTGCGGCGGCGGCTCCGGCGGCGCAGGCCGCGGAGAAGAAGAAGCCGGGCAAGCACGCGAAGCGGTACTCGCTGACGGTGATGGGGACGACCGACCTGCACGGGCATGTCTTCAACTGGGACTACTTCAAGGACGCGGAGTACGCGGACGCGGCGGGCAACGCGATGGGGCTCGCTCGGGTGTCGACCCTCGTGAACCAGATCCGGCAGGAGAAGGGCCGTCGCAACACGCTGCTGCTGGACGCGGGCGACACGATCCAGGGCACCCCGCTGACGTACTACTTCGCGAAGGTGGACCCGATCACCGCCAAGGGCGGGCCGGTGCACCCGATGGCGCAGGCGATGAACGCGATCGGGTACGACGCGGCGGCGCTGGGCAACCACGAGTTCAACTACGGCATCGAGACGCTGCGGAAGTTCGAGGACCAGTGCCGTTTCCCGCTGCTCGGGGCGAACGCGCTGGACGCGAAGACGCTGAAGCCGGCGTTCCCGCCCTACTTCATCAAGAAGTTCCAGGTGCCGGGCGCTCCGCCGGTGAAGGTGGCGGTGCTCGGGCTCACCAACCCGGGTATCGCGATCTGGGACAAGGCGTATGTGCAGGGGAAGTTGACGTTCCCGGGGCTTGAGGAGCAGGCGGCGAAGTGGGTGCCGAAGCTGCGGTCGATGGGGGCGGACGTCGTCGTCGTGTCGGCGCACTCGGGGTCGTCGGGGACGTCGTCGTACGGTGACCAGCTGCCGTACGTGGAGAACTCGGCGGCGCTCGTCGCGCAGCAGGTGCCGGGGATCGACGCGATCCTCGTGGGCCACGCGCACGTGGAGATCCCCGAGTTGAAGGTCACGAACAAGGCGACGGGCAAGACGGTCGTGCTGTCGGAACCGCTGTGCTACGCCGAGCGGTTGAGCGTGTTCGACTTCAACCTCGTGTTCGAGAAGGGGCGTTGGAGCGTCGAGTCGGTGGCGGCCTCGCTGCGGGACGCGAAGACGGTCGCGGACGATCCGAAGATCACGCGGCTGCTGAAGGACGAGCACGCGCTGGTCGTGGAGTACGTCAACCAGGTGGTCGGTACGGCGACGGCGACGCTGACGACGGTCGACGCGCGGTACAAGGACGCGCCGATCATCGACCTGATCACCAAGGTCCAAGAAGACGTGGTGAAGGCCGCGTTGGCGGGGACGGCGTACGCGTCGCTGCCGGTGATCGCGCAGGCGTCGCCGTTCTCGCGGACGTCTCAGATCCCGGCGGGCAACGTGACGATCCGGGATCTGTCGGGTCTGTACGTGTACGACAACACGCTGGTGGCCAAGCTGCTGACGGGTGCTCAGGTGCGGGCGTACCTGGAGTACTCGGCGGAGTACTTCGTGCAGACGGCCGCCGACGCGGCCGTGGACACGGAGAAGTTGACGAACGCGGGCGGCCGTCCGGACTACAACTACGACTACGTGTCCGGGTTCTCGTACGACATCGACATCGCGCAGGCGGCGGGTTCGCGGATCAAGAACCTCACCTACAACGGTGCCGCGCTGGACGACGCGCAGCAGTTCGTGCTGGCGGTGAACAACTACCGGGCGAACGGCGGCGGCGCGTTCCCGCATGTGGCGTCGGCGACCGAGGTGTGGTCGGAGTCGACGGAGATCCGGACGCGGATCGCGGAGTGGGTGACCGCGAAGGGTGTGCTGGATCCGGCCGACTTCGCCTCGGTGGACTGGAAGTTGACGCGGAACGGGACGCCGGTGTTCTAGAGCCACCTGTTTTCTCTGGTGGGGGTCCGGCGGCTCTGGTCGCCGCCGGGCCCCTTCTCAGCGTTCCACGAGGGGTGTGAGGGTGCGGGCGGCCTGGCGGGCCGTGGGGATCTGGACCTGGGGGTCGAGTCCGAACGTGGTGAAGGCCGTTCGGCCGGGGAGGCGGTAAGGCTCCTTGCCCGTCAGGGAGTTGAGGATGGTCGCGCTGCGCCAGGCGGCGAGGCCGAGGTCGGGGGCGCCGACGCCGTGGGTGTGGAGTTCGGCGTTCTGGACGTAGACCTGGCAGCCGGAGCCGGTGACGGAGGGGTCGAGGACGAGCCTGAACTGGTCGTCGACGCGCGGGCGTTCGGCGCTGTCGCGGCGCAGGTAGGGGTCGAGTCCGGCGAGGATGCGGCCGAGGGGGCGTTCGCGGTAGCCGGTGGCGAGGACGACGGCGTCGGTGGTGAGGCGGGAGCGGGTGTTCTGCTGGAGGTGTTCCAGGTGGAGCTCGACCTTGGTGGTCGCGATCCGGCCCGCGGTGCGGACGCGGACGCCGGGGGTGAGGACGGCGTCGGGCCAACCGCCGTGCAGCGTACGGCGGTAGAGCTCGTCGTGGATGGCGGCGATGGTGTCGGCGTCGATGCCCTTGTGGAGCTGCCACTGCGAGGTGACGAGGCGGTCGCGGACTCCTTCGGCGAGGGCGTGGAAGTAGCGGGTGTAGTCGGGGGTGAAGTGCTCCAGGCCGAGCTTGGAGTACTCCATGGGCGCGAACGCCTCGCTGCGGCCGATCCAGTGGAGTTTCTCGTGGCCCGCGGGGCGGTGGCGGAGCAGGTCGAGGAAGACCTCGGCGCCGGTCTGGCCCGAGCCGATGACGGTGATGTGCCCGGCGGCGAGAAACGTTTCGCGGTGGGCGAGGTAGTCGGCGGCGTGGATGACGGGGACGCCGGGGGCCTCGACGAGGGGCTTGAGCGGGTCGGGGACGTAGGGGGCGGTGCCGACGCCGAGGACGATGTTCTTGGTGTACGTCCGCCCGAGGGCTTCGGCCTCGCCGTCGCTGTCGAGCTGGGTGAAGTCGACCTCGAACACGTCGCGTTCGGGGTTGAAGCGGACGGCGTCGACCTGGTGGCCGAAGTGGAGTCCGGGGAGGCTGTCGGCCACCCAGCGGCAGTAGGCGTCGTACTCGGCGCGCTGGATGTGGAAGCGCTCGGCGAAGTAGAAGGGGAAGAGGCGGTCGCGGGCCTTGAGGTAGTTGAGGAAGGACCAGGGGCTGGCGGGGTCGGCGAGGGTCACCAG
Source organism: Streptomyces sp. N50 (assembly GCF_033335955.1). Taxonomy (GTDB): domain Bacteria; phylum Actinomycetota; class Actinomycetes; order Streptomycetales; family Streptomycetaceae; genus Streptomyces. The sequence goes on from NZ_CP137549.1 coordinate 2,028,786, forward strand.
GTCGGCCAGGAAGGGGACTTGGACGGTGGCGCCGTCGATGAGCAGGCCGGGGTGCCAGTCGAAGCCGGGGCGCTGTTCGTAGAAGGCGGTGTCGAGTTCGGTGAGGGGGTGGGCGAGGGCGGCCAGCGAGAGGTTGGACGGGCCGATGCCGATGCCGACCAGGTCGCGGGGTGAATCGGGTTCGGGGCGTGGGGGGTTGGGGGTCTGGGGGTGACCCGTCGGGGGGTGGCTCATCGGGGGGTGTTTCCTTCCACCAGTTTCAGGAGGGCGGCCAGGTCGTCGGGCCGGGTGTGGGGGTTGAGGAGGGTGGCCTTGAGCCAGAGCCGCCCGTCGAGCGCGGCCCGGCCGAGGACGGCCCGTCCGTCGGTGAGGAGTTGACGGCGTACGGCGGCCACGGCGTCGTCGGTGGCGTCGGCGGGCCGGAACAGGACGGTGCTGATGACGGGCAGGTCGTAGAGCTCGAAGCCGGGGTGGTCACGGACCAGGGCGGCGAACTCCCCTGCGCGGGCGCAGACTTGGTCGACTAGGGTGCCGAGTCCGGTACGGCCGAGGGTTTTCAGGGTGACGGCGAGCTTGAGGACGTCGGGGCGTCGGGTGGTGCGCATCGAGCGGCCGAGGAGGTCCGGGAGGCCGGCTTCGGTGTCGTCGTCGGCGTTGAGGTAGTCGGCGCGCTGGGTGAGGGCGGCGAGGTCGCGGGGCCTGCGGACGGCGAGGAGGCCGGCGGCGACGGGCTGCCAGCCGAGTTTGTGCAGGTCGAGGGTGACGGTGTGGGCGCGGTCGAGTCCGGCGAGTTTGTCGCGGTGGCGGTCGCTGAAGGTGAGGCCTCCGCCGTAGGCGGCGTCGATGTGGAGGCGGGCGCCGTGGGCCGCGCACAGCCCGGCGATCTCGGGGAGCGGGTCGATGAGTCCGGCGTCGGTGGTGCCCGCGGTGGCGGCGACCAGGACGGAGCCGCGCGCTTCCGGGAGTGCGGTGAGGGCTTCGTCGAGGGCGGCGGGGTCGAGGGTGCCGGTGGGGGCGGGGACGACGACGGGGTCGGGCAGGCCGAGCAGCCAGGCGGCGCGCGGCAGGGAGTGGTGGGCGTTGCTTCCGCAGACCAACTGCACGCTGCCGCCCTGGGCTTCGCGGGCGAGCAGCAGGGCGAGCTGGTTGGCCTCGGTGCCGCCGGTGGTGACGAGGGCGTCGGCGAGGCCGATCTCGTGGGCGAGGGTGCGGGTGACGAGGGCTTCGAGGGCGGAGGCGGCGGGGGCCTGGTCCCAGGAGTCGAGGGACGGGTTGAGCGCGCTGACGGCGAGGTCGGCCGCGGCGCTGACGGCGAGCGGCGGGCAGTGCAGGTGTGCCGCGCACAGCGGGTCGGCGGGGTCGGCGGCGCCCTCCGCCAGCGCGTGCACGAGGGCGCGCAGGGCGTCGGGGTCGCCTTCGTCGGGGAGTACGTCTCCTACGGCGTCCCGCATGCGGGCGGCGACCGCGTCGGGGCCGCCCGCGGGGAACGGGCCGCCGCGGGCCCGGCGGCCGGTGCCGAGGGCGTCGAGGACGGTGTCGAGCAACGGCCGCAGGGCGTCGGGTCCTTGGGGGCCTGAGGCGAGAGGGGCGCTGCTCATGCTGTCCTCCGGGGCGCGGGGCAGGGGGAGTTCCAGCTTGGACCTGGATGAGTCGACGCGCCCGGGGAGAACAACGATCAGAACCCGAAAGTGTTGTGTGAGCGGAGTGGGAGGGTCAGCGGAAGTCGTCCGCGTGGTCCTTCGCCCAGGTGCTGAACGGGCGGGCCGGTACGCCGGTGATCTCCTCCACCGTGGTGGTGATCTGCGGGGTCGTGCCGACGCTCCCGCCGAAGGCCTTGAGGAGGCCGGGGAGCATCTCCGGGGGTACGTGGGGGAAGAGTTCGGGGCCGACCTCGTCCACGGGGATCTCGTCGAAGCGCAGGTCGCGGCCGATGGCGTGGCCGATCGCGGTGATCTGCTGGGCCGTGGTGACCGGTTCGGGGCCGGTGAGGCGGTGGGCCGCTCCCTCGTGGCCGGGGTCGAGGAGGGCGCGTTCGGCGACGGCGGCGATGTCGTCCTCGTGGATCGGTGCCGAGACGCCGTCGGCGAAGGGGCCGCGTACGGTGTCGCCCGCGCGGATCTGCGGGGCCCACTGGAGGACGTTGGTCGCGAAGGCGTGGGGGCGCAGGACGGTCGCCGCGAGGCCGCTGTCGCGTACCTGCTGTTCGGCCCTGGCGTGCCAGACGTGGATGGGGTGGGTGGTGTCGGCGCCCTCTCGGATGACTCCGGAGGAGAGCATGACGACGTGCCGGACACCGGCCGCGCGGGCCGCGTCGAGCAGTACCGGGATCGTCTCACCGGTGGCCTGGAGATTCAGGAAGAGCTGGGACGCGCCGCTGAACAGGGCGGCGGGGTCGTCGAGTTGGTGGCGGACGACCTCCGCCTGCTGCGGTAACCCGGCCCGCTGGGGGTCGCGCGTCAGTGCCCGCACGGGCCGGCCCGCGGCGGTGAGGCGTTCCACCAGTGCGCGGCCGACGTTGCCGGTGGCGCCTGTCACTACGATCACGGGTTCCTCCTGGGGGCTGACCGTCCTTGGCGGCATAGAGCCTAGGAAGGACGGTCGGCCCGCCGCATCGTCGGCAGGGAGGATCACCCGGATCGCTGCTACGCCTCCCGGACCCGCAACGCCCGTGCCAGGTCGTCGAGTTGGTCGACGAGCTTGCGGCGCAGGGACGGGATGAGGTCGGCGTCGCGCAGGCACTCCTCGCCCAGGCGCAGGGTCTCGGCGTCGACGGCGTGGGTGGGGAAGGCCCAGCGGCCGGCGGCGTCGGCCATGGCGGGGCCTCGGCGGGTGGCGAGGGCTGCCGCGTCGGCGAAGTAGCGGGGGACGTACTCCCGTACCAGGTCGGCCTGTTCGGGTTGCCAGAAGCCCTGGGCGGTGGCGGTGAAGAGGTAGTTGGAGAGGTCGTCGGTGGTGAACATCGCCTCCCAGGCCTTGTGTTTGGCCTCGGGGTCGGGGAGGGCTGCCCGGCAGCGGGCGGCGCCCTCTTGACCGGTGGCGGACGGGTCGCGCTCCAACTCCGCCGCGATCGCGGGTTCGTCGGTGGCGCCGAGGACTGCCAGGCGGGCCAGGACGCGCCAGCGGAGTTCCGGGTCCAGCTCGGGGCCGCCGGGGACGGTGCCTTCGGTGAGCCAGGCGGCGATGGTGTCGGGGTGGGCGGCGACGTCGATGAAGTGGCGTACGGCGATGAGGCGCAGGCCGGGGTTGGAGCCGTCCTCGGTGCGGCGGATGAGGTCGCGGCACAGGGCGGTGAGGGTGGCGAGGGCGACCGGGCGGGCCTCGGGGGTGAGGTAGCGGTCGGTGACCTGGGCGGAGGCGAAGGCCAGGACGCCCTGGACGAGGGCGAGGTCCGTCTCGTGCGGGAGGTGGGCGCGGGCGGCGTCCAGGTAGGCGGAGGCGGGGAGTTGGCCGTCGCGGACGCTGTCGCGCAGGGCGTTCCAGACGACCGCGCGGGTGAGGGGGTCGGGGAGGCCGGAGAGGCCGGCGCGGACCGTTTCGAGGGACTCGGCGTCGAAGCGGATCTTGGCGTAGGTGAAGTCGCCGTCGTTGAGGAGGACGAGGGCGGGGCGTGGGCCCGAGGTGTCCGTGAGGCCGTTGCCGGTGATGGAGAGGTCCCGCTCGATGCGGCCGCGCAGGGTGAGGCGGCTCGCGTCGTGGAGGTCGTGGTCGTAGAGGCCGATGGTGATGCGGTGCGGGCGCTTGCCGCCGGCTGACTCGTGGGTGCCGAGGTGGGTGAGCCCGTCCCGGTCCTGGGCGGGGTCGGGCCCGGTCCAGACTCCGTGGCTGCCCTCGTGCTGGATGGCGAGGCTCCAGTAGCCGTCGGTGGCGCCGACTTCGGGCGTGAGGGTGTCCACCCCCGTCGTGCGCAGCCACGCGTCCGCCCAGGCGTGGACGTCTCGTTCGGTGCCGGAGGCGAGGGAGTCGATGAAGTCGGCGAGGGTGGCGTTGCCGAACTTGTGGCGGGCGAAGTGGGTGTTGATGCCGGCGAGGAAGTCCTTCTCGCCGAGCCAGGCCACCAACTGCCGTAGCGCGGAAGCGCCCTTGGCGTACGAGATGCCGTCGAAGTTCAGGAGGGCGGAGGCGGTGTCGTCGACGTTCTCCGGGGCCACGGGGTGGGTGGAGGGGCGCTGGTCGGCGTCGTAGCCCCAGGCCTTGCGGACGACGCCGAAGTCGGTCCAGGTGTCGGTGAAGCGGGTGGCCTCGGTGAGGGTCTGGTAGCCCATGTACTCGGCGAAGGACTCGTTCAGCCAGATGTCGTCCCACCACTGGAGGGTGACGAGGTCGCCGAACCACATGTGGGCCATCTCGTGGGCGATGACCATGCCGCGGGTCTGCCGCTCGGTGTCGGTGACGGCGGAGCGGTAGATGAACTCGTCGCGGAAGGTGACCAGTCCGGGGTTCTCCATGGCGCCCGCGTTGAACTCGGGGACGAAGGCCTGGTCGTAGGAGTCGAAGGGGTAGGGCTCCTCGAACTTCTCGTGGTAGCGGTCGTAGCACTGGCGGGTGATGTCGAGGATCTCCTCGGCGTCCGCGTCGAGGTGGGGGGCCAGGGAGCGGCGGCAGTGGATGCCGAAGGGCAGGCCGCGGTGTTCGGTGCGGACGGAGTGCCAGGGGCCGGCGGCGACGGCGACGAGGTAGGTGGAGATGAGGGGGGTGGGGGCGGCCTGCCAGCGGCCTTCGCCGAGGTGTTCGGTGATGCCGTTGGCGAGGACGGTCCAGCCTTCGGGGGCCGTCACGGTCAGGTCGAAGACCGACTTGAGGTCGGGCTGGTCGAAGGCGGCGAAGACGCGCTGGACGTCCTCCATGAAGAGCTGGGTGTAGAGGTACGTCTCGCCGTCGGTGGGGTCCGTGAAGCGGTGCATGCCCTCGCCGGTGCGGGAGTAGCGCATGCTCGCGTCGACGCGCAGTTCGTGCTCGCCCGCGGTGAGGCCGGGCAGCGGGAGCCGGTTCTCGACGAGGTGCCCGGGGTCGAGGGGGTGGCCGTCGAGGGTGACGGAGCGCAGCTCGGCGGGCTTGAGCTCGACGAAGGTGTCCGCGTCCGCGCGAGCGGTGAACGCGATGACGGTGCGGGAGTCGAAGGTGTCTTCGCCCGTCGTCAGATCGAGTTCGATCGTGTAGCGGTGGACGTCGAGGAGCCTGGCACGGGTCTGCGCTTCGTCGCGCGTCAGTACGGACATGAAGGACATGCTGCCTGATGGCACTGACATGGCACAGGGGTGGTTCCGTACGCGGCTTATGTCCGGTCGGGTGCGGGCGTGGGGGCGGATGCGGTGTTGCGGTCGTCGCGCTGGTAGGGCACGCGCGCGTCCGGGTGGGGCAGGGCGGGGCGGGGTTCGTGCGGGTCCTTCAGGAGGGCGCGGAGTTCGCGGACCTCGCGTTCGAGGGCCTGGTGGCGCTGGTGGGCGTCGTAGAGGTAGCGGACCTTGGTGCGCAGGGCCCAGGGGTCGACGGGTTTCATGACGAGGTCGGCGACACCGAGGGTGAAGGCGGCGGCGGTCGTCTCGGGGTCGGGGCCGAAGCCGGTGAGGAGGAGCACGGGGATGTGCTGGGTCTGCTCCAGGCGGCGCAGGTAGCGGACGACGTCCAGGCCGCTGACGCCGGGCATGCGCACGTCGAGCAGGAGGAGGCCGACCCTGCCGCGGAGCACCTGCTTGAGCGCCTCGTCGCCGCTGGTGGCGCGGGCGAGCCGGTGGCCCAGCGGGGCCAGGGCACTCTCCAGGGCGTACAGCGTGTCCTCATGGTCGTCGACGATGAGGATCTCGGCATCCGACGGCATGGCCCGACGTCCCTCCCGCGTGGGACAACCAGCTTATGACGCAGGTGTTGACGGGGCGTGCCCGTCATCTGACATGGAGTGCACAAGGAGCGCACAGCGCAGCATGGACCCGAACTCGCCCCGCTGTCACGCCCCTTACCGGACGTGCGAGGTCAGTTCGCCGTGGGTGAACCGCCGTTCACGGCGTCCTCCGCGATGCGCTCGTGGTGGCGGATGACCTCGCCGATGATGAAATTGAGGAACTTCTCAGCGAACGCCGGGTCCAGCTTGGCGCTTTCGGCCAGCGCGCGGAGGCGTTCGATCTGACGGGCCTCGCGGGCCGGGTCGGCGGGCGGCAGCCGGTGGGTGGCCTTGAGGACACCGACCTGCTGGGTGGCCTTGAAGCGCTCGGCGAGCATGTGGACGACGGCGGCGTCGATGTTGTCGATGCTGTCGCGCAGCCGGGCGAGCTCCTCGCGCACGGCGGGGTCGACGTCGCCGGTTCCGTTGGTGCTGGTGGTCATGGGCGACAACCCTACGTGGCCTACGACCACTCGGTGTTCGGGCCCTGTGTGGTGTGCGACCACACGGTCGTCGGCCCTAGGTGGCGTGCGGCCACTCGATCACCGGTGGGTCGGCCGGGTCGGGGACCTGGTCGCTCCAGCCGCCGGGGACGGTGCGGCCCTGTTGGGCGCGGAAGCGGACGGGGGGCATGCCGACGCGGCGGGTGAACAGGCGGCTGAAATAGGCGGGGTCGTCGTAGCCGACGCGGCGGGCGACGGCGGCGACGGGGAGTTCGGTGGCGGCGAGCAGCTCCTTGGCGCGGCCCAGGCGGATGCCGAGGAGGTAGTCCTTGGGGCTGCATCCGGCGCCCTGGCGGACGGCGGTGCGCAGGGCGGCGGGGGTCATACCGTGCCGGGCCGCGTGGTCGGCGACGGTCAGCGGCAGGCAGGCGTCGCGGGCGAGGGCCTGGAGCACCGGGTCGCCGTCGGGGGCGAGGTCGGCGCGGGCGCGGCGCAGGGCGACCAGGAGTTCGTGGACGGCGGCGCCGGTCTCCACCTCCAGGAGGGGGTTTCCGCGCCGCGCGGCGCGCGCCATGCGCCCGATGACCGCGCGGGGCCCCGTCGCGTCCGAGAGGGGCACCACGGGCCGCTCCGGCTCGATGTAGCCGAGTTCGGTGTACGTCGTCGTCGCGGGCCCGGTGAAGTCGACGAACCCCTCGTCCCAGCCGCCGCCGGGGTCGGGCGCGTAGTGGTGCGGCACACCGGGGGTGAGCCACAGCAGCGCGGGCGCGGCGACGGTCGTACGGCGGCCGTCGGGGCTCAGGTACCAGCCGCCGCCCGCGCTGATCACGACGGCGACGTGGTGGTCGAGGGTGCGGGGGCCGACGACGGGCAGGGCGCCGTACTGGAGGCCCACGCCGAGGCAGGCGAGGCCGAGGCGGTGGTGGGCGGGTGTGGGCGTGAAGAACCGCATCCAGGTGTGGTACATCGGCGCCCGCGCCCCCTCACACAGTGTTCGGTCCAAGTAGCGGTGATCTTTGTCCATGGACGTGATCGCCGCCAAGGGGAGAGAGTCGTCGGCATGAGTGAGTTCACCGTGGGCGACAGGGACTTTCTGCTGGACGGGCGGCCGGTGCGGCTGCTGTCCGGGGCACTGCACTACTTCCGGGTGCACGAGGCGAGCTGGGGGCACCGGCTGGCGATGCTGCGGGCGATGGGCCTCAACTGCGTGGAGACGTACGTCCCGTGGAACCTGCACGAGCCGGCGCCGGGGGACGTGAGGGACGTACAGGCGCTGGGCAGGTTCCTGGACGCGGCGCGGGAGGCGGGCCTGTGGGCGATCGTGCGCCCGGGGCCGTACATCTGCGCGGAGTGGGAGAACGGCGGGCTGCCGCACTGGCTGACCGGCGAGCTGGGGGCACGCGCGCGTACGCGTGACGCACGCTTCCTGGGGCATCTGGAGCGCTGGTTCCGGGAGTTGCTGCCGGAGGTCGTGTCCCGCCAGCTCGACCGCGGCGGCCCGGTGATCATGGTCCAGATCGAGAACGAGTACGGCAGCTACGGCTCCGACGCGGTGTATCTGCGCCGTGTGGAGGAGCTGTTGCGCGACCAGGGGGTCACGGTCCCGCTGTTCACCTCGGACGGTCCCGAGGACTTCATGCTGGGCGGCGGTTCGGTCCCCGGTGTGCTCGCGACGGTGAATTTCGGGTCCCACGCGCGCGTGGCCTTCGAGACGCTGCGCAGGCACCAGCCCGAAGGGCCGTTGATGTGCATGGAGTTCTGGTGCGGCTGGTTCGACCACTGGGGCGGCGAGCACGTCGTCCGCGATGCCCAGGACGCGGCGGCTGCCCTGCGCGAGATCCTGGAGTGCGGCGCGTCGGTCAACCTCTACATGGCGCACGGCGGCACCAACTTCGCCGGCTGGGCGGGCGCCAACCGGGGCGGCGGCGCCCTGCACGAGGGCCCGCTGGAGCCCGATGTGACGTCGTACGACTACGACGCCCCGATCGACGAGTACGGGCGCCCCACGGACAAGTTCTGGGCCTTCCGCGAGGTGCTGGCCGCGTACGCGGACGGCCCGCTGCCCGAACTCCCGCCCGCCCCCGTGCCGTTGGGCGCCCCGGCCGAGGTGGACCTGACGGCCTGGGCGTCCCTGACCGACGTACTGGAGGCGCTCGGCGGCCCTGAGACGGAGGGTCCGGTGCCGCCGACCTTCGAGGAACTGGACGTGGACCGCGGGATCGTCCGCTACGAAGTGACCGTTCCGGGACCGCGCGCACCGTATCCGCTCACCGCGCGCGGGCTGCGGGACCTGGCCGTGGTGTACGTCGACGGGGAGCGGGCCGGGGTCCTCATGGAGGGCGACGAGCAGCTCAAGGAGCCCGTCGCCGGGCACGCGCGTGTGCAGCTGTGGGTGGAGTCCCTGGGGAGGGTCAATTACGGGCCGCGGCTCGGGGAGGCGAAGGGGATCACCGGGGGGCTGCTGCACGAGCGGCAGTACCTGCATGACGTACGCGCGCGTGGACTGCGATTGGACGCGCTGGACTCGTCGGCCGACGTCGAGGGGGTTCCGCTGCGGAAGTTGCCCGCGGACGGCTCCCCCGGGCTGTACCGGGGCACCGCCGAGGTGGGCGGCGCCGGGGACGCCCTGCTCGAACTGCCGGGCTGGACGCGGGGGTTCGTGTGGGTCAACGGGTTCAATCTGGGGCGGTACTGGTCGGAGGGGCCGCAACGGGAGTTGTACGTCCCCGGTGCCGTCCTGCGGGAGGGTGTGAACGAGGTGTGGGTGCTGGAGCTCCAAGAGGCGCCGGTTCCTTCGGAGTCGGCCCTCGCGCTGCGAAGCCTCTGAAGGGTCATCGGGCGATGGGTGCGGACCCGATCTCGACCACCCGTGCCCAGTCGGGCGGTGTGTCCGGCACGTAGTCGGGGTTGTCCTCGGCGTACTCCCCGGTCTCGTAGCGGCGCGGGAAGAGGCCCACCACCGTGCGGCAGGACGGTCGGGTGTCCGGCCAGCGGGTCTGGCCGTCGGTGAGGACCACGACCGCGTCGGGCGGTGGCTGGGTGCGCAGCGCCTTGGCGAAACCGGTGCGCAGATCCGTGCCGCCGCCGCCCAGCAGCTCGATGCCCTCGGCGCGGCACAGCGGTTGCGCGACCCGGGCCGCCGCGTCGCACGGCACCACCGTGACGAGGTCGCGGCGGCCGCCCACCGCCCTTGAGATCGCGGCGACTTCGAGGAGCGCGCTGCCCAGCTCGGCGTCGCTGACCGACCCGGAGGTGTCGATCACCACGCACACCCGGGGCGGCCGGCGGCGCAGGCTCGGCAGCACGACGCCGGGCAGCGACACCGAGCGGCGGGACGGTCTGCCGTAGACGTAGTCCTCCCCCGCACCCGGCGCGGAGACCGCCGAGCGGATCGCCGCGCCGAGCAACTGCCGCCAGGGCTGCGGCGGATGGAACGCCTCCTCCGCCCACCGCCGCCAGCCGCTCGGGGCGCTGCCGGGGCGGCCGGTGATGCCCTGCGCCACCCGGAAGCGGACGGCGTCGCGCTGCTGCTCGCTGAGCCCGTGCGCGCCGTCCGCGCCCAGGTCCCACTCCCGGTCGAGCCCGTCGGCGCCGCTGCCGCAGTCCAGCCAGGCCAACTCCTGCGTGCGCGGGCCCAGTTGGAACCAGCGCAGGTAGTCCTCCATCAAGTTCCCCGCGGGCAGTCCCAACGTCTCCGGCCGGATCGCGCCCGCCGGGGTGACCAGGCCGTCGCCGTACGCGTCGTCGTTGATCTCGAAGTCGGCGGCGATGTTCATCCGCAGCCGCTCCCCCGGGCCGGTCAGCCCACGCTCACGGGCGACACGGTCGCTGCGCCCGTGATGGTCCCGGAGCAGATGCGACACCTCGTGGACCCACACTCCGGCCAGGTCCTCGACGGACATCCGGTCCACGAAACCGGGCGACACATAGCAACGCCAGTGCCGGTCGACGGCCATGGTCGGCACGTGCCGCGACTCGACCGTGTGCAGCGCGAACAGGGCCGTGGCGAGGTAGGGGCGGACGCGGGCGGCGAAGAGGCGGGCGGCGAAGAGTTTGTCGCGGTCGAGGGTGGGGGGCGGGGGCGCGGGTGCCCGGGTGCTCGCGGTGTTCACGGCGCCCGCTCCGTCCGGCGCGTTCACGGCGGCCCGAGTGTTCACGGAGTTCACAGCACCACCGCCGCCCGACACGTGCACAGTCCCCGGCGTCCTCATCGGCCTCCCTTCCCGGTGGTGCCGGTGACGGCCGCCGCGCGTGCCTGCGCCAGGTCCGCCCGGTGTGACAGGGAGACCACTCCGGCGAGCCGCTCGATGGACGCGGGAACGTCCCAGTCCTCCCGGCGGATCGAGGCGAGAGTGGTCGCCGGGACGACGACCAGGTCCGGGGCGCCGGTCTCCAGCGCCCGGACCAGCAGCGCCCAGGCCGCGTCCCAGCGGGCCCGGTCGGGACGGTTGCGGACGGCGGCCACCACCCCGTCGAGCACGGCCTGCCGCAGATCCCCGCGCTCGGGCAGCTCACCGGCCGTCGGGTCGGCGAGGAAGATCTCCGGGTCGGGCAGGTCCATGCGGTCGACGCAGGCCAGCAGTTCCAGCCCGGGACCGTCCCCCACCGTGCCCCTGACCAGCAGCGACAGCACCTCCCGGGAGGACCCGGCCGCCGTGGCGAAGGCGATCAGGCTGATCGCCATCTCCCAGCTCCGGGGCGAGGGCCACGCGCCGCCGCGCCGCGTCTCGTTGCCGGGCAGCTGGTGGACGAGCTTGGGCCGCCCGGTGAGCAGCCCGCACACCGCCCGGCGCGCGAAGTCCACGGCCTCGGGCAGCTTCTCCGGGTCGAGGCGCGGCAGGGTCGCCCGCGGCCAGGTGCCGCCGAGTCCGCGGACGACGACCTCGTGGTCGTGGGTCCACTGCAGGTGCACGAACCGGTTGGCCAGCGGCGGGCTCAGCTCCCAGCCGTCGGCCGCCGAGGAGCGCGGGTTGGCGGCGGCCACGATCCGTACCCCCGGCGGCAGCCGCAGCGCGCCGATCCGCCGTTCCAGCACCAGCCGCAGCAGCGCGGCCTGCACGGCGGGCGGCGCGGTGGACAACTCGTCCAGGAACAGCAGCCCTTTGCCCGCCCGCACGAGCCGTACGGCCCAGTCCGGCGGGGCCATCGGGACGCCCTGCTCGGCGGGGTCGTCGCCGATGACGGGCAGCCCGGAGAAGTCGGACGGCTCGTGCACGCTGGCGATCACCGTGGTCAACGGCAGCTCCAGCGCGTCGGCGAGCTGCGTCAGCGCGGCGGTCTTCCCGATCCCGGGCTCGCCCCACAGCAGCACGGGCAGGTCGGCGGCCACGGACAGGGTCAGGGCCTCCAGCTGGATGTCGGGGCGCGGTTCGGTGGTGGTGTCGCGCAGCAGGGTCAACAGGTCCCCGGCGACGTCGAGTTGAGTGGGCGAGAGGGTGGGGTTGAGGGCGGCGTACAGGGTGCGTGTGGGCATGGCGGATCACCTTTGGGGTCGAGGCGGGACAGGGGTGAAAGCTCAGGCGGGACATGGGTGAGGGCGGCCTCAGCGGTCGACTGCGGCGCCCGGTGCGGTCAGCGGGCGACGGTGTGACGAGGGCGCGAGGTGGGGCGGAGCCGTGGATGCGGACGCCCCGGGGCGAAGTGGCCGGTGCGCGGGCCGGGATCGGCCAGGCCCGCCCTGAACAGCCCGTAGGCGAGCCGTCGTTCGGCCGCGGCCCGCAGTTCGTCCCGCAACGCGCCACCGCGCAGCACCGCCTCGGGCCCGAGCAGCCCTTCTACGACGGCCAGCGCACCGGCGGTGTCGCCGTGCACGAGCCGTTCGCTGACGCCGGTGAGGCAGTCGGGGCGGCGATGGGCGTCGTCGATGGCCTGGAGGCAGGGCAACGGCGTGCCGGTCAGCGCGGCCAGCAGTTCCTCACGCCTGACCTCGGCCGGATCGTGGTCCAGGGGCGCCAGGACGCCGTCCACCAGACCGATCCGGTGCAGGGCGCCCCGGCATTCGACCAGGTGCGGCCGGACCGCCCGGTCCGGCACCGGCGCGCGATCCTCCGGCGGCGGACGGTCCGGTACGAGGGCGGCGGCGACCAGCGGATGCAGCCGGTCGGCGTCGATCTCGCCGGTGCGGAGCAGTTCCAGGTCGGGCAGGACCCAGGTCGCCGCGTCGGGCAGGACGGGTAGCGCGGCGGCACTGCCGTCGGTCGGCGCGGGGGCGATCCGCAGGGTGTCCCCGGCCGGATCCGGCGTCAGCGCGAGCCGGTGCCGGGAACCGAGCCGTACGACGACGGGACCGTTCCCGCGTCCCTCCGCGCGAAGCAGGATCGCCGCCTCGGCCGCCCACCGGTCGACGGCGCAGGGGAGACCCTCCGGCACCTCCAACTGGTCCGGGATCTCCGGCCGTTCCGCCCCGGACCGCTCCCGCAGCTCACCGCTTCTCCCCGCGTCCCACAGATGCCGGTGCAGGTCGAGGCGGAACGAGCGGCTGGGCCGGGGATGCGGATGCCGACGGGCGTCGGGGTCGTGGCGGGTGCCGTCCCACAGGGCGAGGCTGATGCGCTGGCCGCCGTCCGCCCAGGCCGGTGGTGTCCGGACCACGAGGTGCGGCGGGCCGGTGGAGTCGTCGCCGTAGCGGGCCAGCGTGAGGGTCAGTCCCGGGCGCAGCAGGCCGTCCGGGGCGATCCTCGGGAGGTGCCAGCGGAGCAGGTCGGGGGCGAGACTACGGAGGTCGGCGCGGACCCGGGCGGCGACTTCCCGGCCGTGGGCGCGCGCTACGGATCGTAGGTCGAGATCGACGTCGACGCGGGCGGCGGCGCAGGCGCCCGCCCAGTCACCGGCAGCACGGCGGGCCGTGGCCGTCTCGATCATGGAGGGCGGCACGGCGAACTCGCGCACGCGCGGCCAGAAGGAACGCGGGGACTCCTCGTTCGCGGGGTGAAGGTGCATCAGCACTCACCTTGCGCGGACGGGACCCCCATTCTGTGAACAGAGTGAGTGGTCATCGCCGGGAGCATAACCGCCCCGTCCGCGATCTGCCAGGGAAATACGGGGGCGTGCTTCGGCGGGCAGCGGCATAGAGTGGATGCGGGTTCAGGGCGTCTCTGGGGGTTGTGGACGTGGCGGACGACGGACCGGTCGAGCACGGCTACCCGCACCTCGATACGGTGCGGGACGCCATCACCGCGCTCTACAAACGGCTGTCCTACGACACCGTCCAGACGTTCGCGACCAGCGTGGCCCCCGTCGACGTGGCGTTCGCCGACACGGACGACCTGCATCTGGGCGCGCAGCGGGTGGCCCGCGAGATGGTCCGGCACTACCGGCTCCCCGACGCCCGGCCGATCATCAGCTTCCGTGAGATGACGCATGCGGCGAACGTCGAACTCACCGCCGGGCCCGAGTACTTCATCGAGCTGAACGACCGGTTCCGCACGCATCGGCGGGACATCGGCGCGGCTCTCGCGCACGAGGTCATGCACGTCTACCTCCACCGCCTCGACCTGTCCTTCCCCGGCACCCGTGAGAACGAGATCCTCACGGACACGGCGGCGACGTACCTCGGCGCGGGGTGGCTGCTGCTGGACGCGTACCGGGAGGACTCGGCGTCCTCGCAGAAACTCGGGTACCTCACCCCGGAGGAGTTCGGGTACGTCCTCGCCAAGCGGGCCCTGGTCTTCGGCGAGGACCCCTCCGTGTGGTTCACCAGCCCGCAGGCCTACACGGCGTACGTCAAGGGCATGGCCCAGGCCCGACGCGACGAGCAGCAGCCGCCGCTGACGGCGGCGGGGTGGGCCGGCAGGCGCCGGTACGCCCATGACCGCCGGCACGCACCCGGGCCCGCTCCTCAGTCAGGCGTGCCGTATGCCTTCAGCGGGGACCGGGGTGGCAGCCTGCGGGTGTCGTTCCCGTGCCCTACGTGTCATCAGCGCATCCGGGTGCCGGTGCGGGGGCGGGTACGGGCGAGGTGTTCCCTGTGCCGGACGGTACTGGAATGCGACACGTAGGCATGCGCGCCCACCGCGCGTGCGGGTCGGCTGAGAAGTGGACCAAGAAGCACCCTCTTCGCCTACGCCCCGTAAACCGCCCCCGGAATCTCCGCCTCCTCCAAAAGCCTCACCACCACCTCCCCCACTTCCCCCGCACTCCACCGCGCCCCCTTGTCCACACTCGGCCCCGCCCGCCACCCCTCCATGACAGCGATCCGCCCACCCTCAGCCTCAAAGACCCGCCCGGTAACCCCAGCACTGGCCCCCGACCCCAACCACACCACCAACGGCGACACGTTCTCCGGCGCCATCACATCGAACCCGGAACCAGGCGCGGCCATGGTCTCCGCGAAGGTGTGCTCCGTCATGCGGGTCCGCGCGGCGGGGGCGATCGCGTTGACCTGGACTCCGTAGCGGGCGAGTTCGGCCGCCGCGACCAGGGTGAGGCCGATGATGCCGGCCTTGGCGGCGCTGTAGTTGCCCTGTCCGACCGAGCCCAACAGCCCTGCTCCGCTACTGGTGTTGATGATCCGGGCGACGGGAGTGCGGCCGGCTTTCGTCTCCGCGCGCCAGTGCGCCGCCGCGTGCTTGAGGGGCAGGAAGTGCCCCTTCAGATGGACCCGCATCACCGCGTCCCAGTCGTCCTCGTCGAGGTTGACGAGCATCCGGTCGCGCAGGTAACCCGCGTTGTTGACAAGGGTGTCGAGCCGCCCGTAGGCCTCCAGCGCGGTCGCGACCAGGGACGCGGCACCGGCGGCCGTGGCGATGTCGCCGCCGTGGGCCACCGCCTCGCCGCCCGCCGCGCGGATCTCGGCGACGACCTGTGCGGCCGGGCTGTCGGGGTCGGGGGTGCCGTCGAGGCCGACGCCGAGGTCGTTGACGACGACCCGGGCGCCCTCGGCGGCGAAGGCGAGGGCGTGGGCGCGGCCGAGCCCCCGCCCCGCGCCGGTGACGACGACGACCCGTCCGGCACAGATTCCGCTCATCTCGGTCACCCTTCAACTCGCTTGCCCTTGTTGGCGGTTGCCGCGTCCAGGAACGCCGGACGCTCCCCGCCCCCGTGGACGAGAAGGCTCGCCCCGCTGATGTACGCGGCCGCATCGGAGGCGAGGAAGACCGCCGCCGCGCCGATGTCGGAGGGGTCGGCGAGGCGGCCGAGCGGGACGGTTCGGGAGACGGCCTCGATCGCGTCCTCGCCGCCGTAGTGGAGGTGGGACAGTTCCGTGCGGACCATGCCGACGACGAGCGTGTTGACGCGGATGTCCGGTGCCCACTCCACCGCCATCGAACGCGCCAGGTTCTCAAGACCGGCCTTGGCCGCCCCGTACGCCGCCGAACCGGGCGAGGGGCGGCTGCCGCTGACGCTGCCGATCATCACGACCGAGCCCTTGGCCCGCTTGAGGTGTTCGTACGCGGCGAGGGAGGCGGTGAGCGGGGCGAGGAGGTTCAACTCGATGATCCGCGCGTGGCGTTCGGCCTCCGCGTCGATCAGGGGGCGGTACGGCGCGCCGCCCGCGTTGTTGACGAGCACGTCGAGTCGGGGCAGCGCGGCGAAGAACTCCCGTACGGCGTCCGGGTCGCGCAGGTCGAGGGGCCTGAACTCGGTTCCCTTGACCGGGTCTTCGGGCGGTCTGCGCGCACAGGTCCGCACTTCGGCACCGGCCTCGGCGAAGGCCCGTGCGATACCGGCGCCGACGCCTCGGGTGCCGCCGGTGACGAGGACGGTCCGGCCGGCAAGCGGGGCGTCACGCGAGTTGTCCACAGGGCGATCGTCGGCAGGGTGGTTGTCCACAGGGCCTCCCGCTCGGATTCTCCGGCTGCTAGCTTCGAAGCCTCGCACCTAACAAATGTTTGGTGGAAAGGTAGCTGATGCGCCCATGGGTGTCTCCACCTCAACCTCGACAAAGGCGATTTCCGTAGTCACGGTCGACTACCCGCCGGTGAACGCGCTGCCGGTGGACGGCTGGTTCGCCCTGGCCGACGCCGTGCGCGCGGCCGGGCGTGACCCCGACGTCCGCTGTGTGGTGCTCGCGGCCGAGGGGCGTGGTTTCAACGCGGGCGTGGACATCAAGGAGATACAGGCGCGGGGGCGGTCGGCCCTGGTCGGGGTGAACCGAGGCTGTTTCGAGGCGTTCGCGGCGGTCTACGAGTGCGAGGTGCCGGTCGTCGCGGCCGTGCAGGGGTTCTGCCTGGGCGGGGGCATCGGTCTTGTCGGCAACGCGGACGTGATCGTGGCGAGCGAGGACGCCACCTTCGGCCTGCCCGAGCTGGACCGTGGCGCCCTGGGCGCGGCCACGCATCTGGCCCGGCTGGTCCCCCAGCACCTGATGCGCGCCCTGTACTACACCTCGCGCACGGCGACGGCGGCCGAGCTGCACGCGCACGGCTCGGTCTGGCGGGTCGTGCCGCGCGCCGAACTCCTCTCCGCCGCCCTGGAGTTGGCGGCCGAGATAGCCGCCAAGGACGGCGAGCTCATCCGCCTCGCCAAGTCCGCGATCAACGGCATCGACCCCGTCGACGTCCGCCGCAGCTACCGCTTCGAGCAGGGCTTCACCTTCGAGGCCGACGTCAGCGGCGTGGCCGACCGCGTCCGCGACACCTTCGGCACATCGGACAGAGAGGAGGCATAGATGACCGACAAGACGATGACGGCCGACGAGGTGGTCGCCCGGCTGCACAGCGGCATGACCCTCGGCATCGGCGGCTGGGGCTCGCGCCGCAAACCCATGGCCCTGGTACGGGCGTTGCTCCGCTCGGACCTCACCGACCTCACCGTCGTCTCCTACGGCGGCCCGGACGTCGGCATGCTCGCGGCGGCCGGCCGCATCCGCAAGCTGGTGGCCGCGTTCGTCACGCTCGACTCGATCCCCCTCGAACCCAACTACCGCGCGGCACGCGAGACCGGCGCCTTCGAGCTGACGGAGGTCGACGAGGGCATGTTCATGTGGGGCCTGCGCGCCGCCGCGAACCGGCTGCCGTTCCTGCCGGTGCGCGCGGGCATCGGCTCGGACGTCATGCGGGTCAACCCCGGCCTGCGGACGGTGACTTCGCCGTACGACGACGGGGAGACGTTCGTCGCGATGCCCGCGCTGCGCTTGGACGCGGCCCTGGTCCACGTCAACCGCGCCGACCGGCTGGGCAACGGCCAGTACCTGGGCCCGGACCCGTACTTCGACGACCTGTTCTGCGAGGCGGCGGACTCCGCCTACCTCTCCTGCGAACGGATCGTGGACACGGCCGAGTTGACGAAGGAGGCCCCGCCGCAGTCCCTGCTCGTGAAGCGGCTGAGCGTGACCGGGGTCGTCGAGGCGCCCGGCGGCGCCCACTTCACGTCCTGCGCTCCCGACTACGGCAGGGACGAGAACGTCCAGCGGCTGTACGCGAGCACCCCCTGGGCGGAGTTCTCCGACCGCTTCCTGGCCGGTGACGAACAGGCCTATGGGTCGGCGGTGCGGAACTGGCAGGAGGAACAAGGGTGATGGACGTATCGCGTGAGGACGTAGCGAGTAAGGCCGCACCGCGTACGGACGTCCGGCGTTCCGAGTACTGCGTGATCGCCTGTGCGGAGGCGTGGCGCGACGCCGGGGAGATCCTGGCCAGCCCGATGGGGTTCATCCCGTCCGTCGGCGCACGGCTGGCCCGGCTCACCTTCTCGCCGGATCTCCTGCTCACCGACGGCGAGGCGATGCTCGTCCGCCCGGACGGGACGCCGGAGGGCTGGTTGCCGTACCGGCAGCATCTGACGCTGGTGGCGAGCGGGCGGCGGCACGTGATGATGGGCGCGAGCCAGATCGACCGGTTCGGCAACCAGAACATCTCGTGCATCGGCGACTGGGCGCGGCCGAAGCGGCAGTTGCTCGGAGTGCGCGGGGCGCCGATCAACACGCTGAACAATCCGACGAGTTACTGGGTACCCAGGCACTCGCCCCGGGTGTTCGTGGAGAAGGTCGACATGGTGTGCGGGGTGGGGTACGACCGGGTCGCCGAGCACCCGGGGACAGCACGCTTCCACCGTATCCCCCGGGTCGTGTCCGACCTCGGTGTCTTCGACTTCGCGACCCCGGACCACTCGATGCGGCTGGCCTCGCTGCATCCCGGGGTGAGTGTGGAGCAGGTGCGGGAGGCGACGGGGTTCGAGCTGGTGGTCCCGGACGAGGTTCCGTCGACGCGCGAACCGACCCCGGAGGAGCTGCGGCTGATCCGTGAGGTGATCGACCCGGCCGACACCCGCCGCAGAGAAGTGAGTTCGTGATGGAGACCGCGCTGACCCGGCTGGTCGGGGTCCGGCATCCGATCGTCCAGACGGGCATGGGCTGGGTGGCGGGACCCCGCCTGGTGTCGGCCACGGCGAACGCGGGCGCGCTGGGCATACTCGCCTCCGCGACCATGACCACCGACCGGCTCCGGGACGCGGTCCGCGAGGTCAGGTCCCGTACGCGGGAGCCGTTCGGGGTGAATCTGCGCGCGGACGCCACCGACGCCGGTGACCGGGTGCGGATCATCATCGAGGAGGGCGTACGGGTCGCGTCGTTCGCGCTCGCGCCCTCCGCCGAGCTGATCGCCGAGCTGAAGGAGGCGGGGGTCGTCGTGATCCCGTCGATCGGGGCGCGGCGGCACGCGGAGAAGGTCGCGGCGTGGGGCGCGGACGCGGTGATCGTGCAGGGCGGGGAGGGCGGCGGACACACCGGGGAGGTGGCCACCACGGTGTTGCTGCCGCAGGTCGTGGACGCGGTGGACATACCGGTCGTGGCAGCCGGCGGCTTCTTCGACGGGCGGGGTCTGGTCGCGGCGCTGGCCTACGGGGCGGCGGGCGTCGCCATGGGCACCCGCTTCCTCCTCACCTCGGACTCGACGGTCCCGGACGCGGTGAAGGCGGCCTATCTGGCGGCAACGGTCAAGGACGTCACGGTCACGAGGGCGGTCGACGGCCTCCCGCACCGCATGCTCCGTACGGAACTGGTCGACGCCCTGGAGAACTCCGGCCGTACGAGAACCCTGCTCCAGGCGGTACGCCGTGCGGCGGGCTTCCGCCGTCTGTCCGGCCTGAGTTGGCGCCGGATGATCCGCGACGGCCTCGCCATGAAGCACGGCAAGGAGCTGACCTGGAGCCAGGTGCTGCTGGCCGCGAACACGCCGATGCTGCTGAAGGCGTCGATGGTGGACGGCCGCACGGACCTCGGGGTGATGGCCTCCGGGCAGGTCGCCGGGGTGATCGAGGATCTGCCGTCGTGCGCGGAGCTGGTGACACGGGTGATGAAGGAGGCGGAGGAGGTGGTGTGGACGCTGGTGCGGGCCGACTCCTGACCATGTGCACACGCCTTCGTGCACACTCGAAGCATGTCCGAGACCATGAGCATCCGAGAAGCCCGCGCCGGACTCTCCGGAATCCTCAGCAAGGCGGAGGCGGGCGAAGCCACCGTCATCACACGCAACGGCACGCCGGTCGCGGCGCTGGTGTCCATGTCCGCATACGACGCGCTGGAGGAAGCCGCGGACGAGCTGCTGGCCCGGGAGGCACGCCGGTATCTGGACGAGCCGACGGTGAGCATGGCGGAAGTCCTCGCCGACCTGTTCAGCGAGGACTCGGGGCAGGGCACCGCGTGAAGTACGCGTTCCGTTGCACAGCCACAGCTCAGCGGCAGCTCCGAACCGTCGACCGCACCCGCGCCCTGCCCATCCTGACCGCGCTCACACGGCCTGGCGACGATCCGTACCGCGACGACGCCGACGTGAAGAAGCTCTCTGGCCACGACGGCTTGTACCGGCTCCGAGTCGGCGACTTCCGCGTGGCCTACCGCATCGACGACGGACAGCTGATCATTCTCGTCGTCAAAGTCGGCAACCGTCGCGACGTAAACCGCTCGCTCTGATCACTTGGGCCCACGACGCACCCCGCCCTTCACAGCCGTTCGATGATCGTCACGTTGGCCTGGCCGCCGCCCTCGCACATCGTCTGGAGGCCGAACCGGCCGCCGGTGCGCTCCAGTTCATGCAGGAGGGTGGTCATGAGCTTGACGCCGGTCGCACCGAGGGGGTGGCCCAGCGCGATCGCGCCGCCGTTGACGTTGACCTTCTCCGGGTCCGCGCCCGTCTCCTTCAGCCAGGCCAGGACGACCGGCGCGAAGGCCTCGTTGATCTCGACGAGGTCGATCGCGTCGATGGAGAGGCCGGTCTTCTTCAGGGCGTGGGCGGTGGCCGGGATGGGGGCCGAGAGCATGCGGATCGGGTCCTCACCCCGGACGGAGAGGTGGTGGACGCGGGCGCGGGGCGTCAACCCGTGTTCGCGGACGGCCCGTTCCGAGGCGAGCAGCATCGCCGCCGCGCCGTCGGATACCTGGGAGGAGCACGCGGCGGTGATGGTGCCGCCGTCGACAACCGGCTTCAGTCCGGCCATCTTCTCCAGCGAGGTGTCCCTGCGCGGGCCCTCGTCGACCGCGACCGCGCCGTACGCCACCGTCTCGCGTTCGAAGCGACCCTCGTCGATGGCGCGCAGGGCCCGCCGGTGCGACCGCAGCGCGAACTCCTCCTGGTCCTGCCTGCTGATCCCCCACTTCGCGGCGATCATCTCGGCCCCGGCGAACTGGTTCACCGGCCGTGTCCCGTACCGGGCGCGCCAGCCCTCGCTGCCCGCGAAGGGGCCGTCGGTGAGGCCGAGCGGTTCGGCGGCCTGGCGGGAGGCGAAGGCTATGGGGATGAGGGACATGTTCTGGACTCCCCCGGCGACCACCAGGTCCTGGGTGCCGGACAGCACGCCCTGCGCCGCGAAGTGCACCGCCTGCTGCGAGGACCCGCACTGCCGGTCCACCGTCACGCCCGGTACCTCCTCGGGCAGCCCGGCCGCCAGCCAGGCGGTCCGCGCGATGTCCCCGGCCTGCGGCCCCACCGCGTCCAGACACCCGAAGACGACGTCCTCGACGGCGGCGGGATCGATCCCCGAGCGCGCGACGAGCTCCTTGAGCACATGCGCCCCGAGGTCCGCCGGGTGCACCCCGCTCAGCCCTCCCCGGCGCCGCCCGACGGGCGTACGGACCGCTTCGACGATATAGGCCTCGGCCATGCCAACTCCCCATCCACACCCGTGAGTTACGTGCGTACGGCGATCCCGTCCAGCACCATCGAGAGGTACTGCCGGGCGATCTCCTCGGCGCTGTGCTGGCCGCCCGGCCGGTACCAGGACGCGGCGACCCACACCGTGTCCCGGACGAACCGGTAGGTGAGCCGGACGTCGAGGTCGGCCCGGAAGACCCGGGCGGCGACCCCGCGCTCCAGCGTGGACAGCCACGCCTTCTCGAACTTGCGCTGCGACTCGGCGAGGAACGCGAACCGCTCCTGCGCGACCAGCTGCTTGCTCTCCTTCTGGTAGATCGCGACGGCGGCGCGGTGCCGGTCGATCTCCCGGAACGACTCGGTGACCAGGGCTTCGAGCGTCTCGCGCGGGCCCGACTCGGCGTCCAGGACGGTGTCGTAGCCGCCCCACAGCTCGTCGAGGAAGGTCCGCAGGATCTCCTCCAGCATCGATTCCTTGGAGTCGAAGTGGTAGTAGAGGCTGCCCGCGAGCATGCCGGCGTGGTCGGCGATCTTCCGTACGGTGGTGGCGTTGTACCCCTGCTCGGCGAAGACCTCGGCCGCCGTGTCGAGGAGTTCACGACGGCGGGCCGGAGCGGCGGTCACCGGGGGCTTCTTCTTGGTCGGCACGGCACCATTGTCGTGCCCCGGCCCCGGCCTCCCGTGCGGCCCCTCGCCCACGCCCTCGCGCCGCTACGCATGCTGACTGCTCACGGCGACGACCTCACCCGTCATGTACGACGAGTAGTCCGAGGCCAGGAACACGATCACGTTGGCCACCTCCCAGGGCTCCGCGTACCGCCCGAAGGCCTCGCGCGCGGTGAGTTCGGCCAGCAGCTCGGGCGTCGTCACCTTCACCAGGTGCGGGTGCATGGCGAGGCTCGGCGAGACCGCGTTGACCCGCACCCCGTACTCGGCGGCCTCGATCGCCGCGCACCGGGTCAGCGCCATCACACCCGCCTTGGCCGCCGCGTAGTGCGCCTGCCCGGCCTGGGCACGCCAGCCGACGACGGAGGCGTTGTTGACGATCACCCCGCCACCGCTCTCGCGCATCGCGCGCAGGGCCGCCCTGGTGCACCGGAACGTGCCGTTCAAGGTCACGTCCAGCACCTTCGACCACTGCGCGTCGGTCATGTCGACGAGGTCCGAAGTCCCGCCCAGACCGGCGTTGTTGACGACGACGTCGAGACGTCCGTGCGTGGCGACGGCGGCGTCGAACAACGCCCGCACCTGAGCCTCGTCCGTCACATCGCACGGCAGCGCTACGACCGCCTCCGCGCCGAACTCCCCGGCCAGCTCGGCCTCGTACTCCTTCAGCCGCCGTGCGTGCGCGTCGCTGATCAGCACGCGCGCGCCCTCCTCCAGGAAGCGGCGCGCGGTGGCCCCGCCGATGCCCGCGCCGGCGGCGGCGGTGACGACGGCGGTGCGTCCCTTCAGCAGCCCGTGCCCGGGGACGTATGCCGGAGTCTCGACGCCTGTCATGGGCCCACGCTAACCTACCAAACACTTGTTAGGGAAGGACTGTTGAGGAGGGACGGCCGCATGGACCTCGACTTCACGCCCGACCAGCAGGCGTTCCGCGCCGAGGCCCGCGCCTGGCTGCGCGCGCACGTGCCGACTACGCCCCTCCCCTCCCTGGAAACAGCCGACGGCTTCGCCGCGCACCGCGTCTGGGAGGCCCAACTCGCCGCGGACCGTTGGTCGGTGGTGTCCTGGCCGGAGGAGTACGGCGGTCGGGGCGTGGACATCGTGCGGTGGCTGGTGTTCGAGGAGGAGTACTACGCGGCGGGCGCGCCGGGCCGGGTCGGCCAGAACGGCATCAACCTGCTCGCCCCGACCCTCTTCGACCACGGCACGCGGGAGCAACGCGCGCGCGTGCTGCCCTCGATGGCCACTGGTGAAGTCGTCTGGGCCCAGGCGTGGTCGGAGCCGGAGGCGGGGTCCGACCTCGCGTCCCTCATCTCGCGGGCCGAACGCACCGACGGGGGCTGGCTGTTGAGCGGCCAGAAGACGTGGTCGTCGCGGGCAGCCTTCGCGGACCGCGCGTTCGGCCTGTTCCGCAGCGAACCCGACACCCCGAGACCCCACCAGGGCCTGACCTACCTGATGTTCGACCTGCGCGCACCTGGCGTCACGGTCCGCCCGATCGGCCGCCTGGACGGCAAACCCGCCTTCGCGGAACTGTTCCTGGACGACGTCTTCGTCCCCGACGAGGACGTCATCGGTGAACCGGGCCAGGGCTGGCGGGTCGCCATGTCGACCGCGGGCAACGAACGCGGCCTCACCCTCCGCTCCCCCGGCCGCTTCCTCGCCGCCGCCGACCGCCTTCTCAACCTCTGGCGGCAGCAGGGCAGTTCACCGACCACACACGACCGGGTGGCCGACGCGGTGATCGGCGCCCGCGCCTACCAGCTCTTCACCTACGCCAACGCCTCCCGTTTCCTCGACGGCGAGTCCATCGGCCCGGAATCCAGCCTGAACAAGGTCTTCTGGTCCGAGTACGACATCGCCCTGCACGAGACGGCCCTCGAACTGCTCGGCGAGGAGGGCGAGTTGGCGGACACCGACTGGGCCGAGGGTTATGTCTTCTCCCTGGCCGGGCCCATCTACGCCGGTACGAACGAGATCCAGCGCGACATCATCGCCGAGCGCCTGCTCGGCCTGCCGAAGGGCCGCCGCTGATGCGCTTCCTCCTCGACCCCGAACAGCGGGCGTTCGCCGACTCGTTGAACGCGATGCTGACGGCTGCGAACACTCCGTCGGTCGTACGGGAGTGGAGTCGCGGCGAGCATACGAGCGGGCGGGCGCTGTGGCGCCGTATCGCGGAGGCCGGGGTGTTCGCGCTGGCGATACCGGAGGCCTACGAGGGGTTGGGACCCCGGCCCGTCGAACTCTCCGTGGCGTTCGTGGAGTTGGGGCGGCACGCGGTTCCGGGGCCGCTGGTGGAGACGGTCATGACAGCCGCGTTGCTGACCGAACCCGGTCCGGCCAAGCGCCTGTTGCCCGCGCTGGCGTCGGGTGAGGTGATGGCGACGGCGGCCTCTGCGGGGTCGTACGCACTGGACGGGGACGTGGCGACGACGCGCCTGTGCTGGGACGGGGACGGTCTGCGGATGGCCCCCGGCCACGGGCCGGTGCGTGCGTCCCTCGACCCCGCTCGCCGCCTCACCCGTCTCCTCCCCGGCGGTGAACTCCTCACCCCGGAACCGTCCTTGGCCCACGCCCTCACCTGGGCCCGCCTCGCCACCGCGGCCCAAGCTCTCGGTGTCGGGCTCGCGTTGCTCGACAGGACCGTGGCCTACGTCAAGCAGCGCACCCAATTCGGGGTGCCCGTCGGCTCGTTCCAGGCCGTGAAGCATCAACTGGCCGACGCGAAGATCGCGTTGGAGTTCGCGCGCCCGCTGCTCTTCGGTGCCGCGCTCACCATGACGGAGTCCGACGTGGCCGCCGCGAAGGTCACGGCGTGCGATGCGGCGTACCGGACGGCCCGTACGGCGCTTCAGCTGCACGGCGCGATCGGTTACACGGCGGAGTACGACCTGTCGCTGTGGCTGACCAAGGCCCGTGCCCTGCGGGCGAGTTGGGGCAGCCCGGGCGAGTGCCGGGCCGCCGTGCTCGACGGTCTCAGTGGTGGTGGTCGCCGCTCGTGAGTTCCTTGTACTCCTCCGCCGTCGGCTTGGGGATGCGGGCCTCGGGGCCGAACATCGCCTTGGCGAGCCGGGCCCGTACCCGCTGGCCGCCCTTGACCTGCCGCTCGACGCCGTTCGCGTCGACGAGCGGGCCGATCGCGTAGGGCGGTTCCTGTTCGTGCTGGGTGAGCCTGAACCGCTCGTCCGGGGTGAGGGGTTCGTGGACCTCGACGTACTCGCCGTGCGGCAGCATCTTGATGAGGCCGGACTCGCGGCCGTGCAACACCTTGTCCCGGTCCCGGCGTTGGAGCCCGAGGCAGACGCGTTTGGTGACCAGGAACGCGGCGACCGGCATGACGAAGAAGGAGATCCGCACGAACCAGGTGATCGCGTTGATCGAGAGATTGAGATGCGTGGCCACGACGTCGTTGCCGCCGCCGATCAGCAGCACCGCGTACAGGCTGAGCCAGGCCACGCCGAGCCCGGTGCGCACGGGCATGTTGCGCGGCCGGTCGAGGATGTGGTGTTCGCGTTTGTCGCCGGTGATCCAGGCCTCGATGAAGGGATAGGCGCCGATGGCGGCGAGGATCAGCGGGAAGAGCGTGAAGGGGATGAAGACGCCCAACTCCAGTGTGTGGCCCCAGGCGTTGAGCTCCCATCCCGGCATCACCCGGATCAGCCCCTCGGAGAAACCGAGGTACCAGTCGGGCTGTGCGCCGGTCGTCACCAGGTCCGGCCGGTACGGTCCGAAGGCCCACACGGGGTTGATGCTGGCGATCCCGCCCATGATCGCGAGGACGCCGAAGACGAGGAAGAAGAAGCCGCCCGCCTTGGCCATGTAGACCGGCAGGAACGGCATGCCGACCACGGACTTCTGGTTGTGTCCGGGCCCGGGATACATGGTGTGCTTGTGGTAAAAGACCAGGATCAGGTGCGCGACCACCAGGCCCAGCATGATCCCCGGCAGCAGCAGGACATGGACCGGGAAGAGCCGCGAGATGATGTCGTGCCCCGGGAACTCCCCGCCGAACAGGAACATCGACATGTACGTGCCCACGATCGGCACGGACAGGATCGCGCCGTCCGCGAAGCGGATGCCGGTGCCGGACAGGAGGTCGTCGGGGAGCGAGTAGCCGGTCAGCCCGGTGATGATGCCGAGGAACAACAGGGTCCAGCCGAACACCCAGTTGATCTCGCGCGGCTTGCGGAACGCGCCGGTGAAGAACACCCGCATCATGTGGATGAGCATGCCGGCGATGAAGACGACCGCCGCCCAGTGGTGGATCTGCCGGATCAGCAGGCCGCCGCGCACGTCGAAGCTGATGTCGAGCGTGGACTCGAACGCCCGGGTCATCGGGATGCCGTTCAACGGCGCGTACGAACCGTGGTAGATGACCTCGACGCCGCTCGGCTCGAAGAACAGGGTGAGATAGACGCCGGTGAGGATCAGGATGAGGAAGCTGTAGAGGCAGATCTCGCCGAGCATGAAGGACCAGTGGTCCGGGAAGACCTTGCGCATATTGGACTTGGCGATCGCGTACAGCCCGAGCCGCCCGTCCGCCCAGTCGGCGAGCTTCTCCCCTTTACCGGCCTCGGCGGGCCGTCCGGCACCCACCGCTCCGTTCGTCGACCGGCCGCCGTTCGCCGATCCGTTCACCGATCGTGCGCCGTCCATACGTTGGCCGCCCTCCCCGTCGGATCACCCCACAGGGTGCCACGAGGTCCGGGCTAAGCCAACGGTGCGTCAGCAGGCATCGGCAGCCCGATCACGGCCGCACGTCCCTGGGCGTGCAGCACCGCCTCGTCGCCCAACTGCACCGCGTCGTAAGGCTGGAGAGTCAGCCCGGCGACCTCGGCGGTCCCGTCGAGTGCCACGACCAGCGTGCTCGCGCTCAGACGCAGCCGCCCTCTGACGACGGCGACCGTAGGGGCAGTAGAACCCGCTCCCCGGCGCCACATGACGTTCAGATTGACCACCGGCCCGTCCAGCAACCGGCAGTCGGTCGGCACGTCACCCCTGAAGTCCCTTGGTTCATAACGGGTGTTGACCAGCCACCGTTCGCCGCCCACCGTCAGATCCATGCCCGCGCCCTCGACGACGGTCAGGGTCCGGTCGATGTCGGGGAAGGCCGAGAACGGGCCGTCCGCCGCGACCTCGGCGAGGCTCACCCGCCACGCGAAGTCGTCCATGCCCGAGCCCTCGGGCCAGGCGGCGATCTCGCGGGTGACACCGCCACCGTTCTTCCAGGGCACGGCAGTTCGGGCCGAGGCGGGCAGGGCGCGGATCACTGGACGAACCCCCGCTCCCGTGCCGTAGCCAGCCACTGCGGGAACTCGCCCACGAGCCGGTCGTAGAGCTCGGCGTCGGACATCTTCAGCGGATCCGAACCGGCATGGAAAAAGCCCGCGTTGTCGATCTCCCGCTTCTGCGGCACCGCCAACTCGTCGAGTTTGCGCAGGAATTCGAACTGCTTGCTCTTCGCGTCGCCGAACCCGACGAACTGCCAGAACAGCGGGAGCTTGGCCGCCTTGCACAAGTACCGTTCCGCGGCGAGCTTGTTGATCGGACCGCCGTCGGTCTGGAAGACGACGAGGGCGGGGTCCTTGGCACCGCTGTCGAGGTAGTGGTCGATGACGGCGTCCATGGCCAGGTGGTAACTGGTCTTGCCCATGTGCCCGAGCCCGGCCACGATCCGTTCGATACGCCCCTGGTGGTCGGCGAGCGCGATGTCCGTGACGGCGTCGACGTCGGTCGAGAAGAATATGACCGGCACGGTTCCGTCGTCGTCGAGGTGCGCCGAGAGGCCCAACACCCGGTCGGCCAGGGCCTGGACGCTGCCGTCCTTGTAGTACGGCTTCATGGAACCCGAGTAGTCGACCACGAGATAAACGGCGGCGCGCTGCCCGTCCAGGCCGTGCTTGCGCAGCGAGACTCCGGCGCTCTTGTACAGGCTGACCAGCGCGGGCGCGGTCTCCTCGACCTTGCTGAGCGAGATCGCGGCCACGGAGGCTCCCTTCGGATCACGGTGAAAGGATCGAGATTACGCCACGGAGCTCCGGCAGGCGCATTGTCCCCTCAACCCCCGAAATAACGGACGTAACCGCCCTTACGCTGGGCCCATGAAACGCGCCGGCGTCCTGATGCTCGCCACCGTGCCCGTCGCCATCGCAGCGACGGCCTACGGCCTCTCACCCACCGCCCACACCGACCCGCGGCCCGCCCACCCGTCCGCCGCGACAGAGCGCAGAGCACCCGAGGGCCTGGCCGCGCCGGCCATGAAGAACCTCGCCCAGGAGCTGGTGGCCAGCGCCGAGAACTCGACGCTCGACTGGCGCAGCGCGTACGGCTATGTGCAGGACATCGGCGACGGACAGGGCTACACCGCGGGCATCATCGGCTTCTGCACCGGCACCCACGACCTCCTCGTCCTGGTCGAGCGCTACACCGCCGCCCACCCGGACAACGGCCTGGCCCGCTACCTCCCCGCCCTGCGCAAGGTCGACGGCACGGCCTCCCACGAGGGCCTGGACCCCGGCTTCCCGGCCGCGTGGCGCGCCGAGGCGAAGGTCCCGGCCTTCCAGGCGGCGCAGGACGCGGAGCGCGACCGCATCTACTTCGACCCCGCGGTCAGCGCGGCGAAACGAGACGGCCTGGGCCCGCTCGGCCAGTTCATCTACTACGACGCGATCGTCTTCCACGGTCCCGGCACGGACGGCTTCTACGGCATCCGGGAGCGCGCGCTGCAACGGGCCAAACCCCCTGCCGAAGGCGGCTCCGAGAAGGCCTACCTGAGCGCCTTCCTCGACGTCCGCCGCGCCACGATGCGGGCCAAGCACCCCGGCATCGACACCACCCGCATCGACACGGCCCAGCGGAAGTTCCTGGAGGAGGGGAACCTGGAGCTGCGGACGCCGTTGGTGTGGAAGGTGTATGGGGAGACGTACAAGGTGCCGTGACCTCCGCCAACTCGCCGTCACCGCCGATCACTTCTGCGATGATGCGGTCCTGCGCGCGGTCAGGGGAGGACGGGGCGGGTGGAGCCTGGACAGCACACGGAAGCGGTCGGGACACGGCGTGCCCTGTTGATCGGTGTGAAGGACACACCGTTCCTCGCCGAGCACGGTGACCTCGCGGACCGGTATCCACCGCTCGCCTCCGCCGAGACCGACGTAGCACTCGTGCGTGACGCGCTGCTGGGATCGGGCTATCTCATCGAGACGGAGTGCGAGAAGACCGGACGCGGCCCGGTGCTCGGCAGGGTGTCCCACTTCTTCGAACGGTGCGCCCCCGGTGACACGGCGTTCCTCTACATCTCCTGTCACGGTGAGACGATCCGGGGACGTGATCATCTAGTTCTCTCGGACAGCCAACCCGGCCGGATGTTCGACGACGGCAGCCCAGGGCTGTTGGCCAGCACGCTCCTCAAGGCAGATGCGAGCGAACTGCTGAGCAGCCTGCCACCCAGCGTCGACGCCATCGTGTGCCTGGACACCTGCCGCACCTCACAACCCGACCACACCGGCGCTCCGGAGACAGTGCTGGTCCCGGGCGGCAGGAACGCCTACCTGCTGTACAGCTGCGGTCCGGGACAGCGCTCGTACACGGACCCGGTCGAGGGCAGCTGGTTCGCCCGGGCCCTGGCCAAAGCGCTCTCCCGGGACACTCCGCCCACCACGTTCTACGACGTCGTCCAATACACGAACACCCAGCTTCGGGAGACGGCCCAGGCATACCCCCACATCGCACCGCCGACCGCCCTGGACCTGAGACCGCTCGCTCCTCAGGGCGCCGCGCAACTGCCCAACCCGGTGATCTGTGAGGGCTCGCGGCTGACAACGGAGTGGATCCGGGCCATCCGGGAATCCGAGCTGTGGCGGCACACGTCGGGTGAGGCCGGAGTCCACGAGCAGATCAC
Organism: Streptomyces sp. N50; assembly: GCF_033335955.1. Taxonomy (GTDB): domain Bacteria; phylum Actinomycetota; class Actinomycetes; order Streptomycetales; family Streptomycetaceae; genus Streptomyces. Next base: position 2,058,693 of record NZ_CP137549.1, read on the forward strand.
ACGTCGGCTGGAGCAGCTGGTCGAGTCCGTCGCCGACAGTTGTCTTGGCACCGGTGCCCACCGCGCCGATCCATGGCGCGACCCGCGCTATCCGATCCGGGTCGAGAACCGGCTCTCCGACCTGGTACGACGCGCCAGTCTGCGTGCGGACGAGCAACTGTCCCCCGCCGAGACCGCATGCCTGCTGGCCGCGACCGTGGTCTACGAAGGGGCTGTGGCCACCGGGCTCGAGGATCTGCGGGCCCAGCTCCCCACTCACTTCGATCCCGGACCCCGCGGGCGGGACTCCAGCAGGAACGACCATGACCACCGGAGCCTGGTGCGGGACGCCGCCCGTGACGTCTGCCGGGCCTACGGTCTCGTCCTGCGCACGACCGAGACACTCCACCGGCGCGGCTTCAAGGAGGAGGCCGTCGCCGCCGATCACTGGCTGCGGCACCGGTTCATCGCCGACTGGGACCCGCTGTGGGAGCGGGATTCCGTGTACACACCGGTCCACGAGCTGATCAGGGGGACGGTGGAGGCCATCGAGGCCGCCGCCGAGACGCCCGCCGCAGGGCCGCGCACCGAAGAGGCCCGGCAGGAGATCGACCGCCGAGTGCGCCAGGTCATCGGCCACCTGACGGTCAAGCCTGGCACCAGTCCTCGTATCAACGACAGTCGGCATTCGGACACCTGGGACGACGGCCGCGACTGGCGTCCTGTGCGCGGCAACCGGTGGCGCGGCCCTCAACTCGCCCGGCTGCTGTGGACGGCGGGCCTGCTCGCCGCCGATCCACGCCGCCTGTCCAGCGTGCTCGTCGACCACCTGGGCGCCCGCGAACCGCTGAAGCCCGCAGAGACCGTCGAGGCCCTCGGCACCGGTCTCGACTACGACGAAGACGAGGGCCCTACCCAGGAGACCCACAGTCTCGCCATCCGCTTCGACTGCGCCCATCCGGCCCTGCACGCCGCCCTGGAGGAACTGGTCGCCGCTGCCGACGCCACAGTGCGGGCGTTCCGCCAGGACTCCGCGACCCAGCCGCTGTTGCGCGGACTGCCGGCCCGGGTGACCACGGGTCAGTTGCATGCGCTCGGCGGCCGTTACGCCGAACCCCTGGAACGCTTCCGCCTGGCCGAGGACGAGATCCGTCCCCTCCTGATGGGCACCCAGCTGTACGGCGACCGGATGCTCGCGGTCCGTGAGCTGTACCAGAACGCGCTGGACGCCTGCCGGGTACGGAACATGCGGCGCCAGTACGACGGCAAGGCGCCCTGGCCCGGCCGGATCGTCTTCACCCAGGGAATGGACGGCATGCGCCCGTACATCCAGTGCGCGGACGACGGCGCCGGCATGAACCGCGCCAAGCTCACCTCGATGTTCGCCCGGGCGGGCCGACGCTACGAACAGGATCCGGACTTCGTGCTGGAGCGGCGCAACTGGCGCCGGGCCAAGCTGCCCCACCAACCGATGAACTCCCGTTTCGGCATCGGGGTGTTCAGCTACTTCATGCTCGCCGACGAGGTCGTCGTGTGGACCAACCCGGTCGACCAGCGAGGCCGGGCGGACAGCGAACGGCTGCGTGCGGACATCCAGTCCGGCTCCGGTCTGCTGCGCATCAACACCACGGACGACGGCGAGGTTCCCGAGAGCGGCGGCACCGTGGTCCGCCTGTATCTGGCCGAACCGCGCGAGAACGAGAAACGGCCCTCTCTCGTACACACCCTCCGCGAACTGCTGTGGGTGACCGAACAAGAGGTGAGCGCCCACGAGTTGGCCGAGGACGGCCAGGTACTGCGCGAGTACCGGTGGACGCCGGACACCCTGGAACCGCGCGACCGCTGGCAGAACACCCCGATGCGGGCGGGCGAGGACGCGTGGCTGGTCCAGGGCGAGGGCCAGTTCCTGCTGGACGGCGTCGTCATCCCTGACGCGCCGGAACTCTACGGACAGGTGCTCAACCTGCGGGAACGGCACAGCCCGGTGCCGAGCGTGAACCGCAACCAATTGCTGGAGTACGACGACCGGCTGGCACTCCAGGAACTGCTGAACGGCGTCCCGCAAGCCGTCGCCGGGTGCGAGGAGGTGTCGCTGCGGTGGTTGTGGGAGCTGGCCCGGGAGGCGCCTCAGGTGGCGGTAGCGGTGCTCGACGCTCTACCCGTAGAAACCGTGGCGGTATTGGGAGCGTCGGACTACGACGAACGGCTGGGGAAGGAACGCCTGCTGCTGCGGGATGTCGGGTGCTTCCCGTGCGATGCCCTTGTGATGCACACCGCATTCCGGAGACAGTCGTTGGACGACAGCCGCCCATACGAAGGCATTCTGTTCGAGAGCTGGCAATTCACTCGATTGGGCATCCGTCAGCAGGAAAGTAGCTTCGCGCCTGCGGGCTACCCGGCCCCTGCCGGCTTGGACGCCTTGTTGTTCCAGCAGGACGCACCATGGGGCTGGGTAACAGTCCTCCAGGCCGCCGCCCAGTCGGAGCGGTCGGTCCGAGAGGCGCTACGTGCCGTGCGCCGTTACGCCATCGCCGGTGTGATCGTGCCCGAGGCCGAGGACATCTGTCGACTGGGCGATATACGTCCGAGCCGGCCCGCCGCAGACCTATATGCCGCGTACAAGGGCATGTCGGAGTGGACCCGCCGCTTCACCGAGGACACCTTCGGCTCCTTCCGGACGCGCCGACGCCGCAGTGATCATCTGCGCACGGATGGGGCGCCGGCCCCGCACACTCCGTTGCTCGCCATCTCGGCGCTCCACGATCTACCCCTGGGCGAAGTGGCTGATCTGCTACCCGAGTTGCGGCTCGTGGACCCCGCAATCCCACCTCCTCCCGTACTAGACGTCACGCTCGCCGCCGAACGCGCCACCCAAGACGATCTCAGGCGTTTCGCATACAGCGACACCCCCGCCAGCAGCCCCTGGGAGCTGCGGCCGAACTGGCTGCCGGGAACCGTGCGTCCCGTCGATCTACTCAGTCGCGCCGAACCGTCCTGCCCGCTGCAAGACCTCGTCGAACACATCGAGCGGCTCGCCCCACTCGGCCTGACCCTGGAGCAGCCTCCAACCGCGCAAGCGCAACAGACGGACACCCTGCCGGCCGACCAGAGGCTCCTGCTCTCCGGTGAGCACAACCGCACCGCTCCATGGTACGAAGGCATACTGAACATGCACGACATCTTGCACATCTCAGTTAAATTGCAGCAGCCTTTGGGCGACCTGGCACGGCGCATCATGGCCGCCACTGCGGTCACAGGAATCATCGTGCCGGACATCCCGGACAAGGCAGCCGACTGGCTCGTACCCGACTGGCTCGTACCCGACTGGCTCGCCAGCGCCCCCGAGGCAGCCGAACAAAGCAGACGGTTGTTCCGTCCGTGGGAAATCGTGGGCCTCTTCCACTACAACGGCCACAAGATGGACGAACTCCCGCAAGCAGTAAGGGCATTGGGCTCCTGTGGGTTGATCGACTGGGGGACGGCAGACGCCAAGGCGCTGGAACGTCAGGCGATGGGCCGACATCACCTGCTCACCGCATATCCGAACGGCCTGGCCCTCCCTTCCCCCACTTACACCGACATCGGCGGCGACTTCGACGAGGACGGTGTCTCCCTCGCCTTCCTATTGGGCCTCACCACGACGGAGGGAGCCGACCTTGCAACAGTGATGAGCGAGCTGTCCGAGCTGTCCACCGACCTACCGTTGGCAATCGACCAGCCTCCGCCCGAAACCCTGCACCTGCGGGCCACCGCCATCGATGTCTACATTCTGATGCAGGAGCAGGGGGCCACACGTTTCCGCGACCGGCTCACCCTCTCCGACCTCCTGGAACACGCCGACTTCAGCCGCCTCCCGCTCGCGACGTCCGTCAAGCAACTCGCCGTCTTCATTCCGCTGGGCGCTCCTGCACCGCCAGGCGACTTCCGGGATCCCGAAGTCGAGGCCCTCACGGACTTCTTCCCCGACCGCTTCGACCACGCCGCCTTCGACAAGGGCCTCCTCGGCCCCGGAGTCCTCGGCCCGCTCGAACTCGTCCTGGTCGCAGGCCGGTTCGGCTGGACCCTCGGCGAGACCTACCAGCGCTACGCCCCTCTGCGCTGCCTGGGTCTTGAGGTCACCGTCACCCCTCCCGACGGTGACACGGAGGCGCTCACCCCGGACTGGCGCGATGTCGTCCTGCTCACCGAACACCTCACCGGCCGGGCCCCCGCCCTGTCGGGCACGGTGACCTCGGACCACATCAGTCTGTGCGCGGAGGAGACCGACCTCGACGAAGCACAGGTGACCGAACGACTGCACCGCTACGCCGGACTGTTCGGTCTGCGGTTGCCGCCCCCCAGGATCCCGTCCGCCCGGCTCAGCAGAGAGGACGCCCGCCCATGAGCGCACCCGTCCAGTACCGAGTCGTCCCGTACGACTCCGTCCTCACCTTCCAGTGGGAGAAACGAGGAACAGAGGACCACCCCACGTGGGCGGGGACGGGCGACTGCCCCGTCTGCGGTTGCTCCATGACGGTGACGTACGCCTACATCCAGCCGCCCATCCCCAAGGGTGGCTTCCGGGACCGGCGAGAGAAGTCCGACGCCGACATCTGGTACAGCAGTTGCCGGTGCGCGAGCCTGCACATGCCGCGTCCGGCGAACGTACCGGCCGGCTGCGGAGCCATGCTGAGGCTCGCCCGGCCCCAGGCCACGACAGGCGACGGAGGCTGAGCGGGTCCATGGCTTTCAGTAACGAGTTCACGGTCGAGCAGTTGCAGGACGCCGAGCGCAGAGCCGACGAACTGAGCGACCCGCACCGGCAGTTGGCCCGCGCGCTCCAGCAGGCAGAGGGATATCGCACCTACCTGTCCTCGCTGACCGGACTCCTGACGGCCGTCTTCGTCCTGAAGGGCCAGGAGAACGTCACCAAGATGGCCGGCAGCACGCGCTGGGCGGTAGTCGCGCTGCTCATCGTAGGTTTTCTGTCGCTGATCGCCGCTTCCTGGTCCAGCGTCCTGGCGGTGCACGGCCGACCCGGAGTCGAGATCCTCGCGGAGCCCGGCACCCTCCTGCGCTACGAACGCAGGCGCACCCGGGAGGTGTGGCGTCTGGTCGAAGCCGCCCGCTGGCTCGGCCTGTCGGGCGTACTGGCGATCGCCGCCGCAGTGATCGTCACCTGGACCGTACCGGGGACCTAGCGAACATACGGCGGCGCCTGCCGGGTCCGGTCGGGGACAAGGCAGGCGCCGTCTCGTGCTCCGCACGTCATTGTGCGGACGTTTTTCGGTGGACCGTCAGACCATCAACGCCCGGTCCGTCGGCCGGATCGGGGCCGGCAGTTCGCTGGCCCCGGTCAGGAAGCGGTCGACTCCGCGGGCGGCCGAGCGGCCCTCCGCGATGGCCCAGACGATGAGGGACTGGCCGCGGCCCGCGTCGCCGGCGACGAAGACGCCGGGGACGTTGGTCTGGAAGTCGGCGTCGCGGGCGATGTTGCCGCGCTCGTCGAGGCCCAGGGCGAACTGGTCGACCAGGCCGTTCTCGCGGTCGGTGCCGGTGAACCCCATGGCCAGCGTGACCAGTTGGGCCGGGATCTTGCGCTCGGTGCCGGGCTTCTGGGTCAGCTTGCCCTCGACGAACTCGACCTCGACGAGGTGCAGCCACTGGACGTTGCCGTCCTCGTCGCCCTCGAAGTGGGTGGTGTTGACGGAGTAGACCCGCTCACCGCCCTCCTCGTGCGCGGAGGTCACCTTGTAGAGCATCGGGAAGGTCGGCCAAGGCTGCGCGACCGCGTTCCGCTCGTCGCCCGGGCGGGGCATGATCTCCAACTGCGTGACGGACGCGGCGCCTTGGCGGTGCGCCGTACCGACACAGTCCGCGCCGGTGTCGCCGCCGCCGATGACGACGACGTGCTTGCCCTCGGCCGAGACCGGGGCGGTGACGTAGTCGCCTTCCTGGACCTTGTTCGAGAGGGGCAGGTACTCCATCGCCTGGTAGACGCCGGTCAACTCCCGCCCGGGGACGGGGAGATCACGCGCGGTGGTGGAGCCGGCGGCGATGACGACCGCGTCGTAGCGCTTGCGGAGGTCGGTGGCCTTGAGGTCGACGCCGATCTCGATGCCCGTACGGAAGCGGGTGCCCTCCGCGCGCATCTGCTCGATACGGCGGTTGATGTGCCGCTTCTCCATCTTGAACTCGGGGATGCCGTAGCGCAGGAGGCCGCCGATGCGGTCCGCGCGCTCGTACACCGCGACCGTGTGGCCCGCCCGCGTGAGCTGCTGCGCGGCGGCGAGGCCCGCCGGGCCCGAGCCGATGACCGCGACGGTCTTGCCGGAGAGGCGCTCGGGAGCCTGCGGGGCGACGTCGCCCGTCTCCCACGCCTTGTCGATGATGGAGACCTCGACGTTCTTGATGGTGACCGGCGGCTGGTTGATGCCCAGCACACAGGCCGCCTCGCAGGGAGCCGGGCACAACCGCCCGGTGAACTCAGGGAAGTTGTTGGTGGCGTGGAGGCGCTCCGACGCCGCCGTCCAGTCCTCGCGGTACGCGTAGTCGTTCCACTCGGGGATCAGGTTCCCCAGCGGACAGCCGTTGTGGCAGAACGGGATACCGCAGTCCATGCACCGGCTGGCCTGCTTGCCGATGATCGGCAGCAGCGAACCGGGGACGTAGACCTCGTTCCAGTCCTTCAACCGGACGTCCACGGGGCGGGACTTGGCGACCTCGCGCCCGTGGTTCAGAAAGCCCTTCGGGTCAGCCATTGATCGCCGCCTCCATCATCTTCTCGGTGATCTCGGTCTCGGAGAGACCCGCTTGCTCAGCGGCGTCCTTGGCGGCGAGCACTGCCTTGTATGCGCTGGGGATGATCTTGCTGAAGCGCTCCACGGACACGGTCCACTCGGCGAGCAGCTTCTCGGCGACCGTCGAGGCGGTCTCCTCGGCGTGCCGGCGCACCACGTCGTGCAGCCACTGCTTGTCGGTGTCGTCCAACTCGCCCACGGCGCCCGCGTTTCCGACGTTCACGTTGTCGGGGTTCAGGTCGATGACGTAGGCGATGCCCCCGGACATGCCCGCCGCGAAGTTGCGGCCGGTCTCGCCCAGCACGACCGCCCGGCCGCCGGTCATGTACTCGCAGCCGTGGTCGCCCACACCCTCGGAGACCACCGTGGCACCGGAGTTGCGGACACAGAACCGCTCACCGGTCCGCCCGCGCAGGAACAGTTCGCCGCCGGTCGCGCCGTAGGCGATGGTGTTGCCCGCGATGGTGGAGAACTCGGCGAGGTGGTCGGCGCCCCGGTCGGGGCGGACGATCACCCGGCCGCCCGAAAGGCCCTTGCCCACATAGTCGTTGGCGTCGCCCTCCAGACGCAGCGTGACACCGCGCGGGAGGAAGGCGCCGAAGGACTGGCCGGCCGAGCCGGTGAAGGTGATGTCGATGGTGTCGTCGGGCAGACCCGCCCCGCCGAACTTCTTCGTCACCTCGTGGCCGAGCATGGTGCCGACCGTGCGGTTGATGTTGCGGATCGCGACCTGCGCGCGGACCGGCTGGGCGTCGGTGGCGCTGGACGCGGCCAGGGCGTCGGCGGCGAGCTTGATCAGCTCGTTGTCGAGCGCCTTCTCCAGGCCGTGGTCCTGCTTGATGACCTGGTGGAGGGCTGCGCCGTCCGGGAGTTCGGGGACGTAGAAGAGGGGGGCGAGGTCCAGGCCCTGCGCCTTCCAGTGGTCCACGGCCCGCTCGACGTCCAGCGTGCCCGCCTTGCCGACGGCTTCCTCGATGGTGCGGAAGCCCAGCTCGGCGAGGATCTCGCGGACCTCTTCGGCGATGAACTGGAAGAAGTTCACGACGTATTCGGCCTTGCCCGCGAACCGGTCGCGCAGCACCGGGTTCTGGGTGGCGATGCCTACCGGGCAGGTGTCGAGGTGACAGACGCGCATCATGACGCAGCCGGAGACGACGAGCGGCGCGGTCGCGAAACCGAACTCCTCGGCGCCGAGCAGCGCGGCGATGACGACGTCACGGCCGGTCTTCAGCTGACCGTCGGTCTGGACGACGATCCGGTCGCGAAGTCCGTTGAGCAGCAAGGTCTGTTGGGTCTCGGCGAGGCCCAACTCCCAAGGTCCGCCCGCGTGCTTGAGCGAGGTGAGCGGCGATGCGCCCGTACCGCCGTCGTGGCCGGAGATGAGCACGACGTCCGCGTGCGCCTTCGACACACCGGCGGCGACCGTGCCGACACCGACCTCGGAGACCAGCTTCACGTGGATCCGCGCCTGCGGGTTCGCGTTCTTCAGGTCGTGGATCAGCTGGGCGAGGTCTTCGATGGAGTAGATGTCGTGGTGCGGCGGCGGGGAGATGAGACCGACGCCGGGGGTGCTGTGCCGGGTCTTCGCGACCCACGGGTAGACCTTGTGGCCGGGCAACTGCCCGCCCTCACCCGGCTTCGCGCCCTGGGCCATCTTGATCTGGATGTCGTCCGCGTTGACCAGGTACTCGGAGGTGACGCCGAAGCGGCCGGAGGCGACCTGCTTGATGGCGCTGCGCCGGGCCGGGTCGTAGAGCCGGTCCGCGTCCTCGCCGCCCTCACCGGTGTTGGACTTGCCGCCCAGCTGGTTCATGGCGATGGCGAGCGTCTCGTGCGCCTCCAGGGAGATGGAGCCGTACGACATGGCGCCGGTGGAGAAGCGCTTGACGATCTCCGAGACGGGCTCGACCTCGTCGATCGAGATCGACGGGCGGTCCGACTTGAAGCCGAAGAGGCCGCGCAGCGTCATCAGCCGCTCGGACTGCTCGTTCACGCGGTCCGTGTACTTCTTGAAGATGTCGTAGCGGTTGGTGCGCGTCGAGTGCTGGAGGCGGAAGACCGTCTCCGGGTCGAACAGGTGCGGCTCGCCCTCGCGGCGCCACTGGTACTCGCCGCCTATGTCGAGGGCGCGGTGCGCGGGCGCGATGCCGCTGGCCGGGTACGCCTTCGCGTGGCGGGCGGCGACCTCCTTGGCGATGACGTCGATGCCGACGCCGCCGATCTTGGTGGCCGTACCGCTGAAGTAGCTGTTGACGAACTGCTCGTCCAGGCCGACCGCTTCGAAGACCTGGGCGCCACGGTAGGAGGCGACCGTCGAGATGCCCATCTTGGACATGACCTTCAGGACGCCCTTGCCGAGCGCGTAGATCAGGTTCCGGATGGCCTGCTCGGCCTCGATGTCGGTGAGGAAGGTGCCCGCGCGGACGAGGTCCTCGACGGACTCCATCGCCAGGTACGGGTTGACGGCCGCGGCGCCGAAGCCGATGAGCAGGGCGACGTGGTGGACCTCGCGGACGTCACCGGCCTCGACCAGCAGGCCCACCTGGGTGCGCTGCTTGGTGCGGATGAGGTGGTGGTGGACGGCGGCGGTGAGCAGCAGCGAGGGGATCGGCGCGTGCTCGGCGTCGGAGTGCCGGTCCGAGAGGACGATCAGCCGGGCACCGTTCTCGATCGCGGCGTCGGCCTCGGTGCAGATCTCGGCGAGGCGGGCGGCGAGGGCGTCGCCGCCGCCGGAGACGCGGTACAGGCCGGAGAGGGTCGCGGCCTTCATGCCGGGCATGTCGCCGTCGGCGTTGATGTGGATGAGCTTGGCCAGCTCGTCGTTGTCGATCACCGGGAAGGGCAGGGTGACGCTACGACAGGACGCGGCCGTCGGCTCCAGCAGGTTGCTCGCGGGACCGAGGGACGAGCGCAGCGAGGTCACGAGCTCCTCGCGGATCGCGTCCAGCGGCGGGTTGGTGACCTGCGCGAACAGCTGGGTGAAGTAGTCGAAGAGCAGCCGGGGCCGGGCGGACAGCGCGGCGATCGGCGAGTCGGTGCCCATCGAACCGATCGGCTCCGCACCGGCCTTGGCCATCGGCGCGAGGATGACGCGCAGCTCCTCCTCGGTGTAGCCGAAGGTCTGCTGGCGGCGGGTGACCGAGGCGTGCGTGTGCACGATGTGCTCGCGCTCGGGCAGGTCGGACAGCTCGATCTCGCCGGCTTCGAGCCAGTCGGCGTACGGCTTCTCGGCGGCGAGGCCGGCCTTGATCTCGTCGTCCTCGATGATGCGGTGCTCGGCGGTGTCCACGAGGAACATGCGGCCGGGCTGGAGGCGGCCCTTGCGGACGACCTTCGCGGGGTCGATGTCGAGGACGCCGACCTCTGAGCCGAGGACGACGAGGCCGTCGTCGGTGACCCAGTAGCGGCCGGGGCGCAGGCCGTTGCGGTCGAGGACCGCGCCGACCTGGGTGCCGTCGGTGAAGGTGACGCAGGCCGGGCCGTCCCAGGGCTCCATCATCGTGGCGTGGAACTGGTAGAAGGCACGGCGGGCCGGGTCCATGGAGTCGTGGTTCTCCCACGCCTCCGGGATCATCATCAGCACGGAGTGCGGCAGCGACCGCCCACCGAGGTGGAGGAGTTCCAGCACCTCGTCGAAGGACGCGGAGTCGGAGGCCTCGGGCGTGCAGATCGGGAAGATCCGGTCGATCTTGTCCTGGTCGCCGAAGAGGTCGGAGGCGATCTGGGACTCGCGGGCCGCCATCCAGTTGCGGTTGCCCTTGACCGTGTTGATCTCGCCGTTGTGCGCGACGAAGCGGTACGGGTGGGCGAGCGGCCACGACGGGAAGGTGTTCGTGGAGAACCGGGAGTGCACGAGCGAGATCGCGGAGGCGAAGCGCCGGTCGGACAGGTCCGGGAAGAAGGGCTCCAGCTGGCCGGTGGTCAGCATGCCCTTGTAGACGATGGTTCGCGCGGAGAGCGACGGGAAGTAGACACCGGCCTCCCGCTCGGCGCGCTTGCGCAGCGCGAAGGCCTTGCGGTCGAGGTCGATGCCCTGGGTCTCGCCGTCGCTCACGAAGAGCTGACGGAACAGCGGCATGGTGGAGCGGGCCGTGGCACCAAGGAGTTCGGGCGCGGTCGGAACCTCACGCCACCCGAGAACCGTGAGGCCTTCCTCTACGGCGATCGTCTCAACCTGCGAGACGATCGCGTCGGCGCCGTCCTCGGGCAGGAAGGCGATGCCGACCGCGTATCCACCGGCGGCGGGGAGGTCGAATCCGGTCACCTCTCGGAAGAAGGCGTCCGGCACCTGGGACAGGATGCCCGCGCCGTCGCCCGAGTCGGGCTCGGCACCCGTCGCACCGCGGTGCTCCAGGTTGCGCAGCACGGTGAGCGCCTGCTCGACCAGCGCGTGGCTCGCCTCGCCGGTGAGGGTGGCCACGAAGCCGACGCCACAGGCGTCGTGCTCGTTGCGGGGGTCGTACATACCCTGCGCGGCAGGGCGAGCATCCATGAAGGACCAGTTCTGGCCATTCGCGGTGTGCTGGGACGGCTGGCGCGGCGTACGCATCGGCTCTCCCGTCGTCGTCGTGGCATATGCATGGGCATAGGGACGACGTTGGCCCTCTGCGAGTTAGCGCAAAATTTCGTGCAGGTTACATGATGGAACGGTTCTCGGGAACCGGATACTCCGTTCCAACATGCGGACGCCACGGGGTCGCGGCGGTGCACCGCACAAGCGGTGAAGGTGAAGGGGGCCAAAACGGACAGATCGATGTCCGTCGGTCCAGGGCAGAGGGAGCGTCGTAGCCCATCCCGCGGGTGCGCCGCGAGCGTCATTGCCCACAGCGCTTACGGCTCATGCCCAGTGGTTAAGCGTTCGAAACCAGCGAGTAACGGCTACTTATGCGACCCAACGCATAAGTGCGCGTCGAGCTATCCTACGACCGTTCCGAACAAGGTGCCCAGGGCGTACGTCACACCGGCCGCCGCACCCCCCAGCGCGAGCTGCCGAACCCCACTGAACCACCAGGTCCGCGCGGTCACCCGGGCCACCACGGCACCGCACCCGAACAGCCCGACGAGCGCGAGCAGCAGCGCCGGCCACAGCGAGGTCGCCCCGAGCAGGAACGGCAGCACGGGAAGCAGCGCACCCAGCGCGAACGCCCCGAAGGACGAGACGGCGGCGACGAGCGGGGAGGGCAGATCACCGGGGTCGATGCCCAGCTCCTCGCGGGCATGTATCTCAAGGGCCTGCTCAGGATCGCGCGAAAGCTGCCGGGCAACTTCACGGGCGAGCGCGGCCTCGACCCCACGACTCTCATAGAGGGAAGCGAGCTCCTCTTCCTCGTCCTCCGGGTGCTTGCGCAGCTCGCGCCGCTCGACCTCCAGCTCGGCCTCGACCAGCTCGCGCTGGGAGGCGACGGAGGTGTACTCACCGGCCGCCATGGAGAAGGCACCGGCGGCGAGCCCGGCCAGCCCGGTGATGACGACGGTCTGATGACTGACGGCACCACCGACGACACCGGTCATCAGAGCGAGGTTGGAGACGAGACCGTCCATCGCGCCGAACACCGCGGGGCGCAGCCAACCGCCGTTCACATCCCGGTGGGTGTGGTTGTCGCGGTGCGCCTCGTGGAGCGTCGCTTCGGTCTCGATGATGGCCATGCGTGATCCCCCAGAAAGCTAAGGTGAGGCTAACTTTAGACAAGTTCTACTCTTCGACAACACTGAACATACGCCTTTCATTTCCCGCCCTCCAGCAAGGAAAGGTTGGGCTAACCTGCACCTTTGCCCTCGAACGCTCATCCGTGACGAGGGGGCTTCAGATGTCGACCGGGTGACGCTGCACTCCGTCAGGCTCTGCCGAAGGCCTCCCGTGGGAGACATCCGCAAAGGGTTCCGCGCCCTGAGGCGCCCTGAGGGAACCCCGTAGGAGAGGCCGCGTATGGCATCGATCGCCTGCATTCCCCCGGTCCCGGCGCCCAAGAACGCCACCGAACTCCGCGAACGGGCGCGCGGCGCGCTGCTCGGCCTGGCGGTGGGAGACGCCCTAGGCGCACCGGCGGAAAACATGAAGCCCTCGGAGATCCGCGCCCGTTGGGGCCGCATCACGGGCTACGTCGCGGAGAACCCGGCCGGCACGGACGACACGGAGTACGCGATCTTCTCCGGCCTCCTCCTGGCCCGCCACGGCTCGGCCCTCACACCGACCCACGTGGAGGCGGCCTGGCACGAGTGGATCGCGGACCGCGACGAGGGCCCGTTCCGCGGAGCGGGCTTCAGCGAACGAGGCACCCTGGAGAACCTCCGCCGGGGCCTGGCGGCCCCCATCTCCGCCCAACACCGCCACGCCTGGAGCGACGGCCTGGCCATGCGCGCGGCCCCTTTCGGCGTCTTCGCGGCGGGCCGCCCGGCGGAAGCGGCCCGGCTGGTCGCGATCGACGGTTCGGTGAGCCACGACGGCGAGGGCATCTACGGCGGCCAGGCGGTCGCGGCGGGCGTGGCGGCGGCGATGGCGGGAGCGCCGACGATCGCGGTCGTCGCTTCCGCCCTGGCGGTGGTCCCGGACGACTCCTGGACAGCCCGCTCCCTGCGCCGAGCGGTGGCGGTGGCCCACCGAGGCGAACGAGCGGTCCGCTCCGCGGTGGTCATCGGCGGCTACCCGTGGACAGACCTGGCCCCGGAGGCGGTAGCCCTGGCGTTCGGCGCATACGCCGCAGCGGACGGCGACTTCGTGGAGTCGGTCCTCACGGCGGTGAACATGGGGAGGGACGCGGATACGACGGCCGCGGTGGCAGGCGCCCTGGCAGGCGCGACCCGGGGCGCGTCCGCGATCCCGCCCGACTGGGCATCGGCGATCGGCCCAGCGAAGGGCAGTTGCCTACCGGCGATGGCGGGCCACCATGTGCTGGACATCGCGGAGTTGCTGGTTCCGGGGGAGGGCGGGAAGTGGGGCACGGGGGGCGTGGTGCGACGCGATCAGCGGGATCAGCGGGATCAGCGGGAGTACGTGCTGGCTGCGGATGAGGACGAGGTGCAGCTGTGAGCCACGAGGAGAACGAGGGCAACGGTCTGACGCCGACCGCGCAACGGATCGAACCTGCGGTCACCGGGGGCGAGTTCGCCGAGCAGGGGCTACCCGCACCTGCCGAAGCCGAACCCGCGACACAAGGGCCACCCGCCTCCAATCCCCCGCTCCACCCCCAGCTGCTCCAACCCCCGGCCGCCGAAGGCGAATCGACCCCGCAGCAACCCTCCGCACCCGACAACGCTCCCCACCCACCCGCCCGCACCCCACTCAACCGAACAGCCGCCAACGACGATTGCGCCCCACAAGGGCCACCCGCACCCGACGACGAAAGTTGCACGGGCGGTGCGGGTGGGAACAAAAAAGCCGATGGCGGAGCCGAGGCGAGGCGGATCGAGGGGCTGCTGCTCGGGCTCGCCGCAGGAGATGCCGCTGGTTGGCCGGCCGCACGGCACCGCGCCGCCCGGATGCCCGAGTGGACCCGCCGCCTGACCCGCGAACTGGACACCTTCGCGGAACAGAACGCGACCACCACCCTCCCTGTCCCCATCGCCCTGAACCAACCCCCCGAGCCCCTACGCCTCGGCCCCTCCGACGACGCCGAATGGGCAGCCTTCGCCGCAGAAGCCGTACTGAGAGCCGGCGACGACACAGTCCTCGGCGACCTGAGCCGCGAACGCAGAACCCGCGCCGCCATCGACCTCACCTGGAACGCCATCGCCAGCGAGGTCGCCGCAGCGGCGGACCGCGCCCCGGAGGTGGAGTCCGCCGTACTCCCCCTCCGCGCCCGCATCTCGGTACGGGCCGGCCTCGGCAACCTCGCCGCAGGACTCCGCCCACCCGCCACCGGCCACGACAACCCCCACTACTTCGACGACGCGGCCTGCGTAAGAGCCTGCGTACTGGCCGTGGCGCACCCCGGAGACCCCCAACGCGCCGCCGCCCTCGCCGAGTTCGACGCCCACTACACCCAGGACGGCGACGGAGTCCACGGCGCCAGAGCCATGGCGGCAGCCCTCTCCCTCGCCCTGGTCGGCAAGGACGTGGACGACTGCGTGGCGGCGGCCCTCGCCGAACTCCCCGAAGCCACCGAGATCGGCCGCAACGCCCGCCACGCACTGAAGTTGGCCCAGGACAGCGACAACGCCTTCGCCCTGATCCCCCTCTTGGAACACCAGATCGTCGACCACGTCTACAGCTACGGCATCGCGGCCGCCGAAACCGTCCCGGTAGCCCTCGCGTTGGCGACAGCCGCCCGCGGCCGTATCGCCGAAGCGGTCCCCGCCGCGGCCTGCCTCTCCCGGGTAGCCGACTCGGCCCCGGCCCTCGCAGGCGCCCTCACCGGAGCCCTCAGCGGCGGACAGGCGATCCCGGCGACCTGGCGGGACGCCTGCCGCACCCTCTCCGGCTGCGCCCTCCCCCGCCTCACCGGCACGGACCTCGTAGAACTCGCCGAACTCCTGGAAGCCACACAACCGGCGCCACCCGGAGGATGATTCAGGGCATGACGCCCAAAGAACCAGAAAGCAGCCTTGCGGAGAGGATCACCGGAGCCCTCGTGGGCGCCGCCGTGGGCGATGCCCTCGGCGGCCCCGTCGAGGGCTACTCCCCCGACCAGATCCTCGAACGCCACGCCGGCCGCGTCCACGGCATCGTCGGCCCCTGGAACGGCGAGGCCTGGCGCACGGCCCGCCCCATCGCCCCGTACCACAAGGGCGACGGCCACGTCACCGACGACACCTTGATGACCCACGCCCTCGTACGGGTCTACGCCCAGGTCCGCGACCACCTCGACGCATACGCCGTCGCCGACCACCTCGTCCCCGATCTGATGCAAAACCCGCGCTGGATCCCGGAGTTGGAGGCGGAGGCCATCCCCCTCCAGCGCATCTTCCTCGCGGAGAAATGGCTGGCCGCCCGCCTCCACTACGGCCACATCGACCCCCGCGAGGCCGGCGTCGGCAACATCGTCAACTGCGGTGCCGCGATGTACATGGCCCCGGTCGGCCTGGTCAACGCGGCCCATCCGGCGGGCGCTTACGCCGAGGCCCTCGACATCGCGGGCGCCCACCAGTCGTCGTACGGCCGCGAGGCAGCCGGTGTCTTCGCCGCAGCGGTAGCCGCAGCCTGCGTCCCAGGCGCGACCCCCGACTCGGTCGTGACCGCCTGCCTCGCCCTGGCGAAGGACGGCACGCGCACCGCCATCGAGAAGGTCTGCGAAGTGGCCGCCCGTTACTCGGACTTCGAGTCGGCGCTGGTCCCCCTGCGGGAGGCGATCGCGCCGTACGACACGGTCGGCCCCGACTACCGCGCCCCCTCCCTGGACGCCCGCCGCCCCTCCCGCACGAAGGCGATCGAGGAACTCCCCGTCGCCCTGGGCATGTTGGTGGTCTCCGGCGGCGACTACCGCCACGCGGTGCTGGGTTCGGTGAACTACGGCCGGGACTGCGACTCGATCGCGACGATGGCCGGCGCGGTGGCAGGCGCCCTCGGCTCGACGATCCCGCAGGACTGGTCGAAGACGGTCGCCGAGGCCAGCCGCCTGGATCTCTGGGAACCGGCCACCACCCTCACCGCCGTCACCCGCGAACTCTTCGAACGCGACGTCCTCCGCCGCCGGGCCCACGAGGCGGCGTTCACCGAGATCGGAGGGCTGAAGTGCTCCGACTGACCTGGGTCCAGCCGGAGGACCTGCTCGGCCACGAGCTGCGCCAGGCCGCCCAGGACGGACGCGAACCGTCGGCGATCGCGGCACGCTGGCGGGCGGCGGGCGGTGCCGAGGCACCGGAACGGGCGGGCGCTTCGGACCGACCCCCCACCCGTTACCTCCGGTTGCTCGCGGAAGACCTGCTGGACGAACTGGCCGATCTGCCCAGCAGGTTGACGGACCAGGAACCCGCCGACCTGGCCCGCATCCGCGTCCTCTGCCCCAACTGGCCCACCCCGCAAGCCACTTCCCCACCCCGCCCGGCCCGCTTCGAGGCCGCCTGGCTGGGCCGGGCCGTCGGCTGCCTCCTCGGCAAACCCGTCGAGAAGATCACCCTGGACGGCATCCGCCAACTCGCCCGCGCCACCGGCAACTGGCCCCTCACCACCTACTTCACCGCCCGTGGCGTCCCCGCCGACCTCCTCGCCGCCCACCCCTGGAACCGCCGTTCCGCCCCCACCTCCCTCGCCGAGAACATCGACGGCATGCCCGAGGACGACGACCTCAACTACCCCCTGTTGAACCTCCTGTTGCTGCAGCGCCAAGGCAAGGACTTCACCACCGCCGACGTGGCGAAGCTCTGGCTCGACGAACTCCCCGCAGGCCGTACCTTCACCGCCGAACGCATCGCCTACCGCAACCTCCTCACCGGCCTGGAACCCCCGCGAACGGCCCGCCACCGCAACCCGTTCCGCGAGTGGATCGGCGCCCTGATCCGCGCCGACGTGCACGGCTGGACCAACCCCGGAGACCCCGCCGCCGCTGCCGAACAGGCCCACCGCGACGCCACGTTGACCCACACCGCGAACGGCGTCTACGCCGCGATGTTCACGGCCGCCGTCATCGCCACCGCGACCACCGGCACCCACGACATCCACACCTGCCTGCGCACCGGCCTGACGGTGATCCCGCCCGACTCCCGCCTGGCCAAGGCGATTCACCACGCCCTCCAACTGGCCCGGAAACACCGGGACTTCGACGAGGTGGTGGACCACCTCCACGCCACCTACAGCCGAACCCACCACTGGGTCCATGCGATCCCCAACACCGCCCTGATCGCCGCCGCCCTCACCCACGCGGACGGCGACTTCACCGGCTCCATCTGCCGTGCGGTGTCCGGGGGTTGGGACACCGACTCGAACGGCGCGACGGTCGGCTCCATCGCCGCCCTCCTCTCGGACACCGCGCTCCCCGACCGCTGGACGGCCCCGCTCAAGAACCGACTCGCCACCTCCGTAGGCGACTTCAACGGCATCGGCTTCGACACCCTCGCCCGGCTCACCCATCAGGAGACCGCCCGCCCATGACCCACATCGCCGTGCTCGGCAGCACGAACATGGACCTCGTCGCCTACGTCGCGAAGGCCCCGCAGCGCGGAGAGACCGTGACGGGACGGGAGTTCCGCACGATCCCCGGCGGCAAGGGCGCCAACCAGGCGATCGCCGCGGCCCACGCGGGCGCGACCGACGTCACGATCGTCGGCGCGGTCGGCAACGACGCCTACGGCGCCCAACTCCGCGCCACCTTCGAGCACTCCGGCGTCGACACCGACCATCTGCGCACGGTCGAGGGCCCGTCCGGCACCGCGCACATCGTCGTGGACGACGAGGGGGGCAACGCTATCGTCGTGATCCCCGCCGCGAACGGCACCGTCGACCACCTCGCCCCGGGCGACGAGGCCACGATCGCCACGGCCGACGCCCTGCTCCTCCAACTGGAGATCCCGCTGACCGGAGTGATCGCGGGCCTGGAAGCGGCCCGCCGCCACGGCGTCCGGACGATTCTCACGCCCTCGCCAGCCCAGCCACTACCCCCCGAACTCCTCGCCGCCGTAGACCTGTTGGTCCCCAACGAGCACGAGGCCACCGCCCTCACCGGCCGCACCGACCCGCGCGAGGCGGCGGCTGCGCTGCTCGACCAGGTGCCCGAGGTGATCGTCACCCTGGGTGCGGCGGGCAGCCTGTACGCGGCCCGGGGCGCCGAGCCGTTCACCGTGGCGGCGCCCCGCGTGACCGCCGTGGACTCGACCGGCGCGGGCGACACCTTCGTCGGCGCGCTGGCGGTGGCGCTCGCGGAGGGCCGCCCGATGCGGGACGCGCTGGGCTGGGCGGCAGCGGCGGCGGCGCTGTCCGTGCAGCGGCCCGGGGCGACGGCGTCGATGCCGTACCGCGCGGAGATCGAGAAGCAGTACGCCTCATGACCGGGACGACGACCCCAACTCCTCTGTCAGGCCTGCGTGTTCTCGACCTCGCGACCCTCTTCGCCGGGCCCCTCGCCGCCACCATGCTCGGCGACTTCGGCGCCGAAGTCATCAAGGTCGAGCACCCGGCCAAGCCTGATCCGTCCCGGGGGCACGGCCCCTCCAAGGACGGCATCGGCCTCTGGTGGAAGCTCCTCGGCCGCAACAAGCGCGCGATCACCCTCGACCTGTCGAAGCCGGGCGGGCGCGACACGCTCCTCCGCCTCGCCGCGACCGCCGACGTGATCATCGAGAACTTCCGCCCCGGCACCCTGGAAAAGTGGGACCTCGGCTGGGCCGAACTCTCCTCCGCCAACCCGCGGTTGGTGCTGGCCCGGGTCACCGCCTTCGGCCAGTTCGGGCCCTACGCCCACCGCCCCGGCTTCGGCACCCTCGCCGAGGCCATGAGCGGTTTCGCCGCGATCACCGGCGAACCGGACGCGCCCCCGACGCTCCCGCCGTTCGGCCTCGCCGACTCGATCGCGGGCCTGGCGACGGCGTACGCGGTGATGACGGCCCTCGCCGCCCGCGACCGTACAGGCGAAGGCCAGGTGGTGGACATGGCGATCATCGAACCCATCCTCACCGCGCTGGGCCCGCAACCCCTCTGGTACGACCAGCTCGGCCACGTCCAGCCGCGCACCGGCAACCGCTCCCAGAACAACGCCCCGCGCAACACCTACCGCACGGCGGACGGCAGTTGGGTCGCCGTCTCCACCTCGGCCCAGTCGATCGCCGAGCGCGTGATGCGCCTGGTCGGCCGCCCGGAGCTGATCGACGAACCGTGGTTCGCGACGGGCGCGGACCGGGCCCGGCACTCCGACGTCCTGGACGCGGCGGTCGGCGACTGGATCGCGCAACGCACCCGCACCGAGGTGCTGGCCGCGTTCGAGAAGGCGGAGGCCGCGGTCGCCCCCATCCAGGACGTGCGGGATGTGATGTCGGACCCCCAGTACCAGGCCCTCGACACGATCACCACCGTCGACGACCCCGAACTCGGCCCCCTCCGCATGCAGAACGTCCTCTTCCGCCTCTCCGCCACCCCCGGCGCGATCCGCTGGACCGGCCGCCCGCACGGCGCCGACACGGACACGGTCCTGACCGAACTCGGCCTGACCGACACCGAGTTGACCACCCTCCGCCAGGCGGGCGCCCTGTGACGGCGCACCCCCTGACCTGGCTCTACGTCCCCGGCGACCGCCCCCCGATCGTCGCCAAGGCCCTCGCCGCCGGCGCGGACGTGGTCGTCGTGGACCTGGAGGACGCGGTGGCCCCGGACCGCAAGGACTACGCCCGCGCGGCCACGGCGGAACTCCTCTCTGAACCCCAACTCACCGTCCACGTACGCGTGAACGCCCTGGACACCCCCTGGGCCGCCGACGACCTCCGCACCCTCGCACCCCTCCCGGGCGTGTCCGGCCTGCGGCTCCCGAAGGTCACGTCTCCGGAGGAGGTCGTAGCCGTAGCGGAAAAGGCCCGCGACCTCCCCCTGTACGCCCTCCTGGAGACGGCCCTCGGCATCGAGCGGGCCTTCTCGATCGCCGCCGCGCACTCCTCCGTGCACGGCATCGCGCTCGGCGAGGCGGATCTACGGGCCGACCTGGGCGTACGCGAGGACTCCGGTCTCGACTGGTCCCGCTCGCGGGTGATCGTCGCCGCGCGGGCGGCGGGACTCGCCCCGCCGCCGCAGTCCGTGCACCCGGACATCCGCGATCTGGAGGGCCTGGCCGCCTCCTGCGCGCACGGCCGTGCCCTCGGTTTCCTGGGGCGCGCGGC
Organism: Streptomyces sp. N50; assembly: GCF_033335955.1. Lineage (GTDB taxonomy): Bacteria > Actinomycetota > Actinomycetes > Streptomycetales > Streptomycetaceae > Streptomyces. The sequence continues at coordinate 2,079,182 of NZ_CP137549.1, forward strand.
CATCCATCCCCGTCAACTCCCGGTCATCGAGAGCGCGTTCCTCCCGACGAACGAGGAGATCGAACAGGCCGAGACGATCGTCAAGGCGGCCATGCGGGAGGCGGGCGCGCAGGCCCTTCCCGACGGGCGGTTCATCGACGCGGCGGTGGTGACGGCCGCGCAGCGAACGCTCGCGTTGGCGCGCCGGACCTGAGACGCGATGAGGGCGCCCCGTCGAACACGGGGCGCCCTCATCGTCGTAGAACCGGCCGTCAGCCCTTCTTCGCGGACTCGGCCTCGTCCTTCTTGAGATCCACTTCGGTCGCCGCGTCCGCTTCCTCGGCGTCCGCGTCTTCCTTCGGCTCCTCTTCCGAGGCCGCCGTGCTGTCGTCGCCGTCGGTCTCATCGGCCGGTGCGTCCGTGTCAGGCTCGACGACCTCTTCGCGGCCCGGGCGCTTCTTCGCCGAGATCACGAAGTAGAGGACCGCGAGCAGGAAGACGATCATCGCGGTCCAGTCGTTCAACCGCAGGCCCAGGAAGTGGTGGGCGTCGTCGACGCGCATGTACTCGATCCAGCCGCGGCCGACGCAGTACGAGGCGACGTACAGCGCGAACGCCCGGCCGTGGCCCAGCTTGAAGCGGCGGTCGGCCCAGATGACGAGGAAGCCGACGCCGACGCACCACAGCGACTCGTACAGGAACGTCGGGTGGTAGTAGCCGGGGACGCGGCCGTCCGTCGAGGACGTGATGTGCAGCGCCCAGGGGAGGTGCGTCTCGCGGCCGTAGAGCTCCTGGTTGAACCAGTTGCCCCAGCGGCCGATGGCCTGGGCGAAGGCGATGCCGGGGGCCAGCGCGTCGGCCCAGGCCGGCAGCGGGATGCCACGGCGGCGGCAGCCGATCCACGCGCCCACCGCGCCGAGCGCGATCGCGCCCCAGATGCCGAGGCCGCCCTGCCACACCTTGAAGGCGTCCACCCAGTCGCGGCCCTCGCTGAAGTACAGCTCGTAGTCCGTGATCACGTGGTAGAGGCGACCGCCGACGAGGCCGAACGGCACGGCCCAGACAGCGATGTCGGCCACCGTCCCGACCTTGCCGCCGCGGGCGACCCAGCGTTTGTTGCCGAGCCAGACGGCGACGAAGACGCCGATGATGATGCAGAAGGCGTAGCCGCGCAGCGGAATGGGGCCGAGGTGGATGACCCCGCGCGAAGGGCTGGGAATGTAGGCAAAGGTTTCCATGGCAGGGTCGACGCTACCGTGCCGGACCGTGACCTCGGCAAGCGGCCCGGCTACGGCTCCATAACGGGCCGGTGTGAAAACCGGCCCGCCCGCTTACCCCGCGCTACCCCTTGTTGGCCGCCTGGACCAGCTGCTTCAGCTTCGCCGGGGTCATCGTCTGGTCCGCGTAGATGTTCTTGCCGTCGAAGAGGACGGTCGGGGTACCGGTGAATCCGCCGGCCTGGAACGCGGCGGCGGACTTCGTGACCCAGCTGTCGTGCGTACCGCTGTTGACGCACTTCTGGAACGCGGGCGTGTCGAGACCCTTCACCTTGCCCGCCAGCTCGATCAGCTTGGCGTTGCTGGAGTACGCGTCGTCCGTCTCCTTGGGCTGGTTCTCGTACAGCACGTCGTGGAAGTCGCGGAACTTTCCGGCGTCCTGGGCGCAGGCCGCCGCGTTGGCCGCGCGCTTGGAGCCGGTGCCGCCGAGGTTGCCGTCGATGATCGTGACCAGGTGGTACTGCACCTTCAACTGCCCGGAGTCGGTCAGCTCGTGCAGTGTCGAGCGGTACGCCGTCTCGAAGGCCTGGCAGGCCGGGCAGCGGAAGTCCTCCCACACCGTGAGCGTCGGCTTGGCGCTGTCCTTGCCGACCTGGATCGCCAGGCTGTCCTTGCCGGTCGCCCCGGAGGGTGCCACCAGGGGGCCCGCCTTGCTGCTGCCGCTGTCGTCCTTGCCATGGTTCGCGGCGAGGACGCCGATCACCGATGCCAGACCCAGCACGCAGACGACGCTCGCGGCCACGATCAGCGTGCGCCGCCGCCTCTCCGAGGCCTTCTGCTTCTCACGCTCGACCGCCAGCCGCTCGCGGGCGGTGCGCTTTCCGTCACGGTTCTTCTCGCTCACACCCCGCAGAACGAACCGGGGAGGCGCAGCGCGCCTCCCCGGTCCCAGGTCCACCCATACGGGGGACGGTTGTTCCTTTACGCCGATGCGCTACGCCTGTCCGCGCACGCCCTTCGCGAGGTCGGCCGCGAGGGCGCGGACCGCCTCCACGCCGGCCGCGTCGTCCGGCGCGTCCAGCATCCCCTTGACGAAGGCCGAGCCGACGATCACGCCGTCCGCGAAGCGGGCCACCTCGGCGGCCTGCTGGGCGTTCGAGACACCGAGTCCGACGCACACGGGCGTGTCGGTGGTGGCCCGGGTGCGTTCGACGAGGTCCTGTGCCTGCGCGCCGACCGACGCGCGGGTGCCGGTGACGCCCATGAGGGAGGCTGCGTAGACGAAGCCGGTGCCGACCTTGGTGATCTCGGCGAGGCGGGCGTCCTTGCTGCTGGGCGCGACCACGAAGACCGTGGCGAGCCCGTGCTTCTCGGCGTGCTCCCTCCACAGCCCGGCCTCCTGGACGGGCAGGTCGGGCAGGATGCACCCGGCGCCGCCCGCTTCGGCCAGCTCGGCGGTGAAGCGCTCGACGCCATAGCGGTCGATGGGGTTCCAGTACGTCATGACGAGTACGGGCTTGCCGGTCGCCGCGTGCGTCTCTCGGACCGTGCGCATGACGTCGGCGATCTTGACGCCTCCGCGCAGGGCGATGTCGTCGGCGGTCTGGATGACGGGACCGTCGAGGACGGGGTCGCTGTGCGGCAGGCCCACCTCGACGATGTCCGCGCCGCCGTCGAAGGCCGCCTTGATCGCCTCGATGCCGCCGTCCACGGTCGGGAACCCGGCCGGGAGATAGGCGATGAGCGCGGCGCGCCCCTCGGCCTTGGCGGCGGCGAGGGTGTCGCTCAACAGCCGGATGTTGCCGCTCACTTGGCGTCCCCCTCGATCTCCGCGACGTCGGCGGTGTTCGCCGCGACCTCGGCATCGGCACTGGTGTCGTACAGGCCGAAGTACCGCGCGGCCGTGTCCATGTCCTTGTCGCCGCGCCCGGACAGGTTGACGACGATCAGCCCGTCCTTGCCCAGCTCCTTGCCGACCTCCAGCGCGCCGGCGAGCGCGTGGGCGCTCTCGATGGCCGGGATGATGCCCTCGGTGCGCGACAGCAGGCGCAGGGCCTGCATGGCCGCGTCGTCGGTGACCGCGCGGTACTCGCCGCGGCCGCTGTCCTTGAGGTAGGAGTGCTCGGGGCCGATGCCCGGGTAGTCCAGTCCGGCCGAGATCGAGTACGGCTCGGTGATCTGGCCCTCCTCGTCCTGGAGGACGTAGGACCGCGAACCGTGCAGGATGCCGGGCTCGCCCGCGGTCAGCGTGGCCGCGTGCTCGCCCGTCTCGACGCCGTGCCCGGCGGGCTCGCAGCCGATGAGGCGTACGTCCGCGTCCGGGATGAAGGCGTGGAACAGGCCGATGGCGTTCGAACCGCCGCCGACGCACGCGATCGCCGCGTCGGGGAGGCGGCCGGCGCGCTCCAGGATCTGGCGGCGGGCCTCGACGCCGATGACCCGGTGGAAGTCGCGGACCATGGCGGGGAAGGGGTGCGGGCCGGCCACCGTGCCGAAGAGGTAGTGCGTGCGGTCGACGTTGGCGACCCAGTCGCGGAAGGCCTCGTTGATCGCGTCCTTGAGGGTGCGGCTGCCGGACTTCACGGCGATGACCTCGGCGCCGAGCATGCGCATCCGGGCCACGTTCAGCGCCTGGCGCTGGGTGTCGATCTCGCCCATGTAGATGGTGCATTCGAGGCCGAACAGCGCGCAGGCGGTGGCGGTCGCGACGCCGTGCTGGCCGGCGCCGGTCTCCGCGATGACCCTGGTCTTGCCCATGCGCTTCGTGAGCAGGGCCTGGCCGAGAACGTTGTTGATCTTGTGCGAGCCGGTGTGGTTCAGGTCCTCGCGCTTGAGGAAGATCCGGGCGCCGCCCGCTTCCGCGGCGAAACGGGGTACCTCGGTGAACGCGCTTGGCCTGCCGGTGTAGTTGAGGAGGAGGTCGTCCAACTCGCGGGCGAACTCGGGGTCGTGCTTGGCCTTGTCGTACTCGACGGCCACCTCGTCCACGGCGGCGACGAGGGCCTCCGGGATGAACTTGCCGCCGAAGGCGCCGAAGTAGCCCTCGGCGGTGGGGACTTGGCCGTCGGGGTCTGGGATGAAGAACTCGCTGGGCATGCGGAAACCTCACGGTGAGTTTGTGGGAAGACACTAATCGCCGTGGGACGGGGGGTTGTTAGTTGGCTGCGGGCCCGTTGGGGCTGGTCGCGCAGTTCCCCGCGCCCCTAGAGGCCTGCTGCCATCGACGCCCGTTTACCTGCCCAGGTTCGTCTCCGATGACGTAACGCACCCGACGGCCGTGAACGCGCCTCGCGGGCGCACGGCAACCCCTCGGACGGCAGCCGCGCGCGAGGCGGGCGTGCCGGTCCATGGGGGTCAGGGTGAGTGTCATCGGGGGCAGCCTACCGGGTGATCAGCTGCGGCCGTGGCGCAGTGCCGGGTGTTCGCCCGCCGCCACCAGATCCGACACCGCTGACTTGGGGTCGCGGCCGGTGACCAGGGACTCGCCCACCAGGACCGCGTCGGCGCCCGCGTTGGCGTAGGCGATGAGGTCGTGGGGGCCGCGGACGCCGGACTCGGCGATCTTGACGATGTGGTCGGGGATCTCGGGGGCGACGCGCTCGAAGGTGCCGCGGTCGACCTCGAGGGTCTTGAGGTTGCGGGCGTTGACGCCGATGATCTTCGCGCCGGCGTCGACCGCGCGGTCGACCTCGTCCTCGTCGTGGACCTCGACGATCGGCGTGAGTCCGATGGACTCGGCGCGCTCGATGAGGGACTCCAGGGCAGGCTGGTCCAGGGCCGCGACGATCAGCAGGGCGAGGTCGGCGCCGTAGGCCCGGGCCTCCCAGAGCTGGTACGACGTGACGATGAAGTCCTTGCGCAGGACCGGGATGTCCACGCGGGCGCGGACGGCCTCCAGGTCGGCGAGGGAGCCGCCGAAGCGGCGCTGTTCGGTGAGGACGGAGATGACGGCGGCGCCGCCCGCCTCGTAGTCCGCGGCCAGGCCCGCCGGGTCGGCGATCGCGGCCAGCGCGCCCTTGGAGGGGCTGGAGCGCTTGACCTCGCAGATGACCTTGACGCCGTCGCCGCGCAGGGCCGCGACGCCGTCCTTGGCAGCGGGAGCCTTCGCCGCGCGCTCCTTGAGCTCGTCGAGGCTGACGCGCGCCTGCCGTTCCGCCAGGTCGGCACGGACTCCGTCGATGATCTCGTCGAGCACACTCACGCGAGCGGCCCCCTTCCGGACGGTGGAAAAGCCATGGTCACATCTGACAACGATGGTATCCGGAGGAAGGCGTAGGCCTCGCATCCGGTTGACGCCGGTCCCACTACCTGGACATGTGCCGGTTGATCAAGGATGTAGCCAGCCACCGAACGGCAGGTTCCGGACAACCGTGAAGACCAGCACCAACGCGCCCAGACCCCACAGCTGGACCCGGCCGAGTTCGATCCGCGCGGGCCTGCCGCGCGCCGCACGGACCACCCAGACGGTCCATACGACCGTGAAGGCCAGATAGCCCACCACGGCGATCGCGTTGTCCTGGAGCGCGGCGAGAAAGTCGCCGTGGATGAACTCGTGCGCGCTGCGCAGGCCGCCGCAGCCGGGGCAGTACAGGCCGGTGAGGCGGTACAGGGGGCACACGGGGTAGTGGCCCGGCTGGTTCGGGTCGACCGCGCCGACGTAGGCGAAGGATCCGGCCACGGCCGCGAGGACGGCGACGGGTACGGCGACGCGGTTCATCAGCACGGAGGCGGAACCAGGGGCGCGTGTCTTCGGCACGCTCTGGCTGTCGGCGTTCACGTCTCGCATTGTGCCCCCTGGCCCTTTCGTGCGGCACGCGCGCGTGAGGGGCGGTTCCCGGTGCTCCCGGGGGACCGCCCCTCTACGAAGTGGTGGCTGACAGCCACGTCTCAGCTGTCGGCGTGCGCCGTCTTGCCGAGCAGCTCGGTCAGGTCCTGGGGACGGTCCTTGGGCATGCCCATTCCCATCGCGCTCATGACCCAGCCGACGATGCCGCCGACGACCGTGATCCCCATTCCGGCCCAGAAGCCGGCCGGCTGCGCCATCACCATGAAGGCGCCGGCGACCAGGAACCCGATGAAGACGATGGTCGTACCGGTCCAGGCGGCCAAAGTGTGACCGTGGCTGTTGCCCGCCATGACGTGCTCCTCGTTGCTGTGTACGTGTGTGAGCAGACGCTCACGCTTCATTGTTCCGCACGCGAGCGAAAGCGATGCTCCGGGGTGCCCCCGTGTCTGCTCCGGGTGGCCCTGTATCCGCCCCGGTTCGGCAGCGCCCCCAAAGGGGCGCGGGGCTGTGTCGATTTGCGGCTCCCCCGCGGCAGCGCCCCAAAGGGGCGCGGGGAACTGCGCGCCCAGCCACGACGGCGCCGCAGCCAACCGACGACGGACGCATCCTCGCCCCTCCCCGCGGAGCATTACGCCCCCGTGGGGTCCTCGCCGCGATCAAGAGCCTTCCAGATGTCCTCGGGCCGGTCGGGGTCAACCACTGGGGCCCGCCGGGGTCGAGGCGCCCCATTGCGTTCGTAGCGCCCCGACATCGCAGGCCAACGGCGGCCATAGAGGAGGGCGAGGAGACCAGCCAGCAGGATCAGCCCACCCCCGACCGCAGCGACGTACGGCCAGGCGGTGTGGTCGAAGGCGTGCACGACGGACGAGGTGTCGCCGGAGGCCTGCGCGGCCTTGTCGTCCAGCGCGGAGCTGTCCGTGGCACCGAGGAGCGCCGCGGCGACGATGCCCGCGCCGGAGAGCGCGAGGAGGGCGGAGACCGCGAAGCGGCCCGTCCTGCGGACCGCGAAGACGGCGACGAGCGCGGCGAGGCCCACTATGGCGAGCGCCGCGGGCACGCCCGTGACGTCGCTGCCCTTGGCGGACAGCGGGAACGCGTCGCCGGCCACCGTCGCGGTCCCCATCGACCATCGCTGACGGGTGGCCAGCAGCGCCACGGCCGCGCCGAGCGCACCGCTCAGCAGGGCCACGGCGAGGCTGCGGCGGCCGGCACGCGCGGGGCCTTCGCCTTCGGAACGGGGGTGAGGAACAGCAGCAGTCACGGAGTCCACTATCGCTCCAACCCCGGGCGAACTGTCACCCGGGGTTCATATGACCCTCGTCCTATTGCCCGAGCCGGTTCGCCGTGTGCACGGCGCGCAGGACCGCCGCCGCCTTGTTGCGGCACTCCTGGTCCTCCATCTCGGGGTCCGAGTCGGCGACGATGCCGGCGCCCGCCTGGACGTAGGCGGTGCCGTCGCGGAGCAGGGCCGTACGGATGGCGATGGCGGTGTCGGAGTCGCCCGCGAAGTCCAGGTAACCGACGCAGCCGCCGTACAACCCCCTTCTGGACGGCTCCAGTTCGTCGATGATCTGCATCGCGCGGGGCTTCGGCGCGCCGGAGAGGGTGCCGGCCGGGAAGCAGGCCGTGAGGACGTCGAAGGCGGTACGGCCGGGGGCCACGCGGCCGGTGACCGTCGAGACGATGTGCATCACATGGGAGTACCGCTCGACGGACATGAAGTCGACGACCTCGACCGAGCCGGGCTCGCAGACCCTGCCCAAATCGTTACGCCCGAGGTCGACCAGCATGAGGTGCTCGGCACGCTCCTTGGGGTCGGCGAGGAGCTCGTCGGCGAGGGCCTGGTCCTCCTGCGGGGTCGCGCCGCGGTGCCGGGTCCCGGCGATCGGGTGGACCATCGCGCGGCCGTCCTCGACCTTGACGAGGGCCTCGGGGGACGAACCGACCACGTCGAAGCCGTCGAAGCGGAACAGGTACATGTACGGGGACGGATTGGTCGCCCGGAGGACCCTGTACACGTCCAACGCGCTTGCCGTGCACGGGGTTTCGAAGCGCTGGGAGGGGACGACCTGGAATGCCTCGCCCGCGCGGATGCGCTCCTTGATGTCCTCGACGGCCTCCTTGAAGTCGGGGCCGCCCCACAGCGCGGTGTACTCGGGCAGCTCGGAGGGCGGGAGCTGGGCGGGCGGCTGGGCCACCGCGCGGGAGAGGTCCGCCTCCATGGCGTCGAGGCGGGCGATCGCGTCCGCGTGGGCCTCGTCGACACCGGTGTCGAGGTCGTTGTGGTTGATCGCGTTGGCGATCAGCAGGACCGAGCCCTCCCAGTGGTCCATCACGGCGAGGTCGCTGGTGAGGAGCATGGTCAGCTCGGGGAGCTTGAGGTCGTCGCGCTCGCCCGGGCCGATCTTCTCCAGGCGGCGGACGATGTCGTAGCCGAGATAGCCGACCATCCCGCCGGTGAAGGGCGGCAGGCCCTCCTGGTGGGGGGTGTGCAGGGTCTCGATGGTGGCGCGCAGGGCGGCGAGCGGGTCGCCGTCGGCCGGGACGCCGACCGGCGGGGTGCCGAGCCAGTGGGCCTGGCCGTCGCGGGCGGTGAGGGTGGCGGCGCTGCGCACGCCCACGAACGAATAGCGGGACCAGGAGCGGCCGTTCTCCGCGGACTCCAGGAGGAAGGTGCCGGGGCGCTCCGCGGCCAGTTTGCGGTAGAGCGCGACCGGGGTGTCGCCGTCGGCGAGGAGCTTGCGGGTGACCGGAATGACGCGACGGTCGGTGGCCAGCTTGCGGAACGTCTCGAGGTCCATGGCGGCTGACCCTACTGATCCGAGGCGGGGGTGTCGGAATCGCCGCCGTCCTTGAGGAGCACGTCCGCGTCGAAGCAGGTGCGGGCGCCGGTGTGGCAGGCGGCGCCGACCTGGTCGACCTTCACGAGGACCGTGTCGGCGTCGCAGTCCAGGGCGACGGACTTGACGTGCTGGAAGTGGCCGGAGGTGTCGCCCTTGACCCAGTACTCCTGGCGGCTGCGGGACCAGTACGTGCAGCGGCCCGTCGTCAGGGTGCGATGCAGCGCCTCGTCGTCCATCCAGCCGAGCATGAGCACCTCACCGGTGTCGTACTGCTGGGCGATCGCGGGGACGAGCCCGTCGGCGCTGCGCTTGAGGCGGGCGGCGATCTCGGGGTCGAGGTTGTTGCGCTGGGGCGTGCTGGTCATGGGGCCATTGTGCCGCGCCCCACTGACAGTCCTGGCCGGGCGTCCACTGTGCGGACTTGGGCGGCGGTCGTAGGCTGACGGTATGTCGACCTTCGCCAAGCGTGAACGACTTCTTCTCGCCGATCTCCTGGAGACCGCGGGCCCGGACGCCCCGACTCTCTGCGAGGGGTGGCGGACCCGTGACCTCGCCGCGCACGTCGTGGTGCGCGAGCGCCGTGCCGACGCCGCCGGCGGCATCATGATCAAGCAGCTCGCGCCGCGGCTGGAGCGGGTGATGACGGAGTTCGCGGCGAAGCCGTACGAGGAGCTGATCCAGCTGATCCGTACGGGCCCGCCGCGCTTCTCGCCGTTCCAGCTCAAGCAGCTCGACGAGGCGTCCAACACGGTCGAGTTCTACGTCCACACGGAGGACGTACGGCGGGCTCAGCCGGAGTGGACGCCGCGCGAGCTGGACCCGGTGTTCCAGGACGCCCTGTGGTCCCGTCTGGAGCGCATGGCCCGGCTGATGGGCCGCACCGCGCCGACCGGGCTGGTGCTGCGCCGCCCGGACGGGCAGACGGCGGTCGCCCACAAGGGGGCGCCAGTCGTGACCGTGACCGGTGAGCCCTCGGAGCTGCTGCTGTTCGCGCACGGACGGCAGAGCGTGGCCAAGGTGGAGCTGGACGGCGACGAGAACGCGATCGCCAAGCTCCAGGAGGCCAAGCAGCTGGGGATCTGAGCCCGCACCCGCAGGGCGGGCCGGTCGTCAACTGGGCGGGTCAGCCGGGGAGTTCGGCCCGCCGCAGGTCCCGCACGCACAGCGCTACGACCCCGCCCAGCCCGCAGACCACCGCGCTGCCGACGAACACCGGGCCGGTGCCCCACGCCCCGATCGCGGCGGCCGACAGCGGCATGCTCAGCGGGGCGAAGCCGAGGCTCACCAGGCTGGACACGGCGGTGACGCGGCCGAGGTAGGCGGGATCGGCCTGAGTCTGCAGCAAGGCCCCGCACAGCGCGCCGCTGAGGCCGGCGAGCAGCCCGATGAGCAGGGCCACCCCGACCGCCCCGAGGACGCTCGGGACGAAGGCCAGGGCGCCGATGGCGACGGAGCCCGCGACGATCGAGCAGCCGGCCAGCCACCCCGCGTGCGGCAGCCGGCCCCGCACGGTCAGCAGCAGGGCCGCCGCCCCTGCGCCGGCCCCGAAGCCGGAGAGCACCCAGCCCATGCCCGACGCACCCCACCCGCGCTCGTCCGCGAGCAGGGTCAGGCCCACGTTGAGCGGGCCCACGAAACCGAGGTCGCCGAGCGCGATGGCCAGCATCAGCGGGGCGAGGACGCGGTGGCCGCGGATGTAGCGCAGGCCGGCCCGGAGGTCGTCGACAGGGGATGCCGGGCGGGCGTCGGCCTTGTCGGGGACGGGGGCGCCCCGCGCTTCGGAGTCGGCCGCGATTACGGCACCTGCGCCGGGCGCCGGGCCACGACCGCCCGCGGCGGCATCCGTATCGCCGGCGCCGCCGAGCGCGTCGGCCTTGGCGTCGGCCGGCAGTTCCCGCATCCGTACGGAGATCAGCAGCGGCACCGACACCGCGATCAGCAGCCCGGCGAGCGCGAACGCCGCCGCCGCGCCGCCGATCGCGACGCCGAGGCCGCCGAGCGGGGCGCCGACGATGCTCGCGAAGCGGATGCCGATGCCCCGCATGCCCTGCACGCGCGCGAGTTGGTCACGGCTCGTCACGCGCGCGGGGAGTGCGCCCACCGCCGGCATGAACACCGCGTCGACCGTCCCGAACACCACGGCGAGCAGCGCCAGCGGCCACAGCCCCGGGCTCGTCAGGAACAGCAGCGCGGCCACCGCCAGCACGGCCGCGCAGCGCACCGTGTCGCTCCCGATGACCACCCGGCGCGGCCCGAACCGGTCGGCGACCACTCCCCCGCCCAGCATCAGCAGGGCCCGCGGCACGGCACTGACCGCCATCACGACCCCGGCCTGCGCGGGCGAGCCCTGCTGTACGGCCGCCCAGGACAGGGCGATGTAGTACACGCTGTCGCCGACCATGGACGCCGTGTACGCACCGAGCCAGCGCAGGACGTTGGGGTCGCGGTGGGCGGGTCTGCCGGTGACCGGGCCGGTGGCTATGAGCGTGGCGGACACGGGAGTTCATCCTCTCCGGGGGCTCAGACGCGGAACGGGAAGCCGTACATGTGCAGCGCGACGTTCTCGCGCTCTTCGGTGTCGCCGGCGGTCTCGGCGTCCCGGCCGCGCGCTTCGTACTTCCTGACGACCGCGAGCAACTCCTCGCCGAGCGCGGTCAGTTCGGCCGGGGTCAGCCGCAGCCAGGACTCGCTGTCCTGGGCGGCGGTGTTCCAGTCGGGGCCCCAGGCCGCGCGCGCGTCCAGGTAACGCCGGTAGAGGTCGGCGCGCTGCTCATGGAAGAGACGGGCCGCCGCCGTGTGGACCGCCGCCTTCTCCGGGGCGTCCCGGAAGTCCGCGTCCTTGATGCTCACGCCGGGGGACGACAGCTGCCACCAGCGCTCCCGGCCGTCCGCGCGCTGCGGCTCGGCCTCCTCGATCAGACCGTGGTCGGCGAGCTTGCGCAGGTGGTAGCTGACCAGTGAGACGGCCTCGTCCACCTGGTCGGCGAGTTGTGAGGCGGTCGCGATCCGGGCCACGGAGAGGATCCGGTACAGGTTCGCCCGCAGCGGGTGCGCGAGCGCCTTCAGCGTGCCCACGTCCGTGATCCGGCGGTTCTCCTTGCTCGGCATGCCTTCACCGTAGATACAAAAGAAAAGTTGCGCAATATTTCTTTCGCATCTGCCCACAAGTAAGCCCCGACCACCAGGCAGCCGGGGCTTACAGCACCTCTACGGAGTCACCGCACCGGACATCACCGCACCGGGTGACCCGCTTCCCGCAACGCCTGCTTCACCTCGCCGATCCGCAGATCCCCGAAGTGGAAGACCGAAGCCGCCAGCACCGCGTCCGCCCCCGCCGCCACCGCTGGCGGAAAGTCCGCGAGCTTGCCCGCGCCCCCGGAGGCGATGACCGGCACGGTCACGTGCTTGCGTACGGCCGCGATCATCTCCAGGTCGTAACCGTCCTTCGTGCCGTCCGCGTCCATCGAGTTGAGCAGGATCTCCCCCGCCCCCAACTCGGCCGCCCGGTGCGCCCATTCGACCGCGTCGATGCCGGTGCCCTTGCGGCCGCCGTGGGTCGTGACCTCGAAGGACCCGCTGTCGGTCCGCCGCGCGTCCACCGACAGCACCAGCACCTGCCTGCCGAACCGCTCCGCGATCTCCCGGATCAGCTCGGGCCGCGTGATCGCCGCCGTGTTGACGCCGACCTTGTCCGCGCCCGCCCGCAGCAGCTTGTCCACGTCCTCGGCCGTGCGGACGCCGCCGCCGACCGTGAGCGGGATGAAGACCTGCTCGGCGGTGCGGCGGACCACGTCGTACGTCGTCTCGCGGTTGCCGGAGGACGCGGTGATGTCCAGGAAGGTCAACTCGTCGGCGCCCTCGGCGTCGTAGACCTTGGCCATCTCGACGGGGTCGCCCGCGTCGCGCAGGTTCTGGAAGTTGACGCCCTTGACGACCCGGCCGTTGTCGACGTCCAGGCAGGGGATCACTCGTACGGCCAACGTCATGCCGAACCTCCGCCCTCTGCACCGGAGCGGTACGCCTCCACCTCGACCTCGACGACCAGGCTCGGGTCGACGAAGCCGGACACGATGATCATCGAGGCGGCGGGGCGGATCGCGTCGAAGAGTTCCTTGTGGGCGCGGCCCACGTCCTCAACGTCCCGGGCATGGGTGATGTACATACGGGTGCGCACCACATCGGCGGGGCCGAGACCCAGTTGCTCCAGCGCCGAGAACGCGACGTTGAACGCGTTGACCGTCTGCTCGTAGGGACCGCCCCCGGCGATCTCGCCGTCCACTATCGACGTGCACCCGGAGACCAGCACCAGGCCGTTCGGCAGCTCCACCGCGCGGGAGTAGCCGAAGGCGTCCTCCCAGGGGGCGCCGGTCGCGACGCGTCGTAGTTCGGTCACCGGGCCACCGCCTCCAGGGCCTCTTCCAGGGTGAACGCCTTCGCGTACAGGGCCTTGCCGACGATGGAGCCCTCGACGCCGAGGGGGACCAGCTCGGAGATGGCGCGGAGGTCGTCCAGCGAGGAGACCCCGCCGGAGGCCACGACCGGGCGGTCGGTCGCCGCGCAGACATTGCGCAGCAGCTCCAGGTTGGGGCCCTGGAGGGTGCCGTCCTTGGCGATGTCGGTGACCACGTACCGGGCGCAGCCCTCGGAGTTGAGGCGATCCAGCGTCTCGTAGAGGTCGCCGCCGTCACGGGTCCAGCCGCGTCCGCGCAGGGTCGTGCCGCGTACGTCGAGGCCGACCGCGATCTTGTCGCCGTGCTCGGCGATGACCTTGGCGACCCACTCCGGGGTCTCCAGCGCGGCGGTGCCGAGGTTCACCCGGGTGCAGCCGGTGGCGAGGGCGGCGGCGAGGGTGTCGTCGTCGCGGATGCCGCCGGACAGCTCGACCTTGATGTCCATGGCGCCGGCGACCTCGGCGATGAGCTTGCGGTTGTCGCCGGTGCCGAACGCGGCGTCCAGGTCGACGAGGTGCAGCCACTCGGCGCCGGAGCGCTGCCAGGCGAGGGCGGCCTCCAGGGGGGAGCCGTAGGAGGTCTCGGTCCCGGACTCGCCGTGCACCAGGCGGACGGCCTGGCCGTCGCGGACGTCCACGGCGGGGAGGAGTTCGAGCTTCGAAGGCATCAGAGGGTTCCGATCCAATTGTTCAACAACTGCGCTCCGGCGTCGCCGGACTTCTCGGGGTGGAACTGCGTGGCCCACAGGGCGCCGTTCTCCACGGCGGCCACGAAGGGCTTGCCGTGCGTCGACCAGGTCACCAGGGGGGCGCGCATCGCCGGGTTCACGACTTCGAGGGACCAGTCGTGGACGGCGTAGGAGTGCACGAAGTAGAAGCGCGCGTCCGCGTCGAGGCCCGCGAAGAGCTGGGAGCCCGCCGGGGTGTCCACGGTGTTCCAGCCCATGTGGGGCACGATCTCGGCCTGGAGCGGCTCGACGGAGCCCGGCCACTCGTCCAGGCCCTCGGTCTCCACGCCGTGCTCGATGCCGCGCGCGAACAGGATCTGCATGCCGACGCAGATGCCCATCACGGGGCGCCCACCGGCCAGCCTGCGCCCGACGATCCAGTCCCCGCGCGCCTCCTTCAGGCCCTGCATGCAGGCGGCGAAGGCACCGACACCGGGCACCAGGAGGCCGTCCGCGTTCATGGCCTTGTCGTAGTCACGCGTTATCTCGACCTCGGCACCCGCGCGCGCGAGAGCACGCTCGGCGGAACGGACGTTCCCGAAGCCGTAGTCGAAGACGACGACCTTCTTGGAGGCGTTCCCCGCGCTCAACTCCACACCGCCAACCGCATGACCCCCGCGACCAGACACATCGCCGCGCCGATGGAGACCAGCACGATGAGGCTCGCCGGCATCTTCTGCTTGACGAAGGAGTAGACCCCGCCGAGGAGGAAGAGTCCGACGACGATCAGAAGGCTGGAGAGGCCGGTCACAGCGCGCCCTTCGTGGAGGGGAGGATGCCGGCCGCGCGCGGGTCGCGCTCGGAGGCGTAGCGCAGGGCGCGGGCGAGGGCCTTGAACTGGCACTCCACGATGTGGTGCGCGTTGCGCCCGTACGGCACGTGCACGTGCAGCGCGATCTGGGCCTGGGCGACGAAGGACTCCAGGATGTGCCGGGTCATCGTCGTGTCGTACTCGCCGATCATCGGCGCCATGTTCTCGGGCTCGGTGTGCACGAGGTACGGGCGGCCGGAGAGGTCGACGGTGACCTGGGCGAGGGACTCGTCGAGCGGAACCGTGCAGTTCCCGAATCGATAGATCCCCACCTTGTCGCCGAGCGCCTGCTTGAAGGCGGCGCCGAGCGCGAGGGCGGTGTCCTCGATGGTGTGGTGCGAGTCGATGTGCAGATCGCCCTCGGTCTTCACGGTGAGGTCGAACAGACCGTGCCGGCCGAGCTGGTCGAGCATGTGGTCGTAGAAGCCGACCCCGGTCGACACGTCGACCTTGCCGTGCCCGTCGAGATCGATCTCGACGAGGACCGACGTCTCCTTGGTCGTCCGCTCCACCCGTCCTACGCGGTTCATGTGCTCTGCTCCTTCATCAACTCACGGACCGCGTCGAGGAACGCGTCGTTCTCTTCGGGGGTTCCGGCGGAGACCCGCAGCCACCCCGGGATGCCGTTGTCCCGGACCAGGACGCCCTGGTCGAGGATCTTCTGCCAGGCGGTGTGCGAGTCCGCGAACCGCCCGAACTGCACGAAGTTCGCGTCGGACTCGACGACTTCACATCCGAGGGCCTTCAACTCGCCCACCAGCCGGTCCCGTTCGGACTTCAGCTGCTCGACATACCCCAGCAGTGTGTCGGTGTGCTCCAGGGCGGCCAGCGCGGTCGCCTGCGTGACGGCCGACAAGTGGTAAGGCAGCCGTACGAGTTGGACGGCGTCGACGACGGCCGGGTGCGCGGCGAGATAGCCGAGGCGGAGCCCGGCCGCCCCGAACGCCTTCGACATGGTCCGCGAGACGACGAGATTCGGCCGACCTTCGAGCAGCGGCAGCAGCGAGTCGCCGTGGCTGAACTCGACGTACGCCTCGTCGACGATCACCATCGACGGCTTGGCGGCCTGCGCGGCCTCGTACAGGGCGAGGACCGTCTCGGGCGGAACGGCGTTGCCCGTGGGGTTGTTGGGGGTCGTGACGAACACGACGTCGGGCTTGTTCTCCGCGATCCACCGCTCGGCGGCGGCGAGATCGATCGTGAAGTCCTCGTTGCGCGGCCCGGAGATCCACCCGGTCCCCGTGCCGCGCGCGATGAGCGCGTGCATCGAGTACGACGGCTCGAAGCCGATCGCGGTACGGCCGGGCCCGCCGAAGGTCTGCAGCAGCTGCTGGATGACCTCGTTCGAGCCGTTGGCCGCCCACACGTTCTCGACGCCGACCCGGTGACTCCCGGTCTTCGTGAGGTAGTTGGCCAGCTCGGTGCGCAGCTCTACGGCGTCCCGGTCGGGGTAGCGGTTGAGATCGCGGGCGGCTTCACGGACCCGCTCGGCGATCCGCTCGACCAGTGCCTCGGGCAGCGGGTAGGGGTTCTCGTTGGTGTTCAGCCGTACGGGCACGTCCAACTGGGGCGCGCCGTAAGGGGACTTGCCGCGCAGTTCGTCCCGTACGGGAAGATCGTCGATTCCGAAGCTCACTTGCCGGGCACCTTCCAACCGAACCTTGCCTTGACCGCCGCGCCGTGCGCGGGCAGGTCCTCCGCCTCCGCCAACGTCACGACGTGATGCGCCACGTCGGCGAGGGCGTCGCGGGTGTAGTCGACGATGTGGATGCCGCGCAGGAAGGACTGCACGGAGAGCCCGGAGGAGTGGCAGGCGCAACCCCCGGTCGGCAGCACGTGGTTGGAGCCGGCCGCGTAGTCGCCGAGGGAGACGGGCGCCCAGGGTCCGACGAAGATCGCGCCCGCGTTCCGCACTCGGTTGGCGATCTCAAGAGCGTCCGCGGTCTGGATCTCCAGGTGCTCGGCGCCGTACGCGTCGACGACCCGCAGGCCCTCGTCGATGCCGTCGACGAGGACGATCGCGGACTGCCGGCCGGCCAGCGCCGGGGCGATCCGGTCCTCGATGTGCTTGGTGGCCGCGACCTGGGGTTCGAGTTCCTTCTCGACGGCGTCCGCGAGCGTCACGGAGTCCGTGACCAGGACGGCGGCGGCGAGCGGGTCGTGCTCGGCCTGGCTGATCAGGTCGGCGGCGACGTGCACCGGGTCGGCGGTGTCGTCGGCGAGGACCGCGATCTCGGTCGGGCCGGCCTCGGTGTCGATGCCGATCTTGCCGGTGAAGTAGCGCTTGGCGGCGGCGACCCAGATGTTGCCGGGCCCGGTGACCATGTTGGCCGGGGCGCAGGACTCGGTGCCGTGGGCGAACATCGCGACGGCCTGGGCACCGCCGACGGCGTAGACCTCGTCGACGCCCAGCAGCGCACAGGCGGCGAGGATCGTCGGGTGCGGCAGGCCTCCGAACTCGGCCTGCGGCGGCGAGGCGAGCGCGACGGACGGGACACCGGCCTCCTGGGCAGGCACCACGTTCATGATCACGGACGACGGGTACACGGACCGGCCACCCGGGGCGTACAGCCCCACCCGGTCCACCGGCACCCACTTCTCGGTGACCGTGCCGCCGGGCACGACCTGCGTGGTGTGGGTCGTACGGCGCTGCTCGCGGTGGACGAGCCGGGCGCGCCGGATGGACTCCTCCAGGGCCGCGCGCACCTCCGGGTCGAGCTGCTCCAGTGCGTCGCTGAGCGCCTGCGCCGGGACCCGCACCTGCTCAAGGCGTACGCCGTCGAACTTCTCGGCGAAGTCGATCAGCGCCGCGTCACCCCGATGATGCACGGCCTCGCAGATCGGACGCACCTTCTCCAGGGCGGCCGAGACGTCGAAGTCGGCTCGGGGCAGCAGGTCGCGCAGGGCGGGTCCCTCGGGGAGGGCGTCGCCGCGCAGATCGATTCGGGAGATCACGCGCCAATTCTCTCAGACGGCGATCGAGGGCCGCTCACGCATATCAATGGCTGATACAGAACGTGGCCGGAACCCGGAAGATCCCCTTCACGTCTAGTGTTCCGGGCGTCACGGAGCGGGCATGAACAGCTGTGCGAAACCCGTGAGTAGTTGAGAGGGATGAAAGAGCAGTGACCGAGGGTGCCGGCATCCGCGCGGGGGATGTGCCGGACGATGCGACCGCCGCCGAGGCCGGTATGTGGCAGGCCTTCCGCAATGGCAGCGTGTACGACCTGAGCAGCGGCGACAGTGTCGTCGACGATCCGCACGGCGGACATCCGTGGGGCCCGGAGCGGACCGTGCGGGCGCGGTTCGTGTGCTGGCTGCTCCTCGACGGCCCGCCCGCGCTGTCGGGCCGGGTGTCCTCCCTGAAACTCACCGGCGTGCAGATCAGCGGCGTCCTGGACCTGGCGGGCGGCACCGTCACGCCGTACGTCGAGCTGAAGGGCTGCCGTTTCGAGCGGGAGGTGCTGCTGCCCGAGGCCCGCTTCCAGACCGTACGGCTGGTGAACTGCTCGGTGCCGCGGCTGGAGGCGGCGCGGGTGCACACGGAGGGTGACCTGCATCTGCCGCGCTGCCGCTTCCACAACGGCGTACGGCTGACCGACGCGCACATCGGCACCGATCTGCTGCTGAACCAGGCGATCGTCTACCGGGACCGCACCGGCCGTTCGATCGCCGCCGACGGGATGACCGTGGGCCAGGATCTGCAGGCCGAACTCCTGGAGTCACACGGCGAGTTGAGCCTGCGCAGTGCCAAGGTGGGCGTCTCGCTGAGCCTGCGCGGCGCCCGGCTGGCGAACCCGTACGGCCGACTCGCCCTGAACGCGCCCCAGTTGACCGTGGGCCGCACCCTGTACCTCACCCCGGCGGGCGTCGGCGGCCCCTGGCTGAGCGGCACGACTCCCGCGCGCGGGACGCGCATTCAGCGTTTCTCGTGCCAGGGCGGGGTGCGGCTGGACGACGGCCGGTTCGGGGACGCGGTGGACCTGGAGCGGGCCCGGTTCACCTTCACGGACGACCAGGAGCTCTCCCTCCTGCGCGTCCAGGCACCGGAGTTGCGCTTCCTCGGCGAGAAGCCGCAGCGCGGGAAGGTGGTGCTGTCGGGGGCGCGGGTGGTCAACCTGATCGACGGGGCGGGCAGTTGGCCGGGCCCGGGCAACCTCCACATGGGCGGCTTCACGTACGAGAACCTCGTACCGCAGGGCCCGTTCCCGCTGGACGCGCGCCTCGACTGGGTGGCCGCGGCGACCGCCGAGTACGCCCCGGAGCCGTACGAGCGGCTCGCGACCGTGCTGCGCGACGCCGGTGAGGACGAGGACGCGCGCGAGGTGCTGCTCGCCAAGCAGCGACGGCGCCGGGAGAGCCTGCCGATCGCGGCCAAGGTGTGGGGGTTCGTGCAGGACTGGACGGTCGCCTACGGGTACCGGCCGGGCCGGGCCGCCGTGTGGATGGCGGTGCTGTGGGCGGCGAGCTCGCTGGCCTTCGCACACGCCGACCACGCGCCGGTGAACAGCACCGGGCACCCGCCGTGGAGCCCCGCCCTGTTCGCGCTGGACCTGCTGCTGCCGGTGATCGACCTGGGGCAGGCGGGCCAGTGGCAGCTGCACGGCGGCTGGCAGTGGCTGTCGGTGGCGCTGATCCTGCTGGGGTGGATCCTTGCCACGACGGTCGCGGCGGGCGCCACACGGCTGCTCAGACGCGGCTAGGACCGTCCTCCCGGAGCCCGCGCGCACAGCACTCGAACAGTTGAGCAACAGTCACCTTTTACCTGGGCTTGACCGAGGCGCGTACAACTTTCAGCCGGGTGGTCAAACGGTCTGGCGCACTCCGGATCGGCGGTCTTTCAATGGTCGACACCATGGCTCTGCTGCGCGCGTTCATCCGCACCGCCCGGATGGCAAGGAACACCTCGCGGCTCGCCGCCGGGCTGCCGGCCGACGACGAGGTCCTCCTCGACGCCCCCGACGACCGGCTCGGCCCCGCGCTGGTCGCGGCCGGACGGGGCGAGTACGGGCCCGCCTCCGAGCTGCTGGCCGCCACGCGCGCGTCGGCGGAGTGGGAGGACCGCGACCGCCACACACGCCGGCTCGCCGCGTTCGCCCGCAGCCGCCCGGAGTGGCTGGACGACTGGTGCGCGGCCGCCCCGCGGAACCCGGACGCGCTTCTCCTCACGGCCCAGCTGGCGATGGACCGCGGCTGGGAGTCGCCGGCCCGCGCCGAACTGCTCCGCGAGCTGTGCCCGCTGATCACGGCGGCGGCCGAGGCCGAGCCGCGCGACCCGGTGCCGTGGCGGATCGCGCTGGACCGGGCGCGGGGCACGAACGCCGGGCACGCGGAGTTCGAACGGCTGTGGGGCGAGGCGGTCCGCCGCTCCCCGCACCACTACGGCTGCCATGTGGCCGCCCTCCAGTACCTGTCCACGGCCTGCTGCGCGCAGTGGGGCGACACGCCCCACACCGCCCGCTGCTCCCACCGAGAGTGCTTCGACTTCGCCGAACCGGCCGCGCAGGACGCCCTGCCCGGCTCGCTCGTCCAGGCCCTGCCGGTCCGCGCGGCCTTCGCGTGCCTGACCGACGGCTGCGCTCCCACGGTCCCCCGCGCCCGATTGGACGCGGCGGCCGACCTGGCGATCGCCCTCTCGGCCACGTACGCGGCGGCGGACCCGTGGCCCGCAGAGGTCCGCAACCTCCTGGCCTACGTCCTCATCCGCCTGGAACGCTGGACGGACGCGCTGGACCAGCTCCGGCTGATCGGCCCGTACGCCACGTCGTTCCCCTGGGACCGGATATCCGACGACCCGCTCGGCCAGTTCCTCGAAGTCCGGGACGGCATACGGATAGCGGTGGCCTCGGAACTGCCGTTGGGCGGCCCCATTCCCCAGGCCCTGCGGGCGATTCCAACCCAGCCGTGGGCGTTCGAGGACGCACCCGGGTATCCACGGAGTGAGCACGGCGGACGTGCCCGCTCCGGCGACCATTAGGCTTTTGCGCCGTGACCACCGTCCGGCTGCCGCTCTTCCCCCTGAACTCGGTTCTGTTCCCGGGGCTCGTGCTTCCTCTGAACATTTTCGAGGAGCGCTATCGCGCCATGATGCGCGATCTGCTCAAGACCCCTGAGGAGGATTCGCGCCGATTCGCCGTCGTGGCCATCCGCGACGGCCACGAGGTGGCATCGACCGCCCCGGGCATGCCCGACCAGACGGCCGTGCCCGAACGCGGGCCCGCCGCCGGCTTCAGCCCCGACCCGCTCAAGGCCTTCCACTCGGTGGGCTGTGTCGCAGACGCGGCCACGATCCGCGAACGCGCCGACGGCACCTTCGAGGTACTGGCCACCGGCACGACCCGCATGCGCCTGCTCTCCGTGGACGCCTCGGGCCCGTTCCTGACGGCCGAGCTGGAGGAGCTGCCCGAGGAGAAGGGCGACGAGGCGGGCGCGCTGGCCGAAGGCGTGCTACGCGCGTTCCGCCAGTACCAGAAACGCCTGGCGGGCGCCCGCGAACGCACCCTGTCCACGGGCGAGGCCGAACTCCCGGACGAGCCGGCGGTGGTCTCCTACCTGGTGGCGGCGGCCATGATGCTCGACACGGGCACGAAACAACGTCTCCTCCAGGCCCCCGACACCGCCTCCCGCCTGCGCGACGAACTGAAACTCCTTCGCTCCGAGACGGCCATCATCCGTAACCTGCCCTCCCTACCGGCATCGGACCTGACCCGAGGCCCGACAAGCCTGAACTGACGCGGGAGTTCCCTGATGGCCAAGAAGCAGAAACAGCAGCAGTCGGGCGGCACCCCGGCGACGGTCGCCCTGACGACCGCGGGGGTGCCGTACGAACTCCACGCCTACGACCACGACCCCTCCCACCCGTCCTACGGCGAGGAGGCGGCCGAGGCGATGGGCGTCTCCCCGGACCGGGTCTTCAAGACCCTGCTGGCGGACGTGGACGGCGCCCTGACGGTCGCCGTGGTCCCGGTGGCAGGCCAACTGGACCTGAAGGCGCTCGCGTCAGCCGTAGGCGGCAAACGCGCCACGATGGCCGACCCCACCCTCGCCGAACGCACCACGGGCTACGTCCGAGGCGGCATCTCCCCCCTGGGCCAGCGCAAAAAACTCCGCACGGTCCTGGACGCCTCGGCCACCACCCACCCCACGATCTGCGTCTCCGCCGGCCGCCGCGGCCTGGAGGTCGAACTCTCCCCCGAGGACCTGAAAACCCTCACCGCCGCGGTACTGGCCCCCATCGGCCGTGCGTGACCCCTCGACGCCGTCCCTGTCCTCGGTTAAGAGGAAGAGACATGTCGAAGAAAACGCGGAAACGAAAGTGGCGCATCAGAAAGCACAGGGCGAACCACGGGCGGAGGCCGGCGTAGGCGTTTCGGGCGGGCGTGACTTCTGAACGCGGGCGAGGAACGCGGCCCGTCCGGCGTTCCTCGAGGGGCTGCAACTTCTCGACACAGGCCGCCACATCCAGCCCGCCCGGCGTTTGAGGACGGGCGTTCCTCGAGGGGCTGCAACTTCTCGACACAGGCCGCCACATCCAGCCCGCCCGGCGTTTGAGGACGGGCGTTCCTCGAGGGGCTGCAACTTCTCGACGCGGGCCGCCACATCCAGCCCGCCCGGCGTTTGAGGACGAGGCCGTTCAGGCCGAAGGGGGTCTGGGGGCGCAGCCCCCAGGCGGGGCGGAAGGGGCGGCAGCCCCTGGGGATGGGACGGGTAGGGGCGGCGGGGGCGAGAAAACCTAGGACAGAGGAGCCCCGTACCCATCCGTAGGTCCAACCCCCTGCTGCACATACCCCGGCTCAGGATCCCGGGGCCCGAACAACGCCGTCAGCCCCAGATGAACGACCAGCGCGGCAACCGGCCAGGCCAGCAACGCCCCCTTCGCCCCCAACTTCAGCGGCGCGGAGAACGTAACCCCCTTACCCACAGCCTTGGCGTGCGCGAGCACATCCTTGGTAGGCCCGAACCACATCCCCAGCCGCCACGCGATGAACGCGGCGAGCAACCCACCCAGGGCCAGCGCGGCGACCAGCGGCACTCCCCCACGCCGCCGCAGCAGAAAGACAACAAGCGCGCTCACGACCCCAAAGGCGACGGCAAGCAGAGTGAACGTTCCGTCCACCCCCACGGCCTGCTCACCCTCGGAGTCCTTGAGGTAGACGACCCAGCTCTTGTCGACCACGTCCCCGACCAGCGGAACATGCGGCGCAAGCCACCACCACAGCACCCCGAGCAACACCCCAGCGACCGCCGAGGCGACGGTGACGACCACGGCCTCGATCAGCTCGGTCTTGATCCCGGGCCCGTCCGCCCCGTAGGACGCTTCCTGCGGGGCGTACACGGGATACCCGGCCCCCGGGTCTCCGGGGGCGTCCGTGGCACCCGGGGAATCCGGGGAATCGGGGTCACCCGGCGGCTGCCACGCATCGTGCGGGGACTGGTCACGCGGCGGCGGAGGCGGAGTCAGCGGTGCGGTCACTCTGCCATCGTGCCAGGCCCGGCTGTGCGGCGCGTCACCGGACGGCAGCCCGACGGTACGCCCAGGCGGCGACGGCCAGCGAAACGACCCCGACCCCGGCGCATACGGCGAGGTCACCGAGGACGAGCGCCCAGTCCGGATGCGCCCCGAACGTCTGCGCGAACGCCTCCACGCCGTACGTCGAGGGCACCAGATCCCGCAGGAACCGCACCGCGTCCGGCATCCGGTCAGCGGGCAGCACACCCAGCAACAGGGCCGCAGACATCCCCAACTGCCCGAGCAGCGTGGCGAGTTCGGGCCGAGGCGCCAGCAGCCCCAGCGCCGCCCCGAGTCCGGCGAGCGCGGCCCCGGCGAGCGGGATCACCGCAGCCAGGATCCAGATGTTCCCCATCGGCAGCCCGAACAGCACGCACCCGAAGACGGCGGTCAGCACGGTCCCCGGCACGGTGAAGGAGGCGTACGCCCCCGCCGCGCCCAGCACCACGGCCGCGGGCGGCACCGGCAGGGTGGCGTAGTGGTCGAGCCCGCCGCTGCCGCGCAGCTGCCCGAAGTACTGCGCGAGGAGGTTGAGCCCGACGTAGGCGACGACGAGCACGGACGAGCCGGCGACCACGAACTGGGCGTCGTGGCTCCCGCCGTCGACGACCCCGCGCATCATGATCAGGATGCCGACCGACTGGAAGGTCGCCACGAACAGCAGCGGGATCCGCGCGACCCGCGCCCGGGACAGCTGCGCCCGGTACACGGCGGCCATGGACGGCCACAGCCTGGCCTTCGGCCCCAGCTCGGCCGCGCCACCATCGGCGGCCTCCGGCACGGCCAGGGGACCACTCGGCAGAACATCGGCGGATACGACAGTCACGTCGCGCTGCTCCTCTCGACGCCGGAAGTCGTCCTGTCCCCTAGGGATACAACGACATTCGCCCTGTCCCATACGGATACGACGGCCCGTGCACTCATGCCTTCACCAGCCCCTGCGCGTTCCCGCCCAGCGTCAGATACACGTCCTCCAGGCTGGGCGTGGCCAGGGTGAAGTCGTCGAGGGCCGCGAAGGCCGCCCCGCCGGTCACCGTGGCGACGGCCACCCGGGCCTCCTCGGGGGCCAGCCTGAGCGTCCAGCGGCGGCCGGACTCGACGGCCCGGTCCCGCAGCGCGGCGACCTCCGGGACGTCCAGCGGCGGCTTCTCCCGCCACACCAGCTCGACCCGCACCTCGCCCGCGACCTGTTCCTTGAGCCCGGCGGGGGTGTCGCAGGCGATGACCTTGCCCTGGTCGAGGACGGCGACCCGGTCGAGGACGGTCTCGGCCTCGATGACGTTGTGGGTGACGAGCAGCACGGTGGACCCGCGCTCGGCCCGGCGCCGGTCGACGGCGGACCACACGGCCCTGCGCGCCACCGGATCCATCCCGGTGGTCGGCTCGTCGAGCACCAGCAGCGACCGCTCCCCGACCAGCGCGGCGGCGACACACGCCAGCCGCCGCTGCCCACCGGACAGCTTCTTCAGCGGCCGCCCGGCAAGGGCCGTAAGCCCCAACTCGTCCAGTACGGCGTCCCGTTCGGCCCGCGCCTCGCGCAGGTCCAGGCCGCGCAGCCGGGCGGTGGTCTCGGC
Organism: Streptomyces sp. N50; assembly: GCF_033335955.1. GTDB lineage: Bacteria > Actinomycetota > Actinomycetes > Streptomycetales > Streptomycetaceae > Streptomyces. Next base: position 2,104,079 of record NZ_CP137549.1, read on the forward strand.
GGCGAGCGACACGGTGAGTTCGTCGAGGGCGGAGGACTCCTGGCCGAGGTAGGCGAGGATCCGCGCGGCCCGCTCGGGGTGGCGGACGATGTCGTGGCCGAGGATCTCGACGCTGCCGGCGTCGGGCCGCATGAGCCCGGTCAGCTGGCGTACGAGGGTGGACTTGCCGGCGCCGTTCGGGCCGAGCAGTCCGAAGATCTCGCCCCGGCGGATGTCGAGGGTCACGTCGTCGGTGGCCCGCACCTCGGGGGTTCCCGGCGCACCGCGCCGTCCGCGCACCGCCGGATAGGTCTTGCTGAGCCCGCGCACCGCACACACGACATCATCACCGTGTCGAAGTGCCTGTCCCGCGCGCGTACTCACGGGACGAGACTACGGGGTCCGGGAGCCCCGCCCGTTCGCGGGTCGGTCGAGAACGGCACAATCGCCGGTAAAGCCGTCCTGCCGGCACGCGGCCCGGCCGGCTCCGCTCACTCCCCGGCGGGCGCGTGCTCCGCGGCCGTCCGTACGTCGATCTCGCGCCAGAAACCGGCCCGGATCGCGTACCGGTCGTGCTCGTCGATCTGGTCGTCCTTGTGCGCGAGGAGGCCGAACCGGGCGGCGTAGCGCAGCAGTTCGCCGTCGATGCGGTGCGGGACGCGGGGGTACATCCCGGACAGTTTCTGCAGGTGGCTGCCGTGGTCGCCGAGGCGGCCCATCCAGCGGCGGGCGAAGACCTGGCCCACTTCGTAGGGGTCGCCGCCGACCGTGGTGATGTCCTCCTCGCGGTCGGCCCAGCGCTGCTCGGCGGTGGTCAGCTGCGCGAGCGTCGGCATCGAGGCGACCTCGGGCGGCTCGGTGGCGCCGCCCGGCCGGTCGACCCACCCTTTGTCGGAGGACCAGCGCAGGGTCGCGCTCGCGGGCTGCTGCGCGGGCGCGGCGGCACCGGGGGCCTTCAGGCTCGCGAGGTCCTTCGGGGTGGGCACGCCCTTGGGCGCGGGCACCCGCTCCTGCGAGCCGTTCTCGGAGCCGGCCTCGGCGGTCGCGTGCTCGCTCTCCTCGGCCGGCCGCTCACGCGCGGCCGGCGCGGACTCGGGCAGCGGCGCGGACAGGATCGCGGCGATCTCCGGCCGCGGCACGGGCGGCGGCGCGCACACCCCGCCGAGATCCTTCGCCCGTACGGCCTTGGTGATCCAGGTCCGGTCCAGCACCCGCCGCTCGTCGGCCTCGGCGACCAGGTCCTCGGACTGGTTGTAGTCCCCGTCCGCGGCCTGCACGGCCCACAGGTGTACGGCGACGCCGTGCTCCTTGGCGGCCATCATGCCCGGCAGCAGGTCGCCGTCGCCGGTGACGAGGACGACGTCGGAGCAGGCGCGGTTGCGGGCCAGCTCGGTCAGCTCGGCGTGCATGGCGGCGTCGACGCCCTTCTGCGCCCAGCGGCCGTCGCTGCGGGTCAGGGCGCCGAGGCGGACGGTGACGCGGGGCATCACGCGGAGCCTGCGGTGCTCGGGCTGGGGGACGCGGTCGGGGGCGCCGTCGAACCAGTAGATGCGCAGCAGGGGTCGTTCCGTGTCGGACTCGGCGCGCTCGCGCAGGCCCTGGATGAGGGCGGCGTGATCGACGGTGATCCTGGAACGCGAGGGCTCTCCGGCGAGGAGACTTGCCGCCGCCCCCAGCAGGTACCCGGCGTCCACCAGGACGATGCAGCGGTCCACGCGACTCACCCTCTTCCCGGTCGGTTCACTTCGGGCTTGCTTCGAGTCTGCCCGACCGCGCAGGGGTTAACGGCCCGAACTCGATCTTCGGCGTGGCGTTTCGGGGCTGCTCTCTCGCACCAACCATGTCACACACGGTAATTATCCGAAATGCGTTCTTCGTCAGGCTATGTGAATCTGGTCGCGGCCCTGGCCCCTAGATCCCCTCAGGAGGCAGATCACCATGGCCAAGAACAAGCACCGTGACCGCAAGCAGCCGCAGTCCGAGCGCGCCCAGGAGCAGGCCACGTCGTCCTCGATGGAGGCACAGGCCGAACAGCGCATATCCCAGGCGACGCCGAGCGACATGGCCCGCAAGGGCAAGCAGAAGCGCTTCGGTCACAACTGAGGCCTGCTTTAAGGGTTGTTGAACGACTGAGGGGCGCATCCGTTGGCGGATGCGCCCCTCAGTCGTGTCCCTACGCCTGGTGCTCAGCCCGCCAGGCAGGCCGCGCCGAGCAGCACCTTCAGGTCGCCGAACAGCGCCGGGTCGGGCTTCACCCGGTGCTTGTCCAGACGCAGGATCGTGGTCTTGGTCGGGCCCTGGAGCTTGATGCGGACCTCGCTGTCGCCCCGGTGGTGGCTGAGGATCTCACCGAGCCTGCTGACCATGGGCGGAGTGACCCGGGTCGCCGGGATGGTGAGGATCACGGGCGCGTTGGTGCCCACGTTCGACACGTCTGGGACCTGCATCTCCATCGCGACCAGGCGCGGCACGTCCTCGCGCTTGTCGAGGCGGCCCTTGACGAACACGATGGTGTCCTCGACGAGTTGGGTCGACACCAGCTGGTAGGACGCCGGGAAGAACATGCACTCGATGGAGCCCGCGAGATCCTCGACGGTGGCGATCGCCCAGGCGTTGCCCTGCTTGGTCATCTTGCGCTGGAGGCCCGAGATGATGCCGCCGATGGTGACGACCGCGCCGTCCCCGTGCTCACCTCCGGTGAGCTGGGCGATGCCCGCGTCGGCCTTGTCGGACAGTACGTGCTCCAGACCGAAGAGCGGGTGGTCGGAGACGTACAGACCGAGCATCTCCCGCTCCTGGGCGAGGAGATACGTCTTCTCCCACTCGTCGGTGGTGAACTCCACGTCGAGTCCGAAGCCGGGCTCGCTGGTGTCCTCGTCGCCCATCCCCCCGAAGAGGTCGAACTGCCCCTCGGCCTCCTTGCGCTTGACCGCCACCACGTTGTCGATCATCGGCTCGAAGTGCGCGGTGAGGCCCTTGCGGGTGTGCCCCAGGGTGTCGAACGCACCGGCCTTGATGAGGGATTCGGTGGTCCGCTTGTTGCAGGCGGCGGCCTCGACCTTGTCCAGGTAGTCGGGGAAGGAGCCGTACTTCCCCTTCGCCTTGCGGGACCTGATGATCGAGTCGACCACGTTCGTGCCGACGTTGCGCACGGCCTCCAGGCCGAAGAGGATCACGTCGTCGCCCTGGGCGGCGAAGTTGTGCACCGACTCGTTCACGTTCGGCGGGAGCACCTTGATCTTCATGCGGCGGCACTCGTTCAGGTAGATCGCGGACTTGTCCTTGTCGTCCTTGACCGAGGTGAGCAGCGCCGCCATGTACTCGGCCGGGTAGTTGGCCTTCAGGTAGGCGGTCCAGTACGAGACCAGGCCGTACGCGGCGGAGTGCGCCTTATTGAACGCGTAGCCGGCGAAGGGGACCAGGACGTCCCACAGGCCCTGGATCGCCTCGTCGCTGTAGCCGTTCTTCTTGGCGCCCGCCTGGAAGATGGTGAAGTTCTTCGCCAGCTCGTCGGGCTTCTTCTTGCCCATCACGCGGCGCAGGATGTCGGCCTCGCCGAGCGAGTACCCGGCGACGATCTGCGCGGCCTTCTGCACCTGCTCCTGGTACACGATCAGGCCGTAGGTCACCGCGAGGACCTCCTCAAGAGGCTCCTCCAGCTCCTTGTGGATCGGGGTGATCTCCTGGCGCTTGTTCTTGCGCTCGGCGTAGTTGATGTGCGAGTTCATGCCCATCGGGCCCGGGCGGTACAGGGCCGAGACGGCGGAGATGTCCTCGAAGTTGTCGGGCTGCATCTGGCGCAGCAGGGAGCGCATCGGGCCGCCGTCGAACTGGAAGACGCCCAACGTGTCGCCGCGGCAGAGCAGTTCGAAGGTCTTGGGGTCGTCCAGCGGAAGGGCGAGCATCTCCAGGTCGATGCCCTTGTTGGACTTCACCATCTTGATGGCGTCGTCCATGATCGTGAGGTTGCGCAGGCCCAGGAAGTCCATCTTCAGCAGGCCGAGCGACTCGCACTGCGGGTAGTCCCACTGCGTGATGGTCACGCCGTCCGTGTGGCGGACCCACACCGGGGCGTGGTCGACGATGGGTTCGCTGGACATGATGACGCCGGCCGCGTGCACGCCCATCTGCCGGACCAGTCCCTCGACGCCCTTGGCGGTGTCGATGACCTTCTTGACGTCCGGCTCGTTCTCGTACATCCCGCGGATCTCGCCCGCCTCGCCGTAGCGCGGGTGCTTGGGGTCGGTGATGCCGGAGAGGTCGATGCCCTTGCCGAGGACGTCGGCGGGCATCGCCTTGGTGAGCCGGTCGCCCATCGCGTACGGGTAGCCCAGCACGCGCGCGGAGTCCTTGATCGCGTTCTTGGCCTTGATCTTGCCGTAGGTGCCGATCATGGCGACCTTGTCGGCGCCGTACTTCTCCGTCACGTACCGGATCACCTCGACGCGCCGGCGCTCGTCGAAGTCGATGTCGACATCGGGCATGGAGACGCGCTCGGGGTTGAGGAACCGCTCGAAGATCAGGCCGTGCGGGATGGGGTCGAGGTCGGTGATGCCCATGGCGTACGCGACGATCGAACCGGCCGCGGAGCCACGGCCGGGGCCGACCGCGATGCCGTTGTTCTTCGCCCACATGATGAAGTCGGCGACGACGAGGAAGTAGCCCGGGAACCCCATCTGGATGATGACGTCCATCTCGTAGTCCGCCTGCTTCTGGCGGTCGTCGGGGATGCCGTTCGGGAAACGGCGCTCCATGCCCCGGCGCACCTCCTCCTTGAACCAGGTGACCTCGGTGAAGCCGTCCGGGATGTCAAACTTCGGCATGAGGTTCTTGGCCTCGAACATGCCCGAGGTGTCGATCTGTTCGGCGACCAGGAGGGTGTTGCGGCAGCCCTCCTGCCAGGCGTCCGAGGAGTCCACGGCGTACATCTCGTCGGTGGACTTCAGGTAGTAGCCGGTGCCGTCGAAGCGGAAGCGGTCCGGGTCGGAGAGGTTCTTGCCGGTCTGGATGCAGAGCAGGGCGTCGTGCGCGACGGACTCGTGGGCGTACGTGTAGTGCGAGTCGTTCGTCACCAGGGGCGGGATGCCGAGCTTCTTGCCGATGTCCAACAGGCCGTCACGGACCCGGTGTTCGATCTCGATGCCGTGGTCCATCAGCTCCAGGAAGTACCGGTCCTTGCCGAAGATGTCCTGGTACTCGGCCGCCGCCTTCAGGGCCTCGTCGTACTGGCCGAGGCGCAGCCGGGTCTGCAGTTCGCCCGAGGGGCAGCCGGTGGAGGCGATGAGGCCCTCGGACCACTGGGAGATGGTCTCCTTGTCCATGCGCGGCCACTTCTGGAGCCAGCCCTCGGCGTACGCGTCCGAGGACAGCTTGAAGAGGTTGTGCAGGCCCGTCTTGTTCGCCGCCCAGATCGTCTTGTGGGTGTAACCACCCGAACCGGACACGTCGTCGCGCTTCTGGTGCGGCTGGCCCCACTGGATCTTGCGCTTGTTGCGCCGCGACTCGGGGGCGACGTACGCCTCGATGCCGATGATCGGGGTGACGCCCGCCTTCTTCGCCGTGTGGAAGAAGTCGTAGGCCCCATGGAGGTTGCCGTGGTCGGACATCGCGATATGGGTCATGCCCATCTCGTTGCACGCGTTGAACATGTCCTTCAGCCGCGCGGCACCGTCCAGGAGCGAGTACTGGGTGTGGACATGCAGGTGCGTGAACGGCGGCTTTGACACGGCTTGGCCTCCAGGGATAACAGGGGAAACGATCGACAAAGAGCAGCGGACGGTCTGGGGGGACGAGACCGAATCCTATGCCTCGGGACTGACACACGGCGGGCACTCCCACGTACCTTCGAGCGTTGGAAGGTGACGACAGACCCGTCACATGTCACGCACCACCCGTACCAGGAGGCACAGAGCGATGTCGGTTCCGCAGCTCAACGACGAGCACCGCGGCGAGGAGATCCTTGCCGTCTTCGACACCGCCTTCGGCGAGCTCCTGGCCGCCGACCCGGCCGCGTTCCGCGTGAAGTTCCGGAAGATGGCAGCCTCGGCGTTCGCGTTCTACCGGGGCACCGCGTGCCTCTTCTACCACGACCTCGATGCCGAGAAGCGGGGCGGCCCGTACCTGGACGACCGCACCTCGCGCGTGTGGATCCACGGCGACCTGCACGCCGAGAACTTCGGCACGTACATGGACTCGAACGGCCGGCTGGTCTTCAACGTCAACGACTTCGACGAGGCCTACGTCGGCCCCTTCACCTGGGACCTCAAGCGCTTCGCCGCCTCCGTCGCGCTGATCGGGTACGCGAAGGCGCTCAGTGACGAGCAGATCACCGAGCTGGTGCAGGTGTACGCGGGCGCGTACCGGGAGCGGGTGCACGCGCTGGCGACCGGGGCGAAGAGCGACGAGGTGCCGCCGTTCACGCTGGACACGGCCGACGGCCCGCTGCTGGGCGCGCTGCGCACGGCCCGCTCGCTGACCCGCTTCGAGCTGCTGGACTCGATGACGGAGATCCGTGACTTCGAGCGCCGGTTCGCGTCGGGCGGCGGCTCCATCGAGCTGGACGCGGCGACCCGCTACAAGGTCCTCGCGGCCTTCGACGGCTACCTGGAGACGCTTCCCGAGTCCTCCCTGGACCGCCCCGACTCGTACCGCGTGAAGGACGTCGTCGGCCGCCGGGGCATCGGCATCGGCTCGGCCGGACTGCCGTCGTACAACATCCTTCTGGAGGGCAACAGCGACGCCCTGGAGAACGATGTGGTGATCTACATCAAGCAGGCCCAGACGCCGGCCGTCTCGCGGCACATCACGGACGCGGCGATCCGGGACTACTTCCAGCACGAGGGCCACCGCACGGTGATCTCCCAGCGCGCCCTCCAGGCGCACGCGGACCCGTGGCTGGGCTGGACCGAGCTGGGCGGGACCGGGCAGCTGGTCGCCGAGGTGTCGCCGTACGCGGTGGACCTGGACTGGAGCGACATCGACGACCCGGAGGAGATCGCCGCCGTGGTCGCCGACCTCGGGCGGGCCACGGCCACGATGCACGCGGCGGCCGACGACCAGTCCGGCGAGTCCCTGGTGCCGTTCTCCACCGAGCGGGCCATCGACGCGGCGATCGCGGCCGACGAGGACGGCTTCGCGGGCGTGCTCGTCGACTTCGCGCACAGCTACGGCGCACGCGCGCGTGCCGACCACCAGACCTTCGTCGACCTGTTCCGCAACGGCCGGATTCCGGGTCTGTAACCATCCGTACGCTCACAGGAACCCTTTAGGGGTCCCTTACCGGAGCACGTGACAGACTCTCCTCCGCTATGGACATATCCGGGATCCAGCTCAGGGCCGTACGCGCGGCGCTGTTCACGGCACTGGTCGTGACGCTCAGCACCGCGTCGCACGTGCTGCTGTCCCGGGTCCCGCTGCCGCTCGGCACGGTGGCGGCGATCGCCGCCACCGTGTTCGTGATCGCGTACGCGCTCGCGGGCCGCGAGCGCGGCTTCGGCCGGATCGCCGCCCTCCTGATCCCCCTGGAGCTGGCCGCCGACACGGTCTTCACCACCGGCCAGCACGCCTGCTACGGCAGGGCGGGCGGCCCGGTCGCCGGACCGCTGCGCGCGGTCGGCCTGGACGTGCTGTGCAGCGGCGGCGACGTGGGCACCTCGCTGGCCCGCGTGACCGGCGATCCCCATCAGGCGGCGGCGCTCCTCACGCACACCGACGCCACCGCCGCCTGGCTGCTGCTCGGCGCACACATCGGTGTCGGCCTGCTGGCCGCCGCCTATCTGCGCCGCGGCGAGCGCGCGATCTCCGAACTGCTGGGCGCGGCCACGGCGGTGGGCTTCCGCCCGCTGCTCCTGGCCGTCGCCGCGGTGACGGGCCGCCGCACCGCGCCGGTCCGCCGGCTGCCGCGCGCCACGCACCGCATCGCCACCGCCCGTGAGCGGCTGCTGGTGCACTCCCTGGGACGGCGTGGACCGCCGTGCTCGGTCCTCCTCGCGGTCTGAACACCCCACAGGTACCTGAGCACACATCAGTCCCCCACACGTATTCCGCGTACGACGTGTACGCGTCCCATATGGAGATCACCAACATGAGCAAGCGGAACAGCGCGGCGGCGAAGACGGCGGCCCGTGAGCGGCTGCGCGCCGAGCGCGAGCGCCAGGCCAAACGCGCCAAGGTCAGGCGGCAACTCATAGTCGCCGCTTCGGTCGTCGGCGTCCTCGCGATAGCCGGCGGCATCGGCTACGCCGTCGTACAGAACAACAAGCCCACCTACTGGGAGTCGGCGAAGGACGACAAGCTCGTCAAGCCGGCCAACACCACCGGCACCAACGGCACGACGGTCGTCCTCGGCAAGAGCACCGCCAAGAAGACCCTGGTCATGTACGAGGACCCGCGCTGCCCGATCTGCGCCCAGTTCGAGCAGACCGTCGGCACGACCGTGAAGAGCGACTTCGACGCCGGCAAGTTCAAGATCCAGTACGTCGGCGCCACGTTCATCGACAACAAGGACAACGGCGAGGGCTCGAAGAACGCGCTGAGCGCCATGGGCGCCGCGCTGAACGTCAGCCCCGAGGCGTTCCTCGAGTACAAGACCGCGCTCTACTCGACGAAGTACCACCCGGACGAGACGACCGACAAATTCAAGGACGACTCGTACCTGATCAAGGTCGCGAACACGGTCCCGGCCCTGAAGAACAACGCGGCCTTCCAGAAGGCCGTGAAGGCCGGCACCTACGACAAGTGGGCGCTGGACATGTCCGCGACGTTCGACAAGAGCGGGGTCACCGGCACCCCGACCCTGAAGATGGACGGCAAGACGCTGACCGGCTCGGACGGCACGAACGCGCCGATGACGGTAGCCGACTTCACCACGGCGATCACGGCGGCCCTCAAGGCCTGAGCCTTGCCGTAGGACGCTGTTGCACGACGCGCGGCCGAAGAGCGGGCGAACTTTTACGAGTTCGCCCGCTCTCGTTAATACTGATCAGTAACCTGTTCGCTCGTGACCAGTCGATACAGAGCACCCGAGAGCGTCAACTCGCCCTCCCCGCGCCGCCGTACGGTCGTCAAGGCCGCGGCCGCCACCGCGGTCCTGGCCGGCCCGCTGATCGCCGCGCTCCCCGCCGGGGCCGCCACCGACACCCCCTCCTTCCTGCACGGAGTCGCCTCCGGGGACCCGCTCCCGGACGGGATCCTCCTGTGGACCCGGGTGACGCCCACCGCCGAGGCGGTCCCGGGCTCGGGGCTCGGCCCGGACACCGAGGTGAGCTGGACGGTAGCCACCGACAAGGCGTTCACGAACGTCGTCTCCCGGGGCTCCCTCACCGCGACCGCCGCCTCCGACCACACCGTCAAGGCCGACATCCGCGGCCTGGCCCCGGCCACCGACTACTGGTTCCGCTTCTCGGCCGGCGGCACCGACTCCCCGGCGGCGCGCACCCGCACCGCGCCGGCGGCGGACGCGACCGTGACCGGCCTGCGCTTCGGCGTCGTCACCTGCGCCAACTGGGAGGCGGGCTACTTCTCGTCGTACCGCCATCTCGCGGCCCGCAACGATCTCGACGCGTGGCTGCACCTGGGCGACTACATCTACGAGTACAAGTCGGGCGAGTACGCGGCGCGCGGCACGGTCGTACGACAGCACGCGCCGACCAACGAGATCATCACGCTCGCCGACTACCGCACCCGGCACGGCAAGTACAAGACCGACCCGGATCTCCAGGCCCTGCACCTGAAGGCGCCGGTCATCGCGATCTGGGACGACCACGAGTTCGCCGACAACGCCTGGTCCGGCGGCGCGGTCAACCACACCGAGGGCGCCGAGGGCACCTGGACGGCCCGTCAAGCGGCCGCGAAACAGGCGTACTTCGAGTGGATGCCGGTCCGCCCGGCGATCGCGGGCACGACCTACCGCCGTCTGCGCTTCGGCAAGCTGGCGGACCTCTCGCTCCTCGACCTGCGTTCCTTCCGTTCGCAGCAGGCGAGTTCGGGCAGCGGTTCGGTCGACGACCCGGACCGTACGATCACGGGACGCGCCCAACTCGACTGGCTGAAGGCCGGGTTGAAGGCGTCGGACACCAAGTGGCGGCTGGTCGGCAACTCCGTGATGATCGCGCCGTTCGTCATCGGCTCGCTCACCGCCGACCTGCTCAAGCCGCTCGCCAAGCTGCTGGACCTGCCGCAGGACGGCATAGGCGTCAACACCGACCAGTGGGACGGCTACACCGACGACCGCCGTGAACTCCTCGCGCATCTGCGCTCGAACGCGATCGGCAACACGGTCTTCCTCACCGGCGACATCCACATGTCCTGGGCGAACGACGTACCGGTGGACGCCGGCACGTACCCCCTGTCGCCGTCCGCGGCAACGGAGTTCGTGATCACTTCGGTCACCTCCGACAACCTCGACGACATCGTGAAGGTCCCCGAGGGCACGGTCTCCGCGCTCGCGGCCCCGGTCATCCAGCTCGCCAACCGGCACGTCCACTGGGTCGACACGGACCGCCACGGCTACGGCGTCCTGGACATCACGGCCGACCGAGCGCAGATGGACTACTACGTCCTGTCCGACCGCACGTCGGCGACCGCGACCTCGTCCTGGGAGCGGTCGTACCGCACCCGCAGCGGCACGCAGAAGGTGGAACGGACGTACGACCCCGTGTAGTTACAGCGTTTCGAGGAAACCGAGGGCCACCCGCCAGGTGGCCTCGGCGGCCTCCTCGTCGTAGTCCGGGAGGTCGGGGTCGGTGTACAGATGGCCGGCTCCGGCGTACCGGTAGATCTCGACGTCCGCGCCCGCCCTGCCCATCTGGAGGTACCAGGAGCTGAGCCAGTCGTCGGTCTCGAACTGGTCGGGCTCGGCGACGTGCAGCTGGACCGGCAGGTCGTCGACGGAGGCGGTGGCCGCGATGTCCGAGGTGCCGTGCAGGAGGAGCAGGCCGCGGGCCTTCTCGTCGCCGAGGGCGAGGGTCTGCGCGACGGAGGCGCCGAGCGAGAACCCGGCGTAGACGAGCCCGCGCTCGGAGTAGGGGGCGGCGGCCAGCACGGCCCGCTTCAGCACCTCGTCCTTGCCGATACCGTCGTTGAAGGCCATGCCCTCCTCGACCGTCTCGAACGTCTGCCCCTCGAAGAGGTCCGGGGTCCACACCTCGTGGCCCGCCGCGCGCAGCCGCTCGGCGGCGTCACGCACCGCCGGCCGGAGACCGTACGTGGAGTGGAAGAGCATGATGTTCATGAAGCCATCGTGCCAGTACGGTCGGACACATGGAGAACGTACTGCGCCCGCTGATCGTCATCGGCGGCTCCGTCGTCCTCACGCTGCTCATCGGCTGGGTCACCGACCTGCTGCTGCGCAAGGCGGACGCCCGGCACGACGACACCACCCTGTGGGGCCTGCTGCGCCGAGGACGGGTCCCGTACCAGCTCGTACTCTGCGCCGCCTTCCTCAGAGCCTCCTACGACCAGGCACAGCTCCTGGAGGAACACCGGATCGGCATCGGCCAGACCCTCACCCTGGTGCTGATCGGCGCCACCGCGTGGCTGATGATCCGGGTCGCGGCGGCGATCGTGGAGTCGTCGTACGCGCGTTACGCCCGGGCCTCCCGGGACGCGGCCCGGGTCCGCCGGGTCCGGACCCAGGTGACGCTGATCACGCGGGTGGTGGCCGCGATCGTCGGCGTGGTGGCGGTCGCCGCGATGCTGCTGACGTTCCCGGCGATGCGCGCGGCCGGCGCGTCCCTGCTGGCCTCGGCGGGCGTCCTGGGCATCGTCGCCGGTGTCGCGGCCCAGTCGACCCTCGCCAACCTCTTCGCGGGACTGCAGATCGCCTTCGGCGACATGGTCCGCATCGGCGACACCGTGGTCGTGGACGGTGAGTGGGGCACGATCGAGGAGATCACCCTGACCTTCCTGACGGTCCGCACCTGGGACGAACGCCGGATCACCATGCCGGTGTCGTACTTCACGTCCAAACCCTTCGAGAACTGGTCCCGCGGCACCCCCCAGATGACCGGCATCGTCTACTTCCAGGTCGACCACTCGGCCCCGGTCGACGCGATGCGCACGCAACTCCGCGAGATCCTCCGCGCCTGCCCCGCCTGGGACGGCCGCAGCTACGGCCTCGTCGTCACGGACACCACCCCGAACACGATGGAGGTCCGCGCCCTGGTCACGGCGAAAGACGCGGACGACATCTGGACGGTACGGGTCACCGTCCGCGAGCAGATGATCCGCTGGCTGTACGTGGAACACCCGTACGCCCTCCCCCGCGTGAACACGGCGGACGCGGCACCGATCCCGGGCGAGGATCCGTCACCGAACGGCGGGGGTGGGGGTCGGGCTGCGCATGAGCCGCCGGGGGCGGATCGCGGGTGACGGATCGGGGACCGGCGCGGGTCCGGTGGGGGCTGGTCGCGCAGTTCCCCGCGCCCCTAGGGAGACAGGGCTCGGGGCGCTCCAACACCTGAGCCGACACCCTCGCCTTTCAGGGGCGCGGGGAACTGCGCGACCAGCCACGACGGCGCCGCACCCGACCGACAACCTGCCCCGGCACCCCCCTCAACGCCCCCGCTCAGCCCCGCCGTTGACCTGGATCACCTGCGAAGTCACATGCCCAGCAGCCGGAGACGCGAGCCAGTGCAGGGTCGCCGCGACATCCCCTGGCGTACCGGCCCGCCCGGTCGACGTGTCGTTGATGAGCCGTTCACGCCGGGCGGGATCGATCTGCGGCCCGAAGAACTCGGTGTCCTCGATGTACCCGGGCGCGACCACGTTCACGGTGATGCCGCGCGGGCCGAGATCCCGGGCCAGGTCGTAGGCGTACGGGTGCAACGCGGCCTTGGCCCCGCCGTACGCCCCGCTCCCCGAACCCCGGTACGCGGCGATGGAGCTCACGAACAGCACCCGCCCGCCCGGTTCCGCGAGCCGCGGCTTCAGCGCCTCGGTGAGCAGCGCGGCGCTGAGGGTGTTGATGCGGAAGTTGACCGTCCAGTCGTGCGCGACGCGGTCCAGCGGGTCACTGCTCGCACTCCCCGGCTCCAACGCCCCGGTACCGCCCGCGCCGTGCACCAGCACATCCACGGTGCCGAACTCCTCGGCAACGAACCGCCCCACCCCGCGCACGACTTCGGGCTCACTCAAGTCCCCGGCGTACGTCAACGCCCCCGGCACCGCTGCCTTCTCCAGCACCTCACGCCGTCGCCCGAGCAGCAACACCCGATCCCCGTCACCCGCGAAGGCATGCGCCGCGGCGAGCCCAATTCCCGTACCACCACCACTGATTACTACGTTGCGAGCCATGGGGCGAGCGTACAAAGCAAAGCGGGCGTCCCTCTCCCGCGTTTACAGAACTGCCATGCACGGCCGGAAGGCCGCCGACGGCGCCGCACCCCCACTAGAGCGTCCAGCCCTCAATTGCCCGTAAACGGGCGGTGCGTGGGTGGGAGACTCACCTCAAACTACGCACGTCGAGATGCCGAAGCACCCGGTCCACGATCTCCGGATCCGCCCCGGGCTCGCTCCGCGCCGCCAACACCTCATGCCGAGCCGCGCTCATCATCTCCCCCTGGATCCGCCGCATCCGCTTCACCCGCTTCACCCGCTTCTCGTACGCCTCCCGCCGCTCCCCGTCCCCCACCTCGGGAGAGATCCGCACCCCGATGTCGAACGCCCGCCGCAGCAACTGCTCGGACACCTCCTCCGGCAGTTCCTCCACATCCTCGATCTCCCGAAGCCGCCGCTTCGCGGCCTTCGCCGCCCGCACGGCCAGCTCCTTCTCGAACGCCTTCTCGCTGTCGGTGTCGGCCCGCACCCCGAGCCGTTTCACCAGCCACGGCAACGTGAGCCCCTGAAGCACCAGCGTCGCCATGATCACCCCGAACGCGATGAACACGATCTCGTCCCGGTCGGGAAACGCCGACCCGTCGTCCATGGTCAGCGGAATCGCCAGCGCCAGCGCCACGGACGCCACCCCTCGCATCCCCGCCCACCACATGATCACGGTCTCCCGCCAGGACGTCGGGATCTCCTCGTCGTAGTCCCGCTTGGCGTGCAGCCGTTTCGTCAGCCAGGTCGCCGGCAGCAACCACGCCAGCCGTACGACGACCACGACCCCGACGATCGCCGCGGCCCAGCCGAGCATCTCGCCCCACCGCCCCGACGCCGTACGGATCGCGTTGTGCAGTTCGAGCCCGATGAGCCCGAACGCGACCCCGGTCACCAACGTGTCCACCACGTCCCACACCGTCGCCCCCGCGAGCCGCGTCAGCACGTCATCGGCACCGAGCGAGTACTCGGCCAGGAACAGCGCGGTGGTCAGCACGGCCAGCACGCCCGAGCCGTGCAGCTCGTCGGCCAGGACGTACGAGGCGTACGGCACCAGCAGCGTCAGCCCGATCTGCAGGGTGGCGTCGTCGAGGGCCGACATCAGCTTGTTCGTGGCCCACCCCAGGACCACGCCGACCACTACGGCGACGACCGCGGACAGCACGAAGTCGAGCCCTGCACGCCAGAAGTGGAAGCTCCCGCTGACGGCGGCCGCGATCGCCACGTGGTACAGCACGATGGCCGTCACATCGTTGAAGAGACCCTCGCCCTCCAGGATCGACACCAGCCGCCGCGGCAGCCCGAGCTGCCCCGCGACGGCGGTCGCGGCGACCGGGTCGGGCGGCGCCACCAGCGCACCGAGCGCCACGGCGGCCGCTATCGGCAGCCCGGGCACGATCGCGCTCGCGACGGCGGCCACGGCGAGGGTGGTGACGAACACCAGCGCCACGGCCAGCAGGAAGATGGGCCGGATGTTCGCCGTGAACTGCCGCCAGGAGGTGCGCCGTACGGCCGCGTACAGCAGTGGTGGCAGCAACAGGGGCAGGATCAGATCGGGCGGGACGTTCACGTTCGGCACGAAGTCGGCCACCGCGAGGACTATCCCGAGGAGCGTCATGAGCACCGGCGCCGGCAGACCGAACCGGTCCCCCAGCGGGACGCTCACCACGGCCCCGAGCAACAGGACGAAAAGCAGGGCCAATTGATCCACGGTCAGGACTCCGGCGGGATCTCGACGTTCACACAGCGGACGCCCCAGCCTGCCACGCCGCCCACCCGACCAGCTCTTTCGACGCCCTCAGGTTGTGGAGCCCGTTACAGAGCGCGCCGCATCGCCCGGTGCGGAATACCCGCGTCCGGAAACTCCGGCCCGTACGCCTCGTACCCGAGCCGTTCGTAAAACCCCAGCGCATGCGTCTGCGCGTGCAGATCCACGGCGGCCAGACCACGCGCGCGTGCCGCGTCCTCGATGGCCCGCACTAGCGCGACCCCGACCCCGAGCCCCCGCGCCTCCTTGCTCACGGCCAACCGCCCCAGGGACCCGACACTCAGGTCCCCACCGGTCTTCGCCGCGGCGGCCTCGCCGTACAGCAACCGCCCGGTCCCGAGCGGCGTCCCGTCCTCACACACGGCCAGCACATGCGTCGCTACGGCGTCGTAGTCGTCGTACTCGATCTCCTGGGCCACGCCCTGCTCGACGACGAAGACCTCCTTGCGCACCGCGAAGCAGGACTCACGGTCGGCCGGATCCTCGGCGACGCGTACCGCGTAGGGCGTCGGACTCATGCGTACGTCTCCTCGCGCACCAGGTCCAGGGCCTGCTGGAGGTCGTCCGGGTAGCCGCTCTCGAACTCGACCCACTGGCCGTCGGCGGGGTGCTCGAACCCGAGCCGGACGGCGTGCAGCCACTGGCGGGTCAGGCGCAGCCGCTTGGCGAGCGTCGGGTCGGCGCCGTACGTCAGGTCGCCCACGCACGGGTGGCGGTGGGCCGCCATGTGCACGCGGATCTGGTGGGTGCGGCCGGTCTCCAGCTTCACGTCGAGCAGGGAGGCCGCGCGGAACGCCTCGATGAGGTCGTAGTGCGTGACCGACGGCTTGCCCTCGGCGGTGACCGCCCACTTGTAGTCGTGGTTCGGGTGGCGGCCGATGGGGGCGTCGATGGTGCCGCTGGTCGGGTCGGGGTGGCCCTGGACCAGCGTGTGGTACCGCTTGTCGACCGTGCGCTCCTTGAACTGGCGCTTCAGGGAGGTGTACGCCCGCTCCGACTTCGCGACGACCATCAGGCCGGACGTGCCGACGTCGAGACGGTGCACGATGCCCTGGCGCTCGGCGGCACCGGACGTCGAGATGCGGTACCCGGCGGCTGCCAGCCCACCGATGACCGTCGTCCCGGTCCAGCCGGGGCTGGGGTGGGCGGCGACGCCGACCGGCTTGACGATCACGATCACGTCATCGTCGTCGTAGACGATCTCCATGCCCTCGACGGGCTCGGCGACGATCTGCACGGGCGCGGGCGCCTGCGGCATCTCGACCTCGAGCCAGGCCCCGCCGTGCACGCGCTCGGACTTCCCGACCACCGAGCCGTCGACCGTGACCTTCCCCGCCGCGGCCAGCTCGGCGGCCTTCGTACGGGAGAAGCCGAACATGCGGGAGATGGCGGCGTCGACACGCTCGCCCTCCAGGCCGTCGGGCACGGGCAGGTTTCGGATCTCGGGAACTGTGCTCACCCGGTCGAGTATGCCGGACGGGTCCGACACCGCCTTACCGAAGCCCGTACGGCGGCCCGCGCGGTCAGTCCTTGTGGACGGTGCCGTCCGGGTCCAGGCCGCGGAAGGAGAGCAGCACGATCAGGATGCCGCCGCACACGATCGCCGAGTCGGCGAGGTTGAAGACGGCGAAGCCCTTGGGCGCGATGAAGTCGACGACCTCGCCCTGGAAGATGCCGGGCGAACGGAAGATCCGGTCGGTGAGGTTGCCGAGCGCACCGCCCAGCAGCAGGCCGAGCGCGATGGCCCACGGCAGGCTGTAGAGCTTGCGCGCGAGCCGGGCGATGACCACGATCACGGCGGCCGCGATCATCGTGAAGATGACCGTGAAGGCCGCGCCGAACCCGAAGGCGGCGCCCGGGTTGCGGATCGCGTGGAACTCCAGCCAGTCCCCGAAGACCTCGATCGGCGCGTGGTGCTCCAGCTTGGCGACCACGAGCAGCTTGCTGACCAGGTCGAGGGTGTACGCGAAGGTGGCCACCGCGAACAGCACGGCGATCCGGCGCTTCCCCCTGGGGGGCGACGCGGTGCCACCCTGCTCCGGCTCTGCCCCCGCCGTCTCTGGGGTATCCGGCGTACCGATGATGCGCTCCGCCTCTGCCACGTGAGTCCCTCGACCTAGGTGCCTAACTCAGGATGAGGGTACGGCACACCTGTCGGAGGCTTCAGTACCGGCGTTCCGTACCGGCGTTCAGTACCGGCGCTCCTGCTTCTGCTTGCACTCGACGCAGAGGGTGGCCCGGGGGAACGCCTGCATACGGGCTTTGCCGATCGGGTTGCCGCAGTTCTCGCACAGGCCGTAGGTGCCAGCGTCCAGCTTCCCCAGGGCGCGCTCGGTCTGGATCAGCATCTCGCGCGCGTTGGCGGCCAGCGCCATCTCGCTCTCGCGCGTGATGTTCTTGGTGCCGGTGTCGGCGTCGTCGTCGCCCGCGCCGTCCCCGGAGTCCCGCATCAGACCCGCGAGGGCCTGCTCGGTGGACGTGATCTCCTCGCTCAGCCGCGCGGCCTCGGACTGCAGCTCGGTACGGGCCTCCTCGACCTCCTCGGGCGTCCAGGGGTCCTCGCCGGGGCGCACCGCGAGCTCGCCGGGTACCGCCGCGACCCGCGCCTTCGGAACGGCCGTCTTCGCCGCCGTGGCCGTGCCAGGAGTCTTCTTCGCAACCACCGTCGTGGCTCCCGTCTGCTCCGCGGCCTGCGCCGCGCCCGCCTTTGCCTTCTTGGCCGCGCTCTTCTTCGTGCCGGTCGAGCTCTTCTTCGTGCCGACCGTGCTCTTGGTTCCCGTAGTGCGTTTGGTGCCTGTGGCGCTCTTCGTGCCGGTGGTGCTATCCGTGCCGGTGGTGCTCTTTGTGTCCGTGGTGCTCTTCGTAGAACTGCTCTTCGCGCTGGTGGTGCTCTCCGTAGGGCTGCTTTTCGTCGACGTGCTCTCCGGGGCGACGGTTTTCTTCCCGGCCGCTGCCTTCACTGCCGCTGTCTTCTCAGCTGCTGTCTTCACAGCCGCTTTCTTCCCGACCGTCTTCTTCACGGCCGTCTTCTTCGTCTCCGTAGCCTTCGGAGCGGCCGTCACCTTCGTGACCGCCGCCTTCGCAGCCCCCGCCCCCTTCCCCGTAGCCGCCCTCTTCGTAACGGTCGTCTTCGTAGCCGTCGCCTTCTTCGTCGCCGTGGATTTCGCGGTGCTCTTCCCGGCCACCGCTTCCTTCGCCGCCGCCCCCTTCGCGGCCCCCGGTCTCTCGGCCCCTTCCCCGGTCGCCTTCTTCGAAGAAGCCGCCTTCGTAGCGACCGCCTTCTTCGCCGCGGTCTTCTTCGTTGCGGTCTTCTTCGCCACCATGGCCGCGGCCCCTTCACATTTTGTGATCACGCACGCGAATCGTGCTGGGACGATAAATCGACTTGAGTCCCGCGGCAACGGGGCACGCCGCCCGATTCGTCCACCCCCCTGGCCTCGCGCGGCAAGCCTTCATGCGTTGTGCCCAGCTCCCCGCCGGGTAATCCGCCGAGTCCGACACCCCGAACATCGAACGCGTGTTCAGCGCCATTCGAGTCACGCGACGGGCTGGCAAGCCTCCCGCCGCGGCCCCCGCAAAACCGGTCGGCCGCTGTCCGTGCGGCCCCGTACACTGGGCGGAGCGAGAAGCGTGGATGGGGACGAGTAGCGGCGTACGCAGCCCAGAGCGACCCGGGGACGGTGGAAGCCCGGGGGCGAGCGCGACGTGAAGATCACCCCGGAGCCGCCGGAAGAAAGCCGCAGCCCAGCAGCCGCGGCCGGTAGACCCGGTATCGCGACCCCAATGAGGGGGCTCACTGGTGCGCTGGACGCACCGGGGAGCCAAGGAGGGTGGTACCGCGGGAGCGCGCCGCACACGGCGTACGGAAAGTCGTAGCTCTCGTCCCTCCGGACGGAAGGCAGAAAGTCCGCCGGAGGAAGCTCGCTGATGACAACGCCGACGTACCGCCAGGTGCCCGCCCAGGTCGACCTGCCCGCGCTCGAGCACGCCGTGCTCGACTTCTGGCGCGAGCAGAAGATCTTCGCCAAGACCCTGGACCAGTCCGAGGGGCGCCCCGAGTGGGTGTTCTACGAGGGCCCGCCCACGGCCAACGGCATGCCGGGCGCCCACCACATCGAGGCGCGCGTCTTCAAGGACGTCTTCCCCCGCTTCCGCACCATGCGCGGCTACCACGTGGCCCGCAAGGCCGGCTGGGACTGCCACGGCCTCCCGGTGGAGCTGGCGGTCGAGAAGGAGCTGGGCTTCACCGACAAGCAGGACATCGAGGCGTACGGCATCGCCGAGTTCAACGCCAGGTGCCGCGAGTCCGTGACCCGGCACACCGACGCCTTCGAGGCGCTCACGACCCGCATGGGGTACTGGACGGACCTGGAGAACCCGTACCGCACGATGGACCCCGAGTACATCGAGTCGGTCTGGTGGTCCCTCAAGGAGATCTTCGACAAGGGCCTGCTGGTCCAGGACTACCGCGTCGCCCCCTGGTGCCCGCGCGACCAGACGGGCCTCTCGGACCACGAGCTGGCGCAGGGCTACGAGACGGTCGTCGACCCCTCCGTGTACGTCCGTTTCCCGCTCACCTCCGGTCCGCTGGCCGGTCGTGCCGCGCTCCTGGTGTGGACGACGACGCCCTGGACGCTGGTGTCCAACACCGCCGTCGCCGCCCACCCCGAGGTCACCTACGTTGTCGCGACGAACGGCGAGGAACAGCTCGTCGTCGCCGAGCCGCTGCTCGGCAAGGCCCTCGGCGAGGGCTGGGAGACCACCGGTGAGTCCTTCACCGGCGCCGAGATGGAGCGCTGGACCTATCAACGTCCGTTCGAGCTCGTGGAGTTCCCGGAGCCCGCCCACTACGTGGTGAACGCGGAGTACGTGACGGTCGAGGACGGTACGGGTCTGGTCCACCAGTCCCCCGCCTTCGGCGAGGAGGACCTCAAGGTCTGCCGCGCCTACGGCCTGCCGGTCGTGAACCCGGTCCGCCCGAACGGCACCTTCGCCGAGGACGTCCCGCTCGTAGGCGGTGTCTTCTTCAAGAAGGCGGACGAAAAGCTCACCGAGGACCTCAAGGACCGCGGTCTGCTCTTCAAGCACGTGCCGTACGAGCACAGTTACCCGCACTGCTGGCGCTGCCACACCGCGCTGCTCTACTACGCGCAGCCCTCCTGGTACATCCGCACCACCGCAGTCAAGGACCGCCTCCTCCAGGAGAACGAGAACACCAACTGGTTCCCGGACACGGTCAAGCACGGCCGGTACGGCGACTGGCTGAACAACAACATCGACTGGGCGCTGTCCCGCAGCCGCTACTGGGGCACCCCGCTCCCGATCTGGCGCTGCACGGAGGACCACCTCACGGTGGTGGGCTCCCGCGCGGAGCTGACCGAGCTGACCGGCAGCGACCAGTCGGCCCTGGACCCGCACCGCCCGTTCATCGACGCGGTCACCTTCGCCTGCCCCCAGTGCGGCGAGAGCGCCACGCGCGTGCCCGAGGTCATCGACGCCTGGTACGACTCGGGTTCGATGCCGTTCGCGCAGTGGGGCTACCCGCACAAGAACAAGGAACTCTTCGAGTCCCACTACCCCGCCCAGTTCATCAGCGAGGCCATCGACCAGACCCGCGGCTGGTTCTACACGCTGATGGCCGTCGGCACCCTGGTCTTCGACAAGTCGTCCTACGAGAACGTCGTCTGCCTCGGCCACATCCTCGCCGAGGACGGCCGCAAGATGTCCAAGCACCTGGGCAACACCCTGGACCCGATCCCGCTGATGGACCGTCACGGCGCGGACGCGGTGCGGTGGTTCATGGCCGCGGGCGGCTCCCCGTGGGCGGCACGCCGCGTGGGCCACGGCACGATCCAGGAGGTCGTCCGCAAGACCCTCCTCACGTACTGGAACACGGTCGCCTTCCAGGCCCTGTACGCGCGCACGTCCGACTGGGCACCCAGCGCGGCGGACCCGGCCCCGGCCGACCGCCCGGTCCTGGACCGCTGGCTCCTGTCCGAACTCCACGCGCTCACCGACCAGGTGACGCAGGCTCTGGAGTCCTACGACACCCAGCGCGCCGGCAAGCTCCTGTCGGCGTTCGTCGACGACCTCTCGAACTGGTACGTCCGCCGCTCCCGCCGCCGCTTCTGGCAGGGCGACAAGGCCGCGCTGCGCACCCTGCACGAGGTCGTCCAGACGGTGACCCAACTGATGGCCCCGCTCACCCCGTTCATCACCGAGCGGGTCTGGCAGGACCTCATCGTCCCCGTGACCCCGGGCGCCCCGGAGTCCGTCCACCTGTCCACCTGGCCGGAGGCGGACCTCTCCGTCATCGACCCCGAACTCTCCCAGCAGATGGTCCTCGTACGGCGCCTGGTGGAGCTGGGCCGGGCCACGCGCGCGGAGTCGGGCGTCAAGACCCGCCAGCCGCTGTCCCGCGCGCTGATCGCGGCCACGGGCTTCGCCGCCCTGGACCGCGAACTGCACGCGCAGATCACCGAGGAGCTGAACGTCGAGGGGCTCGCCTCCCTGAGCGAGGTCGGCGGTTCGCTGGTCGACACCACGGCGAAGGCCAACTTCCGCGCCCTGGGCAAGCGGTTCGGCAAGCGCGTCCAGGATGTCGCGAAGGCCGTCGCGAACGCCGACGCGGCTGCCCTGTCCCTCGCCTTGCGCGAGGGCACGGCGTCCGTCGACGTGGACGGCGAGACCATCACCCTGGCCCCGGATGAGGTGATCATCACAGAGACCCCGCGCGAGGGCTGGTCCGTGGCCTCCGACTCGGGGGCGACGGTCGCCCTCGACCTGGAGATCACCGAGGAGCTCCGCCAGGCGGGCCTGGCCCGAGACGCGATCCGCCTGATCCAGGAGTCCCGCAAGAACAGCGGCCTGGACGTCGCCGACCGGATCGCCCTGCGCTGGACGTCGACCGACCCGGCGGTCATCGCGGCCCTGTCCGAGCACGCGGCCCTGATCGCCGACGAGGTCCTCGCCACGGACTTCGCCCAGGGCGAGGCGGACGACAGTTACGGCCCGGCGTTCACGGACGAGGGCTTGTCGCTGGTGTTCCGCCTGCACAAGGTCTGAGACTCCGTTCCCCGCGCCCACCCGTAAGGGGCGCGGGGAACTGCGCGACCGGCCACGGCGAACCCGCACCCGCCCGAGAGCGGGACGCGGCACATCCATAGGCGCCCGGATCAAGTCGAGCGCAGCGAAAGGGCGGGGCCCCCGGGTGATCCGGGGGCCCCGCCCTTTTGAACGCTGCCGACGCCCAAGGCGTACTAAAGGCCGGTCAGTTGTCGTCCTCGTCGATCAGGAACCCGCGCATCGGCGAGGGAGCCTGGCCCATCGGCGACGGACCCTGCGGCCGTACCGGCGCCATCGGCTGGGTCATGGCCGGGGACATCTGCTGCTGGCCGCCGTAGGACGGACCGGCGGGCGGCGGGCCGCCCATGCCCTGGTTGCCGCCGTACGACGGGGCGCTGGCGCCTGCCGGGGCCATGGAAGGCGCCGGGGACGGCGGAAGCGACGCGGTCGCCGGAGTGCGCGGCGGGGCCAGCGAGTCGTCGGCCTGGGTCTCCAACTGACGCAGCTGGGACTCCAGGTAGGACTTCAGACGCGTGCGGTACTCGCGCTCGAAGCCGCGCAGGTCCTCGACCTTGCGCTCCAGCGTGGCGCGGGCTGACTCCAGGGAGCCCATCGCGACGCGGTGCTTCTCCTGCGCGTCCCGCTCCAGGGCATCGGCCTTGGCACGGGCGTCACGCTCGAGACCCTCGGCGCGCGAACGGGCCTCGCCGACGATCTTGTTGGCCTCGGAACGGGCCTCGGCGATCGCCTGGTCGGCGGTCTGCTGGGCCAGCGAGAGGACACGGGCGGCGCTGTCGCCACCGGGGCCCTGCTGCGGCATGCCGCCACCCATGGGACCGCCCATCGGGCCGCCCATCTGCTGCTGCATGGGGGGCTGGCCGCCCATCTGACCCTGCATCGGGCCCTGGCCCATCTGCTGCATCTGGCCCTGCATCGGACCCTGGCCCATCGGACCGCCCATGGGGCCCTGTCCCATCGGACCCTGACCCTGCGGGCCGCCCTGGCCCTGACCGCCGGGACCGGCGGGCAACTGCGGGGCACCGCTCGGCAGCTGGGGCGGGCCGCCCATGGGGCCGCCCATCTGCTGCTGCGGCGGGCCCGATATGCCGGCGGGCACCGGGCCACCCGGACCGCGCATGCCTTGCGGGGGCATGCCCTGCTGGGGCATCCCCTGCTGCTGCATGCCGCCTTGCTGCATGCCGCCCTGCTGCTGGTCCTGTTCGGGGGGCTTGCGCATGTTCTGTTGGTTCTGCGCAGCGGCGCGCGTGGCCGCGGCCAGCTTGGCGCGCAGGTCCTCGTTCTCGCGGAGCAGGCGCGTCAGTTCGGCTTCGACCTCGTCGAGGAAGGCATCGACCTCGTCCTCGTCATAGCCTTCTCGGAGGCGGACGGTCGTGAACTGCTTGTTCCGCACGTCCTCGGGGGTCAACGGCATCTCTTCACCTCAACGTAGTCATCGGCAGTCGGCAAGACCGTATCGTCCACTGTCACCTCGCGAGATTGCCCACGATAGAGATCAAGATGTAGACGATGATCATCAGGACGAAGAAGGACAGGTCGAGCGCCACGCCCCCGAGACGCAACGGCGGGATGAACCGCCGCAGAAGCTTCAACGGTGGATCGGTGACAGTGTAGGCGGCCTCCAGAACGACCACCATCGCCTTGCCGGGTTGCCATGAGCGGGCGAACTGGAAGACGTAGTCCATGACCAACCGGAAGATGAGCACGATGAGGAACACCATCAGCGCGATGTAGATCACCTGCGCGAACACGCTCATGGTCTGTCTTTCCCTCTCCCCTGTTCCGTGCTTTCTAGCGGCTGTCTGTCTCAGCTCTGATTGAAGAACCCGCCCTCTGCGATGCGGGCCTTGTCCTCCGCCGTGACATCGACGTTAGCAGGCGACAACAGGAACACCTTCTGCGTCACCCGCTCGATGCTGCCGTGAAGACCAAACACCAAACCGGCCGCAAAGTCGACAAGTCGCTTGGCGTCTGTGTCATCCATCTCAGTCAGATTCATGATCACCGGGGTGCCTTCACGGAAGTGTTCCCCGATGGTACGGGCCTCGTTGTAGGTCCGGGGGTGAAGTGTGGTGATCCGGTAAGGCTCTCGTTCCGACACGACCTTGGGCATGATCACCGGTGCGTTCTTCTCCAGGGACTGGCGTTCTTGTGTGATGGATGCCACGGGCGCGATACGCGCCGGACGCCCTGATTCCGCACCCAGTGAAGCGGAATGGGACACCGGTTCGCGAGGGGCCGGAGGCTGCACCACTCGTACCGGTTCGTCCCTTTGAGACTGATGTGGGGTGTGTGACTGGTGCGACGGCTCGTGCCGTCGACGGTCCCGCTCGGGCTCCGGGTCCAGTTCGGGTTCGAAGTCGTCATCGGGGTCGAAACCCCGGCCGTCGTACCCATCGTCCTCCACGAGGCCGAGGTAGACCGCCATCTTGCGCATCGCGCCGGCCATGCTCTGAGTCCTCCGCTCTGTGGTGGATCGGCTGACGACTGCCAAGTGCCCGCGATCCACGAGGTCGTTATGCCCGTCTTCAGCGGCATTGACCATATTTTCTGCTGTGGTCCGACTTCCTGGCGACGTTACCCGAGCCTGGGGCGCACGCCGAGTACCGCAGTGCCGACGCGTACATGTGTCGCTCCGGCTGCCACGGCCTGTTCGAGGTCCGCACTCATCCCTGCCGACACCATGTTCGCAGCAGGATGGGCTCGGCGCAGGTCAGTCGACAAATCCATCAACCGCCCGAACGCCTCCAGTTGGCGTCCCGCATACTCACCGGTGAGCGGAGCGACGGTCATCAGCCCGTCGAGCCGCAGTCCCGGAGCCCCGGCGACGAGATCGGCCAACTCCCCGATCCCGCCCGGCCCGACGCCACCCCGCTCGCCCCGCCCGCTCACTCCGGCATCGAGTGCGACCTGGATGAGACAGCCCAGTCGGCGCCCGGACCGCTCGGCCTCCTTCGACAGCGCGGTGACGAGCCGGGCCCGGTCGACCGACTGCACGACATCGGCGTAACCGACCACGGATCGCACCTTGTTGGTCTGCAACTGACCCACGAAGTGCCAACTCAGCGCCAGATCCGCACATTCGGCGGCCTTCGGGGCGGCGTCCTGGTCCCGGTTCTCGGCGACATGACGGACACCCAG
Organism: Streptomyces sp. N50; assembly: GCF_033335955.1. GTDB lineage: Bacteria > Actinomycetota > Actinomycetes > Streptomycetales > Streptomycetaceae > Streptomyces. Next base: position 2,129,367 of record NZ_CP137549.1, read on the forward strand.
TTCCGCCAACATCCGCACGTCGCTTGCCGGATAGGTCTTGGTGACCACGATCAGGGTCACTTCTTCACGCTTCCGCCCGGCCGCCACACAGGCGGCGGCGATGCGCTCCTCGACTTTCGCCAGATTTGCGGCGAGTTCAGCCCTACGGTCCGTCATGTCCCGTCAGTCCAGCCAGACATAGCTCGCCAGGCGCCCGGTCGTCCGGTCGCGGCGGTACGAGAAGTGGTCGTCCGATTCACGGGTGCACACCGGCGACTGCTCCCGGTCGCGCACCCCGAGCCGGTCGAGCTGCGCGTGCGCGCCGGCGGTCACGTCGACCGCGGGAGTGCCCCAACTCGTCTCGGCGTACGCCGCCGGTTCCACCGCGGCGACGTCGGCGCGCATGTCGGCGGGGACTTCGTAGCACCGGCCGCAGACGGCGGGTCCGGTGCGGGCGACGATCCGGGCGGGATCGGCGCCGAGTTCGACCATGGCCGCTACGGCGGCGGGGACGACCCCGGCGACCATGCCAGGGCGACCGGCGTGGGCCGCGCCCGCGATCCCGGCGACCGGGTCGGCGAGCAGGACCGGTGTGCAGTCGGCGGTCAGCACGGCGAGGGCGAGGCCGCGCCGTGCGGTGACGAGCGCGTCGACGGAGGGGATGTCCGAGGTGCCCCAGGGCCCCTCGACGACCGCCACGTCCGCGCCGTGCACCTGGTTCATCCAGACCACCAGGCCGGGGTCCAACCCCAGTGACTTGGCGGCCAGTTCGCGATTGGTACGGACCGCGTCCGGGTCGTCGCCGACCGCGCCGCCGAGGTTGAGCTCCTCGTACGGAACGGCGCTCACCCCGCCCCACCTGTCGGTGAAGGCGAAGTGCGCGCCGCTCACGGTGTCGAACTGTCCTATCACTTCAGGAAGTCCGGTACGTCCAGCTCCTCGGCGGCGCTGTCCGAGTACGTCCGCGACGGCGGGACCGGCGGGGCGACCGGGAGGTCGGCGACCGGCTCCGGGGCGGGCTCCGGGTCCTCCTTGGGCTTCACGCTGCCGAGCGAGCCGAAGGACGGACGGCTCTCCTGCCGTACCGGGGTCGGCTCGTCGCGGCGGGCCGAGGACGAACTGGTGCCCGTCTCGCGGCGGGTCGGCGGCTGGCCGCCGTCGAAGCCGGCCGCGATGACCGTGACCCGGACCTCGTCGCCCAGGGCGTCGTCGATGACCGCGCCGAAGATGATGTTGGCCTCGGGGTGGGCGGCCTCGCTGACCAGTTGGGCCGCTTCGTTGATCTCGAACAGGCCGAGGTCGGAGCCGCCGGAGATGGAGAGCAGGACGCCGCGGGCGCCGTCGATGGAGGCTTCGAGAAGCGGCGAGGAGATCGCCATCTCGGCCGCCGCCACCGCGCGGTCGTCGCCGCGGGCCGAGCCGATGCCCATGAGGGCCGAACCGGCCTCGGACATCACGGACTTGACGTCGGCGAAGTCGAGGTTGATCAGGCCGGGCGTGGTGATGAGATCGGTGATGCCCTGCACACCGGAGAGCAGGACCTGGTCCGCCGACTTGAAGGCGTCGAGGACCGAGACCTGGCGGTCCGAGATGGACAGCAGCCGGTCGTTCGGGATGACGATGAGGGTGTCGACCTCTTCGCGGAGTTCGGCGATGCCGTCCTCCGCCTGGTTCGCCCGGCGCCGTCCCTCGAAGGTGAACGGGCGGGTGACCACGCCGATCGTGAGGGCGCCCAGGGAGCGCGCGATGTTGGCCACGACGGGGGCGCCGCCGGTACCGGTGCCGCCGCCCTCTCCGGCCGTCACGAAGACCATGTCGGCCCCCTTGAGGACCTCCTCGATCTCCTCGCGGTGATCCTCGGCGGCCTTGCGGCCGACGGCCGGGTTGGCGCCGGCGCCGAGTCCGCGGGTGAGTTCGCGGCCGACGTCGAGTTTGACGTCGGCGTCGCTCATCAACAGCGCCTGCGCGTCGGTGTTGATGGCGATGAACTCGACGCCCTTGAGACCGACCTCGATCATCCGGTTGATGGCATTGACACCACCGCCGCCGACACCGATGACTTTGATGACTGCGAGGTAGTTCTGCGGTGCTGCCACGTCGAAGGCCTCTCGCCTCGAGTTACGTGTCGTCGGTCGCGGTGTTCCGCGACCCGACGACGGATGCCGAATGGGACGGTCCGTAGCGCCGACCCGAACCCTAACGTTGAAGTTTAGGGTTACCAGTGTGTCCGTTCCTTGAAGTCTTCTGAACAGGACACTAAGTCGACAAGTGGCGCACGTTCAACGAACACGCCGAACCTCCCGTTTTTCTTTTCACCCTATGTGATCAGCCGTAGCGCTGCCCAACCAGGGTGCTGGCCTGCGCGAATGTGCGTCAACTCCCGGCTGACGCAGGGGCGGTGGGAACACTTACGTCGAAGTGCCGGGCGCCGGAAGCTGCTTTCATGAGAGCGGTGAGCGTACGCGCCTTCGCTGTGCCCTTCTCGCCACTTCCCCATGCGACGGTACGGCCGCCGGTCAACTCCAGTGAGATGTCGTCGTAGGAACGGACCTTGACGGTCTGGGTGACGCGTGCGACCGCGGCCGGAATGTCACCCGCGACGCCCACCGCCTCGCGCACGAGCCGGTCCTCGCCGAAGCGGCGCAGGCCCGCCGCGGACGAACTCGATTGGGAGAGTGCCAATTCGAGGGTGGGGACGGACTTCGGGGGTGTGGAAACGGTGGCGAATCGCACGCCCTCGTCGTCCACTTCGACGAAGTTTCCGCCCTTTTTCACCACCAGGACCGGGCTGCGTTCGGTCACTTTCAGCCCGATTCCATGAGGCCAGGAACGGACTACGTCAACGGTGTCAATTCGGGGCAATTTCCTGCGGAGTCGGGCTTCGATCGCATCGGTGTCGACCGAGACGAGCGGTCCGCCGACCGGAACGCCGGCGGCTTCGCGCACCTGCTGAGGCGTCAGGATCTTCGTGCCGGAGACCGACACCTTCTCGACCCGCAGCCACTGCGAGCCGTAGAGCAGCCAGACCGTGGCGGCTCCCAACAGGACTGCGGCGAGGGCGAGTACGACAATCAGACGAAGGCGTCTGGGCCCCAGGCGCCGGACAAGGGGCGGGCCGGACGACTCCTGTTGGCGTTCACCGCGCTCGGCGGTGCTCGGTCCGGCCACGCTCCCCTGCCTCTCTCACATATGGCTAACGGTGCCGCGAGGCGATCGCCTCGTACACCATGCCGACGAGCAGGTCGTCGGCGTCCCGGCGGCCGAACTCGCTTGCCGCGCGCGACATTTCGTACAGCCGGTGCGGGTCGGCGAGCACGGGCAGGACATTGCCCTGGACCCACTCGGGCGTCAGTTCCGCGTCGTCGACCAGGAGTCCGCCGCCGGCCTTGACCACCGGCTGGGCGTTCAGCCGCTGTTCGCCGTTGCCGATGGGCAGCGGGACGTAGGCGGCCGGGAGTCCGACGGCGGAGAGTTCGGCGACGGTCATCGCGCCCGCGCGGCAGAGCATCATGTCGGCCGCGGCGTACGCGAGGTCCATCCGGTCCACGTACGGTACCGGGATGTAGGGGGGCATCCCCGGCATCTGGTGCACCTGCGGCAGTTCGTTCTTCGGGCCGACCGCGTGCAGGATCTGGATTCCGGCCTGTTGGAGGTACGGCGCGACCCGCTCGACCACCTCGTTCAGGTGCCGGGCGCCCTGCGAGCCGCCGGAGACCAGCAGCGTCGGCAGGTTCGGGTCGAGCCCGAACGCGGCCCGGGCCTCGGGCCGTACGGCCGCGCGGTCCAGGGTGGCGATCGTGCGGCGCAGCGGGATGCCGATGTAGCGGGCGTCCCGCAGCTTGCTGTCCGGGGTCGAGACGGCGACCCGGGCCGCGTACCGCGAGCCGATCTTGTTGGCCAACCCGGGCCTGGCGTTGGCCTCGTGGATCACGATCGGCACGCCGAGGCGCTTGGCCGCGAGGTAGCCGGGCAGCGCGACATAGCCGCCGAAGCCGACGACGCAGTCCGCCTTGGTGCGCTCCAGGATCTGCTCGGCCGCCTTGATCGTGCCGCGCAACCGGCCCGGCACGGTGATCAGTTCGGGGGTGGGCTTGCGCGGCAGGGGTACGGCGGGGATCAGCGCGAGTTCGTAGCCCCGCTCGGGTACGAGACGGGTCTCAAGGCCGCGCTCCGTGCCCAGGGCTGTGATCCCCACGGTGGGGTCCTGCCTGCGCAGGGCGTCCGCGAGGGCGAGCGCCGGCTCGATGTGGCCGGCGGTCCCCCCACCGGCGAGTACGACATGCACCGAAATTCACCGCTCTCCGGACGAACGCGCCGCCGAGGCACGCCGTCGCATCGTGTTCCATCTCCGGGGCCGTTGGCCAAAACCGGTACCCCTGGCCCCCCGCTTTCTACCAAAGCGGGGTTGCCGCATCGCAAGCGCCGCCCGCGCAGCGGGGTCGTCGCGCGCGAAGGCGATCAGCAACCCGATGGCGAACATGGTCGGCAGCAGGGCGGAACCCCCGTAGGAGAACAGCGGGAGCGGGACGCCGGCGATCGGCAGCAGGCCGAGCACCGCACCGATGTTGATCACCGCCTGAGCGATGATCCAGGTGGTCACGCCTCCCGCGGCATACCTCACGAAGGGGTCCTCCGTGCGTCCGGCCACGCGGATACCCGCATAGCCTAGAGCCGCGAAGAGGGCGAGCACCGACAGTGTGCCCGCCAGACCCAGTTCCTCACCGGTGACGGCGAAGATGAAGTCGGTGTGGGCCTCGGGGAGTTGACCCCATTTCTCCACACTCGCCCCGAGCCCGGAGCCGAAGATCCCGCCCGATGCGAGCGCGTAGATCCCGTGCACGGCCTGCCAGCAGTCGGCGACCCCGGTCTTGGGCTCGGTGGCGCCGATGCAGGCGAGCCGGGCCATGCGGTTGGGGCTGGTCTTGATGAGGATCACACCGATCGCGGCCGCGATCGACAGCACGCCGACGAAGAGCCGGGTCGGGGCGCCGGCCAGCCAGAGCAGGCCGAACAGGATCGCGGTGAGGATGATCGCCGTACCCATGTCGCCGCCGAGCATGATCAGCCCGAGCAGCATGAACGCGACCGGCACCAGCGGCACCAGCATGTGCTTCCACTGGGACAGCATCGCCTTGTCCTGCTTGCGGGCGAGCAGGTCGGCCCCCCACAGGACCAGGGCCAGCTTGCCGAACTCGCTGGGCTGGATCTGGAAGGAGCCGCCCAGGGAGATCCAGTTGCGGTTGCCGTTGACCGACATCCCTATCCCCGGCAGCTGCACCAGCGCCATCATGAAGACGGCTCCCGCGAGGATCGGATAGGCCAGCGCCCGGTGGAGTTTGACCGGCATCCGCGAGGCGGCCAGCGCCAAGACGCCGCCGATACAGGCCGCGAGGAACTGTTTGCGGAAGAAATACGAGCCGGGCAGCGAGAGTTGGAGCGCGGTGATCTGGGAGGCCGAGTAGACCATCACCAGACCCAGCACGGTGATCAGCACACTGCCGCCGGCGATCAGGTAGTAGGCGGTCAGCGGCCGGTCCCAGGCCCGGCGGGCGTTGGTGTACAGCCGTCGGACGGGGTTGTCGCGGACGGTCCTGGCGGCGGCGGGACGTCTGGGGGTCCGCTGCCGCACGGGCGGCCGGCCGGTACGGCTACTGGGCATCAGCGCCTCCGCTTGCGTCGGTCAGGCGCCGAGTTCGCGAACCGCCTGGGCGAACGCGTCACCGCGCTTGTTGTAGTTGGCGAACATGTCCATGGAGGCGCAGGCCGGGGCGAGCAGCACCGTGTCGCCGGCGGCGGCGAGCCGCTGTGCCTCCTGGACAGCCGCGAGCATCGCCCCAGTGTCGGTCCGGTCGAGGTCGACGACGGGTACTTCCGGCGCGTGTCGCGCCAGGGCTTCGCGGATCAGCGCGCGATCGGCGCCGATCAGCACCACGCCCCGAAGGTGCTTGGCCGACTTGGCGACGAGTTCGTCGAAGGTCGCGCCCTTGGCGAGGCCGCCCGCGATCCACACGATCGACTCGTAGGCCGCCAACGAGGCTTCCGCCGCATGGGTGTTGGTGGCCTTGGAGTCGTCGATGTACGCGACACCGTCCACATCCGCCACGTGCGCGATGCGGTGCGCGTCGGGCGTGAAGGCCCGCAGCCCGTCCCGTACGGCCTTGGCGGGCACCCCGAAGGCGCGCGCGAGGGCAGCTGCGGCAAGGGCGTTGGCGATGTTGTGCGGGGCGGGCGGGTTGACGTCGGAGACCTCCGCCAGCTCCTGCGCGTTCTTCTGCCGGTCCTCGACGAAGGCACGGTCCACCAGAATGCCGTCCACGACGCCGAGTTGGGACGGCGCGGGACTGCCGAGGGTGAAGCCGATCGCCCGGCACCCCTCCTCGACATCGGCCTCGCGGACGAGGTCCTCGGTGGCCTTGTCGGCGACGTTGTAGACGCAGGCGACCCGATTGCCTTCGTAGATACGGCCCTTGTCGGCGGCGTACGCCTCCATCGAGCCGTGCCAGTCGAGATGATCGGGCGCCAGGTTGAGAACGGCGGCGGAGTGGGCGCGCAGCGAGGGCGCCCAGTGGAGCTGATAGCTCGACAGTTCCACGGCGAGGACGTCGTATTCCTCGTCCCCGAGTACGGCGTCCAGGACCGAGACGCCGATGTTGCCGACCGCCGCCGTGCGCAGGTCCGCAGCCTTCAGGATCGAGGCGAGCATCTGGACGGTGGTGGTCTTGCCGTTGGTGCCGGTGACGGCGAGCCAGGGGGCCGCATCAGGGCCGCGCAGGCGCCACGCCAGCTCCACGTCCCCCCACACCGGAACGCCCGCCTCACGCGCCGCCGTGAACAGCGGCTTGTCGGGCTGCCAGCCGGGGGTGGTGACGATCAGTCCGGTGCCGTCGGGCAGGGTCGCCCCGTCGCCGAGGCGCACGGTGATGCCGAGCGCCTCCAGGTCGGCCGCCTGGGCCCGGGAGCGCTCGTCGTCGCCGTCGTTCACGACTGTGACGAGCGCGCCGAGGCCGTGCAGGACCTTGGCCGCCGGGATGCCGGAGACACCGAGCCCGGCGACGGTGACGTGCTTGCCCTCGAAGGAGAGACCCTGACCGTCGGTCACTTTTCCGCTGCCCATCCCGCGTAGAAGAGGCCCAGGCCGACGATCACGCAGATGCCCTGGATGATCCAGAAACGGACCACCACGAGCACTTCGGACCAGCCCTTGAGTTCGAAGTGGTGCTGGAGCGGGGCCATGCGGAAGACCCGCTTGCCGGTGAGCTTGAACGAGCCGACCTGGATGACCACCGACATCGTGATGAGGACGAACAGACCACCCATGATGGCGACCAGCAGCTCGGTGCGGGAGAGGATCGCCAGACCCGTCAGCACACCGCCGAGGGCCAGCGAACCGGTGTCCCCCATGAAGATCTTGGCCGGCGAGGTGTTCCACCACAGGAAGCCCAGGCAGGCACCCATCAGCGCGGAGGCGATGACCGCGAGATCGAGCGGATCGCGCACTTCGAAGCAGGCGTTCGGGTTGGTCAGGGTCTGCGCGTTGGCGCAGGACTCCTGGAACTGCCAGACACCGATGAAGGTGTAAGCGCCGAAGACCAGCACCGACGCGCCGGTGGCCAGGCCGTCCAGACCGTCCGTCAGGTTCACGCCGTTCGACATCGCGAGGATCATGAACAGCGCCCAGATCACGAACAGGATCGGGCCGATGTTCCACCCGAAGTCCGTGATGAAGGACAGCTTCGTCGAGGCCGGGGTGTTGCCGCTGACGTCCTTGAACTGCAGGGCGAGCACCGCGAAGCTGATGCCGACGATCAGCTGGCCGGCCATCTTCGCCTTGGCCCGCAGGCCCAGCGAACGGCGCTTGACGATCTTGATGTAGTCGTCCAGGAAGCCGACCAGGCCCATGCCCACCATCAGACCGAGCACCAGCAGACCCGAATAGGTCGGCGTGTAACCGGTGATGACCTTGGACAGGAAGTAGGCGGCGACCGTCGCGAAGATGAACGCGATACCGCCCATCGTCGGCGTACCGCGCTTGCTGGCGTGCTCGCGCGGGCCGTCGTCACGGATGTACTGGCCGTAGCCCTTGCGGGCCAGCAGCTTGATCAGCAGCGGGGTGCCCACCAGGGTCAGGAACAGGCCGATGACTCCTGAGAACAGGATCTGCTTCATCATCGGGCGGCAACCTCACCCTCGGCACCGGTCTCGATGAGCGCCTGCGCCACGCTCTCGAGCCCGACCGACCGGGACGCCTTCACGAGAACGACGTCTCCCGGGCGCAACTCGCTGCGCAACAGGTCGACCGCCGCCTGTGCGTCGGACACGTGCACCGACTCCTCACCCCACGAACCCTCGTTATATGCGCCCAGTTGCAGCCAGGACGCTTCCCTGCCCCCGACCGCGACGAGCTTGCCGACATTGAGCCGGACGGCCAGCCGTCCGACCGCGTCGTGCTCGGCGAGCGCCTCGTCCCCGAGCTCGGCCATCTTGCCGAGCACCGCCCACGTCCTTCCCCCCTCTGCCTGTGAGGCCTTGCCCATTGCAGCGAGCGCGCGCAAGGCGGCTCGCATGGACTCGGGGTTCGCGTTGTAGGCGTCGTTGACGATGGTCACGCCGTCCGGTCGCTCGGTGACCTCCATCCGCCAGCGGGAGAGGGAGCCCGCCTCGGAGAGCGCGGTGGCGATCTCGTCTGCGGACATGCCCAGCTCATGGGCGACGGCGGCCGCGGCGAGCGCGTTCGACACGTGGTGCTCACCGTACAGGCGCATGGTCACTTCGCTGCACCCGGAGGGTGTGTGAAGGCTGAAGGCGGGCTGTCCGCTGTCCGTGAGTCTCACGTTCTCGGCCCGTACGTCCGCTTCGCCGGACTCTCCGAAAAGGATCACCTTCGCCTTCGTACGGGACGCCATGGCCCGCACGAGCGGATCGTCCGCGTTGAGGACCGCGACGCCGCCGTCCTCGACTGAAGGGAGCGCTTCTACGAGTTCACCCTTTGCCTGTGCGATCTGCTCCCGGCCGCCGAACTCGCCGATGTGGGCGGTGCCGACGTTGAGGACGAGGCCGATCTTCGGGGGCGTCAGATCCGCGAGGTAGCGGATGTGACCGATGCCGCGGGCGCCCATCTCCAGGACGAGGAACCTCGTCTCGGCGGTGGCGCTCAGCGCGGTCAGCGGCAGCCCGATCTCATTGTTCAACGATCCCGGCGTGAACACCGTGGGCGCCTTGCGCGCGAGCACCTGCGCGATGAGGTCCTTGGTGCTGGTCTTGCCCGCCGAGCCGGTGAGGGCCACGAGGGTCGCGCCGAGCCGTCGTACGACATGACGGGCGAGGGCGCCCAGGGCGCTCTGGACGTCGTCCACGACGATCGCGGGGACGCCGACCGGGCGGGACGCCAACAGGGCCACCGCGCCCGCCTCGACGACCGCTTCCGCGAAGTCGTGGCCGTCGACGTGCTCGCCGACGAAGGCGACGAAGAGGCTGCCGGGTTCCACTTCCCGGGAGTCGCGGACCACCGGGCCGGTGACCTGGACGGACGGATCCGGTATGTCGTGCGTCTGCCCGCCGACGACTTCTGCGATCTCGGCGAGGGAGAGGGCGATCACAAGTTCATCCCTGGGTCTTCTGGATAGCTTCGCGAAGCACCTGGCGGTCGTCGAAGGGACGGACCACTCCGGCGATGTCCTGGCCCTGCTCGTGGCCCTTGCCCGCGACCAGCACGGTGTCGCCCGGCTGTGCGCGGGCCACGGCGGCGGCGATGGCGGCGGCCCGGTCCTCGAAGACCTGGACCTCGCCACGCTCGTGCGCGGGCACCGACGCGGCCCCCTGGAGCATCGTCGCGAGGATCGCGAGGGGGTCCTCGGAGCGGGGGTTGTCGGAGGTCAGTACGGCGGTGTCGGCGAGCCGGGCGACGGCGGCACCCATGGGCTCACGTTTCGTCCTGTCCCGGTCCCCGCCGCAGCCGAGCACGACGTGCACCTTGCCCTCGGTGACCTTGCGCAGCGCGCGCAGGACCGATTCGACGGCGTCCGTCTTGTGGGCGTAGTCGACGACCGCGAGATACGGCTGCCCCACGTCCACGCGCTCCAGGCGCCCCGGCACGCCCGGCACCGCGGCGATGCCGTCGGCGGCGAGCTGCGGGTCGAGGCCCGCGGTGGCGAGGGCGGCGATCGCGGCGAGGGTGTTGGCCACGTTGAAGGAGCCGGCCAGCGGCGAACGGGCCGTGATCAGCTCACCCTTGGGGCCGATCGCGGTGAACGTCGAGTCCATCGGGCCGACTTCGACGTCCTCGGCGCGCCAGTCGGCGTCCGGGTGGCCCTCGGCGGAGTAGGTGACCACGGGGACCGTGGCCTCGGCGGCGAGCCTGCGGCCGTACGCGTCGTCGAGGTTGACCACGCCCTGACGGCTGCGCAGCGGGGTGAACAGCTGGGCCTTGGCCTGAAAGTAGTCCTCCATGCCCGTGTGGAACTCCATGTGTTCCGGGCTGAGGTTGGTGAAGACCGCGATGTCGAAGACGCAGGCGTCGACCCGGCCGAGGACCAGCGCGTGGCTGGAGACCTCCATCGCGACCGCGTCGACCCCGCGCTCCAGCATGACCGCGAACAGGGCCTGGAGATCGGTGGCTTCGGGGGTCGTGCGCTCCGACTTGATGCGCTCGTCGCCGATGCGCGTCTCGACCGTGCCGATCAGACCGGTGGACCGGACCGTTTTCAGGCCGCCCTCCACCAGGTACGCGGTGGTGGTCTTGCCGGACGTCCCGGTGATGCCGATCTGGAGCAGATCGCGGCCGGGGTGGCCGTAGATGGTCGCCGCCAGCTCGCCCATCTGCCCGCGCGGGTCCTCGACGACCAGCACCGGCAGGCCCGTCGCGGCCGCGCGGTCGGCGCCGGCCGGGTCCGTCAGGACGGCTGCGGCGCCGAGGCCTGCCGCCTGGGTGACGAAGTCGGCGCCGTGCAGCCGGGCGCCGGGCAGCGCGGCGTACAGGTCGCCGGGGCGGACGGCGCGCGAGTCATGGGTGATGCCCGTGATCTCGGCGGTCGGCACCGGCTCGGCGGCGCCCAGTTGGTCGGCGAGTTCCGCGAGGGGTGTGGCGGAGATCCGCGCCGGCCTGGGCGGCCCCGGGTAGGTCACGGATGCGCCCTTCTGGGGGGTTTGGGACTGATCGGCGGGTGGCACGGCGGTGAGCGTACCGGGCGCACCCGCCGCAGAGCGAAGTGAGGTGCGGGGCCCGTTGTCCTGCTGGCCCTGGTTCCCGGACTGGGAGGTGATCATGGTCACGGATCGGTTCCTGGCTGTTGCGCTGATCAGGGCGTGAAGGTCACGGGCAGATTCGCGGCCTTCGCCCCGGTGGGCGGGACCTGGAGGGTCTTGAGGGCGAACTCCATCACCTGCTTGTAGATCGGTCCGCAGATCTGACCGCCGAAGTAGCTTCCGCTGGTGGCGTTCTGGATCGCGCAGTAGACGGTGATGCGGGGGTTGTCGGCGGGCGCGAACCCGGCGAACGACGAGGTGTAGCCCTTGTACTTGCCGGTGGCCGGATCCACGCGGTTGGCGGTACCGGTCTTGCCCGCCACCCGGTACCCGGGAATCGCGGCCTTACCGCCCGTGCCCTGCTCGTCGTCCACCACGGACTCCAGCATCTGGGCGAGGGTCTTCGCCGTCTTCGCACTGATGACCCGGGTCTTCTTGGGCGTCGCCGCGGGCGTGAAGCGGCCGTCGGGCCCCTTCGTGCCGCGCACCAGGGTGGGCTCGACGCGGACTCCGCCGTTGGCGACCGTCGAGTACACGGAGGCCGCCTGGAGGGCGTTGAGGGACATGCCCTGGCCGAAAGGAATCGTGTACTGCTGCGAGGTCGACCACTTGTCGGCGGGCGCGAGGATGCCCTTGGTCTCGCCGGGGAAGTTCAGCCCGCTGTAGCTGCCGATGCCGAACTTGCGCAGATACGAGTACAGGACCTGGTTGGCCTCGGGCTGGGTCTTGCCGAGCTGGCCGGCCGCCTCGATGGTCCCGATGTTGCTGGACTTGGCGAGGACGCCGTTCAGCGTCAGGTTCCAGGTCGCGTGGTCCACGTCGTCCTGGAAGAGCCGGTCGCCCCGGTGCAGCCGGTTCGGCACGACGACATGCGTCAGCGGGGTGGCCGCGTTCTCCTGGAGCACGGCGGCCATCGTCATGACCTTGGCGGTGGAGCCGGGTTCGTAGGCGTCCTGGACGGCCGCGTTGCCCAGGGAGGCCGCGTTGGCCTGCGCGAGGTCGTTCGGGTCGAAGCCGGGCGCGTTGGCCATGGCGAGGATCTCGCCGGTGCGGGTGTCCTGCACTATCACGTACCCGCGGTCCGCCTTGGACTTCTTCACCTGCTCGGTGATGGCGTTCTGCGCGGCCCACTGGATGTCGCGGTCGATCGTCAGCTCCACGTCGGAACCGGGCACCGCCGGCGTCTCCGTGGAGCCCGCAGTGGGCACCTGGAGGCCGCCGGACTGGGCGTAGCGGACCTTGCCGTCCTTGCCGGTGAGGTCCTTGTTCAGCTGCTGCTCGACCCCGCCGCCGCCCTTGCCGTCGGCGTTGACCCAGCCCAGTATCCCGGCGGCGAGATCGCCGTTCGGGTACACGCGCCTGGTGGTGGGGACGGCGAGGACACCGGCGATGACATTGACCGTGGTCGGGTCGGTCGAGGCCTTCGTGTTCAGCGCGCTCTTCAGGTCCTTGATCTGCTTCCAGACCTGCGGGGTCTGCCGGTTGGCGAGCACCACGTAGCGCAGGTTCTTGTTCGCGGGCCTGAGCTTCTTGACGAGGGAGGCCTGGTCCACGCCGAGGATCGGGGCGAGGAGCGCGGCCGCCTGCTCGGGCCCGTCATCGATCTTGAGCTGCTTGCGGGTGAACAGCGTCGGGTCGGCGGTGATCGTGTACGCGTCCACGCTGGTCGCCAGCGCCACCCCGGAGCGGTCGGTGATCTCACCGCGCTCGGCGGCCAGGACGTAGTCGACGTACCGGTTCTGCGCGGCCTTGGCGGCGTACGCGCTCGCGTCGACCGCCTGCACCTGCAGCAGCCGTACGACGAACGCGATCAGGACGAGGGTCAGCGCGAGGCTGATCATGCGCAGCCGGGGGCGCGGGCTGCCGAGCCGGAGGGAGCGGGGGCCCGCCGGGCGGCCGGAGGATTGCGCCGAGGGCGGAGGAGATGCCGGGCGGCGGGCCGGGCGGGCACCGGGCCCGGGGCGGCGCCGGGGGGCGTTACCGCCCTCGGGGCGTTCGGGCCTGGCCGGTCCTGGCACTCGGCGGCGCGGCGGTTCCCTGTCGGACACTTCCGTCACCTGCCGGGGGTTGTCGGGGTGGAGGACTGTGCTGTGGATGACTGCGCGGTGGAGGTACGGGTTGTAGCGGTCTGGGTCGCGGCGGGCTGTCCGGGCCGGGTCGCCACCGGGGTGGCCGCGGGAGCCGGTGCCGGTACGACGGCCGTGGGAACCGGGCTCGAACTGGGGCTCGGGACCGGCCTGCTGACGAGTGCTTCGGGGGCGAGGACCGCCGGTGTGCTCACGGTCTTCGCGGCTGCCTGCTCCGGGACACCCTTCACGGTGCCGTCCGGGTCGAGGAAGGCGGGGTCCCCGCCGGGCACCATGCCCAGCTCGTGGGCGCGGCGCTGGAGGGCGTCGGGGGCGGAGTAGGCGTCCACGTCCCGCTGGAGGGCCTGCTCCTCGTCGGTGAGGCTCTTGGTCTGCTTCTGGAGGTCGTCCAGCTTGAACTGCCCTTCGCTGAGCGCGGAGTTCAGCACGAGCAGCGCGATCAGGCCGCCGCCCAGGAGGAGCACGACAAGGAGGACGAACGGGGTACGGGCCGCCTGGATCCCGCCTGTCTGCGCGGGCCCGGTCGGGAAGAGCCGCGCGAAACGGGCAGCCCTGCCCCTCAGTTCGGGTTTCCTACTCACTCACGCCCCCCGAGTTGGAATATCAAACCCACATGCCGCTCGCGGCGAACGGACCCGTTGCCTCACCCGATGTCCTCCCTGATGCGCTGAGCCCCCCGCAGCCGCGCGGGTGCCGCTCGCCGGTTCTCGGCGACCTCTTCCTCGGTGGGAAGTTCGGCACCGCGCGTCAGGAGCTTGAGCCGGGGCTGGTACTGCTCGGGCACGACAGGCAGCCCAGGAGGCGCGGTGTTGGCGGCTCCGGCCGCGAACACCTGCTTGACCAGGCGGTCTTCGAGCGAGTGGTACGACAGGACGGCGATCCGGCCGCCCACGGCAAGGGACTTCACCGCGGCGGGGATCGCGCTCTCCAGGACGGACAGTTCGCCGTTGACCTCGATGCGCAGCGCCTGGAAGGTGCGCTTGGCCGGGTTGCCGCCGGTGCGCTTGGCGGCCTGCGGCAGCGAGTCGCGGATCAGCTCGACGAGCCGCGCGCTGTTGCTGAACGGCTCCTTGTCACGCTCCCGTACGACCGCGGAGACGATTCGCTTGGCCTGCTTCTCCTCGCCGTACGCCCGCAGGATGCGGACGAGTTCGCCGGGCGCGTAGGTGTTGAGGACCTCGGCGGCGCTGATGCCGGTCGTCTGGTCCATGCGCATGTCGAGGGGGGCGTCCTGGGCGTAGGCGAAGCCGCGGTCGGCCTCGTCGAGCTGCATGGAGGAGACGCCGAGGTCGAACAGGACGCCCTCCACGCGCGGGATGCCCAGGCGGTCCAGTACGTCGGGCAGTTCGTCGTAGACGGCGTGCACGAGGGTGGCCCTGTCCCCGAAGGGGGCGAGGCGCTCGCCGGAGAGGCGCAGGGCCTCCTTGTCGCGGTCGAGGGCGACGAGGCGGGCCTCGGGGAACTGGGTCAGCAGGGCCTCGCTGTGGCCGCCGAGGCCGAGCGTGCAGTCGACGACGACCGCGCCCGGCCGCTCCAGCGCGGGGGCCAACATGTCCAGGCACCGCTGGAGCATCACCGGGACGTGTCGACTCTGGCTCAAGGGGCCCTCTCAGATCCGGCAGGGCCGTACGCACCGCCGGGTCCCCGCCCGCGGGTGAAGGGGAAGCCTGCCGGCGCCGAAAGCGTCAGCCGACCGGGAGCGGGAGGAGGCCGAGCCGTACGTACGCGCCGCGCACGTGGGGAGAATCCGGAAGGTCGCCGGCGTCTCCGGGAAAAGTCCAGCAGGGAGAGCCTCGCCTCCCGCTTCGCGCAACTTTAGTCCACGCTGTCTCACGGTCAATCAACCGGCCTGCGCGTCGCGGGCCCGGGTGCGTGCGAAGCGTCAAAACGGGAAGAATCACCCGGCCGGGTGCACCCCCGCCACCCGTGTGGGTTACCTCACAAGAGGACGCAATGACGCTCTTTTTCCCGTCCCGCACCAAGACCGCACCGCCGGTGACCAGTACCGTCATAGGTATGACGACCTCCGCATCCGTACCCACAGAGTCCGAAGGCGCCATAACCGACGGCGGGACCGTGACGGACCGCCTCGTCGAGGCCAACGGGCGGTACGCCGCCGCCTTCACCGATCCCGGGATGGACGCCCGTCCCGTTCTGCAGGTGGCCGTGGTCGCCTGCATGGACGCCCGTCTCGACCTGCACGCCGCGCTCGGCCTGGAACTGGGCGACTGCCACACCATCCGCAACGCGGGCGGTGTGGTCACCGACGACGTGATCCGCTCCCTCACCATCAGCCAGCGGGCGCTCGGCACCCGCAGTGTCGTTCTCATCCACCACACCGGCTGCGGCCTGGAGTCCCTCACCGAGGAGTTCCGGCACGACCTGGAGATGGAGGTCGGCCAGCGCCCCGCCTGGGCGGTGGAGGCCTTCCGGGACGTCGAGCAGGACGTACGGCAGTCCATGCAGCGTGTGCGCACCTCGCCGTTCCTGCTGCACACTGATGACGTGCGCGGCTTCGTCTTCGACGTGAAGTCGGGTCTGCTGCGCGAGATCGACCCCGCCTGACGCACCCGCCCGCCCCGAAACTTCGAAAAGTTCGCCCCTCGGACCGCCCAAAAGGTCGTAAGACCCGACAAAGCGAAGGCAGTTGTCCACAGGCGAGTGACACGAACCGGTAACGGCAACAAGAATGCGGGTGTGGCGTCGCGCGGAACTTTTTCCGCGCGGTGTCCGTGTTTCGGGGTGGGCCGGTCCGCAGTGCGTGCGCCGGCCCATGGAAAGAACGGGCCGAGGAGGGCCGGGTGACGACCTATGACGATCGAGCGAGCCTTACAGATCTGACCGCCACTGTGGAGCGAGTCCGCAGTTCGGTGGAAGGAGTGATCGAGGGCAAGCCCGAGGTCGTACGGCTTTCGCTGACCGTGCTGCTCGCCGAGGGACATCTTCTGATCGAGGACGTTCCGGGTGTGGGCAAGACAATGCTGGCCAAGGCGCTGGCGCGGTCGATCGACTGTTCGGTGCGGCGAATCCAGTTCACGCCCGACCTGCTGCCCTCGGACATCACCGGTGTGTCCATCTGGGACCAGCAGCAGCGGGACTTCGAGTTCAAACCGGGCGCGATCTTCGCCCAGATCGTGATCGGCGACGAGATCAACCGCGCCTCGCCGAAGACCCAGTCCGCACTCCTGGAGTCCATGGAGGAGCGGCAGGTCACCATCGACGGCCAGACCTACGAGCTGCCCAGCCCCTTCATGGTGGTCGCCACGCAGAACCCGGTCGAGATGGAGGGCACCTATCCGCTGCCCGAGGCCCAGCGCGACCGCTTCATGGCCCGGGTCTCCATCGGCTATCCCAGCGCGGAGGCCGAGCTGCAGATGCTGGACATCCACGGCGGGGTCAGCCCGCTGGACGACCTCCAGCCCGTGGCCCACGCGCACGACATCGTCAAGCTGGTCGAGGCGGTCCGGGGCGTCCATGTCGCCGACCCGGTGCGCAGGTACGCGGTGGACCTGGTCTCCGCCACGCGCAACCACCCCGATCTCAGACTCGGCGCCTCCCCGCGCGCGACGCTGCACCTGCTGCGCGCGGCGAAGGCCTCCGCAGCCCTGAGCGGCCGTGAGTACGCCCTGCCGGACGACATCCAGGCGCTCGCGGTCGCGGTCCTGGCGCACCGCCTGCTGCCCACCGCACAGGCCCAGCTGAACCGTCGTACGGCGGAGCAGGTCGTCCAGGAGATCCTCCAGCGCACCCCCGTGCCCTCGGCGCCGGCCCCGCAGAGCGGCCTGGGTCTCGGTGGGTACGGGCAGCAGCAGCCCCGGAGGCTGTGATGTCCACCGGGGAGGCGGAGACCGACCGGGACGAGAAGGGCGGTGTCCGTACGGCCCTGGCCGGGCTGACGACCCGTGGACGTTCCTTCCTGGCCGCCGGTATCGCCGCCGCGGTCTGCGCGTACGTCCTGGGGCAGAGCGATCTGCTCCGGGTCGGACTGCTGCTGGCCGTGCTGCCCCTGGTCTGCGCGACCGTGCTCTACCGCACCCGCTACCGGGTCGCGGGCAGCCGCCGGCTCTCCCCCGCGCGCGTGCCCGCCGGCAGCGAGGCCCGCGTCCATCTCCGGATGGACAACGTCTCGCGGCTGCCCACGGGCCTGCTGATGCTCCAGGACCGGGTGCCGTACGTGCTCGGCCCGCGCCCCCGCTTCGTCCTGGACCGGGTCGAGGCGGGCGGCCGGCGCGAGGTGTCCTACCGGGTCCGCTCCGACCTGCGCGGCCGCTACCCCCTGGGCCCGCTCCAGCTCCGCCTGACGGACCCCTTCGGGATGTGCGAACTGACCCGCTCCTTCTCGACCTTCGACACCCTCACGGTCATCCCGCGCGTGGAGGCCCTCCCCCCGGTCCGCCTCAGCGGCGAGGCCAAGGGCTACGGCGACGGCCGCAACCGCTCGCTGGCCCTGGCGGGCGAGGACGACGTGATCCCGCGCGGTTACCGCTACGGCGACGACCTGCGCCGCGTGCACTGGCGCTCCACCGCGCGCTACGGCGAGCTGATGGTGCGCCGCGAGGAGCAGCCCCAGCGCGCCCGCTGCACGGTTCTGCTCGACACCCGGGGCATCGCCTTCGCGGGCCAGGGCCCGGACTCCGCCTTCGAGTGGGCCGTCTCCGGCGCCGCCTCCGTCCTGGTGCACATGCTGGAACGGGGCTTCTCCGTACGGCTGTTGAGCGACACCGGCAACTCGGTGCCGGGCCAGGACGCCGACGGCTTCGCGGGCGCGAGCCAGGAGTCGGCGGACGCGGCCGGGCTGATGATGGACACCCTCGCGGTGATCGACCACTCGGACGGCTCGGGCCTGTCCCGCGCCTACGACGTCCTGCGCAGCGGGAACGAAGGGCTGCTGGTGGCCTTCTTCGGCGACCTCGACGAGGAACAGGCCGCCGTGGTCGCGCGGATGCGCCAGCGCAGCGGGGGCGCCCTCGCCTTCGTGCTGGACAGCGACGGCTGGGTGCGTGAGTCGACCGATGTCCCCGGACCCGGGGACGAGCCCGAGGAGCGGCTGCGGATGCTGCGCGACGCGGGCTGGACCGCTGTGGGCGTGCCGCGCGGCGCGTCCCTGACCGATCTGTGGCAACAGGCCGACCGGGAGCGCAACGGCATCACCGCGACCGGCCTCGGGGAGGGATGGGCATGAGCGGGCGCGCACGACTGGCGATCTGCGCCTGGGTGGCCACACTGCTGGCGTCCTGCGCGATGCTGCCCCTGGTCTCCCCGGCGACCTGGATCATCCAGGCCGCCTTCATGCTGGCGATCCAGACCGGCGTCGGCGCGGCGACCCGGCGGGTGCCGCTGGCCCGGCCGCTGACCGTCGCGGCGCAGGCCCTGGTCACCCTGCTGATGCTGACCCTGGTCTTCGCGCACGCGCAGGCCCTCGCCGGGTTCGTCCCGGGCCCCGAGGCCTTCCAGCACTTCGCCGACCTGCTGCGGGAGGGTTCCGACGACGTCTCCCGGTACGCGATCCCGGCACCGCTGCACGACGGCATCCGGCTGATGCTCATCGGCGGTGTCCTGGTGATCGGCCTCGCGGTGGACACGCTCGCGGTCACCTTCCGCAGCGCGGCCCCGGCCGGACTGCCGCTCCTCGCGCTGTACTCGGTCGCCGCCGGGCTGTCCGAGAGCAGTGTCAGCTGGCTGTGGTTCCTGCTCGCAGCCGCCGGCTACCTCATGCTCCTGCTGGCCGAGGGCCGGGACCGGCTCGCCCAGTGGGGCCGCGTCTTCGGCGGAGCACCGCGTACCACCCCCGGCTCGGAGTCCTCGGGCCCGCTCGCCCCGGTCCGCACCGGGCGGCGGATCGGCGCGGTCGCGATGGCCATCGCCCTGCTGCCGCTGCCCACCATCTCGGGCGGCCTGCTGGACGCGGCCGGGACCGGCGTGGGCTCGGGCAACGGAAGCGGCGGCACGATCTCCGCGGTCAACCCGCTGGTCTCGCTGCGCGACAGCCTGAACGTGGACGAGAACCGCCAGGTCCTGTCCGTGCGCACCAACACGAACGACATCTCGGACATGTATCTGCGGATCGTGTCCCTGGACGACTTCGACGGCACCACCTGGAAGCCGTCCCAGCGGCACATCCAGGGCGTGCCGAACCAGTTCCCCACCCCGACCGGCCTCGGCGCCGACATCAAGCGCTCGGAGATCCAGACCCGGATCTCGGCCGCGGACTGGTACGCCCAGGACTGGCTGCCGATGCCCTACCCGCCCAGCCACGTAAGCATCGACGGCAGCTGGCGCTACGAGCCCGTGGGCATGACGGTCGTGGGCGACCACGGCCAGAACACGCGCGGTGCGACCTACACGGTCAACAGCCTGGACGTACAGCCGACCGCGGAGCAGCTGGCCTCGGCACCGGAGCCGTCGGCGACGCTGCGGAACCAGTACACGAAGGTGCCGAAGTCGCTGCCCGCGGTGGTGGCCGACACGGCCCGCAAGGTCACCGCGGGCTCGACCAGTCACTACGAGGAGGCGGTCAAGCTCCAGGACTACTTCGCGGTGACCGGCGGCTTCCAGTACGACACCCAGGTGGACGTCGGCACCGGCCGCGACGCGATCGCCAAGTTCCTGAAGGACAAGCAGGGCTTCTGCGTCCACTTCTCCTTCGCGATGGCGGCGATGGCCCGCACCCTGGGCATCCCGGCCCGGGTCGCGGTGGGCTTCGCCCCGGGCACCCCGGAGGCGGACGGCACGGTGTCCGTGGGCCTGAAGGACGCACACGCCTGGCCCGAGCTGTACTTCGAGGGCGTGGGCTGGACCCGCTTCGAGCCGACCCCCAACCGGGGCTCGGTGCCGTCGTACACCCAGTCGACCACCCCCGGCAGCGACGTCCCGGACCCGGCCCGCCCCTCGGCCTCGACGAGCACGGCGCCCTCCGCGGCCCCCTCGGCGAGCGAGAGCTGCACGACCCAGCTGCGGAAGCTGGACGCGTGCTCCAGCCAGGCCCCGGCGCTCGCGGCGGGCGGTGACCCGCGCGGCCCCTGGTGGTACGTGCAGATGGTGACGCTGGGCCTGGGCGCGCTCCTGCTGCTGACGATCCCCTTCTCTCCGATGCTGTGGCGGACCCGGATGCGGTCCGTACGGCTGGGCGCGCACGGTCGCACGGAGTCCGAGGCGGCCCTCCACACGCTGGCCGTGTGGGAGGAACTGACCGATACCGCCTGGGACTTCGGGATCTCGCCCGACGATTCGCTGACCCCCCGCAGAGCGGCGGCGCGGATCGTGGACCTCGGACATCTCGACCCGCCGTCGGCCGCCTCGGTGCACCGGGTGGCGGACGCCGTGGAGCAGGTCCTGTACGCGCCCCGGCCACAGCTCGCGGCGGGGCTGGCACAGGACGTGCGGCGGGTGGTCGTCGGGTTCCAGGACACGGCCGGCCGCTCCACGCGGCTGCGCGCACTGGTCGCCCCGCGCTCGACCGTCCGGGTGGTGTGGGCGCTGTCGGCCTGGCGGACGTCGGTGACGACACGGGCGGCGGCACTGCGGCCGACCCTGCGCAAGCCGTCCGGACAGCAGGGCTAGGGCATACAGGGGCCAGGGCATACGGGAGGGGGTGACCACCGGTCGGTGGTCACCCCCTCACTCGTCTTCGAGGAGCGCCGCGTGTGCTGCTTCCGCGGGGCCGGGTGCCTGCTACTGGCCGCCCTGTTGCTCGTCGCGGCGGCGCTGCCAGCGCTGCTCGATACGATCCATCACCGAGCGCCGCTGCCGTCCCTGGCTGCGGGCCTGCGGAGCGCCTGCGGCGGGCTGTTCGCCAGGCTTGGGGGCCTTGCGCCAACCGGTCACGGCGAGAACCGCACAGCCCAGCATGACGAGGAATCCCACCACGCTGACCCAAATCTGCAGCGTGACCATGCCGGCGATGAGGAGCGCGATACCTACGAGGAAGCCGGCCACTGCTTGGTAGACCCGTCGCCGGGTGTACGTGCGCAGGCCGCTTCCTTCGAGCGCTGTCGCGAACTTGGGGTCTTCGGCGTACAGCGCTCGCTCCATCTGCTCAAGCATTCGCTGCTCGTGCTCCGAGAGCGGCACGGAGTCCTCCTCATCGTGCAGTCGCCGGGGCGACCCGGGGGGTCCCTTCAGGATAGGCAGGGAATCGCCCCCGTGAAACCCGCCCCTCTACGCCAATTGGCCAACCGGAACCCGTCATGGCCGTTCCGACTCGCTGAGGCTTCCATTCCCCAGGAGCCGTCCCGTCATGCCGGGCGGTCTCCCTCGATCATACGGCGCCGGGCCCCCGATCGGGGGGCCTGTGGCGTACTCCATGTGCTGTCGAGCCCCTGATCAGGGGTCCGGCGCGGGAGGCCACTCACGCCTCGCGGGCACCCCGCGTCTCGCCGAGCACATGAAGCTGCGTGGCCACGGAGTGGAACGCGGGGAGCTCGGCCACCGCGGCCTCCAGCTTCAGCAGCGCGTCCAGGGCGCCGGGCTCGGTGTCCACGAGGACTCCGGGCACCAGGTCGGCGAAGACCCGCACCCCGTGCACGGCTCCGACATCCAGGCCCGCGCCCTCGACGAACGCGGCGAGCTGCTCGGCGGTGAAACGGTGCGGAACGGGATCGGCCTCGCCCCAGCGGCCGTTCGGGTCGTCGAGGGCCTGGCGGGCCTCCTTGAAGTGGCCGGCCAGGGCGCGCGCGAGCACGGCACCGCCGAGCCCCGCGGCGAGCAGGCTGAGGACGCCCTCGGGGCGCAGCGCGGCCACCACGGTGCGGACGCCCTCGGCGGGGTCGTCCACGTACTCCAGGACGCCGTGGCACAGCACCGCGTCGTAGCCGCCGCGCTCGACCACGTCGAAGAGGCCGTGCGCGTCGCCCTGGACGCCCTGCACGCGGTCGGCGACACCGGCCTCGGCGGCGCGGCGCTCCAGCGCGAACAGCGCGTTCGGGCTGGGGTCGACGACGGTGACGCGGTGCCCGAGGCGGGCGACGGGCACCGCGAAGTTGCCGCTGCCGCCTCCGGTGTCGAGGACGTCCAGCGCGTCCCGACCCGTGGCCTTGACCCGGCGGTCGAGGGCGTCCTGAAGGACGTCCCAGACCACGGCGGTACGGAGGGAGGCGCGGGGGCGGCTCGGGTCCGACACGGCAGTTGACTCCTCGGCGCGGCACCGCCTGTGCACGGCGGAGCGAACGGGCTGCCTCCTCCGCACCGGAAGGGGTGGAGGGAAGGCTTCAGGCGCCCTCCACCCTATTGCCTCCGGTGCCGTAGCTGGTCATGTGTCTCGCGGGGCGAGCACTGCCTAGGCGTCGCGCTGGAAGACTGGAAGAGCGGTGATGAGCCCGCGGGCCGGTGGGGGCTGGTCGCGCCGTTCCCCGCGCCCCTTTCGGGGCGCTGTACATCACCGGAGTTCGCCCGGGCGCCGTTTACCCTGCTCGATCCCCCGGTCGCTCCGGGTCCTGGCGTGGCTGGGGCAGGACCGGCTGGAGGACGAGCATGCGCTCGACCAGGCGCAGGAACATCGCCACGTCGCGGATGAGGTCGTCGGCGTCCCGGCGGGTCGCCGCGCCCTGGATGCCCGCCTCGGCCCGCGCGCGGCGCCGGGCGCCGGAGGCGAACAGGGCGCTCCACTCGGTGAGTTCGGGCGCTATCTCGGGGAGCACTTCCCAGGCGCTGCGGATACGGCCGCGGCGCCGGGCCGTGGGCTCCGGCTGGACGCGCGCGGCGAGGACTGCGGCGGCGGTGCGCAGGGCGGCCAGGTGGGCCGTCGCGTAGCGCTCGTTCGACGTCTCGAGGACGGCTGCCTCGTCCAGTCCGGCGCGGGCCTGGGCGAGGAGGTCGAGGGCGGCTGGTGGGGCCGTGGCCCGGCGGAGCACGGGGTGCACGTCGCTCGCCGGGCCGGTCAGTGAGGGGGCAGGGCCGGAGGCGCGGCGCCGACGGGCGGCGGCTGCGGACGAGTTGGCCATGACGAACCTCCTGTCGTCGTGTGACGGCACGCCCAGTCAGGTAGTGCCGTATGTGACCCATCGTGGGGTATGGCACTGACAATCCGTTCTGACCTGCGCTTTTGCTTCGATCGAAGGTTCGGGTTACTTTTTGCACTGACCAGTCAGTTCAAAAGTTCGCTCGGCGGACAGGGGGCGGGGAACCGTGGGTGGGGTCGGTGTCACGGCCGAGGACTTCGGGGTCGAGGGGCCGCGCGGCTGGGCGTTCCGGGGAGTCTCCCTGGACGCCGGGCCCGGGTCGCTGATCGCCGTGGAAGGGCCGTCCGGGTCCGGGCGTACGAGCCTGCTGCTCGCGCTCACCGGGCGGATGAAGGCGTCCGAAGGGACCGCCGCCGTGGGCGGGTTGACGCTGCCGAAGCAGGCGGCGGCCGTACGCCGGGTCAGCGCGCTGGCCAATGTCGCCGGGGTCACCGACCTCGAACCGGCACTGACCGTCGGCGAGCATCTGCGCGAACGGGCGCTGCTGCAACGGCGGTTCGGGGACTCGGTGCGCGGACTGCTGCGCCCGCGTTCCGAGCGGGCCGTCGAGGCGGGGCTGCGGATCGAGCGGGCGCTGACCGCCGCCGGGCTCGACCGCGAGGCGCTGCCCAAGGGCGCCAGGACCGCCGTACGGGATCTGGAACGGCCGCAGGAGCTGCGGCTGTCCATCGCGCTGGCGCTCATCGGGCGGCCTGCGCTGCTCGGGGTCGACGACGTCGATCTCAAGCTCTCGGATGCCGAACGGGCCGAGATCTGGGACTTGTTGAGGTCGCTCGCCGATTCCGGGACGACTGTCGTAGCGGTGTCCACCGAGGGGACGGAGAAGGC
Organism: Streptomyces sp. N50; assembly: GCF_033335955.1. Taxonomy (GTDB): domain Bacteria; phylum Actinomycetota; class Actinomycetes; order Streptomycetales; family Streptomycetaceae; genus Streptomyces. The sequence continues at coordinate 2,153,458 of NZ_CP137549.1, forward strand.
CGATGCACGCGCCACGACTGGCCGCGCTTGAGCTCAAGCGCTTCGGCAGGGGGAAGCTGCCGCGCGCCGCGCTCGTCGCCCTCCTGCTGCTGCCGCTGCTCTACGGCGCCCTGTACCTGTGGTCCTTCTGGGACCCGTACGGCCGCCTGGACCGCATCCCCGTGGCGCTCGTCAACGACGACAAGGGGGCGAGTGCCGACGGGAAGAAGGTCACCGCGGGCGACGACATCACCAAGGGGCTGCGGGACAGCGGGACGTTCGACTGGCACGAGGTGAGTGCGGCCGCCGCGCGGAAGGGCGTCGAGGACGGCACGTACTACTTGTCGTTGACCATGCCGGCCGACTTCAGTAGCCGCGTCTCCTCCAGTGCGGGCGACTCCCCGGAAACGGGCGCGCTCCAGGTGCGGACGAACGACGCGAACAACTACATCGTCGGGCAGATCTCCCGGACGGTGTTCAGCGAGGTGCGCTCGGCCGCGTCCACGAAGGCCTCGCGGACCTTCCTGGACCGGATCTTCGTGTCGTTCTCCGACATCCACGGCCAGACCGTGAAGGCGGCCGACGGCGCCGACAAGCTCAAGGGCGGTATCGGGACGGCCGAGGCGGGCTCCAAGGATCTCGCCGATGGCCTGAAGGACGCCAAGAAGGGCAGCGGCAAGCTCTCCGAGGGCCTGAAGAAGCTCGACACGGGCGCGGGCACCCTGGCGGACGGCTCGGCGCAGGTGGCGGCGGGGACGCAGACCCTCGCGGACACGGTCAACGGGGTCGCAGACAAGGCGGGCCCCTTCCTGAAGGACAACGAGAAGACCATCGGGGACACCGCCCAACTGGTCGCCGATTCCGCCAAGACGATCCGCGCCAACCTCGACATCCTGGTGAAGACGGCCCCGGTCGCCGCCAAGGGCGCGCACGCGGCCTCGGACACCCTGGACGAGGTCTACAAGGCGCGTTGCGAGAACGTCGTCCTGAAGGATGACGCCTGCCCCGACCTGAAGAAGGCCGCTACGGCCGCCTCCGACGTTGCGAAGGTCGCCGACGACGTGAACACCCTGGTCGTCGACCAGCACGGCGACCTGAAGAAGCTCGACGCGAACCTGGCCACGCTCCAGACGCAGGCCCAGGCGCTCGCCGACCACGCCCCGCACCTCTCCGAAGACCTCGACGACGCGGTGGCCAAGGTCGACAAGCTGAACGACGGTGCCTCGAAGGTCGCCGCGGGCGCCAAGACCCTGCACGCCGGGCTCGGCACGGCCAGCACCGGCGCCACCGACTTGGACACCGGCGTCGGCAAGCTGAAGACGGGCGCCGTGGACCTCAACGGCGGCCTGTACAAGCTCGTCGACGGCTCCGGGAAGCTCGCCGGCGGGCTGCACGACGGCGCGGCGCAGATCCCCGACTACGACAAGCAGGACCGCGACCAGCGCACCGGGGTCATGTCCGACCCGGTCCACCTGGCCACCCAGGACCTGCACAAGGCGCCCAACTACGGCACCGGGTTCGCCCCTTACTTCATCCCGCTGTCCCTGTGGGTGGGCGCGATGGTGGCCTACATGCTGATCGCGCCCATGAACCGCCGCGCGCTCGCCGCCGGTGCCTCGGCCTGGCGGATAGCCCTCGCGGGCTGGTTGCCCGTGGTCGCGATCGGGGTGCTCCAGACGGTGGCCCTGATGGCCGTACTGCACTGGGCGATCGGCCTGGAGATGGTGCGGGCGGCCGGCACGATCGGCTTCCTCTTCCTCGTGACGGCGTGTTTCGGGGCCATCGTGCAGTGGCTGAACGCACGCTTCGGAGCGGCGGGCCGGATCCTCGTACTCGCCCTGCTGATGCTCCAGTTGACGTCGGCGGGCGGCACCTACCCGGTGCAGACCAGTCCCGGCTTCTTCAACGCGATCCACCCCTTCCTGCCGATGAGTTACGTCGTCGAGGCCCTACGGAGGCTCATCACGGGCGGTGGCCTCGGACCCGTGTGGCACGCGTGCGTGGTGCTCGTCGCCTTCACCGCGGGGGCGCTCGCGCTGACCGCGCTGTCGGCCCGCCGCCGCCAGGTGTGGACGCTGGACCGGCTGCACCCGGAGCTGAGCCTGTGAGCGCGCGCGGGACCTCGGCACCCGTGCCCGAGGCGGGGACCGGGCCTGTGACAATCAGGCCCATGGAAAGCAGCAACACCCCGTCGGGCGGCAGCACGCGCCGCGAGGCCACCCGGCAGAAGCTCTACGAGGCGGCCGTCACGCTCATCGCCGAACAGGGCTTCTCCGCCACCACGGTGGACGAGATCGCCGAGCGTGCCGGGGTCGCGAAGGGCACCGTCTACTACAACTTCGCCAGCAAGTCCGTCCTCTTCGAGGAACTGCTGCGGCACGGCGTGGGCCTCCTCACCGTCTCGCTGCGGGAGGCGGCCGAGCAGACCGCGCGGGACGGCGGCAGCAAGGTCGACGCCCTGGACGCGATGATCCGCGCGGGCCTCGGTTTCATCGCCCGCTACCCGTCCTTCACCCAGCTCTACGTGGCCGAGCTGTGGCGCACCAACCGCTCCTGGCAGCCCACGCTCATGGTCGTGCGCCAGCAGGTGAACGCGGCGATCGAGGACGTGCTGCACGCGGGCGTGGCGGGCGGTGAGTTCAGCCCCGAGATCGATGTCCGGCTGACCGCCGCCGCGCTGGTCGGCATGGTCCTGGTGGCCGCCCTGGACTGGCAGTCGTTCCAGCCGGAGCGCTCCCTGGACGACGTCCACGCGGCGCTGTCCCGGCTGCTCCAGGGGCGGGTCAGCGGCGGCCACTGACGGCGGCACAGAAGCAGCGCGCACACAGAAGCGCCGGTCCGATGTGGCCGCGTCCCCCGCGGGCCACCTCGAACCGGCGCTTCCTTGTGCTTCCCCCGTACGTTCCCCCTGTTGGAACCCCCGTTGGTCAGTCCCCCTGGGTTCCCCCGTGCCTCGCTTCCGCCGAGAATCCGGCGGAAGGAGCGGCCAAGGGCGCGGGCCCCGTTCCGCCGCCCCGTGTCGGCGGTTCCGGAGCCGCGCCCCTTTCCGTGCCCCTACTCTCTCGTTCGCGCAGGTCGCGCCCCATCCGCGCGCGTGCTCAACTCACTCCCTAGGTACGGATACTCAGCCGTACGCACTCAGGCCCAGGACGCCATGTTGCCGAGTGGTTACTATCGCCTCCGTGTCCGTACTCCCCCTGGTCTTCACCAGCGGCTGGGCCAGCGGCGTCAACGCGTACGCGGTGGTGCTGCTGCTCGGGATCTTCGGCGCGACCGGAGTGACCGACGCGGTCCCCGAGTCGCTGCAACGCCCTGAGGTCCTCATCACAGCGGGCGTGCTGTTCCTGTGCGAGGCCGTCGCCGACAAGATCCCCTACCTCGACTCCCTGTGGGACTCCGTGCACACGGTGATCCGGCCGGCCGCCGGGGCCTGGGTCGGGGCGGTGCTCGCGGGGCACAGCGGTTCCATGAACGACGTGGTGGCGGGCCTGATCGGCGGTTCGTCCGCGCTGGCCAGCCATACCGTCAAGACCGGGACGCGGATGGCGATCAACACCTCGCCGGAGCCGTTCAGCAACGTGATCATGAGCTTCGCGGAGGATCTCGGCGTCGGCGGGATCGTCTCGTTCGCGATGTTCCATCCCCAGGCGGCGGCGATCATCGCGGCCGTGCTGCTGGTGGCCGGGCTCACGGTCCTGTTCTTCCTGGTCTCCCGGATCCGGCGCTACCTGCGCCGCAGAGCCCAGCGCCGGGAGGAGAAACGGCTCGCCGCGCAGGTGGGACATCCGCCCGGACGACCACCGGACCAAGATCCCTGGTGATGCCCGCGGCCGTGACTGTCAGTGGCGGCCGATAAAGTCGCGGGCATGGCACGGATTGCGGTGATCGGCGCCGGCATGGGCGCGATGGCGGCCGCTGCCCGGCTGGCCGTCGCGGGCCACCGGGTGGCGGTGTACGAGCGTACGGAGACGTACGGCGGTGCGGTGCGCCGCTTCGAGCGGGACGGGTTCTCCTTCGACACCGGCCCCGGTCTGCTGCCCGTGCCCGCGGTCCACCGCGACCTGTTCATCAAGACCGGCAAGGAGCCGCTGGAGGACCTGGTCGAGCTGGTCCAGGTCGACCCGTCGTCCCGGCACGTCTTCGCGGACGGCACGGCGGTGTCGCTGCCGAACGCCTCCCGCGCGGGTGTCGTCACGGCCCTGGACGAGGCCCTGGGCGGCGGCGCGGGCCAGCGCTGGGGTGACTTCCTGATCCGGGCCCGCGAGGCCTGGGACCGCACCCGCAGACCCCTCCTGGAGGAGCCCCTGTGGCCCAACTGGTCCGTGCTGGCCGACCAGGAGCCCTATCCGTCGGTCCCGCACAAGAAGCTGCTGCGCACCCGGCGGGCGAGCACCCTCGCCGAGATCGGCGCCTGGGAGCTGCGTGACGAACGCCTGACGGCCCTTCTGGAGAGCCACGCGCTCGCGTACGGCCTCGATCCCCGGACCACACCGGCGAGCGCGGCCGTGCTGCCGTACATGGAGCACGCCTTCGGCACCTGGTATGTGCGGGGCGGCATACGGGAGTTGGCGCGCGCGGTGTACGAGCGGTGCGTGGCGAGGAAGGTCGAGTTCGTCTTCGGGGCCGAGGTCACCCGGGTGCTGGAGAAGGACGGGCGGGCGGCGGGAGTCGAGCTCGCCGACGGGACGATGGTCGACGCGGACCATGTCGTGGCGGACGTCGACCCCGCGCGGCTACGGGACCTGACGGAGCGTCCGCTGGACGAGGACGGCGATGTGCGGGCCGACCCGGAGGCACGCCGGCCGGTGCGGTGCACGCTGCTGCTGGCCCTGCGCGGCCCGCGCGAGGACGGGGCCGTTCACCGGACGGTGGTCCATGCCCCGGACCGCGAGGCCGAGTTGGACCTCCTGACCTCCCCCGGCGGCGACGAGCCGCGCTGCCCCACGGTGACGGTGCTGCGCCCCGACGACCCCGCGCTCACACCGGACGGCGAGCACGAGTCGGCGGTGGTGTCCGCCGTACTGTCCGGCGAGGCCGGCTGGGACGAGGACGGCACGGTCCGGCGGTACACGGACTTCCTCCTGGAAGCCGCCGGACGGGCCGTACCGGGGCTGCGGGAGCGCCTGTTGTGGCACGAGGTGCGTACCCCGGAGCACACGGAGGGTGAGACGGGTGCCCGCTTCGGTGCCGTGCCCGCGCCCTCGCTCGCCGCCGGGCAGGGCCGTTTCCTGCACCCCGCGAACACCACGCGCGTGCCCGGGCTCTACCGGGTCGGCGGCTGGTCCCACCCCGGCGGCGGACTTCCGCACGCCGGGATGTCGGGGGCGCTGGTCGCCGGACTGATCGTGGAGGGGCCCCAGTTCAGAGGGTCCCAGTAGACGGGGCCCACCTGGTAACACCTAGTAGGACAGGTCTCGGCAGGCTTCAGAAACGGTACTGCTCGTCGTAGCCGGGGCCCGACTGCGGCTGCTGCTGCGGCTGTTGCTGGCCGTCGCCCTGGTAGGGGTACTGCTGCTCCGGCGGCATCTCGCCGCCGTACGTCTCGTCGTTGCGCTGCTGCGGGACCCACACCCCGCCGGCCGGGGTCTCGCCGCCGTAGCCGCCGTTGCCGTACTGGTCCTGCGTGTAGCCCTGTTGGGGGTACTGCTGCTGACCGTCGTAGCCCGTGTCGTAACCGGTGCCGCCGTAGGTCTGGGTGCCGATGTACGGGTCGGAGTAGGCCGCGTACTGCTGCTGGCCCGTCGTGTCGTAGCCGTACTGCTGCTGGTCGTAGCCCGCGTAGGTGTTGTCGTAGCCGTAGTTCTGGTCGCCCGTCGCGTAGGCCTGGTCCTGGGTCTGGCCCGCGGCCGCCGCCGCGTACGCCTGGTCCGAGCCCTCGTAGTTGGGGTCCGTGGCGTTCGCGTACGCGGTGGCGTTGTACACGCCGTAGGAACCGGTGTCGTCCGGGAGGGGCTGCGGCTCGTAGACCGAGGTGGTCTCGGCGGCCGTGGGGGCGACGGGGCGGTTCGGGGTGAACACGTCGTCGCGGTCGTAGTCGTCGTCCTGGCCGAAGGCGGCCTTGTCCTGGCCGTACTCCTGGAAGCCGCTCTCCGCCCCTTCGAGGCCGGAGGCGTCCAGGTTCGGGTCCTGCTCGTCGGGCTCGCCGCGGCGGCGCTTGAGGCCGCCCGCGCCCGGTCGGCCGGAGACCGCCCAGCCCGCTTCGAAGCCGCGGCGGAACGACAGCGTGACATAGGTCTGGCCGACCGCGAACGCCACGGCGCCCAGGCCGATCACGACCACGGAGGGGATCAGCACTCCGAGGACGACGCCCAGGAAGCCGACGAAAGCGAGCAGCCGCCAGCGCAGGCGTGCCTTGTACTGCAGCAGCACCTCGCCGAGCAACCACAGTGCGACGACGCCGAACGCGATGTAGAGGACCGTCCAGCCCATGTACGCCCCTCTCCCAGTGGCCGCTACGCAGTGTGTCCTATTCCGGAGCGACCGGTCTAGGCCCGCGGTGGGTGGTGCAGGCCCAAGTTCTCGTAGATTTCAAGTGACGCCGTGGAGCTGTTGAGCGTGATGAAGTGGAGCCCGGGGACTCCCTCGGCCAGCAGCCGGGCGCAGAACTCGGTGGCGAACTCGATTCCGATCGAGCGTACAGCGGCCGGATCGTCTTTGGCTGTGAGGATTCGCTCTTTCAGGGCGGCCGGGATGTCGGCGTTGCTGAGCTGCGGCAACCGCTCCAGCATCCGCACGCTGGTCACCGGCATGACCTCGGGGATGACCGGGGTCGCGCAGCCCGCGGCCCCGACACGGTCGCGCAACCTCAGGTACGACTCGGGTTCGAAGAACATCTGGGTGATCGCGTAGTCGGCGCCGGCCCGGCACTTGTCGACGAAGTGCGCGACGTCCGTGTCCCAGTCCGGGGAGCGCGGGTGCATCTCCGGGAAGGCGGCGACGCCGACACAGAAATCGCCCGACTCCTTGATGAGCCGCACCAGTTCGGCCGCGTACGTCAGCCCCTCCGGGTGCGCCACCCAGTCGGCCATGGGGTCGCCGGGCGGGTCGCCGCGCACGGCGAGGATGTTGCGGATCCCGGCGTCGGCGTACTGGCCGATGATGTTGCGCAGTTCGGCGACGGAGTGGTTGACCGCGGTGAGGTGGGCGACCGGGGTGAGCGTGGTGTCGGCGACGATCTGCTCGGTCTCCCTGACGGTGCCCGCGCGTGTGGAGCCGCCGGCGCCGTAGGTCACCGAGACGAAGTCGGGAGCGACCGCCTCGACCCGCCGCAACGCGCTCCACAGGTTCCGCTCGCCCTTGGGGGTCTTCGGCGCGGAGAACTCGAAGGAGTACGTCGCTTTGCCGGTCGCGAGCATGTCCCGCACGGTGCGTGCGCGATCAGTCCTGGTCGATGCGGTTCCGAAGGCCATACCCGCAGGTTAGTCAGGGGGCGGCGGTCACCCAACCGGAAGTGGGAATTTGCCGGGTTTGTCGCCCTCTTGTCCACCCATCGGACAACAGCGCGACTTCCTGGACGCCCGTCAGAGCTTCAGAGCTGCCGCAGCCGCTTCGCGAACTCGGCCGCCGCCGCGCCCGGGTCGTCGGCCTCCGTGATCGCCCGTACGACGACGACGCGGCGAGCGCCCGCTTCGAGGACCTCGTCGAGGGTGCCGAGGTCGATGCCGCCGATGGCGAACCAGGGGCGGTCGGTGCCCAGGGCGGCCGTGTACCGGACCAGGTCGAGGCCGGGGGCGTGGCGGCCGGGCTTGGTGGGGGTGGGCCAGCACGGGCCCGTGCAGAAGTAGTCCACGCCCTCCTGGACGGCGGCCGCGGCCGCTTCGGACTCGGCGTGCGTGGAGCGGCCGATCAGGACGTCCTCGCCGAGGATCGCGCGGGCCGCGGGGACCGGGAGGTCGCCCTGGCCCAGGTGCAGGACGTCGGCGCCGGCGGCGTGGGCGACGTCCGCGCGGTCGTTGACCGCGAGGAGCCTGCCGTGCCGGGCGCAGGCGTCGGCGAACACCTGGAGGTGCTCCAGCTCCTCGGCGGCCTCCATGCCCTTGTCGCGCAGCTGCACGATGTCGACCCCGCCGGCCAGGACCGCGTCCAGGAACTCCGCGAGGTCGCCCTGGCGCCGGCGGGCGTCCGTGCAGAGGTAGACCCGGGCGTCGGCGAGTTCCGCGCGGACGGCGGCTGCGGCGGTGTCAGGCATGGATGTGTCCCCCGTTGTGTCAGTGCGTGGTCGTGTCGCACACGGGCCGCGGGCAGGGCCTTCTTGGGCAGGCCCGCACGTCTCCGCGGCCCGTGTACCTCTCGGTCGTGCGGGTCAGACGGCGAGCGCCTGGGCGCGGCGCTTCACCTCCGTGCCGCGATTCTCGCTCAGGGCCTGCGCGGGGGTGCCGGGCAGGCTGGGGTCGGGGGTGAAGAGCCACTCGAGCATCTCTTCGTCGGAGAAGCCGTCGTCCCGCAGGAGCGTCAGGGTCCCCGTGAGGCCCTTGACGACCTTCTGCTCGGCCCCGTCGATGAAGGCGGCGGGGACGTGCAGCGCGCGGTTCTCACCACGGCGTACGGCGATGACTTGGCCGTCCTTGACCAGCTGCCGCACGCGTGTCACCTCGACATCGAGCAACTCTGCGATGTCGGGCAGCGTGAGCCAGGCGGGGACGAGAGCATCGATCTTTGCGTCAATCTCGGTCACGTAAACAGCGTGCCATCCCGGACTGACAGTCGGAAGCCGGGCCGGTCCGACCCGGGGGTACGAACTAGGCGATAGCGGCCTTCATCGGGAGAGAAGCATCGGCCAGCAGCGTGTGATCCATGGGCGTGGCCGACTCGATCAGGCGGCGGCCCTGTGCCAGGTCACGGGGGCGGCCGACCGCCAGAAGGGCCACCAGACGGTCCCCGCGCAGCCAGCAGACGCTCCACGCCGGGGTGGCCGGGTCACCGCGCCACAGGGTGGTGTCGGCGGACGCGTGGTGACCGGCGTACTGGACGAAGCGGCCGAACTGCTCCGACCAGAAGTACGGCACCGGGTCGTACACCGCCGGGCTCTCCCCCACGATGTTCGCGGCGACCGTGCGCGGCCCCTGGAGGGCGTTGTCCCAGTGGTGGACCAGAAGTCGCTCGCCATACCTTCCCGAAGGGAAGGAGGCGCAGTCGCCGACCGCGTAGACGTCCGGCACCGAGGTGCGCAGGTGGTCGTCGGCCAGGACCTCGCGGTGCGCGCCCAGTTCGATGCCGGAGCCCGCCAGCCAGGCGGTGGCGGGGCGGGCGCCGATGCCGACCACGACGGCGCCCGCGGGCAGCCGTGAGCCGTCGTCGAGGACGACCTCGCCGGGTTCGACGTGCGCCACGCGTGCGTGCGTCCGCAGGGTGGCTCCGGCGGCGGCGTACCAGGCGGCCATCGGCGCGGCCACCTCGGCGGGCAGCGCCCCCGCGAGCGGTCGGTCGGCGGCTTCTACGACGGTCACCGCACAGCCCGCCTCGCGCGCGGCCGTGGCGAACTCGGCGCCGATCCAGCCCGCGCCGACGACCACGATGTCGTGCTGCCGGGCGAGCACCGGGCGCAGCCGCTCGGCGTCGTCCAGGGTGCGCAGCAGATGCACCCCGGGGATGCCGTCGGCGCCCGGCAGCCGGATCGGTTCGGCACCGGTCGCGAGCACGAGGACGTCGTAGGGCACCGGGCCCTCGGCGGTGTCCAGTTCGTGGTCGGCGGGGCGCACGCCCACCACCTCGCGCCCCAGTTGCACCTCGATGCCGAGCGCCTCGAAGTCGACGTCGAAGGCGGAGCCCTCGGCCTTGCCGAGCAGGACGGCCTTGGAGAGCGGGGGCCGGTCGTACGGCTGATGGGGTTCCGCGCCGATCAGGGTGACGGTGCCGGTGAAGCCCTGTTCCCGTAGCGCGACCGCGGTCTGTACCCCGGCCATGCCCGCGCCGACGACGACCACGCGCCGCCCTGCCACCGTGCCCTGGTCCCGCGTCTGCTCGCTCACTCGATCACCATAGACACCTGACAATTTGTCAGTCAGCGGGCGCGTCAGGTGACCTGTTCCACAATGCTGGTCCCGTTCCCCTCCTGGGACTCCCACTCCCAGGTCTCCTCCAGGCGAACGCGGCCGTCGGGCAGCTCGACCACATCCGAAACGCAGTGCCCGGAGGACGTCGTCCCGTCGGTCTTCAACTGCACGTACCGGAAGTCGATCCGGTCCCCCGCGCGCGTGCCGACGAGACGCCCCCGTACGACGTCGCCGCCCTCGTACTCGGCCCAGATCACGCCGTCCTGCTCGTGGTAGGCGAACCGCGTGCGCGTACCGACCTGACCTGGGGCCTGGTCCGCGACGGGGGCGAGGACGAGACCGTCGAGCGAGCGGGCCATGGACGAAGGCTCCCTTACTGGCGCACAAAGCACGGGCTAGGGTGGCCAAGGTAAAGCACTCGCGGGAGTCCGGACGTACCGGGCTGAGAGGGAGGCTGGCGGCCTCCGACCGTACGAACCTGATCCGGGTCATGCCGGCGAAGGGAGGGGCTGGACGCCCATGCCTGCACGTAACTCAGACGTCCTCGTCGTCGGGGGCGGGATCATCGGCCTGGTCACGGCCTGGCGCGCGGCCCAACGCGGCTTCGCCACGGCCGTGTTGGACCCGGAGCCGGGTGGCGGGGCCGCCCAGGTGGCCGCCGGGATGCTGGCCGCCGTCACCGAGCTCCACTATGGCGAACAGACCCTGCTCGCCCTCAACCTCGCCTCGGCGCACCGCTACCCGGACTTCGCGGCCGAGCTGACCGACCTCACCGGCCTCGACCTCGGCTACCGGCGCTGCGGCACGCTGGCCGTCGCCCTCGATGCCGACGACCGCGCCCATCTGCGTGAACTGCACGCCCTGCAGCACCAGTCGGGGCTGGACTCGGAGTGGCTGTCGGGGCGCGAGTGCCGGCGCCTGGAGCCGATGCTCGCGCCGGGCGTGCGCGGGGGGCTCCGGGTCGACGGGGACCACCAGGTGGACCCGCGGCGGCTGGCGGGCGCGCTGGTGGCCGCCTGCGAGCGCGCCGGGGTCGTCTTCCACCGGACCTGGGCCGAGCGCCTCACGGTCGCGCGGGACCGCGCCACGGGGGTCGTGACGCGCGAGGACGAGACGCTGGGCGCGGACCAGGTGGTACTGGCCGCCGGCAGCCTCAGCGGGCAGCTGACGGGCGTCCCTGACGACGTCCTGCCGCCCGTACGGCCCGTGAAGGGGCAGGTGCTGCGGCTGACCGTGCCGGAGCGCCACGCGCCGTTCCTGAGCCGGACCGTGCGGGCCGTGGTGCGTGGCAGCCAGGTGTACCTCGTGCCGCGCGAGAACGGTGAGCTGGTCGTCGGCGCGACCAGTGAGGAGCTGGGCTGGGACACGACCGTGACGGCCGGCGGGGTCTACGAACTGCTGCGCGACGCGCACGAGTTGGTCCCCGGGATCACCGAACTGCCGCTCACCGAGACCCGGGCCGGACTGCGCCCCGGGTCCCCCGACAACGCGCCGCTGCTCGGCCCGACCGCCCTGCCGGGCCTGCTGCTGGCCACCGGGCACTACCGCAACGGCGTGCTGCTCACGCCGGTCACCGGCGACACCCTGGCGCATGCGCTCAGTACCGGTGAACTGCCGGACGAGGCACGCCCGTTCACTCCGAAGCGGTTCGCCCGCACGCACCTCGTGGAGCAGCCCGCATGAACATCTCCGTCAACGGCGAGCACCAGGAGATCGCTCCCGGCACGCCTCTCGACGTGCTCGTACGGTCCCTCACCCCGGCCCCCTCCGGAGTGGCCGCCGCCCTCAACGAAACCGTCGTCCCGCGCGCGGAGTGGACATCGACCTCCCTCTCCGAGGGAGACCGCGTCGAGGTCCTCACCGCCGTCCAAGGAGGCTGACCCATGGCCGACGACCCCTTCGTCCTCGGTGGTACGTCCTTCACGTCCCGGCTGATCATGGGCACCGGGGGCGCCCCCAGCCTCGACGTCCTGGAGCGCGCGCTGATGGCCTCCGGTACGGAACTCACGACGGTCGCGATGCGGCGCGTAAACGCTTCCGTGCACGGCTCGGTGCTGTCCGTGCTGGAGCGGCTCGGTATCCGGGTGCTGCCCAACACCGCGGGGTGCTTCACTGCGGGCGAGGCCGTGTTGACGGCGCGGCTGGCCCGGGAGGCCCTGGGGACCTCGCTGGTCAAGCTCGAAGTGATCGCGGACGAGCGCACGTTGCTGCCGGACCCGATCGAACTCCTCGACGCCGCCGAGACGTTGGTCGACGACGGGTTCACGGTGCTGCCGTACACGAACGACGATCCTGTGCTGGCGCGGAAGCTGGAGGATGTCGGGTGTGCGGCGATCATGCCGCTGGGCTCTCCGATCGGTTCCGGGCTCGGGATCCGCAACCCGCACAACTTCCAGTTGATCACCGGGCACGCGCGCGTGCCGGTGATTCTGGACGCGGGGGCGGGTACGGCGTCCGACGCGGCGTTCGCGATGGAGCTGGGGTGTGCGGGGGTGATGCTTGCGTCGGCGGTGACGCGAGCGCAGGAGCCGGTGTTGATGGCGTCGGCGATGCGGAGCGCGGTGGAGGCGGGGCGGTTGGCGTTCCGGGCGGGGCGTATCCCCCGCCGCCATTTCGCCTCGGCGTCCTCTCCTGCGGAGGGCCTCGCCGCCTTGGATCCCGAACGGCCCGCTTTCTAGGCAACCTGCACCGCACTTCCGTTTCGTCTCCCACCCGCGCACCACCCGTTTCCAGTCGGCCGAGAAGTGAACCAACCTGTGGGGCCGGCCCACCGTCGGCGGCCGACTCCAGTCGGGCGAGAGACGAGCCGGCCCACGGAACTGCCCCACCGCCGGCGGCCGACTCCAGTCGGTCAAGAGGCGGATCCACCTGCGAAGCCGCCCCGCCGTCGGCGGCCGACCGCTCGTGGGATGCGTCACAGGTCCGCTGCAGTACCGCCTCGAAACCGGGCGAAAAGGCCGGTCTGTCAGCGTCGGCTCGTACACTCACCTGCGTGGATACGACCCTTCATGACCCTCTCGTCGGGCAGTTGCTCGACGGCCGGTATCGCGTCGACGCGCGGATCGCCGTCGGCGGGATGGCCACGGTCTACCGGGCCGTGGACACCCGCCTGGACCGGGTTCTCGCGCTCAAGGTGATGCACCCGACGCTGGCGGCCGACGCCCACTTCGTGGACCGGTTCATCCGCGAGGCGAAGTCCGTGGCGCGGCTGGCGCATCCGAACGTGGTGCAGGTCTTCGACCAGGGCGCCGACCGGTCGTACGTCTATCTGGCGATGGAGTACGTCGCCGGCTGCACCCTGCGGGACGTGCTGCGCGAGCGCGGGGCGCTGCAGCCGCGGGCCGCCCTCGACATCCTGGAGCCGGTGCTCGCCGCGCTCGGCGCCGCGCACCGGGCCGGGTTCGTGCACCGGGACATGAAGCCGGAGAACGTGCTCATAGGGGACGACGGCCGGGTCAAGGTCGCCGACTTCGGGCTTGTCAGGTCCGTGGACACGGTCACCAGCACCACCGGGTCCGTGCTCGGCACGGTGTCGTATCTCGCGCCCGAGCAGATCGAGGGCACCACCGCCGACCCCCGGGTCGACGTGTACGCGTGCGGTGTCGTCCTCTACGAGATGCTCACCGGCCAGAAGCCGCACGACGGCGACTCGGCCGCGATCGTGCTCTACAAGCACCTGCACGAGGACGTCCCGCCGCCCTCGGCGCTCGTGCCGGGGCTGGCGTACGAGCTGGACGAGCTGGTCGCCACCGCCACCGCGCGCACCCCGGACCTGCGGCCGTACGACGCGGTCGCGCTGTTCGGCCTGGTCCGCGAGGCGCGGGCGGGGCTGAGCACCGACCAGCTGGACGCGGTGCCGCCGCAGGCGCTGACCTCGGAGTATCCCAACGCCGAGAACCGTACGAGTGTGATCCCGCGCTCGCTGACCGTGCCGCGTCCGCTGCCGGTCAACGAGGACGACGGGCCCGGTGACCCGTTCAACCGGACCAGCCGGTTCGAGAGCGGGCCGCCGCTGCCGCCCCGGCGGCGCGAGGCACGGCGGCCCCGGCGCGGGCTGCTGGCGGTCGTCGCCGCCCTGCTGCTCATCATCGGGGTCGGGGCAGGGGTCTGGTACATCAACTCGGGCCAGTTCACCAAGGTCCCGCCGCTGCTGTCGAAGACCGAGGCGCAGGCGAAGGAGCGGCTCAAGGAGGCCGGTCTCGACGTCAAGAAGGTCGACCACGCGTACAGCGACACCGTGAAGCGCGGCACGGTCATCAGCACCGACCCGGAGTCCGGCGCCCGCATCCGGGACAACGACTCGGTGGCCCTGACCGTCTCGGACGGCCCGGAGACCGTGAAGGTCCCCGACCTGACGGGCACCCGCCTGGCCAAGGCGCAGACCCTGCTGAAGCAGGACGGGCTGGCGGCCGGCATGGTCACCAGGGAGTTCAGCGACGACGTCCCCAAGGGCTTCGTCATCAGCACGGACCCGGAGGCTGGCACCGAGCGCCACGCGGGCTCCGCGATAGCCCTGACCGTCAGCAAGGGCAGCGCGGTCGACGTGCCCGACGTCACCGGCGAGGACCTGGACGACGCGAAGTCGGACCTCCAGGAGGCCGGTCTCACCGTGAAGGTGTCCGACACCGAGATCACCTCGGAGTACGACGCGGGCCAGGTCGCCCAGCAGACCCCGGCCGGCGACAGCCAGGCCGCCGAGGGCGACACGGTGACGCTGACGCTGTCCAAGGGCCGGGAGATGGTCGAGGTCCCGAGCGTGGTCGGCGCGAGCGTCGACGCGGCGACGAAGCTCCTGGAGCAGTCCGGCTTCGAGGTCAAGGAGGACCGGGGCCTGCTCGGTCTGTTCGGCGACACCGTGAAGAAGCAGTCCGTGGACGCGGGCGAGCAGGCCCCCAAGGGGTCGACGATCACGATCACCATCCGGTGACGGGGGCGGCACGCGCGCGTGACACCCTGGACGGGTGAGCAGCGAGTCCCCCTCCAGCGCCCCCGGATCCCCTTCCGGCGCCTCCGCGTTCCCCTCCCGCAACCCGGTCGGCGGCCATGTCCCGGTCGCCGGCGGTCTCCACTCCGTAGGCCTGTCCTACGCCCGTGAGCTGGCCGCCGAGACCGTGCAGGTCTTCGTCGCCAACCCGCGCGGCTGGGCCACACCCGTCGGGAACCCGCGCCAGGACGAGGAGTTCCGCGCGGCCTGCGAGGCCGATTCGATCCCGGCGTACGTGCACGCCCCGTACCTGATCAACTTCGGCTCGCACACCGAGGCCACCGTGGAGAAGTCCGTCGATTCGCTACGGCACTCGCTGCGGCGCGGGCGGGAGATCGGCGCGCTCGGTGTCGTCGTGCACACCGGGAGCGCGACGGGTGGGCGGGAGCGGTCGGTGGCGCTGGCCCAGGTGCGGGAGCATCTGCTGCCGCTGCTGGACGAGTTGACGCACGACGACGACCCGTTCCTGCTGCTGGAGTCGACGGCCGGCCAGGGTTCCTCGCTGTGTTCGCGGACCTGGGACTTCGGGCCGTACTTCGAGGCGCTGGACGCCCATCCGAAGCTGGGCGTGTGCCTGGACACGTGCCACATCTTCGCCGCCGGACACGACCTGACCGGCCCGAGCGGCATGCACCAGACCCTCGACCTGCTGGTGGACACGGTCGGCGAGGGGCGGCTGAAGCTGATCCACGCCAACGACTCCAAGGACGTCGTCGGTGCCCACAAGGACCGCCACGAGAACATCGGCTCCGGCCACATCGGCGAGGACCCCTTCCGCGCCCTGATGACCCACCCCGCGACCGCGGGCGTACCGCTGGTCATCGAGACGCCCGGGGGCAAGGAAGGACACGCGGCGGACGTGGAGCGGCTGAAGAAGCTCAGGGT
Organism: Streptomyces sp. N50; assembly: GCF_033335955.1. Taxonomy (GTDB): domain Bacteria; phylum Actinomycetota; class Actinomycetes; order Streptomycetales; family Streptomycetaceae; genus Streptomyces. The sequence continues at coordinate 2,169,298 of NZ_CP137549.1, forward strand.
CGCGTAGGGATCACAGTTCGGGTCCCTCGCCGGGGCCCTCCTGGTACGAGTACCGCTGCTCCTGCCACGGATCCCCCACGTTGTGGTACCCGCGCTCCTCCCAGAACCCCCGCCGGTCCGCCGTCATGTACTCGACGCCCCGGACCCACTTCGGGCCCTTCCAGGCGTACAGGTGGGGGACGACCAGGCGGAGCGGGAAGCCGTGTTCCGCGGTGAGGAGTTCGCCGTCCTTGTGGGTGGCGAACAGCGTGGCCTCGGACGCGAAATCGGCCAGCCGCAGATTGGCGCTGAAGCCGTACTCCGCCCAGACCATGACGTGGGTGACGGCCGGGGCCGGCGGGGCGGTCTCCAGGATCGTGCGGGCAGGGATGCCGCCCCATTCGGCGCCCAGCATGCTGAACTTCGTGACGCAGTGCAGATCGGCGACCACGGAGTCGTAGGGCAGAGCCGTGAACTCGTCGTGGTTCCAGCAGTGCTTGTCGCCGTCCGCCGTGGCGCCGAAGACCCTGAACTCCCAGCGCTCGGGGCGGAACTTGGGCACCGGGCCGTAGTGCGTGACCGGCCAGCCGCGCTGGAGCCGCTGGCCCGGCGGAAGCTCGGACTGTTCGACCCCTCTCTGACCCATGACTCCATCCTGACAGACCGGGGGCGGTGCACCTGACCGGCTCGGGGGTGCACATGACCGACTCTGGGCGGATTCGGGCAACTCCTACTAAGCATGCACTTACTGGACGACGTCTTCGCGCCGGTGCAATCATGCGGCGCAACCCGCCAGTTCCCCCCGTTTTTGGAAGGAGCCTCTGCGATGCAGGGCGACCCCGAGGTCCTCGAGTTCCTGAACGAGCAGCTCACCGGTGAGCTGACCGCGATCAACCAGTACTGGCTGCACTACCGCATCCAGGACAACAACGGCTGGACCAAGCTCGCCAAGTACACGCGTGAAGAATCCATCGACGAGATGAAGCACGCGGACAAGATCACCGAGCGCATCCTGATGCTCGACGGTCTGCCGAACTACCAGCGGCTCTTCCACGTCCGGGTCGGCCAGACGGTCACCGAGATGTTCCAGGCGGACCGGCAGGTGGAGGTCGAGGCGATCGACCGGCTCAAGCGCGGTATCGAGGTGATGCGTGCGAAGGGCGACATCACGTCCGCCAACATCTTCGAGGACATCCTTGAGGACGAGGAGCACCACATCGACTACCTCGACACGCAGCTCCAGCTGATCGAGCAGCTCGGCGAGGCGCTCTACATCGCGCAGCAGATCGAGCAGCCCAGCTAGGGTCCGCCCCTAAGCGGCTTCGTCCAGTTCGGCCGGTTCGGCCAGTTCGGCGAAGACCGGCGCGCCCTCTTCCGCGAGATCGCGGCGCGGGCAGCTGCCGCGGCCGAGGATCGCCTGGATCCGGCGGACGCACGAACCGCAGTCGGTACCGGCCTTGCAGGCGGAGGCGATCTGGCGGGGCGTGCAGGCACCCCCACCCGCGTGCTGCTGGACCTGCGCCTCGGTCACCTGGAAGCAGCTGCAGACGTACACGCGGATTCACCTCCCGCCGGAACTTGATAAGGCCAACCTAACCTTACCCGGCCCGCAGGTGCCGCAAAAGTGCCGTGGGGCGGGGATCGTATGTGATCCCCGCCCCACGGCACACTGCTGTAACAGGTGAAACGGTTACTGGTCCCTGTACATCTCGGCGACGAGGAAGGCCAGGTCAAGCGACTGGCTGCGGTTCAGGCGCGGGTCGCAGGCCGTCTCGTAGCGCTGGTGGAGGTCGTCGACGAAGATCTCGTCGCCGCCGCCCACGCACTCGGTGACATCGTCACCGGTGAGCTCGACGTGGATGCCGCCCGGGTGGGTGCCGAGGCCCTTGTGGACCTCGAAGAAGCCCTTCACCTCGTCGAGCACGTCGTCGAAGCGGCGGGTCTTGTGGCCGGAGGCCGCCTCGTACGTGTTGCCGTGCATCGGGTCGGTGATCCAGGCGACGGTCGCGCCGGACGCGGTGACCTTCTCGACCAGCTCGGGCAGCTTGTCGCGGACCTTGTCCGCGCCCATCCGCACGATGAAGGTGAGCCGGCCGGGCTCGCGGTCCGGGTCGAGGCGCTCGATGTACTGCAGCGCGTCCTCGGCGGTCGTCGTCGGGCCGAGCTTGATGCCGATCGGGTTGCGGATCTGGGAGGCGAACTCGATGTGCGCGCCGTCCAGTTGACGGGTGCGCTCGCCGATCCACACCATGTGCCCGGAGACGTCGTAGAGCCTGCCGGTGCGGGAGTCGACCCGGGTCAGGGCCGACTCGTAGTCCAGCAGCAGCGCCTCGTGCGAGGAGTAGAACTCGACGGTCTTGAACTCCTCCGGGTCCGTGCCGCAGGCCCGCATGAAGTTCAGCGCGCTGTCGATCTCGCGCGCGAGCTGCTCGTAGCGCTGGCCGGACGGGGACGACTTCACGAAGTCCTGGTTCCAGGCGTGCACCTGGCGCAGGTCGGCGTAACCGCCGGTGGTGAAGGCGCGGACCAGGTTGAGCGTGGAGGCGGACGCGTTGTACATCCGCTTCAGGCGCTCGGGGTCCGGGACGCGGGACTTCTCGTCGAAGGCGAAGCCGTTGACCGAGTCGCCGCGGTACGTCGGCAGGGTCACGCCGTCACGGGTCTCGGTGCCCTTGGAGCGCGGCTTCGAGTACTGGCCGGCGATGCGGCCGACCTTCACGACCGGCACGGAGGCGGCGTACGTGAGGACGGCGCCCATCTGGAGCAGGGTCTTCAGCTTGGCGCGGATCTGGTCGGCGCCGACGGCGTCGAAGGACTCGGCGCAGTCGCCGCCCTGAAGGAGGAACGCCTCCCCCTTGGCGACGGCCGCCAGACGGGCACGCAGCTGGTCACACTCACCGGCGAAGACCAGCGGAGGATACGACTCCAGCTCGGCAATCACCTTGCGCAGAGCCTCGGAGTCGGGGTAATCAGGCTGCTGCGCCGCGGGCAGGTCGCGCCAGGTCGCCTGAGCGGCGACGGCTTGGGAATCAGCGTTCACGGTCACTCAGTAAACATTACGGGGTCGTGTCGAGTCGTTTTCCTGCGGCTCGACAGGTGAGACGCCCAGATGCTCACCTGTGCGTGATGTAGGGTGCGCTCCATGTTCGCGCACTCGACCCGTAACTGGTGGTGGACCGCTCATCCGGCGGCCCACTGACTGCGCGTACTCCCAGTACTCCGCGAAGGCCGCCCGAGGGGCGGCCTTCGGTGTGTCCGGGGTCCGTTCCTCTCCACTCTCCCCACGAGAAGGAACCGAGGACCCATGCATCTGGACGCCCTGCTCCGCGATCCCCGCCCGTTCGCCCTGCTGCGCCGTCGCACCCCGGGCCACGACCAGGACGTGATCGAGGTCATGCTCGGCCCGGTCGCCTCCTACGACCACCTCGCCGACCTCCCCGACGAGGGCCTGGCCCTGATCCCCTTCCGCCAGATCCGCGAACGCGGCTTCGACGTCCGCGACGACGGCACCCCGCTGACCTTCCTCACGCCCGAGGATTCGTACGAGATCCCGCTCGCCGACGCGCTGGCCCAGCTGCCCGCGCACGACGTCCGGGTCGAGGGCGGTGGCTTCGACGTCGACGACGAGGCCTACGGCGAGATCGTCGGGCGGGTGCTGCGGGAGGAGATCGGGCGCGGCGAGGGCGCCAACTTCGTCATCCGGCGGACGTACGAAGGGGAGATCCCGGGGTACGGCAGGGCCGAGGCGCTGGCGTTGTTCCGGCGACTGCTGGTCGGGGAGCGGGGCGCGTACTGGACGTTCGTCGTGCACACGGGCGAGCGGACGCTGGTCGGGGCCAGCCCTGAAGTGCACGTCCGGATGTCCGGCGGAACCGTCGTCATGAACCCGATCAGCGGGACGTACCGCTATCCCGCCGAGGGGCCGACGCCCGAGCATCTGCTGGATTTCCTGGCCGACGGCAAGGAGATCGAGGAGCTGTCGATGGTCGTCGACGAGGAGCTCAAGATGATGTGCACGGTCGGCGACATCGGCGGGGTCGTGATCGGGCCGCGGCTCAAGGAGATGGCCCATCTCGCGCACACCGAGTACGAGTTGCGCGGCCGGTCCTCGCTGGATGTGCGCGAGGTCCTGAAGGAGACGATGTTCGCGGCGACCGTCACCGGGTCCCCGGTGCAGAACGCCTGCCGGGTCATCGAGCGGCACGAGGTCGGCGGGCGCGGCTACTACGCCGGTGCGTTCGCGCTGATCGGCCGCGACTCCGGGGGCGCCCAGACCCTCGACTCCCCCATCCTCATCCGCACCGCCGACATCGACCCGGGCGGGCGGCTGCGGGTGCCGGTCGGCGCCACCTTGGTCCGCGGTTCGGACCCGGCGAGCGAGGTCGCGGAGACCCACGCGAAGGCGGCGGGGGTGCTGGCGGCTCTGGGCGTACGACCGTCCCGGCCGCGTGACGAGGGCACGCGGCCCCGGCTGGCCGACGACCCACGCGTGCGTGCCGCGCTCGACGGGCGCCGCACGTCCCTCGCCCCCTTCTGGCTGCGGATGCAGGAGCGGTCCGAGGAGCTGACCGGGCACGCGCTGGTCGTCGACGGGGAGGACACCTTCACGGCGATGCTCGCGCACGTGCTGCGGTCGAGCGGCCTCGATGTGACCGTGCGGCGGTACGACGAGGAGGGGCTCCGGGAGGCGGTGCTCACGCACGAGGGACCCGTGGTGCTGGGCCCCGGGCCGGGTGACCCCTCCGACACGGCCGACCCGAAGATGAGGTTCCTGCGCGCGCTGACCGCCGAGGTCCTCCAGGCGAACCGGCACGGTGTCCTCGGCGTGTGCCTCGGCCACGAGCTGATCGCGGCGGAGCTGGGCCTGGAGATCGTACGGAAGGAGGTGCCGTACCAGGGGGCGCAGACGGTGATCGATCTGTTCGGGCGGGCGGAGACCGTCGGGTTCTACAACAGCTTCGTGGCCCGGTGTGACGAGGAGGCCGCCGCTGAACTGGCCGCCCATGGTGTGGAGTTGAGCCGGAGCACAAGTGGGGAGCTGCACGCGCTGCGGGGGCCTGGCTTCGCGGGCGTCCAGTTCCACCCGGAGTCGGTGCTGACGCTCAACGGGGCCGCTGTCGTACGGGAGTTGGTGGGTCAGCTGCGCGGGACGAGCACGTTCTCGGAGCGGCGGCCCTCCGTGTAGTCGAGGACGTTTTGGACGGTGGCCTCGATGATCTGGCCGACGGCGTCCTCGGTGTAATACGCCTGGTGGGAGGTGACCAGGACGTTCGGGAAGGTGACCAGGCGGGCCAGGGTGTCGTCGTCGACGGCCTCCAGGGACTTGTCGAGGAAGAACAGGCCCGCCTCCGCCTCGTAGACGTCGAGGCCCACGCCCGTGAAGCGGCCCTCGCGGAGTTCGGCGACGAGGGCCGCGGTGTCGATCAGGCCGCCGCGGCTGGAGTTGACGAGGATCGCGTCGTCCTTCATCAGCTTCAGGGCGTCCGCGTCGATGAGCCGCTGGGTGGCCGGCATCAGCGGGACGTGCAGGGTGACCAGGTCGGACTCGGCGAGGAGCTGGTCCTTCGGGACGTAGGCCATGCCGAGTTCCACGCAGGCCGGGTTCTCGGTGACGTCCCAGCCGAGCAGGCGCATGCCGAAGCCGTGGGCGATCCGGGTGAACGCCTCGCCGATCTTGCCGGTGCCGAGGACGCCGACCGTGCGGCCGCGCAGGTCGCGTCCCATCAGGCCGTCGAGGCGGAAGTCGAAGTCGCGGGTGCGGGTGGCCGCGCGGACGATACGGCGGTTGACCGCCATCGCGAGGGTCCAGGCGAACTCGGCGACGGAGTACGGCGAGTAGGAGGAGACGCGGGCGACCGTGAGGCCGAGGCGTTCGGCGACGTCCAGGTCGATGTTGTTGAAGCCGGTGGAGCGCTGGGCGATGAGCTGGGTGCCGCCGGCGGCGAGGGTCTGCAGGACGCGGGGGTTCAGGTCCGCGTTGACGCTGGTGGAGATGATCTCGTGGCCGGCGGCGATCGGGGCGGTGTCCTCGTCGAGGAAGACGCTCAGGCAGTGGATGTCTTGGTGACCGGCGAAGGCGCGCTCGATCAGCGGCTTCTCGTCGGCCTGGACGCCGAAGGCAAGGATCTCCACGACCGCTCCCGTTCTGTGGGGTTATGGGCCGAATATAAGGCTCATAACCCCACAGTGCCGGTCCAGCTGACGCGACCGGTTCAGCCGAAGAAGACGCCGACCTCCTCGTACAGCTTCGGGTCGACGGTCTTCAGCTGGGCCGTGGCCTCCGCGATCGGTACGCGGACGATGTCCGTGCCGCGCAGGGCGACCATCTTGCCGAAGTCGCCGTCGCGCACGGCCTCGATGGCGTGCAGGCCGAAGCGGGTGGCGAGCCAGCGGTCGAACGCGCTCGGGGTGCCGCCGCGCTGGACATGGCCGAGGACGGTGGTGCGGGCCTCCTTGCCGGTCCGCTTCTCCAGCTCCTTGGCCAGCCACTCGCCCACCCCGGACAGCCGGACGTGCCCGAAGGAGTCGAGGGTCCCGTCCTTCAGCACGACATCGCCGTCCTTAGGCATGGCCCCCTCCGCGACGACCACGATCGGGGCGTACGACGCCTTGAAGCGGGACGTGATCCAGGCACACACCTGGTCGACGTCGAAGCGCTGCTCGGGGATGAGGATGACGTTGGCGCCACCCGCGAGGCCGGAGTGGATGGCGATCCAGCCGGTGTGCCGGCCCATGACCTCGCAGACCAGGATGCGCATGTGCGACTCGGCGGTGGTGTGCAGCCGGTCGATCGCCTCGGTGGCGATGCCGACGGCGGTGTCGAAGCCGAAGGTGTAGTCGGTGGCGGACAGGTCGTTGTCGATGGTCTTCGGTACGCCGACGCACGGCACGCCGCTCTCGTCCCAGAGCCGCGCGGCCACGCCGAGGGTGTCCTCGCCGCCGATCACGATGAGCGCGTCGACCTCCTGCGCGGCGAGGTTGGCCTTGATGCGCTGGATGCCGTTCTCCAACTTGAGCGGGTTGGTGCGGGAGGAGCCGAGGATGGTGCCGCCGCGGGGCAGGATGCCGCGCACGGCGGGAATGTCGAGCCGGACGGTGTCGCCTTCGAGCGGACCTCGCCAGCCGTCCCGGTAGCCGACGAAGTCATAGCCGTACTCCTGTACGCCCTTGCGGACGATGCCCCGGATGACGGCGTTGAGTCCGGGGCAGTCGCCGCCTCCGGTCAGTACTCCGACGCGCATGGAAATATCCCTTCGCCGCGGTTTCCTGTGAGGGCCACGCTAATGGTGATCCAGGTCACAGAGGGATGGGCGGGAAGGTCAATTCCGAGATCAAGTGCGGTGAATTGTCGGGGAGTTGATCTACCGGGCTGCCTACGCGTCGTCGAGACCGCGCTCTATGGCGTACCGGACCAGCTCCACCCGGTTGTGCAACTGGAGCTTGCCCAGGGTGTTCTGGACATGGTTCTGGACCGTGCGGTGCGAGATGACGAGGCGCTCGGCGATCTGCTTGTAGCTCAGGCCCTTGGCGACCAGGCGCAGCACTTCGGTCTCGCGGTCGGTGAGTTGGGGTGCCTTGGGCTGGTCGCCGTCGGTGGCCGGTGCCGGGTCGGAGGCCAGGCGGCGGTACTCGCCGAGGACCAGTCCGGCGAGGCCCGGGGTGAACACCGGGTCGCCGACCGCGGTCCGCCGCACCGCGTCCAACAGCTCTTCCGTGGAAGCCGACTTGAGCAGATAGCCGGTCGCCCCCGACTTCACCGCTTCCAGCACGTCGGCGTGCTCGCCGCTCGCGGAGAGGACCAGGACGCGCAACGCCGGGTTGGCGCCGACGAGTTCCTTGCAGACCTGGACGCCGGGCATCGCCGGCAGGTTCAGGTCGAGGACGAGGACGTCGGGGGCGGCGGCCTTGGCCCGGCGTACCGCCTGTTCGCCGTCACCGGCGGTGGCGACCACGTCGAAGCCGGACTCGGCCAGGTCGCGGGCGACGGCGTCGCGCCACATCGGGTGGTCGTCCACCACCATGACCCTGATCGGGCCCTGCTGCTCACTCATCGTGTCCCCGCCTTCCCCCGCGCTTTCGGTACCTTCAGCTCAACTTCCGTGCCCTGCCCGGGAATCGACACCAGTTCGGCGCTCCCTCCGAGGTCCCGCAACCGCCCCCGGATCGACAGCGCGACCCCGAGCCGCCCCTCCCCCTCGGCCTGCGCGAGCCGCCCCTCGGGAATCCCGGGCCCGTCGTCCCGTACGGTCACGACGACCTCCCGGGGTTCGTCCTCGACGAGGATCCAAGCCCGGGCATCCTCCCCCGCATGCCTGCGCACATTGTCCAGCGCGGCCCCGACAGCGGCGGCCAACTCCTTCGCCGCGGGCGCGGGCAACGGCACCGGAGCCCCCGGCTCGGCAAAACTCACCTTGGCCGCGGCATACGGCGCGAGCAGCGCCCGCAGATCGACCGGCCCGTCGTCGGCTTCGTCGACCTCTTCTTCTTCCACGGCTCTCACGACCGCGCCCTCCGCCGCGTCCAGCGACACCCGGGACACGGGCACCAGGGCGCCGGAGACCAGGGTACGCAGCGCGATCTCCTGCTCGCCCGCCATCCGGCCCAGCTCGCCGGCCTCGCCGCCGAGGACGGCACCGCGCCGCTGGACCATCGCGAGCACCTGGAGGACGCCGTCGTGGATGTCACGGGCGAGGCGCTCCCGTTCCCGGGTGGTGGCCTCGATCTCCAGGGCGCGGGCGAGGGTGCGCTCGGAGGCGCGGGCGACCTCGACGACGTAGCCGATGGCGATGGAGGCGACCCAGACGAGGACCACGTTGTGGACGGTGTCGCGGGCCGGGGAGCCGCGCTCGATCAGGTTGGCGGCGGCGACCGGGGTGGAGGCGAACGCGGCCCAGCGCCAGCCGCCCTTGATGGCGTAGGCGAGGACCGAGCCCGCGGTCCATATCGACGGCAGGGTGGGGCCGCCGCTGGAGATGTGGTGGTCGTCGGCCGCGAGCGGGGTGAGGACGATGCCGGTCAGCGCGATCGCGAGGTCGACGGCGAGGAAGCGCTTGGTGCAGGCGACCGCGCTCTGCACCCGGGGCAGGGTGGCGAGCGTCCAGACGAACAGGACGACGTAGAAGGCGATGGCGATGCCGGGGCGGTCGAACTCGTCGTAGGCGGAGGCGAACAGCCCGATCGCGTACAGCATGGTCAGCACGCGGTAGCCGCTCAGGGCGCGCCAGAGCGGTTGCTCGACGGACATCCTGACGACGCGTACCCGCTTGGCCACGGTCTTCTGCTTGGCCACGGTCTCCCCCACCCCCGACACAGACTCCGGCCCGCCTAGGGGCTGGTCTGTTCCTTCTCCGTCTGCGCGAGCGCGGCCTTGGCCGCCTTGTCCGCTTCCTTGTCGGCCTTCGCCGCCTCCGCGATCTGCCGCTTGGCGGCGGTCGCGTAGATGTCGACGTACTCCTGGCCGGAGAGCTTCATGATCTCGTACATGACCTCGTCGGTCACCGCGCGGAGGACGAAGCGGTCGTGCTCCATGCCGTTGTACCGGCTGAAGTCGAGCGGCTTGCCGATCCGGATGCCGGGGCGCATCAGCTTCGGCATCACCTTCCCCGGCGGCTGGATCTTCTCCGTGTCGATCATCGCGACCGGGATGACCGGGGCGCCGCTGGCGAGCGCCACGCGCGCGAGGCCGCCGGGCTTGCCCCGGTAGAGGCGACCGTCCGGGGAGCGCGTGCCCTCCGGATAGATACCGAACAGTTCACCGCGCTCCAGGACGTCGATCCCGGCCTTGATCGCGGCCTCGCCCGCCCCGCGCGCACCGGAGCGGTCCACCGGGAGCTGGCCCGCGCCCTTGAAGAACGCGGCCGTGAGCTTGCCCTTCACCCCGGGGGTCGTGAAGTACTCGGCCTTCGCGATGAAGGTGACCTTGCGGTCCAGCACCGCGGGCAGGAAGAACGAGTCCGAGAACGAGAGGTGATTGCTCGCCAGAATGGCGGCGCCGTCGTCCGGAATGTTCTCCAGGCCCTCCACCCAGGGTCGGAAGGCGACCTTCAGCGGTCCCCCGATGGCGACCTTCATCGTGCCGTACAACAAGCGAGTGCCTCCCGTATCCGTCGATCAGACCTTAACCCGGAGCACTGTCAAAGGACCCGACGACCCTGGTCGGTGTCAGTGCGGTCGCGTACGGTTAACCGCACCTGGACTTGTTCAGACCCCTCTCATGAACACGCGTCTCACCACCACGCCCTTCTCATGAACAGGAGACCGAAGGTGCCGGTCCTCCCCGGAGCCGAGCCGTACCGCCACGAGGGCGGGGAGGTCGGAGTGCTCCTCTGCCACGGCTTCACCGGTTCCCCGCAGTCGCTGCGCCCCTGGGCGGAGCATCTGGCCGAGCGCGGCCTCACCGTGTCGCTGCCGCTGCTGCCCGGGCACGGCACGCGCTGGGAGGACATGCAGCTCACCGGCTGGCAGGACTGGTACGCGGAGGTGGACCGCGAGCTGCGCGCCCTGCGCGAGCGCTGCTCGCAGGTCTTCGTCGCGGGCCTGTCCATGGGCGGCGCGCTGGCCCTGCGGCTGGCCGCGAAGCACGGCGACGACATCAGCGGTGTCGTGGTCGTCAACCCCGGCATCAAGGTGCACGGCCTCGCGGCACACGCCCTTCCGGTGGCCCGCCATCTGGTGCGTACGGCGCCGGGCATCGCCAGCGACATCGCGAAGGAGGGCAGCGAGGAGGTCGGGTACGACAAGGTGCCGCTGCACTCCGCGCACTCCCTGCGTATTTTCTTCCGGCTGGTCGACAGCGAGCTCCCGCAGGTCACCCAGCCGCTCCTGCTGCTGCACAGCGCGCAGGACCACGTGGTTCCGCCGGCCGACTCGGCTCGTGTGCTCAGCCGGGTTTCCTCGGCCGACGTGACGGAGATCCTGCTGGAACAGAGCTACCACGTCGCGACGTTGGACCACGACGCGGACCGGATTTTCGAGGAGAGCTTCGCGTTCATCGGCCGGCTCGCACCCAGTGTCGGCAAGCAGGCGTCCGACACGGGCCGGGTGAGCGAGCAGGAAGGGACGGCCACAGGTGGCTGAGCACGACTCCGACCGCGAGGGCCTCGAACCGGACGAGCAGGGCGTCCCGTTCGACGAGGAGGCCGCGTGGGCCGCGATCGTCGCCGGGTACGGCGAGGAGCCCAAGGATCCGCCGGGCGCCAAGCCGTTCAAGTCGATCGAGGATCTCGCGCTGCTCGATCCCGAGAAGAACGACGAGAAGCCGAAGGCCAAGGAGCCCGACAAAGGCACCGGCAAGGACAGCGGCACCGGCAAGGACAAGGGCACCGAGGAGCCGCCCGCGCCCGCCAAGCCGCTGGGCAGCTCGGTGTCCTTCGCGCCCGGTGTCGGCGGACCCCGCGACTACACCTCGCCGGACTCCTCCGAGGAGGACTTCGACGAGGACGACGAGGGCCACTTCGTACCGCCGGAGCCGCCGCCGCTGCCTGATGCCGATACGACCGCCAAGTTCGCCTGGCTAGGGGTGATCGGCGGGCCGATCCTGTTGCTGCTGGCGGTGCTGCTCAGCTGGGACATGACCTGGTGGCTGGCGACCATCGGGATCGGCGGGTTCCTGGGCGGGTTCGGCACGCTGGTGATGCGGATGCGGACGGACGAGGAGGACGGGGACGACCCGGGGCGGGGTGCGGTCGTCTAGTCCGCCCAGTTCGTCTAGCTCGTCCGGTTCGTCCAGCTCGTCTGGTTCCCTGAGCTTGCGGGGATTCTGAGGGCGGCCAGCACCGGGAAGTGGTCGGTGGCCGCCCTCAAGTCCGTCTCCGTGACTCCTGGTTGGGCCGAGGGCACCCCGCAGCCCAGCACCTCGATGCCGGGCGTGGCGAAGATCGCGTCGATGCGCTGGAAGGGGTTGCCGGGGGTCCAGGTGTTCTCGTCGCCCCAGGGGGCGGTGGCCCAGCAGTCCTGGAGTTCCTTGGCCAGGCGGCCGAAAGTCCGGCCGTCGGGGCGGTCGTTGAGGTCGCCGCCCGCGATCACGTGGTCCACGCCCATGCCGGCCAGCCGGTCGAGCAGCATGCCGGCCTGTTCGTAGCGTTCGTCCTGGTGGAGGCTGAGGTGACAGCTGAGGACGCCCAGGCGGACGCCGCCGATGCGTACGACCGCGGTGGCGAAGCCTCGTCGGTGCTGGCCGGGGGTCAGGGGCAGGAGTACGTCCTCCGTGCGCTCGACCGTGGCCCGGAGTGAGCACAGCAGCGCCGGGCCGGCCGCGGTGCCTCCGCCGGAGAGGACGACCAGGTCTGATGCCGAGGCCAGGCGGGCCAGCTTCTTGCGCCAGCGGAAGAAGAGGGGGGCCTCCTGGATCAGGACGAGGTCCGGAGCGCAGGCCTTGATGACGCGGGCCAGGGCGGCTGTGTCGTCGCGCATCGAGCGGATGTTGTAGCTCAGGACGCGGATGACTGCCGAACCGTCGGGTTCGGTGCGGGAGTTGGGGAGCGGCGCCATGTGGATCAATCTACGCCGAACAGCTCGGGGCGCGGGGTACGTGGGCGACTGCCGGTCCGATGTGGCTGGTCGCGCCGTTCCCCGCGCCCCTAAAAGCAAATGCCGGGGGGCGAGGTTCGTGGGCGGCTGCCGGTCGTGCGTGGCTGGTCGCGCCGTTCCCCGCGCCCCTTGGGTGGGCACAGTCGCCGTAGGCCTACATGATCGGGTCCGGTTCCCTGGCCAGGTCCGCCGCGCCGACCATGCCCGCCTTGTTGCCGAGCTGGGCCGCGATCACGTCGGCGACCGGGCGCCAGTTGCCGCCTACCAGCCAGCGTTTGTAGGACTTGCGGATCGGGTCCAGGACGAGCTCGCCCTCGTCCGAGAGGCCGCCGCCGACGATGAAGGCGGAGGGGTCGAAGAGGGAGGCGAGGTCGGCGAGGCCCGCGCCGGCCCAGCGGGCCAACTCGCGGTAGGAGTCGACGGCCACCGGGTCGCCCTGCCGGGCGGCCATGGAGATGTGCTTGCCCTCGATGCCCTCGGGGGTGCCGTCGCCGAGCGAGAGGAGCACCTCCGCGGACTCGGGGGTCGCGTTCGCGCGCTGCTTGGCGTAGCGCACGAGCGCGCGGCCCGACGCGTACTGCTCCCAGCAGCCCTGTGAGCCGCAGCCGCACAGCAGGCCGTCCGGCACCATGCGGATGTGGCCGAACTCGGCGGCCACCCCGAAGTGCCCGCGGCGCAGCTTGTTGCCGATGATGATGCCGCCGCCGAGGCCGGTGCCGAGCGTGATGCAGATGACGTTGCGGTGGCCCTTGCCGGCGCCGAACTTGTACTCGCCCCAGGCCGCGGCGTTCGCGTCGTTCTCCACGACGACGGGGAGGCCCACGCGGGCCTCGACCTTCTCCTTCAGCGGCTCCTGGCGCCAGTCGATGTTCGGCGCGAAGTAGACCGTGGAGCGCTGACGGTTGACGTATCCGGCGGCACCGATGCCCACGCCGACGATCTCGTGCCCGGCGCGCGCCCCGTCGACCGCGGCGGCGATGGCGTCCACGATGCCCTCGGCCGTGCCCGGGGTCGGCACCTTGTGGGTCGAGAGGATGTTGCCTTCCTCGTCGACCACCCCGGCCGCGATCTTGGTGCCGCCGATATCGACGCCGATGGTGAGTCCCATGAATCCCTCAGTTTCGGTCGAGCCCCGCTACGGCCCACCGTACCCGAGCGCCTGCCGTCGGAATCGCGCCGTTCGCCCGCTGGGCGGCCCTGGCGGGCTCTGGTGGCGGTGAGGGAAGCGCGCACCAGAGCCGACCGGGCGGACGCGCGTCCGCCAGCAGGTCCTCAGGGGCCTATAGACCCTCCAGTCCGTCTAGTCCAGGTCGATGCGCTCCCCCGGGCCGGAGTCGTCCCCCCGGTCGCGGCGGTCGTTCTTCAGGTCCTTCAGCTCGCTGTCCCGGGCCGTCCAGCGCTGCTCCTGGGCCTGGACCGCGGAGCGGTACGCGGCGAGGAGTTCGTTGCCGGCCGCCGCGAGGTGGTCGAAGACGTCCGGGTTGCGTTCGATGACGGGCTCGACGGCGGCCTTGGCCTGCTGGACGACCTGCTTCACCACCTGCTGGGCGGCCGGTCCGGCGACCTGGCCGAGCAGCGGGGACTGGAGGCCGGACAGCTTGTCCGCGACGGTGTCGACGAGCTTGCGCAGTTCCTCGGCGGCCGAGACCGGCGGCTGGCCGTACTGGGTGCGGCGGCGGGCCTTCTCCGCCGCGAGGTCTTCGGCGGCCGCCGTCGCCCAGGCGTCGGCGTCGGTCGCCCGCACCTCGTCGAGCGCCTCGTCCTTGCGGGCGTCGGACGGGGGGAGCTCTTCGCTCATGACGGACTCCTGACTACGGTTCGTCTCTACGACGTTACCCGAATGGGCGTACGTGCTTCACGGCTCCGCACCCACCAATACTCACCTTCCCTGCGGCCACAGGTCAGGGTCGGGGGCGAACCGGATGCGCAGTTCGCCCTCGCGCAGGGCCGCGCCGGCCACGGTGCAGCGGCGCAGGGCCGACGGCAGCGGCACGATCCGGCGGAACCGGCCGACGGTGACGACGAGTTCGTCGCCGCGCCGGACCAGGTCCAGCTCGTCCCGTATCGCGCCGGGCAGCGGAATGCCCCAGACCAGCACACCGTCCTCGGCCAGCCGGTCGGTCACCGGCCACTCGACCGCGGAACCGGCCGCGTCGGCACCGGGCACGGCGAGCGCGGCGAGGTCGTCGGTGCCGCGCGGGTCGTGGCCGAGGTGCGGGACGTGCCGGACGTCGTACGTCCCCTGCCACTCGTCCAGGGTCTTGCGCTGCTGGGCGTTGAGGCCGGCCAGCCAGGTGTCCTCGACGGACTCGGGCAGCACCCGGTTGGCGACCAGCACGTCGGGGCGCAGGCCGCGCAGGGCGAGCGCGAGCCCGGCCGCGCGGACGGCATCGGCGCCGGCCGGTCCTGGCTCCGCCACCAGTCGTACGGAGGTGTGGCGGTCGGCGAGGACGGCTTCCACGGCGGCCAGTTCCACGTCCCAGCGGCCGGCCGTGTCGTAGAGCCACTCGGACGGCATCGGGACGCCGGCGAGGCGGCCGAGGACCGGGCGGAGGGCGCGGGCCGCCTGGCGCTCCGCGGGGAGGAGGCGGCGGAGGTAGCGGCGGAGCTCCTCGGGGAGGGCGAGGAGCGCGAGCGCGTGGGGGGTGGGTGGGAGGTCTACGACGAGGAGGTCGTAGGCCTCGGACAGGGCCGCGTCCCTGAGGGCCCGGAGGAGGGCCAGTTCCTCGGCGCCGGGGAGGGGGGTCAGTTCTTCCGCGTCCAGGCGTGCGGCGCCGAGGAGTTCGAGGGCGGTGGAGGCGCGGTCCTGGAAGGCGGTGAGGTCGGCGCGGAAGGATTCCGTGGCGTCGGGGCGCCATGCCGTGAGGTTCTCGGCGGCTTCCACGGGGGCCGCTCCCGTCACCACGCCCAGGGCGGCGCCTAGGGTGTCGCCGCGGTCGGCACCGAGGAGGAGTGTCCGGGTGCCGGTGCCTGCGGCGGCTTGTGCGGTGGCTGCGGCGATGGTGCTGCGGCCGCTGCCGCCTGGGCCGGTGATCAGGATGGTACGCATATGAGTGAACGGTAGTCGCTCGGCGGGGGTGGGGGCTGGGCGCCGTTGCTGGGGGCTGCCGCCCCCAGACCCCCGCTTCGGCCCTGAAGGGGCCTCGTCCTCAAGCGCCGGACGGGCTGCGTATGACCGGCCTGTGTCAGAAGGGCACCGGACAAACCAAGTGATGCCCCCGGCACCGCGAAGATGCCCTACTGCTCCCCCGACTCCACCCGCTTCTTCAACCCCGCCAACGCCCGGTCGATGATGACCTTCTCGGCCTTGCGCTTGATCATGCCCAGCATGGGGATCTTGACGTCCACCGTGAGGAGGTAGGTGACCTCCGTGGCGCCCGCGCCCGCAGGCTTGAGCAGGTAGGAGCCGTCCAGGGAGCGCAGCATCTGGGACTTGACGAGGGTCCAGGAGACCTCGTTGTCGCCGGTCCAGGTGTAGGCGAGGACCTGGTCGTCCTTGATCGCGCCGGCGTCCATGACGAGGCGGACCTCTTGGGCGCGGCCGCGCTCGTCGGTCTTGAGGACGTCCGCCTCCTTCACCTCGCCGGTCCAGTCCGGGTAGCGGGCGAAGTCGGCGATCACTTCCATCACTTCGGCCGGTGCCGCCTCGATCGTGATGCTCGAACTGGTGTGTTCCGCCATCGCTGTGGCTCCTCCAGATGCGGACCGGCAGGGCGTCGTCGTCGTGCGCGTGTGCGTGCAGCGTGAAGGCTACCTCCCCGCCAACCCCCTTACCGCACCCCCTACCTGCGGACATCAGGAGGAAGTCAGGAGGAGGTCACCACTCCAGTACCCACGGCTTGCCGCTGCTCGCGAAGTGCCCCACGTTCACACACTCGGTGACCCCGATCCGCATCCTGCGCACCAACGGCTGGTGAACGTGCCCGAACAGTGAATAGCGGGGCCTGGTGCGGCGGATGGCGTCCAGGAGGGCGCGGCTGCCGCGTTCGAAGCGGCGCGCGACGGTGTCGTAGACCAGCTCGGGGACCTCGGGCGGGATGTGCGTGCACAGGACGTCGACCTCGCCCACCGCCTCGATCTTCGCCGCGTACTCCTCGTCGCTGATCTCGTACGGGGTGCGCATGGGGGTGCGCAGGCCGCCGCCGATGAAGCCGAAGGTGCGGCCGCCGATCTCCACGCGTTCGCCGTCGAGGACCGTCGTTCCGGGGGCTGCGTACTCGGGCCACAGGGTCGGCATGTCGACGTTGCCGTAGGTGGCGTACGTCGGGGTGGGGAAGGCGGCGAACATCTCGGCGTACTGCTTGCGGACCGCCTTCTCGATCAGGGCCGCCCGGTCGCCGCCGACGCCGGACCAGAGGCGGGCGCCCAGTTCCCGGGCCTCCTCGAAGCGGCGGGCGGTGCGCAGCTCGACCAGGCGGTCGGCGTTCTCCTCGCCGAACAGTTCAGGGAAGATCCCGCGCGCGTGGTCGGCGTAGTCGAGGAAGAGGACGAGGTCGCCCAGGCAGATCAGGGCATCGGCACCCTCGGCGGATCTGGCCAGGTCACGGGCGTTGCCGTGCACGTCGCTGACCACGTGGATGCGCGTCCCGGAGTTACCGGCCGGTGTGGGTGCCATGACGATCAAGCGTAGGCGTGTGCGGCAAACGTGAACAGTGGCGGCGGACCTTGCGGTTACTGGCCAGTTAAGAAAGGCGTGGACTACTGTGCGCGAGGAAACACCAATCTGTGTGACGCAGCGAACATCTCGCCGGACCCCCCTGTCGTAGGACCCATACCGGCGGGTAACGTCCGGGCAGTCCAGTCGTGCTCAGGATTTCAACCACCGGGTCCTGACGCACCTGCCCGAGCCGTGGACCGGACCGTCGCATCACACAACGTCGTGGCGCCGGCGCCCTATGAGGAGCAGCAGTCTTGCGCGAGTTCAGCCTTCCGGCTTTGTACGAGGTCCCCGCGGACGGCAATCTGACCGACATCGTCCGCAGAAACGCCGCGCAGCACCCAGATGTCGCCGTGATCGCCCGCAAGGCGAACGGCGGCTGGCAGGACGTGACCGCCACGGTCTTCCTCGCCGAGGTGCACGCCGCCGCCAAGGGGCTCATCGCCTCCGGCGTCCAGCCCGGCGACCGGGTCGGCCTGATGTCCCGCACGCGGTACGAGTGGACGCTGCTCGACTTCGCGATCTGGTGCGCGGGCGCGATCACCGTGCCGGTGTACGAGACCAGCTCGCCGGAGCAGGTGCAGTGGATCCTGAGCGACTCGGGCGCCACCGCCGTCATCGTCGAGCAGGACGGGCACGCGGCCACCGTCGAGTCGGTGCGGGCGCAGCTGCCCGCGCTCAAGCACGTCTGGCAGATCGACGCCGGCGCGATCGACGAGCTGGACCGCGCGGGCAAGGACGTCACCGACGCGACCGTCGAGAAGCGCAGCTCGCTGGCGAAGGCCGACGACCCGGCGACCATCGTGTACACGAGTGGCACCACCGGGCGGCCCAAGGGCTGTGTGCTCACCCACCGCAGCTTCTTCGCGGAGTGCGGCAACATCGTCGAGCGGCTGCGCCCGCTGTTCCGCACCGGCGAGTGCTCGGTGCTGCTGTTCCTGCCGCTCGCGCACGTCTTCGGGCGGCTGGTGCAGATCGCGCCGATGATGGCGCCGATCAAGCTGGGCCTGGTCCCGGACATCAAGAACCTCACCGATGAACTCGCCTCGTTCCGGCCGACGTTGATCCTCGGTGTGCCGCGCGTCTTCGAGAAGGTCTACAACTCGGCGCGTGCCAAGGCGCAGGCGGACGGCAAGGGCAAGATCTTCGACAAGGCGGCCGACACCGCGATCGCGTACAGCCGCGCGCTGGACACCCCGTCGGGTCCGTCGCTCGGTCTGAAGATCAAGTACAAGACCTTCGACAAGCTCGTCTACAGCAAGCTGCGCGCGGTGCTCGGCGGCAAGGGCGAGTACGCGATCTCCGGCGGCGCCCCGCTGGGCGAGCGGCTCGGGCACTTCTTCCGCGGCATCGGCTTCACGGTCCTGGAGGGCTACGGCCTGACCGAGTCCTGCGCGGCCACCGCGTTCAACCCCTGGGACCGGACGAAGATCGGCACGGTCGGCCAGCCGCTGCCCGGCTCGGTCGTGCGCATCGCGGACGACGGCGAGGTGCTGCTGCACGGCGAGCACCTGTTCAAGGGTTACTGGAACAACGAAGCGGCTACGGCCGAGGCGCTCGCCGACGGCTGGTTCCACACCGGCGACATCGGCACCCTCGACGAGGACGGCTACCTCAGCATCACGGGCCGCAAGAAGGAGATCATCGTCACCGCGGGCGGCAAGAACGTCGCCCCGGCCGTGATCGAGGACCGCATCCGCGCGCACGCGCTGGTCGCGGAGTGCATGGTCGTCGGCGACGGGCGGCCCTTCGTGGGCGCGCTGATCACGGTCGACGACGAGTTCCTGGGCCGCTGGGCCGCCGAGCACGGCAAACCGGCGGGTTCCACCGCGGCGTCGCTGCGTGACGACCCGGACCTGGTGCGGGCGATCCAGGACGCGGTCGACGACGGCAACGCCGCGGTGTCGAAGGCGGAATCGGTGCGGAAGTTCCGCATTCTGTCCTCCCAGTTCACGGAGGAGTCGGGCCACCTGACGCCGTCCCTGAAGCTCAAGCGCAATGTGGTGGCCAAGGACTACGCGGACGAGATCGAGGCCATCTACCAGAAGTAGAGGGGTGGTCGGGGCATCCGGTGGGTGCTCAGAAGTCCTCGGCGAGGACCCGTTCCAGCGTGCGTTCGGCGAGCGCGGTGATGGTGACGAACGGGTTCACGCCGATGTTGCCGGGCACCAGCGAACCGTCCGTGATGTACAGCTTCGAATACCCCTTCACCCGGCCGTAGTTGTCGGTCGCGTTGCCCAGCACACAGCCGCCCAGCGGGTGGTAGCAGAAGTCGTCCGCGAACACCTTGCTGGGCGTGCCGAACAGGTCGGAGCGGTAGATCGTCGCGTTGGCCGAGTTGATCCGGTCGAACAGCTTCTTGGCCATCGCGACCGAGACCGCGCTCTGCGCCGCGGTCCAGCCCAGCTTCACCGTGCCGCTCGCCGAGTCGTAGGTGAACGAGGCCCGTTGGGGGTTCTTGGTGATCGCCAGATAGAGGCTCACCCAGGTCTCGAAGCCGATGGGCAGCGGAGCGATCTCCGCGAAGACCGGGTTGTCGGTGTTGGCCCAGTCGTCGATGCCCATCACCGGCATCGTCGCCTGGTTGGCGCCGGTCGTGTCCCAGATGTGGTTGGCGCGGCCGACCATGGTGTTGCCGTTGGGTCCCCAGCCCGCCCCGACCGTGGAGTTGAGCGCGGGCAGGGTGCCCGTGTCCCTTGCCCGGACGAGGAGTTCGGTGGTGCCGAGGCTGCCGCCGCCGAGGAACAGATAGGTGCAGCTGTACTGCTTGGTCTCGACGACCGCGCCGGTGTCGTCGATCCGGTTCACGCTCAGGACGTACGACCCGTCGCTCGCGCGGCTGACCCCGGTCACCTTCTCCATGGTGTGGATGGTGACCTTGCCGGTGCCCAGCGCCGAGGCGAGGTAGGTCTTGTCGAGGCTCTTCTTGCCGTAGTTGTTGCCGTAGATGACCTCCTGGGCGAGCGCGGACTTGGTGGCGGTGCCGGCCGCCTCCTTCTGCATGTAGCCGAAGTCGTAGACGTTGGGCACGAAGGTGGTCGTCAGGCCGGTGTTCGTGGCCGCCTTCCGTGAGGTGCGGGTGAACTGGTACCACTCGGTCGACTCGAACCACGTCGGGTCGACGGTGTTGACGCCGAGCATGGTGCGGGCGCGCGGGAAGTACGTGTTGTACATCGCGGTGGCGTCCACGGCGGGGAACTGCTCGGTGAAGTACGACTGGCGCGGGGTGACCGCCATGCCGCCGTTGACCAGCGAGCCGCCGCCGACCCCGCGTCCCACGTACACGGACATGGCGTCGTAGTGCACGCGGTCCAGGACGCCCGGGTACGCGGTGATGTCCTTGTTGACGACGTCCAGCCAGAGGAAGCTCGCGAGCGGGGCCTCTGTGCGGGTCTTGAACCACATCGAGCGCTGGTCCGGGTTGGCGGTGTTGCAGAAGATCTTGCCGTCGGCACCGGCCGTGTTCCACAGCCTGCCCATCTCCAGGACCACGGTGGTGACGCCGGCCTGGCCCAGGCGGAGGGCGGCGACCGCGCCGCCGTAGCCGGACCCGACGACGATCGCGGGGGCGGTCTGGACGGCGGCGGGTTCGACGGCCTGCGCGGACTGCAGACCGATACGGGTGAGACCGGCGGTGGCGGCGGTCTGGAGGGCGATCATGCCCAGGATTTGACGTCTCGTCAGCTGATGCTGCGTCAGTTTTGCTGTCATGCGCGCAGCATGTGCGGATTATTGGGTTCCGCCAAGGGGCTGCGCCGGTTTTGGGGCGCTGTGGGTGGGTGCCGGGTGCGGTGGTCGGGCGGGTGCGGGTCGGTGGGGGCTGGTCGCGCAGTTCCCCGCGCCCCTAAAAGCAGGGGGTTCCGCGTGCGACCGTTGCAGAGTCGCCGGCGTCACGGTCCCGCCCCGGAAAGCAGGGGGTTGCCCAGGGTCCACCGCCCCCGCCACTCGGGCGAGCCGGGGTTCGCTCGGTTCGGCCACACCCCGCACCGCAAACAGCCGCAACCGCCCGCCTCCTAAGGGGCGCGAGGAACTGCGCGACCAGCCCCCACCACCCCGCGCCCGCCCGACAACCGCACCCGGCACCCCAGATGGCGCCCCTACAGCAACGCCCTCAACCTCTCCGCAAGGAGATCCCACCGCCACCGCTCCTCCACCCACTGCCGCCCCCGCTCCCCCATGTTCTGACGGAGCTCCGGGTCGGCGAGCAGCGCGAGGATGCGGTCGGCGGCGTCCTCCGGGGAGCCGCCCCGGACGACCCAGCCGGTCTCCCCGTCGAGGACCGCGTCGGGCGCGCCCCCGGAGTCCCCGGCGACGACGGGCAGCCCCGTGGCGGACGCCTCCAGGTAGACGATGCCGAGCCCCTCCACGTCGAGACCCCCGCGCCGTGTACGGCAGGGCATCGCGAAGACGTCACCGGCGCCGTAGTGGGCGGGCAGTTCCGACCAGGGCACGGCGCCCGTGAAGCGGACGGAGTCGCTCACACCCGTCTCCCGCACAAGCCGCCGCAGGTCCTTCTCGTAAGGACCGCCCCCCACGATCAGCAGCACGGCCTCCGGCTCGCGGGCCAGGATGCGCGGCATCGCAAGGATCAACGTGTCCTGCCCCTTGCGCGGCACCAGCCGCGAGACGCAGACCACCACCGGCCGGTCGGTCAACCCGAGCCGCGCCCGGACCTCCGCTCCACCCGACCCGGGATGGAAGACCTTCTCGTCCACGCCGGGCGGGAGTTGGACCATCCGCGCGGCCGCCTCCGGACTCAGCGCGGCGGCGATGCGCGAGCGCGTGTACTCCCCGAGGTAGGTGACCGTGTCGGTGGACTCCCCGATGCGGTGCAGGAGTTGGCGGGAGGCGGGAAGCTGGGCCCACCCGGCCTCGTGACCGTGGGTCGTGGCCACCAGCCGTTCCGCGCCCGCCTTCCGCAACGCCGGCGCCATCAGCCCGAGCGGCGCCGCCGCCCCGAACCACACCGCCGTACACCCGTGTTCACGCAGCAGCCCCACGGCCCGGCGGGTCGCGGCGGGCGTCGGCAGCAGCATGGTCGTGGCGTCCCGTACGACGGTGAACGGCTGCTCGGCGTCGAACGCGGCCGTCGCCTCGGCGCCCTCCCGCCCGCGCTTCCAGGTCGAGGCGTAGACCACGAGCCGCTCCGGGTCCAGCCGTAGCGCCATGTTGTGCAGGAACGCCTGGATGCCACCGGGCCGGGGCGGAAAGTCATTGGTCACGATCAGGGTCTTGCGCACGCGGCAGACCCTACCGGCCCTACCGGACGACGACTCACAGGGCCGCACGGCCGCGCTTCATGGCCATCGCACAGCAGATCGGGAGAACATGTGCCCCACATCGGCAGGCACGACACGGCACGGCACGGAACAGGGGCTCAGGTGGAGATCGCGGGCGCGGGACGGCGGCTGGCGCCGCTGCTGGGAACCTGGGGCCTGACCAGAGTCGTCCTCCTGCTGTTCGTCTTCAAGGTGCTCGTGTTCCCGGGCCCGGACGTCACCAGCGACGTCTCGGTGATCTACCAGGGCTGGTACGAGACGCTCCGCCACGGCGGCTTCCCGCTGGACGACGTCACCTGGCAGTACCCGCCCGCCGCCGCCCTCCCGATCCTCTCCCCCGCCCTGCTCGGCTTCCTGGACTACGCCTCGGCGTTCTTCGTCCTAGCCTTCCTCGCCGACCTGACCGTCCTGGCCCTGCTCCTGTACACGGGCCTGCGCCCCGGCCGCACCCTCCGCGGCGCCTGGGTCTGGACCGCGGGCGTCCCGCTGCTGGGCCCGACCGTGTACGCGCGCTACGACGTGATGGTGACCGCGGTCGCCGTGGCCGCCCTGCTCGCGGGCACCCGCCACCCCCGCGTGATGGGCGCGCTGGCCGGCTTCGGAGCACTCCTCAAGGTCTGGCCGGCGCTGCTCCTGCTGGGCGCGGTCAAGCGCCGGGCGTGGGGAGCGGCGGCGGTGACGGCAGTGGTGATCGCGAGCCTCTTCGCGGTGTCGATGCCGGGCGCGTTCGCCTTCCTGAACTTCCAGCGCAACCGCGGCACGGAGGTGGAGTCCCTGGGCTCCCTCGTCTTCCACGTGGCCCGGCACTTCGGCTGGCCGGGCCAAGTCCTCCTGAACTACGGCTCGGTGGAGTTCGTCGGCCCGTACGTCAACTGGGTCAGCACGGCCGCCCTGGGCCTCACCGCGATGGCCTTCGGCTGGATCGTGCTCTGGCGCCTGATGGCGGCCCGCTTCCACCCCCACACCCTCGCGGACGCGGCCTTCGTCGCGGTCCTGATGTTCACGGTCACCAGCCGGGTGATCAGCCCCCAGTACGTCGTCTGGCTGATCGGCCTCGCAGCCGTCTGCTCCTGCTTCCGCGCCAGCCGTATGCGGCTCCCGGTAGCCCTGGTCCTGGCAGCGGCCTTCGTCACGGTCCTGGAGTTCCCGATCTGGTTCGCCCACGTGGTCGCCAGCGACGGCCTCGGCGTGACGCTGTTGATCGTCCGCAACGGCCTGCTGATCGCAGCGGCCCTCACCGCCGCACGGGAGCTGTGGCGGGCATCGGTCACCTGGGCTGACGTACCGCCGCTGCCCGCTCAGGCGACCCGGTCGAAGGCGACTTCGGCGTCGTCCTGAGTCAAGGCCCCTTCAGATCAGGCGAGTTGACCCTTCAGATAGTCCCGCCACTCCGCGGTGAAGTCCCCCAGCGTCACCCCGAGGACGCTCTTCAACGCGTCCTCCACCGCCCCCGACCGCTTCTTGTGGGCGCCAACAGCCCTGTAGAACTTGCCCAGTTGGTCGGCCCCCCACCGGCCCTCGATCATCCGGCAGGCCATCCAACCGCCCTCGTACGCCTGCGCGAGCTTCGTCGGCTCGCTGTTGAAGCCGAAGTCCTTGTCGGTGGGGAGGGCGGTCGGGAGGTCGCCGTCCTCGACCGCGCGGTAGAGCTCCGGGGCGGCCTGGGTGGGGGTGCGGCCGGTGCCTCGGTAGCCGATCCAGTCGGCGTAGCCCTCCGAGAGCCAGAGGGGGGTGGCGGAGGTGGTGTGGGCTCGGGTCGCCACATGGGTCGTCTCGTGGGTCAGGACCACCTGCTTGCCCACCGAACCCAGGAGCGCGTACGCCTCCGGGTTGACGATGATCCGGTCCGCGGGCGCGTTGCCCGAGCCGCCCGCCTCGCCCGTCGTCACCGCGGCGATGCCCCGGTAGGAGGCCGCCGGTGATCCCAGGAGGCCCGCCATGCCGTCCAGGGAGCCGGGGACGAGCACGACGACGTGCCGGGTCCAGTCCGTGCCCCACGCGGCCGACACGGCCGGTACGGCGTGGTCGGCGAGGGAGCGGTAGTCGCGGAGGACGGCAGCGTCCTGGCCGACGCCCATGACCAGGCTGTGCGCGCCGTTGACGACGCTCACCTTCCCCTGGTCCCACAGCTGCTGGCCGGACTTCTTCGCGGGCTCGTCCGCGGCGACGTACCACTGCGCGTCGGCGGTGAGGCGGAGCGTGAGGGTGCGGGCGACGGTGACGGGTGAGGTGTCGTAGCCCTTGACCTTGTAGCTCAGTTCGGCGTCGGCGGTCGCGGTGGCGCCGCTGCGGTGCAGGGCGGTCAGGCGGTACGACCAGGAGGCGAAGGGGACGGCGCTCAGGTTCTCGTACGCCGTGCGCGCTCCGGTCCTCGTGTACGCCGTCTCGTCGTGGTGCAGGACCGCCGCGGACTGACGGTCGAGGAGGCCCTGGACCTCCGCCTTCGCGCTGTTCGCCGCCGGCTGCCCGCCGCACGCCACCAGCGAGACGAGCAGCAGACACAGCGCGAGCACTCCGGAGCGCGACGCCCGCCTACGACCAGTCACTTCCCGATCGTACGACCCTTTCGGGCGGGTTCAGACCCTCGTGACCGACGAGATGGGCATCATGCCGACCGGGTCGTAGCGCACCGGCGCGCCGGGGTAGGGGGCGTGGATGACCTGGCCGTTGCCCACGTACATGCCGACATGGCTGGCGTCGGAGCGGTAGACGACCAGGTCGCCGGGCTGGGCCTGGGAGAGCGGGATCCGGTGGCCGGCGTAGCGCTGTTCCTGCGAGGTGCGCGGGAGGTGGACGCCCGCGTGGGCGTACGACCACTGCATCAGGCCGGAGCAGTCGAAGCCGCCGGGGCCGTTGGCGCCCCAGATGTACGGCTTGCCCAGGGCGGAGCGGGCGGCGGCCACGGCGGCGGCCGCGCGGCCCGAGGAGGGGACGCCGGCGCCGAGGTCGGGGATGTCCTCGCGGGTGGAGCGGGAGGCCCGGTCGAAGGAGGCGCGCTCGGCGAGCGGCATCTGGTTGAGGAGTTGCCGGGCCTTGGCGAGTTTCCGTTCCACGGTCTTCTTGTGGGTGGCGACGGCCTTGCGGCTGCGCTCCAGTTCCGCGAGGTGTCCGGCGGCCTCGGTGCGTTCCTGGGCGAGTTCGCGCATGGCCTCCTGGAGGTCCTTGAGCTGGCCCGCCTGCTGGGTGGTGATGCGGTCGAGGACGGAGGCCTTGTCGAGGTAGTCGGCCGGGTCGTCGGAGAACAGCAGCGCGACGGTGGGGTCGATGCCGCCGGAGCGGTACTGGGCGCCGGCGAGTGAACCCAGCGCGTCCCGCATGGTGTTGATGCGCTGCTGCTGCCGGGCGATGCGGTCCTGGGCGTTACTCACCTGCCGGTGCAGCTGCCCGGCGCTCTCGTCGGCCTTGTCGTAGGCCTCGGTCGCCCGCTCCGCCTCCTGGTAGAGCCGGTCCACCTCGGCCTTGGAGTCGTCGTGCGGCGCGGCCACGGCGGAGGTGGCCGGCAGGGCGCCGAGAGCGGCGGCGGCCGCGCTCAAGACGCAGACCGCGGCGCTGGCGCCTCGGTCGAACCCGGACGGTGCAGGGCGGCGACGGGATCCCACGGGGAGTCGCACTCCTTCCGCTGGCGGACACGGACCGCTTCCCCAGTGCGGGGAAACGCGCCAGACAGTAGCTCTGTGAAGGGGTGCGGGCCAAAGACCGCCGCAGGCACACAACGTGACGCCCCGCCTATGACGCAGGTCATCGGCGGGGCGCGGGGTCAGCCTGGTGTGTCGCAATTCGCCCGTTCGGGCGGTCCGGGAGGGGACGGAATCAGACCCGGACGCCGAACTGGAAGGGCATGTTGCCGATCGATTCGTAGCGGACCACGGCACCGGTGTGCGGGGCGTGCAGCACCTGGCCATTGCCTGCGTAGAGGCCGACATGGTGGTAGTCGCCGTAGAAGATGACGAGGTCGCCGACCTTCAGGTCGCTCTCGCTGGAGATGCGGGTGCCGTAGTTGGCCTGCGCCTCCGACGTCCGGGGTATGGAGACACCCGCCTGCGCGTAGGCCCAGGAGGTGAGGCCGGAGCAGTCGAAGGAGGACGGGCCGGAGGCGCCGTAGACGTACGGCGAGCCGATCACGGACTGGGCGGCGGCGAAGGCGGCGGCGGCGCGGCCGGAGGCGGAACCGGTGCTGCCGAGGTTCACCCGCGAGCTGGAACGGTTGGCGGCCTGGGCCTGCTCCTGGGCGAGGGACGCCTTCTCCGCCGCCGTCAGGGTGTTGAGCAGCTTCTGGGCCGAGGCCAGCTTCGCCTTGACCTCGTCCTTCTTCTTCTTGAGCTCGGTGCGGGTGGCGGAGAGGTCCTTGAGCTTGCTGCTCGCCTCCGCGCGCTCCTGGGCGAGTTCGCGCTGCTTGCCCTGGATCTTCGTGAGCGCCTCGACCTGCTGACTGCTCAACTGGTCCATCGTGGACGCCTTGTCGAGGTAGTCGTCCGGGTTCGAGGACAGGAACAGCTGGATCGAGGGGTCGATGCCCCCGGTGCGGTACTGGGCGCTCGCCATCGTGCCGAGGCCGTCCCGGAGCTTGTTGAGCTCCTCCTGGCCGCGGGCGACGTTGTCCTGGATGGTGGAGATCTCCTTCTGGAGCTTCTCCTGCTTCTCCTGGGCGCCGTCGAGCTTCTCGGTGGCCTGCTCGGCCTGCTCGTAGAGGGCGTCGACCTTCGCCTTGACCTCGTCCTTGCTGGGCTTCTCGCTCGGCGCGGCATTGGCGGCCTGAGCGCTGAAGGCAACGGCGGCTGCGGCTGCGGTGGTCAGCACAGTCACACGCGTGCGGCTCGGCTGCTTCGGTCGACGATGGGACGCCACGGAGTCGAGCTCCTTCTATTGAGTGATCACCCGTTCGGAGGTTCGAGGCCTGACCCTAGTGATGTTTCTGTGATCAGTTCAAATCCTCACACGAAAAAATGCTGTCACTCAAAGCATTCTTTGCACATAACCAACATGCAGTGATGGCTGATTGACGCTACGTTGCGTGACGGTTCGGTCAATTCCGGCATTAAACCTGTACGTTGACCTTCACGACAGTCGCTTGAGGAGTACCGCAGAAGCGACGGGCCGCGCGCCCGCCTTCGCGATGCCGTCGGCCACCTCGCGGTCGGTCGACGCGACGATGACGGGCCGGCCCGGCGGCTCGGCGCGCACCAGCTGACGGATCAACTCGTCGGCGGTGACGCCCGGTTTGGAGAACAGCACCCGCACCCCGCGCGGCGGCGCGAGCAGCACCGGCGCGGCCAGTTCGGCCCCGTCGAAGACACAGGTGACCTCGGCGCCGGTCTGCGCGGCGAGCTGCGAGAGCTGCCCGAGCAACCTCAACCGCTGCTTCTCCAGGGGCATTTGGGGATAGCCGGTCTTGGTGACGTTGTAGCCGTCGACGACCAGGTGGGCCTGCGGCAGCGCGAGCAACTGGTCGAGGATCGCGGGGTCGTTGTCCGACAGCGCCCGCGCCGCGATGTCCTTCGGGGTCATTCGTCCCGGTTCGACCGCGTCGACGGTCTCGGCGGGCCGCACGGAGACCGGCGGCAGAGCCAGTTCCCTCCGCAGCCCCTGAGCCGCGTCGAGCACGGTGTCGAGCAGCAGCCGTACCCGCATGTCCTCGACGCTGCGCCCCTCGCGGGCGGCCTTGCGGGTGGCCTCCAGGGCCGCCTCCGCCTCGCCGAGCCGGGCCTTGAGGCGGCGGCTCTCGCTCTCGGCGGCGGACACCTGGGTCTGCGCCTCGGCGCGCGCGGTGTCCGTCTCGGCCCGCAGCTTGCGCAGGGCGGCCTCGCCGCGTTTGACGTCGCTGTGGGCGGCGCGCAGCTTGCGGTGCAGCGAGTCCGCTTCCTTCTTCGCCGCGTCCAGCTCGGTGCGCAGCCGCTCGGTGTCGGCCCGGGTCGCGTCCCGCGCCTGCGCCAACTCCTCGCGCAGGCGCTCCAGTTCGGCCCGGCTCTCCTCGTCCGCGCGCTCGGCGTCGGCGCGCAGCGCCTCCTCGCCGGCGGCGGTCACCAGCTTCACCCAGCCGGTGGGGCGCAGAACATAGGCCGCGGCCGCCACGTCGAGCGGATCCGCGGCCGGGGGCGGCGAGCCGGAGTCGAGAGCACCCGCGAGCTCCGACTGGGCCTCTCTGAGCTTCTCCCCGATCCGCTGCCGGAACAGCGGATCGGTCTCCAGCGCGGCGGCCATCGCGTTCCCCGCGAACTTGGCGCGCCGGTTGGGGGCGAAGCGGGCGTACTGTCGTAGCTGCGCGGGCAGTTCGGCGACGGTGAGCCCACCGAAACCGTCCGACACGATCTGCACGACTCGTCTCCGCACGCCGTCGGGCAGCGGACGGTCGAGCACCTCGGCGGCGCCGTCGCCCGGCCCCCCGCCTGAGTTCTCCACCATCCCTCACACCCCAACCATGTGTGCGGGGCGACTCCCTCTCAGGAGCCGGCGCCCGGCCTGTCCACGAGTTCCACCTGATCCACGGCGTTGCACCAGCGGCAGCGCACCGACTCGATGGTCTCACTGACCACCTCGCGCTCCTCCACCTTCGGCTCACCCGCCAGGTCCAGGTGGAGGTACTCCACGACCTTCGACGAACGCGTCACGTCGAAGCGCGTGAGGTTGCCGC
Source organism: Streptomyces sp. N50 (assembly GCF_033335955.1). Lineage (GTDB taxonomy): Bacteria > Actinomycetota > Actinomycetes > Streptomycetales > Streptomycetaceae > Streptomyces. Next base: position 2,198,369 of record NZ_CP137549.1, read on the forward strand.
AGAGGGTGCAGCGCCACCGCGTGGAGCCGGTCGGCAGGGGAACCGTCATCGTGGCTGTCCGCTTCCTTCTTGTTCCAGTTTCCGTGATCGCCGGTTTCCCCGGCGAGTGTGGCTCGTAACCCTACGGCCTGGCGGGTACTCGCCGCTCGGCCGTCCACAGCGGCGATTCACCCTGTCCCGTTGCGTCCCGTTACGTCATGCTCTGTAGCCATGATCAGCAACTGGGGCCCGGCCCTCATCAGGACGTTCCGCGGCACCTCCGCGCCCATGACCTACGCCCTGATCGCCCTGTGCTGCCTGATCTTCGTCCTCGGCCCGGCCTCGGGCTTCGTCCCGTCCTACGGCACCGGTGACGCGCTGCTCGCGGCCCAGCGGGCGTACTTCCGCCGCTGGGGCGTGGTCCCGGCCGACCTGTTCGCGCACCCGGGTCGCGAGGCCCTGACGCCCGTCACGGCCCTGTTCATCCACGGCAGCTGGATCCATCTCCTCGGCAACATGCTCTTCCTCTACGTCTTCGGAGCGATGACCGAGGAACGGCTGGGCCGAGTGGAGTTCATCCTCTTCTACGTCGTCTGCGGCTACCTGGCGCTGCTGGGCTACGCGGTGGCCAACGCCAGCTCCGAGCAGTCGCTGGTCGGCGCGTCCGGGGCGATCTCGGCGGTCCTCGGGGCGTTCCTGTACTTGTTTCCCCGGGCCCGCGTGACGAGTCTCCTCCCCTTCCTCTTCTTCCTGCCGCTGCGCTTCCCCGCGTGGGTCGTGCTGCCGTTCTGGGTCGCCCTGCAGTGGCTGGCGACGGGGCAGGCGGCGCAGGGGCCGGGGGTGGCGTACCTCGCCCACCTCGTTGGCTTCACCCTGGGCTTCGGTTACGCGTGGGTGAGATTCAGGAAAAAGAAGGGCCCGAAGGGCGGCCTTGGAAGGGCGGTGGTGGGAGACGGGCGGGCGACTAGAGTTGGGGCCGCCCCAGTATCGGTCCCCGAGGGAGAGAACCAGCCGTGATCACCGCGATCGTCCTCATCAAGACCAGCGTGGACCGGATTCCCGAGATCGCCGAGTCGATCGCCGCGCTCGAATCCGTGAGCGAGGTCTTCTCCGTCACCGGGACGTATGACTTGATCGCCATGGTGCGGGTGCGGCAGCACGAGGATCTGGCCGAGGTGATCCCTGGGCGGATCTCCAAGATCCCCGGGGTGGAGGGGACGGATACGCACGTGGCCTTCCGGACCTACTCGCAGCACGACCTCGAGGCGGCGTTCGCGATCGGGCTGGACTCCTGACCCGAGCGCACGGCGCGCGGCGCACACCCGGCAGAATCGAAAATATGTTTGATCAGCATGGTCTCCTTTGCTAGTTTTTTAAGGTCGCCAACGACTCGTTGGACACCTCCCACAAAAGGAACCTTGTGATCAAGAACCGCCGGCTCAAGCGCATAGGCACCGTCGCGGGCACCCTCTGCGCCGCCCTCTTCCTCACCGTCACCCAGGCAAGCGCCGCCGGTGAGGTCGAGCGCGCGACCGCCACGACTTACGCCAACGAGGTCGAGTGGGTGAAGTGCGCCAACAAGAAGGAAGACGGCGGCATCGTGTACCAGGCCTGCTTCTCTCCCCCTGGTGACTGGTTCTCGGTCTACGACGGGAACCCGGATGGCTCCTCCGCCGTCGTGGACTGGGAAGTGGGAAGCCGATTCGGCTCCATCTTCAACGCTGACGGCGCCGCCACCTACCGCTACAAGAACAAGGACTTCGCCGAGGGTGCCACGATCCGCTTCCGCATCTGCCTCGGCCACTGGAGCACCAAGACGATCACCGCGGGCACCTGCTCCGGCTGGGTGAGCAACCTCGTCTGACGAGACCTTGGGCCGTCACCCCGGCCGCGCGGCTCCCGGGGTGACGGCCCAAGGGCCTGTTCGCGTCAGACCGCCGGGACGCAACGGCCGTCCTGCGTGCGGTAGTTCCACTTCGCGCCGTCCGTCACCAGCTCCCGTACCGCCGTCACGAAACGCTCCACGTGCTCGTCCGGGGTGCCCGCGCCGAAGCTCACCCGGATCGCGTTGAGGGACTTCTCGCCCGGGGCCGCCTCCGGGGCACCGCACTCGCCCTGGGTCTGAGGGTCGGACCCCAGGAGGGTGCGGACCAGGGGGTGGGCGCAGAAGAGGCCGTCCCGGACGCCGATGCCGTACTCGGCGGAGAGCGCGGCGGCGAAGTGCGAGCTGTTCCAGCCGTCGACGACGAAGGAGATCACGCCGACGCGCGGGGCGTCGTCGCCGAACAACGACAGCACCTTGACCTCCGGAACCTCCGCCAAGCCCGCCCGCACCTTTTCGATCAGGTGCTGCTCGCGGGCGACCAGGGTGTCGAAGCCCGCCTCCGTCAGCGCCTTGCAGGCCGACGCGATGGAGTAGGCGCCGATGACGTTCGGGGAGCCGGCCTCATGCCGGGCCGCACTGTCGTGCCACTCCACGTCCACTCCCCCGTCCTCGCGCCGCGTGACCTTGCGGCTCGCGCCGCCGCCCGCGAGGTAGGGGTCGGCCGCCTGGAGCCAGTCGGCGCGGCCGGCCAGGACGCCGGAGCCGAAGGGGGCGTAGAGCTTGTGGCCGGAGAAGGCGATCCAGTCGACGTCGAGGTCCTGGACGGACACCGGGTGGTGCGGGGCGAGTTGGGCCGCGTCCAGGACGATCCGAGCGCCGTGGGCGTGCGCCGCGGCCGCCAGCTCCCGTACCGGCCACAGCTCGCCGGTGACGTTCGAGGCGCCGGTGACGCAGACGAGGGCCGGGCCGTAGGGGTCGCGGGCGGCGAGGGCCTGCTCCAGGGTCTCGACCGCCTGGGCCGGGGTGCGCGGGGCGTTGAGGTAGGTGACCCGGGCGTCCTTCCACGGCAGGAGCGACGCGTGGTGCTCGGTCTCGAAGACGAAGACCTGGCAGTCGGCGGGGAGGGCGGCGGCGAGGAGGTTGAGGGAGTCCGTCGTGGAGCGGGTGAAGATCAGCTGGTCGTCGGGTCGGCAGTCCAGGAACTCCTCGACCGTCTTCCGCGCGTTCTCGAAGAGGTCCGTCGACAGCTGGGAGAGGTAGCCGGCGCCGCGGTGCACGCTGCCGTAGTACGGGGCATAGGCCGCCACGTCGTCCCAGACGCGCTGGAGGGCGGGGGCGCTGGCCGCGTAGTCGAGCGCCGCGTAGGTGACTTCGCCGCCCGTGACGAGCGGGACGGTGACATCCCGGCCGAGAACGGGCAGCGCCCCCGAAATGTCACTGCAAATGGTCTGAGCTGCGGCAACGGTGGAGACAGACATGGCGAACTCCCGTGAGAGGCAGGCGAATTCACTGCGCGAGCGGACAGGCTTCGGCGCAGGAAAGGGTGAAGGTGAAAGGGGATGTGCGGAGTGGGGGCTTCGCGCCCTATCGCATTCGCTTGCTCACAGAGAGCTCCCTCGATGACCAGGACCCCTGGTGTCTTTCGAGGGGCCCGCGCTTGCCGCAGACCTCGCTGCCTACGGCCTGGTCTTCACCCGGGGCACCCCGCCACGGACGGAGGGTTGCCGGACAGTCGGCCGGGGCCTCATGACTGTCACTCATGACCTGGTCGGAAAACTTACGCGAGGTGATCGTCGTCCCGCAACCCGTGTCCGGATCGCGGGACGACGACCGCCGTACCGCTATGCGTTGCTGGCCGCCGCCCAGCGCTCCAGCGTGCGCTTGGCCGCCCCGGAGTCGATCGACTCCGCCGCCTTCGCCATCCCGGCCCTGATCCGGTCCACCAGCGGCCCGTGCCCGGCCTCGAGCGCCACCAGGGCCGCCGCCGAGTTCAGGAGTACGGCGTCCCGTACGGGGCCCGTCTCGCCGTCCAGGAGGCGGCGGGCGACGCCCGCGTTGTACTCGGGGTCGGCGCCGCGCAGCGCCTCCACGGGGACGAGTTCGAGGCCTACGTCCCTCGGGTCGAAGGCCTCCTCGGTGACCTTGCCCTCGCGGACGATCCACACCCGGGAGGTCGCCGTGGTCGTCAGCTCGTCGAGGCCATCGTCGCCGCGGAACACCAGGGCGGAGGAGCCGCGTTCGGCCAGTACGCCCGCGATGAGCCCGGCCATGCGGGTGTCGAAGCAGCCGACCGCCGAGGAGGTGACCCTGGCCGGGTTGGTGAGCGGGCCGAGGAGGTTGAACGCGGTCGGCACCCCCAGGTCCCGCCGGACCGCGCCCGCGAACCGCATCGTGGGGTGGAACTTAGCCGCGAAGCAGAAGGTGATCCCGGCCTCCTCCACCACCTGCGCGACCCGCTCGGGCGACAGCTCCAGGTTGATGCCGAGCCGCTCCAGCACGTCGGAGGAACCGCTCGCCGAGGACGAGGCCCGGTTGCCGTGCTTGACGACCCTCGCGCCGGTGCCGGCGATCACGATGGCGGACATCGTCGAGATGTTGACCGTCTTGGCCCGGTCGCCGCCGGTGCCGACGATGTCGACGGCCGGCCCGGGGATGTCCAGCGGCTTCGCGTGGGCGTACATCGTCTCGACGAGGCCGTTGATCTCCTCGACGGTCTCGCCCTTGGCCCGCAGCGCCACCAGGAAGCCCGCGATCTGGGCGTCGGCCGCCTCACCGCTCATGATGCGGTCCATCGCCCACGCCGTGTCGGCGGTGCTCAGGTCCTGTCCGGCGAGCAGCGCGCTCAGTACGTCGGGCCAGGAACGGGCCGCCGCGGTGTCGCCTCCAGCGGGGGTCACAGCGCTCATACGGCCGCTCCTGAGTGTCGTAGAAACATGGTCCGAAAGACATGCCCACCCTATCCAGCCGTGGGCACGGCGAAGGGCCCCGTCCGGTGTTCGGACGGGGCCCTTCGACTGTGGCGTGGCGACGCCTCAGCGATCAGTGGTGGCCGTGGCCGCTCGTGATCTCCTTGTACTCCTCGACGGTGGGCTTGGGGATCTGGGACTCCTCGCCGTAGTACGCCTCGCTCAGCTTGGCGCGCAGCTTCTGGGAGCCCTTCACCTTGCGCTCGACGCCGTTGTCGTCGACGGTCGCGCCGATCACGGCCGGCTCGTACTGCTCGTGCGCGGTGAGCGTGTGCAGTGCGTCCTGGCTGAGCGGCTCGTGGATCTCGACGAACTCACCGTGCGGCAGGCGCTTGATGATGCCCGACTCGCGGCCGTGCAGCACCTTGTCCCGGTCGCGGCGCTGGAGGCCGAGGCAGACCCGCTTGGTGGCGATGAAGACCAGCACCGGCACCACGAAGAAGCCGACGCGCACGAACCAGGTGATCGAGTTGATCGACAGGTGGAAGTGCGTGGCCCAGATGTCGTTGCCGCCACCGATGAGCAGGACGAAGTACCACGAGATCCACGCGGCACCGAAGGCCGTACGGGTCGGGACGTTGCGCGGGCGGTCCAGGATGTGGTGCTCGCGCTTGTCGCCGGTGACCCAGGACTCGATGAACGGGTAGACCGCGATCGCGACCAGGACCAGCGGGAAGATGATCAGCGGGATGAACACGCCCAGGACGAGCGTGTGGCCCCAGAAGTTGATCTCCCAGCCCGGCATGACACGGATCAGGCCCTCGGAGAAGCCCATGTACCAGTCGGGCTGGGCGCCCGTGGACACCATGTCGGGACGGTACGGGCCCATGGACCAGATCGGGTTGATCGAGGCGATCGCCGCGACGGCCGCGATGACACCGAAGACCAGGAAGAAGAAGCCTCCGGCCTTGGCCATGTAGACCGGCAGCAGCGGCATGCCGACGACGTTGTTGTTCGTCTTTCCGGGACCCGCGAACTGCGTGTGCTTGTGGTAGAAGACCAGGATCAGGTGGCCGACCACCAGGCCGAGCATGATGCCCGGCAGCAGCAGGATGTGGATCGAGTAGAACCGCGCGACGAAGTCGCCGCCCGGGAACTCGCCGCCGAAGAGGAAGAACGACAGGTACGTGCCGACGATCGGCACGGACAGGACCGCGCCCTCCATGAAGCGGACACCGGTGCCGGAGAGCAGGTCGTCCGGGAGCGAGTAACCGGTGAAGCCGGTGAACATGCCCAGGACGAACAGCAGGAAGCCGAACAGCCAGTTGACCTCACGCGGCTTGCGGAACGCGCCCGTGAAGAACACCCGCATCATGTGCACGAACATGGCGGCGAGGAAGATCAGCGCCGCCCAGTGGTGGATCTGACGGATCAGCAGACCACCGCGCACATCGAAGGAGATGTGCATCGTCGAGTTGAACGCCTCCGACATCAGCTGCCCCTGGAGCGGGACATAGCTGCCGTGGTACGTCACCTCGTTCATCGACGGGTGGAAGAACAGCGTCAGATACACACCCGTGAGGATGATGATGATGAAGCTGTAGAGGCAGACCTCGCCCAGCATGAACGACCAGTGGTCGGGGAAGATCTTGCGCATGTTGGACTTGGCCAGGGAGTAGATCCCGAGGCGTCCGTCCGCCCAGTCGGCGATCTTCTCGCCGGCCGGTGCCTTCTCGCGCGAACGCCCCGGCGCGCCAGCGCCTGATGAGCTCGTGGAGTTGGTCGTAGTACTCATCCGCGCTCCCAGAATGCAGGACCGACGGGCTCCTCGAAGTCGCCGAGCGCCTGGAGGTAGCCCTCGTCGCTCACGCCGATGCGCAGCTGCGGCAGGGCGTGACCGGCCGGGCCGAAGATCACTCGGGCACCGTCGGAGAGGTCGAAGGTGGACTGGTGGCACGGGCACAGCACGTGGTGCGTCTGCTGCTCGTACAGGGAGATCGGGCAGCCCACGTGGGTGCAGATCTTCGAGAAGGCGACGATGCCCTCGTGCGCCCACTCCAGCTCGCGCTTGTCCTTGATGTTGGCCGGCTGGAGCCGGACGATCATCAGCGCCGACTTGGCGATCTCGGTCTGGAACTCCTCGTCGGTCTCCTCCAGGCCCTCGGGCTTGGCGAAGGTGAGCGAGCCGACGGCCACGTCCGAGGGACGCAGCGGCAGGTTCGTGTTCATGTTGACGAGCAGCTTGCCCTTGGACCACAGGGTGTGGCGGAGCTTCGTCCCCGGCAGCGGGCCCAGGTCGCGCAGCAGCATGACGCCGGAGAGCGGGAACAGGGCCAGCGCGCCGAACATCGTGTTGCGGATCAGCTTGCGGCGGCCGAGGGCCGACTCCTTGGCACCGTCCTTGAAGTCGGCCATGACCTTGGCCTTGACCTCGGGGGGCGCCTCGATCGCGTGCCGCTCGTCGGCGATCTCCACGTCGGACATCAGGGTGCGGGCCCAGTGGACCGCGCCCGCGCCGATGGTGAAGAGCGCTCCGCCGAGGGTCAGACCCAGCGCGAAGTTGAGCGCGTTGATGTGACCGATCGGGAAGACGAAGATCGCCTTGTCGTGCGGGATCGCCACGTAGGAGGCGATGAACCCGACCGTGAGGAGCATCGACAGGGTGAACAGGAAGGCGACGACGCGCTCGGACCGCTTGGCGGCCCGCTCGTCGATGTCCTGGACACGGTGCTCGTGCGGCGGCAGTCCCGGGTCGGCGAACGGGTCCTGCTCGTCCGCGACCGACACCGCGCCGTGCGCGTCCTGCTCAGCGGGCAGGTTCTCTTCTGGAATGTCTTGGCTACTCATGACTTCTTGGCCTTTGCGGTCCGAGCGGCGACCCAGACGGCTACCGCGATCAGCGCGCCCAGACCGAAGATCCAGGCGAAGAGACCCTCACTGACCGGACCGAGACCACCCAGCTCAAGCCCGCCGGGGCTCTCGGTGTTGTCGCCGTTGACCGCGTTGAGGTACGCGATGATGTCCTTCTTGTTCTTCGACGACAGCGTGGTGTCGGGGAAGGAAGGCATGTTCTGCGGGCCGGTCTGCATGGCCTCGTAGATGTGCTTCGGAGCGACACCCTCGAGGCTCGGCGCGAACTTGCCGTGCGTCAGCGCGCCGCCCTTGCCGGTGAAGTTGTGGCACTGGGCGCAGTTGGTGCGGAACAGCTCGCCACCCTTGGCGATGTCCGAACCGGCGGGCCCGTACTCGTTCTTCGTCGGGATGACCGGGCCGGCGCCCAGCGAGGCGATGTACGCCGCGAGCTGGTCGATCTCGGCCTGGGAGTAGATGACCTTCTTGGCCGGGATCTGAGCACCCGGCTGCTGCGCCGGCATCCGGCCGGTGCCGACCTGGAAGTCGACCGCCGCGGCGCCGACACCCACCAGGCTCGGACCGTCGGAACTGCCCTGACCGCCGGTGCCGTGGCAGCTTGCGCAGCCGACGGCGAACAGCTTCTTGCCCTCGTCGATGGCGAGGGACTGGGCGGACTCGTCGGCCTGCGCCTTGCTCGCGGGCGCGAACGCGGCGTACAGCCCCCAGTTGCCGCCAGCGCGAAGAGTAGGACGACGACCGCCGCCAGCGGATGGCGTCGTCGGGTGGAGAGCTTTTTCACGGATTACCCCGGTGTCAGGATCTTCTGCGTCGATGCTTCTGGAATGTGCGCTTCTTGGCTGCGCGCGGGATCGGGCCCGACTACTTGATCAAGTAGATCGTGGCGAAGAGGCCGATCCAGACGACATCGACGAAGTGCCAGTAGTAGGACACGACGATGGCCGCGGTCGCCTGTTCGTGAGTGAACCTCTTCGCCGCGTAGGTACGTCCGAGGACGAACAGGAAGGCGATGAGGCCGCCCGTCACGTGCATGCCGTGGAACCCGGTGGTCAGGTAGAACACCGAGCCGTACGGGTCGGAGGACAGCGACAGGCCGTCCTTCTTCACCAGCTCCGTGTACTCGAAGATCTGACCGCCGATGAAGATCGCACCCATCACGAACGTGATGATGAACCAGCCCCTGAGCTTCTTCACGTCCCCGCGCTCGGCGGCGAAGACGCCGAGCTGGCAGGTGAGGGAGGAGAGCACCAGGATCGTGGTGTTGGTCGCGGAGAACGGAAGGTTGAGATGGCTCGCCATCTCCTTCCAGTGATCCGGACCGGTCACCGATCGCAGGGTGAAGTACATCGCGAAGAGGGCCGCGAAGAACATCAGCTCGGAACTCAGCCAGATGATGGTTCCGACGCTGGTGAGGTTCGGCCGGTTGACCGACGGGTGCGCGTGCCCGGTTTCTACTGTCGTTGCTGTCGCCACGACCGACATTATGTCGGTCGCTTATCCCGCCCTCACTCCGGGGGGTGCCGTTCGGAGTGTTCGCAGCGTGTGTACTGCCCGTATGGCCCATCGCAGGGGTGTTCCAACAGGTGTTGACGGGGTGTTCAAGGGAGTAGCATCCGCGCAACGGACCTTGGGAGGAAGAATGCAGGCGACCGCCACGGTGCTGGTCTACAGCGATGACTCCAACACCCGCGAGCAGGTACGGCTCGCCGCCGGCAGGCGGCCGGCCGCTGACGTGCCGTTGGTCGAGTTCCTGGAGTGCGCTACGCCCGCGGCGGCTTTGAAGGAGCTGGACCGGGGTGGGATCGACGTCTGTGTGTTCGACGGGGAGTCCTCGCCGATGGGGGGCATGGGGTTGTGCCGCCAGGTGAAGGACGAGGTCTTCAACTGCCCGCCGGTGCTGGTGCTGATCGGGCGGCCGCAGGATGCGTGGCTCGCCACGTGGAGCCGTGCTGAGGCCGCGGTGACCCTTCCGGTGGATCCCGTTGAGTTCGCGGCCTCTCTTGCCTCTCTGCTGCGTCAGAAGCGGGCGTTGAGCGCCTAGCGAGTCTTGAGCGCCTAGTGGGGTGGGGCGCGAGTCTCGTGGCGACTGCGGGCCGGCTGTGGCTGGTCGCGCAGTTCCCCGCGCCCCTGGGTGGGTTGCCCCTGGGTGGGTTGCCCCTGGGTGAGTCACGCTGACTCGGGGCGCAAACGTGCCGCGTCTTCCGGCCTGGGACCGTCCGGCGTTCCGCCCACCAGTGCGCTGCCACCCCGCCAGTTCTTCCAGCCGAGGTTCCAGTCGCCGTAGCCGTTGCCGAAGGGTTCCATCTCGTCGCCGTTCGAGTTGATGACCTTGACGACGTCGCCCTCGTGGACGGTGTCGAAGAACCACTCGGCGTTGCTGGTGCTCATGCCGGTGCAGCCGTGGCTGACGTTCTCGGAGCCCTGGGAGCCCACCGACCAGGGGGCGGCGTGGACGTACTCGCCGCTCCAGGTGACGCGGGTCGCGTAGTACACGGGGAGGTCGTACGAGTCCGAGGAGCCCTCGGAGATGCCGACGGTGGTTCCGCGCATCCGTACGAAGTACTCCTTGCCCAGTACGACCTTGACGCCGTTTCGGGTCTCGAAGCCGGGCTTGCCGGTGGTGACGGGGATCTCGTTGATCTCCTCGCCGTTCTTGTAGACCGTCATCTCGTGGGACGCGGCGTCCGTCACGGCGACGATCTTGTCGCCGGTGGTGAGCTTGAGGCCCTTTGAACTGCCGCCCCACAGGCGGTCGCTGATCTTCACGCCGTCGAGGTCGCTGCGCACCTGGACGGTGGCGTGGGCGGGCCAGTAGTCCTTGGGGCGGTAGTGGAGTTCCTTGTCGTCCACCCAGTGCCAGGCGCCCTCGACGGCGGGTACGGAGTCCACCCTGAGGGCGCGTTCCACGATGGCCCGCTGCGCCTTGTCCTTGACGGGCATGTTCAGTTCGGCGGTGACCGGCTGGCCGACGCCGTACTTGCCCGCGTCGGGACCGAACTTCACGGTGAGGCTCTTCTTTGCGGTCGGCTTGCTGGTGTCGAAGGTGAGGACCTTGCGGCCGGGGGCGCCGTCCTCGTCCTCCGTGCTCACGCTGACCGTGTAGTGGGCGTTGGCGGCCAGCGGGGAGGTGCTGTGCCAGCGAGTGCCGTCGGCGGCGAGTTCGCCCGTGACGTAGCGTCCCGTGGCGTCCACGGCGGTGACGTCCGTGATGCGGCCGTCGTCACCGGAGGCGGTGACGGCCAGAGGCTTGTCGGGGTCGACCTTCTTGCCCTTGCCGGACGGACCGTTGAAGGAGATCTGCCCCGCCGCGTCGTACGGCTTGGCCGACAGCGGGTTGCCGCCGTCGGACCCGCAGGCGGTGACGCCCGCGCCGAGGGAGATCACCAGCAGAGTGCAGCTGACGACGGTGCGGGTGCGCGGAGAGTGGTTCATGGGGTCACGCTATGAAGCTTCGTCAGCCCCGGCGCGGTGAGTAACCCGGACGAGGGACCGGCGTTGCGGCAAAAGCACGAGCCCGGACCCTCCTGACGGAGTGTCCGGGCTCGCGAGTGCTCCGCGCGTGCTACTGGGTGCGGTCTTCACCGCGGTAGTACTCGAAGACCCAGCCGTACAGGCCGATCATGATGATCGGGGCGGAGAAGTACAGCAGCCACCAGCCGATCGCGATCGACAGGAAGGCCAGTGCGCCACCGACACCGAGGGCGAGGGGCTGCCAGCTGTGCGGGCTGAAGAAGCCCACCTCGCCGGCCTCGTCCGCGACGTCGGCCTCCTTGTTGTCCTGCGCGAGCGTGTCGATCCGCCGGGCCGTGAAGCCCAGGTAGAAGCCGACCATGATGCACAGGCCGAAGGCCATGAAGAGGGCCGTGGTACCGGCCGCCTCCTTGGACCAGACGCCGTAGACGATCGCCGTGGCGAGCACGAAGACGGCCAGCCACATGAACATCCTGCCCTGGACCTTCACTTGCCCGCCTCCTTGCCGCCAGTGAGGGCCTTGTCACCGTGATGCGCGTTCTCGAGCTGGTCGAGGGCGGCGATCTCCGGGTGGTGCAGGTCGAACGCCGGGGATTCGCTGCGGATCCGCGGCAGGGTGAGGAAGTTGTGCCGCGGCGGCGGGCAGGACGTCGCCCACTCGAGCGAACGGCCGTAGCCCCACGGGTCGTCGACCTCGACCTTCTTGCCGTACTTCGCCGTCTTCCACACGTTGTAGAGGAACGGCAGGATCGACAGGCCGAGCAGGAAGGAGCTGATCGTCGAGATCGTGTTCAGGGCGGTGAAGCCGTCGGCCGCGAGATAGTCCGCGTAACGACGGGGCATGCCCTCGGCACCCAGCCAGTGCTGGACCAGGAAGGTGCCATGGAAGCCGATGAACAGCGTCCAGAAGGTGATCTTGCCGAGGCGCTCGTCGAGCATCTTGCCGGTCATCTTCGGCCACCAGAAGTGGAAGCCGGAGAACATCGCGAACACGACCGTGCCGAAGACCACGTAGTGGAAGTGGGCGACGACGAAGTACGAGTCCGAGACGTGGAAGTCCATCGGCGGCGAGGCCAGGATGACACCGGTCAGACCACCGAAGGTGAAGGTGATCAGGAAGCCGGTGGCCCAGAGCATCGGGGTCTCGAAGGACAGGGACCCCTTCCACATCGTTCCGATCCAGTTGAAGAACTTCACGCCTGTTGGCACGGCGATGAGGAACGTCATGAAGGAGAAGAACGGGAGGAGCACTCCGCCGGTGACGTACATGTGGTGGGCCCACACGGTCACGGACAGACCGGCGATGGAGATCGTGGCCGCGACCAGTCCCATGTAGCCGAACATCGGCTTGCGGGAGAAGACCGGGATGACCTCGGAGATGATGCCGAAGAACGGCAGCGCGATGATGTACACCTCTGGATGGCCGAAGAACCAGAAGAGGTGTTGCCACAGCAACGCACCGCCGTTTGCCGCGTCGAAGACATGTGCCCCGAATTTCCGATCCGCCTCCAGCGCGAAGAGCGCGGCGGCGAGGACCGGGAAGGCCAGCAGAACGAGTACGGCGGTCAGCAGCACGTTCCACACGAAGATCGGCATGCGGAACATCGTCATGCCCGGTGCGCGCATGCAGATGATCGTGGTGATGAAGTTGACCGCGCCGAGGATCGTGCCGAAGCCGGAGAAGGCCAGACCCATGATCCACATGTCGGCGCCGATGCCCGGCGAACGGACCGCGTCCGACAGCGGGGAGTACGCGAACCAGCCGAAGTCCGCCGCGCCCTGCGGGGTGAGGAAGCCACCCACCGCGATGGTCGAGCCGAAGAGATACAGCCAGTAGGCGAACATGTTCAGCCGCGGGAACGCCACGTCGGGCGCGCCGATCTGCAGCGGCATGATCCAGTTCGTGAAACCGGCGAACAGCGGCGTCGCGAACATCAGCAGCATGATCGTGCCGTGCATCGTGAACGCCTGGTTGAACTGCTCGTTCGACAGGATCTGCAGACCCGGCCGGGCCAGCTCGGCGCGCATCAGCAGCGCCATGACGCCGCCGATCAGGAAGAACGCGAACGACGTGACCAGATACAGCGTGCCGATCGTCTTGTGGTCGGTGGTGGTGAGCCACTTGATCACGACGTTACCGGGTTGCTTGCGCCTTACCGGCAGCTCGTCCGCGTAGTGGGACTCTGCTGCCGCGGCACCCTGAGGTTCGTTGAGGATGCTCACAGGTTGTTCGTCTCCCGGTTCTTCTCGTGGCTCGTCTGCGCGATGCCAGCGGGGATGTAACCGGTCTGCCCCTTCTTGGCGAGGTCCTTGAGGTGCTGCTGGTAAACCTCCGGCGAGACGACCTTCACGTTGAACAGCATCCGGGAGTGGTCGACACCGCAGAGCTCGGCGCACTTGCCGAGGTAGGTGCCCTCCTTGTTGGGAGTCACCTGGAAGGCGTTGGTGTGGCCCGGGACGACGTCCATCTTCATCAGGAACGGCACCACCCAGAAGTCGTGGATGACGTCACGTGAGGTGAGGACGAAGCGGACCGTCTCGCCCTTGGGGAGCCAGAGGGTCGGACCAGGGTTGCCCGTCTGCTGGTTCTTCGTGGCGGGCGTACCGACGTCGTAGACTCCGCCGGCGTTCGCCGGGAACTCCTTCTTGAACCGGTCCGGAATCGCGGCCAGGTTCTTGTCGGTCGTCGCGTCGCCGCTGACACCGTCGACGTTCTCGATGTAGTTGAAGCCCCAGCTCCACTGGAAGCCCACGACGTTGACCGTCACGTCGGGCTTCTTGTCGAGGCTCAGGAGCTTCGTCTCGTCGCGGGCGGTGAAGTAGAACAACACCGAGACGATGATGAGCGGAACAACCGTGTACAGCGCCTCAATAGGCATGTTGTACCGGGTCTGCGGGGGGATCTCGACCTTGGTGCGGCTGCGCCGGTGGAACACGACGCTCCACATGATCAGGCCCCACACCAGGATGCCGACGGCGAGCGCGGCGGCCCAGGACCCCTGCCAGAGGGAGAGGATCCGCGGACCCTCTTCCGTGGTCGGGGTGGGGAAACCAAGGCGAGGAAAGTCCTTGGATGTGCAACCGGTCGCGGTCGCCAGGACCAGGCCCGCAGTCATTGCCTGCAGCAGCTTCCGCCGCATCGGGCGCCGCGGCGAGCGGTCGGAGCCGTTGGGACTCACGTAGCGCCTTCCCGAGAGTCTCGCCCGCGCGGATTGGCTGCGGCCTGCCTTCACGCGGGTCGGTCGCCGCCCTGCGTCGGGCAGGGGTTTGGATGTTTATGCGGACCAAACCCTAGCCGACGCCCTCCGGGGGTTCGCGGGGAGGGTGGCATACGCGTCGCCCGTTACTCCTTGCGCCTAATAGCTCGGGGGTTCAGGTGATTTGGGCGGGTGCGGGGTGCGTTGTGGTTGCTCGCGCCCCGCGGCGGAGCCGCTATGTCACAGTCTCGCGCCCCTTTGTAGCTCCCCCTCGTTTTAACGTTGCCGTGTGTCCTACTTCGATGCCGCCTCGTCCGCTCCCCTTCATCCAGTAGCCCAGCAAGCCTTGTTGGCGGCTCTCGACGACGGGTGGGCCGATCCCGCTCGGCTCTACAGAGAGGGACGCAAAGCCCGATTGCTGCTGGACGCTGCCCGCGAGGCCGCAGCCGAAGCTGTGGGATGCCGGGCCGACGAACTCGTCTTCACGTCCTCCGGGACGCGGGCCGTACACACGGGAATCGCGGGGGCATTGGCGGGGCGGCGGCGCGTCGGGCGTCACCTGATCGTGTCAGCGGTTGAACACTCTTCCGTGCTCCATTCGGCCGAGGCACTGGTCGCGGAGGGCGGTTCGTCCACCGAGGTGCCCGTGGACCGTACGGGCGCGGTGAGCGTGGCGGCCTACGCCGACTCCCTCCGCTCGGACACCGCCCTGGCCTGTCTCCAGTCGGCCAACCACGAGGTGGGGACCCTCCAGCCGGTCGCCGAGGTGGCCGAGGCGTGCCGGGCGGTCGGGGTGCCGTTGCTGGTCGACGCGGCCCAGTCGCTGGGCTGGGGCCCGGTGGAGGGCCCGTGGTCGCTGCTCACGGCGAGCGCGCACAAGTGGGGCGGCCCGGCCGGCGTCGGCCTGCTGGCGGTCCGCAAGGGCGCGCGCTTCGCGCCCCAACACCCCGTCGACGAACGGGAGTCGGGCCGCGCCCCCGGCTTCGAGAACATCCCCGCCGTGGTGGCCGCGGCCGCCTCGCTCCGCGCCGTCCGCACAGAGGCGGCCCAGGAGGCGCTACGGCTGCGGGAACTGACGGAGCGGATCCGGACCCGGGTGCCGCGGCTGGTGCCGGGCGTGGATGTGGTCGGCGATCCGGTGCGGCGGCTGCCCGGGATCGTCACCTTCTCCTGTCTCTATGTCGATGGAGAGACCCTCCTCCACGAACTGGACCGCGCCGGTTTCTCCGTCTCCTCCGGTTCGTCCTGCACAAGCAGCACGCTGACGCCCAGCCATGTCCTCAAGGCGATGGGCGTACTGAGTGAGGGGAATGTGCGGGTGTCGTTGCCACGGGGGGCGACGGAGAAGGACGTCGAACGCTTCCTCGCCGTGTTGCCGGGGGCGGTCGCGGAAGTACGGGAGAAGCTGGGAGCGCAGGCGCCGATGACGGCCGTAGAAGAGGACATCCTCGTCGTGGACGCCCTCGGCAAGCGCTGCCCGATCCCGGTGATCGAACTGGCGAAAGTCATCGGCGATGTGCCGATCGGCGGCACGGTCAAGGTCCTGTCCGACGACGAGGCGGCACGCTTGGACATCCCGGCATGGTGCGAGATGCGGGCTCAGGAGTACATCGGCGAGGAAAAGGCGGACCAGGGCACGGCGTACTTGATCCGCCGAGCAACCTGAACGCCCCTTTTTTAGGGGCGCGGGGAACTGCGCGACCAGCCCCCACGCACCCGCAGACGAAAAATCAGCCCAGATGCCCCCGCACCTCAGCCGCAGCATCATGCCCATACGCCTTGGTGAACCGGTCCATGAAGTGCACCCGCCGCAGCTGGTACTCCTGCGTACCCACCGTCTCGATGACGAGCGTCGCCAGCATGCAACCGACCTGCGCCGCCCGCTCCAACGAAACCCCCCACGCCAGCCCCGAGAGGAACCCCGCCCGGAACGCGTCGCCGACACCCGTGGGGTCGGCCTTCCGCTCCTCCTCCGCGCAGCCGACCTCGATCGGGTCCATACCGACGCGCTCGATACGAACGCCGCGCGAGCCGAGCGTGGTCACCCGGTGCCCGACCTTCGCCAGGATCTCCTCGTCGCTCCAGCCGGTCTTGGACTCGATGAGCCCCTTCTCGTACTCGTTGGAGAAGAGGTACGCCGAGCCGTCCAGCAGGATGCGGATGTCGTCGCCGTCCATGCGCGCGATCTGCTGGGAGAAGTCCGCGGCGAACGGGATGGAACGGGTACGGCACTCCTCCGTGTGGCGGAGCATCGCCTCGGGGTCGTCCGCGCCGATGAGGACCAGGTCGAGGCCGCCCACGCGGTCGGCGACGGTCTTCAGCTCGATCTGCCGGGCCTCGCTCATCGCGCCGGTGTAGAAGGAGCCGATCTGGTTGTGGTCGGCGTCGGTGGTGCACACGAAGCGGGCGGTGTGCAGCGTCTCGGAGATACGCACCGAGCCGGTGTCGACGCCGTGCCGGTCGAGCCAGTCCCGGTACTCGGCGAAGTCGGAGCCGGCGGCCCCGACCAGGATCGGCGCGGTGCCGAGCTGGCCCATGCCGAACGCGATGTTGGCGCCGACACCGCCCCGGCGTACGTCGAGGTTGTCGACCAGGAAGGAGAGCGACACCGTGTGCAGCTGGTCCGCGACCAGCTGGTCGGCGAAGCGGCCGGGGAAGGTCATGAGGTGGTCGGTGGCGATGGAGCCGGTGACTGCGATGCGCACGGCGAGGACTCTCCTGAGGGAGGCTGCGTTGACACTTCACGCTACCCGGTCCGCGCTACGGCTCTGAAGCGGCCAAAACTACCCGATAGTAGATCTTTCTTCGCGAGGTCGAGCGTGCCTACGGTGCCGCTATGACGAACCTCAAGGTCGACGGCCCCGTTCCGGCCCATGTTCCGGTTCACGTTCCGGTCCATCTCGAAGGCGAGGGCGAGGCCGATCTCGCGTCGCTGCGCGGTGACTGCGCGCGGATGGTTCCGCACTGGACGGTTCCCGACCGGATCGCCTCCCTCCCGGTGTCCCCGTCGCTCATCCACGGGGTGACGGTGCCGTCGGCGTCGGCCCGCCTGCTGGACGGCATGGCGGAGTACGGCGACTGAGCGGAGTCGTTCAGCAGGATCGGCGCGCTCGGGGGAACCGCGCGCTCCCCCGCTGCGTCCCATCGCTGTCCCCCGTAAAGGGGATGCGGGATACGACCCTTCCGCCTGCCCCTTTGACAGGGCCGGGTCAGGGTCAAGGGACAGTTGCGCAGCCGAAGGAGCGATGCGGTGAACACCGAGCGACCCGACAACGACGACACGTCCGGCACGTCCGGTGACGTGCGGGGCGTGGGGGACGCCGCGAAGGGCTCCGCCAAGGGGCCCGAGGTCGATGGCAGCGGGGCCGGCGGGGAAGTGACCGGTGGCGAAACCGGCCGTAGGGAAAAGCCCGGTTCTACGGCGCCCGGCGCGGAGGCCGGTCGCAGCGAGCCGGACGAGACGGGGTCCACGGCATCCGGCGTAGAAGCTGGCCCCTCGGAAGCGGCGGAAGAAGTCGCGCCGGCGGGGTCGGACACGGAGGCCGAGCGGCCGGAAGATGCTGAACTCGCGGCATCCGACGCCGAGGCGGACGACCGGCCGGAAGCCACCGACCCAACACCCCCCGAACCCGCCCACCCGGAGCAGCCCGTCTCCACCGCAGACACCGACACCGAACTCTCCCTGCACGACCACTCCCCCGAAACCGATGACGACCGGCGCCCCACCCGATCCAGGTCCCCCCTCGTCATCGCCTCCGTCGCCGCCGCCGTACTGCTCGTCGGAGGGGGCGGGGCGTATCTCGCCTCGTCCTCGTCCACTTCCGGCGGTTCGGGGGAAGGGACGGGATCCGCGGCGTCCGGTGCCGACGGGACTCCGCCGCCGCTCGCGCTCGACGGGTATTCCTCCGGGGGTACGAGTGGGATCGCGTCCGGGGAGCCGAATCCGTACGGGGAGACGTACCGGGCCGTGGGGAGTCTGCCCGGCGGGCCGGACTCCGCCGCCGTGTACGCGCCGGAGGGTGAGGTGAGCAAGGACGCGGTGAGCCGGCTCGCCAGGGCGCTCGGGGTCGTGGGGACGCCGGTCGCCGAGGGGCAGCTCTGGAAGGTGGGCGGGCAGGACGGTACCGGGCCCAGCCTGCAGGTGAACAAGGCCGCGCCGGGCATGTGGACGTTCAGCCGCTACGCACCCGGCACCGACGACTGCACCGGCAGCACCACGTGCCGGAAGGACCCCGCCGCTCCCACGGTCGACCCGGTGAGTGTCGCCGTCGCGAAGAAGGCCGCCGCCCCGATCCTCAAGGCCGTCGGCCAGGACGACGCGAAGGTCGACGCGAGCCAACTCATGGGCGCGCAGCGGGTGGTGAACGCCCAGCCGGTGATCGGCGGGCTGCCGACGTACGGGTGGACCACCGGGCTGACCGTCAGCGCCCAGGGTGAAGTGGTCGGCGGGAGCGGGGACTTGGCGGCGCCGATGAAGGGTGACGTCTATCCCGTGCTGAGTGCCCAGAAGACGCTGGACCTGATGAACGCGGCGCCGAAGACCGACCACCGCATGGGCATCGGCGGCTGCGCCAGCCCCGTACCGCTGAAGGACCGGCTTGAGGCGCCCTGCGGACAGTCCACCGATGCCGCCTCCGCTTCCGCCACGCCCACGCAGGCGTCGACCACCGTCGAGCACGCGGTGTTCGGGCTCGCCGTGCACTCCGTGGACGGGCGGCAGACGCTGGTGCCGTCCTGGCTGTTCGAGGCGCGGCAGCCGGGCGGGCAGGACAGCTTCACGCTGACGTATCCGGCGATCGACCCGAAGTATCTGGCCTCGGCCAACACGCCTACCCCTACGGCGAGTTCGACGTCCACCGCGAAGCCGCACGACGTCAAGGCCGACGGTTACACGGCCGACGGGAAGAGCCTCACCGTGGCCTTCACCGGCGGGGTGTGCGCGGACTACAAGGTGTCGGCCGTGGAGAGTTCGGACAAGGTGACGGTCACGGTGACCGACACGCCCTGGCCCAACAAGATCTGCGTCATGATCGCCAAGATCTACCACCAGACCGTGCAGCTGAAGGCGCCGCTCGGTGACAGGGCCGTCGTGGGGCCGGACGGCACGAAGATCCCGGTGGAGAAGAGGGTGGAGGTCGGGGCAGGCCCCTCACTGGCCCGGTAGCAAAGGCCGGTAGTCACCGGCCCGGTAGCCACGACCGCGCGGGCGGTGGAAAAGCCCGAAGGCGGCGGCCCTGTCGGAGGGGGCCGCCGCCTTCGCTCTGCTCAATCTGCGCAATCCGCTCGATCGCCCAACGGGGCACGAGTGGGTTTAGCTGAACGAGTCGCCACAGGCGCAGGAGCCCGTCGCGTTCGGGTTGTCGATCGTGAAGCCCTGCTTCTCGATGGTGTCGACGAAGTCGATGGAGGCGCCGCCCAGGTACGGGGCGCTCATGCGGTCGGTGACGACCTTGACACCGCCGAAGTCCTTGACGACGTCGCCGTCCAGGGAGCGCTCGTCGAAGAAGAGCTGGTAACGCAGGCCGGAGCAGCCGCCGGGCTGGACGGCGACACGCAGGGCCAGATCCTCACGGCCTTCCTGGTCGAGCAGGGCCTTGACCTTCGCCGCGGCGGCGTCGGACAGAAGGATGCCGTCGGTGACGGTGCTGGTCTCGTCCGATACGGACATCTACATCTCTCCCGGGTTGTACGGAGACTGCTTGCCGACATTTCAACCGGCGTGGCCGCGGATTCATTCCGGGCCGGGTGGCGTTCTTTTCGCCTGTATCTCTTCTGCTCTCTCATCCATGCTCGCACACACCCGCAAGGCCCCTCACCGGGCGCGTACCGGGATTGATGTCACATCGACGTTATGGGCATCGTCAAACTGACGTGAAGAAGTTATGATAGATAACGTCAATTCGACGAAAAGGGCCGTCCTCCAACAGACCGGCCCAGCCCGCAGAACAGAAAGGGTGCGTGTCGTGACCACCGCCCAGACCCAGGAGCTCGACGTTCAGCCGACGCCCCTCGCCCTGCTCCTGCTCGGCCGTGAGGCCGACCCGAGCAGCGAGCGCGGCGTCGAGTGCCCCGGCGACCTGCCCTCGCCCTCCGACCCCGACCTGGTCGAGCGGGCCCGCGCGGCCAAGGAGAAACTCGGCGACAAGGTCTTCGTGCTCGGCCATCACTACCAGCGCGACGAGGTCATCCAGTTCGCCGACGTCACGGGCGACTCCTTCAAGCTGGCCCGGGACGCGGCCGCGCGCCCGGAGGCCGAGTACATCGTGTTCTGCGGTGTGCACTTCATGGCGGAGTCCGCGGACATCCTGACCGGCGACGACCAGAAGGTCGTCCTCCCCGATCTCGCCGCCGGCTGCTCGATGGCCGACATGGCCACCGCCGAGCAGGTCGCCGAGTGCTGGGACGTGCTGACCGAGGCCGGCGTGGCCGAGCAGGTCGTGCCCGTGTCGTACATGAACTCGTCCGCCGACATCAAGGCGTTCACGGGCAAGCACGGCGGCACGATCTGTACGTCGTCGAACGCCGAGCGGGCCCTGAACTGGGCCTTCGAGCAGGGCGAGAAGGTCCTGTTCCTCCCCGACCAGCACCTGGGTCGCAACACCGCCGTCCGCGACCTGGGCATGAGCCTCGAAGACTGCGTGCTCTACAACCCGCACAAGCCCAACGGGGGCCTCACCGCCCAGCAGTTGAGGGCCGCGAAGATGATCCTGTGGCGCGGCCACTGCTCGGTGCACGGCCGCTTCTCGCTGGAGTCGGTGGAGGACGTACGGGCCCGGATCCCGGGCGTCAACGTCCTCGTCCACCCCGAGTGCAAGAACGAGGTCGTGGCCGCGGCGGACTACGTCGGGTCAACGGAGTACATCATCAAGGCACTTGAGGCGGCCCCGGCCGGTTCGAAGTGGGCCATAGGCACCGAGCTGAATCTCGTACGACGGCTCGCGAACCGTTTCGCCCCCGAGGGCAAGGAGATCGTCTTCCTCGACAAGACGGTCTGCTTCTGCTCGACCATGAACCGCATCGACCTCCCCCACCTGGTCTGGACCCTGGAGTCCCTCGCCGAGGGCAACCTGGTCAACCGCATCGAGGTGGACAAGGAGACGGAGGCGTTCGCCAAGCTGGCGCTGGAGCGGATGCTGGCGCTGCCGTAGCTCTGCCGGGTTACTCCACCCGCGGCCGGACCAGGCCCGACTCGTAGGCGATGACGACGAGTTGGGCCCGGTCGCGGGCGCCGAGTTTGGACATGGCGCGGTTGACGTGGGTCTTCACCGTCAGGGGGCTGACCTCCAGGCGTTCGGCGATCTCGTCGTTCGAGAGGCCGCCGGCGACCTGGACGAGGACCTCGCGCTCGCGGACGGTGAGGGCTTCGAGGCGTTCGGCTCGGGCCGGGTCGCGGTCCTCGTCCAGGTCGCCCTGGGCGAGGAAGCGGGCGATCAGGCCCTTGGTCGCCACGGGGGACAGCAGGGCCTCTCCCGCCGCCGCGACCCTGATGGCACTCAGGAGTTCCTCCGGCTCAGAGCCTTTCCCGAGGAAGCCGGACGCGCCCGCGCGCAGGGACTGGACCACGTAGTCGTCGACCTCGAAGGTCGTCAGTATGACCACGCGGACGTGGGCCAGGGACGGGTCCGCGCTGATCATGCGGGTCGCGGCGAGGCCGTCCGTGCCGGGCATCCGGATGTCCATCAGCACGACGTCGGCCCGCTCCTCCTTCGCCAGCCGTACGGCCTGTGCGCCGTCCGAGGCCTCTCCTACGACCTCCATGTCGGGCTCCGAGTCGACGAGTACGCGGAAGGCGCTGCGCAGCAGGGCCTGGTCGTCGGCGAGCAGGACACGGATCGTCGTCATACGGGGTCCCCCGAGGCGCGTGGGCGGGTCTTGACCGGCAGGATCGCATGCACGCGGAAGCCGCCTCCGTAGCGGGGACCGGTGGTGAGGGTGCCGCGCAGGGCGGTGACGCGCTCGCGCATGCCGAGCAGGCCGTGGCCGCCGCCGGAATCGGGGTCGTGGTCCTCCCCGGAGCCGTTGTCGAGGACGGTGACCTCCACGTTCGGGCCCACCCGTACGACACTCACCTCGGCCTTCGCCTCCGTGCCGGCGTGTTTCTGCACGTTGGTGAGGGCTTCCTGGATGACGCGGTAGGCGGCGAGGTCGACGGCGGCGGGGAGGGTGGTGCCGTTGTCGGCGCGGGCGACCTCCACCTGGAGGCCGGCGTTGCGGAAGGTGCCGGCGAGTTCTTCGAGGCGGTCGAGGCCCGGGGCCGGTTCGGTGGGGGCCTCGGGGTCGCCGGACTGGCGCAACAGGCCGACGGTGGCCCGGAGTTCGTTGAGCGCGGAGCGGCTGGCCTCGCGGACGTGCGCGAGCGCTTCCTTGGCCTGGTCCGGGCGTTTGTCCATGACGTGCGCGGCGACCCCGGCCTGCACGTTGACCAGGGCGATGTGGTGCGCGACCACGTCGTGCAGGTCACGGGCGATGCGGAGCCGTTCCTCGGCGACCCTGCGGCGGGCCTCCTCCTCGCGGGTGCGTTCGGCCCGTTCCGCGCGCTCGCGTATGGCGTGCACGAATTCCTTACGGCTGCGTACGGCGTCGCCGGCGGCGGCCGCCATGCCGGTCCAGGCGAAGATGCCGAGGTTCTCCTGGGCGTACCACGGGAGGGGGCCGCCGAGCATCGCGGCGCCGGTCAGCACCGTCATCGTGAGCAGGGCGACGCGCCAGGTCGTCGAGCGGTCGGTGGTGACGGCGACGGTGAACAGCGCGACCACCGCCGACATCGCGACCGGGGCGCGCGGGTCGCTGGTGACGCTCTCGATGAGGGAGGCGGTCGCGGTGACGGCGAGCACCAGCATGGGCGCGCGACGGCGTTTGACCAGCGCGGCGGCGCCGACCGCCATCAGGATCAGGCTGAGGGGGGCGGGGGTGCGGAGGCCCCAGCTCACGCCGTTGTCCCCGTGGGGGTCCACGAAGGATCCGGCGATCATGCACACGAGCACCGCGGCGGCGAGGGCCGCGTCCAGGGCGGAGGGGTGCGCCTTCGCTTGGCAGCGGGCGCGGTCCAAGGTGCTCATTCTGGCAACGGTACGGGGTCCCTGCCGGGGGCGGAACGGGGGTCAGCTGTACGTTCGCTGTGCCTGTGCGGGGTGTTGGGGCGGGCGTACCTGGGGGCTGCGCCCCCAGGCCCCCGCTTCGGCCTGAACGGCCTCGTCCTCAAACGCCGGACGGGCTGATGGTACCGACCGGCGCTGAAAGGGAGCCCGCCCCGGAACTACCCCGGGATCAAGCCGTCGTCGCTCAGCAGGTCCCGAACTTCGTCCAGGGTTGCGTCCTCGGCCGGGAGGATCAGTTCCGATGGTTCCAGGGAGTCGTCCGGCAAGGGCTCACCGAGTTCTCGGACCTTCGCCAGGAGGGCATGGAGGGTTCGGCGGAAGGCTGGGCCGTCGCCGTTCTGGACCTCCGTGAGGAGGATGGTGTCCAACTTGTTCAGCTCGGTGAGGTGGCTGTCGGCCAGCCTCACCTGCCCCTCCCCCATGATCCGTACGATCATGTCGCCCTCCTCAGGCGTGGGCTACTGCTTGTCGAAACGCGGGGTGTCCTGCGGCTGCGACGAGGACGGTGACTGGGACTGGTCCTTGCCGCCTTCGATCGCCTGCTGGGAAGCAGAAGAACCGCCGGCCAGCTCCGCCTTCATGCGCTGGAGTTCCAGCTCTACATCCGTACCACCGGACAGGCGTTCCAGCTCGGCCTGGATGTCGTCCTTGGCCATGCCGGTCGGGTCGTCCAGGGCGCCGGAGGCGAGGAGCTCGTCGATCGCGCCGGCGCGGGCCTGGAGCTGCTGGGTCTTGTCCTCGGCACGCTGGATGGCAAGCCCGACATCGCCCATCTCCTCGGAGATGCCGCTGAAGGCCTCCCCGATCCGGGTCTGCGCCTGGGCCGCCGTGTACGTGGCCTTGATGGTCTCCTTCTTCGTACGGAAGGCGTCCACCTTGGCCTGGAGGCGCTGGGCCGCGAGGGTGAGCTTCTCCTCCTCGCCCTGGAGCGTGGTGTGCTGCGTCTCCAGGTCCGTCACCTGCTGCTGGAGCGCGGCCCGGCGCGAGAGCGCCTCGCGGGCCAGGTCCTCGCGGCCGAGGGCGAGCGCCTTGCGGCCCTGGTCCTCCAGCTTCGAGGACTGCGACTGCAGCTGGTTGAGCTGGAGCTCCAGACGCTTGCGGGAGGTGGCGACGTCGGCCACTCCCCTGCGTACCTTCTGAAGCAGCTCCAGCTGCTTCTGGTACGAGTAATCGAGGGTTTCGCGCGGGTCCTCGGCCCGGTCAAGGGCCTTGTTCGCCTTCGCGCGGAAGATCATCCCCATACGCTTCATGACACCGCTCATGGGCTTCGCGCGCCCCCTTCTGACGGACTCCAGCTCCAGCGACTGCAACAGAACCCACAGTACGGGCCCTGCATCTATTACCGCACTGTTCGGGGACGGATGCGCTCATCCCCAAGGACGACTGAGCCCGGTTCCGATCCGGCGTAAGGAGTAGGTGCTCCCCTGGCAGGACCCGTCCCTGACGTCCTTCTCTGTCCCCCTACAGACGAGCGGTGTTGCCGGATCGTTCCCCACAGGGCTGGGGTCCAACCCCATTCACCCCTTACCCTTGGGTTTTGTGTTCCGTAGCCGCGCCAAGGAAGAGAAGGCAGCGCCCACCGACAAGGTGCCGCTGACCGACTCCACGATGCCCCGAGACCCTCAGGCCCCGAAGGGTCGGCCCACGCCCAAGCGTAGTGAGTCCCAGACTCAGCGCCGCAGCGTCGCCAACACCTCGATGACGCGCAAGGACGCCTCCAAGCGCCAGCGCGACGAGCGGCGCACGGCGATGGAGAGGCAGCGCCAGGCGCTCTCCGGCCGGGGCAACGAGCGGGATCTGCCCCTCCGTGACCGGGGCCCGATCCGCAAGTTCGGGCGTGACTACATCGACTCGCGCATCAACATCGCCGAGTTCTTCCTGCCGCTGGCCGTGGTGATCCTCGTGCTCAGCGTGGTGCAGATCCCCGCGCTGCAGAACATCGCGCTGCTGCTGTGGCTCGTGGTGATCATCCTGATCGTGGTCGACTCCTTCTGGAGCGTGTTCCGGCTGCGCAAGCTGCTCGCCGAGCGCTTCCCGGGCCAGAACACCAAGGGCACGGTCTGGTACTCCATGATGCGCTCCCTCCAGATGCGTCGACTCCGGCTGCCGAAGCCGCAGGTCAAGCGCGGAGAGCGGCCCTGAGCGCGGACTCCTTCTCCGGGGGCGCGGCCGATGCCTGGCTGAGCAGGCTGGGCGGGCTGCGGGATGTCGTACGACAGGAGCTGGTGGCCCGGCAGCTCGACGAGCAGATAGCCGGCCGGTATCCAGTCGGCCAGCGGCTGCGGGTGCTCGACGTCGGGATGGGCCAGGGCACGCAGGCGCTGCGGCTGGCCCGGGCCGGGCATCAGGTGACCGGGGTCGAACAGGAACCGAAGATGGTCGCCGCGGCCCGCGCGGCCCTGTCCGGCGAGCCCGAGGGCATCCGGGAGCGGGTGCGGATCATCGAGGGTGACGGCCGGGACACGGGCGTGCACTTCCTGCCGGGCAGTTTCGACGTCGTGCTCTGTCATGGCGTACTCATGTACGTGTCCGAGCCCGATCCGCTGCTCGCCGGTCTCGCCCGGATGCTGGCGCCGGGCGGGCTGCTGTCGCTGCTCGTGCGGAACGCCGACGCGCTGGCCATGCGGCCCGGGCTCTCCTGGGACTGGACGGGCGCGCTGGGCGCGTTCGACTCGACCGCGTACCGCAACCGGCTGGGCCTCGATGTGCGGGCCGACCGGCTCGGCACCCTGACGGCCACGCTCGCGGGGATCGGGGCGCCGTTGCAGGCCTGGTACGGCGTGCGGGTCTTCACCGACACCGCTCCGGAGGGCGTGGAGATCCCGGCGGACGTCGAGTCGCTGCTGGCCGCCGAGGAGCGGGCCGGGCGGACGGATCCGTACCGGGCGGTGGCCGCGCTGCTGCATCTGTGCGGCGTGCGGGGCTGAGCACGCCCCCGGTGGAGGACGCGTCAGGGGCCCGTTCGGGTCAGCAGTACGGGCCGGACATTCACCCCAAAGAGACACTCGCGGTATGGACTCCTCCCGTACCCGCACCCCCTGCCGTGCCCTGCGGCCGGTCGCTCTGCTCGCCGGTCTCGCCTGTTCGCTCGCGCTGGTCGCCGGGTGTGCAGGTGCCGGGTCCTCGTCGAAGAAGGACACCTCCACCGCGCAGGCAGCGCAGGCCGCCGTACCGATGGCGAGTGACGACCTGCAGAGCGACTACCTGAAGGT
Source organism: Streptomyces sp. N50 (assembly GCF_033335955.1). GTDB lineage: Bacteria > Actinomycetota > Actinomycetes > Streptomycetales > Streptomycetaceae > Streptomyces. The sequence goes on from NZ_CP137549.1 coordinate 2,224,928, forward strand.
GATCAAGGAGGTCCTGCCGTCGGTCGTGCAGATCCAGGCCAGCAGCGATCTGGGGTCGGGGGTCGTGTACGACGACCAGGGGCACATCGTCACCAACGCGCACGTCGTCGGGGACGAGAAGACCTTCAAGGTGACCACCGCGAACAGCGAGGACGTGCTCACCGCCAAGCTCGTCTACTCGTACCCCGAGCAGGACCTCGCCGTCGTCAAGCTGGACAAGGTGCCGGACGGGCTGAAGGCGGCGACCTTCGCGGACTCCTCCAAGGTCGAGGTGGGGCAGATCGTCCTCGCCATGGGCTCGCCGCTGGGACTGTCGTCCAGCGTGACGCAGGGCATCGTGTCGGCGACCGGACGGACCGTCAGCGAGGGCAGTACCGGGGGCGGTACGGGCGCGACCATCGCCAACATGGTGCAGACCTCGGCCGCGATCAACCCCGGCAACAGCGGGGGCGCGCTGGTGAATCTGAACGGGCAGGTCATCGGCATCCCGACCCTCGCAGCGACCGACCCGAACTTTGGGGGCGGTGCCGCGCCCGGTATCGGCTTCGCGATCCCGTCCTCGATGGTGAAGACGGTCGCCGACCAGATCGTCAAGGACGGCAAGGTCACCGACTCGGGACGGGCGGCCCTCGGCATCACCGGGCGTACGGTCGTCGACGACAGTTACCAAGCCGCCGGGGTCGCCGTGGTCGAGGTGAAGAGCGGTGGGGCGGCCGACAAGGCCGGTATCCAGGCGGGCGACATCATCACGAAGCTCGGTGACACGGGTATCACCACGATCACCTCGTTGTCGGAGGCGCTGGCGTCCGACAAGCCGGGGCAGAAGACGTCGGTGACGTACTCGCGGAACGGGGCGTCGAAGAAGGTCGATGTGACGCTGGGCGAGCAGTAGCCCGGCTCGGTTCGACTCAGGAATGGAGTGGGGCGGCCGGAGAAGCACCGGCCGCCCCCACCCGCTTGGTCTACGACGGTGACGCGTCCTCGGCGTGCAGGCTCATCGGGCCGTAGATCTGTGTGCCGTCCTCGAAGAGGAACACCTGGTCGGCGCCGCCCGCGACGAGGTCTTTCCAGATCTCGCCGAGCCAGGACTCCGCGTCGCCCTGTGTGGTGAACTCCTCCGGCGTGACCGCGGGTTCGACCTCGGTCCCGTCGGACTTTTCGAACCGCCAGATCCATGCCGCCATGTACGCCTCCCGAGGCTTAGCGTATGCAGACCTGCAGCGTATGCGCTCCGCTGGGTTAGTTGTGATCATGTTGCGGAAGTTTGTCGTCTGCGGGCTCGGTGGGGGCTGGTCGCGCAGTTCCCCGCGCCCCTAGAGGGGGTCCAGGATGGGCATGTTCATCAGTGAGCGGTGAAAATCGGGGCGTGGAACTGACTCTTCTCGGCACCGGTGCCCCCGCTGGACTCCCGCGGCCTGACTGTCCTTGTGCTGCCTGTGCCGTGTCGCTCGGGGTGGATGCTCGGGCAGCTACCGCAGTGCTCGTGGACGGGACACTGCTGCTCGATCTGACTCCCGGTGCCGCCTTTGCCGCTGCTCGGGCCGGGCATTCGCTTGGTGGGGTGCGGCAGGTCCTGTTGTCTCATCCGCATGACGGGCCCGCCGTGGAGGTGCCGGCCGGGTTGCCGCAGCCGGGGCGGGTGCCGGACGGGCGGGAGTTGGCGTTGTTGACGGGGCATCGGGTGCGGGCGGTGGCGATGGACGCGCCCGGTACCGGGTACGCCGTCACCGGGCCCGACGGGCAGCGGGCGCTGTATCTGCCGCCGGGGGGTGCGCCTGCCGGGCTTGAGGAGGGGGCGGTGCCGTCGTACGACATGGTGCTCGCCGATGTCGTGGGGCGGCCGGACGCGCTGGCGAAGTTGCGGGCCGTGGGGGCGATGGGGCCGGCCACCGACGTCATCGCCGTCCATCTCGATCACGATGTGGCGCCGGGGGCCGAGTTGGCGCGGCGGCTGGCCGCCGTGGGGGCGCGGGCCGTGCCGGACGGGACGACGTTGACCGTGGGGGTGTACGAGGACGTGCCCGATGTGCCGCGGCGGACGCTGGTGCTGGGCGGGGCGCGGTCCGGGAAGTCCGTCGAGGCCGAGCGGCGGCTGGAGGCGTTTCCTGACGTGCTGTACGTCGCCACCGGCGGGTCTCGTAACGGGGACACCGAGTGGGCCTCCCGGGTGTCCGCGCATCGGGAGCGGCGGCCCGGGTCGTGGCGTACGGCCGAGACGTGTGACCTTGTGCCGTTGCTCGCGGAGGACGGGCCGCCGTTGCTCATCGACTGTCTGTCGCTGTGGCTGACCGACGCCATGGACTCCGTGGGGGCGTGGGACGACACGGAGTGGGGGGACGGCGGGGAGAAGCAACTGCGGGAGCGGGTACGGGAGTTGACCGCTGCTGTGCGGGCCACCCCGCGGACCCTCGTCGCCGTGTCCAATGAAGTCGGCTCGGGGATCGTGCCGGCGACCGCGTCCGGGCGCCGGTACCGGGATGAGCTGGGGCGGTTGAACGCCGCGATCGCCGGTGAGTGCGAGCACGTGTTGCTGGTGGTGGCGGGGCAGGCGCTCGCCCTGCGCGGCTAGGGCTGTTTCTAGAACTGCTGTTTTCTGCGGGCGATCACGCGGTGCGGGGGCGGGAGCCGGTCCTGGAAGCCCCGGTGTTCGGTGACCAACTCGCAGTCGTGGGGCTCCAGTTGGGCGCGCAGGGTGTCCGGGTGACCTTCCAGGAGGAGGAGGCCGGCGGGGCGCAGGACCGTGAGGGCCGCGCGGAGTTCGGCGTCGGGGTCGGGGGCCGGGGAGCGGTCGCGCAGGAGGGTGACCACGTCGTAGCGGGAGTGGAGGGCGGTCGTGATGTGCGGGTCCGTGAGGTGGCCGGCGTAGGCCTCCTCGATGCGTTCGGCGGCGCGGGCGCGGACGACTCGGGGGGTGGGGTCGACGCCGTCGAAGGACGTGTACGGGAAGAGGGCCTTCGCGGTTTCCGGGAAGTGGGCGTCGCCGGTGCCGACGTCGAGCCAGCTCTCCGGTTCGGGGAGGAGCCGGAGGATCGCGCGGGCCAGTGCGCGGTGGCGGCGGTACGCGTCGAGGGTGCTGACGCGCGTGCTGACGCGGGTGCGCAGGCTGTTCATGGGCGGCTCCCGGAGTCGTACGGCAAAACGGTGCAAACCGATACGTACGGGATCTAGATCTTGAGGGCAAGGACGTCCGGGGCGCGTGGTGGCCATGTGGCGCTGTCGCGTTCGATCGCTGCCGGTACTGTTCGGCGAATGAGCTCGCTTAATCTCGACGACTTCACCGATCTGATCGAGCGCCCCGACGGCGGTGTGCGCCGCGACGCGGAGGCCCGCCGCGAACGTCAGATCGTGCCGCCCGGGTCGCTGGGCCGACTCGACGACCTGGGTGAGTGGCTGGCGGCGGCGCAGGGCGCCGTGCCGGTACGGCCGGTCGAACGGCCGCGTGTGGTCTTGTTCGCGGGCGACCACGGCATCGCCGAACTCGGCGTGTCGGCCCGGCCGGCGGGCAGCGCCGGGGAGTTGGTGCGGTCGGTGCTGGAGGGCGGCAGCCCGGCGGCGGTGCTCGCGCGGCGGCTCGGGGTGCCGGTGCGGATCGTGGACATGGGCCTGGACTGCGATCCCGGCGCGCTGCCGGACGCGGTCGTGAAGCACCGCGTACGGCGGGGCAGCGGGCGCATCGACATCGAGGACGCGCTGACGCTGGAGGAGGCGGCGGCCGCGTTCGAGGCGGGGGTCGCCGTCGCGAACGAGGAGGCCGACTCCGGTACGGATCTGGTGGTCCTCGGCGATGTGAGCGTCGGCGGTACGACGCCTGCCTCCGTGCTGATCGCGGCGCTGTGCGGGACCGATGCCTCCGTGGTCACCGGGCGCGGCGGGCTCGCGATCGACGACCTCGCGTGGATGCGCAAGTGCGCGGCGATCCGGGACTCGCTGCGGCGGGCCCGGCCGGTGCTGGGCGACCAGTTGCAGCTCCTCGCGACGGTGGGCGGCGCCGACCTCGCCGCGATGACCGGGTTCCTGCTGCAGAGTGCCGTACGGAAGCTGCCGGTGATCCTGGACGGGGTCGTGGCCGCCGCGTGCGCGCTGGTGGGTCAGCGGGTCGCGTTCCGGGCGCCGGACTGGTGGCTCGCCGGGCAGAACAGCGGCGAGCCGGGCCAGGCGAAGGCCCTGGACCGGATGGCCCTGGAGCCCCTCCTCGACCACGGCGTGACGGTGGGAGAAGGCGCGGGCGCGCTGCTGGCCCTGCCGCTGGTGCAGGCCGCGGCGGCGCTGGCCGCCGAACTCCCGCTCAAGCCGGAGAAGTTGGACGAGTCCGCCGAGCCGGAGGAGTCCGCGGAGGACGAGAAGCCGGTCGATCTCGCGGTGGAGAACTCCGAGGAGTGACGGGGCCCGGTCGTCGCGGCGGCCGTTGCGGCGGCGGATAAGAACCGTTCGTCGCGACAACGCCCATATGATCCTCCTTCATGGGAGATGTCCGGGTCGGGCCCGTTCAGGAACGTCATAGCTCAGGCGCCTCGCGGCGGGCCGCGGCCTTCGCCGTCTGGTATCTGCGGGCCGTCGCGTTCATCAACTTCCTCAGCGCGGCGTGGGTTTCGCTGGGGCAGGACGTACGACGGCACAACCAGGAGAACTTCTTCACCCCGTACCTGCTGACGGCGGGCTTCGCGTCCGGGGTGTTCACGGCGTTCCTCGCCATCACCATGCGGCGCCGCAAACGCGCCGCGTGGATCCTGAACCTGGTGGTCAGCGGGCTGTTCCTGGCGCTGTTCGGGTTCGCCATGTCGTTCCAGGAGATCCGCCAGTACCCGCAGAACTGGATCTCCCTGGTACTGACCGCGGCCTTCGTCGGCGCACTCATCGTGGGGCGGCGGGAGTTCTACGCGAAGGGCGACCGGTCCAACCCCCGGCTCGCCGCCGTCGTCGCCGTCGGCGGCACCCTGGCCGCCTCACTGCTCGCCGCGCTGCTGGTGACGGTCACCAACCAGGCGCACGACGCGTCCCGTTCGACGTTCGTGGAGCGCTGGCGCTACGGCGCCTTCCGGCTGGTGTCCATCGCCGCCCCGGAGAATCGCTTCCCCGGCATCTGGACCCCGAACTGGGTCAACGTCGTCATCAACGTGCTCAGCACGGTCCTGGTCCTCGCCGTGTTCTACGCCGCGTTCCGCTCCCGGCGCGCCGTCGACCCGCTCACCGAGGACGACGAGAAGAAGCTGCGGGCGCTCCTTGAACGGCAGGGCGAACGGGACTCGCTCGGGTACTTCGCGCTGCGCCGGGAGAAGAGCGTGGTGTGGTCGCCGACCGGCAAGGCGGCCGTCGCGTACCGGGTCGTGGGCGGGGTGTCGCTGGCCTCCGGCGACCCGATCGGGGACCCGGAGGCGTGGCCCGGCGCGATCGAGCCCTGGCTGGCGGAAGCCCGCGTTCACGGATGGATTCCGGCCGTCATGGGCGCGAGCGAGGAGGCGGGCACGGTCTACGCGCGGCACGGGCTCGACGCCCTCGAACTCGGGGACGAAGCCCTCGTCGAGGTAGCCGAGTTCACCCTCGAAGGACGCGCCATGCGGACCGTACGGCAGGCCTACAACCGCGTGAAGCGGGCCGGATACACCGTTCGCATCCGCCGCCACGAGGACATTCCGGCCGAGGAGATGGCGTATCTGCTGAAGCGCGCGGACGACTGGCGCGACGGGGCCACCGAACGCGGGTTCAGCATGGCGCTGGGACGGCTCGGGGACCCCGACGACGGGCGGTGCGTGATGCTCGAATGCACCGACGGGGACGGTGAGTTGAGGGCGGTGCTGTCCTTCGTGCCATGGGGTCCGCACGGACTGTCGCTGGACCTGATGCGACGCGACCGCGACTCAGACAACGGGCTGATGGAGTTCATGGTGATCGAACTCCTGCGCCGCGCCCAGGAGATCGGGATCACCCAGGTGTCGCTCAACTTCGCCATGTTCCGCTCGGTCTTCGAACGTGGGGCGCGGATCGGTGCCGGGCCGGTGCTGCGGCTGTGGAGGTCGCTCCTCAGCTTCTTCTCGCGCTGGTGGCAGATCGAGTCGCTGTACCGCGCCAACGCCAAGTACCGGCCCATCTGGGAACCCCGGTTCCTGCTCTTCGAGAAGAGCGCGGACCTGCTGCGCATCGGCCTCGCGGCGGCGCGCGCGGAAGGGTTTCTGGGGGCCTGTCGTCGGATTCCCGTCGTCCGCCCGGAGGGCGGGCCCGGAGGCGTCTGGTGCGTGCGATCGCAAGGCGCCGGAGCGCCCTCGTGGCGGAGCCACGTGGGCGGTTCGGCAACGCGGCGAGCGTGCGTGCCAGACCCCTCCGGGCAGGCGGGAATCCGACGACAGGCCCCGCGGCGCCGGGACTGCCGAAGTGGCTGCACCGCAAGCACCTGGAGACGCACAGATGAACCGCCTCGCCCGCTGGGCCCGCGCCGAATGGGGACTGCTCTACGTCACCGTGCGCGAGCCGCTGCTGAAGCGGCGCTGGCGGGCGATCCCGATGACGGTCGGGGCGGTGCTGCTGACCGCGGTGCTCCAGTTCGTGCAGAACCAGTCCTGGGGCTACCGGTTCGTGCAGGACACGGGCGCGGTACGGGCCGTGGACCCGCTGTGGCTGGCTCTGCTCCGCACCCCGCTCTCCCTCTTCGTCCCGGCACTGGACCTCCCCGTATGGGGCGCCCTCGCCCAGATCCTCTTCGTGTTCGGCATCGCGGAGATCTCCCTCGGCCGCTGGCGCACGCTCGTCATCGCCTACGCCGCGACCCTCGCCGGCACGCTCTACGCCCGCCTCGGCATCTGGCTCGGCTTCGACAACCCGTTCGGGCTGCCCAGCTCGGACCGCCTGGTCGTGGACACGGGTCCGTCCGCGGCGGTGGTCGGCCTCGCGGTGTTCGTCGCGTGGCGCTACGGCGCGTACGCGACCGCGCTGGCGGTGACCGGGGCGATGGCCATCGAGGTGCTGCTGAAGGGGAACCTCGCGGGCAAGGAGCACCTCGCGGCGATCATCGCGGTGGGGGTGCTGTGTCTGGCTTCGGCTCTACGGCATCGCAGGTGGACGGTTCGGTAGGTGGAGCGGGGCTCGCTCAGCGGTGCCCGGGAATCCGTACCGGCTCCGGATCCGGCTTGCCCCCGATCCAGTCCTGGACCTTGCGGCGCGGGCCCGCCCAGCGGCGGTCGTGGTGGTAGGCGCGGAGGGTGGAACGGGCTCGGGCGCGGTGGCGGCGGTTGCGGTAGAAGCGCTTGGCCCAGGGGGAACCCGGGCGGGCCAGGCGGATCGCGCCGACGAGGGCGACCAGCGGGACGAGGATGCCGAAGACCGCGGTGCGGGCCTTGCCCTTGCTCAGCGCGATGAGGGAGAACAGGAAGTTCACGGCGACGCTGACGATCACTCCGGCGCGGTCGTGGAGTTCGGAGGCGGTGAGGTCGTTGACGCCGAAGGGTGAGAAGCCGGCGAGCACGAAGCCGACCAGGGCCGCCGTGAGCACCACCGCCTCGACGCTCTTGCGGCCCGCCTCGGTCCAGTACACGTCGTCCAGGTAGAGGATCAGCGCGAACTCGTCCAGGACCAGGCCCGCGCCCATCCCGAAGACGATCGCGAACAGCGCCGATCCGACGCCGTAGCGGGTGCTGGCCACCGCGCCGAAGCCGCCCAGGACGCTGAGGACCACGCCGGGGACCACGTGGTGGATGTGTACGTCGCCGGCCTTGATGTTGCCGAAGGGGCCCTTGCCGGCGCGGATCAGGCGGGTGATGACCCGGGTGATGAGGAAGGTCAGGACGAAGGCGGTCAGCGCGAGGAGGAGCGGGAGTTTGCCCGGCTCGACGATGTTGCGGTGCAGCCAATGTCCCATATGCGCACTTTAGCTACGGCCCGCTCGGGTGCCCTCCCGATCGGCGGGTAATCTGCGCCGGTGTCCAAGACCTCGCCCCTTGACGGCCTCCGCTTCGCGTTCGGCACGCTGACTGTTCTTCCGGTCAGGGTGACCCGCTGGGATCGGGAGGCCGCGCGTGCCGGGATGCTGGCGGCGCCGGTCGTGGGGGTGGTCGTCGGTGGGTGTGCGGCCGGCCTTGGGCTGCTGCTTCTGTTTCTCGGGGCGAGTCCGCTGCTTGCCGCCGTCGGGAGCGTGGCCGTGCCTGCGGTTCTTACTCGGGGGCTGCATCTGGACGGGCTTGCGGATACCGCCGATGGGCTTGGTAGCGGGAAACCCGCCGAGGATGCGCTGCGGATCATGAAGCAGTCGGACATCGGGCCGTTCGGGGTGCTCGCTCTTGTCTTTGTGGTGCTGGGGCAGGTGGCTGCGCTCTCTCAGCTCTACGGCGACTCGTGGGCGCGGGGTGCGGTCGGGGCCGTTGTCTCGGGGGTCGCGGCTCGGTTGGCGCTGACGTTGGCCGCGCGGGCGGGGGTGCCTGCGGCTCGGCCTGAGGGGTTGGGGGCGGCGGTCGCCGGCGTGGTGCCGGTTCGCTGGGCGCTGGGCCTGGGGGTGGGGGTCGTGGTCGTGGGTTGGGCGTTCGGGGCGGCTCTGGGGATCTATGGGGTCGGCCCCGCGTTTGTTGTCGCCCTGATCGTCGGTGAGCTGCTTCTGCGGCACTGTAGGCGGCGGTTTGGTGGGGTTACGGGGGACGTGTTCGGGGGGCTTGCGGAGAGTGCGGCTACGGCTGCGGTCGTGGTGCTTTCGGTGGGTGGGTGAGTGCGGGTGCGTGGGGGCTGGTCGCGCCCACGCGGCGGTAGCCGCACATCAAATACAGCCCCGCGCCCCTAGGTGGGTTGCCCTTGGGCTTGTTTCAGCAGGAGCGGCGCCATGCTCCCAGCTCGGGCTTCTTCAGTAGTGAACTGAGCTTCAAGTGGCGGGAGTTGGGGCAGAAGCGGGCTGTCGGGAGTTCGTATTCGACGTGGAAGACGGCCTTGTTCGCCTTGATGAACGGGGTCAGGGTGTCGCACTCGTCGTACTGGGCGCACTGTTCGTTGACCGCGAAGTCGAAGTCGCTCACCAGGGCGGGGATCTGGTCCAGGTCGTTCTTCAGGCCGACGGACATGCCCCGGGCGTGGGCCAGCTTGGCGATGAGGCGGTTGTAGCGGAGTTGGTCGGCCGCTTTGAGGGGGAAGCCGGTGTCGTTCCGGTAGCCGTCCATGTTGTCCGGCTCCACCGCGTCGAAGCCCTTCTCCTTGCACATGTCGAGGCGGGCCGCCATCAACGGCTCCAGGACGTCCGTGCGGCGGATGTCCAGCCAGCGTTCGCCCTTCCAGCCGTTGCCCTTGCCCAGGACCGACTTGGGGAACTTCTTCGCGTCGGGGCGGAAGTCCTCCCAGGCGCCGGTCGAGATGTAGCAGATGACCTTGCGGCCCTTGGCGTGCAGCGCGGTCACCGTCGCCTTGGAGTGGTCGAAGCCGTCGATGTCGTAGACGGGGACGTCGACGGAGGTGTCCAGGCGGCCGCTCAGTTGCCACTGCCAGGCCACGCCCGGGCGGGGTTGCCAGCGCGTTCCCGAGTCCGGGGTGGGGGTCGGCTTGTCGTCGGAGGTCGACGTGCAGCCCGCGAGGAGCAGGAGGAGCAGGGCTGGCAGCAGGGTGGGGCGTCTCACTGAAGGGGCTCCAGGGTGTGGGGCAAAGTACCCCACGGATGATCTCCTACGCCCGGTACCGCGCAGTGCACCGAGGCCCCTCGGGCTCGGGCCTCCGCTTCGAAGGCGACGTCGGACGGGACGCCGTGGACGAGGTGGCCGAAGCGGATTCCTGTGGTGCCGCGCCAGGACTGGGGCGGTAGACGGCGGTACGTCGTCCAAGGGCCCTCGAAGGTCACGAGGACGTCGGCTATCCGGGCGTACGACGGGTGCGGGGTCGTGCCGTGGTTCAGGACGAGCGTGGCGCAGCCTGTGCCCCAGGCCGCCGTGGCGATGCGTTGGTAGTGCCTGAACTCCTTCTGGTCCGCCGCCACTTGGTCCAGGAATGCGCCGTCCGTGCCGTACCAGTCCCGGTAGTGGGTCAGGTCCTTCACCACGTCCGCGTACGGGCGGCGGCCGTAGTCCGTGTCCGTGTAGCCGAGCAACCTCACCTCCGCAGCGCGGAGTTGGGACGCCACCTCGGCGAAGGCCGGGTCCGGGGCTTCGCCGGGGCCGCTGGCCGGGTTGAGGACCACGGCGTAGAGGCGGGGGGCCGCCGCCACGATCGCGGCCCATTCCGCGGGGCGGACGGTCGGGTGTTCGTAGTACGGAACCAGCAGTTGGCTCATCTGTGGGCCGTCACCCTGCCCAACAGGCCGCAGATCAGGGCCGCTTGGACCAGGGCCGCGGTGCCGTTCACGTACAGGGCGATCCAGTGCGGGCCGGCTGCGTGGGTGAGGAGAGCCAGCGTTTGGGCCGCTGCCGCTGTGCAGCAGATCGCCGCCGCGCCCATGACCGCGCCGAAGGACTGCAGGAGCAGGCCCGTCCACAGGACCGTGCCGAGGACGAGCAGGGCGGCGAGGCTTACTCCGTCGAGGGCTGGGGTGTGGGGCCAGAGGGTGGTTGCGAGGAAGGTCAGGGCGGAGAGGGCGGCCAGGTAGGTGGTCAGGCAGAGGGTGAGAGTTGTGCCTGTGGTGCGCCAGAAGGCTTTTGGGGTGCGGCTGTTGCGCAGGCCGGTGAGACTGCCGCTGCGGAAGCGGTAGAGGAGCCATTCGGCTGGGCCCATGCTCAGGGTCAGGGCTACCGCGGCGACCGCGCTGCCGCTCAGGGCGGCGTGGAGGACGAGGGCGCCGCTGCCTAGGCCGAACAGGGCGTAGGGGAGGGAGGCTGTCAGTCGGGGGGACATTGTTGTTTTTTGTCTGCGGGTGCGTGGGGGCTGGTCGCGCCCACGCGGCGGTAGCCGCACATCAAATACAGCCCCGCGCCCCTTAAGGGCGAGGCCGTCAGGCCTTACTTCAAGTAGAGCGAGTGTCGTCACCGCCAGCAGGGAGCCCAGCAGCAAGGTCAGTCTCAGCGCGTCCGGAATCGGCTGAAGCATGGCCACGACCGCGACCGCCGTCATCGGCAACAGCGTTGCCAGCAGGGCTCGTTCGCGGCCCATGACCAGTAGGACCGTGGCTGCGCCCAGGTAGCAGGATTGGCCTGCCGCGAACGCTACGGCCGCCGGGTGGGCCGTGCCCGCTACCGCGAGGGCTACCGAGGCGCCCAGGAGTGCGCCCAAAGGGGCGCCGGTGAGGAGGCTGTGGCGGGCCGCCGGTTTGTCGCCCAGGCCGAGCCAGGAGTACGCGCGGTGGGCCAGGCCCTGGTTCCAGGTCCAGCCGACCAGGGCGCTTGCCAGGAGGGGGAGGGTGCCTGCGGGGAGGCTGAAGGACTCGGGGTCACCGACCAGCAGGGGTTCCCCGAGGACGTAGCCGAAGCCGGGGAGGGCGAAGACCACGCCTCTCAACAGGCAGCCGAGCAGGCCTACTTGCCAGGGGTCGTGGACGGGGCCGTCCGGTTCCGGGAAGCGGCGGGTTACGCGTTCGTACAGCTCCTCCGCCAGGGCGAAGGAGTTCTTGACGCCGTAGCGCTCGCGTATCTGGTCGTCCGACATGCCGTCGGACTCCAGGAGGGCCGCTATCTCGTCGGGGTGCACGGCCGCGGCGACGAACTCGTCGAGGCGGTCGGCGAGTTCGTCGATCGGGTCCGGCTCGGCCCAGCTCGGTGAGGGGCGTTGCCTGGGGATGCCGGGGACGGTGTCCGAACTCGCCCCGGCGGCAGCCAGATGGAACCTGTCACCAGTCCGTCCCGTCCGTGGCGACTGCCTTGTACCACGGATCGCGCAGTTCGGCGGTCCAGTCGGCGACGGTCTCGACCGTGGGCTCGTACACCTCGGGGCGGCCCGCGAGCTCCTGGTAAATAGTCCGGAAATTATCCACCGAGCGACGCAACGTAAAGCGCTCGATAACCCTCTGGCGGGACAACTCCCCCAATTTCAGGCGGCGTTCGTCGTCACGGAGGAGGGTGAGAGCGGCGGCGGCCATCTTCTCCGGCTCGCGCGGCGGGACGACGAGGCCGGTGTCGCCTACCGCCTCGCTCACTCCGCCGACGTCGGTCGAGACGGTCGTACGGCCGCAGGACATGGCCTCGATGATGGAGAAGGGGAAGCCTTCGGAGATCGAGGACAGCATGACCACGTGACCGGCCGCGTACGCGCGCCAGACCTCGCTGATGCGGCCCTCGAAGGTGACGCCGTCGGTGACGCCCAACTCGGCCGCGAGCTTCTCGAGTCTGGTGCGGTAGGCCTCGCCGCCGGGCGGGACCGGGCCGAACAACCGCAGCCTGGTTTCCGGGAGTTCGGCACGGACCGCCGCATACGCGCGTAGAAGTGTTTCAAGATCCTTGATGGGGTCCACGCGGCCGCACCAGGAGAGGGTGGGGATCTCCGGTTCGGGGCCCGCGTGCGGGAAGGCGGCCGGGTCGACGCCGTTGTAGACCGTGCGGATCTTGTCGGCGTCGGCGCCGCCGCGCTCCTCCCAGCGGCGGTTGTACTGGTTGCACGGGGTGATCAGGTCGGCGGCCTTGTACCCGTGGGAGTTCAGCTCGCGGTAGAAGCCGAGCATGAACGCCTTCACAGGCCAGCGCTGGCCGTCGCGGCGGTAGCCGAGGTAGCGCTCGCGCAGGTAGATGCCGTGCTCGGTGAGGAGGAAGGGCACTCCGTCGAGCTTCTTCGCGGCGAGCGCGGGCAGGGTCGCGAGGCCGCTGCTGACGGCGTGCGCGACGCAGTCCTCCGGTATTCGGACGCCGAGCGGGCGAAGTGCGTGTTCCAGCAGGTCGGTTGCGGTGAGCGCGTCGTGAACTGTGGGGCGGGCGGCGGCCGTTGCCAGGTGCGGCATCGTCCATATCCACATCAGCGAGCGCAGCGCCGTCTCGGTGCGCAGGGCCGCCGACAGGCGTCCTTGGCGGGCGAGTTGGGCCAGCTCGTAGAGGCTCTCGCCGAAGTCGCAGTGCGCCTCGGGGTCGAGGAAGGAGAGCAGGAACCGTTCGTAGGAGTCGACGAAGCGGCGGCGGGCGGCGCCGTACAGGCCGTGCCGGTGGCGGCCGGGGCGCGGGCCCCAGGTGGGTACGGACGTGTGCCGGTAGACGTTGGACGGCAGCTCCCAGGTCACGGGTTCGCGACCGCTGCCGGTGAGGGACAGGATGTGGAAGTCGACCTCGGGCATGCCCTTGACGAGCTGGTCGCACCAGGTGCTGACCCCGCCGTGGACGTGCGGATAGGTGCCTTCGGTGAGCATGGTGACATGACGGCCTGTACGCATGGCTGTGCCACTCCCCCCAATTGGCGGATGGTGTGGGGGAACTGCTGACCGGCCCCCGACCGCGGGCTCGTCGTGGCTGGTCGCGCAGTTCATCGCGCCCCTTTAGGGCGTGTCCTATGGCAGGTTGAGAGTGAGAGCGGTCTGCGTAAGTTCCGGCGTGGTCCAGGCCGAGCGCTCTCCCGCGTACGGCGTCCCGAACGCGGTGGTGCCGAGAGGCAGTTGCTTGGTGGTCCCTTCCGGTGCGGTCAACGGGATCTGGATCCCTGTGGGGGCGTTGACGGTGACGGTGGTGCCGATCCGGTAGGCCTCGACGTCGCCGTTCGTGACGGCGGTCTGCCAGGCGGTGCGGTTCTGCAGTTCGGTGCCGATCGCGCTCTCCCGCAGGTTCTCCAGCGGGGTGTTGTCGGCGAACAGCGCCTGGTATCCGGCGAGGACCTGGTCCAGGACCGGGTAGAGGACGCGGTCCTCGGCCAGGTTGGACTGGTGCGCGTAGTGCGGGAGCGGGTCGTTGCTGATGGCGTGGCCGAGGTCGGTGGCCGCCTCCTGCGGGACGATGTAGTCGTCGTAGCCGGTGGCGGTGTCCAACGGGGCCGCCAGGCAGGTGGAGTCGGGGTTGTTCTCGCAGACGCCGCTTCCGCCGTCGGCCGTGGAGGTGTAGATCCAGTTGTACTCGTCGGCCATCTCGGCCTTGGTGCCCGCGTTGTAGTACACGTTCATCGGGTAGCGGGGCACGGTGAGCGCGTCGCCGACGGCCCGCTGGCCGCTCTCGCGGGAGTGGTCGGAGGCCGTCCACGTGATGCCGTTGGCCGCGAGGGCGCCGGCCAGGTTCGGGTTGTCGTCGGGCTGCTGCGGCAGCGTCTTGAGGCCCGAGTGCTCACCGGTGACCAGCTCGTCGCGCTCGACCGGAAGGCCGTTCGCCAGCGCCCAGTCGTCATTGTTGGCGATCTCCGCGGAGATGTCGGCCTGGCTCATGTACTGGGTCGTGCCGTCGGCGTTCTTCGCGCAGGTCCACGGCACCGTGGTCAAGTCCTGGACGCAGCCGAGGAATTCGTGCGTGTACGTGTGGTTGATCCAGCGGAAGTCGGCCTTGTCGGCGAGGAGTTGGTCGGTCAGGGCGTCCGTGCCGCCGTTCTCGCTCTTCCAGTCCTCGCCCAGGCCCGCGTTGAAGGCCAGGTCGAAGGTGAAGCCGTGGTCCTGCTCCCACTGGGCCGCGTACGCCGCGTCGGCGGCGGTCATCCGGATCGGCATACTGTCCGAGCCCTCGCCGGACGCGCAGTCGTAGTCGCCTGGCGTGCAGTTGAGCTCGGTGTCCCAGCGGTCGTCGGGTGCGAAGACGTCGTCGACATGCACGGAGAAATAGTTGCGCGCCTGACCGAGGTGCACGCCCTGAGTCAGCCATTCGACGATGCCGCGCGCCAACACCCGGAACTGCTGCTGGTATTGGTTGTACGCGAAGGTCAGCACCAGTTCGCGGCGCCCGTCGTGGGCGTACTCGCCGACCAGGCTGCCGCGCCCGGTGCCGCCCGGTACGGCGGTGTCGACATAGCTCGTGAAACCGGTTCGAGGCGTGGCCACGAAGCCGTAACTCTCCTGCACGGACGCGGAGTTGTCCTCGAACGTGAGCGGCCCGTCAAGATAGCCGAAAGAGCCCGCCTTGCCGTCGGCCGTGACATCTGCCTCATGCCCGTCGAGTGCCCCGGAGTAGGCGGCGTAGTCCAGGCCGACCTCCGGGTGCGCCCACGTGTAGGCGTCGACCTGCGGGATGCCGTACGTCGTCTCGTAGGCCTCCAGCGCGGTCTGTTCCGCCGAACTCGTCCCGAACGGCGCCTCGTTGGGCAGGACGACGCCCTGGTACTTCGCGCGGGGCGTGCCGTCGACCGTGTCGCTCAGGAAGGCCGCGTCGATCGTGGGGCGGCCCGAGTCGTTCAGGTTCACAGTCGTGTACGGAATGCCCTCGCTCTTCAGCTGGGCGGCGATGGCCTCGACGGGACTGTCGCCGTTGTCCACGACGAGTACCTTGAGGTCGATGCGCGGCTCGTCGGCGGCCGACGCTCCGGGTGCCTCAAGGCCCAGCACCAGCAGCCCCGCGGCCGCCAGTAAAGCGGCCCCGGTTCTCCATCCGCGCGTTCTGTGCGCCATGTCGTCCCTCCCCCAAGCGATCCTCCCTGTGGTCGTCTCGCGGAGGATCCGTGGAAATCATGCAAATCGATGAGCATGTCGCCCACATGAACCCCACGAGTGTGGCGCAGGACATCCAGGGTGAGGATCGAGAAGTGGCCACTCCGCTTCCGGTAGGTGAACCCCTCGCGGGAACAGGTGAACCCCCCGCGCGAATGAGCCACGAGACACACGCGCGTACGCTCGTCGTGGGCGCTCCACCAGCCCCCTATGCCCACCACCGCCGCAGGTCGGAAATAGGGTCGGCTGTCGGGCCCGGTCGACCCACCCCGATCGACCACAGGAACTTCACACCGGAAGCGAGAATTCACCACTGTGACTGCTCTCACTCTCAGCACCGCCGCGGCGCCCGGCCTGCGGGCCGACGCGATCGTGATCGGTGTCGGCAAGGGCGGCAAGGGCCCGGTCGTCGCACCGGGCGCCGACGCCGTGGACAAGGCGTACGACGGCAGGCTCGCCGGCGTCCTGGAGACCCTGGGCGCCTCCGGTGCCGAGGGCGAGATCACGAAGCTGCCCGCACCGGCCGGCTTCAAGGCCCCGCTCGTGCTCGCGGTGGGACTCGGCGCGGAGCCCGAGGAGGGCGAGGAGTACGGCGCCGAGGCGCTGCGCCGGGCCGCCGGCGTCGCCGCCCGCGCGCTCACCGGCGCCAAGAAGGCCGCCTTCGCGCTCCCCCTCGCCGACGCCGCCGACGCCGGCGCGATCGCCGAGGGCGCGCTGCTCGGCGCGTACTCCTTCGACGCGTACAAGGGCGGCGCCAAGGACGCCAAGGGCAAGGCCCCGCTCGGCGAGGTCGCCCTGCTCGGCGGCAAGCCGCGCGACAAGGAGTACAAGGCGGCCGTAGAGCGCGCTCTCGCCGTCACCGAGGAGCTCAACCGCGCCCGCGACCTGATCAACACCCCGCCGAACGACCTCGACCCCGAGGCCTTCGCCGCCGTCGCGCAGACCGCGGCGAAGGAGCACGGCATCAAGGTGCAGGTGCTCGACGAGAAGGCCCTGGAGAAGGGCGGCTACGGCGGCATCCTCGGCGTCGGCGCCGGTTCCGCGGCCGGTCCGCGGCTGGTGAAGCTGTCGTACACGCACGCGGACGCCACCAAGCACCTCGCGTTCGTCGGCAAGGGCATCACGTACGACTCGGGCGGCATCTCGCTCAAGCCGGCCGGGCACAACGAGACGATGAAGTGCGACATGAGCGGTGCGGCCGCCGTGTTCGCGGCCGTCGTCGCCGCCGCGCGTCTTGGTCTCGCGGTCAACGTCACCGGCTGGCTGGCGCTCGCCGAGAACATGCCGTCCGGCTCCGCGACGCGTCCCGGTGACGTGCTGCGGATGTACAGCGGCAAGACCGTCGAGGTGCTCAACACGGACGCGGAGGGCCGGCTCGTTCTCGCGGACGCGCTGTGGGCCGCGTCGGCGGAGAAGCCGGACGCGATCGTGGACGTGGCGACGCTGACCGGGGCGATGGTTCTCGCTCTCGGGAGCCGGACGTTCGGTGTCATGGCGAACGACGACGCGTTCCGCTCCGCGATCGTCGAGGCGGCGGACGAGGTCGGTGAGCCGTCGTGGCCGATGCCGTTGCCCGAGCACCTGCGCAAGGGGATGGACTCTCCCACCGCCGACATCGCGAACATGGGTGAGCGGATGGGTGGCGGGCTGGTCGCGGGGCTGTTCCTGCGGGAGTTCGTGGGTGAGGGGATCACCTGGGCGCACGTCGACATCGCGGGACCGGCGTTCAACGAGGGCGGGCCGTTCGGTTACACGCCCAAGGGTGGGACCGGGTCTGCGGTGCGGACGCTGGTGCGGCTTGCGGAGTTGACTGCTGCGGGGGATCTGGGCTGACGTTCTGCGCCCAGTAGCTCGGTGCCTTGGGTGCGTGGGCGGCTGCGGGACGGCCTGTGGTCGGTCGCGCAGTTCCCCGCGCCCCTGGGGGTCGCACCTCGGGATGGTAAAAGCCGCAGGGTCTCTCAATTGAGCGTGTGGTGTCTCACACCCAGGCCCGGCGTCTCGTTGGGCCTCGACAAGTGCGAAGATGGGCTCGGCAGGACAGGGCCCCCACCACAGGGCCGAAGAAAGAGCGGCCGGACACCAGCCGCCGACCGGTCGTCGCCGACCGGCGTGGCGCACATGCATGGAGGACGTGACGTGGCGAACGACGCCAGCACCGTTTTCGACCTAGTGATCCTCGGCGGTGGTAGTGGCGGTTACGCCGCGGCGCTGCGCGGGGCCCAGCTGGGCCTGGACGTCGCCCTGATCGAGAAGGACAAGGTCGGCGGCACCTGCCTGCACCGAGGTTGCATCCCCACCAAGGCCCTGCTCCACGCGGGCGAGATCGCCGACCAGGCCCGCGAGAGCGAGCAGTTCGGCGTCAAGGCCACCTTCGAGGGCATCGACGTACCGGCCGTCCACAAGTACAAGGACGGCGTGATCTCGGGCCTGTACAAGGGACTCCAGGGTCTGATCGCATCCCGCAAGGTGCACTACATCGAGGGTGAGGGCAAGCTCTCCTCCCCCACCTCCGTCGACGTCAACGGCCAGCGCGTCCAGGGCCGCCACGTCCTGCTGGCGACCGGCTCCGTGCCGAAGTCGCTGCCGGGCCTGGAGATCGACGGCAACCGGATCATCTCCTCGGACCACGCCCTCGTCCTGGACCGCGTCCCGCAGTCCGCGATCATCCTGGGCGGCGGTGTCATCGGCGTGGAGTTCGCCTCCGCGTGGAAGTCCTTCGGCGCCGACGTGACGATCATCGAGGGCCTGAAGCACCTCGCTCCTCTCGAGGACGAGAACTCCTCCAAGCTTCTTGAGCGCGCGTTCCGCAAGCGCGGCATCAAGTTCAACCTGGGCACCTTCTTCTCGAAGGCCGAGTACACCGAGAGCGGTGTCAAGGTCACCCTCGCCGACGGCAAGGAGTTCGAGGCCGAGGTCCTGCTCGTCGCCGTCGGCCGCGGGCCCGTCTCCGCCGGTCTCGGCTACGAGGAGCAGGGCGTCGCCATCGACCGCGGCTACGTCACGGTCGACGAGTACATGCGGACGAACGTCCCGACCATCTCCGCCGTCGGCGACCTCGTCCCGACGCTCCAGCTCGCGCACGTCGGCTTCGCCGAGGGCATCCTGGTGGCGGAGCGTCTGGCCGGTCTGAAGACCGTTCCGATCGACTACGACGGTGTCCCCCGGGTGACGTACTGCCACCCCGAGGTCGCCTCCGTGGGTATCACCGAGGCCAAGGCCAAGGAGATCTACGGCGCGGACAAGGTCGTCGCTCTGAAGTACAACCTCGCGGGCAACGGCAAGAGCAAGATCCTCAACACCTCGGGCGAGATCAAGCTCGTCCAGGTGAAGGACGGTGCCGTGGTCGGCGTCCACATGGTCGGCGACCGCATGGGCGAGCAGGTCGGCGAAGCCCAGCTGATCTACAACTGGGAGGCGCTGCCCGCCGAGGTCGCCCAGCTGATCCACGCCCACCCGACGCAGAACGAGGCGCTCGGCGAGGCCCACCTGGCTCTGGCCGGCAAGCCTCTCCACTCCCACGACTGACCCCCTCGGTCGGACGACGACACAGACTTCCGCAATTCGTAAGGAGCAACCGAAACCATGGCGGTTTCCGTAACCCTTCCGGCGCTCGGTGAAAGCGTCACCGAGGGCACTGTCACCCGCTGGCTGAAGGCCGAGGGCGAGCGAGTAGAGGCCGACGAGCCGCTGCTCGAGGTGTCGACCGACAAGGTCGACACCGAGATCCCCTCGCCGGTCGCCGGTGTGCTGGCCTCCATCAAGGTGGCCGAGGACGAGACCGTCGAGGTCGGCGCCGAGCTGGCCGTGATCGACGACGGTACCGGCGCGCCCGCCGCGGCTCCGGCCCCGGCCGCCGAGCCCGAGGCGGCTCCGGCCCCCGAGCCCGCTCCGGCCCCGGTCGCCGAGGCCCCCGCGGCTCCGGCCGCCCCGGCCCCCGTCGCCGAGGCCCCTGCCGCCCCGGCCGGCGGCGCCACCGGTACCGACGTCGTACTGCCCGCACTGGGCGAGTCGGTCACCGAGGGCACCGTCACCCGCTGGCTGAAGGAGGTCGGCGAGGAGGTCGCTGAGGACGAGCCCCTCCTGGAGGTCTCGACCGACAAGGTCGACACCGAGATCCCCTCCCCGGTCGCCGGCGTGCTGCTGGAGATCCTGGTCGGCGAGGACGAGACCGCCGAGGTCGGCGCCAAGCTCGCCGTCGTCGGCGCCCCGGGTGCCGCTCCGGCGGCTGCCCCGGCTCCGGCCGCCCCGGCGCCCGCTCCGGCGGCTGCCGCTCCGGCTCCGGCTCCGGCCCCCGCGCCGGTGGCTCCCGCCGCTCCGGTCGCGCCGCCGGCCCCGGCTCCGGCGCCCGCCCCGGTCGCTGCGGCTCCGGCCCCGGTCGCCCCCGCCGCCCCGGCCCCCGCGCCGGTCGCGGCTCCGGCTCCGGTGGCCCCGGCCGCTCCGGCGCCCGCCGCCGCACAGGCGACGGACGACGGCGCGTACGTCACCCCGCTGGTGCGCAAGCTCGCGTCCGAGAACGGCGTGGACCTGTCCACAGTCAAGGGCACCGGCGTCGGCGGCCGTATCCGCAAGCAGGACGTCATCGCCGCCGCCGAGGCAGCGAAGGCCGCCGCGGCAGCCCCGGCTCCGGCCGCCGCCGCCGCTCCGGCCGCCGCGACGAAGAAGACCCCGACGCTGGAGGCCTCTCCCCTCCGCGGCCAGACCGTCAAGATGCCCCGCATCCGCAAGGTCATCGGCGACAACATGGTCAAGGCGCTGCACGAGCAGGCGCAGCTGTCCTCGGTCGTCGAGGTCGACGTCACGCGCCTGATGCGGCTGCGCGGCCAGGCCAAGGACTCCTTCGCCGCGCGCGAGGGCGTCAAGCTCTCCCCGATGCCGTTCTTCGTGAAGGCGGCGGCCCAGGCGCTGAAGGCCCACCCGGCCATCAACGCCCGGATCAACGTCGAGGACGGCACGATCACCTACTTCGACACCGAGAACGTCGGTATCGCGGTGGACTCCGAGAAGGGCCTGATGACCCCGGTCATCAAGCACGCGGGCGACCTGAACATCGCCGGTATCGCCAAGGCCACCGCCGAGCTCGCGGGCAAGGTCAGGGCGAACAAGATCACCCCGGACGAGCTGTCCGGCGCGACCTTCACGATCTCCAACACCGGTTCGCGCGGCGCCCTGTTCGACACGATCATCGTGCCCCCGAACCAGGTCGCGATCCTCGGCATCGGTGCCACGGTCAAGCGCCCGGCGGTCATCGAGACCGAGGACGGCACGGTCATCGGCGTCCGCGACATGACGTACCTGACCCTCTCCTACGACCACCGCCTGGTGGACGGCGCGGACGCCGCCCGCTACCTGACGGCGGTCAAGGCGATCCTGGAGGCGGGCGAGTTCGAGGTGGAGCTCGGCCTGTAGCCAGTCGGTCGGTTGTCTGGCCAGTTTGTACGGTGCCCCCGTTCCGGATTCTTCCGGGCGGGGGCACCGCGCGTTTCCCACGCGGGCAGCGGCGGGGCGTACGTCGTGTCCGGACAGCCCGGTGAGGTGGGTTCTGGTGGGTTCCCGGTGCGCCGCCTGCCGGACCACGGCCCCGGGCCACGCCCACGTCGCTCGTCGCTCGTCGCTCGTCGCTCGTCGAGGAGCCTGCGCGGCGGTAGCGGGCCGCGCCCGGGGGCACGCGGTCGAGCGTCCCGGCGTACGATCCCGTCGTGTGCCGGCGCCGGTGTCGCCGCCGGGCAGGGCGCACAGCCGACCCCGGCCGACTCGGCCCGACTCCCGGGCGCCGTCCGGTCTCACGAAGACGCGGGCGCCGCCGGGGCCGGGTGCCGGGCACGATCCGTAGCCGCGCGGTGCCCGTCGGGCCCGCACGCCGGAGTGAGCGCCGGTCGACAGCCGGTCACCCCGCCATCACCGGCCCGAGCCCCCGGGCGCCGCTCCGAACTCCCCAGTCCATCGCGCCCCCGACGCCCCGCAGGGCACCCGCGCCGACCGCCCCACCAGCGTGTAAGTCTCGTCTCACCTGCATGAAAGCGCCCCCGTGCGCCCCTCCCGAGCGGGCGTGCGGCCTTATTGTCTAAACGTCAAACGCCCTTAAGGAGCTCTCATGACCGCGCCCGTCGTCCACTCGCTGCGCGAACAGATCCGCGAGCACATCGTGGAGGGGATCGTGAGCGGACGCTGGAAGCCGGGCGAGCGGATCGTGGAGCGGCGGATCGCGACGGAGCTTGAGGTCAGCCAGACGCCGGTGCGGGAGGCGCTGCGCGAGCTGGAGTCGCTGCGGCTGATCGAGTCGGCGCCGAACAAGGGCGTACGCGTACGGAACCTGACCGCGGCCGACCTGGAGGAGAGCTACCCGGTGCGGGCCGGCCTTGAGGCCATCGCGGCGGAGCTGGCGGCGGAGAGGCTGGCCGAGGACTGCTCGGCACTCGAACCGCACGTCGCCGCGCTCTACGAGGCCGACCGGGACGCGGACGGCACCGGCCAGGTCCGCCACACCGTCGGCTTCCACCGCGAACTGGTCCGCGCCGCCGGCAACTCCGTGCTGCTGCACACCTGGGAGGGCCTCGGCATCGAGGTGTTCACCGCCCTGTCGATCCGCTGGCTGGGGACGGTCCAGCAGTCTTACGCGGAGGAGCACGAGGAACTGGTGGCCGCGTTCCGCCGCCGGGACCCACGGATCGCGGAACTGGTGAAGGCACACGTACTGGGCTGCGCGCCACGCCCCTGAACACCCCGCACATCCGCCAATGCCACACCCACCCAGCCCAACCCCCCAGGGGCGCGGGGAACTGCGCGCCCAGCCACAACGCACCCGCACCCCGCACACAACCCAAACCCCCCACCCCCACCCCGGCAAGCGCGCACCGACCCGCACCCCGCACACACCCCGCCCCCACCCACAGGAGCGCTCCCCCGCTCAAACGCCCCCCGACCTGCGAAAACCCCGGGTTTCTACGACACCCGGTGCCGCCGCCGGAGGCACCCCGTGCCGACTTTCTCGTAATCAAGATATTTTGCCCGGGAACCTTTGATCGATCATCGATCAGGGAGTTACAGTCACCGACGGGCTCCCACCACAGGGCCCGCCGCCCTGTCCTGCCAAAGACCAAGGGCACCCCCCGAAATCCCCTTGCCGATGAGGGAACCCCCCTTCGACCGAGGAAGGCGGCGTTATGACCGACCCCTACGCCATCCAGCCGAGCGAGCTCGACCAGCTCCCGGACCGCGACCCCGAGGAGACCGCCGAATGGCAGGCCTCCCTGGACGCCGTCACGAAGGCTGCCGGCCCGCACCGTGCCGCGTACCTGATGCGCCGCACACTGGAGCGCGCGGAGGGCAACGGCCTCGCGCTGCCCAAGCTGCTTGAGACGGACTACGTCAACACCATCCCGACCGCCGCCGAGCCGTCCGCGCCCGGCGACGAGGCGCTGGAGCGCCGGATCACCGCGTGGAACCGCTGGAACGCGGCGGCCATGGTGACCCGTGGCGCGAAACACGGCGTCGGCGGCCACATCGCGACCTTCGCGTCCGCGGCCTGGCTGTACGAGACCGGCTTCAACCACTTCTTCAAGGGCAAGGAGTCCGCGGAAGCGCCCGGCTCCGGCGACCAGCTCTACATCCAGGGCCACGCCTCCCCCGGCATCTACGCCCGCGCCTTCCTCGACGGCCGCCTCACCGAGGCGCACCTCGACAACTTCCGCCAGGAGGCCGGCGGCAACGGCCTCCCGTCGTACCCGCACCCCCGCCGCCTGCCCTGGCTCTGGGAGTTCCCGACGGTGTCGATGGGCCTCGGCCCGCTGTCGGCGATCTACCAGGCGCGCTTCAACCGCTACCTCACCGCGCGCGGCATCAAGGACGTCTCCGAGTCGCACGTCTGGGCGTTCCTCGGCGACGGCGAGATGGACGAGCCGGAGTCGACGGCGGCACTCGCCCTGGCCTCCCGCGAGGGTCTGGACAACCTGACCTTCGTCATCAACTGCAATCTCCAGCGCCTCGACGGCCCGGTCCGCGCGAACTTCAAGATCGTGCAGGAGCTGGAGGCCCAGTTCCGCGGCGCCGGCTGGAACGTCATCAAGTCCCTGTGGGGCAACGCCTGGGACGAGCTGTTCCAGCTCGACACCACGGGCGCGCTCGTACGCCGCCTGCGCGAGGTACCGGACGCCCAGGTGCAGACGTACCAGACGCGTGGCGCCGCCTACATCCGCGAGGACTTCTTCGGCACGGACCCGGCGCTCGTCGAGCTCGCGAAGCTGCTCAGCGACGACAAGATCCTCGAGTGTTTCCACCTCTCGCGCGGTGGTCACGAGGCGAACAAGGTGTACGCCGCGTACAAGGCGGCCATTGAGCACAAGGGTGGCCCGACGGTCATCCTGGCGCAGACGGTCAAGGGCCACACGCTCGGCGAGGGCTTCGCCTCGAAGAACGCCAACCACCAGATGAAGAAGCTGTCGACGGACGAGTTCAAGCAGATGCGTGACCTGCTCGAACTCCCCATCAAGGACAGCGACTTCATCGACGGGGTCGTACCGTACGGCCACCCCGGCGCCGACTCCCCCGAGGTCCGTTACCTCCAGGAGCGGCGTGCGGCGCTCGGCGGACCGGCCCCGGCCCGCCGTACGCACGCGCTCGCTCCGCTGCCCTCCGCCGCCGACAAGACGTTCGCGTCCTTCGACAAGGGGTCCGGCAGCCAGAACGTCGCTACGACCATGGCGTTCGTACGGCTGGTGAAGGACCTGGTCCGCGACAAGGAGACCGGCAAGCGCTGGGTGCCGATCGTCCCCGACGAGGCGCGCACGTTCGGTATGGAGTCGCTGTTCCCGTCCCTCGGGATCTACTCCCCCAAGGGCCAGACGTACGAGCCCGTCGACCGCGACCAGCTCATGTACTACAAGGAAGCCAAGAACGGCCAGATCCTCAACGAGGGGATCACCGAGGCCGGTTCGATGGCGGACTTCATCGCCGCGTCGACGTCGTACGCGACGCACGGCGAAGCGATGATCCCCTTCTACATCTTCTACTCGATGTTCGGCTGGCAGCGCACGGCCGACCAGATGTGGCAGCTCGGCGACCAGCTCGGCCGCGGCTTCCTGGTCGGAGCGACAGCGGGCCGCACGACCCTCACGGGCGAGGGCCTTCAGCACGCGGACGGTCACTCCCCCGTGATCGCGGCGACGAACCCGGCGGCGCTGTCGTACGACCCGGCGTTCGCGTACGAGGTCGCGGCGATCGTGAAGGACGGCCTCCGCCGGATGTACGGCGAGGCCGCCCCGGGTGAGGACTCGAACGTCTTCTACTACCTCACCGTCTACAACGAGCCGATCCCCCAGCCCGCCAAGCCGGCCGGCCTCGGTATCGACGAGGGCATCGTCAAGGGCCTGTACCGCTTCAACACGGCGGAGTCTGCTGGGCTTTCGCCGGCTGCCAACGCGGCGCGGATCCAGCTCCTCGGCTCCGGTACGGCGATCCACTGGGCGTTGAAGGCGCAGCGGATGCTCTCCGAGGAGTGGGGTGTGGCGGCTGACGTGTGGTCGGCGACGTCCTGGACCGAGCTGCGGCGGGACGCGCTGGACGCGGATGCGGCGTTGCTGCGGGGCGAGGAGCGGGTGCCGTACGTGCGGCAGGCGCTGCAGGGGGCCGAGGGGCCGGTGCTCGCCGTCTCCGACTACATGCGTCAGGTTCCCGACCAGATCGCGCAGTGGGTCGAGCAGGACTGGTCTTCGCTCGGCGCGGACGGCTTCGGTCTGTCGGATACGCGTGACGCGGCTCGGCGGTACTTCGGGGTCGACGCGGAGTCGATCGTCGTGGCGGCCCTCGCGCAGCTGGCGCGGCGTGGGGAAGTGAAGGCTACGGCGGTCAAGGAGGCGCGGGAGCGGTACGGCTTGTAGGGCTAGTTTTTCGCCCCCGCCGCCCCTACCCGTCCCATCCTTCTGGGGCTCCGCCCCAGACCCCGCTCCTCAAACGCCGGAGAGGCTGAAAATCAGCCGCTCCGGCGTTTGCTGTTTCAGCCCGTCCGGCGTTTGAGGACGAGGCTGCGCCATCCCGAACCCCCACCCACCCGCCGGGGGCGACGCCCGCAGTAGCGGCACCTCTTCAGCACAGGCCCGCATTTTCAGCCCGTCCGGCGTTTGAGGACGAGGCCGTTCAGGCCGAAGCGGGGGTCTGGGGGCGGCAGCCCCCAGTGATGGGACGGGTAGGGGCGGCGGGGGCGAGATCCCTCATCATGAAGGCATGCGCGCTGCCCGTCTCATCAAAATGGTGCTGCTGCTTCAGTCCCGGGCCTCCATGACCGCCGCCGAACTGGCCGGCGAACTGGAAGTCTCCGAGCGGACCATCACCCGGGACGCGCAGGCACTGTCGGAGGCGGGCGTCCCGGTGTACGCGGACCGGGGGCGGGCCGGAGGGTACCGGCTCGTCGGCGGGTACCGGACCCGGCTGACCGGACTGGCCCGCAGCGAGGCCGAGGCGCTGTTCCTGAGCGGAGTGCCGGGGGCGTTGCGCGAGATGGGGTTGGAGGATGCCGCGTCGGCCGCGCGGCTGAAGGTGTCCGCCGCGCTGATGCCCTCCCTGTCGGATGCCTCGCGCGCGGCGGCCCAGCGGTTTCACCTCGACGCCCCCGGCTGGTTCACCGAGCCCAGGACACCCGAACTGCTCCCCGCCGTAGCGGACGCGGTCTGGGACGACCGCAGGCTGCTCGCGCGGTACCGGCGCGGCGACTCCGACGTCGAACGGGAACTGGAGCCGTACGGACTCGTCCTCAAGGCGGGGGTCTGGTACCTGTGCGCGCGGGTCGCCGGTCATGATCCCTCCCCCACGTACCGGGTGTACCGCATCGACCGGTTCACGGCGGTGGAGCCGGGCGCCGAGCGCTTCGTACGGGACGAGGAGTTCGGCCTCCCGGCCTTCTGGGACGAGCGGGCAGAACAGTTCGCGCGGTCGATCCTGCGGGCCGAGGTGGTCGTACGACTGTCCGCGGACGGCGCGCGAAGACTGCCGTACGCCGTCGATCCGGCCGCCGCGCGGGAGGCACTGGAGGTCGCGGGCGAGCCGGACGACGACGGGTGGTTGACGGTGTCCCTTCCGGTGGAGTCCGAGGAGGTCGCCCACAGCCAGCTCGCGGGGCTCGGCCCGGACGTGGAGGTACTGGCACCGGAGACCCTGCGGGCGCGCTTCACGGACGACGCGCTCCGGCTGGCCACGCTCTACCGCGACCGCCCCTCATGACGACGACCGCACCGCACCACCCTCACCACCCCGCCCATAACGATCTGCCCCGCTCCAGGTGACAATCCGCTGCACTCCACGTGCGCGCACCCCCTCCAGGCCCGATGCTTGACCCGTGATGGACGAGACGGAGTTCTGGGAGTTGGTGGACGGCACCCGCGAGGCCGCCGAGGGCGACCCCGAGGAGCAGGCCGACCTGCTCGTCGACCGGCTTCTGCTGCTGGACCCGGAGCTGGTCCTGGACTTCGCCCGGCATTTCGAGGCCCGTTTCAACCGCGCGTACACCTGGGATCTGTGGGGCGCCGCGTGGGTGCTGCTGGACGGCGCGAGCGACGACGCGTTCGACTTCTTCCGGTGCTGGCTGATCGGTCAGGGCCGTGAGGTGTACGAGGGTGCCGTGCACGATCCCGACTCGCTGGCCGACCTCATCGACGACTTCGACGACGAGATCGACGGCGACGGTGAGGAACTGGGGTACGCGGCGGACGAGGCGTACGAACAGCTCACCGGCGCCGTCGCCCCCGACCTGGGGATTCCACCGGCGCCCGCCGAGCCGCTCGGCGCCCCGCTCAACCTGGAGAACGAGGCCGTGCTCGCGGAACGTTTCCCGAAACTGCGGGAGAGGTTCCGGCAGGAGTGAGAGGGGTACGGCGATGGGTGCCCGCCCCGCGACCGAGTCGTCGGGCGAGTCGTCGGGCGCGATCGACCGGATCGCGCATCCCGAATCCCGAATCACAGTGAGGTCACCGTGGCTCGAATACCGTACCCGGAGCGTTCCGCCGAGGCCGTGGACGCGCTTCCCACTCCGTTGAACGCGTTCCGCATGCTCTCGCACGCCCCGGATCTGACGGGTCCGGCGATCGACCTGGGCATGGGCGTGCTCGGGTCGTCGATACCGGTGCGGCTGCGCGAGCTGGTGGTGATGTCGGTGGCGGCGCGCACGGACTGCGCCTACGGGCTCGTCCAGCACCGCCCGATCGCGCTCCACGCGGGCGTCACCGCCGACCAGTTGGCGGCGGTCGTCGAACTCCGGCCCGAGGAGGGCGAGTTCGACGAGGCCGAGTCGGCGATGCTGACGGCGACGGAGGAGCTGATGACCCGACACACGCTCACGGACGCCACGTTGGGCACACTCCGCAAACACCTGACCGACCGTCAGGTGGTCGAACTGATCACGACGGTCGGCTACTACACGATGCTGGCCGGTGTCCTGAACGGGCTGGGCGTGGACATCGATCCGGTGGGCGAGAAGTACCTGGGCATGGGCCGGAGTTAGGACCTGTCCCGCTTCCTCTGATTCCTCCGCTTTCCCGTAACGACGGGTCGACCCATGTGTCACAGCGGTGTCCTGATGCCACTGAGGCCAGAACAACTGCCGGGCCGCGGACCTCAAATGGAGCGACAACGCCCGCTCGGTCAACCCCTCGGAGGGGTCATGTTCCCTGTCGTTCGCCCGCGTTCGATGGTTCTGCTCGGTGCCGCCCTCATCGTCGTACTGATCGGCGCGACGGTCGGCACCATGCTCCTGGTCGGAGAACAGGCCGAGGGCAAGGAACTCAACGACCCGGACCCGACGGCCGTCAGTACGGTCGCCGTCTGCTCGGACGTGAAGGTCCACGCGTGGGTCACGATGAACGTCGGGACGGTCGCCGAGCCCGACGACAAGTTCGTCGACTACGACGTCGACGCCACCCGGCACGACCACGACCCCTTCGGCCTCACGCTGGCCAAGGGCTGCAACAGCGCCGCCGGAGCCTTCGACTCCCGCATGCAGTTCAAGGCCCCCGGCCTGAACAAGGGCCGCCCGCTCTATGTGACCGCGCCGGCCGACCGCCGCCACGTCCTGGTCCTCCGCCTCACCCAGCACGCGGACGGCACGGTCACCAGCACACAGGAACTGGTCGCGGCGCGCTGACGGCCATGACTGCCTACGCGGCCGTCCGGCGGCGGGTCGAGTCCGTGGAGATGTAGGCCTGCGTCTGGTCGGCCCGTACCGCGTGGTGCATCGGGGCCGCGTTGGCCTGGTCGAGCGCGGACGCCGTGACGGCGGCCGGGCCGAGGATCACGGTCGCGACCGCGCAGACCACCGCCCAGGGGCCGCGGGCGGACTTGGCCCAACCGGCCGACTTCTCCGTGGTGTTGGAGTGACTGCTGTTCATTTTCCCCACCTCCAGTCAGTGCGTGTGCATGACGATAGGGAGCTTGTCTCGGGGGACCCGGTGAGTTGCCTGCGAGAAACCTGTGAGCGCCGGTCGGGGCCCACTGAGGCCTGCACGGGATCATCGAGGTGTTCCGGCGCAATCGCATCATCAGCTCGTACCGGTCCCCGTTGAGCCGGCTGAAGGTACGTGCCGAGGCGCGCAGGAGCGGCTTGACCCGCCTCCACTTCGGCCACGTCGAAGAACTCGACGAACCGATCTACGCGAGCACGACGAGTTCCAAGCACATGCTCGTCACCGTCGAGATCCAGACCACCGACGAGCCGCTCTACCGCGCGTTCTTCACCGAGCTGGCCCAGCTGTCGGACCGCCCGATCGCCTCATGACACACCCCTGACAGCGCGGCCCTCACCAACGCGATCCCGTTGAGCGACACGGGAGTTGGAGCCGGTGCGGATGGTGCCGGGACCAGTCCCGCGCAGCGGCGGCAGATGCCGGTACGCACACCTCGCGGCAACGGGTCACGGCACTCCCCGCACTCGGCCAGGGTCTCGACTGGCTTGCGTGGAGGGGTGATTGCCGGAGTCCGGGCTTCCAGGCGGTACGACACGAGGGCGGCGGGGGCGCGGACGGGTCGGGGCAGATCGGCGGTGAGGGCCTGGTACAGGTCGGCCTCCGTCGCACCGCTCGCCAGCCAGCGGGTGGCAAGGGGCACGAGCCGTTCGATCTCACCGGCGCCGAGGCGGAGGGCGGGGGTGCGGTCGCCCAGGCGGGCAAGGAAGTTCGCGGCGCCGGTCTCCAACTCGCCTGACGGCACGGGCTGGTTGGGGGTGTTTTCCTCGGTGTTCTCGCCCAAGGGGTATGCGCCGACGGCCTGGCCGGTCCCGCCCCCGACCGGCGGGTCCTGGTCACT
Organism: Streptomyces sp. N50; assembly: GCF_033335955.1. Lineage (GTDB taxonomy): Bacteria > Actinomycetota > Actinomycetes > Streptomycetales > Streptomycetaceae > Streptomyces. The sequence goes on from NZ_CP137549.1 coordinate 2,254,617, forward strand.
CGGATCAGGAGACGGACGTACGGTCCCGAATGCGGTGGCGATCTCCTCCGGCGTCGTCAACGCCACGTTGGACACGAGGACTTGGGTGGTCCACTGGCCGGTCTCGGGGTTCTGGCTGCGCCGGGTGTGGAGGTAACCCTCTTCTTCCAGTTGCCGCCGGGCCTTGCGGACGGCGAGGCGGCCTTCCGGCATCTTCTCGCCGATCGACTGCACGGTCTCCCTCGATCCCTCGGGGAGGGACAGCGCCCACTGGAGGAGTCGAACGGCGGTCCCGTTGAGCCGGGGATGCCGAATGATCTCGTTCGGGGTCTGGGAGAAGAAGCGGGCAGGCGGGATAGCATGCTGCAGCATCGCGGTGGACCTCTGATCCACTAGTCGGTGTAGGCCCTCAGATTGGTGTTGGCGCACCGCTGAGGGCCGCTCCGTGTTGACACACGGAGGGTGAGAACGTGATTACTGTAGCGCCGACTTTGCGGCCAAGTTGACGAAACTCGACCATTCGTCCAGCGAAAACGCCAGCGTGGGGCCGGACTTGGCCTTGGAGTCACGGATGTGGACCGTGGGTTGGGCTGGTTCCAGGGCTACTTCGAGGCAATCGCCTCCGGCGTCGCCGCTGTGGGAGGACTTCCGCCAGTCCAGCGCGACTTCGAGGCACTCGCCGCCCGCATCACCGCTGTACGTCGACTTCCGCCACTCCAGGGCGACTTCGAGGCATTGCCCGCCGGCGTCCCCGCTGTAGCTGGACTTGAACCACGTCAGATCTGCGGTGCTCACAGTTCGCCCACCATTCCCTCGATCAGCTTCGCGGACTCCCCCGGCGGGAGCGCCTGGGACCGGATCATGCCAAACCGCTGGAACATCGCGCTGACTTCTTCGCGATCTTCGATCACCAGGCCCCCGGCCTGACCTTCAACGTACGCGACCCACTCCCGCTTGGGCGTCTCCAGCAGCGTCCACGCACCGTTGAACCCGGCATGCGCCTCAACCTCGGTCGGCATCACCTGAATCGAGATGTTCCGCTTCCCGGTGAGCTCCAACAGCCACTCCAACTGCCGCTTCAGGACTGCCCGTCCACCTACCGGGCGCCTCAGCACCCACTCCTCGATGACCAACGCCAAGGACACGCGCGGCACACGAGTGAGCAACGCCTGCCGGGTCATGCGTGCCTGCACTCGGGTTTCGATCTCGTCTTCGTCCAACGTCGGGACGCGCGCACCGAGAACAGCACGCGCGTACTCCTCCGTCTGCACGAGGCCATGCAGGACATGCGTGTTGTACGACCAGAGGCTGACCGCCTCGACCTCCCGCTCCAGATAGTCGTCGAACCACGACGGATACCTGCGCCGCTCCAGATGCTCCGCCGCCGCATCGATCGCAACCCGCGCATGCAGGAACTCCCCCGCCCGCGCGATGAATTGCAGGCTCGGCATCCGCTCGCCCCGCTCGACCATCGCCACCTGCGACGCCGAGTACCCCACATGCGCCCCGAACTGCTCCCGCGTACTCCCTTGCGCTTCCCGCAGCGCACGCGACACCGCGCCGAACATCTTCATGCTCGACGAACCCTCCGCACCGTCCTGCACAGCCAACCCCCTTGCCCGCACACTCCCTTGTGTGCCTCCGAAAGTCCTGTTCAGGCTAGCCACACATCACCCACCGTGAGGGCATGCACACGGAATCGCCACCCGAAGTGGTCCTCCAACTCCTCGCGGAACCAGAGGGGTTCGCCGACGCACGCCAAGTCGTCCGGGAGCAGCTCACCGCCTGGGGGTACCCCGAGTTCGCCGACGCGGCAACACTCTGCGCGACCGAGATGCTCGCCAACGTCCACCGGCACGTGAAGTCCCCTGAGTGCGAACTACGCCTCCGCACCCTCCCGGAAGGCGGGGTTCGGGTGGCCGTCGCCGACCGTTCGCCCGAACTGCCCGTCTGGTACACCGAACCCGACTGGGATACGGAGAGCGGACGGGGGATCTTCCTGATCGCGTCCGTGGCGAGCCAGTGGGGTGTCACGCCCAGGCAAGGCCGACGCGGCAAGCAGGTGTGGGCGGAGTTCACAGCCGTGAAGTCTTGACCCGCCCGGTGAGCCCCGGCTTACGGTGGCCGCCGCCGAACAGGAGCGCGCGCCCATGACCAGCCCGTACGTGAAGGGGATCACCCGCGAGGAACACCTCGGCCATCTCCGGCTGCACCCGGACGCGAGCCACCTCCAGATCCCCGAGTGGGCCGACGTAAAGCCCGACTGGACGGCGGAGAGCGTCGGTTGGTTCGAGGGGGAGGCGCTGGTCGCCGTAGCGCTCGTGCTGTACCGGGCGTTCCCCGGCACCGGGCGCTGTCTCGCGTACCTTCCGGACGGGCCCGCGATCGACTGGCACAGCCAGCGCCCGGAACGGTACCTGGACCCCCTGATCGCGCACTTGGAGAAGGAGGGCGCGTTCTCGGTCCGCATAGGCCCGCCGCTCGTGGTCCGGCGCTGGGACGCGGCCACCGTGGCGGCGGGCGTCGCCGACCCCTCCGTACGGCATCTGCGCGACCTGCCGACGGACGGCATCGACGGCTACGCACTGGACGCGGCGGAACGGCTCAGGCGGCTCGGGTGGCGCCGGTGCAAGGAGGAGGACGAGAGCGGCTTCGGCCTCGGCCAGCCGCGCTACGGCTGCCACATCCCCCTGACCGGGCGGTCGGTGAACGAACTGCGCGCCGCACTCTCCCCCCACTGGTTGCAGTCGCTGCAGACGGCCGAGGGCGGGGGTGTCGGCGTCTTCTGGGGTTCGGCGGACGACCTGCCCGCGTTCCACCGCCTGTACCGCGCCACGGCGGAACGCGACGGCTTCAAGCCCCGCCCCCTGGACTACTTCCGCCGCATGTGGCAGGCGCTGAACGCCGTGGAGTCCGACCGCCTGCGGATCTACCTCGCCGAGTACGACGACGAGGTCCTCTCCTCCGCCCTGATGATCAGCACCGGCCCCCGCGCCTGGCACTCCTACCCCGCGTCGGGCCGCCGAGGCCGCGAACTCCGCCCCAGCAGCCTCCTGTTGTGGCGCATGCTCTGCGAGGCCCTCGACTCCGGCGCGGACACCTACGACCTCCGCTCCATCACCCCGTCCCTGATAGCCGACGACCGCCTCGTCGGCCGCCTCCTCTTCAAAACCGGCGCAGGCGGCCAAGCGGTGGAGTACCTGGGAGAGTGGGAACGCCCGGTGGGAAGCCAAGGCAAGCTCCTGCAAAGGGCGTTGAGCGTCTACTTGGCCCGCAAATAACCTTGGACGGCGGCGCAGCCGCCTTCAAGGGGCGCGGGGAACTGCGCGACCAGCCCCCACCGGACCCGCACCCGACACTCACCCCTCACCGCCCCTGCAACCGCGCAGCCACCCCCCGCACTTCCGGAAGACGGGCGAGGAGCGCAGCACCGGGACAGCTCGTCATGTAACCGTCCTTGTGCCCCGCCAGCGCAGGCAACACCGCCGTCGCACCCCTGGCATACCGACTGAGGCTGTTGCTCGACACCAGCCGCGCCTTCCCCCGCGGATCAACATCCGCAAGCCCCAACTTCCAAGCAGCCAGCGCGGCAATCGCATCGGTCATCACCTTCGGCACAGCCATCCCCGCAGTGAACGTCCCGATCGCCGCGATCCCCGCCGTACGGTGATTGAACCCCTGCGTATGCGCCCCCGTGACGGCCCGGTCGACACCCCCCGCCCGCCCCTCGTAGATCGTCCCGCAGCGATCGACAAGGAAGTTGTACCCGATGTCGTCCCAGTCCCGGACCCCCGTCTGCCCGGCGTACAGGTACCGGATGATGCGGGGCGCGTCCGCGCAGTCGTACCCGTTCGGCGAATCCGTGTGATGGACGAAGACGGCGACGACCTTGTCGTCGTAGCGCGGCGGCGGCTGCGCGTGCCGCGAGAGCGCGTCCAGCCAGGCCGAGCGCGGCACGATCCGCGGCTTGGGCGCGGTGTGCCCGACGGCGACGGGCCGCGCCGCGACGGGCGGTCGTACGGCGGCGGTGGCCCGGCGCCCGATGCCGTTCGCGCACAGGGCGAGCACCAGGACGGCGGCGAGACCGGGCAGGCAGGCCAGCAGGACGACCGCCGCGCGGGGTATTCGTACCCGCGGCCGTCGTCTTCGTGCACCCGGTGTTCTTCTCAGGACACGCATGGTCACACTCTCGGCCGGAAACACTCAGTCCGCGATGTGTGCTGTGCCACCCGGTGGAACCATCGTCCTGGTCCGGCACGTTTCTGGGGGTACACGCACGCGTGGTGAGTTCCCGGGGGCCACACGCGCGTGACTGACGCGTAACTGATCAGTGGGCCCGTTCCTCGCGTACTAAGGGTTCCGAGAGAAAGGCGGCTCCGTGGACCTGCTCGACCTGCTGTTGTTGCTGGTGATCCTCGCCTACGCGGCGTCCGGATACCGGCGCGGCCTCGTCGCCGGATGTGTGTCGCTCGCCGGGTTCGTGGGCGGCGCGGTCATCGGCGTATGGGTGCTGCCGTGGGTGATGGACCTGGTGACCCCGGGGACGACGGCGGCGACGGTGACCGCCGTGCTCACCGTGCTGACCCCGGCGGTGGTCGGACACGAACTGGCGGGGCGGCTCGCGCTGAAGCTGCGCAAGGAGCTGGACCAGGGGCCGCTGCGGGTGGCCGACGGGATCGGCGGGGCCGCGGCGAACTCGGTGGCGGTGATGATCGTCGCGTGGGTGGCCGCGAGCGTGCTGGGCGCGTCCTCGTCGGCGACGGTCACGACGGCGATCCAGGACTCGACGCTGCTGGGCAGCGTGCAGAAGCTGATGCCGGACACGACACCGACGTGGTTCTCGCGGGCCACCTCGGCGCTCACGGAGGCGGGCTTCCCGCAGGTCTTCAACCCGTTCGAGAACGAGTCGACGGCCGAGGTCGCCAAGCCCACCGGCGACAGCGTCACGGCCGCCGCGACGAACGCCTCCAAGCGGAGCACCGTCAAGATCGAGGGCTCCTCCGGCACCCAGGGCCGCGAGGGCAGCGGCTTCGTGTTCGCGGCGCAGCACGTGATGACCAACGCGCACGTGGTGGCCGGCATCGACGACCCGACCGTCCGCATCGGCGGGGTCGGGCGGTCGTACGAGGCACGGGTGGTCCTCTTCGACCCGCAGAAGGACGTGGCCGTGCTGTACGTGCCGGGGCTGTCCGCGCCCGTGCTGCGCTTCGACACGAGCGCCGAGCGCGGCGACTCGGCCGTCGTCGCCGGCTATCCGCAGGACGGCGACCTGAACCTCCAGGCCGCGACCGTCGCCAACCGCGTGAACGCGACCGGCCAGAACATCTACAACAACGGGACGGTCACCCGCGAGATCTACTCGATCCGCTCCACCGTCCGCCCCGGCAACTCCGGCGGCCCCCTCCTGACCACCGGCGGCAAGGTCTACGGCGTCGTCTTCGCCCGCTCCACCTCGGACAACGAGACGGGGTACGTGCTGACGGCCGACGAGGTCTCCGGGGACGCGCAACGGGCGGCGACCGCGACGGCCCAGGTGGACACGGGCGACCTGGTCACCTCGTAGGCCGACAGGTCAGAGCACGCGGCCCATGAGGACGTCGTCGACGTACTTCCCGTCGAGCAGGAACTCCTCGGGCAGCACGCCCTCGACGGCGAAGCCCTCGGCCTCGTAGAGCTTCCGGGCCGGGGTGTTGTGCCCGAGCACGCGGAGGGTGATCCGCCGGGCGCCCTGCCGCCTGGCCTCGGTCATCGCGGCCCGGATCAGCGCCCTGCCGACCCCGTGTCCGCGTGCCTCGTCGGCGACAGCCAGCCCCTGGATCTGCCGGACGTGCGCGTTGCAGGCGAGCGAGGTCGCGGGGACCAGCCGGATGTAGCCGACGATCCGGCGGTCGAGTTCGGCGACCAGGTGCTCGCCGGGCGCGTGCCGCTCGTCGAAGAAGGGGCGGTACGGCGGCTGCGGCCGGGGCGTGACCGCGTGCAGGTTGGACCAGGTGGCGCGGTCCAGTGCGCCCAGTTCCTCGTCGTCGTCGGGCAGGGCTGTGCGTATGTTCGGCTCGGACATGTGGGCCAGGGTACGGCGGGCGCGGCGCGGTCCTCATGGGGGTTTTATGGATCAACGAGGCAGGATGGACGCCATGGAACGCTCGCGAATCGCGGTGACCGGCGCCTCCGGTCTCATCGGCAGCGCACTGGTCCGGTCCCTGACCGCGGACGGGCATGAGGTGGTGCGCCTGGTACGGCGCGCCGCCCGGGGCGCGGACGAGGTGTGCTGGGACCCCGAGGGGCAGTACGTGGACGCGGCCGCGCTCGACGGGTGCGACGCGGTGGTCAACCTCGCCGGTGCGGGGGTCGGCGACCACCGCTGGACCGACGCCTACAAGAAGCAGGTCCGCGACAGCCGTGTCCTCGGCACGTCGGCCCTCGCGGAGGCCGTGGCCGCGCTGGACCGGCCGCCGCGGGTGTGGGTGAACGGCAGCGCGATCGGCTTCTACGGAGAGACCGGCGACCGCGCCGTGGACGAATCGGCGCCCCCTGGGGACGGCTTTCTGCCCTCGCTGTGCGTGGAGTGGGAGGAGGCGACGGCACCCGTGCAGGAGGCGGGCGTACGGACCGTGTTCGCGCGGACCGGGCTGGTCGTGGCGCGGGAGGGCGGGGCGTGGGCCAAGCTGTTCCCCCTCTACAAGGCGGGACTTGGGGGGCGGTTCGGGAACGGGCGGCAGTACTGGTCGTTCGTCGCGCTGCACGACGAGGTGGCGGCGATCCGGCATCTCATCGACACGGACGGGCTGTCCGGCCCCTTCAACCTCACCGCGCCGAACCCGCTGACGAACCGTGAGATCTCGGCGGCGATGGGGCGTGTGCTGCGCCGCCCGTCGCTCTTCACGGTGCCGTCGCCCGCGCTGAAGCTGGTCCTCGGTGAGATGTCGGGGGATGTGCTGGGGAGTCAACGGGTGCTGCCGAAGCGGCTGTTGGAGTCGGGGTTCACGTTCGCGTTCCCGGAGATCGAGGGGGCGATCAGGGCGGCGCTGTGAGGGCGGGCGCGCGGCGCTGACCGTTTCCGCCCACGATGATGACGCTCGGCGACCGTATGCGACCACCGTGCGACCGTGCCCTGCGTATGCGCGACTCCCCCTGACCGATCACGGCCCTAACCTCGACCCGAACTCGGGTATCCCTGAAGGCTGTTGGGGGCATGACGACTCCACCGGCCGCTCAACGTCGAGGAGGGGCACGTGTTTGAGCCCGCGTACCAGGCGGACGTCGTCGTCGTGGGAGCCGGGGTCGCCGGACTCGCCGCGGCGCATCGGCTGATCAGCGCAGGAGTAACGACCGCAGTCCTGGAGGCCGCCCCTTACGTGGGGGGCCGTATGTCGACCGAGAAGGTCGACGGGTTCCGGCTCGACCGGATCGGACAGTTCCTGTCCACCTCGTACCCCGAACTACGCCTCACCCCGGGCCTCGACGCCCTGGTGCTGCGCCCCTTCGCACCGGGCGTCCTCCTCCACAGCGACGGCCGCCACCACCACGCGGGCACCCCGGCGCCCGGAGGGAGCGCACGGGGCGCACTCCACGCGGTACGCGCCCTGGCGAGCGCCCCTCGGGTGGCGGCGGTACGGAAGGGCGGGCCGGTGACACGGGGGCGGCCCGGCTTCTCCTGGGGCGGGCCGGTGGCAAGAGGACGCGGGGGCGCTTCCTGGGCAGCGGCGGCGCCCGGGGGCGGCACCGGAGGGGCAGGCCCGTCGGGCCGCGGCGCGACACTCAGGGACCGAACCGAACCCTCCCGGGACGGAGCCACACCCCGGAACCGAACCGAACCCTCCCGGGACGAAGCCACACCCCGGGACCGAACCGAACCCTCCCGGGACGGAACCACACCCCGGGACCGAACCGAACCCTCCCGGGACGGAACCACACCCCGGGACCGAACCGAACCCTCCGGGGGCAGGACCGCGCCCACGGACCGCGCCGGAACCGCCGGAGGTGGTCGGGTTCCTAAGGACCGGACCACGCCCTGGGTCGGCCTGACGGGTGCGTTCAGGGAACGTACGGCCTCCTCCTGGGGCGGTCCGACGCTCAGGAACCGCGCGGACACATTCCGGGGCGGCCTGCCCCTCAAGGACCGCTCAGTCGCCTCGTGGGGCGGACTGACACCCCGGAACCGGGCGGGCGACTCCTCCTGGGGCGGCCCCGCACTCAAGGACCGGGCCGCGGTCACCCCGGGTCCCTCGACCGTGCCCAGGCCCCGCTCCGGCGCCCCGCTCGGCGGCCCCGTCGACCAGGCCCGCCTCGGCACCGCGCTGACCCGGTTGGCGGGCACACCGGTCGAACGGCTCCTGTCCCGCCCCGAGTTGGCGGCTGGGCAGGCGCTCGCGGCACGCGGAGTACCGGCACGCACCATCGACGGGTTCCTGCGCCCCCTGCTCGCCGCGCTGCTCTGCGACCCGGAGCTGACGACCTCCAGCCGGTGCGCCGACCTCGCGCTGCGCGCCTTCGCGGGCGGTCGGCTGTGCGTGCCGGAGGGCGGCGCGGAGATGCTGCCCGAGGTACTCGCGGCGGCGCTGCCACCGGGCACCGTGCACACCGGCGTGCGTGTGACGGCCGTATCGACGACGTCGGTGACCACCGCCGAACACGGCGAGATCCACTGCCGCGCGGTCCTCGTCGCGACGGACGCGCGCGCGGCGGCCGAACTCCTGCCCGGCCTGCGCGTACCCGACTTCCACCCGGTGACGGTCGTCCACCACACGACCGACGACCCGCCCACGACCGGCGCCGCCCTCCTCCTGGACTCCGACCGCGGCGGCCCGGTGGCCCACACGGCGATCACCAGCGAGGTCGACCCGAGCCGAGCACCGGCAGGCCGCGCCCTCGTCTCCTCAACGGTCCTCGGCCCTCCCCCACCGGACGTCGAGACCGCCGTACGCATGCATCTGTCCCGCCTCTACGGCACCTCGACCACCCGCTGGGAAACCCTCGCCGTCCACCACACCGCCGAGGCGGTCCCGGTCATGCGCCCACCGCACGATCTACGGCGCCCCGTACGGCTGTTGGCCGGCCTGTACGTGTGCGGCGACCACCGGGACACGAGCACGGTTCAGGGTGCGTTGCACTCGGGCCACCGGGCATCGTCCGCGATCCTGGCGGACCTGGGCGCGGCAGGTTCGATGCACATGGCGGACCCGATCCCGACAACACAGGCCGCGTAGATTCCTTTAGGGGCGCGGGGAACTGCGCGACCAGCCACGACGGCGCCGCGCAGTCCCCACTCACAGCAACCCTCGCCTCACCCGAACGCCGCGACCTTGTCGCGATACCCCCGCACCGGCGCCGCGTCCTTGTACGGCTCAAGCCGCCGCTCGAAGTCCCGCACATACTCGACCGCCCGAACCGACCGCATCTCCACCGCCTGCCCCGCCGCCTCCGCCCCCAACGCACAGGCCTGATCAAGCTCCCCGAGCCCGAGCCGGGCGGAGGCGAGAACAACCCGGCAGAACAACCGACTCCGGGCGAACGCGGGCGCCCGCAACTGCAACGACCGCTCCGCGTGCTGCGCGGCCGCCCGGAACTGCTGCAGATCCCGATGCGCGTGCCCGAACTCGTCGGCAAGCTGCGCCTCATCGAAGAACCGCGCCCAGTACGGCACTTCATCCCCGGCACGCGCGGTTTCGAGGGCGCGTTCAGCGCGCACGAGCGCGGACGTGCACGCCCGCACCTCCCCCAGCACCCCGTGCGCCCGCGCCTCCACGGAGTGCAGCAACGACTGCACGACGGGCGGCGCACTGGTCCCGACCCCCTGCTGCGCCACCCGCGCGAGCTGGACGGCCTCCCGCCCGTGCCCGAGGTAGACGGCCTGCCGGCTCATCGTCATGAGCACGTACGAGCCGTAGGCCCGGTCCCCCGCCGCCTGCGAGAGCCGCAGCGCCTGCACGAAGTACCGCTGCGCGAGCCCGTGCGCGGCGATGTCGTACGACGTCCAGCCCGCGAGCCGGGTGAGGTCGGCCGCCGCGGCGAACAGGCGCCGGCCGGTCTGCTCGCCGTAGGTGCCGCGCAGCATCGGCTCGGTCTCGTGCTCCAGGTAGCGCACGAGGGCCTGGCGGGCGTGGCCGCCGCCGTAGGCGTTGTCGAGGGTGCGGAAGAGTTCGCCGACCGAGCGGAGGGCGGAGATGTCGCCGCCGGTGACCTTCTGGCCGGGGCCGCGTTCGGCGGCCTGGCCGCGCTGGCGGGGTACGGCGGGGCGGCCCTGCGGGGGCACTCGGTTGGCGGGTTCGGCGCGGCCCACGCGGTCGTCGGCGCGGCCGATGAGCCAGTCCCGGCTGGGCACCACGAGCCCGGCCGGGGTGAAGGCGATCTTGCGGAGCTCGGCGTGGCTGCCGGAGTCCTTGCGCCACAGCCCGCTGACGATGTCGACGGCCTCCTCGGGGGTCGCGGCGAACTCGAGCCCGGCGTACACCGGCGCACAGGCGTCGAGCCCGAGGTCCTGGGCGGTGAGCCGGCGGCCGAGCCGACGGGTGAAGACCTCGGCGATGAGCGCGGGCGTGGTGCCTCTGGGCTGCTGGCCGCGCAGCCACCGGGTGACGGATGTCTTGTCGTATCTGAGATCGAGTCCGTGCTCCAGACCGAGCTGGTCCACGCGACGGGCGAGACCTGCGTTGGAGAACCCCGCTTCTGCGATGAGCGCGGCGAGCTGACGGTTGGGAGTGCGCTGCGCGGGTCGTTCCGTCATCTGCGGTGCGGTCTCCTGCCTTTCGGGCCCCAGCAGAGGCCGATGCGGCCACTGCCTGCCCGGATTGCCTGTGAGCAGCCCTTTTGGCCTCGTGAACGGCGCGAATGTAGCGGAGCGTAAGCATCCCGTCGCACATTCCGACGTGCATTCATCCGATCGTGTGAGGATTGGTCGTAGGGCTGACGGTCCCTACCGCCCGGTGGGCTGTCAGCGGTCGGTCGTACAGTGGCGTAGGCATGTTTCGTGCCTTACGACTCATAGGTGCTGCTGAGGAGGCGCTTGCCGTGGGTGAGTTGCGGTTCGTCCGGATGGGCTTCGGCGCGGAGGCCGTCGAGTACCAGGAGGCGTGGGACGAGCAGCGCCGGGTGCACGCGGCCCGCTTCGCGGACGAGGTCCCCGACACCGTGCTCCTGCTGGAACACCCGCCGGTCTACACGGCGGGCCGCCGCACCCAGGACAACGAGCGCCCACTGGACGGCACCCCGGTCATCGACGTCGACCGCGGCGGCAAGATCACCTGGCACGGCCCCGGCCAGCTCGTCGGCTACCCGATCCAGAAGCTGCCCCGCCCGGTGGACGTCGTCGCACACGTACGACGCCTGGAGGAGGCACTGATCCGGGTCTGCGCGGAGTTCGGCGTGGAGACCAGCCGGGTCGAGGGCCGCAGCGGGGTGTGGGTGCTCGGGGATCCGGTGGACCAACGTCCGTCGATCGGCGGGCTGTCCCTCGACTTCGACCCCCGTCTGCAGGACGAGGAGTTCGACCCGCGGATGAACGGCCCGGAGTACGCCCCGTCGAACGCCGGCCAGCGCCGCGAGGACCGCAAGATCGCCGCGATCGGCATCCGCGTCGCCAAGGGCGTCACGATGCACGGCTTCGCGCTGAACGTGAACCCGGACAACAGGTGGTTCGACCGGATCATCCCGTGCGGGATCCGCGACGCGGGCGTGGCTTCACTGGCGGCGGAGCTGGGCCGGGACGTGACGATCGCCGAGGTGCTGCCGGTCGTCGAGCGGCACCTGAAGGACGTACTGGAGCACGCGGATCTGAAGCCCCGGGAGATCGAGAAGGCGACCGCCTGACCCGGGAATGTGACTTTCCGCTCTGCGGTTGGCCTCAAGGCGGGGGCCAGAAATCACGGGCGTACCCTGGTGTACGCCGAAGAATCGAAGCTACAGGGAGCCGATGTGTCCGCAGTCACCCCAGACGGACGCAAGATGCTGCGCCTGGAGGTCCGGAACGCCCAGACCCCCATCGAGCGCAAGCCCGAGTGGATCAAGACCCGGGCGAAAATGGGTCCCGAGTACACGAAGATGCAGGCGCTCGTGAAGAGCGAGGGCCTGCACACGGTCTGCCAGGAAGCCGGCTGCCCGAACATCTACGAGTGCTGGGAGGACCGCGAGGCGACCTTCCTCATCGGCGGCGACCAGTGCACCCGGCGCTGCGACTTCTGCCAGATCGACACCGGCAAGCCCGAGGCCCTGGACCGCGACGAACCGCGCCGGGTCGGCGAGTCCGTCGTCACGATGGACCTGAACTACGCCACGATCACCGGCGTCGCCCGCGACGACCTGGAGGACGGCGGCGCCTGGCTGTACGCAGAGACGGTCCGCCAGATCCACGAGCAGACGGAGTCCCGCGAGGCCGGCCGCACCAAGGTCGAGCTCCTGGCCCCCGACTTCAACGCGGTCCCCGAGCAGCTCGCCGAGGTCTTCTCCTCGCGCCCCGAGGTCTTCGCGCACAACGTCGAGACGGTCCCCCGCATCTTCAAGCGCATCCGCCCCGGCTTCCGCTACGACCGCTCGCTCAAGGTCATCACCGAGGCCCGCGACTACGGTCTGGTCACGAAGTCGAACCTGATCCTCGGCATGGGCGAGACCCGCGAGGAGGTCAGCGAGGCGCTGCGCCAACTGCACGAGGCGGGCTGCGAGTTGGTGACCATCACGCAGTACCTGCGGCCGTCGGTGCGGCACCACCCCGTGGAGCGCTGGGTGAAGCCGCACGAGTTCGTGGAGCTGAAGGAGGAGGCCGACCAGATCGGCTTCTCCGGTGTCATGTCCGGCCCGCTGGTGCGCTCGTCGTACCGCGCCGGGCGCCTGTACCAGATGGCGATCGAGAAGCGTGGCGCGTACGTGGCCTCGCAGGCGGTCTGATCCCAGCCGGTCCCGGGCTGTGTGAATTCGCGCACAAGTAACTACTCACGGGTAATAGACGTCGCCGGCGCGGCCCTGACCGTCCTCGCAGTTGAGGGCGCTCATCAGGGCCGCGTCAGCGTTTGGGCCCCACGCGTCAAGGCTTCATTGGCGTTTGACCGGTCGGTCACGCCCTGGTAACACCAAACAGTGACACTCGACTTACAGCACGTAGCCCCATACCCAGAGCCGTTCCGAGGGGGGACCTCCACGATGCAGGCCGCGCCCGTCCGTGCCACCGCCATCCCGTCCGTCACCGACGCCCTGCGCGCGGTCGAGTCGCTGCTGCTGAGCAGCGGCCAGCGCACCGCCCGTCGCAACGCGTGGACCTCCGTCCTGGAGGACCGCCGCCGCGCCAAGGACCGGGTCGAGGCACAGCTCGTCATCGAGCAGGCCCTCACCTCCCACTCCTGATTCACCTGATTCGCCGCCCTTCGGGCACCGCCGTCGTCGGCGCTCCCGCGGGCACGTAGACTTCCTCGCATGGCGAGGAAGGACACGACAGCGGAAAACGCTGCGAACCCCGGGCGACTCAAGCAGATCGCTCTGACCTACAAGATGACCCGCAAGGCCGACAAGACGATCGGCCTTGTACTCGCGGCTGTCGGAATCGTCACCTTCGGTGTCTTCCTCGCGATCGGCTTCTTGCTCGGGCACCCCATCTATCTCGGCATTCTCGGCCTCCTGCTCGCCTTCCTCGCGTCGGCGATCGTCTTCGGACGCCGGGCCGAGCGGGCGGCCTTCGGGCAGATGGAGGGCCAGCCGGGCGCGGCCGCGGCGGTACTGGACAACATCGGCCGAGGCTGGACGACGACTCCGGCGGTGGCGATGAACCGCAGCCAGGACGTGGTCCACCGCGCGGTCGGCAAGGCCGGCATCGTCCTGGTGGCCGAGGGCAACCCGAACCGGGTGAAGTCCCTCCTGGCCGCCGAGAAGAAGAAGATGAACCGCATCGTCGCGGACGTCCCGGTGCACGACGTGATGGTCGGCACGGGCGAGGGCCAGATCCCCCTGAAGAAGGTCCGCACGACGATGCTGAAGCTCCCGCGCGTCCTGACCGGCCCGCAGGTGACGGCGACCAACGACCGCCTCCGCGCGATGGGCGACCTGATGAGCAACATGCCGTTGCCCAAGGGCCCGATGCCGAAGGGCATGAAGCTCCCCAAGGGCGGCGGGAAGGCCCGCTGACCCGCACATAGACGGTTTTTCCACGACGATGGGGGCGTCCGGATCTGATCCGGACGCCCCCATCGTCGTAGGTGGCCCCCGTCAGGCCAGCGTCCTGAACCCCCGGTCGTAATAGACCATCGGGGACCCCTCCCCCAGCCGCACTCCCGTCACCCGGCCGATCAGGACCGTGTGGTCCCCGGCCGGGTGACGTGCGTGGGCGGTGCAGTCCAGTTCGGACAGCGCGCGGTCGACCGTAGGCAGACCATCGGGGCTGGTACGCAGGCCGCCGGAGGCGAACTTGTCGGTGCCCTTGGTCGCGAAGCGCACGGCGAGCGGCCGGTGGTCCGGGGCGAGCACGCTCACGGCGAAGCGGTCGCAGTGGCCGAACGACGGCGCCGAGTCGGCGGAGTTCGCCAGACAGACCAGAACCATGGGCGGCTCCAGCGAGACCGAGCAGAAGGAACTGGCGGTGAACCCGCGCGGGGTTCCGTCCTCGCAGCACGTGGTGACGACCACGACACCGGAGGGGAAACGGGCCATCGCCGCCCGGAACTCCTCGGGCGCCACAGCCGCGCGCGCCTTCTCCAGTACTTCCACTTCCTGACGCTCCGGCATGACGGTGCACCACCTGTCGGGCCTCGCGGCGGAGGCCACCGCGGTTTCAGCGGCCTCGGGCCGGCCTCGGACGCGGCTCACCGACAGTGATCGGAACCGCCACCCGGGTCCAGATCGACTATGCGGGCAGCGCCTGGGACCGGCAACCGGGGCGGAGGTGGGGGCGGGGGATCAGATCGGCGCACCGGCAACCATGGCCAGGTTGAGAAAGGGCCGGGATCGGGGCCGCGGCAGGGCCGGAGCCGGAACCAGCGCCCCGACAACCAGGAGCGGGACCGGACTCCGGGCCGAGACCAAGCCAGGCACACCGGTCATCCGGATCGGCACCGGCCTCAGGCCGAGACTCCGACCGAGACCAGCGCCCCGACAACCGGGAGCGGGACCAGACTCCGGGCCGAGACCAAGCCAGGCACACCGGTCATCCGGATCGACACCGGCCTCAGGCCGAGACTCCGACCGAGACCAGCGCACCGGCAACCAGGAGCGGGACCAGACTCCGGGCCGAGACCAAGCCAGGCACACCGGTCATCCGGATCGACACCGGCCTCAGACCGGGACTCCGACCGAGACCAGCGCCCCGACAACCAGGAGCGGGACCAGACTCCGGGCCGAGACCAAGCCAGGCACACCGGTCATCCGGATCGGCACCGGCCTCAGGCCGAGACTCCGACCGAGACCAGCGCACCGGCAACCGGGGGCGGAGCCAGCCCGGGGCGGAGCCGCGCCGGGGCGGAGCCGCGCCGGGGCCGGCACCATGCCGGGGCCGGAGCCGCGCCGGAGCCCCGTCAGCGCACCGCGCCCGCCCCCCGTTCCTCCCCCGACAACGCCCACGCCCCGTAAGCCGCGCCCGTCGTCTCGAAGGAGAGGGCGACGTGCGAGGCCGCGCTGTTCACGTCGCGCCAGAAGCGTTGGACCGGGTCGGAGGAGGACTGGCCGGAGGTGCCGCTGGTGCGGAAGACGCGGTCCACCGCCGAGACCAGGAGTTCCACCGCCAGTGCCAGGTCCCGGGCGCCCCGGACCGCGGCCTCGCCGCCCGGTGGGCAGTCCTGCGTGCCGTCGGCGACCGCCGCCGTACGCAGGATCAGGAGTTCGGCGGCGTCCACCTCGGCGGCCGAGCGGGCCAGTGCGACCTGGGTCGAGGGCTTCTCGCCCACGGCCTGGCCGCGGCGGTCGACGCGGGAACCGGTCCGCGCGATCCACGCCCGCAGCGCGCCCCGGGCCGCGCCGATCAGCGGGGCGGCGAACGGCAGGGCGTTCACGGCGTGCATCGGGACGATGTGGCAGCGGGCGTCCGAGTCGGGGGCCTGGCCCGCGTGCACCAACGAGCGGGCCAGGGTGCGGTGTTCGGGCACGAAGACGTCGGAGAGGACCAGGGTGTCACTGCCGGTTCCGCGCATGCCTACGGTGAACCAGCTGTCCTCGATCGAGAAGTCCGCCCGCGGCACGGCGAAGAAGCGCACCTCGGGGCGTACGTCGGGGTCCTCCGGCCGATCCGCCGGTACCGCCGCGCACGCCAGTGCCCAGTCGGCGAAGTGGACCCCGCTGATGTACTTCCACTCACCGCTCAGCCGCCAGCCGCCGGCCACGGGTTCCGCCTTGCCGGACGGCATGAGCGCGCCGGCCAGCAGGGCGTCCGGGCCGTCCGCCCAGATCTCCGCCTGGCCCTCCGCGGGGAGGAACGCCGCGTACCGCCCGGCGTACGCGGCCAGCGAGGCCGCCCACGCCGCCGATGTGCAGCCCTCCCCCACCAGGCCTACGGCGGAGGTCAGTTCGGCGAAACCACCGGCCTCACCGCCATGGGCCACCGGTACGAAGTGCCGCGCGAACCCCGCGTCCAGCACCGCCCGGACCACCTCCGGCGAGAGCCGCCGCGCGGTCTCCGCCTCGTCCGTGTGCCGGGCCGCGATCTCGGCGACCCCCGGCGCCCGGGTCACGATCGTCGACTTGTCGCCTTGCGGCATCCTGGCCACCACCTCCGTCGGGAACAGGGAGTGTCCCCGCCCGGACCCGCCCTCGACCGCACCCCGGGCCGAGACCACCCGACCGGCACGGAAAAGGGGCACCCGGCACAGCAAAAAAAAGGGGGCGCCCCCATCGCTCGGGGCGCCCCCTTCGTCGTACGACTGCTGCCAGATCCGGACCTCTAGATCCGGACCTCTAGATCCGGACCTCCACCGTGCGCGCGAACCGGTCGTGCAGCCCCCGACCGTCCCGGTCCCAGATCAGGGCCGGGATCGCGATGCACAGGAGGGCCGTGCGGAGCAGGGTGCGCAGGGGGTTGGGGCGGCCGGTGTCGAGGGCGTACACGCGGAGGCCGAAGAGGCGCTTGCCCGGGGTGAAGCCGATCGTGCCGACCGTGAGGGCGCTGAGCACGAAGAAGACGAGGAGGGCCCAGTTGCCGGTCGCGCCCGGCTTGTAGCCGTGGGTGAGCAGGCCGTATGCGATCAACAGGCACAGGGCCCAGTCGACGGCGAGGGCGCCGAGGCGGCGGCCCGGGCGGGCGATCGAGCCGGGGCCGTCCTCGGGCAGGCCCAGCTGCTCGCCGCGGTAGCCGAAGTCGACACCTGCTCGCTCCGCGGCCTCACGGGGCCCGGAGAGCCATGAGCCGATCGCATCCCTGTTGTCCACCCGTCCACGGTACTGCCCGCGTTCTGCCATGCGGACAGGAGGGGCCAACGAGCCCAGGACCGGTTAACTTGGGCGAAACAAATGGGTCACGCCAGAGAAATCCCCCGTCCCTAAGGTCGGGTCCAGCGTGTGCCACCGCACTGGCCGCACGAACGAACTACCACCCCGGCACGGACGGTCGGGAGTAGGAGGAGCTGGATGTTCCAGAACGCCGACGAGGCCAAGAAGTTCATCGCGGACGAGGACGTCAAGTTCGTCGACGTCCGATTCTGCGATCTGCCGGGTGTGATGCAGCACTTCACACTGCCGGCGACGGCCTTCGACCCGGACGAGGAACTCGCCTTCGACGGCTCCTCGATCCGCGGCTTCCAGGCCATCCACGAGTCCGACATGGCGCTCCGCGCCGACCTGTCGACCGCGCGCGTGGACCCCTTCCGCCGCGACAAGACGGTCAACATCAACTTCTTCATCCACGACCCGATCACGGGCGAGCAGTACTCCCGTGACCCGCGCAACGTGGCGAAGAAGGCCGAGGCGTACCTCGCCTCCACCGGTATCGCCGACACCGCGTACTTCGGTCCCGAGGCCGAGTTCTACGTCTTCGACAGCGTGCGCTTCGAGACCAAGGCGAACGAGAGCTTCTACCACATCGACTCCGAGGCCGGCGCCTGGAACACCGGTGCGGTCGAGGACAACCGCGGTTACAAGGTCCGCTACAAGGGCGGCTACTTCCCGACCCCGCCGGTCGACCACTTCGCCGACCTGCGTGCGGAGATCTCCCTGGAGCTGGCCGCGTCCGGCCTCCAGGTCGAGCGCCAGCACCACGAGGTGGGCACCGCCGGCCAGGCCGAGATCAACTACAAGTTCAACACGCTGCTCGCCGCGGCCGACGACCTCCAGCTCTTCAAGTACATCGTGAAGAACGTGGCGTGGCGCAACGGCAAGACCGCGACCTTCATGCCGAAGCCGATCTTCGGCGACAACGGCTCGGGCATGCACGTCCACTCGTCGCTGTGGGCGGGCGGCTCCCCGCTCTTCTACGACGAGGCCGGCTACGCGGGTCTGTCGGACCTCGCCCGCTACTACATCGGCGGCATCCTCAAGCACGCCCCGTCGCTGCTCGCGTTCACCAACCCGACGGTGAACTCGTACCACCGCCTGGTGCCGGGCTTCGAGGCGCCGGTCAACCTGGTGTACTCGCAGCGCAACCGCTCCGCCGCGATGCGTATCCCGATCACGGGCTCCAACCCGAAGGCCAAGCGCGTCGAGTTCCGCGCGCCCGACTCCTCCGGCAACCCGTACCTCGCCTTCTCCGCGCTCCTCCTGGCGGGCCTGGACGGCATCAAGAACAAGATCGAGCCGGCCGAGCCGATCGACAAGGACCTCTACGAGCTGGCCCCCGAGGAGCACGCGGGCGTCGCCCAGGTCCCGACCTCCCTCCCGGCCGTCCTCGACCGCCTCGAGGCCGACCACGAGTTCCTCCTCGCGGGCGACGTCTTCACGTCCGACCTGATCGAGACGTGGATCGACTTCAAGCGCACGAACGAGATCGCGCCGCTCCAGCTGCGTCCGCACCCGCACGAGTTCGAGCTGTACTTCGACGTGTAAAGATCAACAGGGCTCTACGCTGGACGGACCCTCTGCGGACTCTTCGACAGTCCGCAGGGGGTCCGCAGCGTTAGTGATCAAGGGGCCCATGGCCCGCTCAACCGCGGTCCGGGTCGACTGATCCGAGTCGGGCCAGAGGTGACCGTATGTGTTCAGGGTCGTCGTGGCCTTCGAGTGCCGCAGTCTCTGCTGCACAACCTTCACCGACAGGCCAGCATCGATGAGCATGCTCGCGTAGTAGTGCCGGAGGTCGTGGAACCTGAACTCCAGTGACAGGCCGGGGACTTGCTTCCGAATCCGGCGCACATGGCGCTCGATCTTCCACGGCCCCAGCTGCGCGGCCTCGTCGTCGAGCAGGACCCACCCGTCCGTGCGTCCGTCGAGCAGCCGCTTGAGCTCCCCCACGAACACGTCCGGGATAGGCACGGCTGCCACGCTCGATTCTGTCTTGAGCGGTTCAGCCGGATACTGCACGGTGGGCGTCACCGTCCGCGCATCGAGGTCGACGTCGACCAGGCGCAGCCCGCAAGCCTCCGCAATACGGAGGCCGGCGAACGCCCCCAGCAGGATCGAAGGCCGATACTTTTCCTCGGCAGCCTCGTACAGCGCCCACAGCTGCGCGTCCGTGCAGACGTAGGGTCGCTGCTTTCCGCCCCCCGGTGACGTCTCCCGGGAGCAGGGATTCGCCGTGATCTTCTTCGCACGCACCGCGGCCCGCATCACCTGGGACAGTCGGCTGTGAAGTGCGAAGCGGTACGACTGCGCCGCCCCCTCCCGCAGAAGGCGGGCCATCCACTTCTTCACGGCCATCTCATCGACCGCCATCAGCGGCAGAGGGCCGAACTCCTCACGGATCTGCGCCAGATGCACCTTCGCCTGCCGCACAGTCGACACACGCTTCGCGTAGGACTCGATCCACAGATCGCACCACTCGTCGACCGTGAGCTTCTTGTCCTTCGGATCGACGTAGGCGTTAGTCACCAGCGCGGCCGTGACCTCGTCGAGCCAGCGATCACCGTCGACCTTCCGGACAAAGTGCCGGGCGTGCTCTTTGCCGGCTAGGTCGCGGTACCGGGCCCGCCACTTACCGTTCGGCCTCTTCTTGATGCTCTTGCTCGCCATTCCCTGCCCTCTCCGCCGCGCTCTTGACCTCGGCCTGGTACTGCTCCTGAGCCCGCTGGAGCTCGACCAGCGCCAAGTGATGCTGCTGTCGCGCCGCCTCTAGCTGGCCTGTCGCGTGCTGGTGGGCCCTCTCCAGCTCACTCACGCGCTGCTGTGCCGCTTCCGCAAGAGCGCGCACCTCGGCCAGCTGAACCGTCGCCGACGCAAGGTGATAGTCGTCGATCGGGACGGTCAAGAGATCGGAAATCGTGATACCGAAGACGGCGGCCAGCGATGCCGCCTCGTTGACCCTGATCGGACGGTCCGCGGCCTCCGTCTTGGCCACGGTGGTCTGTCGCCACGGCTGACCCTGGTCTTTCATGCGCGTGGCCAGCTCTTGCTGGGACCAGCCGCGCGCCAGGCGCAGGGCTTTCACCCGTCGACCGACGACGTCTTCGGCTGTCCCCAATGCGTCGCCCAAGGTACGAGGGGTCTCTTCCGTTGACTGCGTTTGATCCTCCACAGGAATAGACGTTAGTGCTTGCTGGGGTTGACCACAACTAGACGTTGCTGTAATCCTGCTGGGCATAGCGCTCAATCCCCACGGAGGATCACATGAAGCGCAGCACCATCGCGCCCAGCGCCGGAGAACCTCGGTACCTGACCACGGACGAAGTCGCCACGCGGTACCGAACTGCCCCCAGCACCGTTCGGTACTGGAAGCACATCGGCTACATCCCCGGTGCGGTGAAGCGCGGGCGCCGGACGCTCTACGCCATTGCCGTACTCGACGCTTGGGATGCGGAGCAGACCGGGGGCGCCGCGGCATGAGCCCGAACAACAACGAACCCCGAGAGGCCCTACCTCCCGGGGTTCGCGAAGACCAAGCAGCGGGCGGCAGCAGGTCTGTTGCTGCCACGGTAGCGCAGCCCTCGGACATGCCGGTAGCGCGACCGGTGCCCGTGCAGACGTCCGGTCGGCTGGAGTTCGCGGCCCGGTGTCCCGAGTGCCGTAACTGGCACAGGCACATCGGTCTCGGCGAGAAAGACGCCCCCTGTGGCGCCCACTACCTCCTGCAGTTCAAAACCAAGCTGCAGGGGGCGGCATGAGCAACCACGAGAACGCACTCGACAACGCGCTCCGAGCAGCCGCACAGGACTACGCCGTAGCCCCGACCACGATCAACAAGACGCCAGCGATCCCGTCCCCGCACGACAAAGGGCACAGCTGCAAGGGGCAGTGCGGGCAGCCCGGACACGGCGTTTACGACGCCACCACCAACGCGGCTGATGTACGTCGCCTGTTCGCGCTCGCCCCGAAAGCGGTCGGCTACCTGATCGCCTGCCGTGGGCGCCTGGTCGGTCTCGACATCGACCGGAAGAACGGGGTCGACGGGTACGCCACCCTCGCCGGGCTCGGCCATGAGCACGGGTTCGCCATCCCTGAGATGACCACCACTGTGTTCACACCGTCCGGCGGTGCACACCTGTGGATGACCGTCCCCGAGGGCGTCACCGTGCCGAACTCCGTCGGACGGATCGGCGCCGGGCTCGACGTTCGCGGGACCGGCGGCTACGTCGTCGGCCCTGGGTCCACCGGCCGCGCCGGCGTGTACGTCTTCCACCCGGACCTCGGGTACACCGATCCGCAGCCGGTACCGGAACAGCTGCTCCGCTTGATGCTGCCTCCGGCCCCTCTCGTCCGCCCCCAGCGTCGCTCCTCCCCCATGCCTGGCGACGCTGCGGGGCGGGCCCTCGAAGGGCTCGTAAACGTCGTGCTCAACGCCCCCCAGGGTGAGCGGAACTCCAAGTTGTATTGGGCCGCCAGCAAAGCGTGGGCGCACGTAGGAGACGGGCATCTCGCGGCCGGGGACGTCGAGGCTGAGCTGATCGCGGCGGCCGTACAGGTCGGTCTGTCCGACGGCGAGGCCCGCCGCACCGTCACCTCCGCGGAACGCGGGGTGAGGGCGTGACAGACCCCGCGGACATGAGTCCCGCTGAGATCTTGACCGAGCTCAAGGAGACGATGCAGGACTACGTCATCTTCCCGAGCGAGGAAGCGGCCATCGCCACCACGCTGTGGACCGCGGCCACTTACGGGCAGCAGGCATGGCAGCACGCTCCGCGGCTAGTGATCACGGGTCCGACGAAACGCTGCGGCAAGTCCCGGCTGATGGACGTGATCTATGAGGCGACTCACCGGCCGCTGATCACGGTCAACTCGACGGTAGCCGCGGTCTTCCGGAGCATCGGCGACGACCCGCCGACGCTCCTCGTCGACGAGGCGGACACCATCTTCGGGTCGGCCAAGGTGGCTGAGAGCAACGAGGAACTGCGCGGCCTGCTCAACGCGGGGCACCAGCGGAACAGGCCCACCCTGCGCGTCGTCGGGGTCGGCACCGAGCAGACGGTGAAGGAGTTTCCTACCTTCTGTATGGCAGGCATCGCCGGTATCGGCGACATGCCCGACACCATCATGGACCGAGCGGTCATCATCCAGATGCGACGCCGCGCCCCGCACGAGCACGTGAAGCCCTTCCGTACACGAAGGGACGCGCCCCGGCTCAAAACCCTGGGCATGCGGCTCTCATCCTGGCTGCGGGAAATCACAGATGAACTGTGCGGCTACGAGCCGGAGATGCCCCTTGAAGACCGCGCGGCCGATACCTGGGAACCCCTGATCATCGTCGCGGATCTCGCCGGGGATGTGTGGCCGAAGCTGGCGCGCGAAGCAGCACTCAAGATCCTGGGCGAGCGCGACGAGTCCGACGGAAGCGGCTCACAGGAGAGCCGGATCCTCCTCGACTGCCGGAAGGCATTCAGGGGCGCCGGCTGGCCGCCCGAGATGACTACAGAGGATCTGCTCACGGCTCTGAATGCCGATAAGGAAGCCCCCTGGGCGGAGTACGGACCGAACGGTCTGACCGCTCGGCGCCTCGGAATCATGCTGGAGAAGTACGGCGTCCGGTCGGGCAACATCCGCCCCGCAGACGGTCCTCAGCGCAAGGGATTCCTGCGCCTCAAGTTCGAGGATCCGTGGTCCCGTTACTGCCCGCCGGACAAGCCGCAACCCGTCCCGCGTGATGACCCGTCCCAACCGTCCCAAGCGTCGCTTCCCTGGTCAGCGCGGGACGGGTCCCATACCTGGGACGGGTCAACCCGTACCAGCGAAACAACCCGTACCAGCCTGACCAGCGGAAACGACGTTGGGACGGTTGGGACGGGTACCGACGAGAACCTGCATGCGGAGGCGTCGTGAAGTACGTCGAAGATTCCCCTATCGCCCTCACCACCGCGGCGCCCGGCTGGTACGTGAGGACCTCCAGCAGCACCGACAACTCGTATCCGATCGTCGCGTGGGCAACCGTCCTCCAGACCTACAGCGCGGACGGGGCCGCTGTTACGACCATCGAACCGGTCTTCCTGTACGGCGGTGTCCTGCACACGTCGAGTGAGTGGTACGAGGCCATGGGCCAGGACAACAGGATTCGGGTGATCGCTCCGTGACCAGGGCCCGCATCCGCATCCGCTGCACGATCTGCGACCGCCCGCTGAAGGCCGGTCGCCGCCGGCCGTGCGTGCGCGGCTGTGGAGCCTGGCTCTGCCGCCTTCCACACCAGCCACCGTGCAACGACGTGCACGGCGGGCAGTGCCCCAACCATCACATCGGACAGGAGATAGCAGCATGACCACCACCGACACCGTGCCCGCCACCTTCCGCAGGGCCAGGCCCAGCGACCTGGCAGGGCTGGCAGCAGGGGCAGGCATGGACCTCAGCGCCGTGTGCTCCCTCGCAGCAGAGGGCAACCTGCACCTCGCAGTACGCAGGTACCAGCACCACGCCCTGACCAGGGCAAGGCAGGCAGGACCGACGCTGACCGGCTTCGAGGCGCGCCGAATCCTCGAACGCAAGGCAGACCCGGTACCCGCACTCAACATGCGCCGACTCGAACTCCTCGAACTCCGTCGGAAGGGCTGGTGACGTCATGACAGACACCCAGGAACGCATGCGTGCCCTGCTCGACCAGCGAGCACAGCAGACCAGCCGCCGTACACGGCAGGACGGCGACAGCGGCAGGGTTACCAGCCTCGTACTGCGCCGGTGGGCCGGCCCCAAGCGCAACGGCAGCATGCGAGGGCGACGAAAAGGCCAATGAGCCACAAAACCACAGGTCAGAGGCGTGATCGGCTGGTGGATCGATTTTTTGATCTTGACCTACTTTGACCCCGCCCACACCTGAAAAATATCTCCCCCCGAACGAAAAAACCACAGCGGCTCAAGATCATCGAAGGGCCTCAGATTACGGCCCAATGTCTCCGAGTAGCCCCGAATAGGGGCCCAATGGGGCGAGGGGGGTTGGGCCGTAATTGGGATAGCACTTCCGCGCTAGCACCTTTCGGCGTACCGTGATCTCAGCTCCACCTGGCGCGCCTCTGATTGAGGCTTGACGCTGGCGGCCTGGCACTGGCCCCACAGGTGAGAGCGAGTCCTGGCACTGGACGACGACAACCGTCAATCCAGCACCGCCGAAGCCCTGGCACTGGGTACGCCGATGCGTACACCCTCCAGGGGTTCCCTGTGTCTACCGACACGCGTCTTTCCCGCCTGCAAGAGCGCCTGCGTACCGCCCAGATCCAGCGCGGCATCATCGCCGACAAGGGCGACGAGAACGGCGGCCTCACCGAAGCCGAATTCCGTCAGTGGGAGCAGTACGGCCGGGACATCGCCGATCTAGACGACCGCATCGCCGAACTGGTCTCTGTCGGCCAGCGGAGCGAGCCCACCGGCGGGGCCGCGGCCGTGCGCCGAGCCACCTCCGGCCTGTCGGTCAACGAGCCGCGCACCTACGGCAAGCACGGCCGTTCCTCCTACTTCCAGGACCTGGCCCGTGTGCGGCTCGGCCAGGACGACGACGGCTCCGCCATGCAGCGCCTTCAGCGCCACGCCACGGACGTGGCGACCGGCCAGGAGTACCGCGACCTGAACCGGACCGATGGGAACGGGGGCTATGCGGTCCCGCCGGCCTGGCTCATGGGCGAGTTCGTGGAGCTGGCCCGCGCGGGCCGCGCCTACGCGAACGTGGTCAACGGGCAGCCCATGCCTGGCGGCACGGACAGCATCAACATCCCGAAGGTGGCGACGGGTTCGGCCACGGCGATCCAGACGGCGGACAACGGCGCCGTCCAGGAGACCGACATCACCGACACGTTCATCAACGCGCCGGTGCGCACGATCGCGGGCCAGCAGGACGTGGCGATCCAGCTCCTCGACCAGTCGCCCGTGAGCTTCGACCAGGTCATCTTCCGGGACCTGACGGCGGACTTCGCGACGAAGCTGGATCTGCAGGTCATCTCCGGCTCGGGCAGCTCCGGGCAGGTCACGGGTGTCCGTGGCACGTCGGGTATCACGACGATCGCGTACACGTCGGGTTCGCCGACCGTGGCCGGCGTCTACTCGAAGATCGCGGACGCTGTGCAGCGCGTGCACACGACCCGGTTCATGCCGCCCACCGTCATCGTGATGCACCCGCGCCGGTGGGCCTGGTTCCTGGCCGCGGCGGACTCGGCCGGCCGCCCGCTGGTGGTGCCGCAGGCCGGCAACCCGCAGAACGCGGTGGCGACCCTGGGTGCTGTGGCTGCCGAGCAGGTGGTGGGACAGATGCACGGCCTGCCGGTCGTCACGGATCCCTCGATGCCGACGACGCTCGGGACGGGCACCAACGAGGACGTGATTCACGTCCTCCGTGCGTCCGATCTGCTGCTGTACGAGTCGGGCATTCGCTCGCGGGTCATGCCGGAGGTCGGCTCCGGGACGCTGACCGTGAGGCTCCAGATCTATGGCTACCTGGCGTTCACGGCGGCCAGGTACCCCGCTTCGGTGGTCGAAATTGGCGGTTCGGCGCTCGCTGCTCCGTCGTTCTAGCTGCGGGTTTGGGTGCCGGGGAGTGATGGCCCCCGAGCCGCTGGAGTGCTACCCGGGTTCCGGGTTCAGCGGCAACGCCCTCCCGCATGGCCGCGCTTCCTGGCCGCGGCCGTGTGCCGGCCGGGGATCCCCTTTCCTCCAGGGCGGGGTCCTCGGCTGGCGCCCCTCAAGACGGCGCCGGTACCTGCCGGTCACTGGCGCTATGGGCGGGTGTGAAACGCGGCTTCAACCACCGCGCAAGGGCCGTCATGACCCGGTTCCGAAGACCGGAGAGCGGTACCTGCACCCGCCTTCTACGTAGCGAAGCCCCCGGCCGGTGGTCCATCCCGGTCGGGGCTTCTTGGTCCCGGAGTCTGTCAGCTGCTGCTGAGGCGTTCGTAGTGGTCGCAGAGGGCGCCCAGGACGCGGGCCAGGCGGCGGGCGTAGGCGACCGCGCCGGACAGTCCCGGCAGGGGCTCGGCCCTCAGCTTGCCGCGGGCCTCGCCTACGCACGCCGCAGCGCAGTACTGCGCCACCGTCCGGGCGGCCCTGCCGGTCATCCGCTCGACCTCTGGCACCAGCAGCTCCAGCTGCCCGCGCATCGTCTGGATGAGCAGGTCGACCTCGGCGGCGGACGGCGGAAGCGCCTCAGGGCAACCGTCCGGCCCGAGGAGACGGCCTGCCGTGGCCCGCATGGTGACGATGTCCGGGGGGAGTTGGGGAGTCTCCGCCGTAACGTCTTCTGTCGCATCCCATGCACGTCCTGTAGCCACACCGCGATGATGGGCGGGCACGGTGACACGCAACTAGGCCGCGCCGTGGCCATCCGTGGCCACGTGGCGGCCACGGCCGGGAACGGGCGCCATGACACCTCAGACTGGACACATGGGCCGCAACGACGCGCTCAGGGCCGCCCGGCTCCGGGCCGGCTGGCGCACCATCGAGCAGGCCGCGGCCAGACTGACCGGGCACGGGCAACAGCTCCTCGACGACCGCCAGTTCACCGTGTCCGCGCGCACCTGGCGACGCTGGGAGGGCGACCGCCCCGGCTGGCCGGCGGAAGAGACCGCGATCGTCATCCATGACGCGCTCGGCCGGTGGCCCGAAGACCTCGGATTCACCACCCCGCCCGGCTGGATCCGCCCCGAGCACCACGAAGAGGCCGATGTGAAGCGCCGCGCGTTCGTCTCCGTCACCGCTGCCGCGCTCGTCGCCGGACCGGTCGCACCCCAGCACGTCGACCCCGCCCTGATCGACTACTTCCAGCAGCAGCTGGAAGGCCACTACCGGGCCGACATGTTCCTCGGACCGCACGACCTGATCGGCACCGTGTCCGCGCAGTACCAGCTCATCGACAAGCTGATCCGGTCGGCGAAGGGCGAGACCCGCCGCGGCCTCCTGCGGGTCGGCGCCGCCTACGCGGCCCTCGTCGGCTGGCTGTTCCAGGACGCCGGAGACATGGAGGGCGCGAGCTTCTGGCGGGGCGTCACGCAGGAGATCGCCATGCGGTCCAGGGACCCGCACCTGATCGGCTACTCCCTCGTCAACCAGGCGCAGGTCCGCACCGACCTTGGCGACGGGCACGCGGTCATCGACCTGTGCGAGGCCGCCCTCGACGACTCCCGGCGCCTGGTGCCCAAGGTGCGGATCATGGCCATGCAGCAGCAGGCCCACGGTGCGAGCCTCACCGGCGACCGGGCCGCGGTCGACCAGCTCATAGACCAGGCGGACGGACTCCTCGCCCGAGTCGACGACGACCTGCCGTGGGGCAACGCCTGCCGCCGGACGCCCGGCTACCTCGAAGTGCAGCGGGCCACCTGCTACGGCCGGCTCGGGCTCGGCGGCGAGGCGGTGTCCCTGTGGGAGCAGGTCCTCGACGTCGTCCCGGAGACCGCGCGCCGGGACCGCGGCGTCTACATGGCCAGGCACGCCACAGCGGCGGCCTGGGCGGGCGAACCTGACGAGGCGCTGGAGATTGCCCGCGCGGTCGCGGACATCGCGGTAGAGACCCGCTCAGCGCGTATGCGGCGGGAGTTGGTGACTCTTCAGCGGGCGATGCGGCCGTGGCAGGATGCCCCGGTCGGCCGGGACCTTGAGGAGGTTCTGGCGCCCGTGAGCGAGGGGAACTGACGCGTGGCTGATGTACCGGTGGCGCTGACCGAGGACGAGATCGTGATCGCGCTGGAGAGCGTGCCGGGCTGGCGGCGGGACGGCGACGAGATCACCCGCAGCTATGCGATCCGGTATCACGGGGGCGTCGCGCTGATCGTGCACGTCGCCGACGTCGAACGGCTCATCGGCCACCACGCGGACATCGACCTGCGCTGGGGGAAGGTCCGGTTCGGGATCACCACGCACGATGCTGGCCACAAGCTGACGGCCGCCGACTTCGACCTTGCCCAGCGCATCGACGCCATCGCCGCGGCGCACGGAGTCGAGCCGGTCGACGGCTGACCCCGGAACGCAAAAAGGCCCCCGTACCGTGCCCGGTGGAGTGCGGGCGCGGGCCGGAGGCCTTTGTCGTGTGGCATGCAGGGAGGGAGGCGGCGACGGGGAGGCAAAACCTGCTCAGAGGGCCCTTCGTTCGCCGGTACGGAGAGCCTCCCTCGCCTCCCTGACTGGCCATTTCCGCAGGTCATGTACAGGGAGGCACCTCAGGGAGGCGGGTAGGGAGAACTCCCTTACTCCTCGTCGCCTCCCTCGTCGTCGATGTCGTCGTCGCGGGCTGCGATGGCGTCGAGGATGCGGTCGAGGCTGACGTGCATCTTGCCCCCGTCCGTCTTGTAGACGCCGTGCCCGGCATCGTCGAGGACGCTCTTCAGGTCGCGGAACGACCATGATCCGTAGGCGACGGGGTTGCGGTCCTGAAGCCCGCGCAGCACATCGTGCGTCCGCATCCGCGGCGCGTGACCGAGGACGGTCGCGATGTCGGCGAGCGGATCGGGCACCTCGAACGTCGGAACGTCGGCCGGCCCGATGCCCTCGTACAGCGCCATAGCCCGCTGGACGACCGGCGTCACCTCGTCGATGCCAGCCTCTTTCCGCACGTAGTAGGAGCGGATCAGTCCGGGCGTCTTCCCGAACCCGGCGGCCATGGCGGTGCCGACGTCCTCGCCCGCGACGAGCGTGGTCGCCGAGTAGCCGTTCTTGTGCATGCCGGTGCCGAGGATCGCATCGTTGCCCTGGTGGTCGTTGATGGCGAACGCCACCCGGTGGGACACGGTCTTGGCGATGCCGCGCGGCAGGCTCGCCGCATCGGCTTCCGGCGTGATCCACAGCAGCACGATGGCGGTCTTCCGGGCCTTCCTGGTGACCTTCAGCGCCAGCTCTTTGGCCTCCGCGCCGTACTTCTGGTGCATGAACAGCTCGTGGACCTCGTCGAACACGACGATCCGGGGACGCATGGACGGATCGCGTTCCGCCATCTCGCGGGTGACCTTGGTGTCCGTGCCGATGCGTTCCAGCTCCTGACCGCGACGGGACACCTCACCGGCCAGGGAGCGCAGCTTTTCCATGGCGGCGGCGACGTGTTCGTCCTCGTCGCCCTTGACCAGGGTGCGCAGGCGGGGCCGCATCGGGTCGTAGTCGGTGTTGTACGCCAGGACGTGCACGTCGACCTCGACCAGCGGGTCGAGCATCGCGCCGAGGAGCAGCGAGATGACCAGCGACGACTTACCCGAGCCCATGATCCCGGCGATCAGGTAGTTGGCCGCCATCAGCCGCGCGATGACCTGCTCGCCGCGGGCGTTGAGTGCGACGGGAACGCCCTTGAAGAAGTCGGTGGTGCCCTCGGTCAGGAGAGGCCAGGCAGGTACCGGCTTGGTGAGGACACCGGGGTCGGCGACCCACAGGTCGAGCACGCCGGCCTGGTCGCGGGGCTCGGTCGGCCACACCTCGACCGGCTTGCGCATCAGGTTGTGCGCGAGGACCGCCTTCTTGTCGGCGATCATCTCGACGGGTACACCCTCGGGCAGCTGCAACTGCGCGTGCCAGCCGCCCCCGGAACGGGTGGAGGGCTGCACCCAGCGCGGTTTCCAGCCCTCCTTGAGGGCCGCATTCAGCGGGGCGATACCGAGCTTGCCCAGGGCCCGCATGATGGCGTTCTCATCAGGCACGACGTCCCGCTCGTCGCCATCGAGCGGCAGCGCCCAGGTGGGTGCGGTCTTCTGGTTGCGGCCGACCGACCACACGCCGAGCAGGACGAGGACCGGCAGCGAGTACAGCAGCGGCTCGAAGATCACACCGGCGAGGAACGCGACCCAGCCGACGAACTCGATCGCCGCGTTCGCCGGAGCGAGGACGTCACGGACGTCGTGGTTGTAGACCGCGACCATGACGCCGAGCATCAGCAGCAGGCCGCCCACACCGACGAGGGCCGACGCGAGGGCCCGCGGGGCGTTGAGAGCCATCTGCAGCAGGTCCATGCGCCGCTTGTGGCGGGCGAAGCGGTAGGCGTAGGCGCGCTGCTCCCACTTCTGCACCATCTCCTCGTTGCCGGAGGCTTCGGCGATCCGCATCATGCGGGCGTGCAGGGCCGTGGTGCGGGCCTCCCAGGTACGGCGGGAGATGATCCGGGTACCGCCCCACACGTAGGAGCCGTGCCGGACGCTGAGCCGGTACACCGGGTTCTGGCGGGTGTCCGTCAGCACCCGGCGCAGCGAGTGGAGGCGGACCCGGCGCCGGGGCTGTACCTCGGTCTTGGCGGGCTCGGGTACGGGTGTACCCGGCGCCTCCTCCTTGTCGAGTACGACAGGTACGGGTGTACCCGCGTCCTCGTCGTTGGCGGGTACGTGGAGATCGGTCATGCTGGTGCTTCCTTCTCTCTGCGGAGGGTCGGGGACACGGGGCGCCCGGATGTACCTGTGCCGGGTACGGGCGCCCCGTGGCGTACCTACTTGCTGTTCTTGCGGCGCTCGGCGCGCTTCTCGATGCGCTCGACCTTGCGCTGCAGGTCGGACAGGTCGACCTCGGGGCCGGCCATTCCGCGCTTGGCCATGCGGGCGTGCAGCAGGAGCAGGCTGGCTTTCTCGCCGCCGGTGAAGTCTTTGAAGCGCAGGTCGTCGGTCATGGGTCAGTACTCCGTTTCGGCGCCGGGGAGTTCGGGAAGCGGCTCGGGCAGCACGGCCGCGATCGCGGCGTAGGACTGGGCGACCTCGGCCCACAGACGGCCGGCTGCGGTGAGCGGCTCGACCTTGCGCCTGTGGTCCTCGTCACGGGCGTACCGTTCGGCGTCCCGGGCCAGCTGCTCGGCCTTGGCGGTGGCGTTCCACGCCAACTGGACGTACTGCTCTTGGGTGGACTTGTTCACTGGTTTCTCCTGGTCAGCGGTTGGTGAAGTCGCGCCACATGGAGCGCAGGACGATCAGGCAGCACGTCACGGCGACCGCGCCGATGGCTATGGCGATGGCGGACAGGGCCAGGGAGATCGCGCACACCGACCCGGCGAGGCCGATGGCGATCCACTTGCCGGTGTTGTGCTGCCCGGCGGCCGGTGCGGGCGCGGCCGGGGCCGCGGTCTGCTGGGTAGCCTGCTGGGTGGCGAGGACAGCAGCCACGATCCGAACGACGTCGGTGTTGTCGGCGGCCTCGGCGACGGCGGCCTCCGCCTTGCGCAGGGCGTCGCTCATCGGGCCCACCTGCGCAGTCGGCGGGAGCGGACACCGGCCGCCAAGCCGAGGCCGAACGCCACCAAGACAGGCTTGCCGAGGACTGCCGCGACGATGGCGACCACGACGGCGAGCAGCTGCGGGAAGACCAGCAGGAGGCCCAACAGGGCGCCGAGGATCAGGTACTTCACGACGACACCCCCGCCCCGACCAGCTGCGGCAGGGCCGCCCGGAACGCGTCCTGGATCTCCTTGGCGCGGTCCTGGCCGACCCGGCACTCCGACTTGATCCGGGCGATCCCGGGCACCTTCCCGGCGAACAGCTCGTCTTTGAACTGCTCGGCAGCCCAGGCGACGCCGGCCGCAGTGAGCGGGTCCTCGTCGGGCGGCTCAGGTACGTACCCCGAGCCGGGTACGGGCTCCGGGATTTCGTTTCGAATTTCGTTTCGCAGCGCCCGGTCCAGCTCGCCGGGGCACTCGAAGACCGGCAGCAGCCGGGCGCCCGCAGGTACGGCCTCGGGTACGGCAGGTACGGGGGCCTCGATCGCCGGGTACGCCTCGGGTACGGCAGGTACGCGCTCGACCTCGGTTGAAGTTTCAAGCTGGATAACATCCAACTTGGTCGGCTCCTCGGGCGCCTGGTCGTCGTCGCGGGCGAGGGCGTGGGTACGCCAGATCGCCACGGGTACGAGCAGCGACACGACCACGACGAGCCAGCCGTTGACCTTCATCACGTGCGAGTCGAGCAGGTGCGCCGACACCTGCGCCGCGCCCATCAGAAGCAGGCTCAGGGTGATGTCGAACGACCGGAACCGCTTCAGTGCGGCGACCGCGTAGGCGTCGATGGCGACCGGCAGCATCACAGCCACCGGCTCCATCGCGCCCATCTTCCGGGCGAGGCTGTACTCGGCGGTCGCGGTGAAGACGACGCCGGCCGCGAGCGACGTATGGGCCAGCAGCTTCGGAGTGTTCACGAGCCGACCACCTTCGGGTACGCGCGGTCCACGGCCCGGTACATGGCCAGGACCAGGATGTGAGTGCGCCGGTCGTAGAAGTCGGGCTCGGCCATCTCCGCCATCGCCTCGGCGCCCTGCTGAAGGTCCAGCGCGCTCTCCGACAGGAGGTAGGCCTCGGCGAAGTAGCGGACCTCTTCAACGGTTAGGTCGTCGGGGTGACGCTCGCCGGCCTTGTAGTACCTGTTCACGCCCATGTCGACGGCGGCCGCCAGGAGGTCGCGGGAGACGACGACCCGGAGGCCGATGACCGCGTGCGGCTCGTCGTAGGGGTCGACCAGGCTGTGCTGAGCGGTCATGCCGCGCGTCGCGGGCACGTCCGTCAGTCGCTCAAGGGTCACGGTCATGGTGCGCCCACCTCCGGGGCGGCAGCCCGCACCACACGGTGCGCGGCCAGGCAGACGCCCTCACGGTCACGCCGATCGTTCGCGTCGATCAGCGCGGCCATCAGGGCAGGGACGGAAGGGAGGGGCTGCGGCGACCGTTCGCAGGACCGCAGCGCGGCCCGCTCGGTCGGGCGGGGGACGACGACGTACCGCTTCACTGCATCCCCCTGCGGATCTGGTCGAGGAAGTTCGCCAGCCGGTACACCCGGCCGACCTGCTCGGCGAGCAGCGCGCCCAGCTCTCGCAGCTGGCCGGGGTCCATCGGCGGGAACTCCCAGAAGTCGCCGACCGGGACCGGCTCCATAGCGGGCGCCCACGAGATACCGGCCGGGAAGAACTCGACGCCCATGAACCAGGCGGCCTCCCACGGCCCGCGGTGCGTGATGTCCGACCGATAGCTGACGATCTGGCCCTCGTGACCGATGCACCACTCGGGCTCGGGCTCGGTCACCCGGCCCTGGTCCGTGGTCGTGAGGGTGACCGTCCCGTTCCCGTACACCGGGTCCGACGCGGGCTCCGGCTCACGGTGCAGCGGGTATGCCCGGTCCATGGCCCGCCTCAGGGCCGCCATCTGCTCGGGGTGTTCGCCACCCTCGATCTGCCGGGCGACCGTCTCGACGAGGTCTTCCATGTCCCGCCAGGACGCACCGCACAGGTAGGCCTCGACGTCGGAACGGATCTGCTGGACGGTCATGTCGTCGGGATCCGCGCCCGTGTTGGTCGTTGCGTAGCCGTCCGCGAGGGCCGCGAACAGCTCGAAGCGCGACAAGCGGTAGGCGACCCGGACCACGACGAACGGCTCCGGCTGGTCGTCATGCGCGTTCTGCACCTCGGCCGGCCCGAACACCGGCGGCTCACCCTCGGCAGGCTCAGCCGCGAGGAACGCGGCCGTCACCGGGAAGTGACGCTCGACGAACTTCCGCGCCCGCTGCTCCTCGCTCATACCGCACACCCCTTACGGCGGGACTTGCGGCTGACGCGGCGGCCCGGCGCACGGAGCGCGAGGCCAAGGGTGTCCAGCAGCTCAATGCGGTGCTCGGCGCGGCTCTGGACGACGTTGCGGTTACGGCGCGGCATCAGACAGCCTCCCCACGGACCCGGCGCAGCGCCTCGTCCATGCTCGGGTCGGAGTCGACGAGCACGGGCCGGTTCGCGGACTGGCACACGCGCAGCGCCTGCCGGATCTCCGCAGCCATGCGGACCAGGCTGTCCGCCAGCTCCTCGCCCTGGCCGTTCGTCAGGTCCGCGTCCTGGCCACTGGAGTTGCTGACGATCAGGTGTGCGGCCTGCATGCGCGGGTCGTCGGACGCCGGGTCGGAGGTGATGTTCACGTACAGCTCAAGCAGGTCCGTCTCGTCGTCGGACATCGTGGGGATGCCGAGGAACGTACCGGGCCCGTAGTGGGTGATGTCCTCGACCGCGACCTCGCGGACCTCGAAGTGGTTCACGGTGCACCAGCTGGTGGGGCACTCGATGAGCACGGTCGTGGTGCGGCCGGGAAGCCCGATCCGTGCGGCAACGAACTCGAAGCCGGGGCTGGACATGGGCGTGCTGATGGCAGACTTAGCCATAGCGGTTCTCCTGTGTAGTCAGGTAGATCCGTAGGCCCTGAACCGGTGAGACTTGGCGGTTGCACCGGGGAGGGGCCGTTCTTGTGGCTACAAAGCTAGACTCGCTTGTAGCCACAAAGCAACCCTGAAGCCAAAGAATCTTGTAGCCACAAAGAGGCGGCTGGATTCTTGCCAGTCGTGGCTACAACCGCATACCCTCGCGACATGACGCCCGAGGCCACCGACTACGACACTCCCCGGCGATTCCGCGCGCCCGACGAAGAATGGGAACCATTCGAGGCCGCAACGCGCGCCATGCACCCTGAAGGCCGCAGTCCACGCGCCAAGGTCTTGCGCGAGTTCATGCGCTGGTACATGAGGCGGCCCGGTGCCAGGCTCCCCGAGCGTCCGCCGGCTGGAGACTGGTCCACAGTCAGTGGCGACCGGCAGTCCGCAAACAGTCCGCAGGACGATCAATAACGTCTAGCGTCACCCATCACGTACCAACGGTAAAAACCGCAGGTCAACGGGATATGGCCCCTCAACCACAGATGGCAGAGGGGCCGTTAGAGTTCGAGCTGTACTTCGACGTGTGATCCAACCGATCGAACCGATCGTCGGGTGCCCCCGTCTCTCTTCGAGAGGCGGGGGCACCGTCGTATGCAGACTGGTTTATGGGCCGACGGGGCCGAGCACCGCTCCGCTTCCCACACGGTGGAAGTTGCGTCTCAGGTCAGCGCGCGAGCGTTGTCAATGTGGCGGTGAACCGACGGCAGAGTGGTCAACACTCCAGCAACTCATTGTCGGAGACAGCCGCGATACATGTCGGACAGTCCCTTCAGCAGAGACGCGCATCCCGTCTGCTCGCCGGTGAGCTGCCGGGGCCGGTCAAGACGGACTTCGTCGCTTCCAGACTGGCGCGAACGCGGGCTCCCTCAGCTCAACAGGCAGCCAGGTGAGGGCCAGTTGAGGGAGGGGATCTTGAACAACCCGCCATCGTGCCGAGACAGCGGTGATGGAATGAGTTATGTCCAGACCCCCGGCTCAATGGCCGTC
The DNA here is from genome assembly GCF_033335955.1 of Streptomyces sp. N50. Lineage (GTDB taxonomy): Bacteria > Actinomycetota > Actinomycetes > Streptomycetales > Streptomycetaceae > Streptomyces. The sequence goes on from NZ_CP137549.1 coordinate 2,290,144, forward strand.
GAACGCTCAACAGTTATGGCACGCGATACGCGCGGGCCTGGCTTTGGACCTCTCCGCTCCCACGTCCGAAAGTGCAACCGGCCAGGACCAGGAGGTGACGGCAGAAGCCATCACCCGTCTCCTGCTGCAACCGCCGCCCCCACAACCCGGTGCGGTTCCACGGCTGCATCTGATAGGCGCCACCATCACGGGGAACCTTCAGCTGTCGCACGCAAAAGTTGAGATTCCTGCGGCTTTCATCGACTGCCGTTTCGACAACGAAGTCGACCTGAGCGATGCCTCACTCTGCACTGTTGACCTTACTGGGTCTTCCCTTCCGGCCCTGAATGCAGACAGGCTGAAAGTAGAGGGCGATCTGACGCTTATCGAAACGGTTGGCGGAACCGTCTCTCTGTTCAGATCTGACATCGCCGGCGACATGTGGCTCAACGGTGCCGAGTTAGTCAGCGAAGATTCTGGATATGCTTTGCGTGCACCCCAGTTGCGCGTCGATGGTGGGCTGTATGCACAGGCCATCAACGCCGTGGGCGGGATTAATCTTTGGGGCGCCCAGGCTTTCACGCTTGAGGTGACCAAAGGCCGCCTGAGCAGCACAGGTCATGCAGCCCTTCGCTGCGACGGCCTCCGTATCGCACAGGACCTTCACTGCGCGGAACTGTCCGTTGACGGGGGAGGGATCTCCCTGTTCGGGGCGACGATCGGCGGTCAGTGGTGGTTCAACGGAGCCACAGTACGTAACCACGCTGGCTGGGCTGTGAGTGCCCCTTCGGTAAGAGTTGGCGGAGGCATCTACGCCAACGGCATGTCAGCACACGGCGGCATCAACCTTTTCGCTGCCACCGTCGGCGAATCGATTGAACTCTCCGGCTGCACTCTCACATCTCATGGCGATCACGCACTCCGCGCTCCAGGAGTGCGCGTTGAAGCCGACCTCAATCTGGACGTCGGAGCGACCATCACAAGTGGCATATCCTTGCCACGCGCCGAAATCAAAGGCACGCTGCAATTGTCCGACTCCACATTCGCCGCCGACGCGTCGACCATCGATCTGCAGCATGCGGTCGTTGGCGTCCTGGACATGATGTCGACCAACACGCGGCCCCTTGCGTGCGACCTTCGTGCCGCAACGATAGGGCGCATCCACGATTCCCCTACCGCGTGGCCACCGAGAATCGAGCTGGACGGGCTGACCTATCAAGGCCTACGCCCCTTGTTGCCGGCTACTCAACGTCTGGCATGGCTCGATCGCAGCGCTGAGTGCAGCCCACACGCGTACGAGCGCCTGGCCACCTACTACCGCCAGCTCGGCCATGACGACGATGCCCGAACCGTGCAGCTGGCTCGCCACCGAAAGCGGCGCAACTCCGCACGGTTGCCTGACCGGTTCTGGGGATACTTCGAAGACCTCACCGTCGGTTACGGCTACCGCCCAAGCCGCGCTCTCGTATGGCTTTTCGCCCTCACGACGCTCGTCGCCATCGTCTTCGCAGCAGTACCACCACAGCCCGTCCGTACTGACGGACCGGCCTTCCAACCAGTCGCGTTCGCCCTCGACGTCATCCTGCCCATCCTGGACCTCGGCCAGGAGAGAGCGTTCGCGCCCTCCGGCAATACCGCCTGGGTCGCCTGGGCAGGCGCGATAGCCGGTTGGCTCCTGGCTACCACCGTCATCGCCGGCGTCACCCGGCGCCTTTCCCGCTCCGGACACTGATCCCCACGAAGTATGCGGCTGATGTGTACCAGGCCCAGCAGCTAAAGCTGGTCACCGCAGGTCAGGGCAGCTGAAATGGCCAAGGACCGGCGATCGAACCGTCGTTCTCCAAGCCGTAGCGGCGGGCCTGCTCTGCCTCCTCATGCCTGCCTTCCGCGTCCCAGAGATCAGCAAGCGAGCGAACTCCACCACCAGCATCGGCCGTCGCACGATGCGTGCGCTCGGCGTTGGCCACGTTCCGGTGCCGTTCCATCATGGCCAGCCGTTCCAGCGCAAAGAGGTGCCCCTGCTCTGCCGCGCGCCGATACAGAGCCTCAGCCCGGTCTGGGTGGCGCGCCTCCTGGAACCGGGCCGCCACTGCCCATGTCTGCGGGTTCCGGAACTTCGCCAGCCGGTGCAGGACCGGATCCACACCGTCATCGTCGGAGCACAGGCCCAGCAGTACGATTACCGCGGCGAACGTCCCGCCCGGCCAGGGCCGCTTCGCTGCGCCGAGCGCGTCCCGGTCAGCCAGCTCAACGACTGTCCAGGCCAGCCTTTCGGCTTCAGCCTGGTCACCGTCCAGGCTCCGGTCGATCGCCATCGTGGCCAATTCGAATCCATCGCCGTGTTCGGCGAACCGCCGGGCGAGGCATTCGGCCTCGTCCCACTCGTCAGCACGGCACTTGAGCTTCACCAGTTCGCCCTTGGCGTCCCGGTCACCCGCCGATGCTCCCAGCCACAGGAGCCGTTCGTACTCCGCGAAGTCGCCCACGTTCCGGCGCAGTTCAGCCAGTTGGAAGGGCGCCTCCGGATCTCCGAGCGCCACAGCCTTCGTCAATGCCGCCTCCGCCTCCGGCCCATGGGACACCATCGCCAGTGCGGTCAGCGCGGAAGCCCACCCTGTCGTGGCCGCTTCCCTGACCAGCCGCTCGGTCCCGTCGTCGCCGAACTCGCTGAGCGTCCATGCCAGGGCAAGCATCGGCTCCGGGTTCCCGCTCCGGAGGACCGATCGCGCCAGGATCTCGGCTTCCTCGGTCAGGTTCCGGTACGCCATCATCGTGACGATTGCCTCCCAAGCCGGATCATGTCCCGCATCCGCCGCGCGGCGCAGCAGCGCGGCCGCCAGCCGCAGCCTCCCCCGCCCCTCTGCGGACCGGGCCAGTTCGTACAAGTCGGCAGCGGTCGCCGCGTGGTGTTCCACGGCGTGCCAGAACGAGGCGGGCGGGAAGTACTCACGGCGAGTCGTCCGGGCGTAGTGGTCGAGATAGTCCGCCAGGCGCCATACTCCCGGTCGAGCGCCCATCCCGTGGTCGTGAGCCACGTCGCCGAGCGCCGTCACCACGTCCTTGACCCTGGTCCGTGCGAAGGCCAACGCGGTCTCGAACCAGTCTGGCGGCGCCGCGGCGCGCTGGGCATCGGTCAGATAGCCGGATGCGGCACCTTCCAGCAGCGTGCGCGGGAGCGGGGAGGTGTGGCCGAGTCGGCGTGCGTCCATCGCGGCTGTGACAACGGCCTTGCCGTAGCAGTCCTGCGCTCCGTCTGCCTGCTCGTACCACTGGACCAGGGCCGGGCCGCCCGCCAGGGTCTGGGTGATGGAACCATCCGGAGCAGTTCGTGCGGCGACGGCCAGCGACCCGTCGTCCGCCTCGTGCAACCGCCCCAACGCCGAGCCGTCGAAAACCGCAGGAACGGTGATCACACGCGCCGCCGCGAGCAGTGCTCTGGCCTGAGGGTGGTGGTCCTGCTTGCCGGTCGGACGATCGGTCAGTTCGCGTTGGTGACCTGGCCAAAGGGTGGCGATGGCCACCAACGGCTCCGGCTGCTCCAGCCGTCGGCGCAGGGCGGCGGCAGCGGCCTCACCACCGTGGCCGCCGAGTAGTTCCTGGGCCTCGTTGAGCCACAGCACGGTGCGCGGGCCGAGGGCTTCGGCGGCAAGCAGTCGGCACAGGCTGTCAGCGTCCTTCGGATACGCCAGCCCCCAGTCGGCGAGGCAGGCCGCGACCGCCTCGTACGCGGTGCGGGTCTTCCCGGTGCAGCTGTACCCGCTCAGCACGAGCAGCACGGGGGCCTTCCCAGACGCCGCATCCGTGAGTAGGTCTCGGAGCTCGTGGTCGTGACGGCGGACGATGTACTCGGGGAGCACGAAACCCGTCGCAGTCGTTCGCAGCGGATCGGCGATCGCCGCGTGCACACCGAGCCGCTCGGGCTGCCAGCCGGCCAGCGGACGGGGCAGATCGAGGGATCCGACGCTGCCTGGCTCTCCCTCCGAGCGCACCGACCGTCGCGCGCTCCCGTTGATCCGCTCGGCCGCCGCGTCCCGCCGGCGACGACGCCAGTGGTCGAGGTCGAAGAGGTGCCGCTCGTCGGGCAACGGCTCCACTCCCTGGCGCTTCGCCTCGGCACCGATAGCTCGGACCAGCCCAATCAGTCGCTCCACCGACGTCGGAAGGTTCCGTCCGAGGAGCCAGCCTCCGACCGTTGAAGGTGACTCGACACAGGCGCCTCTCGCGAGTCTGCGCAGCCCTGGTACGGGTCTGAGTCTGCTGAGGCGCCACTCCCCCAAGGTCCGCAGGTCCGATCGGAACCGTTCCTCAGCACTGCCTGGCACGCCGCCCCGCCTGTCCAAACTGTCTCGCCCCCGCCGTTGGACGGCCCCTCGGCGTACGCCGGCGACCTCCCGCTTTCGGCTTCGACTGTACAAACGAAGAATCCGGGTTCCGTACCGGCCCGCCGGACAGCGAAAGTCCCGATCCACCTGTTCTCCACGAAGGGATCTTCTCGTGCAGTTCGTCGATGCCGTCCGGACCGGTGCTGCCGCACTCTCCTCTCCAGGGGCCGTGGTCCTGATCGTCTTCCTGCTGCTCTATCTGGGCATTGTCCTGCCTGCGGTGTGGTCGCGCCGGAGCCATCGTCGACACGCGGCCGCCCGGGTCCTGAAGCTAATGCTCGACCAACTACTCCTCGTGCTAAGGGTGTTGGCCGGTCTCCTCCGCCGCTGACCGACCTGGTGGCGCCAGTGACTCCCGGCGCCGAACCGTTCCACCCCCCTGTGGGCGCGACGAGCGCGGCGCCACGCGCGGCGTCGGAACCACCGCCGGACGACTTCATACTGCGGGCACGGCTACGGCCAGGCGGTCCGGTCCTACACCTTCGACGGGGGCATCCGTCGCGCCGCCGGCAGCCACGCCGTCGACCTGGCCCTCGACTCGATGGACGCCGACACCCCGCGCCGGGGCCGGGAGGTGCTATCGGCCTCCGGCCGCCCGGCGTCCTTCGGCAACACCAGCGACACCGCTCCATGGCGGGACGGTCGCCTCCCTTCCACCGCCTTGAATTCACGACACCTGCTGGTCGACCAGCACCGGGACTTGCCCCAGCACACACTGATCGCCAGTGGCGCGGCGCTCTGTCACCTTCATACGGGCACGGCGAGCAATTCCTCCGAGCGCGACGTGGCGAACCGGTCCCCGTGTCCTTGGCGCCCCTGTCCCCCTCGGGGAGGCGGGGGCGCTGTCGTCTGCCCGGAACTCGCTTCACAGACCGAGTGCGGCCAGGGATCATCGCCACTGACACGGTTGTTCGAGAAAGGTAACGGGGATGGGACAGCAACACGACGACGAGGAGCGCGAGTTCGACCTCAAGTGGGCCGACGGGGCCGAGCACAAGGAGCCGTCCGCTCGGGCTCGGATGTTGGCGGCTCGGTGGAGGGAGAATCCGCCGGAGCCGATGCCGTTCCGGGGTGAGCCCGAGGGGGTGGGGCCTCGGCGGTCGTCCTGGGTGTCGACGGTGGTCGTGCTGGGGAGTGTCGCCGCGGTCATCGTGTTGCTGGGGTACGTCGACTTCCGGGCGCCGTAATGGAGAGGGACGAGAAGATCGACGTCGGAGAGCCCCTCGCGTGGCTCCGGCTGGACGAGGCGCTGCGTCGTGAGTCGTACGCGCCCTCCGGCCTCGTCGCGTCTCGGCTCGCGATCGACCTGTGCCATCGTGACGGCAGGATCCGGGAGGCGGCGCTGGAGCAGGTCGCCGGGGACCCCGGCCTGCTGCCGTTGCTCGTCGTCCGGTGCGGCGACTGGGTCGGGCAAGTGCGGGAGCGGGCGCGGGAGTTGCTGGCCGAGGCCCTCGACATGGACACCGCCGTCGCGCTCGCGCCGCTCATCCTGCTCTTCGGGCGGCGTGGCCGGGGAGCGTTCGCCATCGACCTGCTCGACGAGGTACTGCGCCGGGCGTCCCGCGAACAGCTCGCTCCGCTCCTCACCCGCGCCGACCGTGCCGTGCGTCGTCATGCCCATCGGCTCGCTGTCGAGGAGGGGCTCCTCTCCCCCGCCGAACTCGCCCGCGCCGCTGCCCGGGACCCCGACACCGTCGTACAGATCCTGTGCGCGGACGCCGCGCTGGCCGCCGTAGTGAAGACGGGGGACTACGACGGTGTGCTCGCACCGTTGCTCGGGGCGCGGAGTCCGCGGGCCCGGGCGACCGGGGTCACCGCGTTGCGGGCGGCAGGGCTGCCGGAGCAGGCGGAGGGGTTTCTCGGGGATCGGTCGGGGGTCGTGCGGGCCTGTGCACGGTATGTCGTACGGCAGCACGGGGGCGATCCGTTGACGGTGTACCGGGGCTGGTGCTCGGGCGGTGATCCGGTGCCCGGGGCCGTGATCGGGCTCGCGGAGTGTGGGGAGCGAAGGGATGCCGCTCTGTTGTGGCCGCTCGTCTCGCATCCGGCCGCCGCCGTGCGGGCGCGGGCCCTCGGCGGGTTGCGGACCCTGGACGTCGTGGACGTACCGCGGATGCTGCCGTTGCTCGATGATCCGGCGCCCGGGGTCGTGCGGGAGGCGACGCTCGCGTTGTTGCCGTCGGCCGGGCTGGTGCCGGACGGGCCGCTCATGGAACGGCTCGTGGGTGGGTGGCCCAAGGGGTGGCCCCGGCATGTGCGCGTCGGCGCGTTCCGGCTGCTGGACGCGCGGGGCGGGATCGTACGGCTGCGGGCCGCCGTGACCGTGCTCGACGATCCGGACGCGCGGTTGCGGGCCTGGGGTGCGCAGGTGGTGCGGCGGTGGCATCCGGAGGAGGGGATGACGCCGGGGGATGCCGAGGTCGGTGAGCTGCTCGGGCGGGCCCGGCATCTGTTCAGTGAGTACGTGCTGACGCGGCGGCTGTGGGAGGCCGGGCTCGGCGGCTGACCTGCGCCCGGCCGCGCTCACTGGATTCTCAGGGACCTTTTGCTCCGCCTAGGGCCGATCGGGACCACTTCATGGGAAGGGCCGGGTGCACACTGGGCGGTGGGACGAGTGCCTGACTGCGGGGTGATGGCAGATGCAGAGCCGCTTCCGGAGCGACCGGCGGTTGACCATACGTATGGGTCTGACGCTGTTCCTGCTCGGGCTGTTGTACGTGGCGTTCGTGGCCGCGCTGATCGTGTTGCTGAAGTCCTGGGTGCTGGTCGTGGTGCTGGCGGGCGGGCTGCTCGTCGCGCAGTACTGGTTCTCCGACCGGATCGCGCTGTACGCGATGCACGGGCGGATCGTGGAGCGGGAGGAGTATCCCGAGCTGCACGGTGTGATCGACAGGCTGTGTGCCGTCGCCGACATGCCGAAACCTGTCGTCGCCGTTTCCGACATCGACATGCCCAACGCCTTCGCCACCGGGCGGAACGCCGACCACGCCGTCGTCTGCGTGACCACCGGTCTGCTACGGCGGCTGGAGCCGGCCGAGCTGGAGGGTGTGCTCGCGCACGAGTTGTCGCACGTGGCGCACAAGGACGTGGCCGTGATCACGGTGGCGTCGTTCCTCGGGGTGCTCGCCGGGTTGATGGTCCGGTTCGCCTTCTACTCGCAGATCTTCCGGGGCAGGAAAGACCAGAACACCCTTGCCGTCTTCGCGGGGATCATGGGCATCTCGGCGGCCGTGTACGCGATCAGTTTCCTGCTGATCAGGGCGCTGTCCCGGTACCGGGAGCTGGCGGCCGACCGGGCGGCGGCCCTGCTCACCGGCAAGCCTTCGGCGCTCGCGTCCGCGCTCACCAAGGTCGACGGGGACATCGCCCGGATCCCGACCAAGGACCTGCGGACCGCGCAGGCCTTCAACGCCTTCTACTTCAGCCCGGCGACGGGTACCGAGCCCGGTATCTCCAAGTACTTCTCGACCCACCCGAGCCTGGAGCAGCGGCTCGACCAACTGGGGCGGATCTCCGCCGAGTTGGGTGAGGCGGCGGTGCCCGGTATCGGGAAGGCGGACTGAGGGATGGGGGACTGAGTATGGGCTTGCTGGACATCCTGCTCGGCCGTACGAAACCGGTCGCTCCCGATCTCGATCAGCTGTTCGCGCTGCCCTCGGCGGCGGTGACGCTGGAGGCGGCGGCCGGGTTCCGGGCGACCGGGCGCGGTGCGGTGTGCTTCGCGACGGTGGAGGGCGGGGCGTTCGAGCAGACGCACCGGGAGGTCCAGGCACTGCTGGACGCGGACGCCGAACGCACCGGGCCGCCGGTCGAGTTGACCCAGGATGCCTACGGCTACTCGTGGCTGGTGTCGCGGCGCTCGCCGGATCAACTGTCGGCGCTCGTCAACGATCTGCACGCGGTGAACAGCGCGATGGAGGTCAACGGCTTCGGGCCCCAACTCCTGTGCTCGCTGGCCGGGTTCGAGGATGACGCGGGGCGGCGGCTGGCGCTGGTCTATCTGTACAAGCGCGGGACGTTCTTCCCGTTCGCGCCGCTGGCCGGTGACGGTCAGCGGCGCGACAGCGCGCTGGAGCTCCAGGTCAAGTCGATGCTCGGCAACGACCTGCGGATCGAGCAGGACCTGAGCCGGTGGTTCCCGGTGTGGGGCGCCCCCGGGTTGTGACGGGCGCCCCGGTCCCCTACGTGCGCTTCTTCTCCTACTTGCTCTTCTCTCGCGCCTGCCGACGCGACTCCAGGGGGCGCTCGCGCTGGTAACGGCGCTCCCACTTGGCCTGCTTGTCACGGCGGTCGCGGTACGCGCGGTAGCTCGACGGGGTGCTCCCCGAGGAGGAACCGCCGCCCGACGAGGACGACGTGGACGAGGACGACGAGGTGGACGACGTCGAGTCCCTGCCGTACCGGACGTAGAGGAAGAGCACGGCGACGGCGGCGAGCCACCAGACGTGGTTTCCGAATCCCAGGACGACCAGGACGACGGTCCCGGAAAGGATGATGGTGCCCATGACGGGCCTCCGTGGGCGTGGGTGTGGTGTCCGAGCGGTATGGAATCTGTCCCGACAGGGCGCTGGGGTGGGCGGCCGACCGTCGGTGGGTTGGGTGCGAACGAGACTAGCGCCGACTCCGCAGGGTGACGCCGGTCCTGCGTGAAGCAGTGGTGACCTGCTCCGCAATGCGTCTCCAGCGTAGGGAGTCGGTCACTCGGTGTGCATCTTCTTTTTCGTGCGGGGGTCCGTCAGATGCCCGGTGCCGCCGTGACCACGCCTGCCGCTACGGCCGCGCCGAGGGCCGCGTGGTCGGCGGTCGTCTGGGTGGCGTAGGTGAGGGCGAAGTCCGCCACGGCGCGTTCGAAGGTGTCGGTGTTGCCCAGGTAGGCGGCGATCGCGACGCGGTCGCCGGAGCGGGCGTGGGCGCGGGCCAGGGCGTTGCCGCAGAGGCGGGCGTACGCCGTGAGGGCCGCCGGGCCCATGCCGACGACGTCCGCGGAGCCCTTCATGTCACGCAGTTGGCGCCAGTAGAAGGCGCGGCCCTGCGGGCCCGTCATCCAGCCGAGGAAGATGTCGCTGGCCGCCTGGAGGAGGCGCTGGCCCGCCACGACCCGGTGGCCGGGGTGGACGTAGGGGCCGCTCGGCAGGTGCTCCTCCAGTACGGACTTCCGCGCCTCCTTGATCTGCAGGAACAGCGGGTCGTCCTGGTCGCGGCCGGCGAGCAGCACGATGAAGCAGCGGGTGCCGACGCTGCCGACGCCGACGACCTTGCGGGCGGCGTCGACGAAGCGGTAGCGGTCGAGGAGGAGGCGGCGTTCCTCGGAGAGCGTGGAGCGGTAGTCGCTGAAGATCTTGCGCAGGGAGGCCGTGTCGGCGGCGCCGGCCGGTTCGAGGAGGGGCGGGTCGTGGACGATACGGCGGCGGCCGTCGACGGTCTCGGTCAGCTTGCCCACGGCGTGCAGGCTGGTGCGGCGGCGGGCCCGGGTGAGGCTTGACTCCACCCGGCGGCGGTGGCGGGCGGAACGCACCAGCGGCAGCAGGCTGTCGGCGTCGATCCGCTCGTACCAGACGGCGAGTTCGCCCTTGCGGGCCAGGCCGCGAAGAGCCGTACGGTACGCGGCTGTCGCCTCCAGCGCGGCGCGGTGGGCCTTCGTGTCGCTGTGGCCGTTCTCGCGGGCGGCGACCGCCACGCTCGCGGCGAGACGCTTGACGTCCCACTCGAAGGGGCCCGGGAACGTCTCATCGAAGTCGTTCAGGTCGAAGAGCAGGGTGCGTTCCGGGGAGGCGTACAGGCCGAAGTTGAGGAGGTGCGCGTCGCCGCAGAGCTGGACGGTGAGGCCGGTGTGCGGCTGGGACGCCAGGTCCGTCGCCATCACGGCGGCCGAGCCGCGCAGGAACGCGAAGGGCGAGGCGGCCATGCGGCCGTACCGGATCGGGAGGAGTTCCGGGAGTCTGTCCCTGCCCTGCCGTTCCAGTACGGCGACGGGGTCCGGGCGGTCCACGGCGGGGATCCAGCCGGCGTGGGCGGAACGGGCGACGCGTTTGCGCGCGGCGCGGCCCCGGTCCGCTCGGTCGGCCGGGGTGGTCATGTGCCGTGTCTTTGCATGCCGCCGCCTTCTGGGAGGGCACCGCCTGTTGCTACGCAGTGAAACCGGGTCGGTGTGGGGGTGCATTTCGGGGACGTCGATCGGGTGAACGGGGGTGAACGTCTACTGTCGGCCGAGAAGTGGACGTCTTCGAGGCGAGGTCGAGAGAGACGAGCGAGTCGAGAGAGACGAGAGAGACGAGGCCGAGATGAGTCGCACCCCCCGTCACATCACCACCACCGAACGCCGGGCCCGCCTGGCCCTCCGCCACCGCCTCGCCCCCGGCACCCACGCCGCCGCCCCCGAGGCCGTCGCCGACTCCCTCGTCGCCCTGCACGGCACGGACCCCGCGACGGTGTACCTGGCGGTGGGCGCCCGCCTCGCCGACCCCTCCGCCACCGTCCCGGAGACCACCCGCGCGCTGTACGAGGACCGCACCCTGCTCCGTATGCACGGCATGCGGCACACGGTGTTCGTGTTCCCCGCCGATCTGACCGCGATCGTGCACGCCTCGACGGGACTTGCCGTCGCCGCCCGCGAACGGGCCTCCCTGGTCAAGGACATGGCGAAGGCGGGGGCGCCGGACGCGGCCTGGCTGAAGGAGGTCGAGGGCTCGCTGCTGTCCGCGCTGACGCTCCGCGGGCAGGCGACGGCGGCCGAACTCGCCGTGGACGAACCGAGGTTGAGGGAACAGTTCGTGTACGCGGCCGGCAAGAACTACGAGGGCGTGCACACCGTCTCGACGCGGTTGCTGAGGGTGCTGGGCGTGGAGGGCAAGGTGGTACGGGGGCGACCACTGGGCGGCTGGACGTCGAGCCAGTTCCGCTGGGCGGTGGCGCCGGAACACCCGGAGCTGGACACGGCGGAAGCCCAGGCCGAACTCCTCGCCCGCTGGCTCACGGCATGCGGCCCCGCCACCGAGGCCGACCTGAAGTGGTGGACGGGGTGGCGGGTGACGGACGTCCGCCGGGCCCTGACGACGATCGGCGCGGAGGCGGTGTCCCTGAACGAGGGGACGGGCTACGTCGCTGCGGGCGACCTGGCCCCGCTGGCCGGCCCCGCGGAGCCGTGGGCTGCCCTGCTCCCCGGGCTCGATCCGACGGCGATGGGGTGGCAGCAGCGGGACTGGTACCTGGCCCCGGAACTGCGCCCCGCGTTGTTCGACGGCAGCGGCAACGTGGGGCCGACGGTGTGGTGGGACGGGCGGGTGGTGGGGGGTTGGGCCCAGCGGCCGGACGGGGAGATCGCCTGGCGCATCCTCGACGGGGCGGGCGTCGGCCGGGAGGGGGAGGCCGCGATCGGGGTGGCGGCGGAGCGGTTGCGGGGGTGGGTGGGGACGACTCGGCTGACGCCGAGGTTCCGGACGCCGGTGGAGCGGGAGTTGTCGGCGTAGGGGTGGGAGTTGCAGAGGTCGGCGTAGGGCGGCGTGGGGGTGCGGCTTCCGTCGGTGTGGGGACGCGTGTCGTGTTGGCGCGGGGACGCGGCCTTCCTCGGCGGTGAGGGCGAGCGGGCATCGGGCGGCGCGGGGGCGCGGCTTCCGCCGGTGTGGGGACGCGTGTTGTGTTGGCGCGGGGACGCGGCCTTCCTCTGCGGTGAGGGCGAGCAGGCGTCGGACGGCGCGGGGGCGCGGCTTCCGCCGGTGTGGGGACGCGTGTCGTGTTGGCGCGGGGACGCGGCCTTCCTCTGCGGTGAGGGCGAGCAGGCGTCGGACGGCGCAGGGGCGCGGCTTCCGCCGGTGTGGGGACGCGTGTTGTATTGGCGCGGGGACGCGGCCTTCCTCTGCGGTGAGGGCGAGCGCGTGATGTCGGCGTAGTGGTGGGCGTCTGCCGGCGTAGGGGCGCGCATTCCGTGGGCGTGGGGCGGGTCTTTGAGCGCTGGTCGGCGTCACCATCCAGCCTGGGCAGGGTCGCGCGCACCACCGGCCCGGGCCGAGCCCGTTGAACTCCGGTCGGCGCCAACACCCAGCCCGTCCGGCGTTTGAGGACGAGGCACCTTCAGGGCCGAACGGGGGTCCGGGGGCGGAGCCCCTGGCAGCGCGGGCACCAGCGCAGGCCACCCCGGAACCCCGCACGCACCGACGCCGGGCGCCCCGAAACACAGGGCACCCGGCGCCACCCCTCAGCGCGAGTACCGCATCAGCGCCCGCACCATGTGACACGTCGTGTCGGACGGGGCATGGACGCCGATCAGCTCGGCGGTGCTGCGGATCGTCTCGTTGCGGGCCTGGTTCGGGACGTACACGCCCGAGTCGAGCAGGGCGATGGCCAGCCGCATCGCCTTGAGGCGGCGGTTGTGCGTGACGTACCAGTCCCGCGGGCGTCCGGGCGGCAGCGGGCGCTTCTCCACGGGCACGTACGGCAGGTCGAGCTGGACGGAACGCTTCGCGGTGGACTGGGTCGGCAACGGCTTCGGCTTCAGTGCGGCAGCGGGCACGGACATCCTCCTGTCGCGGTCAGGGCGCCGTCCGGACCGCCCGGCGACACCCTCGAACACTGCCCCCAGTTTACTGCCCGCCACTGACAACCGGCGAGTCCACAAGGTCCATCAAATCCCCTGGTCGGCAAGGATATTGGCACCGCGTCACGCAAGCTCCGGGAGGTGTGCGTGAGGCGGTATCGAATTCGAACAGAGCGGGCGCCGCCCGATACCGCGATCCAGCCCTCAAGCCGGCAGCACCTCCGCGATCAACCCCCGCACGTACCCCTCGATCGCGTCCCGGATCGGCCGGACCGCCTCGACGCCCTGTCCCGCGGGGTCGTCGAGCCGCCAGTCGAGATAGGTCTTGCCGGGGAAGACCGGGCAGGTGTCACCGCATCCCATGGTGATCACCACGTCGGATGCCTGGACGGCCTCGGTGGTGAGGATCTTCGGGGTCTCGGCCGCGATGTCGATTCCCACCTCGGCCATCGCCTGGACGACCGCGGGGTTCACCTGGTCGGCGGGGGCGGACCCGGCGGAACGGACCTCGACGCGGCTGCCCGCGAGGTGGGTGAGGAAGGCGGCGGCCATCTGGGAGCGGCCGGCGTTGTGGACGCAGACGAACAGAACGGACGGGCGCGGGGCGGCAGATGACACGGAGGGAGTCCTTTGTCGGCGGAGGGCGGTCAGGAACGGCGAAAGGCGAGGGCGAGGGCGAGGGCGAGGGCGAGGGCGAGGGTGAGGGTGAGGGCGAGGGTGAGGGTGAGGGTGAGGGCGAGGGCGAAACGCGGTCAGGGAGAGGCGAGTTGCGGGACCGCGGCCGCCGTATCGACCGGCGCGGGACGGCCGTAGAGCATCGTCGCGATGGTCAACCCGACAGCCGCGCCCGTCAGTTGGGCCGCGATGAACGGAAGGACGGAGGTGGGGGCGATCCCGGCGAAGGTGTCGGAGAAGGCGCGGCCCACCGTCACCGCGGGGTTCGCGAACGAGGTGGAGGACGTGAACCAGTAGGCCGCGCCGATGTAGGACGCGACGGCCGCCGGGGCGAGACGGGCGCGGCCGGTGCGTTCCAGTCCTAGGACCAGGAGGATCAGCCCGGCCGTGGCGACGACCTCGCCCAGCCACAGGTGCCCGGCGAACCGGTCGTGCGTGGAGAACCTCAGCAGCGGCTTCGCGAACATCGCGTCGGCCACGACCGCGCCACCGACCGCCCCGGCCACCTGCGCGGGCACGTACACGGCGACGTCCCGCAGCGACGGTCCGGTGCCGGTACGGCGGCCCGCGCACCAACTCGCCAGGGTGACGGCCGGGTTGAGGTGCGCGCCGGAGACCGGCCCGAGCAGGGTGATCAGCGCGCCCAGGCCGAGGACGGTGGCGAGGCAGTTGGCCAGCAGTCGTAGGCCGATGTCGTGCGTCAGCTCGGTGGCCTGGATCCCGGAGCCGACCACGACGGCGACCAGCAGACCGGTCCCGAGCGCCTCGGCGGCGGCGCGGCGGCCGAGGGGGACGCTCACGCGGGCGCCGCGACGGTCCGCGGGACGGCCAGGAAGGCGGCGAGGCGGTCCAGGGTGTCGGGCAGCGCCCAGTAGTACACCCACGTACCGCGGCGCTCGCAGTCGATCAGGCCGGCCTGGCGGAGCAGTTTGAGGTGGTGGGAGATCGTCGGCTGGGACAGGTCGAAGGCCGGTGTCAGCTCGCACACGCACACCTCACCGCCCTGGCCGCGTGCGGCGATCATCGACATCAGGCGGAGGCGGACCGGGTCCCCAAGTGCCTTGAAGACCTTGGCCAGTTCCGTCGCGCGCTCGTCAGCCAGCGGTGCGGACGCCAGTCCGCCGCAGCAGGAACCGGCCGGGTCCCCGTCCCGGCCGATCACCTCAAGCTCTTGTTTCGACATTCTTCTATGTTGACATTCCTCGATTCAAGGCGCAACGTTGCATCGAAGAACATCAATACAGGAGGCAGACATGGCAGACATGAGCGAGCACTCCACCGACCTGCGCGAAGCCGTCCGCCGTCGCTACGCCGCCGCAGCCGTCCAGGTCACCGAGGGCGGCACCGGCTGTTGCGGGCCGCAGCCGACCGGGACCGACGACGCCTTCGACGACGACATCTTCGGTTCCGCCCTCTACTCCCCCGACGAACGCGGCACCCTGCCCGCCGAGGCCGTGGCCGCCTCCCTCGGCTGCGGCAACCCCACCGCCGTCGCCGAACTCCGGGAGGGCGAACGCGTCCTCGACCTCGGCTCCGGCGGCGGCATCGACGTCCTGCTCTCCGCCCGCCGCGTCGGCCCCACCGGCCGGGCGTACGGGCTCGACATGACCGACGAGATGCTCCGACTCGCCCTGGCCAACGCCGAGAAGGCGGGTGCGGCCAACGTCGAGTTCCTCAAGGGCACCATCGAGGCGATCCCCCTCCCCGCGCACGCCGTCGACGTCGTGATCTCCAACTGCGTGATCAACCTGTCCGTCGACAAGCCGGCCGTCTTCGCCGAGACCTTCCGCGTCCTGCGGCCCGGCGGGCGCCTGGGCGTCTCGGACGTCGTCGCGGACGACAGCCTCACCGCCGGGCAGCGCGCCGAGCGCGGTGACCACGTCGGCTGCGTCGCCGGGGCCCTGTCCTTCACGGAGTACCGGGAAGGCCTGGAAGCGGCCGGCTTCACGGGCGTCTCGATCACGCCCACCCACCCCGTCGCCGACGGCATGCACTCCGCCCTCGTCCGCGCCGCCAAGCCGCTCACCGGGCCGGACGGGGCGCCTCTCGCATAACGTGAACGCCATGGAGATCTGGATCAACCCGGCCTGTTCCAAGTGCCGCAGCGCCGTGAGTCTGCTCGACGCCGAGGGTGCCGAGTACACCGTCCGCCGCTATCTGGAGGACGTGCCGAGCGAGGACGAGATCAGGGACGTACTGGAGCGGCTCGGGCTCGAACCGTGGGACATCACGCGCACCCAGGAGGCCGTGGCGAAGGAACTGGGGCTCAAGTCGTGGGCGCGGGAAGCGAGTTCGCGGGAGCGGTGGGTGGCGGCGCTCGCCGCGCATCCGAAGCTGATCCAGCGGCCGATCATCACCGCGGAGGACGGCACGGCGGTGGTCGCCCGCAGCGACGAGGCGGTACGGGACGCGCTGTCCCGCTGACCCGCATCGACCCGACCGGCCCCCAACCTCCTTGTGACGCACGTCACTTATGTGACTCCTGTGTCCGCTGAGTTACATCGTTCGGCCCGCCGTACATAGCGACGTACGCTCCCCTACCCCACAGGAGACGCGCATGTCGCGCAGGAGAACTGCCAGTACGAAGAAGAAGCTGGCGCTGCTGGTCACCGCCGCGGCGGTCGCGGGCGGCGGGGCCTTCGCACTGGCCACCACGTCGAACGCGTCGCAGTCGACCGCGCAGAACGCCAAGACACTGTCCGCCGCGAACTCGACGGTCTGCCAGGGGCTCGCCACCGCGCTCGGCAACAACCAGAAGTTCATCGACGGTCAACGCGCCGCGCCCGACGCCCAGTCGAGCGCGCGGATCGCCAACCGCGAAGCGGTCATCGCGCAGATCAAGGTGCAGCAGAAGGCGTCCGGTTGTGCGGTTGGGGAGTCGGCTCAGGACTCCCAGGCCACGCAGCCGGCGCAGTCGGCGCCCGCGGCTTCCACCCCGACCAAGGCGGCGACCCCTCCGGCAGGCAACACCGGTGGCGGCAACGCCGCCGCGGGCAGCCAGGTGTGCAACGGCTCGACCGTCACGCTCTCCGGCGAGGCCGGTGCGCCGGCCGCGTCCAGCAACCAGTTCCCGGCGGGTACGACGCTGAAGGTCACCAACCTGGACAACAACAAGTCCACGACGGTGAAGGTGACTTCGGTCTCCGGCAGCTGTGTCCTGCTGAACAACGCGGCCTTCGAACAGGTCCGTGAGCCCGGCAAGTTCCTCATCCGCCGCGCTCTGATCCAGAAGGTGGGGTGACGCTCACGACCCGAGAAAACCGGTGAGGTGACGGCCCAGTCGCTCCGGCGCGGCATGCGGCAGCGCGTGATGTGAGACGTCCGGGAGGATGTCTGTCTCGACGCGCGGCAGCAGACGGCCCGCCCGGGCCGCCACCAGGTGCGTGTCATAGGTCCTGCTGCTTCCGGCCAGAAGCAGCAGGACCGACGCGTTCAGCCCGCGCAGCGCCTCGGGCGCCGGGCGGGGACCGGTCACCGGTTTCGCGGACGGGAACCCCGCGCCCGCCTCCTGGAGGCGCAGCCAGTCGGGGTCCAGCGGCACTCCCCCGGTCTCCCACTCCAGGAACGCGCGGACGCGGCGCGGGGTGGGCCGCAGCAGCATCGGCAGCGCGTGCAGCAGGTACGCCGTCTCGAACCCGGCGAAGCACTGGGTCGGGTCGAGGAGGAACAGACGGCGTACCCGGGCGGGCGCGCGCAGTGCGTAGTGCAGCGCGATCCAGCCACCGTACGAATGCCCGCCGAGGTCCACGACCGGCGCCCCCAGCCCGTCGAGCACCGCGTCCAGCCAGGCCGTCAGATCGGTCACCGTGCGCGGTCTCCGGCCGACCACCGGAACGCTGCGGCCCGGGGCGCCGATCAGGTCGACGGCGTGGACGCGGTGGGTGCGGGCGAGGTCGGCGGCCTGGGCGTACCAGGACGCCGAGGTCGCTCCCCCGCCGCCCGGCAGCAGCACGAGCGGGCGACCGTCGGCGGGCCCGCACACGTTCACGTACGTCTCCCCGAACGGGGTCGGGACGATCACCGCCTCCCGCTCGGCCGGCCACTTCGCCATGACCTTGTCGTACGCGGACTCGAAGCGGTCCCTGTCGTACGGGCTGCGGATTCCCATGGTCGCCCACTCCCCTTATTATCTCGCTGAGCGAGATACTCGGTGAGCGAGATGATAGCCGGAGGCCAGCGTGCGGAACCAGAAGGCGGACCCCGGGCCGGAGATGGAGATCGTGCATCTCCTGCGGGCCGTCGCGGTCGAACTCGGCCTGCACAGCGCCCGGTTCGCGAACCAGAACGGTATGCACCCCACGGACGTCCGCGCCCTGATCGCCCTCATGGACGCGGACCGGGCCGGCGAGGAGATGACGACCGGGCGGCTCGGCGGCGCGCTCGGGCTCAACTCGGCGGGGACCACCGCCCTGGTCGACCGGCTGGAACGGGCCGGGCATGTGCGGCGGGTGCGGAGCGAGGGGGACCGGCGCAGGGTCGTGGTCGAAGTGGACCAGCGGGCGGTCGCACTCGGGCAAGCTTTCTTCGGTCCACTCATCGGGAGTGCCGTAGAACTGCTCCAGGGCTACGACGACCGGGAGTTGGCGGCGGTCCGGGGCTTCCTGGACGGGGTCCGCGAGGCCGCCGCCGAGGGCTAACCCCATCGCATACGAGCCGTACGGCGACGCCCGTCCGCAAGTGCGAACAGCGGGTTCACAGCGGTCCCCGGGTGCGCCGTGCGCAGTGCACGTGAATCGGGACACAGCGCCACCAGGTAACACGGGGTTCACGCTTGGGCAATGATCGGGAAATCGCATGTTGACAGGCTGCCCGGCAATGAATCGCGGCGCTCCAGTGCCGCTGCGCCGCAGCACCCGCGAGTGCGACGAATGACCCACCCCGAAGGATGTGGCCCGTGACCTTCAAGGCTGAGTACATCTGGATCGACGGCACCCAGCCGACGGCCAAGCTCCGTTCCAAGACGAAGATTCTGGCCGACGACGCGAAGGGCGCCGAGCTCCCGATCTGGGGCTTCGACGGGTCGTCCACGAACCAGGCCGAGGGGCACTCCTCGGACCGCGTGCTCAAGCCGGTCGCCAGCTTCCCGGACCCGATCCGCGGCGGCGACGACATCCTCGTCATGTGCGAGGTCCTCGAGATCGACATGACGCCGCACGAGTCCAACACGCGTGCCGCGCTCGTCGAGGTCTCCGAGAAGTACGCCGCGCAGGAGCCGATCTTCGGCATCGAGCAGGAGTACACCTTCTTCGACGGCGCCCGTCCGCTGGGCTTCCCCGAGGGCGGCTTCCCGGCCCCCCAGGGCGGCTACTACTGCGGTGTCGGCGCCGACGAGATCTTCGGCCGCGAGATCGTCGAGGCCCACCTGGAGAACTGCCTCAAGGCCGGTCTCGCGATCTCCGGCATCAACGCCGAGGTCATGCCCGGCCAGTGGGAGTTCCAGGTCGGCCCGGTCTCCCCGCTGGAGGTCTCCGACCACCTGTGGATCGCCCGCTGGCTGCTCTACCGCACCGCCGAGGACTTCGGCATCTCCGCGACCCTCGACCCCAAGCCGGTCAAGGGCGACTGGAACGGCGCGGGCGCGCACACCAACTTCTCCACGAAGGCGATGCGCGAGGGCTACGACGCGATCATCACCGCGTGCGAGTCCCTCGGCGAGGGCTCCAAGCCCCTCGACCACGTCAAGCACTACGGCGCCGGCATCGACGACCGCCTGACGGGCCTGCACGAGACCGCCCCGTGGAACGAGTACTCCTACGGCGTCTCCAACCGCGGCGCCTCGGTCCGTATCCCGTGGCAGGTCGAGAAGGACGGCAAGGGCTACATCGAGGACCGCCGTCCGAACGCGAACGTCGACCCGTACCTGGTGACCCGGCTGATCGTCGACACCTGCTGCGCGGCGCTGGAGAAGGCCGGCCAGGTCTGATCCGCCCCTGCTTGCACGAGGAGGCGTCCACCGTCGCGGTGGGCGCCTCCTCGCGTTGTCAGTGGCGCGTGCCATGGTGGGGGACATGGAGATCGACGGGGGTCTCGACATCAAGGTCGAGACGGAGAACAGGCAGACGTACACGCGGACTTCGGCGGTACGGCTGCGGGAGCTGGTGGCGCGGATCGGGGGCGCCCGCGACCGTTTCCTGATCGTGCAGCGGATACCCGACCTCCCGGACGTGTTCGCCCAGGTGTGGCACGAGAAGGGCGGTGACTACCGGCTGGAACACCGGCTGAGCGAGGACGAGTTCTACGGTACGAACCTGGACGGCGCGGACCGGGTGGCGGATCTGCTGACCGCCTGGGCACGGCAGACGCCCGGCTGGGACGCGGGCCTCGGCTGGGAGCCGGTCGACCTGGGCCCCCGGGAAGAAGTGCCCGACCTGCCGGACGAGGTGCGGGACACGGTCGAGGAGCGGGTCAGGACACGGCTGCGCTGCGGCTACGACGACCGGAAGACGCTGACCGAGATCGCCGAGGACTACCTGGTCAAGGGCGACGAGCGGCCGGTCTCCCGCGCCCAGGCCGCGCGGCTGGTGGACCGGCTGTGGGTGGAGCGGGTGGGTGAGCAGGCGGCCTGGGAGGGCGTCACCGACCCGGACCGGCTCACTCGCGCCTTCGAGACGCTGAACGCGAGCGGCATCACGGCCCGGGAGAACTTCGCCTGCTGCCGGGGCTGCGGCCTCGCGGAGATGGGCGCCGAGCGGGAGGACGCCCGCGGCTTCGTCTTCTTCCACGAGCAGATCACCGAGCACGCTGTCCAGGGGCACGGACTCGCGCTGCACTACGGCGGGTTCGACGGCTCGGACGAGACCGCCGCGGCCGTCGGGCACGAGGTGCTGGCCGCGCTGCGTGGAGCCGGGCTGTCCGCCGACTGGGACGGCGATCTGGACAAGGCGATCGACGTCAAGCCGCTGACCTGGCACAGACGGCTGGTCGGCTGAGGGGCCGGACGTCAATTTCCCGCCAAGGGGGCGTCCAAGCTGTGAGAGGAGGGTCCTGTTGCGGGCGTGTGTCTGCTTCAATGGGCGCATGGGCAACTACCAGAAGTGCGGAGCGACGGGTCGCCATGACCTCGAGCCCTTCTGGCCTTCCCGTCAGCACCATGACTTCGACCGGGTGTGTTGTCGCGCGATGAACGCGCCGGCCCTCTAAAGCCGAACCACCCTCGGCCTCCGGCCTGCGCGACTCGACGTACGTCCCCTCGACGAACCTCTCGCGCGAAAGAGCTGACCTCTCATGGCGATCATCCGTTCCCTTCCCGCTCTTCCCTCCGCCCCGCTCGACACCCCCGCCCCGAACGCCCCACGGCACCATCTGCGCGCCGTGGACCGGGACGAGGTGATCGACGTGGCGGAGTTCCTGCCGCCGGGCGCCACCTGGCTGCCCGCGCCGCCGCACACGCTGCCCACGCTGCCGGGGCAGCCGCCGATGGTCGGGTACCTCGTCCTCATCCCGGCCGACAGCCCGCACCTCACCCGGACCGCCGACCCGGTCCCGCCGTCCCTCCCCGCCGAGGCCGAACCGCTCGTCCGCATCGACACCGTGCAGCGGACCGCGCAGCTGAACGGGGCGGAACTCGACCTGACGTACCTGGAGTTCGAGCTCCTCGCCCATCTCGTCGCGCACCCCAACCGGGTCCACACCCGCGACCAGCTGGTCACCACGGTGTGGGGCTACGGGCATGTGGGCGACGGCCGTACCGTCGACGTCCACATCGCGCGGCTGCGCCGCAAGCTGGGGGTCGAGCACCGGAAGGCGATCCAGACGGTGCGGCGGGTGGGGTACAAGTACACGCCACCGACCGCGCGTTGATCATCTGCGGTCCGGTCATCTGCTGACGGCAGATCGACGTTCCGTTCCGTGCGCCTCGCGGGCAGAGTCACCGGTATGAGACTTCTGGTGCTGGGCGGTACGGAGTTCGCGGGGCGGGCCGTCGTGGAGGCTGCCCTCGGCCGGGGCTGGGAGGTGACCGTCCTCAACCGGGGGCGGCACGAGGCCCCGGCCGGGGTACGGGCGTTGCGGGGTGACCGCACCGCGCCCGGTGGGCTCGCCGCGTTGGCCTCCGGCGAGTGGGATGCCGTGGTCGACACCTGGTCGGCGGCGCCGCGGGCGGTCGACGACGCGGCGCGGCTGCTTGCCGATCGGGTGGGCCGGTATGTGTATGTGTCGAGCTGCTCTGTGTACGCGTGGGCTCCGCCGGGCGGGTACGGGGAGGACGCGCCGCTTGTCGAGGGGGCCCTGGCCTCCGCCGACAAGACCGACTACGCGCGGGACAAGCGGGGCGGGGAGCTGGCCGCGCTCGGGGCGTTCGGGGCGGAGCGGTCGGTGTTCGCCCGGGCCGGGCTCATCCTCGGGCCGTACGAGAACATCGGGCGGTTGCCGTGGTGGTTGGGGCGGGTTGCTCGGGGTGGGCCTGTGTTGGCGCCCGGGCCTCGGGAGTTGGCGCTTCAGTACGTCGATGTGCGGGATCTCGCGGAGTGGTTGCTGGGGGCGGTGGAGCGGGAGTTGAGCGGGGCGTACAACCTCATCTCTCCTCAGGGGCACGCGACGATGGGGTCTTTGCTGGACGCGTGTGTGCGGGTTACCGGTGGGGCGGCGTCGTTGCGGTGGACCTCGGCGGAAGTCGTGCTCGGGGCGGGGATCGAGCCTTGGACTCAGTTGCCGGTGTGGGTGCCGGCGGGGAGTGAGGGGTACGACGCGTTGCACAGTGCGGATGTGTCCCGGGCGGTGGCTGCTGGGCTGACGTGTCGGTCCGTCGAGGAGACCGTGGCTGACACGTGGGAGTGGTTGCGCAGCGTGCCGTCGTATGCGGGGCCGGCGGGGGTGGGGCTTGACCCTGCTGTGGAGGCGGAGGTGCTTGGGGTGCCGTTGGGGTCGTAGTTTTTTGACTGCGGGTGCGTGGGGGCTGGTCGCGCAGTTCCCCGCGCCCCTGAAAACAGGTGGGGACAGCACCACCCCCTTCATGGGGGCCTGAGCACCGTGACCCGGGCTCGTCCCTCAGTAAAACTGGGCTTATGGAAACGAACCGTGAGCGGGCCCGTACTGTCCTGGTGGCCGGGCTGCGTGGACTCGCCCTCGCGCTCATCTCTCTCGGCGGTTCGCTCACGCTCTTCGTGCTCACCGTCGTGTCCCTTGTGCTCGTCCCGCTCGGTGTCGGGCTGATCACCACGCCCTGGGTGCTGGCCGGGGTGCGGGCGCAGGCGGATCGGCGGCGGCTGCTTGCCGCGGAGTGGTGCGGGGTGCGGATTCCGCCCGCCTATCGGGCGGTGCCGCCGGGTGCGCGGCCCTGGACCCGGACCTTTCGCCTGCTCGGTGACCCTGCCACCTGGCGGGATCTCCTGTGGCTGCCCGTCGACATGGTCGCCGGGTTCGTGACCGCCTTGCTGCCCGCCGTCCTGGTCTTCTATCCGCTGGAGGGCTTCGCATTGGCGTTCGGGCTGTGGCGGGTGTTCACGGACGGGACGTATGTGGGGTGGTGGTACGGATTCGTGCCGGTGAGTGGGCAAGGCAGTGCGCTGCTCGCGGGGCTTCTGGGGGTCGGGATTCTCGTCGCCTCCTACTTCCTCACGCCTGCGCTGCTGCGCGTGCACTTTCTGCTGACCCGGGCTCTGCTCGCCCCGGGGCAGGGTCAACTCGCCGAGCGCGTAAGGGTGTTGACCGAGACGCGGCGGGATGCCGTGGATGGTTCCGCCGCTGAGCTACGGCGGATCGAGCGCGATCTGCATGACGGGGCGCAGGCCCGGCTGGTGGCCATGGGGATGGATCTCGGCACCATCGAGGCGCTGTTGGAGAAGAACCCCGCCAAGGCCCGGGAGTTGCTCGCTCGGGCCCGGCAGTCCTCCGCCGAGGCTCTCGACGAACTGCGGGATCTCGTTCGGGGGATTCATCCGCCGGTGCTGGCGGAGCGTGGACTCGCGGACGCCGTACGGGCGTTGGCGCTGCGGATGCCGGTGCCGACCGAGGTGGCCGCGGAGCTGGGGGGCGGTCGGGCCGACGCGCCGGTCGAGTCGGCCGCGTACTTCGCCGTGAGCGAGGTGCTCACCAATGCCGTCAAGCACTCCGGGGCCGATCGGATCTGGGTCGATATGCGGTACGGGGAAGGGGCGTTGAGGATCTCCGTCACCGACAACGGGCGGGGTGGTGCCGTGGTCGGGGGCGGGTCGGGGCTCTCCGGGGTCGGGCGGCGGCTGGGTACATTCGACGGCGTCCTGGCCGTCAGCAGTCCTGCGGGCGGTCCCACCATGGTGACCATGGAGATTCCGTGCGTGTTGTCCTAGCCGAAGACCTGTTCCTGCTGCGGGACGGGCTGGTCAGGTTGTTGGAGGCCTACGACTTCGAGATCGTGGCGGCCGTGGAGAGCGGGCCCGAACTCACCAAAGCGCTGGCCGAGTCGGCGCCCGACGTCGCCGTGGTCGACGTACGGCTGCCGCCCACGCACACCGACGAGGGGCTGCAGTGCGCGTTGCGGGCGCGACGGGAGCGGCCGGGGCTGCCGGTGCTGGTGCTGTCGCAGCACGTGGAGCAGTTGTACGCGCGGGAGTTGCTCGCCGACGGGACCGGCGGGGTGGGGTACCTGCTGAAGGACCGGGTGTTCGACGCCGAGCAGTTCGTGGATGCCGTACGGAGGGTGGCCGGGGGTGGGACGGTGATGGATCCGCAGGTCATCCAGCAGTTGCTGGCGCGGCGGGCCGCCGACGACCGGCCGCTGGGGCGGTTGACGCCGCGGGAGGTCGAGGTGCTCGAACTCATGGCGCAGGGGCGGTCGAACGCGGCGATCGCGGGGCAACTCGTCGTCACGGAACGGGCGATCGGGAAGCACACGTCCAATATTTTCGCCAAACTGGGGCTGGAAGTCTCGGACGATGACAATCGCCGCGTGCTGGCGGTATTGGCCTATTTGGACCAGGGACGCTGAGCACTACCTGTGAGTCGATCACAACTGCCGGTGTTTAAAGGGCAGTTGGGAGGGGACTTACCCAAGAATCTCTCATCAGTTTCTGAGACGGCTGAACACTCCTGGGACCCCCTGCGTATCAAAGGGCGCCGCTTCACTCCTGTCGGGCGCCTCGCTGCCCCGCAAGGAAGTCAGAGGAGTTCCATGGGACGCAATGATCGTAAACGCCGTACGCCGCTGGCCACCAAGGCCATTGCCGCATCGGCTGCCCTAGTGCTCGGTGGGGGCGGGCTGCTCTGGGCGCAGATGAACGCTTCGGCGCACGAGTCCAACTCGTCGGGCCAGAACGAGACCAAGGCCGCCGCCGCCGCGGCGCAGGTCGCGACGATCGCCTGCCCGGACGTCGGCCAGCAGCTGACGAACGTGCCGCAGAAGGCTCGTCAGGGTGTCGCCGTAGAGCTGGCGAACCTCGACAAGCAGATCACCGAGGCCTACGCCCGGCTCGCGTCGACGCGTCAGGCCCAGGCGAACGACGCGAGCTTCGTGCAGAACGCGATCGTCGGCCCCCTCAAGGAGAAGCGGGCCGCGACGATCGACCGCATTCGCATCGACATCCAGCGAGTGGGCGGCACCGTCAACGCGACCGCGCTGAAGCAGCTCGCCGCCTGTACGACGCAGAACGCCACCAACACCACCACGGCGGGCGGCGGCAAGAACAACGGCGGGGGCAAGAACAACAACGGCGGCCAGAACAACGGCGGTCAGAACAACGGCGGCCAGAACACCGCCGCGCCGAGCGCCAGCGCCTCCGCGGCGCCGCCGGCCAACAACGGCGGCCAGGCCGGCAACGGCCCGGTGGCGGCCGACTTCGTGGACATCACGAAGGTGGCGAACAACGTGCAGGCGAAGCCGCAGAACAGCGGCCAGGCTTCGACCGGTACGTTCACCACCAAGTGCGGTGTCAACGCGAACAAGAACCACAACACCGACAACGTCATCGTGGCGCCCGGCGTGACCAACGGCGCGCACCACGAGCACGACTACGTCGGCAACCAGAAGGTCAACGCGTTCTCCACGAACGACTCGCTGCTGGCCGCCCCCTCCAGCTGCCAGAACCAGAGTGACCTCTCGTCGTACTACTGGCCGGTCGTGCGTGTGCAGGACGGCTCGCAGGAGTTCGACGCCAACGCGGACGGCGGTGGCAAGGAAGGCAACGTCGGCAAGATCCTGACCGCGCAGTCGGCGCAGATCAAGTACGTCGGTTCGCCGGCCAGCAAGGTCGTCGCGATGCCGCAGTTCCTGCGCATCATCACCGGTGACGCCAAGACCCTCACCAACGGTCTGGCGAACGCCAACGCGCACTGGAGCTGCACCGGCTTCGAGAACAAGGTCCAGCTGACGGAGCAGTACCCGATCTGCCCGCAGGGCAGCAACGTGGTCCGCACCTTCGCGTTCCAGAGCTGCTGGGACGGCGTGAACATCGACAGCGCCAACCACCGTACGCACGTGGCCTTCGCGGACCCGGCGAGCGGTGTGTGCGGGAACGGCTTCAAGGCCATCCCGCAGCTGACGATGCGCCTGGTCTACAAGATCACGCCCCCCACCATCCAGGCGGACGGCACCGTGAAGAACGCCTACGCGGTGGACGGATTCCCGGAGCAGCTGCACAAGCCGTCGACCGACCACGACGACTTCATCAGCGTCACCAAGAACAACCTGGCGGCGAAGATCGCCAACTGCATCAACGCCGGCAAGAACTGCCAGTAAGACCCAGTAGGACCCAGTAGTACGAAGCGGGCGGTGGGTTTCTCCCACCGCCCGCTTTCGTGTGTGTCCTGGCCTAACCGGTGTCGGCCCCTTGAAGGGTGTGAACCGGGTACAGCCTTTCCGGCTAGCTGGTGTGCTTCGAGTGGTCGACGCCGATCTCCTCGTTGCCGCCGAGTGTGGTCTGCAGCTTCTTGACGATCGCGTCCGTGCCCACGGCGACCCACTTGCGGCCCACGAGGTAGAAACCGCCGTAGTCCTTCGCGTCGTTGATCCACTCGCGCTGGCCGCGGTCGGTGGCGAAGGTCGCGAGGACGAACTTGCCGTAGCTCATCTTGCAGATGGCCTGGCGGAGTTCGTCGGCGTCGGTCTGGATGTCGGGCGTGCACTTCACCTTGGCGGCCAGGCTCTCCAGGCTGCCGGTGGCCTCCGTCGGCACGGTCGCGGCCTTGGTGTCGGCACCGCACCCCACCAGCGCCAGCGCCGCCGCGGCGCCGGCCATCGCGAGCATCGGTCGGGTCAACCTCATCTGTCGTTCCTCCGGTCGTCCGGTCAACAAAAGCATGCCGCGACGCACCCCGGCGAGGGGCCGTCTCATCCGATACGGCCCCGAAGCGCCCAGCGCTCAAATCCATGGTCATCGGCCGGACGCGTGTGCGAGGGTGACGCCCATGGATCAAGACGTGGATCAGGGCTGGGAAGACCGTGTGACCGCCGCCTGGGCGACCTTCGACGACTATCCGGAGGAGCGGGCGGCCGAGTTCCGTGCCGTGATCGACGCGCTCGTCGCCGAGCTGCCGGACGGCAGTCCGCTACGGCCGTTCGAGCGGGCCTGCGCCTGGGACTCCACCGGGCACTCCGACCAGGCCGCCCCGCTGTACCGGGAGGCGCTCGCGCGCGGGCTGAGCGAGCACAGCGGCTACAAGGGACGCCGGGCGAAGATCCAACTCTCCAGCTCCCTGCGGAACATCGGGCAGGCGGAAGAGGGCGTCAAGCTGCTCACCCCCGAACTCGACGCCCCCTCGGACGAGTTGGACGACGCGGTCCGCGCGTGCCTCGCGCTGTGTCTGTCCAGCCTCGGCCGCGACCGCGAGGGCCTGTCCCTCGTGCTGGGCGCCCTCGCGCCCCATCTCCCGCGCTACCAGCGGTCGATGGCGAACTACGCGCGGGCCCTGGTCGAGCCGGCCGACTGAACCGCCTGAGTCAACCGGACGGCGGTGACCAACTCACCCTTCGCTCGTTTTGCTGAACGTGCAGTCACAGGATGTCGCCAAGCGCCCCGCAGCTTCACCCACCGACCCGGTCGTCGATGTCGAACAGGCCGAGGCCGCGCTCGTCGAGCACTATCCACGGCTCGTCCGGCTCGCCTATCTGGTGCTCCCCCCGAGCCTCGGCCGCAACCGGCGCGTCCTGACCGCCCACGCCCTCACCCAGCGCGCCCTCCCCCGGGGCCGCGCCGCCGCGTCGGTGATCCCGGCCCAGTCGACCGGCCGCGACGTCGACCCCGGCTACGCCTTCGTCCGCCTCAACGTCGTCCGTACGGCACTGGAGGCGGGCCTCCCGCTGTCGTTCCGCGCCTGGCCCAAGCGGTCCCAACTCCCGCCGCTGCTCCCCCAGGTGCGGGGACTGCGGCTCTTCCCGCGCTCGGGCGGCGCCGACGAACTCGCCCTGGACCAGCGGCTGTCGGCCCTGTCCGGACCGGCCCGCGCGGTGTACGTGCTGCGCGGCCTGGAGAAGCTGCCCGACGGCGACGTCCGCAGAGTGCTCGCGGCAGCCGGCGTAGAAGGGGAAGAGGTGGACGAGGCACTGCGCGAGGCGGACGAGACGCCGGCGCAGTACGAACTCCTCGACTCCCCCGAGTTCGACCCCTGTTCGCTGCACGCGCGGCCCACCGACCTGATGCGCCGCCGCCAGCACGGCAAGGCCGCGCTCGCCGCCGCGGCGGCCGTCGCCGTGTGCGGCGCGCTGCTCGCGATGCCCGGCGGCGGCTGGGGCCCGGACGGCGCCGCCGCACCCGCCTACGCGCAGAACCCGGCGTCCCAAGCCGCCCTGAACCCGGGCAGGTTGATCAGGATCGCACCCACCGCGTGGCAGTCCTCCGCCCGCGAGGACTTCTCCGTCTGGCCCGCCCGCGGCGACCTCACCGAGAACACCGACCTGCTGCGCCGCGCCCTCGCCGTCTGGGCCCGCCCCGGCGAGTCCGTCCAGGTCTCGGCCACCCCCGGCACCCCTTCCGGCGGCCCCGCCGGACCGCCCCAGCTCCTCTACGCCGGCACGGTCGACAACGCGCGCGTGGTGATCCTCTACGACGGTCTGCGCATCGCCCGTTACGCCGAACCGAAGGACGGCACCAAGGGCGCGGCGCTGGACTTCGCGCGCGTCGACGGCGCGACCGGGTCCGAGGCGAACGCGGTGGTCCTGGACCGCGCCGACGGCAACGTCCGCTATCTGACGGCCCCTTGGGTGAAGAAGGCGGCCGAGCGCGACCTGCAGAAGCCCAACGCGGGCGCGCTGCCCATGACCATCACCGAGGGGATCACCTCGCCGCTGGCCAGCCCCGCGCAGGCGACCGGGGCGTGCACGTCGTGGAACGTGCTCCAGCTGACCGACGACACCGGCACCACCCGCCTGATGAGCGACCTCGGCGAACTGGTCCCGGCGCACCTCACCGCCGGCCGCCCCGGCTCGGTCCACGAGGTCTCCGGCTCGGCGGCGCAGCACGCCTGGGCGCCCTTCGCCTGCTCCCTCGGCGCGATGCGCTCACTCGGCGTACGGACCGTGAACGCCTGGCAGTTCGCCCAGCAGCCGCTGCCCGACGCGAGCGGCGCGGCGGACTGGGTGTGCACCCGGGCCGAGACCTGGCAGGGCGGCGGCGAGCGGGTACTGGCCCAGTTCCGCACACCGGGCGGCACGTACGGCGCGGTCGCCGCGAAGGCGCAGGGCGTCCCGGCGTGCGGAGCGCGTGACCCGCACGTCCTGGCCGGAGTCCTGTGGAAGTCGGCGGCGGGCCACTGGTTCCTGCTGGCGGCGGGCAGCAAGGGCACGGAGGCGGTAAGTGCGACGGGCGGGGTCAATGGCTCGGCTCGGGGTGGTCTGCTGGCGGTGAAGACCAAGCAGGGAGTCCAGGCCGAGCTGAAGGGGACCCTGGACGACGGCAGCACCATCACCGGCCTGCGCTGAGCGGTTCTCGGGAGGGCGGATTGAGTGCCGGGCGAGGTCCTGCGCCCAAAGGGGCGCGGGGCTGTATCGATTTGCGGCTCCGCCGCGCGGGCGCGACCAGCCACGACGGACCCGCACCCAAAGAAACCGGCCCTAGCTGACATTCGCGTCAACAAGTCCCCGCACAAGGCTTCCCCAGAGACTTACCCGTCAGTACATTGACGCCATGTCTAACACGCCGCTCAAGGCCCGAAAGGTGTCCTTCTCCTGGGAGGGCACCCCACTGCACTGGGTGCCCGGCGACCCCTTCACCACGCACACGATCAACGTGCTGCACCTGCTGCTGCCCGCCGGTGAGCGGTGGTTCGTGCACGTCTACAAGCAGGTACTGCCCCTCATCCGGGACGAGAAGCTGCGCGAGGACGTGATCGGGTTCATCGGCCAGGAGGCGATGCACTCCCAGGCGCACGACGAAGTCCTCCCACATCTCAAGGAGTTGGGCCTCGACCCGACCCCGTACACCGCGCAGGTCGACTGGTTCTTCGAGAAGCTGCTCGGCGACCGCACGCTGCCCCCGGGCAAGGCCCGGAAGTGGTGGCTGCTGGAGCGGGTCGCGATCATCGCGGCGATCGAGCACTACACCGCGTTCCTCGGCAACTGGGTGCTGAACGCCGAGGAGTTGGACCGGCGCGGCGCCGATCCGACCATGCTGGACCTGCTGCGCTGGCACGGCGCCGAGGAGGTCGAGCACCGCTCCGTCGCCTTCGACCTCTTCATGCACGTCGACGGCAGCTACCGGCGCCGCGCCCGCACCTGGGCGACCGCGTTCGCCGCCCTGATGTTCCTGTGGCAGCGCGGCTCCCGCTTCTTCATGGCGAACGACCCGACCCTCGTCGACGCCAAGGCGAGCTTCAAGGACTTCTACGTCGCCGGAAAGCGCGGCACCCTCCCCGCCACCGGCGACATGCTCAGGTCCATACCCCGCTACCTGAGCCGCACCTACCACCCCTCACAGGAGGGCAGCACCGAACAGGCCGTCGCCTACCTCGCGTCCTCCCCCGCCGCGGTGGCCGCCGAGAAGAGGGCGGAGTAGTGCCGAAGCCCCTCACCGTCGCTGCCCTGGCCGGCGCCGCCCTCCTGACCCGCCGCGCGCTACGGCGCCGGGTGCGGGCCTCACCGCTGTGGCCGCTGCCCGCGCTGGACCCGCCGATCTCCGGCCGGCCGCGCACACGGGCACTGAGGCTGACGGTCGCCGCACGGGAGACGGTCGCCGAGGGCGTCGTACAACTGCGCCTGGAAGGACGGGACTTGCCGCGGTGGGAGCCCGGGGCGCACATCGATCTGGTGCTGCCTTCCGGGCTGGTGCGGCAGCACTCGTTGTGCGGGGACCCGGCGGACACCTCGTCGTACACGGTCGCGACGCGGCTGGTCGAGGACGGGCGGGGCGGGTCGCGCGAGGTGCACGAACAGGTGGGCGTGGGAACGGAGTTGGAGGTGCGGGGGCCGCGCAATCGCTTCCCGCTCGTCGAGGCGCCCGCGTACGTCTTCGTCGTCGGCGGGATCGGGATCACCCCGGTGCTGCCGATGCTGCGGGCACTGCCGGAGGGCACCGACTGGCGGCTGGTGTACGTGGGCCGCACCCCGAACTCCATGCCGTTTCTCGATGAGTTGGCGGAGTTCGGCGCTGACCGGGTCACCGTGGTGAGCGGGCGGCGGCCCGAACTCGACGCGCTGCTCGCGGAGTTGCCCGAGGGCACCGCCGTCTACTGCTGCGGACCCGAGGGGCTGATGGCGGCCGTGGAGGAGCGGTGTCCGGAGGTGCGGCTCGAACGGTTCGTGCCCCGGGCCCCGTTGGGCGGCGACAACCACGGCGACGCGGCCTTCGAGGTCGAACTCCGGCGCAGCGGGCGGACGTTGACCGTGCCCGCCGACTCCACACTGCTGGCCGCCGTACGGGCGGAGCTGCCCGACACGCTCTACTCCTGCGAACAGGGGTTCTGCGGAACCTGCCAACAGCGGGTCCTGGAAGGGGAGGTGGAGCACCGGGACGAGCTGCTGACGGACGCGGAGCGTGATGACTCGATGCTGATCTGTGTATCCCGGGCCCGTGGTGAGCGAATCGTGTTGGACATGTGAACGACCTTGGGTGGACCGGGCCGTTGAGGGCCGGTTCCGATCGGTAAGGTGTTCGCATGAGCACCGGGGTTCGCCGCAGGATGGGAGTCGAGGAACGGCGACAGCAGTTGATCGGCGTCGCTCTCGACCTCTTCAGCCATCGCTCGCCCGACGAGGTCTCCATCGACGAGATAGCCGCGGCCGCGGGCATCTCCCGGCCCCTGGTCTACCACTACTTTCCCGGCAAACTCAGCCTGTACGAGGCCGCGTTGCAGCGCGCCTCGGACGATCTGGCCGGGCGGTTCGTGGTCGCCCAGGAGGGCTCGCTCGGGGGACGGCTGCTGCGGGTGATGGGCCGGTTCTTCGACTTCGTGGACGACCACGGGCCCGGTTTCGCGGCGTTGATGCGCGGCGGCCCGGCGGTCGGCTCGTCCACCACCAACGCGCTCGTGGACGGGGTGCGGCAGGCCGCGTATCTCCAGATCCTGTCCCATATGAAGGTCGAACAGCCGCCCGCCCGGCTGGAGTTGATGGTCCGCTCCTGGATCTCGCTGGTCGAGTCGACGGCCCTGATCTGGCTGGACGGCCGGCGCATCCCGCGCGCCGATCTGGAACGCCAACTCGTGCACGACTTCGGGGCGTTGGCGGCGGTGAGCGCGGCGTACGACGACGAACTGGCCGCGCTGCTGCGGGAGTCGCTCCGGAACGAGCCGGGCGACGGGCCGTTCACCGACCTCGTCGTCCGGCTGATCGCGCTGGCGTCCTAGCGGCCGCAGAACATGTCCTGGCGGCCCTAGCGCAAGGCTCTAGCGCTCGAACTTCCGGTAGGACGCGTCCAGTTCGCGTACCTCGGCGGAGGCGTGCAGCACCGAGCCGTCCTCGTCGATGTACTCGCGGAGGAGGTCCAGGACCTTCTCGGTGAGCTTGGCCTTGGTCTCCTCGCTGCGCCCGGCGAGCAGGCCGAGGGTGACGTGGACGACGGTGTGACCCAGCTCGTCGAGACCCTCGTACCCGAAGGCCGTGTACTCGCTCGGGCGGAACTGCGTCTTGCACGCCTCCGGCTTGGCCGCGGCGATCTCGACCACCGCCTCGTGCAGCGCACGGGCGAAACCGTCCTGGTCGAAGGAGATCGTGTGGGAGTGGTCGACGGTGATCTGCGGCATCAGGCGCTCCTGTTTCTCAGCCAACAACGGGCTCACCCTAGGGCCTGTCCGGCGGATCCGGTCGCAGACGCGGGGCGTGGCACGCCCATCTGCGGCGTTGTCGTCGGTCGCCGACGCTCCGCGTCGACTCCCTCCTCCGCCTTGCAGCTGCACGCACCACGCCCCGCTCACCGGAGTTGATCAGGCACCGCCGATTCCCTGCGACCCGATCCGCCGGACAGGCCCTAGCTCCCCACCGGCTCACCCCAGCCGTAGCGCCAGCATCGCGATGTCGTCGTCCCGGTCCACGCCGAAGCAGTCGAGCAGCGTGTCGCACAGGGCGTCCAGACCCGGCAGCGCGCCGGAGGCGGCCGCGCGGAGGTGTTCCATCGACACGGAGATGTCCGTGCCCCGGGTCTCGATGAGGCCGTCGGTGATCATGAGGAGCCGGTCGGTGGGTTCGAGGAACATCTCCGTGGGCGGCGGATGGGGCAGGCCCACGCCGAGCAGCGGGCCGGCCGCCTTGGCGTAGTCCGCGCTGCCGTTGTCCCGGATGATCAGCGGCGGGATGTGGCCCGCGTTGGCGATACGGGTGCGCCCGGTGTCCGGATCGACGAGGGCCAGGCAGACGGTGACCGTGGTCTCCGGGTGGTAGTGCTGGAGCATCCGGTCCAGCCGCTCGGCCAGCACGCTCGGGTCGCTCTCGTCGACGCAGTAGGCGCGCAGGGCGTGCCGTATCTCCACCATGACGGTGGCCGCCTCCAGCGAGTGCCCGACGACGTCGCCGACGGCGAACAGCACTCCCCCGGTGACCTTGAGGACGGCGTAGAAGTCGCCGCCGATCTCGGTGTCCTGGGACGCGGGCACGTACCGTACGACCGTGTCGACGCCCGGGAGTTCGGGCAGCCGGTCCGGCGTGGGCAGGAAGCTGCGCTGGAGGGTGAGGGCGACGTGCCGCTCGACCTGGTACATGAGGAGGGGTTCAGCGGCGAGCGCGGTGGCCTGGGCGAGCTGGGCCAGCAGCGCGCCGGCCTCGGGGCCCACCCGGCGCAGCCCGCGGGTGGGGGCGGCGAGGCAGACCGGGGCCCGGCCCTCGTGGGTGAGGACCAGCGCGAGGCGGGCGTCGTGCTCCACGCCCGGCCGGAAGAACCCGGTGGGCCACAGCGGCGCGGGCACCGTGGTGATCTGCACGCCGGACTGCCCCTGCGAGAGCCGCCGCAGCAGCCGGGCCACGGTCCGGTCGGCGTCCTCGCCCGGCAGCGCGACCGCGGTGCGGTCCCGGGGCAGGCCGCGGTACAGCTGGTCGTCCCGGTCGAGGACGAACACGGCGGCGGGGGTGCCGGTGAGCCGCGCGGTGCCGTCGGCGGCGACCTCGACGAGTTCCTGGAGGGAGCGCGCCGCCTGAATGGTGACGATCATCTCCGACAGCAGCGTCAGCCGTCGTACCAGCGCCTGGTCGTCAGCGCGCAGCCGGGCGGCGCGGACCGCGGACCGGACCGCCGCCTCGATCTCCTCGGGCTCCGCGGGCACCGTCAGAAAGGCCTCGTCGCCCGCGTCGAGCGCCTGACAGCGGTCGCTCGGGGGCGCGGCGAGCGCCGAGACGTGCACGACCGGCAGGCCCGCCATACGCGGCCGCTCCTTGAGCAGCCGGCACAGGTCGAACCCGCTCATGTCCGGCAGGTGCACGTCGATCAGGGCCACGTCGGGCAGGTTCCCCTTGCGCAGCCGCACATCGAGTTCGTCGAGCGCCTCGGCGCCGCTGCCGACCGCGAGGACCCGATGCCCCGCGCGGCTCAGCACACTCTCGATCGCGAACCGGTTCGCCGGCTCGTCGTCCACGACCAGCACGGTCGCATGCGTCAGTTTGCCGTTGACGTCCATTTTTCTCAGACCTGGCCCTTTGACACACCGGTGGGGCAGGCCGGTGTCCACAGCCTGCCCCACTACGGTAATGCGCTTTCAGGGTGTCCGGGTGAATACCGCCACAGTGCGTCCCGGAACGACGAAGGTGCCCGAAACCTTCGCGTACGAGGCCGACTTCACGGTGGCGTCCGAGCCTGCCGCCTGCACCGGGTGCAGCCGGTATCCGGTACCCGCGAGGGAGTCCACTTTCTGCTCCTGCGCGCTCGGCGTCGCGTTGAACACGACCACCAGATCCCCGAGTTCCATGGTGATGACCCCGGGTGTCTCGTCCTTCCCCGACAGCGGGAAGGACAGCTCCGACTGCACCTGCCCGGCCGTGTCCAGCGAGAAGACAGGCTCGGTCGTACGGATCCTCAGCAGATCCTGGTACGCGGCCGAGGCCCCGTCGATCTGTCCGCAGCCGACCTTGACCGACGTCAACAGGCCTTTCGCGTACGGCCACTTGGACGCGTTGTCGGCGGCCATCGGCAGGCCCCGCCCGAAGCCGTTGCCGTCCGCGCAGTTCCAGTGGATCGCGTTGAACCAGTCACCGCTGTCGAACGAGTTGCGGTCCAGGGACTTGGAGCGCAGCAGGTCGGTACCGGCCTGGGAGAGGGACGGCCCCTGCGAGAGCGTGGCGGTGGCCATCGCGAGGACCTGCATCCGCGCCCGGTCGGCGGCGCTCGTCGTGGCGGGCAGCTTGTAGGTCAGCGCGTCGAACAGCGACTCGTTGTCGTGCGCGTCGACGTAGGCGAGGGCGTCGCCGGGCGCGTCCGCGTATCCGGCGGGAGCGCCGTTGTAGTCGATCTCGGCGCCGGTGACGTCCTTCCCGTCGGTGTCGGTGAAGCGGTACTTCGCGAGGTTGCCGCTCAGGCCGACCTTGATGAGGTCCTGGTAGTGCAGGAGGCGGGCCTTCTGCTCGGCCGAAGTGCCGTTCTCCGTGGAGGAGTTGGGGTCGGTGTACAGCCCGGACGCGAAGCCCTGCACCCCCGGGTCCTCGTCGAAGGGGCTGCCGCCGCGTACGGCGTCACGGGCCCGGTCGGAGAAGGTCGCGATGCCGGTGCCGGCCATGTTCTTCTGCGTGGCCTGTACGAAACGGGCGTCGTCGGCGACCTCGCCGAAGTTCCAGCCCTCGCCGTACATGATGATCTTCTTGCCGTCGACGCCGTCCTTCGCGAGGGTCAGCGCGTCCAACGCCTTGCGTACGGCGAGGATGTTGGCCTTCGGCTGGTGCCCCATGAGGTCGAAGCGGAAGCCGTCGACCTTGTACTCCTTGGCCCAGGTGACCACGGAGTCGACGACGAGCTTGCCCATCATGGCGTTCTCGGTCGCCGTGTTGGCACAGCAGGTGGAGTTCGCCACGCTGCCGTCGGCCAACAGCCGCTGGTAGTAGCCGGGCACGATCTTGTCGAGCACCGAGTAGTCCGCCTGCCCGCTGGCCGCCGTGTGGTTGTAGACCACGTCCATGACGACCCGCAGCCCGTCCTCGTTCAGCGACTTGACCATCTTGCGGAACTCGACGGTACGGCCGGTGCCGTCCGGGTCGGTCGCGTACGAACCCTCCGGAACCGTGAAGTGGTACGGGTCGTAGCCCCAGTTGTAGGCGTCCTTCGCGGCGACGGCCGCCACGCACGCCTGTTGCTGCTCCGAGTCGGCGGCGTAGGAGGCGAGATCACAGTCGGTGGTGGACTGATCCGACTTCTTCTCCGGGATGGTCGCGATGTCGAAGGCGGGCAGCAGATGCACGTACGACGTCCCGGACTTGGCCAGTTCCCGCAGATGCTTCGAGCCGTCGCTGTTCTTGTCCGTGAAGGCGAGATACGTGCCCCGGTCGGCGGCCGGCACCGTCTTGTCGTCAACCGAGTAGTCCCGGATATGCAGTTCCTGGATCTCGGCGTCCTTCAGCGGCACCGCCTTGGGCTTCTTCAGGCTCGACCAGCCGCTCGGGGCAAGGGACTTGTCGGCGAGGTCGACGACGAGGCTCTGCTTCGAGTCGGTGGTGAGGGCGACCGAGTAGGGGTCGGTGACCTCGTTGGTGACGACCTTCTGGACGGTCGGCGCCCACACCTTCACGACGTACCGGTACGGCTTGTTCTTCCAGGAGGCGGGACCGGTGACGGACCAGACGCCGGTGGTGGAGTTCCGGCTCATCTTCTTCAGCGACCCGTCGAGGTCGAGGGACACGCTCTGCGCGGTCGGCGCCCAAACCGCCAGCGTGGGAAGGCCGTTGCGGAAGGTCGGGCCGAGGTCGGCCTTGGTGGCGGAGCCGTACACGTCGTCGAGCACGTCGGCGATCTGCACGCCGGTGGCGGCCAACACAGCGCCGTTCGCGGCCCGTTGGGAGGCGACGAGCTGACCGTTGAGGGCTTCCTTCACCCGCCCCCGATCACGCGGATCGACGGACCAGGCCGAATAGTCCTTGAGATACGGGAACTTGGCCTTCTGGGCCTCGGTGAGCGTGGTCCTGGACAGCCGCAGCCACCGCTCGTCGTCACTCGTCAGCGTGCCGTCCTTCACGGCGATCGAACCGTCGTGGGAGTACACGAGCTGGGTGGAGGCAGCCGCGTCGGAGCCGTTCCAGGCGATCGTGTTGCGGTCGATCCAGACCGCCTTGGACGTGGTCAGGTCGAGGGCGGCCGCGCTCCCGGCGGGCTGTGGCAGGAGGTACTTCTCCTGGCCGTTCAAGAGCCAGACCTCGTTGCCGTTGGTCTTGAGGTCGAGCGACTGGTCGGCGGAGAGGTCCTTCTCGTCGCCCTTGTGGAGGATGTAACTGAGGCTGGTGGCACCGGAGTCGAGCGGCACCTCGAAGACAGCGCCATACGCGTCAGTCTTCACCGGCTGGAGCGGGCTCGACCAGTCCGTGGGGTTCGCGGCACCCGTCCAGACGTGCAGCCCCCAGCCGGAGTAGTCGCCGTCGGCGCGGTGGTAGTGGATGACGGCCTTGGTGGTGTCCTGCGCCGGGTAGTCGGGCCGCTGGGTCTGTACGGCCTCCTTGCCCTGCTCGATCCACACCTCACCGGTCTGCGTGACGTCGATCGAACGGTCCGCGGAGACGTCCTTGTCGCCGTCCTTGTCGATCACCAGGAAGCTGACGTTCGTCGCGCCGGGCTTCAACTTGACGTAGGCGAAGGCGCCGTAGGCATCGCGGCCGACGAAGGGATGACTCGCGGGCCAGGTCGTCGCCTCGCCGTCGGCGAGGTCGCCCCAGGCGTAGAGGCCCCAGTCGGCGTAGTCGCCGTCGGTGCGCTTGTAGTGGACGATCGCGTAGTCGCGGGAGGAGGCGGTGGGGATCGCTTCGGCGGGCGGGGTGCCGGTGGTGGAGGCGGCCGTCGCACTCGCCGTGCGGCCGGTCGAGTCGATGACAACTGCCTTGTAGCGCAGGGCGGTTCCGGCCGGTACGTCCTTGCCGATGGCCTGCGTGACCTTGTACGGAGCGTGGTCGGCGGAGCCCAGCGTCTGCCACGTGCCGTTGCCCGTCTGGGCGGCGAAGACGACTCGGTCGAGCTGGCCGCCGGTGACGTCGGCGCTCACCTCGACGGTGCCGGTGGCGCCCGCGTCCGGGGCCTTGAGGGTGATCGTGGGCTTGGTGACGGGCTTGGCGAGGGCACCGGCCGCCTTGAGGACGATCGCGGTACCGGCCGGGACGGTGACGGTGACCTTGTTGTCGGCACCGCTCGTCGCGGTGGCCGAAGTGCCGTAGATCCCCCGGTACTTCATGTCCGGCGAACCGGTCGCGAAGGTGACCGTCTTCGCGGTGTCGGCGTTGTTGAGGGCGACGACGTACTCGGCGCTCTTGGCGGTGCGAGTGAAGGCGTAGACACCGGCGCCGTCGGCCGCGTAGCGCTCGGTCTGCACGCCGTCCGTGAGGGCCGGGTTGTCCTTGCGGAGCTTCGAGAGAGCCGCGATCTGCTTGTAGAGCGGGGCAGTTGAGTCGTAGGAGTCACTCGCGGCCGTGCGGTCGGTGCCGATCTCGTCGTCGTCGAGATAGTCGGCGACCTTCGACGCGAACATCGTCTGGCGGGCGTCCTTGTCGCCGCCGGAGCCGGTGAAGCCCTGTTCGTCGCCGTAGTAGACGACGGGGTTGCCGCGGCTGAGGAACATCAGCTCGTTGGCGAGCCGGTCCTTGGCGAGGAGTTGGGCGTCGGTGGCCTTCGGGTTGTCCTGGTTCAGGAAGTAGCCGATGCGGCCCATGTCGTGGTTGCCGAGGAAGGTGACCTGCTCGTACGCGTTCGCCTTGTCCGTCGTGTACTTGTAGTCGTCGCCGAAGACACTCGCGAGCTTCTGCGCGCTGCCGCCCTGGGAGGCGTAGGCGCGGGCCGCGTCCTGGAAGGGGAAGTCGAGCGTGGCGTCCAGGCGGCCCTGGGTGACGTACGGCGAGGTGACCGACGTGTCGGCGGAGTAGACCTCGCCGAACATGAAGAAGTTCTTCCGGCCGTGCGCGGCGGCGTACTTGTCGAGGGCCGTCGCCCACTGGGTCCAGAAGTCCATGTCGACGTGTTTCACGGTGTCGATGCGGAAGCCGTCGACGTCGAAGTCGCGGACCCACTTCTCGTAGATCTTCTCCATGCCGCTGACGACCTCGGGGCGTTCGGTCCACAGGTCGTCCAGGCCGGAGAAGTCGCCGTAGGTGGCGTTCTCGCCGACGTAGGTCGAGTCGCCCCGATTGTGGTACATCGTCGGGTCGTTGAGCCAGGACGGGACCTTCACGTCCGCCTTGTCGGCGGGGACGGTCGGGGTCTTCGGGAAGGACGCGGTGGTGACCTTGGGGAACGTCTTCTTGCCGTCCGCGTAGTCGGCGTCGTCGAAGGGCTGACCGTCCTTGGTCAGGTACGGGAAGGCGCCCTTGGAGAGGTAGTCGTAGGACTTGCCCTCGTAGTCGACGACGTCGGCGGTGTGGTTGGTGATGACGTCGAAGAAGACCTTCATGCCCTTGGCGTGGGCCTTGGAGATGAGGGTCGCGAGGTCCTTGTTGGTGCCGAAGTGCGGGTCGACCTGGGTGAAGTCCGTGATCCAGTAACCGTGGTAGCCGGCGGAGGCGTCGGCCCCCGTCCCCTGCACGGGCTGGTTCTTGAAGATGGGGGCCATCCAGATGGCGGTGGTGCCGAGGCCCTTGATGTAGTCGAGCCTGTTCGTCAGGCCCTTGAGGTCGCCGCCCTGATAGAAGCCCTTGTCGGTGGGGTCGTAGCCGGTGCTGAGGCGTGAACCGGTAAGCCCGCCCTGGTCGTTGGAGGTGTCGCCGTTCGCGAACCGGTCCGGCATCACGAAGTAGAACTGCTCGCGGGTGTCGTCGTGCCGGGCGGGCGTCGCGGCCAGCTTGGCGTCCGACGGGGGTGCGGGCGGGGTCGCGGCGTGGGCGGCGAGGGGCTGGACGAAGGCCGCGAGGAGGGCGGCGACGATGACGCCCGTGGCCCTTCTCCGTCGCTCGGTGCGGCGCGTGCGGGGCGCGGGCGCGGGCCATCTCGGTATCACAGGCGTGAACTCCTTGCGATTACGGCTCAGTTCGGGTCCGACCCCGGCGAGACCGTATCGCCGACGCAAGGGTTGCAGCAAGAGTCGTGAAAGCGATGGAAAGAACTTTCAGCAGCGGTCCCGGCGGTTCCCTACCGGAACGGTCTGGAACCGATCACTCCGGCAACCCGTCCCACAGGCCGCACCTGTTGCACATCGCGGAACACGGACCCGGGCCTCACCCCTCGGCGCGGCCGTCACCCGCGACACACCTCCGGGTAGGACACGATCCGCTCCGGGCCGTCCGGTTCACCACCCTTGGTCAATAGATTTACCTAGGCAACCAAGGGCATGCGAGAGGAAAGCCTTGATGGAGCCGTTGATGGAGTTATCCCATCTGGTGGAGGCGCTGAGAGCGGAGGCGCTGGACGCCGCCCTGACCGACGACGGCCAGATCGTCGTCAATCTGCCCGGCTGCAGGGACCAGTTGATCCTCGGACCCAGCCGGGGCGGGAGCGAGCCCCGGCTGTTCTGGCAGCGCCGCACGTTCCTGGGGACCCGGACGAACGAGTGCGGGTACCTGGAGTGGACTGCCGCCCCGGAGCCGGTAGTTGGGGCGATCCTCGGCTATTCGCGCGCTCCCGGCCTGACCGGACCGCAGTACGGACCGGTGCTGGACGCGCTGCGGAGCAACGGGCTCGACGCGGCGATCGTGACGACCGGCGGGGGCTGCCATCTGATCAGCGTCCACCTCGCCGACGGCACCCGACTCATCGTCGGTGCCCCCGAGTCGCTGATGCCCGCGCACGGCCCCGTCATCGGATACGCGACACACGATCGGTCCGTCTACGTCGCCGTCATGCACTCCGCCGTCACCCTGGCGCCCACCGTCGGACGACTCGTCGCGGACGAACTCGTGACCGGCGGACCGGCTCCCGAGCTACGACGGTCTCGGCCCCGCGTCCACTGACATCACGCCCCACCGCCGTCCGCGGCCGGACCTTCTGGGACCCGCTCCGGATTCAACGTACTCACCTACGGATCATCGACATCAACGACCGGTGAGTCGCGCCGTCCGCGGCCACGACCAGTCCGCGGCCTGACGGTCCGATCGGACCGCCGTCGATTCCGGTGACCAGGCACCCGGCGGCACGGCACAGGGCGATACCGGCGGCGAAGTGCACACTCCCGGACAAGTCGCCACCATCGGTGACGTACGCGGCGCGCCTGCCGGCGGCGACCCAGGCCAGGGCGAGCGTCGTGGAGACCACCCGGGGCCGGAACCGCTCCACGAACTCCGGGTGGGCCAGCAGGTCCACGGCCCGGAACTCCGGCGCGCCGGGAAACGGCGGGTCCAGGTTGACGTCGACGAGTCGGGTGGCGGGCGTGGGTGTCAACTCGACGTCGGCACCGTCGTTCCGCACCCAGGCGGTCACACCGTCGGTGAAGAAGACCTCGCCGCTGAACGGGTCGGCCACTGCGGCCGCACCGGCGCGCAGCGCCACATTGACGGCCACCAGCATGGTGTCGGCAGCGTAGTTCAACGTGCCGCACAGGGGATCGACCAACCACTGGCGTACGGCCTCCGCACCGCCTTGCAGCCCGCTCTCCTCGCCGAGCACGGCGTCCTCGGGCCGGGCGGCACGGATGACGCCGATGATCGACTTCTCGGCCTCCACATCGGCGGCGGTCGCGAAGTCCCCGGCGCCCTTGTGGATGCGAGTGAGTCGCCGACCGTACAGGGAGCGCACCACATCCGCGCCGGCACGCACCGCCGCTGTCGCGACACCGGCATCATCAAGATCCTCATACGAATCGACCATGCCGCGCAGGATAACGACACCGGGGTCAGCGCCTGCCGGCCCGGACCTGGCCTCTCTTCGACCACGTGAATTCTCCTGCCTCTTCCCGCGAACAAATCCGCCGCACCGCGCATCGAACCTTGTGTACGGCACCAGAAGACGGTGCGGGCCGCAGACCTCGGCCCGCGAAGCAGGAGTGGGGAACACGATCGTGAACGAGCACCTGAACACCACTGACCAGACCCGGACCGCCACCGCCAAGCACCGGCGCCGCGCCGACCGCAAGGTCGGGCGCACGATGATCGGCCTGGGCGCCGTCGTCGGCCTGGGTCTCGCGGCCTGGGCGGGTACCGCGAACGCCGCGACCTCCAGTGGTACGGCGACCGCGAAGGCGACGCCGACCTGCTCGGCCGCCGCGCTGAAGGCGACCTACGGTCAGCAGCTCGCCGGTGGCATGAACCACGAGGGTGTCGTCATCCGGCTGCGCAACCTCAGCGGCAAGACCTGCGCGCTGCGCGGCTACCCGGGCCTGGGCCTGGAGAACTCCGCCCACAAGAAGCTCACGACCCACACCACCTGGGGCAACACCTGGTACGCGCACAACCCCGGGAAGAAGACCCTCACCCTCAAGGACGGCGAGAGCGCCGAGGCAGTCGTCGCCTGGACCCACGCCAACACGGGCACCTCGGGCGCGGTGCACGCCGGCTACCTGGAGATCACCCCGCCCGCCTCCACCCAGCACAAGACCCTGGCCCTCCCCCAGTGGGTCGACCACGGCGACCTCGCCGTGACGGCCCTGGCGAAGCACATCACCGTCACCCCCTGATCCCCCGCGGTCCGGACGGCGGCGACGTGCCCCCTCGCGCCGCCGCCGTCCAACACCGGTATCAGCAGCTCGACTTGCCCGAGTAGATCGCCAACGCCGTGTTCGAGCCCAGCGTCGCCGTGAACTGGCCGCTGGAGTTCACGGTCACCGACGTGTTGTTCTGGACGTTGCAGTACGTGCCCGCCGCCATCGACGTCTGGTACGTCTGCGTCACCGACGACGTCTCGTGGTTGATGGCGACGTAGCCCTTGCT
This sequence comes from Streptomyces sp. N50, assembly GCF_033335955.1. Lineage (GTDB taxonomy): Bacteria > Actinomycetota > Actinomycetes > Streptomycetales > Streptomycetaceae > Streptomyces. The sequence continues at coordinate 2,333,003 of NZ_CP137549.1, forward strand.
GCCCCGGCCGAACGCGATCGCGTCGTTGCCGTCGTCCCACCAGTTGGTGAGGGACTGGCCGCTGGTGGCGTTGCGGAAGGCCACCATGGACTTGATCTCCGGCCAGGCGTGCTGGCACTTCCAGCCGTCCTGCCAACAGGCCGTCACCGCGCCGTTGTTGGGCGGTCCGGCGTCCGCGTCCGACCATTCGTAGCCGGAGTTGATGTCCGGGGCGCCGTAGGGGTAGGCGAGCATGAAAACGTTGGCCAGCGTGTAGTTGGCGCCGTCCTTGTAGTTGAGGGTGCTGCCGTTGCGCTCGGTGTCGTGGTTGTCGACGAAGACGGCGGCGACCGAGCTGCTCATGTAGCCCCAGCCCTCGCCGTAGTTCTTCAGGTAGGCGAGGTTCTCGTTGTTGAAGACCCGCTTGAGGTCGTAGGCGTAGCGGAACTCCTGGACGTCGCCGTTGCCGGTGTACTCGGTGGGCTGGACGGCCTCGCCCGCGCCGTAGATGACCTCCTGCTTCCAGTACGCGGAGGGGTTCGTCAGGCGGGACTTGATGTTCGCGAGGTCGGTCGCCGGGATGTGCTTGGCCGCGTCGATGCGGAAGCCGTCGGCGCCGTAGCCGAGCAGGGTGTTCATGTAGCCGGCGATGGTGGCGCGGACGTACTCCTCGCCGGTGTCCAGGTCGGCCAGGCCGACGAGTTCGCAGTTCTGGACGTTGGCACGGTTCGTGTAGTCGCTGACCGTCGCCGTGCAGTCGTCCATGTCGTACGAGGAGTACAGACCGGGGTAGTTGTACTTCGTGTACGACGAACCGCCCGTGCCGGTGCCGCTGCCCGCCGACATGTGGTTGATGACCGTGTCGACGACGACCTTCACGCCCGCCGAGTGACACGTGTCGATCATGTTCTTGAAGGCCGTCGCGTCGCCGAGCCGGCCCGCGATCTTGTAGCTCACCGGCTGGTACGACGTCCACCACTGCGAGCCCTGTATGTGCTCGGCGGGCGGGGAGACCTGGACGTAGCCGTAACCGGCGGGTCCGAGGGTGTTGGTGCACTCCTTGGCGACCGAGGCGAAGTTCCACTCGAAGAGGACGGCGGTGACGTCCTTGGTGCCGGGAGGGGAGGCATGTGCGGTGCCGGGCACCAGGAGGGCCGTCGCGGCGGCGAGGGCGCAAGCTCCTGCAAGTGATCTGCTGTTGGCCATGTGGGGTTCCTTCTCCGTTGAAGGTTCTTGACAGTTCTTGCTGAAACACCGTGGAAACCTTGCAGTCGCCCAGATGTTAGAGGCCCGCCGCCCAAAAGGGCAGCGGGCCGTGTGAAGTTGCTGCAAGAACTTCCCGTGGCGGAGAGGGAGTTGGGGGGAATTACGGTGTAGTGGTCCACCAGGCCGTGGTGTCGGCGGGCAGCTTCGCCTCGCCCGCCGCCTCGGTCACCTCACCGCTCGCGAGCAGGAGACGACCGTACGCCGAGGTCGTCACCGACTCCCCGCTCGTGTTCGCCACGCACACGAACTCCCCACGCCGGAAGGCGAGTACGCCCTCGGGCGCCCGCAGCCACTCCACCGAGTCGCCCGCGCCGAGGTCCGGCTGGGTGCGGCGGGCGGCGAGCGCGGCCCGGTACAGCTCCAGCGTCGAACCGTCCGCCCCGGTCTGCGCCTCGATGCTCAGCTCGCCCCAGCCGTCCGGCTGCGGCAGCCAACTGCCCCCGCTCCCGAAGCCGTACGACGATCCGTCACGCGTCCACGGGATCGGCACCCGGCACCCGTCCCGGAAGCCGTCCTGGCCCGCGCCCCTGAAGTAGGCGGGATCCTGGCGGACTTCGTCCGGGAGATCGACGACGTCGGGCAGGCCGAGCTCCTCGCCCTGGTAGATGTACGCCGATCCGGGCAGCGCCAGCATGAGCAACGTCGCGGCACGCGCCCGGCGCAGGCCCAGCTCCCGGTCCCCCGCCAGACGGATCTGGGTGCCGAGACCGGGCGGGTTGGCGAAGCGGGTGGCGTGCCGGGTGACGTCGTGGTTGGAGAGGACCCAGGTCGCGGGGGCACCGACCGGGCGCATGGCCTCCAGCGTGCGGTCGATGACCGTACGGAGTTCCCCCGCGTCCCAATCGGTCGACAGGTACTGGAAGTTGAAGGCCTGATGGAGTTCGTCCGGGCGGACGTAGTTCGCCGTGCGTTCGACGGTCGGGGTCCACGCCTCGGCGACGAAGATGCGCTCGCCCGCGTACTCGTCGAGAACCGTGCGCCACTGGCGGTACACGTCGTGCACGCCGTCCTGGTCGAAGAACGGCATGACATCGTTGCCCAGCAGCTTGAGCTGCTCGTGCGAGCCGAGGTCGGGCAGGCCCTCCGCCTTCACCAGGCCATGGGCCACGTCGATCCGGAAGCCGTCGACCCCGATGTCCAGCCAGAAGCGGAGGATCGAGCGGAACTCGTCCCCGACGGCGGGGTGTTCCCAGTTGAAGTCGGGCTGCTCGGGCGCGAAGAGGTGCAGATACCACTCCCCCGCCGAGCCATCAGGTTCGGTGACCCGGGTCCAGGCCGGGCCGCCGAAGATGGACTCCCAGTCGTTGGGCGGGAGTTCGCCGTGCTCGCCCTTTCCGGGGCGGAAGTGATACCGCTCCCGCAGCGGCGAGCCGGGGCCCTCCCTCAACGCCCGCTTGAACCACTCGTGTTGGTCCGAGGAGTGGTTCGGGACGAGGTCGACGATGATGCGCAGGCCGAGCCCGTGGGCGTCCCTGATCAGGGCGTCGGCGTCGAGCAGGTTCCCGAACATCGGGTCCACGGCACGGTAGTCGGCGACGTCGTAGCCGGCGTCCGCCTGCGGGGAGGCGTAGAACGGGCTGAGCCACACGGCGTCGATCCCGAGATCCCGCAGATACGGGAGGCGCGCGCGTACGCCTTCCAGGTCGCCCATGCCGTCACCGTTGCTGTCGGCGAAACTGCGCGGATAGACCTGGTAGATCACCGCGTCTCTCCACCAGTCGCCGCGCTTGGCTTTGGCGGGGATCGGTGCCGGGGCGATTGCGGAGTGCTGCTGGGTCATGGCGTCCTTGGTACGTAACGGGGTTCTGGTCATGGGGAGTTGGGGGCGAGGCGACCGTGACGTCAGCGGGGTCGGATGGACGTCACGGCCGCCCCGGGTCTCAGGGGGGTTTGGGGGGCAACGCCCCCAAAGGGGCGCGGGGAACTGCGCGACCAGCCCCCACTGGCCCGCAGCCAACAACGAAACCGGGTTTTCTAGCCCTTCGTGCCACCCGCGGTGAGCCCAGTGACGAGGTTCTTCTGCACGAGATAGAAGAACGCGGCCACGGGTATCGCGATCAACACCGCCGTCGCGGCCATCAGGTTCCGCTGCGCATCGTGCTCGCTCACGAACGTCTGCAACCCGACCGCGAACGTGTACTTCGTGTCGGACAGCATGAACGTCGAGGCGAACGCGACCTCGCCGAAAGCCGTGAGGAAGCTGTAGAACGCGGCGACCGCCAGGCCCGGCTTGGCGAGCGGCAGGATCAGTCGCAGGAACGTGCCGAAGGGGTTCAGCCCGTCGACGCGTCCGGCCTCGTCGATCTCGAACGGGATCGTGTCGAAGTAGCCCTTGAGCAGCCAGGCGCAGTAGGGCACGGCGGTCGAGCAGTAGACGAGGATGAGACCAAGGTAGCTGTCGATGAGCTGCAGGTCGGCCAGAATCTGGTACATCGGCACGATGAGTACCGCTATCGGGAACATCTGGGTGACCAGCAGCACCCACATGAACTTCCGGTAGCCGGGGAAGCGCATGCGCGAAACGGCGTAGCCGGTGCTGGCCGCGATCGTCACGCCGATGACCGTGGTGCCGAGCGAGACGATCAGCGAGCTCTTCAACCAGTCGAAGAATCCGGTGTGTTGGAGGACGAACGAGTAGTTGTCGAACGTCATCTTCTTCCAGATGCCGCCCGGGTGGAGGTAGTCGTCCGAGTCCGGGCCGAGCGACAGGAAGACCAGCCAGGCGATCGGGAAGAGCGCGATCAGGCTCGCGACGATGAGGACGCCGTGCGAGCCGAGGGTGCCGGCGCGGCTCAACTCGCCCCGGCGGCGGGTCCGTTGCGCTGTGGTCGTGGGCGTGGTGCTCATGGGGACTCCTGCCTCAGATCGCGAGCTGTTGGTCATTGCGGTTCAGCCAGCGGCGGTAGAAGGAGGTGAAGACGATCAGGATGGCCAGCAGCAGGATGCCGTAGGCGGCCGACTGGGCGAATTCGCGCGGCTGTTGGCCGAAGCCGAGGAAGTACGACCAGGTGACCAGGATCTGCGCGTCGGGGGCCGTGTTGCCGAACAGCAGGAAGATCACGGCGAATTGGTTGAAGGTCCAGATCACACCGAGAAGGACGACGGTGGAACTGACCGACCTCAGGCCCGGAAGAGTGACGTAGCGGAAACGCTGCCAGGGGCTCGCGCCGTCCATCTCGGCGGCCTCGTAGAGCGAGGTGTCGATGGACTGGAGGCCGCCGAGCAGTGAGACCATCATGAACGGCACACCGCACCAGGTGTTGACCATGATCGCGGCGAACCGCTGCCAGAACGTGCTCTCCAGCCAGTCGGGCTGGGGCAGATGCAGGCTGTGCAGCGCGGAGTTGATGATGCCGCCGTCGGCGAGCATGAAGCGCCAGCCGAAGACCGTGACGAAGGTGGGGACGGCCCACGGCAGGATCAGGATCAGCCGGTAGAGGGTGCGGCCGCGCAGCTTCTGGTTCAGCAGCAGGGCCAGCGCGAGGCCGACCGTGTAGTGCAGGGCGACGCAGAGCCCGGTCCAGACGATCGTCCAGATGAAGTGCGACCAGAAGCGGTCGTACGACGTCGGGCCGAACAGGATGTCCTTGTAGTTGTCGAGCCCGATGAACTTGTAGGTGGCGTCGATGTGGTTGACGCCGATCGTGCGCGCGGTGTTGAGGCTGTCCGCGTCGGTGAGCGTCAGGTAGAGGCCGTACACCAGGGGGTAGAGCACGAGGACGCCGAGCACGACGACCACGGGGATGATCATCGCGTACGCGTACCAGTGCTTCTGGTAGGCGTACTTGAGGCGGCTGCCGGGGCCGGGCCGGGGTGCGCGGTCACCGTGGCGCTTGCCGGTCGCGCGGTCGATGGCGACTGTCATGGTTCGTTCGACACCTTCTGGAAGTTCAAGCGGGTACGGCAAGTCGAGGGCTACGGCGGCTCAGGCCGATGGCCGTCGGATCCGTCCCCCCAGTTCCTGATCTGGCGGATCCGACGGCCACTCGGGGCTACTTGCTGAAGTCCGGGACCAGCTTGGCGATCGCCAGCTCGGCGTTGCTCAGGCCCTTGTCCAGGGACTCCTTGCCACCGGCGACCTTGGGCAGCTCGGTGTCCAACGGGCCCCACAGGGAGCTGTATTCGGCGAGCGCCGGACGCGGCTGGGCGGCGCCGAGGACGCCCTGGAAGCCGGCGATACCCGGGTCCGACTTCACGGCGGCGGTGTAGGCGTCGTCGCGGGTCGGCAGCGTCGAGTTCTTCAGCGCGATCGTCGACTGGGAGGCCGCGGAGGTCATGAAGTTGACGAACTTCAGGGCCGCCTTCTGGTGCGCGGAGTCCGAGCCGGCGTAGACCGAGAGGTTGTGACCGCCGGTCGGGGCACCGGACTTGCCGGTGGAGCCGGCCGGGATCGTGGCGATGCCGAGGTTGGACTTGTCCGTGAACGCCGAGCCCTTGTAGAAGTTCGTGATCTCCCACGGGCCCTGGATGATCGCGGCGACCTTGCCGTTGACGAACGCGTCCTGGATGTGGGCGTAGGCGTCCGCGGTGGTGTCGGCCTTGTGCAGGCCGGTGCCGGAGAAGAGGCTCAGCCAGGTGCCGTAGGCCTTCTTCGCGGCGGCGGAGTCGACGGTGATCTTCTTCGCGGAGGCGTCGACGGTGTCGGTGCCCTCGCCGTAGAGGAAGGTCTGCGCGTAGTAGGCCTGGGTGGAGCCCCAGTAGCCGTCGACCTTGGCCTTGGCCTTGATCGTCGCCGCGTCGGTCTTCAACTCGTCCCAGGTGGTGGGCGCTTGAGTGATCCCGGCCTGCTTGAAGAGGGCCTTGTTGTAGACGAGCGCGAGGGTGTCGGTGACCAGCGGCACGCCGTACGTCTTGCCGTCGTACTGGGCCTGCGTGATCAGGTTCGACTTGAACTTCGCCTGGTCCGCGAGGGCTTCGGTGCCGTCCAGCGGCAGGAAGTAGCCCTTCTTCGCGAAGGCGGGGGTCCAGCCGACCTCCGAACGCAGCACGTCCGGGGCGCCCTTGGAGCCGGCGGCGGTGTCGAACTTGTTCTGCGCCTGGTCGAAGGGCACGTTGACGTACTTGACCTTGACGTTCTTGTTGGCCGCCTCGAACTTGGCGACCAGGGTCTTGTACGTGGGTGCCTCATTGGTGGCGTTCGAGGTGTCCCACCAGGTGATGGTGACCGGCCCGTCGGACTTGCCGCTGTCACTGTCACTGCCGCCGCAGGCCGTCGCCGCGAGGGCGATGGACGCCACCAGCGCGGTGGCCGCTATGCCACGCCGCATGAGTTCTCCTTGAGGGTGAAAGCCCGTGAGGTGCAGGGCGGCGGTCCCGTCCGCCGCCCTGTCGACTTGCCGACTGCGCCGTTGCGTCCGCCGGGCGTCGCCGAACGTAACAGCGATGCAAGCGCGGCGAAAGTCCTTGCTGCAAAAAACTGCAAGACGGCCTGAGAGTTACCCGTCCGTGACCTCTCCTCGACCCCCGCGAAACCCAGTACTGGTGCGGCTGAGCGGGCAGGGGGACACTTGTGCAAGACTCTGCAAGCTCTTGCCGCATGCCGTACGTCGACCATCGGCCGACCAGAACACGAGGGATCGCGATGACGCAGCAACCCGCAGCGCGCCGACGGCCGGTACAGTCCACTCCCGTGACCACACGGCTTGCCGACATCGCCGCCCAGGCGGGGGTGAGCGAAGCGACCGTCAGCCGCGTCCTCAACGGCAAGCCTGGCGTCGCCGCCACCACCCGTCAGTCCGTCCTCGCCGCGCTCGACGTGCTCGGCTACGAACGTCCGGTACGGCTGCGGCAGCGCAGCGAGGGCCTGGTGGGCCTGATAACACCGGAGTTGGAGAACCCCATATTCCCGGCCCTGGCGCAGGTCATCGGCCAGGCACTGACCCGGCAGGGCTACACCCCGGTGCTCGCCACCCAGACCCCGGGCGGTTCCACGGAGGACGAGCTGACGGAGATGCTCGTCGACCGGGGCGTCGCGGGCATCATCTTCGTCTCCGGGCTGCACGCGGACACCTCCGCCGACATGCAGCGCTACGAGCAACTCCGTGCGCAGGGCGTGCCGTTCGTGCTCGTGGACGGCTTCTCGCCGAAGGTGCAGGCGCCGTTCATCTCCCCCGACGACCGCGCCGCGATGACGCTCGCGGTCACCCACCTCGTCTCGCTCGGCCACACGCGCATCGGACTGGCGCTCGGCCCCAAGCGGTTCGTACCCGTACAACGCAAGATCGAGGGCTTCGTCCGCACGATGCAGGACCAACTGGCCCTGACCGCCGAGGATGTGGAGACCCGGCTCGTGCAGCACTCGCTGTACACGCTGGAGGGCGGACAGGCCGCGGCCGCCGCGCTGATCGACCGCGACTGTACGGCGGTGGTGTGCGCGAGCGACATGATGGCGCTCGGCGCGATCCGGGCGGCCCGGCAGCGGGGGCTCGACGTACCCAAGGACGTGTCGGTGGTGGGCTTCGACGACTCCCCCCTGATCGCGTTCACCGATCCACCGCTGACGACGATCCGCAAGCCGGTCCCGGCGATGGGACAGGCGGCGGTGCGGACGCTGCTGGAGGAGATCGGCGGGACGCCTGCCCCGCACAGCGAGTTCGTGTTCATGCCGGAACTGGTGGTGCGCGGTTCGACGGCTTCGGCGCCCGGGGACCGGAATCGTCCCTGACTCCTCCCTGAATCGTCCCTAAGGGGGAGGAAACGCGGCCGGATCCAGTGCGCTGGTTGTAGTCCGGGGACTCTCCTCGTCGTAGAACATGCGAGCCGGACCCGACCAAGGGATGATCGGTCGCGGAAGCCTTTTCTGGCAGACTTTGTGTCTATGGGTGAGACCACCGTGACGACATTGGAAGGCCGTGAAGAAGCCGTTCCGAGCCCCGTCGCGGACGCCGCGGGGCAGGGTTCTCTGCGCCGGTCGCTACGCCGGCTGCGGACTCCGCGCCGGCCCCGGCTGTGGTTCGAGATCCTGCTGATCGCGGTGAGTTACTGGACGTACTCACAGATCCGCAACGCGGTGCCGGAGCAGAAGACCGAGGCGCTGCGGAACGCCGACTGGATCTGGCGCCTGGAGCACCATCTCGGCATCGCCGTCGAGCAGTCGGTCAACCACGCCGTGAATTCGGTGACTTGGCTGATCGTCGGGATGAACTACTACTACGCCACGCTGCACTTCGTGGTGACGCTGGGTGTCCTGGTGTGGCTGTTCCGCAGCCATCCGGGCCGGTACGCGGCGACGCGCCTCGTCCTCTTCGCCACGACGGCCGTGGCCCTGGTCGGCTACTACTTCTTCCCGCTGGCCCCGCCCCGCCTCATGAACGGCAGCCACTTCGTCGACACGGTCATGGTCCACCAGACCTGGGGCTCGATGGCGTCGGGCGACCTGAAGCACGTGTCGAACCAGTACGCCGCGATGCCGTCCATGCACATCGGCTGGTCCCTGTGGTGCGGCCTGACGATCTTCACCCTGGCGAAGCTCCCCTGGGTCCGCATCCTGGGCCTCCTCTACCCGGCCCTGACCCTGATGGTCATCGTCTCCACGGCCAACCACTTCTGGCTGGACGCGGTGGGCGGCATGCTCTGCCTCGCCTTCGGCTTCGCTGTCTCCCGCGTCTGGTACGGCGCGTTTCCGTATGCCCTGCCGAGGACGGTGGCGGTGCGGGGGGCTGGCGGAGCGTGGTTGCCCACGAAGGCGTGAGCGCTCCGCTGGCTGCGTGCGGCTCCGCCGGGGCCGCAATGGGTCGTCATTCGAGTGCCGCGCCGTCGTGGCTGGTCGCGCCCACGCGGCGGAGCCGCATATCGACACAGCCCCGCGCCCCGCAGCGCCCGCGGCCGGTTGCGGTGGCGCCGTCTCCCGTACGGCCGCGTGGATCGTCCGCACCGGCTCCGGATCACGTACGCCCCGTACGACCCGTAAGACCACGTCCGAATGGCGGCCGCCAAGCCCCAGCCACCGACTTCACCCGACCCCGCTCAGCCCTCGTTCGCCGCGTCCCGCAGCGCCCGCAGGAACGCCTGTAGGGCCGGTTGCGGTGGCGCCGTCTCCCGGACGGCCGCGTGGATGGTCCGTACGGGCTCCGGATCCCGTACTACCCGTACGACCACGTCGGGGTGGCGGCTGCCGAGACCCAGCCGGGGGATCAGGGTCACCCCGAGGCCCGCCGCGACGAAACCCTGAGCCGTCACGTAGTCCTCGCTCTGGACGGCGAACCTCGGCCGGAACCCCGCCGCCCCGCACGCGTCGAGCTGGGCGTCGAGACACGGCCCCGGCCACTCGCTGCCGACCCACGGTTCCTCGGCCAGTTCTGCCAGCTGCACACTCCGCCGCGCGGCCAGCCGGTGCCCCTTGGGCAGGACGGCGAGATACGGATCGTCGAGCAGCTTCACCAGGCGTACGCCCTCGTACGCCTTTGACACCCCGGACACCCCGGACGCCCCGACCACCAGCGCGACATCCGCCCGCCCCTCCGTCACCTCGGGCAGCGGGTCCTCGGGGTCGGTGAGCTTCAACTCCAGCTGGACTCCGGGGTGTTCGGCGCGGAGCCGGGCCACGGCGGGGGCGACCAGGGCGGCACCGGCGGTGGCGAAGTAGCGGACCGCGAGCCGTCCCGTGCGCCCGGCCACCAGATCCGCCAACGCCGTCTCCGCCTCGGCGACCTGCCGCCCGATCGCGTCCGCGTACTCCGTGAGCAGCAGCCCGGCAGCCGTGGGCCGCACCCCGCGCCCGACCCGCTCAAGCAGCGCGGTCCCGGCCTCCTTCTCCAGCGCCCCGACCTGCTGGCTGACGGCGGACGGGGTGTACCCGAGCCGGGCCGCCGCAGCGGTCACCGACCCGGACCCGACCACGGCCCGTAGTACCTGCATGCGTCGCACATCAAGCATGTAGCACAGGTTAACAGTCACTGTAGAATCATTCGCTTGTCCTGCACGGTCCGCTGCCCGACCGTGGACCCATGCAGCCCGCCTCGACAGCCCGCATGGCCGTGCTCGCACTCCTCTGGGGTTCGGGCTTCCTGTGGATCAAACTCGCCCTGAACCACGGCCTCTCCCCCGCCCAGATCACGATCACCCGCTGCGCCCTGGGCACGCTGGTCCTCCTGGCCCTGGCTCGCGGGGCCGGCCAGCGCCTGCCCCGAGACCGCGCCACCTGGGCCCGTCTCGCGGTGGCCGCCCTGTTCTGCAACGCCGTCCCGTTCGCGTTGTTCAGCGTCGGCGAGCAGACAGTCGACTCCGGGGTAGCGGGCGTCCTGAACGCCACAACTCCCTTGTGGTCCCTGCTGATCGGCATCGCGCTGGGCACAGACCGCGGCCTGAGCAGGGCCCGCCTGACCGGACTCCTCCTCGGCTTCGCGGGCACGCTGCTGATCTTCGCCCCCTGGCACCGCTCGGGCCTCCTCACCTGGGGCGCCCTGGCCCTCCTGGGCGCCGCCGCGAGCTACGCCGTGGCCTTCGCGTACATGGCCCGCAAACTCACCGCGGGCCAGGCGCCGTTGGCGACATCGGCAGCCCAACTGATGGCGGCCACAGCCTGGACCACCCTCGCCCTGCCTGCCGCCGGCCCGGCACACCACCCCGACCTGACGGCCCTGCTGGCGGTGACGGCCCTCGGCGTCCTGGGCACGGGCGTGACCTTTTACCTCAACTACCGCCTGATCGCAGACGAGGGCGCGACGAGCGCGGCAACGGTCGGATACCTGCTGCCAGTTGTGTCGGTGACGCTGGGCGCGATGCTGCTGGACGAGAGGGTGGGGCCGAGGGTGGTGACGGGCATGGCGGTAGTCCTAGCGGGCGTAGCCCTCACAAGACCCCGCCCAGCAAAGGTTTTTGCTTTCAGGGGCGCGGGGCCGTGACATTTGCGGCTCCGCCGCGCGGGCGCGCCCAGCCCCCACCGACGGTCAGCCGAAAAACAACCTCTCAGGCCCCGTAGAACAACACGTCCACCACACCACGCGCCCGCCGAGTAGTACGCCGATAGTCATCCAGCATGTCCCCCACATGCCCAGGCCCATACCCCAAGTACCTTCCCACGGCAGCCAGTTCACGCGGATCAGAAGGAAACGTGTCCCCGGCCCGTCCCCGCACCAACATCACCGCGTTACGAACCCGTGTAGCCAACACCCACGCCTCGTCCAGCGTCGCCGCATCCTCGCCGGAAATCAGCTCAGCCGCACAAGCCGCCGCAAGTCCCGCCCGCGTACGCGTAGTCCGCAACCCCGGCTCAGCCCACCCATGCATCAACTGCATCAACTGCACAGTCCACTCGACGTCGGAGAGCCCCCCACGCCCCAACTTGGTATGCAGAGTCGGATCAGCCCCGCGAGGCAGCCGCTCGGACTCCATCCGAGCCTTGAGCCGTCGGATCTCACGTACCGCGTCATCCCCGAGCCCCTCCGCCGGATACCGCAGAGGATCGATCAACTCGATGAACCGCCGCCCCAACTCCTCGTCCCCGGCGACAGGTTCGGCCCGCAACAACGCCTGGGACTCCCAAACCAGCGACCACCGGCGGTAGTACGCCTCGTAGGAGTTCAACGACCGTACGAGCGGCCCCGACTTACCCTCCGGCCGGAGATCCGCGTCGATCAGCAACGGCGGGTCGGAGCTGGCGACCTGGAGCAGCCGCCGCATCTCGGAGACGACCTTGTTGGCAGCCTCGGAGGCCTCCCGCTCGGGTACGCCCTCGCGGGGTTCGTGCACGAACAGGACGTCCGCGTCGGAGCCGTAGCCCAGTTCGTGGCCGCCGAAGCGGCCCATGCCGATGACGGCGAAGCGGGTGGGGAGGGTGTCGCCCCAGCCCGCGCGGACGACCGCGCGCAGGGTGCCGGCGAGGGTGGCGGCGGTGAGGTCGGAGACGGCGCCGCCGACCCGGTCGACGAGGGCGCCCTGGTCGGCCTCGGCGGGCTGGGTCTCGGTGCCGTAGGAGCCGACGATGTCGAAGGCGGCCGTACGGAAGAGTTCGCGGCGGCGGACGCCCCGGGCGAAGGTGACGGCTTGGACGGCGTCGTCGGCGCGGCCGACCGCGGCCAGTATCTCCTGGTCCAGGTGGGCGCGTTCGCGGGGTTCGAGGCCGCTGCCGCCGTCGCCGTCGCCGAGGAGGGCGACCGCTTCGGGGGCGCGCATGAGGAGGTCGGGGGCGAGGCGGCCGGCCGAGAGGACGCGGGCGAGGTTCTCGGCGGCGGCGCCCTCGTCCCTCAACAGCCGTAGGTACCAAGGGGTTTTGCCGAGCGCGTCGGACACCTTGCGGAAGTTGAGGAGGCCCGCGTCCGGGTCGGCCGAGTCCGCGAACCAGCCCAACAGGACGGGCAGCAGGGTGCGTTGGATGGCGGCCTTGCGGGTGACGCCGGAGGCGAGGGCCTCGATGTGGCGCAGGGCCGCGGCCGGGTCGACGTAGCCGAGGGCGACCAGCCGTTCGCGGGCCGCCCGGGGGCTCAACCTGGTCTCGCCGGGGGCGAGTTGGGCGACCGCGTCGAGCAGCGGACGGTAGAAGAGCTTCTCGTGCAGGCGTCGTACGACGGTGGCGTGGCGCTTCCACTCGCGGTTCAACTCGGCCACCGGGTCGGTGCGCAGGCCCATCGAGCGGCCGAGGCGGCGCTGGTCGGCCTCCTCGACGGGGACCAAGTGGGTGCGGCGCAGCCGGTAGAGCTGGATGCGGTGTTCCATCGTGCGCAGGAAGCGGTAGGCGTCGTCGAGGCGGGCGGCGTCCTCACGGCCGACGTAGCCGCCGGCGGCGAGGGCCTCCAGGGCGACCAGCGTGGTGCCGCTGCGCAGCGAGGTGTCGGCGCGGCCGTGCACCAACTGCAGGAGCTGGACGGCGAATTCGACGTCCCGGAGGCCGCCGGGGGCGAGCTTCAGTTCGCGGTCGATCTCGGCGGCGGGGATGTTCTCGACGACCCGGCGGCGCATCTTCTGCACGTCGGTGACGAAGTTCTCGCGCTCGGCGGCCTTCCACACGAGGGGTTCGAGCGCGTCGACGTACTCGGCGCCGAGCGCGAGGTCGCCGGCCACCGGGCGGGCCTTGAGCAGGGCCTGGAACTCCCAGGTCTTGGCCCAGCGTTGGTAGTAGGCGAGGTGACTGGCGAGGGTGCGGACCAGCGGACCGTTGCGGCCCTCGGGGCGGAGGTTGGCGTCGACCGGCCAGATCGAACCCTCGACTGTGGTCTCCGAGCAGATCCGCATCATGTGCGCGGCGAGTTTGGTGGCGGCGCGGACCGCCTTGCCCTCGTCGGCGCCCTCGACGGCCTCGCCGACGAAGATGACGTCGACGTCGGAGATGTAATTCAGCTCGTGGCCACCGCACTTGCCCATCGCGATCACCGCGAGCCGGCACAGCGCGGCGTCGTCGGGCGCGGCGGCGCTCGCGATGGCGAGGGCGGCACGCAGGGTGGCGGTTGCGAGGTCGGCGAGTTCGGCGGCGGTCTGCGCGAGGTCGGTGGTGCCGCACACGTCACGGGCGGCGATGGACAGCAGGCAGCGGCGGTAGGCGACGCGCAGGGCGACCGGGTCGGTGGCACCGGCCAGGCCGCGCTCGAACTCCTCCACCCCGGGGTGGAGGTCGCGGGGCTCGTACATGACGAGGGCGTGCCAGTCGCGCGGGTGCCGGGCGAGGTGGTCGCCGAGCGCGGCGGAGGCGCCGAGCACCCCGAGGAGTCGGTCCCGTAGGGGTTTCGCCGCGATCAGCGTGTCCAGCAGCTCACGGCGCGGGGTGTCCTCGGGCTGCGCCTCCAGCAGCCGTACGAGACCCTGAAGGGCCAGGTCGGGGTCGGCGGTGGCGCCCAGGGCCTCCAGCAGGACCGGGTCGTTCCTTATCGGCGCCAGCTCCGCGCTCTCCAGAAGCCGCTCGGCCGCCGAGGGATCGGTGAAACCGTGCCGCAGCAGTCGCGTGAAGGTGCTGCTTCTGCGCCCCGGCGCCGTCATCCTCGGCCTCCCTCGGATCTGGGTCGTGCGGATCAGGGTCGTACGGGCCCAGGTCGTACGGAGGTCGTACGGGATCTAGGTCGTACCGTCCCGAGCCTAACCGCAGGTGCGGGCGGTGGCCCCGGGGCGTACGGCGATGAGTTCTTGAGGAGTACGGGGTCTACACAGGGGGAGCACCTACGACTCAGGGAGTAGCCGATGACCGACAAGGAACCCCGGACTCGTCTCGACCCCCGTTACAGCGACCCGGCGGCCACCGCGACCGACTGGGCCGAGGCCGAGGCGCGGCTCGCGGCGGCCGAGCAGTTCTGGATCTCGACGGTACGGCCGGACGGGCGGCCGCATGTGACGCCCTTGCCCGCCGTGTGGTCGGCCGGGGCGCTGCACTTCTGCACCGGCCCCGAGGAGCGCAAGGCCCGCAACCTCGACGGCAACCCGCACGTCGTGCTGACGACCGGCACGAGCACCTGGGACGAGGGATACGACCTGGTCGTCGAGGGTGCGGCGACGCGGGTCACGGACGAGGACCGGCTGCGGGAACTGGCCGCCGCGTGGGAGGCCAAGTACGGCAGCTTCTGGCGCTTCGACGTGCGGGACGGGGCGTTTCATCACGGTTCCGGGTACGCGTACGTCTTCGCTGTGGCGCCCCGCACGGTTTTCGGCTTCGGTAAGGGGGAGCCGTTCAGCCAGACGCGGTGGCGGTTCGAGTGACATACCAGCGGTGTACGGGCGTACGACCCATTGGTTACGACAAAGGAGTCAGGCCATGGACATGACCCTCGAAGTGATCGTCCTGCCGGTCTCGGACGTGGACCGGGCCAAGGAGTTCTACCGGGACAAGGTCGGCTTCCACGTGGATCTGGACGGCGAGGTGATGGAGGGCGTGCGGATCGTGCAGCTCACGCCGCCGGGGTCCGGGTGTTCGATCGCGCTGGTCAACGGCTTGCAGATCCCCACCGGGACGCCGCAGCCGGGGACCTACCACGGCATGCAGTTGTGCGTGCAGGACGCGAAGGCGGCCTACGACGAGCTGACCGCGCGGGGGCTTGAGGTCAGCGAGCCGGTGCAGTTCGCGCCGCAGGACGGGGCGACGTTCATGTATTTCAAGGACCCGGACGGCAACGGCTGGGCGATCCAGGAGTACCGGAAGCGGGCCGCCGAGCCGCTGCACCAGGTGCTGGCCCAACTGGCCGCACTGCAGGAGTAGTTCACCACTTCTTCATCCGCCGGGTTGGGAGCGGTGGGACGCGGGCATCTTGGCGTGTGCATGCTCGGTTCGCACCGTCACCCCCGTCCTCCCCCCCACCCGGAGGTAGAAGTGTCCGGCAGTGAAGAAGTGTCCGGCGGCTCCGGCCGTTCCGTGTACCGCCGCAGCCGCGCCGCCGTGGCGTCAACGCTCGCCTTCTCGGCAGCCGCCGTCGGGGTCTGGACCGGTTTCGGCACCGTCTCGACCGCGCATGCCGCGACCGGGGTGCCGACCCCGGACCACGTGGTCGTCGTGGTGATGGAGAACCACGCCTACAGCCAGGTCATCGGCTCCTCCAGTGCCCCCTACATCAACTCGCTCGCGACCGGCGGCGCCGCCCTCACCCAGTCGTACGGGATCACCCACCCGAGCCAGCCGAACTACTTCGCGCTGTTCTCCGGCTCCACCCAGGGGATCACCAGCGACAGCTGCTACACGGCGGGCTTCTCCTCGGCCGCGAACCTCGCCTCCGAGGTGACAGCGGCGGGCGGAACGTGGGCGAGCTACAACGAGACGCTGCCGAGCCAGGGTTCGACGACGTGCAGCAGCGGCAACTACGCGCGTAAGCACAACCCTTGGTTCGGTTTCTCCAACGTCGCGACGTCCACGGCGAAGACGTTCACGCAGTTCCCGACGGACTACACGACCCTCCCCGACATCTCCTTCGTCACCCCCAACCTGTGCAGCGACATGCACGACTGCTCGGTGGCGACGGGTGACACCTGGGTGAAGAACAACCTCGGCGCGTACGCCACTTGGGCCAAGACCCACAACAGCCTGCTCGTCGTCACCTTCGACGAGGACAACCTGCTCAGCGGCAACCGCATCCCGACGGTCTTCTACGGCCAGCCGGTGAAGGCGGGTTCGACCTCCTCGACCACGTACAACCACTACAACCTGCTGCGGACCCTGGAGGACTCCCAGGGCCTCACCACCCACGCGGGCAACGCGGCCTCGGCCGCCGACATCACCGGCATCTGGGCGTCCTGAGATGTACGTGGCGGACAGCCGCGCCAAGGCCGACCCAAGTGCCGTAGGTACTACGGGTATTGCAGACGCCCCAAGTGCCCGGGGTACTACGGGTACTACGGCCCGGGTGTCCGCCGCAGTCGCCCCCACGGTCTTCGCCCTCGGCGCGGTCAGCCTGATCACCGACGTGTCGTCCGAGATGGTGACCGCGGTCCTCCCCCTGTACCTGGTGACGGGCCTCGGCCTCTCCCCGCTGGGCTTCGGTCTCCTGGACGGCATCTACAACGGCTTCTCGGCACTCGTCCGGCTGGCCGGCGGCCACCTCGCCGACCGGGGCGGCGGCCGCCACAAGTCGATCGCGGGCATCGGCTACGGCATCTCGGCGCTCTGCAAACCGCTCCTCCTCCTCGCCCACACCCTCACCCCGATCGGCCTGATCCTCGCCGCCGACCGCACGGGCAAGGGCCTGCGCACGGCACCGCGCGACGCGCTGATCTCCCTCTCCTCCACCCCGGAGAACCGGGGTCGTGCCTTCGGCGTACACCGCGCGATGGACACGGCGGGCGCGCTGCTCGGCCCGCTGGTGGCGTTCCTGATCCTCCGGGCGACGGTGGACGGCTACGACGCGGTGTTCACGGTGAGCTTCTGCGTGGCGGTGGTCGGCGTCCTGGTGCTGGTGCTGTTCGTGCCGGGATCATCGCCAACTGCCGCGCCCCGCACGGAGAAGGCCGTACGGGAGAGGGCCGTAGCCGAACGGGCCGTAGACGAGAAGGCCGTACGCCCGACCCTCCGCGCCGCCTTCGCCCTGCTCGCCCGTCGCGACCTGCGCCGCATCACCGTCTGCGCGCTCCTCCTGGGCCTCGCGACGGTCAGCGACTCCTTCGTGTACCTGCTGCTGCAACGGCGACTCGGCGTCCCGGACCGCTGGTTCGCGCTGCTGCCGCTGGGCACGGCGGCGGCCTTCCTGCTCCTCGCCGTACCCCTGGGCCGGCTCGCGGACCGGGTCGGCCGCTGGCAGGTGTTCCTCGGCGGCCACGGAGCCCTCCTCACGGCGTACGCCATATTGCTGACGTCCTGGCACGGCACAGCCCTCCCCTACGCCGTCCTCCTCCTGCACGGCACCTTCTACGCGGCGACCGACGGCGTGCTGATGGCGGCGGCCTCGGACAGCGTGCCGGAGCAACTGCGGTCGTCGGGGCTGGCGTTGGTGCAGACGGGCCAGGCGGCGGCACGGTTCGTGTGCTCGCTGGGCTTCGGTGCGGCGTGGACGCTGTGGGGCGACCGTACGGCGCTCATGGCGTCGGCGGTGGCGCTGGCGGTCTGCGCGGCGTTCGCGTCAACTCTCCGCCCGGGCCGACGAGTTCTGGAGCCTGCCCCATGACCCTGCGCAACCGCGTCCTGGTCCTCGTCGCCGCCGTCGCCGCACTCGCCGTAGTGGCGGTGGCCTCGATCCTGCACGCGTCGGCCCGGGCCGAGCGGCGGAACGAGACCCAGCCCGGCGGCCCGAGGATCACCGCGGGCCGGATCACGCTCACCGCGCCCGGCACCATGGTGTTCCGCAACATGGCCTGGGGCCCGCACCGGGACGAACTCACCACGGTCCCGGCCGCGACGCCCTCGGGCCCCCGCACCGCCTCCGGCCTCAAGTGCCTCCGCTTCTACGCCAGTTCAGGCATCGGGGTCTGCCTCCAGGCGGTCCACGGCACGGTCACGGACACGTACCGCGCACTGATCCTGGACGCCCACCTCAAGGAGACGGCCCGTTACGACGTCCCCGGCATCCCCTCCCGTGCCCGGGTATCCCCCACGGGTCACTTCGCCGCGTGGACGGCGTTCGTGGGCGGCGACTCGTATGCCGGGACGAATTTCTCGACACGGGCGGCGATCGTGGACACGAGGACGGGGAAGCTGATCCCTACGTTGGAGTCGTTCCGGATCATCAAGGACGGCCACGTCTACCACTCCGCCGACGTCAACTTCTGGGGCGTGACCTTCGCGTCGGACGACCGCACGTTCTACGCGACGCTGGCGACGAAGGGCAGTACGTATCTGGTGCGGGGCGACCTGCGCGGCCGTACCGTCACCACGCTCCACACCAACGTCGAGTGCCCGTCCCTGTCCCCGGACGGCACGCGCGTCGCCTTCAAGAAGCGCGTCAAGGGCCTCCCGAAGGACGCCCCTTGGCATCTGTACGTCCTCGACCTCCGCACGATGCGTGAGACTCCGCTGGCCGAGGCGCGCAGCGTGGACGACCAGGCCGTATGGCGCGACAACCGGACGATCGTCTACGCCATGCCCGGGGACTACGGCGCGGATCTGTACAGCGTCCCTGCGGACGGCACGGGCAGGGCTCGGCGGATCAGCGGGGCGGCGGTGTCTCCGGCGTATGTGCGGTAGGGGAACCGTCACCGCGTAGCCGGGCCCAGCATCTCGTCCAGCGTCTTCGGCCAGTCCCCGTCGCCCAGCCCGCCCGCCATGAGCAGGTCGCGCCAGTCGGTCCGGGCGAGCCGGACCGCCGACCGGAAGTGGTCGACGCCCCCAGCGAGACCACCCCGACCACCGTGCCGCACGACACGGTGGTCCAGGTCGCCCGATCCATCACCGGGAAACTGCCGACGGGGCAGTGAGCCCGGCCCGCTTACAGAACGGGCAGGTTCTTCCGCAGCTCGAACGCCGTGACCTCGCTGCGGTACTCCTCCCACTCCTGCCGCTTGTTGCGCAGGAAGAAGTCGAAGACGTGCTCGCCCAGGGTCTCGGCGACCAGGTCGCTGCGCTCCATCAGGGTCAGGGCCTCGCCCAGGTTCTGCGGGAGCGGCTCGATGCCCATCGCGCGGCGTTCCGCGTCGGAGAGGGCCCAGACGTCGTCCTCGGCGCCCGGGGGGAGTTCGTAGCCCTCTTCGATGCCCTTCAGGCCGGACGCGAGGAGGAGGGCGTAGGCCAGGTACGGGTTCGCGCCCGAGTCCAGGGAGCGGACCTCGACCCGTGCCGAACCCGTCTTGCCGGGCTTGTACATCGGGACGCGGACCAAGGCGCTGCGGTTGTTGTGGCCCCAGCAGATGTACGAGGGGGCCTCGCCGCCGGCGCCGGCCGTGCGCTCGGAGCCGCCCCAGATGCGCTTGTAGGAGTTGACCCACTGGTTGGTGATCGCGGAGATCTCGCCCGCGTGCTTCAGCAGGCCCGCGATGAAGGAGCGGCCGACCTTGGAGAGCTGGTACTCCGAACCCGACTCGTAGAAGGCGTTGCGGTCGCCCTCGAAGAGGGAGAGGTGCGTGTGCATTCCGCTGCCCGGGTGCTCCGAGAACGGCTTCGGCATGAACGTCGCCTGCACGCCCTGCTCCAGCGCCACCTGCTTCATGACCAGGCGGAACGTCATGATGTTGTCCGCGGTCGAGAGTGCGTCCGCGTAGCGGAGGTCGATCTCCTGCTGGCCGGGGGCGCCCTCGTGGTGGGAGAACTCGACCGAGATGCCCATCGACTCCAGCATGGTGATCGCCTGGCGGCGGAAGTCCATGCCCACGTTCTGCGGGGTGTGGTCGAAGTACCCGGAGTTGTCGGCCGGCGTCGGGCGGGAGCCGTCCAGGGGGCGGTCCTTCAGGAGGAAGAACTCGATCTCCGGGTGGGTGTAGAAGGTGAAGCCCAGGTCGGAGGTCTTGGCGAGGGCGCGCTTCAGCACGTAGCGCGGGTCCGCGAAGGACGGGGAGCCGTCCGGCATGAGGATGTCGCAGAACATGCGGGCCGTGCCGGGGGCCTCCGCGCGCCACGGCAGGACCTGGAAGGTGGAGGGGTCCGGCTTGGCGATCATGTCGGACTCGTAGACCCGGGCGAAGCCCTCGATCGCGGAGCCGTCGAAGCCGATGCCCTCGTCGAAGGCCTGTTCCAGCTCGGCGGGGGCCACGGCGACGGACTTGAGGAAGCCCAGCACGTCCGTGAACCACAGCCGTACGAACCGGATGTCGCGCTCCTCCAACGTCCGGAGCACGAACTCCTGCTGCTTGTCCATCTTCCGCTTCCCCATCCTTGCTGGTCAGGCCGCCTGTCCTCGTACCGCAGGAGGCGGTCGGGCACCTGAGCATCCCACCACAACACCATTTCGTGCGCGTTGCCGACCATGATCGACCGGTCGACCTCGGGCTGAACGCCTCGCGTACGGCAGATGTCCTGCGCTGTTGCCCGTCTCCTGACCATCTTGCCTGCTCGGACTGACATTCGTAATGCCTGGTCCGGGGGTGACCCTGGTGTTCCCCTGACTTTGCTGTGGGCGCCCTACGAGAACGTGTTCCTCCCCACTACGATCAACAGGGCCCGACCTTCCTGACCCGTCCCCGTCCCTTCCCCCAAAAAGGACACACACCTCATGGGTTCCGCCAAGAACACCGGTACCGCGGCGCGCAAGGCACGCATCGAGGAGATGCGGCGCGCCGAGCAGTCCCGCGAGCGACGCGGCAAGATCGTGAAGATCGCGGCGAGCGCGGTGGTCGTCGCCGGTCTCGTCGTCGGCGGTGTCGCGGTCGTGCACGCGCAGTCCGGCAAGAAGGACAGTTCGGCGAGCGACTCCAAGAACTCCGCCTCGGGTCACTTCGTCGCCGGCGCGGACGGCGTGAACACGTGGAAGGGCACGCTGGGCCGCACCCACGTCACGGGCACGGTGAAGTACCCGATGCACCCGCCGGTCGGCGGCAACCACAACCCGGTCTGGCTGAACTGCAACGGCGACGTCTACACCAAGGCCGTCAAGGACGAGAACGCGGTGCACGCGCTGGAGCACGGCGCGGTCTGGGTGACGTACAACAAGAAGGCCCCGGCGGCCGACATCAAGGCGCTCGCGACGAAGGTGAAGTCGACCCCGTACTCGCTGATGAGCCCGTACGACAGCCAGAAGGACCCGATCATGCTGTCGGCGTGGGGGCACCAGCGGACCGTGAAGAGCGCGAGCGACCCGGCCGTGAACACGTTCTTCGAGAAGTTCGTGCAGGGCAGCCAGACGCCGGAGCCGGGCGCCGCGTGCACGGGCGGGCTGTCGCAGTGAGGTCCGCGGCTCTGATCGCCGGGGCCGCGGCGACGGCGCTCGTCGCGGCCGGCGCGATCACGTACGCGGTCGCCGAGGACGGCGGCGGGTCCAGCAACTCCTCTGCCCCTACGGCCGATTCGGCGGACGCCGGGTTCGCGCGGGACATGGCGGTCCATCACCAGCAGGCCGTCGAGATGTCGTACATCGTGCGCGACCGGACGAAGAACGTGGAAGTACGGCGCCTCGCATACGACATCGCGCAGACGCAGGCCAACCAACGGGGCATGCTGCTGGGCTGGTTGGACCTGTGGGGGCTGCCGAAGGTGTCCGCGGACCCGCCGATGACCTGGATGGGCATGGGGGACATGGCGTCCGGCAAGGACGGCGCGCTGATGCCCGGGATGGCCACCAACACCGAGCTGAAGAAGCTGAATTCGCTCAGCGGCAAGCCCGCCGAGGTGCTCTTTCTCCAGCTCATGACGGACCATCACAAGGGCGGTATCCACATGGCCGAGGGGTGTGTGGACAAGTGCCGGGTGGGGGTGGAGAAGCGGCTGGCGCAGGGGATGGTGGACGCGCAGCAGTCGGAGATCCAGCTGATGGCCGACATGCTCAAGGAGCGTGGCGCAAAAGCGCGTTCGTAAAGCATCCCCGGTCGTTCGTTACACGCCCGTAAGGAAAAAAGCCCCCAATTCGCCCTGGGTGACGGTTCCTTGGGCTTCTCTTGACTTTTGCGTTCCCCTGGCATGAACGGTTCATCGAAAGAGTGGCCCCCACGTGTGATCCATCCCGGACCCTCCCGCCGCGGGTTCCGTACGGATCGACGACGACCAACCACTCCATGCGTCGAACCGCATAGCAGGGGGTTTTATGAGATCCAATCGCGCCACCAGGCGCGCCGGCGTGAGCATGGCAGCGACACTGCCCATGATCGCCGGGGCGCTGGCGCTCGGCATACCCGCGGCGCACGCCGCGGACAGCCCGGGCCGGGACACGCTCGCGGGCACCAAGCCCGCGTGGGCGACGGCCAAGGCGGACAAGGGAGCGACCTCCGACAGCTCCAAGGTCTCCGCCCGGGTCTACCTCGCCGGCCGGAACGCCTCCGGTCTCGCGGCGTACGCCAAGTCCGTCTCGGACCCGAGTTCGGCCCTGTACGGCAAGTACCTGAGCGCCGCTCAGGTGCAGCAGCGCTTCGGCGCCACGACGGCCCAGGTGACCGCCGTCAAGTCCTGGCTGAAGTCCGCCGGGCTGAAGGTCACCGGCACCACGCAGCACTACGTCACGGTCTCCGGTGACGTGGCCGCGGTCGAGAAGGCGTTCAGCACCTCGCTGCACAACTACTCGAAGGGCTCGAAGACCTACCGCGCCCCGTCGAAGACGGCCTCCGCGCCGGACAGCCTCAACGGTGCCGTCCTGACCGTCACCGGTCTGGACAACGCGCCGCACAAGGCGAACCACGACGACACGCTGCCGGGTCCGACCGCGGTGTTCAAGAACTCGGGGCCGTTCTCCTCGTACTACGGCTCCAACACCGCGACCACCCTGCCGTCGGCGTACGGCAAGAAGATCCCGTACGCCGTCGAGGGCTACACCGGCAAGCAGCTGCGTGCCGCCTACGGCGCGGGCAAGTACACGGGCAAGGGGGTGCGGGTCGCGATCACCGACGCGTACGCCTCCCCGACGATCGCCTTCGACGCGGCCACCTACGCCAAGGCACACGGCGACAAGAAGTACTCGACCAGCCAGCTCAAGCAGGTGCTCCCCTCGGAGTACACGCAGACCGAGGCCTGTGACGCGTCCGGCTGGTACGGCGAGGAGACCCTCGACGTCGAGGCCGTGCACGCGGTGGCGCCGGACGCGAACATCACGTACGTGGGTGCCGCGTCCTGCTTCGACGACGACCTGCTCGACTCGCTCAGCAAGGTCGTCGACAACCACCTGGCCGACATCGTCTCCAACTCGTGGGGCGACATCGAGGCCAACCAGACCCCGGACCTCGCGGCCGCCTACGACCAGGTGTTCCAGCTGGGCGCGGTCGAGGGCATCGGCTTCTACTTCTCCTCCGGTGACAACGGCGACGAGGTCGCCAACACCAAGGTGAAGCAGGTCGACACCCCGGCCAACTCGGCGTGGGTCACGGCGGTCGGCGGTACCTCGCTGGCGGTCGGCAAGGGCGACAAGTACCTGTGGGAGACCGGCTGGGGCACCGAGAAGGCCTCGCTGTCGGCCGACGGCAAGAGCTGGACCAGCTTCCCCGGCGCCTTCACCTCGGGCGCGGGCGGCGGCACCAGCAAGACGGTGGCCGAGCCCTTCTACCAGAAGGGTGTCGTCCCGAAGGCACTCGCCACGGCCAACAGCGCCACCGGCAACCGTGTCGTCCCGGACATCTCGGCGATCGCCGACCCGAACACCGGTTTCAAGGTCGGCCAGACGCAGACCCAGTCGGACGGTTCGGAGTCGTACAGCGAGTACCGGATCGGCGGCACCTCGCTCGCCTCCCCGGTGATCGCGGCCGTCCAGGCCCTGGCCCAGGAGGCGCGCGGCGGCAAGGCGATCGGTTTCGCCAACCCGTCGATCTACGCCAAGTACGGCACGAAGGTCTACCACGACGTGACCGACAACCCGACGGGCTCCGGCCTGGCGGTGGCGCGCGTGGACTTCGCCAACGGCTACGACGCCACCGAAGGCCTGCTGACCTCGGTCCGCAGCCTCGGCAAGGACAGCTCGCTGTCCGCGGTGAAGGGCTATGACGACGTGACCGGCGTGGGTACGCCGGCGGACGGTTACGTCGCGTCGTACGTGCCGAAGCAGTCGCACCACAAGCACTGATCCACAGAGCGGTTCAGCAAAGGGGCGTGGGGTCCTGACGGACCTCACGCCCCTTTGCGTTCCCCTTCCTCAAGCAGGCGCAACGCACGGGGAAAGGGGCGGTCTCCGAATGGTCATCACAGGCCAGGGGTCCTATGCGTGAAGATCCCCTGGAGATACGGTCAGGACGCAGCGGTTGACGGGGCAATGACAACTCGCCCTCGCGGGCCGCCGCACCAGTTCGTACGGGGGGCAGTCTTCGAGAGCCGGAGCAGGCCGAACATCTTCGCGTCGCGCCGCCGAGGCCGCCGTCCGCCGCGTTGATCAGCCGACCCCCCGTTCACCCTTGACCACCGAACGGGGATGTCATGTCACACAGCACCGTACGTTCGAGACCCGCGGCCCAAGTGCCGCGCGCCGTCCTGCTGTTGCTCGCCCTGCTGCTCGGCGTGCTGGCGGCTCCCGGCCGTGCCGAGGCCGTCATCTGCCCCGGGGCGACGACCGACCAGACGCCGGTCGTGGTGGAGCCCGAGTCCGCGGACTCCACCACCACGACTCCGGTGCTGTCCACGGTTCTTGAGACGTACAACGGCGTCGGCAGCATCAGCGGCTCGCTCTTCGTCACCGACAGCTCGGGCAACGCGGTGGCCGGCACGCCGATGGCCACCGGCACCGTCCTCTCGGGCCGGCGCCTGACCTACCAGGTGCCCGCGGGCGCGCTCAGTGTCGGGACGGCGTACAAGTGGTGGGTCACCGCGTCCATCTCGGCCTGCGTGCACGCCAGCAGCAGCCCGATCAGCTTCACCCCCACCAGCTCCACGTCCTCGCCCGGGACGACCACGGGGCCCGACTCGGTGACGATCACCGGTTCGTCGCTGACCGCGGAGACGGCGAAGAGCGACTCCACCGCGTGCTCCGGCTCGCCGTGCCCGCTCTCCCCGAACCCCGCCACACTGGACGTCGGAGGAGACGGCACCTCGCACTGGGTCTCGGCGCTCCGACCGGACCTGTCGGCCATCCCCGCCGGATCCACCATCGACAGCGCCACCCTCGCCCTGACGTCCAGCGCCTGCCTGGGCGGCTGTGCCGGCGGCACCCTGGACATCGGGCTGGCACAGGACGACGTGACCACCCTGGCCGACGGCCCCTCGCTCGCCGCGGTCAGCACCACCCTCACCGCGAGCGGCACCGAGTCGGCGGGCACCTACGACATCACGACGCTGGTCGCGGAGTGGGCCAACGGCGATGTCGCCGACGACGGCATCCTGCTGTCGGCGTCGGACGGGACGACCGCGACCTCCGGGGTGGGCTACGCCGGACCGACCGCGGCCTCCGGAGCAGCGTCGATCAAGGTGACGTACACCCCGCCCGCCGTGCCGAGCGCCCCCACCTCGCTGACGACGACCGCGGGTGACGGCGGTGTCCTCGTGGCCTGGGCCGAACCGGCCTCGACCGGCTACGTCGAGGGGGAGAACGCCACCGACAACGACGACCCCGGCGACGGCGTCTCCTCGTACACCGTCAGCGCGGTCAACGCCGCCGGCAGCACCGTGGCCACGGCGACCACGTCCACCACCACCGAGGCCCTGCTCACCGGTCTGACCGACGGGACGAGCTACACCGTCAAGGTCAGCGCCACCAACCCGGTGGGCACCGGACCGGCGGCCAGTGCCACCGGGGTCAGCCCCGAGGCGGTGCCCGGCGGGCCCGCCCAGTACATCCAGGCGGCCGGCCAGATGCTGAACGCCCGCGACGGGCTGCAGAAGGGCACCTACACCACGTCCACCGCCGCACTGGCCTCGGACTCCTACTCCGCCTACGTGTCCACCTGGCTCGGCTACGAGTCCACCGCCGACGCCGGCGTGCACACCGCGGAGGCCGCGAACAGCGAGTCGGAGACCAGCGACACCACGACCCTGTCGAACTCCCTCGCCGCCCTCTCTGCGGACGGCGGCACGGTGACCGTCTACACCACCGCGGACGAGACCTTCACCACCGTCGACACGAAGACGGGCACCACGGACACCATCCCCGGCGAGGCGATCGACCAGGACGCGTACACCTTCAGCGTCGCCGGCACCGTGCCGCAGATCTCCCAGGCGGCCGACGCCGACGCCCTCGTCAAACCGGTGACCGCCGCCTCCGAGATCACCGCCTACTCCGCCACCCTCGACGGAACGCCCGCGAGCACGGCGTCCGCCCTGACCACCGACTCCGGTACCGGATACCTCACCGCCGGCACCGAGACGGTCAGCTCCTCGGGGGGCCACCGGGCCAACCTCTCCGGCGTCGTCGCCTGGGCGAACAAGTGGTACCGCGGCACGTACAACGGGTTCTCGGACGACTGCACGGACTTCGCCTCCCGCGCCATCCATTACGGCGGCAAGCTGAACGAGAACACGCCGAGCGTTCCGCCGCTGCACCACTCCGACGACCACTACTGGTTCCAGTCGCACGGCACCTTCGGGGCGACCACCAGCTACTCGTGGGCGGGCGCCTACCACCAGGCGAACTTCCAGAGCATCGAGGGCTCGTACTTCTACCACTACGCCCAGGACGTCGCCCCGGGCGATCTGATCTTCGCGAACTGGTCCGGCAGCTCGGCCTCGGGGATCTCCCACACCGGCGTCGTCGTGAAGAACGACGGCGGCAACATCTACATCGACCAGCACTCCAACACCCGGCACAACGAACCGCTGTACAAGGACGGCAGCCAGAAGACCTGGTCCTCCGGCCACCCCAACCTGCACGTGTGGGTCGTGTATCCCCACACCAAGTTCTGAAGGCCCGGCGAGAGCCGCAGAGAGAAGGAGCGGATGTGAAGGCATTCAGGCCCGCCGGCCCGCGCGCGGTGGCGGTCACGGCCGTAGCCCTGCTGGCGGCCGGCTGCTCGGGGCACTCCCAGCCGACGCAGACCCCGCACGTGCTGCTGACCAGCGGCGTCTACCAGGGCACGGCCTGGTCGGTGTACGCCTGGCAGCAGGGCGGGCAGCTGTGCATGGAGGTCGACGGGCCCGGCGGCCCGACGGCCTCCGGCGGACCGGACGCCGGGGCCTGCGGGTTCGACGAGAAGAACCCGTCGTCGGGCTACTACGCCAGTGGTCCGGGCCCCGGTGACAGCGACATCAACTACGGGCCGCTGCCCTCGCGCGCCACCCAGATCCGGGTGGCGACCAAGGAGATCCTGCCGACCAAGCCGTTCCCGGCCGGCAAGCGGCTGCCCACCGGTCGCTACTGGATCCAGATCATGGCGAAGGACTGGCCGCTCCCGGCGAACGGCAAGGAGATCTCGCCGAAGCCACTGGACGCCTCGGGCCGACAGGTCGCGTACCAGGACTTCTGACGCGGCAGGAAGAGGCGCGGGAAGAGACGATGGGGTGGCGTGGGGTGCACCACACCTCACACCACCCCATTGTGTCGCTCTGACGATTAAAGGCGATTACAGTGGACCCCGTGCCTCCACTGAACTTCTGGTCGATCTATCAGCACGGCTTCGCCCGCGTCGCCGCCTGCACGGGCCACACCGTGATCGCGGACCCGCACGCCAACGCCGAGGCCGTCCTGCGCCACGCCCGCCGCTGCGACGAGGAGGGCGTCGCCGTCGCCGTCTTCGCCGAGATGGGCCTGTGCGGCTACTCCATCGAGGACCTGCTCCTCCAGGACGTCCTCCTGGACCAGGTCGAGGAGGCGCTGCGGGAGGTGGTGACGGGGTCGGCGGACCTGCTGCCGGTGCTGGTCGTCGGAGCCCCGCTGCGCCACCGCAACCGGATCTACAACTGCGCGGTACTCGTCCACCGGGGCCGCGTCCTGGGCGTCGTACCGAAGTCGTACCCCCCGAACTACCGCGAGTTCTACGAGCGCCGCCAGATCGCCGACGGCGCGGACGAGCGCGGCGGTTCGATCCAACTCGGCGGCGAGAGCGTGCCGTTCGGCGTGGACCTGCTGTTCGCGGCGCAGGACGTACCGTCCCTCGTCCTGCACGCGGAGATCTGCGAGGACATGTGGGTGCCGGTGCCGCCGAGCGCGGAGGCGGCTCTCGCGGGCGCGACGGTCCTCGTCAACCTGTCCGGCAGCCCGATCACGGTGGGCCGCGCCGAGGACCGCAAGCTCCTCTGCCGCTCGGCGTCCGCCCGCTGCCTCGCCGCGTACGTCTACGCGGCGGCCGGCCTCGGCGAGTCGACGACCGACCTGTCCTGGGACGGCCAGGCGATGATCTACGAGAACGGCGCGCTGCTGGCCGAGACGGAACGGTTCCCGCTGGGCGACGAGTACGCGGTGGCCGACGTGGACCTGGACCTGCTGCGGCAGGAGCGGCAGCGGATGGGCACATTCGACGACAACCGCCGTACGCACAAGGCACGGACGGCCGACTTCCGCACGGTGCCCTTCGAACTCGCCCCGCCGCTAACGGACTTGGGCCTGCGCCGCCGCCTGGAACGCTTCCCGTTCGTGCCGGCCGACGCGGAGCGCCTCGCGCAGGACTGCTACGAGGCGTACAACATCCAGGTCGAGGGCCTCCAGCAGCGCCTCGCGGCGATCGGCGGCCCCAAGGTGGTCATCGGGGTCTCCGGCGGCCTCGACTCGACGCACGCGCTGATCGTCGCCGCGCGGGCGATGGACCGCGCGGGGCGGCCGCGCAGCGACATCCTCGCGTGGACGCTGCCGGGCTTCGCGACCAGCGACCACACGAAAGACAACGCGCACGCGCTGATGCGGGCGATCGGCGTGACGGCGGCGGAGCTGGACATCACGCCGACCGCACGCCTGATGCTCAAGGAGATGGACCATCCCTTCGCCTCCGGCGAGCCGGTGTACGACATCACCTTCGAGAACGTCCAGGCGGGCCTGCGCACGGACTACTTGTTCCGCCTGGCGAACCAGCGCAACGGCATCGTGCTGGGCACCGGCGACCTGTCGGAACTGGCGCTCGGCTGGTCCACGTACGGCGTCGGCGACCAGATGAGCCACTACAACGTCAACTCCGGCGTCCCGAAGACCCTGATCCAGCACCTGATCCGCTGGGTCGTCAGCAGCGACCAGTTCGACGAGGAGACCGGCAAGATCCTCACCGCGATCCTGGACACGGAGATCAGTCCTGAGCTGGTCCCGGGCGAGGAGATGCAGTCCACGGAGTCGAAGATCGGCCCGTACGCACTGCACGACTTCACGCTGTTCCACGTCCTGCGATACGGGTTCCGCCCGTCGAAGATCGCGTTCTTGGCGTGGCACGCGTGGCACGAGGTGGGGGCGGGGGCGTGGCCTCCGGGGTTCCCTGAGGCGAAGCGGGTCGCGTACGACCTGCCGGAGATCCGGGCTTGGCTTGAGGTGTTCTGCCGGCGGTTCTTCGGGTTCGCGCAGTTCAAGCGGTCGGCCATGCCCAATGGGCCGAAGGTTTCGGCGGGGGGGTCGCTTTCGCCTCGGGGGGATTGGCGGGCGCCTTCGGACGGGTCGGCCACTGCCTGGCTGCGGGATCTGGAGCGGTTCGACTAGGACTTGGCCTTCGACGGGGTCGGTGGCACCAGCGACCCCGTCGAGGGCGGCCGGGAAGAGCGACCATGGCACGGACCGAGTACTACGACGACCCGGCGGCACCTGAGCCGAACAGCCTGGTGGTCGCCGCGTCCGCCGTGGTGACCGACGACGAAGGGCGCGTACTCCTTCAGCGGCGGCGGGACAACGATCTCTGGGCGCTTCCCGGTGGCGGCATGGAGATGACCGACTCACTCCCAGGAACGGCCGTCCGGGAGGTGAAGGAGGAAACGGGTCTGGACGTAGAGATCACCGGGCTCGTGGGCACCTATACCGACCCGCGGCACGTCATCGCCTACTCGGACGGTGAGGTGCGCAGGCAGTTCAACGTCTGCTTCACCGCTCGCGCCGTCGGTGGTCGGCTGGAAATCTCGGACGAGTCCAGTGAGTTGCGGTTCGTCCAGCCGGACGAGATCGGTCAACTGCCCATGCACCACACGCAGCGGCTCCGGATCCGGCACTTCTTGGAGCGGCGTGAGCGGCCCCATCTCGGCTGAGCCGGGTCGGGCGGGTCCTTCGTGCCGGGGCTCCGGGACCAATTGACGCCGCTGCATGCCAGGGAGTTCGGTCCAGGTGGCGTCGACGGACACGTTGAAGAACCAGGACCGGTCCGGGGTGTCGATGATCGCGGTGCGCAGTTGCCGGCCGCGGCGTCGGGCGAGGATCTCGACGGTCTCGTCGAGGCCGAGGGTCGGCCGGCCGCGCTTCGACGATGTTCCCAGCCTCCTCCACGCGATGCCGACGGGACTTGGCTGCTCCATGCGGTGACTTCAGGGACTGGGTGCGGGTGGTGCCACGGTGCCACGGGGCTCGGATGCTGTGGGCAGCCCGCACGGCGAGGTGCGTCCCACCCCGTCGGTCAAGAGGCGAACCTCTCAACCGACCGTGACGGGTGGGCAGATGGGCCGGTGGGCCCGTGAGGGAAAGGTCAGTGCTGCAGTGCCTCGGCCTCGTGCGGTACGTGGGTTGCGACCACGCGCTCGCGGCCCGGTACCGCCCGGCGCCGGTCCACCATCGCCGCCGTGGCCGCGACTCCCAACCCCAGCACCGCCAACACCGCGCCGGCCACCGCAGGCGACGTAGCTCCGAAGCCCGCCGCCAAGGCCAGGCCGCCGATCCAAGCGCCGCCCGCGTTGGCCAGGTTGAAGGCTGCCTGGTTTGCCGAGGATGCCAGCGACGGGCCCGCCGAGGCCTTTTCCATGACCATCAGTTGGAGCGGGGAGCCCGTTACGAACGCCGCCATGCCCAACAGGACGACCGCCAGTGCCGCCGTCCACTCCGTGGTCATGAGGAGGGGGAACAGGGCCAGGACCGCCGCCAGGGACGTCAGGCCGCCGAACAGCGTGCCGCGGAGGGAGTGGTCCGCCAGGCGGCCGCCGACCAGGTTGCCGGCCGTCGCGCCCACGCCGAACAACGCCAGCAGCAGCGTCACGCTGCCCTCAGCGAAGCCCGCCGCGTCCGTCAGCATCGGGGTGATGTAGCTGTACGCCGAGAACAGGGCGCCGAAGCCCGCCACCGTCGTGCCCAGGGCCAGCCAGACCGGGACGGAGCGGAGAGCCGCCAGTTCGCGGCGCAGGCCCACCGCCGGAGCGTGTGCGTGGTCGTGCGGGATCAGCAACGCCAGGGACGCTATCGCCGCCACCCCGATCACGCTGACGCCGAGGAACGTGGCCCGCCAGCCCAGGTGCTGGCCCATCAGCGTGGCCGCCGGTACGCCCACGACGTTGGCGACCGTGAGGCCCAGGAACATCAGGGAGACGGAGCGGGCCTTGCGTTCGGGCGCGACCATGGTCGTGGCGACCACCGCGCCCACGCCGAAGAAGGCGCCGTGCGGCAGGCCGCTCAGGAAGCGGGCCGCGAGGAGGTAGTCGTAGTTCGCGGCGAAGGCGGAGAGGACGTTGCCCGCCACGAACAGTGCCATCAGGCCGATCAGGACCGTGCGGCGGGACATCCTCGAAGTCACCGCCGCCAGGAGCGGGGCGCCGATGACGACGCCCAGCGCGTACGCCGAGACCAGGTGGCCCGCCGTGGGGATGGAGACGTGCAGGTCGTCCGCGACCTCGGGCAGGAGGCCCATGATCACGAACTCGGTGGTGCCGATACCGAAAGCGCCGACGGCCAGAGCGAGCAGGGCCAGGGGCATGGAAGAGCCTGTGCCTTTCTAGGGAGAGCGGAGTTCCGTACTGTCCAGCTTAAGTTCAGTTACGGAACAAAGACTCCCAGGCCCGCTATTCCACCCGGTTACGAGCTCGTGTCGAGGTTCACACGGGCCGCGATCGGGAGATGGTCGCTGCCGGTCTTCGGGAGGGTCCAGGACGTGACCGGTTCGACTCCCTGGACCATGATCTGGTCGATCCGCGCCATCGGGAACGACGCCGGCCAGCTGAACCCGAAGCCGCTGCCCGCCGCGCCCTGCGTGGAGCGCATCTGGGAGGTGACGGCGTTCAGGGAGCGGTCGTTCATCGTGCCGTTCAGGTCGCCGAGGAGGATCTTCCGCTTGAGCGGCTCGGCGGCGATGGCCTCACCCAGCGCGTCGGCGCTCGTGTCGCGCTGCCGGGCCGTGAAGCCCGCCTCGAGTTTCACCCGGACCGACGGGAGGTGGGCGACGTAGACCGCGATCTGTCCCTCGGGGGTCGCGACGGTGGCGCGCATGGCGCGCGTCCAGCCCAGCTTTATGTCCACGGCCTTGATGCCGCTCATCGGGTACTTGCTCCACAGGCCGACCGTGCCCTGGACCGAGTGGTACTTGTACGTCGACGCGAGGGCCTTCTCGTACGTCGGGACCGCCGAGGCCGTCAGTTCCTCCAGGGCGACGATGTCCGCGCCGGACGCGGCGACGTCACGGGCCGTACCGGACGGGTCGGGGTTCTCCGCGTTGACGTTGTGCGTGGCCACCGTCAGGTCGCCGCCGGTGCCGGTCTTGTCGCTGAGCAGCAGCCCGCCGAAGAGGTTCAGCCACACGACCGTCGGGAGGACGACGGCGATGAGCGCGGTCGCCGACCTCCGGACCAGGCCGAGGACCAGGAGGACCGGGATCGCGAGCCCGAACCACGGCAGGAACGTCTCCGTGAGGCTGCCGAGGTTGCCGATCCGGTTCGGGATGTGCGAGTGCAGCAGCATGACGAGGGACAGGAGGATCGCGAGCGCGGCGAGGATCAGGCCCCGGCGCCAGATCCTGGGATCGTCGCGCCAGCCGCCGGTCAGTCTGTCCCACAGGCGCCGAAGTCGGTTTCCGCGCGGCTCGTCCCCCGAGCCGCCGTCGTCCGTCTCCGCCACATACGCCTGCTGTGCCATTCCGTCGCCTCACTACCTGCCGTGCACACCATCGTCCCCGCGCCTACGACCCTAGGGGATGATCGGTTCCGATCCGCCGTCCCATGACGGCCGTACGGGCACGAGGACGAACAAGTCGGTGTCCGGAGTTCCGAACACGCGCGGCCGCGGCGCCTTCTGTGACGGAACGCGCACATTCGCGCGCGGCACACATGACTTACGAACTGACGGGGCGTAGGGCCACCAGCACCGTGTCGACGAGGAGTTCCGACAGGCCCTCGGGGAGGTCCGCGTCGAAGCGCATGACGGTGCGCAGGAGCATCGGGCCGACCAGCATGTCGTTCATCAGCTCGGGGTCGAGGTCGGTACGGAGCTCACCGTTCTCCTGGGCCCGGCGCAGGAGGTCGACCTGCTTGCGGCGGCGGGGTTCCACGACGGTCGCGTGGTAGGCGGCCCACACCTTCGGGGTGCTCTTCATCTGCGCGTACACGTTGTGCAGGAGCGCCGAGGACCGGGTCATCAGGCCGCGCTGGCGCAGCTGTTCCATCATGGCGACGAGGTCGTCGCGCAGCGAGGTGCCGGGCAGTTCGGGGTCGTGCGGCTCGGCCTCGCGGACGACGTCGACGAACAGCTCCTCCTTGCCCGGCCAGCGGCGGTAGATGGCGGCCTTGCCGACTCCGGCGGTACGGGCGATGCGCTCGATGGAGAGTTCGGCCAGCGGCACGCCGTCCTCAAGGAGCTTCATCACGCCCTCCGTGATGGCCCGTTCGACGGCCTCGCTGCGCGGACGTCCCCTGGTGGGCGCGCACGCCCGGGTCCCGCTGTCGGCGCCCTTGTCGGTACCGGTGCCGGTGGCGGTGCCGTTGTCGGCAAGGCTCACTTCACTCCGTCCCTTCGCTGTTCCCCCCGTTCGCGTCTGTGGTGATTGTCGTCGCTATTCGCCTACGACGACCAACTCCGGCTCTTCCTTGCCCTCTTGAGGCACCGGCGGCTTGCCGGGCAGGAAGAGGAACGCCACTACGGCGCCGACGATCGCGACGCCCGCGCCGCACAGGG
This sequence comes from Streptomyces sp. N50, assembly GCF_033335955.1. Lineage (GTDB taxonomy): Bacteria > Actinomycetota > Actinomycetes > Streptomycetales > Streptomycetaceae > Streptomyces. Next base: position 2,367,043 of record NZ_CP137549.1, read on the forward strand.
CGGTCACGTGCATGGCGTGCAGGAAGGCGTCGTTGGCCGGGGTGACCAGGGCCTTACCCTGCGGGCCGAGCTTCGCGGCGACACCGAGGGTGGCCTCGATGGACTCGCCGGCGGTGTCGCGCAGGGCGGCCGGGACCGAGCCGAGCTTGCCCTCGATGCCGTTGCGGTACGCCGTGGACAGCACCGAGCCGAGGACGGCGATGCCGAGGGCGCCGCCGACCTGGCGGAAGGTGTTGCTCAGCGCGGACGCGGAGCCCGCCTTCTCACGCGGCAGGGCCTGCATGATCACGACACTGGTCGGGGTCATGACGTGGGCCATGCCCGCGCCCATGAGGAAGAAGATGACCTCCAGGATCCAGATCGGCGTGTCCGCCTTGAGGGTCGCGAAGGCGGCGAGCATCCCGGCGAGCAGCAGCAGGCCGACGCCGGTCGTGATCTTGTTGCCGAACCGGTTGACGACCAGCCGGGCCCGCGGTGCGAAGATCATCTGCGCGGCGGCCAGCGGCAGCATCAACAGGCCGGTCTGCAGCGGCGAGTAGCCGCGCACGCTCTGGGTGTAGAAGACCGAGAAGAAGGTCACGCCCATCAGCGCGAAGAAGACCAGCGCGATGGCGGCGATCGCGGCCGAGAACACCTTGTTCTTGAAGTACGTGACGTCGATCGACGGGTGGTCGCTGCGCTTCTCGAACCAGACGAACCCGGCGAGCACCACGACACCGGCGATGATCGTCGCCAGCACCTTGGGCGCCGTGAAGTCGGCCAGCTCGCCGCCCTCGATGATGCCGTAGACCAGCAGGACGAGGCCTACGACGGACAGGACGACGCCGACCGGGTCGAGGCGGCCGGGCTTCGGGTCGCGGGAGTCGGGGACCAGCCAGATCATCAGGGCGAGGGCGATCAGCACGATCGGCACGTTGATCAGGAAGACCGAGCCCCACCAGAAGTGGTCGAGGAGCACGCCGCCGGTGATCGGGCCGATCGCGATGGCGAGGCCGACGCCGCCGGCCCAGATGCCGATGGCCTTGGGCTGCTCGTCGCGCTCGAAGACGTTCATGAGGACGGCGAGGGTGGCGGGCATCACGAAGGCCGCGCCGAGGGCCATCAGGGCGCGGTAGCCGATGAGTTGGTCCGGCGAGCCGGACTCGGCGGCGAGCGCGGAGCCGATGCCGAACACGACGAGCCCGCCGAGCAGGACCTTCTTGCGGCCGATGCGGTCACCGAGGAGGCCCGCGGTGAAGAGCAGGCCGGCGAAGACGAGGGTGTAGGCGTTGATCGCCCACTCCAGCTCGCTCTGTGTCGCGCCCAGGCCGGTCGGGGCCGGGGTGGAGATGGTCTTGATGGCGACGTTGAGGATCGAGTTGTCGAGCACCACGATGAGCAGGCTCAGCATCAGCACGCCGAGGATGGCCCAGCGGCGGCGGTGCACCGCTTCGGGTATCCGGGTGCCAGGGACGGGTGGAGTGGTCATGCGGTCCAGACTAGGGAGCCGCGGGCCAATTACGATACGGGTCCGTGCCGTATCGTAAATATTTTACTCAGGCCTTACGTATGACTCCTCACGCATGCCTCCTCACGTGATGCGGATGACTGGGGTCCCTCTGGCCCTCTGTGGCACGAGGTGCCACCATGGAGGGGATCCGGGGACGCCGTGAGGGCGCCTCGAGATGACGAAGGAGCCGTTGCAATGACGCAGCTTTCGGCTGCCCAGGCTGGGAAGACCAGCTCCTCCGACGGCAGCAAGGCGCTGTACGGAGGCAAGGGCACACGACGCATCACCGTCCGGGACATCGCTCTCGCCAAGGAACGCGGCGAGAAGTGGCCCATGCTCACCGCCTACGACGCGATGACCGCGTCCGTCTTCGACGAGGCCGGGATCCCGGTCATGCTCGTCGGGGACTCGGCGGGGAACTGCCATCTCGGGTACGAGTCGACCGTGCCGGTCACGCTGGACGAGATGGCCATGCTGTCCGCGGCCGTCGTACGCGGTACGAGCCGTGCGCTGATCGTCGCGGACCTGCCGTTCGGGTCCTACCAGGAGGGTCCGGTGCAGGCGCTGCGCTCGGCGACCCGGCTGGTGAAGGAGGCGGGCGTGGGGGCCGTGAAGCTGGAGGGCGGTGAGCGGTCGCACGAGCAGATCCGGCTGCTCGTCGAGTCCGGGATTCCGGTGATGGCGCACATCGGGCTCACTCCGCAGTCCGTGAACTCGATGGGGTACCGGGTGCAGGGGCGGGGCGAGGAGGCGGCTCAGCAGTTGCTGCGGGACGCGAAGTCCGTGCAGGACGCGGGGGCGTTCGCCGTTGTCCTTGAGCTGGTGCCGGCTGAGTTGGCGGCTGAGGTGACTCGGGTGCTGCACATTCCTACGGTGGGGATCGGGGCCGGGGTCGAGACGGACGCGCAGGTGTTGGTGTGGACCGACATGCTGGGGCTTACCGGCGGGAAGATGCCGAAGTTCGTCAAGCAGTACGCCAACCTGCGCGAGGTCATGGGCAACGCGGCGAAGGCGTTTGCGGAGGATGTCGTCGGCGGAACGTTCCCCCTTGAGGAGCACTCCGTCCACTGACCGGTTCTGAGCCACTGCGGCACCATGCAGCCCCGCCGATCTTCCCCCGTCGGCGGGGCTGCCCCTTTGTCGCCTGCCGCCCGCCCCTGGGGGCTCCGCCCCCAGACCCCCGTCGGCCCTGAAGGGGCCTCCTCCTCAAACGCCGGACGGGCTGAACAATGCGGGCCTGCGTTGAGAGGTGCCGGACAGGCCTGTTTTCGCCGATCGGCGCTTTGTAGGTGACTGTCGGCGGCTGTCGGTGGGATGTAGGCGTTCTGTCGGTCGGCCCTGGCACTGTCATCCACATGACGCGAATCGACAAGAATTCCGGCGGCACGGCCGTGTCCGTGCGGGGGCTGGTCAAGCACTACGGCGAGACCAAGGCGCTGGACGGCGTCGACCTGGACGTCCGGGAGGGCACCGTGATGGGTGTGCTCGGGCCGAACGGTGCCGGTAAGACCACCCTCGTACGGATCCTGTCCACGCTGCTCGCCCCCACCGCCGGCGAGGCCACCGTCGCCGGCTACGACGTCCTGCGCCAGCCCCGCCAGCTGCGCCGGGTGATAGGCCTCACCGGCCAGTACGCCTCCGTGGACGAGAAGCTCCCGGGCTGGGAGAACCTGTACATGATCGGGCGGCTGCTCGACCTGTCCCGTAAAGACTCACGGGCCCGGGCCGACGAGCTGCTGGAGCGGTTCTCGCTGACGGATGCCGCCAAGCGGCCCGCCAGTACCTACTCCGGCGGTATGCGGCGGCGGCTCGACCTGGCCGCCTCGATGATCGGGCACCCTCAGGTGCTGTTCCTCGACGAACCGACCACCGGCCTTGACCCCCGCACCCGCATGGAGGTGTGGGACGAGGTGCGGTCCATGGTCGGCGGCGGCGTGACCGTGCTGCTCACCACCCAGTACATGGAGGAGGCCGAGGCGCTCGCCTCCGAGCTGACCGTGGTGGACCACGGCAAGGTCATCGCCAACGGCGGGATCGACGAGCTGAAGGCGAAGGTCGGCGGACGGGCGCTGCGCATCCGACCGACCGATCCGCTGCAACTGCGGCCGCTGGCACGGGCGTTGGACGAGCTGGGCATCACCGGGCTGGCCACCGTCACCGTGGACGTGGAGAGCGGGACCGTCCTGGTGCCGATCCTCAGCGACGAGCAACTGACCGCCGTCGTCGGCGCGGTGAGCGCCCGCGGTCTCACCATCGCCTCCATCACCACCGAACTCCCCAGCCTGGACGAGGTGTTCCTGTCCCTCACCGGACACCGCGCCAGTGCCCCGCAGGACTCCGTGCCCACCAACGACCGCGAGGAGGTCGCCGTATGAGCGCCATCGCCGTGCGCCCCGCCGACGTCTCGACGGCGGATCCCCGTATCCCGCTGCGCAACCATCTGCGCCACACCGGCGCGCTGATCCGCCGCAACCTGCTGTGGATCCGGCAGGACCCGGAGTCGATGTTCGACGCCATCCTGTTCCCGGTCATCTTCACGCTGCTGTTCGTGTACGTCTTCGGCGGCTCGATCGGGCAGTCGCTCGGCGGCGGGCAGCACGCGTACGTGCAGTACGTCGTGCCCGGTCTGCTCGCCATGATGGGCATGAACATGGCCCAGGGGGTGGGCACCGGCTTCAACACCGACTTCAACAGCGGGGTCATGGACCGGTTCCGGTCGCTGCCCATCGGGCGCGGTTCGGTGCTGGTCGCCAAGATCGTGGTCGAGATCATGCGCATGCTGGTCGCGTGCGCCGTGCTGATGGTCGTCGGCGTCCTCGTCGGCTTCGACATCCACCGCTGGGGCGGCATGTTCGCCGCGATCGGGCTGTCCGCGGTGTTCGGCTCGGCCCTGATGTGGGTGTTCATCACCCTCGGCGTGACCATGAAGAGCGCGCAGTCCGTGCAGGCCATGGGCTTCCTGTTCCTGATGCCGCTCCAGTTCGGCTCGTCGATCTTCGCGCCGACCGGGTCGATGCCGGGCTGGCTGCAGAAGTTCACCGACTACAACCCGCTGTCCTCCCTGGCGGACGCGGCCCGCGGGCTGATGGTGGGCGGCCCGGTCGCCCACGGTGTGCTGCTGACGCTGGCCTGGTCGGTGGGGCTCACCGCGGTGATGGCCCCGATCGCCATCTACAAGTTCCGCACCAAGACCTGACCGCGCCGGACCGGTACGCACCACAGTCGCGTCCCACCGGTACGCGTCGGCGTCACACCAGGGCGACGGCCTCCTCCAGGGAGAGGCCGTCGCCTTCGGCGTACCCGGCCGCGCAGGTCTCGTAGGCCTCGTCACCGAGTGCGGCGCGCGCGTGCCGCTCGGCCTGGAGGTAGACCTCGCGCTCCATCGACGTCGCGACATGCCCGGACGGCAACAGCGCCCGCGCCGTGACGAGGCAGCGGACGGCGTCACGGGCCCGGCCGCCGCCGTCGGTCTCGGCGAGGGCGATCGCGGCCAGTCCCAGGTACAGCGGGGTCATGTGCGGGGCGATGGCCTCGGACAGCGGGTCGCCCGCGCGGTGCAGGGCCCGCCGGATCTTGTCCAGGGCCTCGTCGTAGTCGTCGTCGACCGTCGCCACCCAGGCCTCCAGGCCGAGGATGTACGCGTCGAAGACGACGAAGTGGGAGATGGTGAACTGCTCGCGCAGCAGGCGCAGTTGCTCACGCGCCTCGGCGGGCCGGCCGGTCATGGCGAGGTAGCCCGCGAGGAACATCCGGGCGGCGGGCATCGCCTCGTTGCCCCCGCCGTACGGCTGCTTCTCGACCACCTCGCGCAGGATGCGCTCGCCCCGCTCGGCCTCGCCGCCCTCGACGAGCACGCTGCCGAGCCGGGCGCCGAGCACGGCCGTCTGACCGTGCGCGCCGAGCCGTTCGGCGTGTTCGATCGCGGCCTCGTAGTCGGCGGCGGCGAGCCCGAACTCGCCGATGCGTTCCCGGGCTTCGGCCCGCGCGGAGAGCGCCTCTGCGGTGCCCCAGGCGTCGCCGAGGCGGCGGAAGATCTCCAGCGACTCGTCGGCGTCGCGGACCGCGTCGCCCGCCCAGTCGCTGCGGTTGGCGAGCATGTTGGCGCGCATCTGGAGGGTGGTGGCCAGCTCCCACTCCATGCCGGGGGTGGCCCGGCAGGTGCGGACGGCGGCTTCGAGGATGCCCGGCAGCCGCTCCACGTTGCCGGTCATCAGCACGGCGTAGAACCAGAGCATGCCGGGGGTGCGGCAGGTCTGCGGGTGGCCGGGTTCGTAGACCTCGGTGATCAGGCGGAGTTTCTCCTTCGCCGCCGGTGCCTCCCAGGCCTCCAACTCCGTGTCCATCCAGCCCAGATGGGCGAGGTGGACCCCGCGCCTGGCCTCGGTGAGGAGTTCGCCGGTGAGCGGGGGCGGGACGTCGGTGCAGCGCTGCCAGACGGGTTCGGCGCGCCGGACGGGGGCGGTGAAGGGGTCGGGGCCCAGCGCCATCACCTCGACGCACCAGTTGCGGGCCTCGATGCGGACGTCGCGCATCTGCCAGTACCAGACCAGCGACAGGACGAGGCAGATGGCCTCCTGCTCGTCGCGCTCGGCGACGGCGTGCCGCAGGGCGGTGCGGAGGTTCTCGTACTCGAGCTCCAGCCGTCCTACGGCGGCGAGTTGGCCGGGGCCGCGCAGCAACGGGTCGGTGGTGCGGGCGAGTTCGCGGTAGTACGTCAGGTGGGCGCGCTCGGCGCGGGGGCGGCGGCCGGCCTCGTCGAGGCGTTCGCCCGCGTACTCGGCGACGGTCTCCAGGAGCCGGTAGCGCATCTCCCCCTCGCCCGAAGGGGCCGCCACCACAAGGGACTTGTCGACGAGGGAGCCGAGCGTCTCGAACGCGACCGGCCCGCACACGGCCTCGGCGGCGGCGAGGTCGCAGCCGCCGGCGAAGACGGACAGGGTGGTCAGCACGTCCCGTTCGTCCGCGTCGAGGAGGTCCCAGGACCAGTCGACGACGGCCCGCAGGGTCTGCTGGCGGGGCAGCAGGGTGCGGCTGCCGGAGGTGAGCAGGCGGAAGCGGTCGTCGAGGCGGTCGGCGATCTGACGCGGCGTCAGCATCCTCAGCCGGGCGGCCGCCAGCTCGATGGCGAGGGGCAGCCCGTCGAGCCGCCGGCAGATCTCGGCGCAGGCCTCGGGGTCGTCCTCGACGCTGAACCCCGGCCGGGCGGCGCCGCCCCGGTCGGCGAGCAGCCGGAGCGCGACGGGGTCGGGCAAGGGTTCCACCGGGCGCAGCAACTCGCCCGGTACGCCCAGGGGTTCGCGGCTGGTGGCGAGCACGGTGAGGCCGGGGCAGCGCTCCAGCAGGGTCTCCACGAGGCGGGCGGCGGCGTCCACGACGTGCTCGCAGTTGTCGAGGACGATCAGCATCCGGCGGCTGCCGCAGTGTTCGGCGAGGCGGTCGACGGGGGCGTCGTGCCGCTCGCCGCCGGCGGCCCGGATCGCCTCGGCGCCGGCGCCGTACATCACGGTCTCGCGCGCACCAACTGCCGTGAGCACGGCCGTCGGTACGGCGTCGGGGTCGTCCACGGGGGCGAGTTCGGCCAGCCACACCCCGTCCCGGGCCGCGTCCCGCACGCCTTCGGCGGCCTCCTGCGACAGCCGCGTCTTCCCGGCCCCACCGGGCCCGAGCAGCGTCACGAGCCGGGCGGACGCGAGGTCCCCCCGGATGACGTCGATGTCGGCCTCCCGGCCGACGAAGGAGGTGAGACGGGCGCGGAGGTTGCCGGGGGGTGGGGTGGGGAGCCCGCCGGGGGTGGGAGGGGCCGGGGTGCTGTTGGCGGGGGCGGGGACGTCGGTGCCGGGGCTGCGGTGACCGGCGTTGCCGGCGGACCCGCCGCGAGGGCCTGGGCCGTAGCCGTCGCCCGGTCCGGCGAGGCCGTCGGAGGCGCCAGGTCCGTCGAACCCGGCACGGCCGCCAGGAGGCCCACCGAGTCCGCCGCGGCCACCGGACCCACCGTCCCACGGGCTCAACAACTCCCCGTGCAGCGCCCGCAGTTCGGGACCCGGGTCGGAGCCCAGCCGGTCCGCCAGCAGCTGGCGTACGTCCTCGTAGGCGGCCAGTGCCTCCGCTGTGCGGCCTGTGGCGCGGAGGGCTCGGAGGCGTAGGGACTGGAGGGGTTCGTCGAGGGGGTGGGTGTCGCAGAGGGCGGTCAGTTCGGGGAGGGCGGTGTCCGCGTCGCCGAGGGAGACGGCCGCGGTGAGGCGGGCTCGGCGGGCGTCGAGGTGACGGGTCTCCCAGCGGGCCGCCTCCGCCGTGCGGTCGGGGAGGTCGGCCAGGGCCGGGCCGTTCCACAGGGCGAGCGCGTCGTCCAGGACCTCGGCCGCCTTCGCGGGTTGCCGTCGGCCAGCGCCCGCAGTCCCTCCCCCGTCAGCCGCTCGAAACGGTGCAGGTCGATGTCCTCGGGGGCGGCGGCCAGCCGGTACCCGCTCTCCGCCGAGGTGATCGCGTCGGCGCCGAGCGCCCGGCGCAGCCTGCCCACCAGCGCCTGGAGCGCGCCGGTCGCGTCGGCGGGCGTGTCCACGCCCCACACCTCGTCCACCAGGAAGCTCGCGGTCACGGCCTTGCCGGGGCGCAGGGCGAGCACGGTGAGCAGGGCGCGCAGCCGCGCCCCGCCGACCGGGACGGGGGTGCCGTCGGGGCGGAGTGCCTGGGTGGTGCCGAGAATGCGGTAGCGCACGGGGTCCATTGTCTCCGGTGGCGTGGAAAGCGGTCACGGGGTTACGGCGGCGCGGCGCCGGACGCGGTACGACGGCCCCGGGGAAGCCCCCCTCCCGAGAAACCCCGAGGGGTGACGGGGTCGTAGGACGCGTGTCAGAGTCCCATGTCCCCACCTTCCCCTGTCCCCCGCCCACGTCTCCCGCCCGCATACCTTCCCTACCTTCCCCGGAACCGACGGCCGCTCGCGAGACGTTTTCCCCTAGTGCCCGGTACCGTCGGGCTTCGCGTCCACCGACCCAGCAGGGAGCCCGCCCCATGACCGCCACCACCACCCGCCCCAGTGACCGGCGGATCAGTCCCGTCTTCCTCGGGATCCTGGCTGTCACGGCGGTGACCGGCTGGGCCACCTGGACCGGGTTCGCCGAGCAGCCGGGCGTCGCCGTGTTCCTGTTCGTGACGGCGGCCTGGATCGTCTCCCTGTGTCTGCACGAGTACGCGCACGCCCGCACCGCCCTGCACAGCGGTGACATCTCGATCGGCTCGAAGGGCTATCTGACCCTCAACCCGATGAAGTACACGCACGCCCTGCTCAGCATCGTGCTCCCGGTGATCTTCGTCATCATGGGCGGCATCGGTCTGCCGGGCGGCGCGGTGTTCATCGAGCGGGGCCGCATTCACGGCCGGTGGAAGCACAGCCTGATCTCGGCGGCGGGCCCGCTGACGAACGTGCTGTTCGCGGCGGTCTGCACGGCGCCTTTCTGGCTGCACGCACTCGACGGGGTGCCGGCCGACTTCCAGTACGCGCTGGCCTTCCTGGCCCTGCTCCAGGTGACCGCGGCGATCCTGAACTTCCTGCCGGTGCCGGGCCTGGACGGCTACGGCGTGATCGAGCCCTGGCTGTCGAACGACATCAAGCGGCAGGTCGAGCCGTTCGCGCCGTTCGGCCTGCTGTTCGTGTTCGCGCTGCTGTGGGTGCCGTCGATCAACCGGGAGTTCTTCGACATGATCGACGCGATCCTGCGGGGGCTGGGCGTCAGCGACTGGCAGACGTCGAACGGCTACAGCCTCTACCAGTTCTGGCGCTAGGCGGCACGGCCGCGCTTCAGGTAGTACCAGCACATGTTGGACGAGAGGCCCGCGAGCAGGACCCACACGATCCCGAGCAAGCTGCCCTCCACGAAGGAGACGACCGCCGCGGCCACGGCGAGCAGGCAGACGACGAGGGCGTAGAGGGCGAGGCGGGGCATGGGGTCGGCTCCTGTCGGCAGAACGAAGGCACAGTGGAAGAGGGCACTGGGGGACACTGGTGGGGTCGGTCGCCACCAGTGTCCCAGTGTCCCCCACCCGCTCAGACGTCCGTGACGCGCAGTCCCGCGTGGGCCTTGTAGCGGCGGTTGACGGAGATCAGGTTCGCGACCAGGGACTCCACCTGGTGGGCGTTGCGCAGCCGGCCGGCGAAGACACCGCGCATGCCGGGGATACGGCCGGCCAGCGCCTGCACGATCTCGACGTCGGCGCGCTCCTCGCCCAGGACCATCACGTCCGTGTCGATCTCGGCGATCTCCTGGTCCATGAGCAGCACCGCCGACAGGTGGTGGAAGGCGGCGGCGACCCGCGAGTCGGGCAGCAGGGCGGCGGCCTGTTCGGCGGCGCTGCCCTCCTCCGGCTTCAGCGCGTAGGCGCCCTTCTTGTCGAAGCCGAGCGGGTTGACGCAGTCGACGACGAGCTTGCCGGCCAACTCCTCGCGCAACGACTCCAGGGTCTTGCCGTGGCCGTCCCAGGGCACGGCGACGATCACGACGTCGCTGCGGCGCGCGGTCTCGGCGTTGTCGGCGCCCTCGACCCCGTGGCCGAGTTCGTCGGCGGCGGCCTGCGCGCGGTCGGCGGCGCGGGAGCCGATGATCACCTTCTGGCCGGCCTTGGCCAGCCGGTAGGCGAGGCCCTTGCCCTGCGGCCCGGTCCCGCCGAGCACGCCGACGACCAGTCCGGAGACGTCGGGGAGGTCCCACGGGTCCTTGGCGGGGGCCTTCGCGGGGGCGGCCGCGGAGTCCGTCGCGGGGGTCTGTGCAGCACTGTCGGTAGAGGTCATGGGCCGACTTTACGTCCGCCTCCGCACCCTTATCGGCTCAGGTGAGGTCCGTCACGGGGACCCGTCGGAACGTGATCGTCTCGTACGGCCCGAAGTCGCCGGTCTCGTAGAGGAGTCCGACCGTGTCGTCGTCGACGCGTACGAGGTCGGAGTAGGCGGCGGGCAGTCCGTCGACCGTGTGCACCGGGCGCCAGGTGGTGCCGGCGTCGGTGGAGGCGCGCAGGGTCATCAGGGCGCGGGCGGCCGGGTCGCCGGGGCCGGAGTACAACAGCACGTCGGGGTCGCGGAGTTGGAGGACGCTGGCCTCGCAGACGGGGGCGGTGAGGCCGGCCTGCGGGCGGAAGGGCTTCACCAGGGTGGTGCCGCCGTCCGCCGAGTACGCGTCGGCGCGGTGGCCGGGGGCCGTCGCGTCGTTGCGGGTGTTGAAGTAGACGCGCCCGTCCGGGAGTTCGGCGGCGGTGGTCTCGTTGCAGTTGACGTAGCCGTCCGGGTTCTCGTCGACGTAGCCGATGGACCAGGTCTCGCCCTTGTCGTCGCTGAGCAGACAGTGGCCGCTGTTGTACTTCGCCTCGTTTCCTACGTCCTTTCCGGTGGGCGGGATCGTGTGGTTGGCGGCGACGACCACCCGGCCGGTGCTCAGCTGGATCGCGTGGCCGGGCGTGGTGGCGTACCAGCGCCACTCGGGCTTCTTCACCTGGGCGGTGATCTCCTTCGAACTCGACCAGGTGACACCGTCGTCGTCGCTGTAGCGCACCCAGATCCGGCGCCCGTCGGCCGCCGGCACCTGGCCGCGCAGGATGGCGTCCTCGGTGGCGGTGGCGGTCGCGCGGACGTACACGAGCAGGACGCGGCCGGTGTCGAGGACGACGGGGGCGGGGTTGCCCGCGAGGTGGGGGCCGTTGGTGGCGGCGGCGGTGATCGGGCCCCAGGTGCGGCCGCCGTCCGTGGAGCGCCGCAGGACGATCTCGATGTGGCCGTGGTCGCTCGCGGAGTCGACGCGGCCCTCGCAGAACGCCAGGACGGTGCCGGCGGCGCTGACCACGACGGCCGGGATCCGGTAGCTCGCGTAGCCTCCCTGGCCGGCGACGAAGGGGACGGTTACTTCTGTGGTTGCTTCTGTGGTTGCTTCTGTGGTTTCTGTCATGAGGTGACTCCTTGTGCGGCCTATGAGCCCGCACCATCCCCAAGTTGGGCGAATTCGTGGTGAACTCCACGTCACGAACGGCCGGTTGGGGCAGGATGCGCGGACATGGATGCCGTACGGGTTGCGCTGTTGCGTGAAGTGCTCGCCGGGACCGAGTGGTTGGGGGCGACACGACGGTTCGCGGGGGTGTTGCGCGGGTCGGTGGTGTCGCACGGGGGCGGGTTGCTGCTGGTGGGTACGCCCGCGTATGAGCCGTGGCATCTCGCGGCGCATCTCGTCGACGAGGCGGCCTGGTCGGGTACGCCGGAGTTGGCGCCGACTCTTGTACGGCACGACGCGCGTCCCTCGGATCCGGCGCACCTGGCGGTCGGGCTCGGCCGGATCGAGGCGGCCCGGCGTGGGGAGACGCTGCTGGTGGTGTCCCCCGAGGGCCCCGGTGACCCGCTCCTGGAACGGGTGCACGATGCCCGCCGGGCCGGGGCGACCGTCCTCGCGCTGGGCTCCGGTGACCGTGAACTCGCCTCCCTGGCCCACGAGTCGCTCCCTGTACCGCCGGGAACTGACCTGGACCTGGACACCGTGCAGCACCTCGTGAGCGCGGCGGCCGGGGAGAATGTGTTGCCGGTGACGCGGGGGCGCCGGCGTTTCCGTGACCGCTTGTCCCGCCTGACGGACCATTTGACGGCACCGCCGCCTGCGCCTTGGTAAGAGGTTTCCCACCCACCCACCCGTCTCGGTCAGTTGAGAGGTGGACGAGAAGCACGGGACGAGGCCACCGTCTCCTCCCAAGTGACCGTGGCGGGCAGTCACCGCCGCCAGTTTCCCACCCACCCACCCGTCTAGGGCGGTTGAGAAGTGGACGAGCAAAGCGGGACCACGCCCCCGCCGCCTCCAAGTGACCGCAGCGCATCGGCACCGCCACCAGGTGCCCACCCGCCCGCCGGCCTTGGCCAGTTGGGAAAAGTGGATGAGAAGAGCGGTGCCAGACCGCCGCAGGCCACCCACACGTCTCGGCCCGTCAACAACGGGACACGGAAAGCGGTGCCAGACCGCCGCCCCCAAGCGACCGAGGCAGCTCGTCACCACCAACTCCCCACACCACCCGGCCACCCCCAACTCCCCACCCCACCCGGCCACCCCCAACTCCCCACCCCACCCGGCCACCACCAGCTGCCCACCCCACCGCCCGACCGCCCAACACCCCCACCTAATCCAGTCACCCCGCCCGAAGCCCCCCAAAAAATCCGCTTGCCACCCCCACCCCCCACCCCGACCATTGCCCCTCGTGACCGACAGCACGGATCCCCCTGTTCCCCCCGCCGATCCCCCCGCCGAACCCCCCACAGGCCTCCGCGCCCTCCTCCCCGACCTGACCCCCTGGCACGCCTCCGCCGACTTCCGCAGGCTCTGGGTCGCGGGCCTGGTTTCGAGTTTCGGCAGCTTCCTGACGTTCGTCGCGCTCCCGGTGCAGATCAAGGAACTCACCGGCTCCGCCGCGGCGGTGGGCGCGGTCGGAGCCGTGGAACTGGTCCCCCTCATCGTGTTCGGGCTCTACGGAGGCGCCCTCGCCGACGCGTGGGACAAGCGGAAGCTGATCGTGTGGACCGAGGTCGGACTGGGCGTGCTGTGCGGGGCGTTGCTGTTCAACTCGTTGTTGCCGCGGCCCGCCCTGTGGCCGCTGTATGTGATCGCCGCCCTGACCTCCGTGCTCGGCGCGATCCAGCGGCCCGCGCTGGACTCCCTGTGGCCGCGGATCGTGGCGCACGAGCACATGACGGCCGCCTCCGCGCTCAACTCCCTGCGCTGGACGGTCGGCGGGGTCACCGGACCGGCGGTGGCGGGCGTGGTCGTGGCGTTCGCGGGGCTGCCGTACGCGTTCGCGGCGGACACGGTGACGTATGGGATCTCCGTGGTCCTGATCTTCCGTATCGCCGCCTCGCCCGGCGCCCACGAGGCGCGCAAGCCGTCGCTGAGGTCCATCGCCGAGGGCGCCCGGTACGCCTGGAGCCGCAAGGAACTCCTGGGTACGTACGCCATCGACCTCGCGGCGATGTTCTTCGCGATGCCGCTCGCGGTGCTGCCGTTCCTCGCCGATGATCTGCACGCGCCGTGGGCGCTGGGGCTGATGTACTCGACCGTCCCGGCCGGTGCCCTGCTGGTGAGTGTGACCAGCGGCTGGACGTCCCGGATCCACCGGCACGGGCGGATGGTGGTGCTGGCGGCGGCGTTGTGGGGCGCGGCGATCGCCTGCGCGGGCGCGGTCGGGAACGTGTGGCTGGTGCTGCTGTTCCTCACCGTCGCGGGCGGCTGCGACATGGTCAGCGGCATCTTCCGCGGGGTCATCTGGAACCAGACGATCCCGGACGAGCTGCGCGGCAGGCTCGCCGGGATCGAGCTGCTGTCCTACTCGGTGGGCCCGCAGCTGGGCCAGGTCAGATCCGGTGGCATGGCCGCCCTGTCCGGGGTGCGGACGTCGGTGTGGGCGGGCGGGCTGATGTGCGTCGGCGCGGTGGGGCTGCTGGCCGCAGGACTGCCGAAGCTGATGTCGTACGACGCGAGGACGGACGAGCACGCGCTACGGCTGAAGGCGCGACGCGCGGCGCCGACTCCCCCGCCCGCACCCTCTCCCGCTTCCTCGCCCTCTCCCGCACCCTCGCCCGCTCCCTCGACGTCCCCGGCCGGGGACTGATCAGTCGTCGGTGTTCCCCTTGGCCGCGTCGTGCCACTTGGGGTCGTTCTCCCACTCCAGGTTGCGCTCGCGGGCCGTCTCCATCGCGTGTTCGGCCTCGGCGCGGGTGGTGTACGGCCCGAACCGGTCCTTGGCGGGGCACTCCGGCCCCTCCTCGACCTTCTTGTGTTCGAGGCAGTAGTACCACTCGCCGGGCTTCCCGACCGTGCGCTTCTTGAACAGGGCCATCAACGGCTCCTTTCCCTACGGCCATGTTCCCCCATGTCCGCTGGTTAGACTCGCTGGCATGTCTGGCCAGTCGCTGCTCGTACCAGGGGAGCTCTCCCCCACCCGTCCCGTGCCCGGAAACATCCGTCGCCCCGAGTACGTCGGCAAGCCCGCGCCGACCCCGTACACCGGGCCGGAGGTGCAGACCCCCGAGACGATCGAGGCGATGCGCGTCGCCGGGCGGATCGCCGCGCGGGCGATGGCGGAGGCCGCGAAGATCATCTCGCCGGGGGTGACCACGGACGAGATCGACAAGGTCGCGCACGAGTACATGTGCGACCACGGCGCCTATCCGTCCACGCTCGGCTACCGCGGCTTCCCCAAGTCCCTGTGCACCTCGCTCAACGAGGTGATCTGCCACGGCATTCCGGACTCCACGGTGCTGCGCGACGGCGACATCATCAACCTCGACGTGACGGCGTACATCGGCGGGGTGCACGGCGACAACAACGCGACCTACCTGGTCGGTGACGTCGACGAGGAGTCCAGGCTGCTGGTCGAGCGCACGCGTGAGTCCCTGGACCGCGCGATCAAGGCGGTCCGGCCGGGCCGGCAGATCAACATCATCGGCCGGGTCATCGAGTCGTACGCCAAGCGCTTCGGCTACGGCGTGGTCCGGGACTTCACCGGCCACGGCATCAACTCGTCCTTCCACTCCGGCCTGATCGTCCCGCACTACGACAGCCCGCACGCGACGACGGTCATCCAGCCCGGGATGACGTTCACGATCGAGCCGATGCTGACGCTGGGGACGTACGAGTACGACATGTGGGACGACGGGTGGACGGTCGTCACGAAGGACCGGAAGCGGACGGCGCAGTTCGAGCACACGCTGGTGGTGACGGAGACGGGGGCGGAGGTTCTCACGCTGCCCTGAGGGCTCCCTCGCTGATCATGGCGGCTCGCTCCCTCGTGGGGCGGGCCGTTTTTCTTGTACGCTTTTACCGACAGAGTGTCGGCAACCTGTTGACTTAG
The DNA here is from genome assembly GCF_033335955.1 of Streptomyces sp. N50. Lineage (GTDB taxonomy): Bacteria > Actinomycetota > Actinomycetes > Streptomycetales > Streptomycetaceae > Streptomyces. The sequence continues at coordinate 2,382,392 of NZ_CP137549.1, forward strand.
GTAAGCCTTACCTTAGAGGATAGGGCTCATGGACTCCTTCTCGACAGTCATCCGCACCGCGTCCCACGAACAGCACGTGGAGGCAGAGACCTCCACCTTCATGAGCGATCTGCTCGGCGGCCGGCTGGGCGTGGACGCGTACGCCCGGTACACCGAGCAACTGTGGTTCGTCTACGAGGCGTTGGAGACCGGGGCGGAGCGGCTCGCGGCGGATCCGGTGGCCGGGGCGTTCATCCGGGCCGAGTTGTTCCGGCTGCCGGCGCTGGAGCGGGACCTCGCGCATCTGCGGGGTGCGGAGTGGCGGTCCGGGCTGACCGCGCTCCCTGCCACGCGGGCCTACGCGGACCGGGTGCGGGAGTGCGCCGAGGAGTGGCCGGCGGGGTACATCGCCCACCACTACACCCGTTACCTCGGGGATCTCTCCGGCGGGCAGATCATCCGGGACAAGGCGGAGCGGACCTGGGGGTTCTCCCGTAAGGGGGACGGGGTGCGGTTCTACGTGTTCGAGGGGATCGGGAACCCGGCGGCGTTCAAGCGGAGTTACCGCGAACTGCTGGATGAGGTTCGGGTCGATGATCTGGAGAAGCAGCGGATCGTGGCCGAGTGCAAGCGGGCGTTCGCGTTGAACACCGGGGTGTTCCGGGCGTTGGGTGAGGAGTTTCCGCTCTCCGCGTGACCGCACGGGCCGGACGCACCCACCGGTGTCGAAGGGGTCAGCGTTCCAGGAACACCCGGCCGCCGACCTCCACCCAACCCCCGGGCTGCGGTGCCGTGAGGATCTGGGAACCCGCCCCCTGCGTGATGTTGAGAGCCCTGCCCAACTGGTCCGTCAACAACAGCGCCGCCGCGCCCGTCGCCTCGTCCTCGTGGATGCCGTCGTCCCGACCGGGGAAGGCGCGGGCGCGGACGCGGCCCGCTGCCTCGTCCTCCCAGGCCCAGGCGTAGATCCACTCGCCGGGTGGGGGGACGGGGAGGGCGTCGACCTCGGGGGCGGTGGCGTACTGGCGGAGGGTTCGGGGTGGGGCCCACTCCGGGAGGGCCTCGATCCAGCTGAACTCTCCGTCGAGGCGGGCGCCCACGATGCCTGCGGGGGTGACCAGTTCGGGGATGTCCAGGAGCCAGGCCGTGCCGACGCAGGGGTGGCCGGCGAAGGGCAGGCGCGTGGTCGGGGTGTAGATGTCGATGACTCCGCGCTCGGGGTCGTCGACGAACACGGTCTCGCTGAAGCCGAGTTTCCCGGCGAACACCTGCCGCTCGTCCGGGTCCGGCATGACGGAACCCTCGCGGACGACGCCGAGTTCGTTGCCGTATCCGCCGCTGGGGCCGCAGAAGACACGCAGTACGTCGTAGTCAGTCACGGGGGCATTCAAACACCGCGCGGGCGGCGAGGTCATCCCAGGTGGGGGCTCCACCGTCCCGAAACGCAGCGGGGACGGACCGGGCCGGCCTGTCACGGCCAGCACCAGTCCGTCCTCCGGCAGGAACTCTCTGTGCCCCCTGATGTCCACGGGGCACAGTCTTACGCCTCCGTACGCCGCCTGCGCATCGCGAACACCACGCCCGTGCCCGCCGCCACGGTCACCGCGGCCGCCGTGCCCAGGGCCGCCGCCGGGAGCTCGGAACCGGTCGAGGCCAGCGAGCCGTTCACGTCGCCCGTCGTGGAGCCGGTGACGCCGCCGCCCGAAGTCGAGCCTGTCGTACCGGAGTTGGCGGTGCTGCCGGAGCTTCCGGAAGAGCCCGTGCCGGTCGTCGATGACGAGCCGTCCGAGGGGAGGGTCGCGTCCGTCGTCAGGGCCACCGAGAGGTCGAGGGGGTCGAGTTCGGCGCCGGTCTGGTAGAAGCCGCCGAAGGCCTTCGCGCCGGCCGCGGTCAAGGTCGCGGTGACGTCGTCGAGGGTGATGACGTCGTTCTTCGCGGTGAGGTCCGTCGAACCCGCCTTCAGGTCGGCCAGGACCACGTCCTCGGACTTCTCGCCCAGGCTCGTCACGTCCGCCGTCAGTTCGCCGGAGCCGTTGTCGAGGGTCGCCTTGAGGTCGGTGAAGGTGAGGTCGAGGCCGTAAGTGCCGTTGTCCTCATGGCCCTTGAAGTTCACCGCGCCCTCGAACGCGGCGGAGAGGGTGTCGGCGTCGGTGTCGTAAGTGCCGGTCGCGTCGGTGAAGGTGAAGACGCCGTTGCCCGCCGCCTGGGTCGCGCCGTCCGACGCGGTTATTTTGCCGTTGGCGACGCTGCCCACCACGTAGGAACGGAAGGACTCCTTCACGCCCCAGTCGAGCTTGCCGTCCGCGATCTCGCCCTCGGTGGCGGCCGGTTGGGAGGCCGTGTCCGAGGGGCTTTCGCTGCCGGGGGGCGTGGTGGTCGGGGTGGTCGGGGTGGTCGTGGCCGGCGGGGTGGTCGCGGGCGGGGACGTCGGCTGCGACGGCGTCGGCGATACGGGCGTGCTCGGAGTCGGGGACGTCGTCGACACCGGCTTGACCGCCGACAGCGGGTCACCGGCCGCGTTCGCGTACGTGTCGCTGCCGAGGAACGTGCCCGCGGCGGCGGTGAGCGTGGTGGCGAGGTCCTTCAGGTCCTGGCTGGTCGGTGCGGCGACCGTCGCGAGCGTCACGTCCTGCTGCTTGGTGCCGCCGTCCGCGACGAGGTCGGCGGTGAGGGTGCCCGCCGCGCTGTCGTACTGGAAGTCGGACATCTCCCGTACGAAGCCGTGCAGCGTCGACTTGGCGGTGACGGTGCCCTTGAAGGTCAGGTGCACGGCGTGGCTGGTGGTGTCGTAGGTGCCCGTGCCCTCGGTGAAGGTGAACGCGCCGTTGTTCGCGGCCTGCGAGGCGCCGTCGGTGGCGGTGAAGGAGCCCTGCGCGTAGGTGCTCACGTACGTGCGGTACGACTGCTTGATGCCCCAGGTCAACTCGTAGCCGCTGAGCGGGACTTCGGCCGCCGACGCGGTGGTCGTGGCGAGCGCCGTGGCGCCGAACGCGGCGGCGGTCGCGACGGCCGCGGCGAGGGCGAAGGAAAGTCGGGGGCGTCTGACGGGCATGACCGTGGTTCTCCTTGGGTTCGGGGGCATGGTCCACCAACCGGCGGACCGGGTAAGGGGGTTAGTCCGCTTCGGATGTGGCGACTTCGGCTGCCGCCGGACTGGCGCGGCGCCTGCGGACGATCAGCACCGACACCGCTGCCGCCACCAGCACGGCACCGGCCGCCAGACTGATCGGCAACGCGGCCGAACTGCCGTTGCCGCCACCTGAGTTGTCGGCGACCGGCTCCGCGGACACCGAGGGGCCGGCCGACTGCTCCTCAGGGGTCTCGCTCGCCGTGGGCGTGGTGCCGAGGTCGGGCAGCGCGGGCAACTTCGCGTCGTCGGTGAGGGCTACGGCCACCGACACCGGGTCCATGGCCGTGCCCGCCGGGTACATCCCGCCGAAGGCCTTCACGCCCTGCGCGGTGAGTTTCGCGGGGGCCTCGGTGACCTTCACCAGGCCCTTGGTCGCCTTGAGGCCCTTGGCCGCGAAGGTGACCAGCGGAACCTTCTTGCCGGTGAAGTCGGCGCCCGCGCCATCGGTTCCGGTGACGTCGGCGTAGAGCGTGCCCTTGCCGTCCTCGACCGTCGCCCGGACACCGCTGAGTTTCAGATCGAGGCCCTCCGCGCCGGTGAAGCGCACCGCGCCCTTGAACGAGGCCGTCAACTCCCCGTTCTTGTAGGTCCCTTCACCGCCCGGGAAGCGGAAGAGCGCGCCGCCGTCCTCGGCTCCGGCCGACAACGTCCACTTGCCCTTGGCGATGTCCCCGGTGACGTACTCCCGGAAGGTGCGGCGCACGCCCCAGTCGACGGCGCCGTCCGCGATCGCACCGCTCTGCGTCTTTTGCGGATCCTTCTTCGCGGCGGACCTGGTGGGTGCCGGGGTGGGCGTGGCGGTCTTGGTGGCCGCGGCCTTCACGTCCGCCGAGAGACTCACCGGGTCCAGCGCCGTACCCGCCGTGTAGTACCCGGCGAAGGACTTCGCGCCCTGTGCGGTGAGCGTGGCGGGCAGGTTGTTGAGGACGACCGCGTTGCCGCCGCCCTTCATGTCGATGCCGCCCAACGCGAGGGAGGCGAAGGGCACTTGAGAGGACGTCGTGACCGTCCCCGTGCCCTTCGCCTTGCTGGTGATGTCCAGGTAGAGGGTGCCGGTGGAGCCCGAGATACGGACCGTGGGGCGGCTCAGGGTGAGGTCGAGTTCGTAGCTGCCGTCGGTCTTCCTGTGGCCGACGAAGTGCACCCCGCCCGCGAAGGACGAGCGGAACGCGCCCGTCGAGCCGTCGTACGAACCCGTCGCCGAGGGGAAGCGGAACTGGCTGCTGCCCACGGTCGCCGCGCCGCCCGTGAGGGAGTAACTCCCGTTCGCGATGGGCCCGGTGACATAGCTCTGGAACGAGGACTTGATGCCCCAGTCGAGCCGGCCGCCCTGCACGGTACGGCTCTCGGCGTGGGCGAGGGCCGCGGGGAGGAGGGCACCCAGAATCGCCGCGCACAACACGGTGACCAGGGCTCTTGGGCGCGCGGGCATGGGTGGGTCCTCCGGATGACGACTGCCGGTAGCGAACGAAGGTAAGGCTAACCTAAGCTTTCCTCACCTGGAACGACAGTGCCCGAGAGATATCGAGAGATGCCGAGAGAGACGGACGGGACCGTGCCACGCTTGCGCACACGACTGGCGGGAGCACTGTTGTCCGTGCTCGCGCTCACGCTCACCGGATGCGGGGGCGCGGCCACGTCCGCGACCGGCGCCTCGGCGAAGGCCTCCGCACCGGCCAACCGCGTGGAGCCGCTGACCGACGCCCCGGACCCCCAACTCCCGGTCACTGTCCGGTCCGCCGACGGCAAGACGGTCACCGTCAAGAACGCGCGGCGTATCGTCCCGCTCTCCGGCAGCCTCAGCGAGATCGTGTTCACGCTCGGGCTCGGCGGGCGCGTCGTGGCCCGGGACATCACCGCGACCTTCCAACAGGCCGCGAAACTCCCCCTGGTGACCCGCAACCACGACGTCTCGGCGGAGAGCGTGCTGTCCCTCAAGCCCGATCTCGTCCTCGCGGAGACGACCACCGGACCGTCCGAGGCGATGGGCCAGATCCGTGCGGCCGGCGTTCCGGTCCTCGTCGTCGACCCGGCGAAGGGGCTGGCCGATGTCGGTCCGCGTATCCAGGCGGTGGCCGACGCGCTCGGTGTACCGGCCGCGGGGAAGGAGTTGACCAAGCGCTCCGAGGACCGGATCGCTGCCGTACGCGAGGCGATTCCGCGGCACAAGGAGAAGCCGCGGGTCGCGTTCCTGTATCTGCGCGGGTCCGCGTCCGTGTATCTGATCGGCGGCAAGGGGTCGGGGGCGACCTCGCTCCTGGAGGCGGCCGGGGCGGTCGACGCGGGCGCGGAGTCCGGCCTGAAGAAGGACTTCACCGCCATCACCACCGAGGCGCTCGCGCAGGCCGCGCCCGACGCGATTCTCGTCATGACCAAGGGACTTGAGTCGGTCGGCGGGATCGACGGCCTGGTGAAGATCCCCGGTGTCGCGCAGACCCCGGCCGGGATGAACCGGCGGGTCGTGTCGATCGAGGACGGGGTGCTCCTCAACTACGGGCCGCGTACCGACCAGGTGCTCAAGTCGCTGGTGGACCAGTTGTACGGGGGCGGGAGCGAATGACCGTGCTGGAGAAGGGGGTTGAGACCGACGTCGCGGCAACTCCCGTACGAAGAAGGCGCAGTACGGGCTGGATGCTCACCGTCGGGCTGGTGGTCGCGCTGCTCGTGCTGGTGCCGGTGGCCGCCGGACTGGGCGCGTATCCGATTCCGACCGGGGACGTCCTGGCGTCGGTGCAGCATCAACTCGGGCTCGGTGGGCGGTCGTTGGACCGCGTACCGGAGTCGGTCCTCTGGAACGTGCGTTTCCCGCGGATCGTGCTCGCGCTGCTTGTCGGGGCCTCGCTGGGGTGTGCGGGGGCGTTGATGCAGGGTGTGTTCGGGAATCCGCTCGCGGAACCCGGGGTCATCGGGGTGTCCTCGGGGGCGGCGGCGGGGGCGGTCGCGGTGATCGCGTTCGGGCTGGACTTCCTGGGGACGTGGACGGTGTCGGCGGTGGCGTTCGTCTCGGGGCTCGCCACGGTGCTGCTCGTCTACGCGATGTCGCGCTCGGGCGGGCGTACGGAGGTCGTGACGTTGATCCTCACCGGGATCGCGCTGAACGCGTTCGCGGGGGCGCTGATCGGGCTGTTCCTGTTCTTCGCGGACACGGCGGCCGTCAACCAGATCACCTTCTGGCAGCTCGGTTCGCTCTCCCAGGCGACCTGGCCGAAGGTTCTCGCGATCCTTCCGTGTGCGGTGATCGGCCTGGCCGTCGCGCCACTGCACGCCGGCCGGCTCGACCTCCTCGCGCTCGGTGAACGCCCCGCGCGTCACTTGGGAGTTGACGTCGAGCGGCTCCGGATCGTCCTGGTGCTGGTCATCGCGCTCCTCACGGCGGCGGCGGTCAGCGTGTCCGGGATCATCAGTTTCGTGGGGCTGGTCGTGCCGCACCTGCTCCGCATGGCGGCGGGGCCCGGGCACCGGTTTCTGATCCCGGCCAGTGCGCTGTTGGGCGCGCTGGTGTTGCTGGCCGCGGATCTGACGGCCCGGACGATCGCGGCGCCGGCGGAACTTCCGCTGGGTGTTCTGACTGCATTGCTCGGCAGCCCGTTCTTCTTCTGGCTGCTGCGGAGGACGCGGCGCAGGCAGGGGGGTTGGGCGTGATCCGCCCGTTTCCCGGTCGAGACTGCCACGGGATGTGCGTCGGGGGCTGCGGGCCGGTGGGGGCTGAGCGCGCAGTTCCCCGCGCCCCTAAAAACACCGGTCGGCCTGCGCTTTTAAGGGGCGCGGGGAACTGCGCGACCAGCCCCCACCGGGCCCGCGCCAACGCACAACCGGCACCACCCGCCAACCCTCCCACTCAAGGAGCCCACGCATGAGACTCCTCCGCAGCCGACCCGCACCCCCCTCCCCCGCCGAACCGGGAGACGTTCTCGCCGAGGCCGATGACCTGCACGTCCAACTCGGCGGGCGCAAAGTCCTCCACGGCGTCTCCGTGTCTGTCCGTGCCGGCGAGGTGCTCGCACTTGTCGGGCCCAACGGGGCAGGGAAATCAACCCTGTTGGGGGCCCTCGCCGCGGATCTGACGTCGTCCGCCGGGGTCGTCCGGATCAACGGATGCCCCGCCACGGAGTGGTCCGCTCCCGAACTCGCCCTGCGGCGGGCCGTGCTTCCTCAATCGGCCACGCTCTCCTTTCCGTTCACGGTCGAGGACGTCGTGCGGATGGGGCGGGCGCCGCATGCCACCAGCCCCGCCGAGGACGAGATCGCCGTAGCGGAGGCGATGGCGCGGGCGGAGGTGACGGACTTCGCGCTGCGGCCGTTCTCGGCGCTCAGTGGTGGGGAGCGGGCCCGGGTCGCGCTTGCGCGGGTGCTGGCCCAGCGGGCGCCTCTGCTGTTGCTCGACGAGCCGACCGCCGCGCTCGATCTCCGGCACCAGGAACTGGTCCTGCGGCTGTGCCGGGAAAGGGCGCACGCGGGGGACGCGGTGGTCGTGGTGCTGCACGATCTCGCGCTGGCCGCCGCCTACGCGCACCGGGTCGCGATCCTGCGCGCCGGTCGTGTCGCCGCCGAGGGTCCACCGGAGGACGTGTTCACCGAGGCGTTGCTTTCGGACGTCTATGACCAGCCGGTTGAGGTGTTCCCGCATCCGCGCACGGGGGCGGTCGTGGTGACGCCAAAACGGCCCGCTTGACCTTTCCTTGACCGCCCCTTGGTATTCGTTTTCCGCCAGCGAGATCAAGCCGTGTCTGTGATTTTTCTGTGGGCGGTGAATACCCGACCGGGCGGGTATGACTGAGGTAAGCCTCAGGTAAGTTAGGGCAGCCTCACCACACTCTCCCGCTTGGAGCCTGCATGCGTGCCGTCCGACTTCCCGTCGCCACCGCCGTCGCCGCCGCGGCCGCACTGACCGCCGTCACGGCGTGCACCGCGAAGAGCGACGCCAAGGACGGGGACGCGATCCAGGTGACCGCGGCCGACTCCAAGTGCACGACCTCCGCGAAGTCGATCCCGGCCGGGCAGGTCACGCTGAAGATCGAGAACACCGGCTCGAAGGCGACCGAGGTCGAGATCCTCTTCCCGGACGACCGGATCGTCTCCGAGAAGGAGAACATCGGGCCGGGGACCAAGTACACGCTCACCGCCGAGGTGAAGGCGGGGTCGTACGAGATCGCCTGCCGGCCTGGCATGAAGGGGCACGGTGTGCGGCAGAAGCTCACCGTCACCGGAGGCTCGGTCGCCAAGCGGGACCCGAAGCTGGACGCCGCCGTCGCCGCCTACCGCGAGTACGCGCAGGAGCAGGCCGACGCGACGCTCCCGAAGGTGGAGACCTTCGCCAACGCCATCAAGGCGGGCGACCTCACCGCCGCCAAGAACGCCTACGCGCCCTCCCGTTACGGCTGGGAGGCCACCGAGCCGATCGCCGAGTCGTTCGGGGACATCGACCCGAAGACCGACACCCGCGTCAACGACCTGGAGAAGGGCCAGAAGTGGACCGGCTGGCACGCGCTGGAGAAGGCGCTGTGGGTCGACAAGAAGACCGGTGCCGAACAGAAGGCCCTCGCCGCCGAGTTGGTCACGGACCTGAAGGACTGGCAGAAGCGCGTCGGCAAGGCCGAGATCACCCCGACCTCCATGGCCAACGGCGCCAAGGAACTCCTCGACGAGGTCGCCACCGGCAAGGTCACCGGTGAGGAGGACCGTTACTCGCACACCGACCTGAGCGACTTCAAGGCCAACGTCGAAGGCGCGCAGAAGGCGTACGAGCTGCTGAAGCCGGTCGCGCGGAAGAACGACGCCTCCCTGACCGCCGAACTGGACAAGCAGTTCGCGGCGCTCAACACGCTGCTCGACAAGTACCGCTCGACCTCGACCTCGGACGGCTTCGTGTCGTACGACAAGGTCACCGCGGACCAGCGCAAGGAGCTGTCGGACGCGGTCAACGCCCTTGCGGAGCCGCTGTCCAAGCTCGCCGCCGCCGTCGTGAAGTAGGCCTGAGATGACCGAAGTTCAGGAGAACGGTTCTCCCTCGCGTCGTTCGCTCATCGGCTGGGGCGGTGCCGGGCTTGCGCTCGGTGCCGTCGCGGCCGGTGGTGCGGTCGCGATGACCCGGGTCGGCGACGACGTCGATCCGGCCGGTGCCGACACCGGTGCCGCGGTCGCCTTCCACGGCGCCAACCAGGCCGGTATCGCCACGCCCGTCCAGGACCGGCTGCACTTCGCCGCGTTCGACGTGAAGACCGACGACCGCGCCGAGTTCGTGCGGATGCTGAAGGACTGGACGGCCGCCGCCCGCCGGATGACCGGTGGGCACGCGGTCGGCGACGGGGCCTACGGCGGGCTCGCCGAGGCGCCGCCGGACGACACCGGTGAGGCGTTGGGGCTGAAACCCTCGCGGCTGACGCTGACGATCGGCTTCGGGCCGTCGTTCTTCGAGCACTTCGGGCTCAGCGGCAGTCGGCCTGACGCCCTCGTCGATCTGCCGCAGTTCCCCGGCGACAACTTCGACAAGTCCCGTACGGGCGGGGACCTTTGTGTCCAGGCCTGTGCGGACGATCCGCAGGTCGCCGTGCACGCGATCCGCAACCTGGCGCGCATCGGCTTCGGCAAGGTCGCCATCCGGTGGTCCCAACTCGGCTTCGGGAAGACGTCGTCCACGACCCCGGGGGCTCAAACCCCCGCAATCTCATGGGGTTCAAGGACGGCACCCGCAACATCGCGGGGACCGAGACCGACCGGCTGAAGAAGTTCGTGTGGGTCGGGGACGGTGACGGCGGCGCCAACTCGGCCTGGATGAGCGGGGGTTCGTATCTCGTCGCCCGGCGGATCCGGATGAACATCGAGACCTGGGACCGGACGTCGCTCCAGGAGCAGGAGGACGTCTTCGGGCGGGACAAGGGCGAGGGCGCGCCGGTCGGCAAGGCGAAGGAGCACGACGCGCCGTTCCTGAAGGCGATGAAGCCCGACGCGCATGTGCGGCTCGCGCACCCCGACTCCAACAGCGGGGTCACGATCCTGCGCCGGGGCTACTCCTTCACCGACGGCACCGACGGCCTCGGCCGGCTCGAAGCGGGCCTGTTCTTCCTGGCCTACCAGCGTGACGTGCGCAAGGGATTCATCCCGCTGCAGCGGAAGCTGTCGGCGTCCGACGCGCTCAACGAGTACATCCAGCACGTGGGTTCGGCGGTCTTCGCCGTCCCGCCGGGCGTCCGCGACAAGGACGACTGGTGGGGCAGCACGCTGTTCTCCCAGGACGCGAAGGAGTCGTAGACCGTGTTCTCGAACTATCTGATCGGTCTGCGCGAGGGGCTGGAGGCCAGTCTCGTCGTCTGCATCCTGATCGCCTATCTCGTCAAGACGGACCGGCGCGACGCGCTGAAGCCGATCTGGATCGGCATCGTCGTCGCCGTCCTCATCGCGATGGGGTTCGGGTGCGCGCTCGAATTCGGTTCGCAGGAGATGACGTTCGAGGCGCAGGAGGCGCTCGGCGGCTCGCTGTCGATCCTCGCGGTCGGTCTGGTGACGTGGATGGTGTTCTGGATGCGGCGCACCGCCCGGCACCTGAAGACCGAACTGCACGGCAAGCTGGACGCGGCGCTCGCGATGGGCACGGGCGCGCTGGTCGCCACCGCGTTCCTCGCCGTCGGCCGCGAGGGGCTGGAGACCGCGCTGTTCGTGTGGGCGTCGGTGCACGCGGCGAGCGACGGGACCCCGCGTCCGCTGGTCGGCGTAGGACTGGGGCTGGCCACGGCGGTGTTCCTGGGGTGGCTGTTCTATTGCGGGGCGCTGAAGATCAACCTCGCGAAGTTCTTCACCTGGACCGGGGCGATGCTGGTCGTCGTCGCGGCGGGGGTATTGGCCTACGGCTTCCACGACCTGCAGGAGGCCGACTGGCTGCCGGGGCTGACGAAGCTGGCGTTCGACATCAGTGACACGATCCCACCGGACAGCTGGTACGGCACCCTCCTGAAGGGTGTCTTCAACTTCCAGCCGGACCCGACCGTCCTGCAGATCACGGTGTGGCTGCTGTACCTGGTCCCCACGCTCGCCCTGTTCTTCGCCCCGGTAGGGTTCGCCTCCGGGAAGGGGAAGGTGAAGACACCTGATGAGCAGGGATCGCAGCCCTCGAAGGCTCCGCAGGCTTGACCGGCGCGTACTGATAGCGGCCTCGGTGACCGCTTTGTCGCTGACGGCGAGCGGTTGCGTGGTGGTCCACGGCGAGCGGGAGGTCCTCCCGGCCACCACCCGCGCCGAGGCCGCGACGGCGCTCCAGCAGTTCACGACCGCGTACAACGCGGCCGACAAGGCGTACGACAGTTCCCTGGACGCCGCTCATGTCACCGGCGCGCTCGGTGACATCGACGCGGCGCGGCTGAAGGCGGGGCACACCAACTCGCCGTCCGGGAACCCGAATTACTCGCCGCTGAAGCTGACGGACGCGAAGTTCACCATCCCGAAGAAGGCCGGCTGGCCGCGCTGGTTCGTGGCCGACACCGCCGCCAACAAGGGTGGCGCGGCCCGGTGGTTGCTGGTCTTCACGCGCAACGACCTCGCCGAGCCCTGGCAGGTGGCGTATCTGACGCTGCTCGCGCCCACCGCCGTACCGAAGTTCAAGACCGACAAGGACGGCTGGGCCGAGGCCGTACCGGCGGACTCGGCCGAACTGGCCGTCGCGCCCGGCGAGTTGAGCCAGAGCTACGCGACGTATCTGAAGAGCGGCGGGACGGACTTCGCGGACGGGACGCACACCAGCGCGTGGCGTGCGGACCGGGAGAAGGCCACCAAGCCCGGCCTGGCCGTCCAGTTCCTCGACCAGCCGCTGACGAGCGGCGACTACGCGCCGCTGGCGCTGCGTACGGCGGACGGCGGGGCGCTGGTGTTCTTCACCACGCGGTACTTCCAGAAGGAGACCGCGGCCGAGGGCACGTCGGTGCCGACCCAGAACAAGGACGTCCAGGCGCTGACGACGGGTGAGGTGGAGCAGTCCCTCACCCTCCAACTCATCTCCAACGAGGTCGCGTTGGACCCCAAGCGGGGCGGGAAGGTGTCGGTGCTGGGGCGGATCGAGGGGCTGACCTCGGCGCAGGGCGGCTGACCTCCTCGCGGGGTGGCCGACCTCAGGAGGTCAACGGCCCAGGGGCCAGGCCGAGTTCGCGTGGTCCGGTTCCGCTCCCGCGTGGCGGGCGCAGGCGTCCGTGAGGGTTTCGAGGAGGGTCAGTGGGTCGGGCAGGGGGTGCTCGGGGCCGCGTACCCAGTGAACCGACTGGTTCTCACCGGGGAGTTGGGCCGGGGGGACGAGGACGTAGGAGCCGCGGCAGTGCCAGCGCAGGCCGGGGTGTTCGTCCATCGTCTCGGGGTGGCAGTCCAGTTCGCACGGCCACCACTCGTCCTCGTCCTCGGGGGTGCCGCGGGTGAGGGTGAAGAAGAGCAGCCGTCCGTCGTCGCTCGCGGCGACCGGGCCGACCTCGACACCGGCGGCGAGCAGCCGCTCCAGCGCCTCGTGGCCCGCTTCGAGGGGGACGTCCAGGACGTCGTTGACCATGCCGGTCGCGGTGATGAAGTTGGCCTGCGGCTGATGGCGGGCCCAGCGCTCGATCTGCGCGCGGTCGGTGGTGGACTGCGTCTGCCAGGCGAACGACACGGGGTGGCGGGCCGGTGTGGGGCAGCCCACACGGTCGCACGAACATCGGTAGCCCGGGGCGGGGTGCGCGGCGGGGGCGAGCGGCAGCCCGGCCTCGGCGGCGGCCAGCAGCAGCGCCTCGCGTCCGCTGCCGTCGTCGGGGGCCTCCTGCGGGCGGCGTCCGCGCAGCCACGAGGAGAGTTTGCCCTGCCGACCGGTCCGGCCACCGAACGTCGCGCTCATCTATCTCCTCGCCCTGCTGTTGTCGCCTTGCCGTCTTGCCGTTGTGCGGAGAACTTCCCCTATGGTCCCACCATCCTGCGCCCTGAGAGGCGGGACCCCGTATCCGGGGTGGGTGGGACGAGACACACGTGTGACAGTTTCGGCGGAAGTGTCACGCTTTTTCCGGCCAGGGGTCTGGCCAGGGGTCTCCCCAGCTCACGTTCCGTGCCGCCTTGTACTGGTCGCCGTGGCGTTTGGTGACCGTCGTGCGGCGCAGCTGTTCGTCGGTCTCGCAGAGGTCGAGGAGTACCTGGCCCTTGCGGATCTGCGGGCGGCGTACGACGCGGGCGGGGGCGGGTTCGACGGGGAAGCGGGCGGCGGCCACGTAGCTGAACTTCTCGTCCTCGTACGGCAGGGAGCCGCCCTTGACCTGGCGGTGCAGGGAGGAACGGCTGACCCGTGCCGAGAAGTGGCACCAGTCCTCGCCGGGGGTGATCGGGCAGGCGGCGCTGTGGGGGCAGGGGGCGGCGATGTGGAAACCGGCGGCGATCAGTCTGTCCCGGGCCTCGATGACGCGGGCGTAACCGGCGGGGGTGCCTGCCTCGACGATCACGACCGCCTGGGCCGCGGCTGCGGCGGCGTCGACGAGGGCGGTGCGGTCGGGGGCGGTGAGTTCGTTGAGGACGTAGGAGACGGTGACGAGGTCGGTGGGGTCGAGGGTGAGCGCGGAGCCGATGCGGGCGCGCTGCCAACTGACCCTGCCCAGTGCCGGGTTGGCGGCGGCGATCTCCTTGCCCAGGGCGAGTGCGGGCTCGGCCCAGTCGAGGACGGTCACCGGGCGGTCGCCGTCCCAGGTCGCGGCGGCGGCCCAGGTGGCGGCGCCGGTCCCACCGCCTACGTCCACATGTCCCTGCGGGGCCCAGTCGGGTACGGCGTCCGCGAAGGCGTCCAGTGCGGAACGTACGGCTTCGAAGGTCGCCGGCATCCGGTACGCCGCGTAGGCCGCCACGTCCGCGCGGTCCCGCAGGATCGGGGCGTCGGTCGGGGTGGCCCCCCGGTAATTGGCGATCAGGCGCTCCACAGCCCCGGAGGCCTGCCTGGGCGGAAGCCCGTCGAGCAACCGGGCTAGAGCATTACGGAGGGTTTCGGCGGGCGCAACGGGGTCGTTCACCCGCCGATTCTAAGTTGCCCGGAGCTGATGCCGACGTCCCTGGGGGCTCCGCCCCCAGACCCCCGAGGCCTGTGCCCACCCACCACCCATGACGGGGCAATGGAGGAGCTCGGCTCAAAAACGCCGCCCGACCCGCCAACTCGACAAGCCAAAACCCCCACCACCCGCACCTCTCCAACACCGCCCCGCCTTCGAAGGGGCGCGGGGAACTGCGCGACCAGCCCCCACCGGACCCGCACCCAACAACACAACCGGCACCACCCCGCACCCCCTACCCCCTCACCCCCGAACCGCCCGAGCCACCCTCGTCCCCGCAGCCGCCCGAGGCCCACTGTCCGCCCCCCGCCTCCGCGGATGCACGGTGTTGGCCAGCAGGACCAGGAACGTGTCCGTAGCCGGATCCAGCACCACCGACGTCCCCGTGAACCCGGTGTGCCCCACGGCCCCCCGCCCCGCCAACTCCCCCATGAACCAAGCCTGATCAACCCCGAAGCCGAGCCCCGGCGGGGTCAGCAGCAGCTCCACGAAATCCGCGCCGAGGATGCGAGCGGGGCCGTAGGAACCCCCCGCCAGCAACGTGCGGCAGAAGATCGCCAGGTCGCGCCCCGTCGAGAAGAGGCCCGCGTGACCGGCCACCCCGCCCAGCGCCCACGCGTTCTCGTCGTGGACGACGCCCCGCAGCATGCCCCGGTCCACCTTGGCCCACGGCCGGCGCTGGTCCTCCGTCGCCGCCGCGCCGGGGCACGGGCCGAAGTCCGTGGACGTCATGCCCAGCGGGCGGGTGATGCCGTCGTGGATGAGGACGTCCAGCGTGCGGCCGCTGACGCGTTCCAGGACGAACTGGAGCAGGAGGAGGTTCAGGTCCGAGTAGACGTACTCGCCCGGCTCCCCCACCGGCGCCTCCGTTCGGAGCATCGACAGGCGTTCGGCGTCGTCGGCACAGTCGTAGAGCGGGAGTTCGGGGCGCAGGCCCGAGGTGTGGGTGAGGAGCTGGCGGACGGTGATGCCGTGGCGGGCCGCGGCCCGGAAGTCCGGCAGGTACGCGCCCACCCTCGCGTCGATGCCCAGCGTGCCCCGCTCGATCTGCTGCATCGCCGCCACCGCCGTGAACAGCTTGGTCACGGAAGCCAGGTCGAAGGGGGTGTCGACCGTGGCGGCGACGCGCGAAGCCGGCGGCAGCTCGACGCCCCGGTCGGTCTCCGGGTCGTAGGCCGAATACCGTACGGCCCAGCCCGCCGCCTCCTCCACGGCGATCACCGGGCCGCGGCCGGCCACCACGACGGTGCCCGCCGCCCAGGGACGGTCGCCGGTGGTGAGGTCGTGGGCCTGCCGGATCAGGTGGCGGAGTTCCTCGGGGTCGAGGCCGGCCTTTTCCGGGGTGTCGTTGCGCAGTCTCGGGGCGCTCAGCTCCCCACTCCCTCCGCGGTCGTACGTGTGTTCCAAGGACGGCACATTCCCACGAAGCAGGCCACCGCCACCAGTGCGGCCACCAGTTGGACAACCGCCATCGGGACGGCCGTGTGCTCGCCCGCGATGCCGACCAGCGGGGAGGCGATCGCACCTATCAAGAAGGATGACGTGCCCAGCAGGGCGGAAGCCGAACCCGCCGAGTGGCGCGTGCGCATCAGCGCCAGGGTCTGGGCGTTGGGGAGGGTCACGCCCATCGCCGACATCAGGACGAACAGGGCCGCCGCGACCGGGACCAGGCCCACCTCCCCGAACGCTCCCGTCGCCATCAGCAGCAGCGCCGTCGCCGCCAGCACCACCACCGCCAGGCCCGCGCCCAGGACCTTGTCCATCGACACCCTGCCCACCAGCAGCTTGCCGTTGATCTGGCCCACTGCCACCAGGCCCACCGAGTTGATGCCGAAGAGGAGGCTGAAGGTCTGCGGGGTCGCTCCGTAGATCTCCTGGACGACGAAAGGAGACGCCGAGATGTACGCGAACAACGCGGCGAAGGAGAAGCCGCCCGTGAGCATGTAGCCCGTGAAGGGGAGGTCGGCCAGAAGGGCGCGCATGCCGCGCAGGGCCTCCGCCGTGCCGCCCGCGTGGCGGTCCGCCGGGGCGAGGGTCTCGGGGAGGCGGGTCCAGACGAGGACCGCGAGCGCCATGCCGACGAACGTCAGGACCACGAACACACCCCGCCAGTCCGTGACCCGCAGGATCTGGCCGCCCACCAGCGGCGCGACGATCGGGGCCACCCCGGAGACCAGCATCAGGGTGGAGAAGAAGCGGGCCATCGCCACGCCGTCGTACAGGTCGCGGACGACCGCCCTCGCGATCACTATTCCGGCCGCGCCCGCCAGGCCCTGGACCAGGCGGAAGGCGACCAGGGACTCGACGTTCGGCGCGATCGCGCACAGGGCGGTCGCGACGACGTAGACGGCCAGGCCGGTCAGCAGCGGGCGTCGGCGGCCCCACTTGTCGCTCATCGGGCCCACCGCCAGCTGGCCCAGCGCCATGCCCGCGAGGCAGGCGGTGAGCGTGAGCTGGACGGTCGCGGCGGGGGCGTGCAGGGAGCGGGTGACCGCCGGGAGCGCGGGGAGGTACATGTCCATCGACAGCGGCGGGGTCGCCGTGAGGCCGCCGAGGACGAGGATCATGAGGAGGCCCGCGCGACGGGTCGCCTTGAGCGATGACGGTGACGACGCTACGGCGGACTGCGGCACGGCCGGCGTCTGCGCCCCCTGCTCGGGCATGTGCCCCTCCCTCTCCGAGTGATCCGCCACCTATGCTCTCAGCTCGTACAGGGTGCCGAGGGTCTGGTGAGCGAGGGTGGGGCCGCGATGACGGAACAGAGGGTGCGCTGGGGAGTCCTGGCCACGGGTGGGATCGCGGCCGCGTTCGCGGCGGAGCTCGTCGATCTGCCGGACGCCGACCTGGTCGCGGTGGCCTCGCGCACGGAAGCCTCGGCGAAGGCCTTCGCGGAACGGTTCGGGATCGAGCGGGCCTACGGCGGCTGGGACGCGCTGGCGAACGACGGGGACATCGATGTCGTCTACGTCGCAACCCCGCACTCGGCGCACCGCACGGCCGCCGGTCTCTGCCTGGAGGCGGGGCGGAACGTGCTCGTCGAGAAGGCCTTCACCCTGAACTCCCGCGAGGCGACGGAACTTGTCGCACTGGCGGGTGAGCACGGGAGCTTCCTCATGGAGGCCATGTGGATGTACTGCAATCCGCTCGTACGGCGGCTGAAGTCGCTGGTCGACGATGGTGCCATCGGTGAAGTCCGCACGATCCAGGCCGACTTCGGGCTCGCTGGGCCCTTTCCGCCCTCGCACCGGCTGCGTGATCCGGCGCAGGGCGGGGGCGCGCTGCTGGACCTCGGGGTGTATCCGGTGTCGTTCGCGCATCTGCTGCTCGGTGAGCCCGCCGACGTCAAGGCGTCGGCCGTGCTCTCGCCCGAGGGTGCCGATCTGCAGACGGCGGCCCTGTTCTCCTGGGACAGCGGAGCGCTGGCCGCGCTGCACTGCTCGATCGTCGGGGGTACGGGGACCTCGGCGTCGGTG